>NZ_FOMS01000011.1 GCF_900112685.1 Roseivivax sediminis
GCCAGGAACGAGGCGCTGCGCGCAACGAAATACCTCGGCCGCGCCATCTGACGAAAGTGGAGCGGGTACCACCGCCGAAGCCGCGCCGAGACGAAACCTCTCGTGACATTGCTGCGCAATGCACTGCCGGTCAATGGATGCATTGCGTAAAGCTGCTGGGTCAGAGCCTGATGGCACGCGATTTCGATCGTCAGGTTGCAGAACTCCAGGTCCGCGCCGCCGTACTCAACGGCTACACCGCGCTCGGCATACCTGTCACAGAGCCCATGGGATAAGTGCGTCTGGGGAAAGGGGAGGTCCGCACTTCACGTTCTTTGCGCAACAAAGCCGCGCCGATGGTACAATCAAACCCGCCTGCCGACGTTCTTTGTTGATGGCCCTGACGTGCCCGCAGGCGCGTCCCGCCGCTGGATCAGGGCCAGACCGAAGCTGTCACTGGCTTGCGTAAGCCTTCTCTTATTCGTGCCTGTCACGGTGCAGGCCCGAGCGAAGCCGGACGGCCCGGATTCATAGACGACATGCTTGATCCGGCAGCGAAGGCCGGAAAGCTGCGCGGCAAGAGCATCTTCCCCTGCCGGACAGGTCCACGTCTCGACCGGACCATCCTGCGGATTAAAGAGCGCGACCGAGTAGGTCTTCTTGTGAACGTCAAGCGCGGCGACTCGGCTGCCGCGATGAAGCGTGTGATGCGCGATGCCCTCTTGACCATGCTGAACCTCCCGAGGCTGAAGAACCCCAGCATCGCAGCCCGCAAGCGCAACGCCGTCCAGCATAGTATTTTTGGCTCTGACCGTTGGGGCTAGGCACTGCCCGTCCGGCACCTTTGGTGCGCAACAGGTGCACTTCGTCTGGCCCTGTTGGTACTGTGTTGCCGATCCCGGACGCGGGCGGGGCCGAAACGGCGAAGGCCCCGGCGGAACCGCCGGGGCCTTGCTTTCGAGTACCTCGAACTGTCGGGATTCAGCGCGGCTTGCGCGCATGGTCCCAGACGATCGCGCCGCCCGAGACGAGCGCGAAGCCGATGATGGCGACGGTGATGATTTCGACGAACATGGGCGGTGTTCCTGTAGTGCGGGTGGGCGTTGCGGTGACAGGGGGCATATAGGGATCGAGTTGACGAAACCCGACTCTCAAAGCGTCTCTTCGATGTCCGAAAACGACCTCTGGGCCGATTTATTTCCGACAATTCGAGCGGCCTGGCCGGATCGGCCAAGCGCGCGCCGGCCCGAGGGTCGACGCGCGGGGGCAGCTTACGCCGCTTCCTTGTTGATCTCGGTCTTGCCGAGCTTCGACAGCTTCTGGTCGGCCGCGTATTCCTGTTGCAGGTTGCGGTTCAGCAGCTCCGCGATCTCGGGATGGCCGAGCTGCTTGGCCCAGGCGACGAGCGTGCCGTAGCGGGTGATCTCGTAATGCTCCACGGCCTGTGCGGCCGCGATCATGCCGGCGTCGCGCGTCTCTCCCGATTCCGCTTCGTCCATGATCTCGGAGCCTTCCTCGAGGATGCCCTCGATCGCCTCGCAGGTGACGCCCTTGACCTTGAGCCCGAGGCTCTCGAACGCCTTCTTGAGGTTCTCGATCTGCTCTTCGGTCTCTTCCTGGTGCTCCTCGAAGGCAGCCCGCAGATCGTCGTCGGTCGCCTTGCGGGCCATCTTGGGCAGGGTCTTCAGGATCTGCTTCTCGGCATAGTAGATGTCGCGCAGGAAGTGTTCGAAAAGTCCGCTGAGGTCTTTCATGTCAGTCTCCTTATCGCGTCCGGCGGGGCACCGTGCCGCCGCCATGCGAGCCGGAAACAGGTGGCGCGGTGCTTCGTTCCGGCGTCGGGAGACCGATTGAATTATAGCAATCGCCCCTGCATCGGCGGGAACATGCAGGGCGGCCCCGCGCGGCGTACGCGGAGCCGCCCGGATCGTCACTCCGGCAGGGCGTAGACGGCGATCTGGTCACCGACCTGCGGTTTGAGGATCGTGTTGCCGCCGCCGATGAAGGCGACGTATTGTCGGCCCTCGTGCTCGTAGACGGCCGGGTTGGACACTGACGGCGCCTCGACGGTGTCTTCCCACAGCTCCTCGCCGGTCTCGATGTCGAAGGCGCGCACCTTGGCGTCCATGGTCGAGCCGATGAACACCACACCGCCCGCCGTGACCGCCGGGCCGCCGATTGTGGGCGAGCCCATGCTCTCGGGCATGTAGAAGCCGAACTTCTGCGACGATCCCAGCGGCTCGCGCCAGTTGACGTCGCCGGTCTTCATGTCGATGGAGACAAGCTCGCCGTAGGGCGGCTTCCAGCAGGGCATGCCGAGCCAGTTCATCGCCACCTGCAGCGACATCCCGTAGGGTGCGCCGATCTGCGGGTAGTAGCCCGCCTCGTTGCCCGAACCGCCCTGGATCTCGTCGAATTCCTCGCGGGTATAGAGCTGGATGTACTGCGCGATGTGCGAGGTGTTGACGATCGCGGTCTGGCTCTCGGGATCGAACGCGACGCCGCCCCATTGCACACCGCCGGCGCTGTCGGGGAAGGTGTAGACGCCTTCACCCTCGGTCGTGGGCGGGGTGTACATGCCTTCGTACCAAAGGTCGTCGAAGAGGCGGGAGCACTGTCCGAAGCCGACAAGATCGGCGAGCCACCAGACATCCGCCTTCTCGGCCTGGTCGAGCAGGGGCGCGGGTTTGGTCGGGAAGGGCTGGGTCTCGGCGTATACCTCGCCCTCGACGGTACCGTCGCCGGTGGGCACTTCGCGTTCCTCGATGGGCCACACGTCCTCGCCGGTTTCGCGGTTCACCACGAAGAGGAACCCCATCTTTGTCGCCTGCATCAGCGCCGGGATCTCTTCGCCGTCGACGGTGATGTCCATGAGCGTGGGGGCGGAGTTGGTGTCGTAGTCCCAGATGTCGTGATGCACCCACTGGCGCGACCACTCGACCTCCCCGGTCTCCAGGTCGACGGCGGTGGTCGAGGTGGCGAGAGGGATCTCCTGCGTGCGGTTGCCGCCCCAGTAATTCGGGGAGGGGGAGGCCACCGGCAGGTAGACCATGCCCAGTTCCTCGTCGACGGACATCGCCGTCCAGACGTTCGCGGTGCCGGTCTCCTGGCGGATGTCTTCGGGGATCGTGTCGACCGCCCATTGAAGCTCCCCGGTTTGCGGATCGACGGAAAAGACCGATCCCGGCGGTGCCTCGGCGTATTTCCAGTCATTGCCGGCCCAGCCGATGATGACGTGGTTGCCCGCGACCGTCGGTGGTTGCAGCAGCGAGAACGGCCACTTGTTGTTGGTGTCGTTCCACTGGTTCACGTCAAGCGCGCCGTTGTCGCCGAAATCCGAGCAGAGTTCGCCGGTATCGGCATCCATCGCGAAGAGCCGCGCGTCCATCGTGCCGAGATAGATGATCTTCTGGCAGGTTTCGCCCTCGACCGGGTTTTCCGCTTCCCAGTATGACACGCCGCGGTTCTTGAGCGCCGGCTGGGTCAGCGCCTCGAGCCGGCTTTCGCTGTCGAAGCTCCAGACTTCCTCGCCGGTGGCGGGGTCGAGCGCGAGGACGCGGTAGAAGGGCGTGCCGATGTAGAGCAAGCCGTTGGCGTAGACCGGCGTGGCCGACCAGACGGTCGTGGGCAGATCGCCCGATCCGTCCGATACGTCGCCGGTATGCACTTCCCAGACCTTTTCGAGATCGCCGACATTGTCGGGCGTGATCTGGTCAAGCGGGGAATATTTCTGCGCCGAGAGCTGCCCGTGGAAGCTGTTCCAGGTGGGTTCTTCGGGGACCAGCGGGACGGGCGTGCGCTGCGTGGCCTGTGCGCCCTGTCCGGTGGCCGAGCCGTCGCCGGTGGCCTCTGCGTCCTCGGTGCCGGCCCCGGTTTCCGCTTGCGGGGCCTCTTGGCCCTCGGTGTCCTCATCCGGGGCCGATGGTTCTTCGGGGTTTTCGCCTTGCGTGCCGTCCTCCGACGTGGAGGTGTCGCCGGACTCTCCGGCGGTCGTGTCGCCTTCGGCGCCGTCGCCTTGTCCGGTGTACTGACCGGAGCCCTCGTCCGTGCCGGTGTCCTGCGCCAGCAGGGGCAGGGGGGCGGTGCTGATGGTCAGAGCGGCGGCGAGGGTGAGCGTGCCTGTACGGATCATGTCGCGGCTCCTTGTTCCTTGCGGACCGGGCCGATGCCGTCGAGGACGATGCCGACCAGCGCGACGATCATCGCCACGACGATCCACCAGCCATGCAGGAAAGCGGCGGCGATGGCGGTGCCGATGATGCCCAGGATGGTCAGCCAGCGCCAGACGGGGTGGCCCGTCGTGGCAATCAGGATTGCGCCGAGCGCAACGAGGAGCGCGGCCACCACGACGATCAGCGCGCCGATCGTGCCGGTCACGCCGGTCAGGGGCGTCAGGTAGAGGTAAAGGGCGAGGCCGGCGCCGGCGAGCGCGGCGAGGGCCGTCACCGTGGCCCCGAGGGGCGAGCGACGTTTTCGGGTATGGGCCATTCGAAATTCCTTCTGTTCCCTATTCGGGAATGGTCGAAGGCCCGCGATGTTCCCGGAAAATGGCGGGTTCCCGCCGATTGCATGACTGTGATCGGTCTCAGACGACCTCTATCACGCCCTTGTCGACGGCCAGCACGTAGCCGCGCCGCGCGATCGTCTTGACGATCAGTTCCGACACGAGCTGGTTGCCGAGACCGTCGCGCAGGCGCTTCACGCGGGTCGCGCCGGAAGCTTCCTCGCAATCCGCCTCGGGCCGGCCGGTGATCATCGCCTCGATCTGCGCACCGGTCAGCATCTCGTCGTCGAGCCGCGCCTCGGCAAGGATCGCCAGCGTCTCCATCATCGCCTCGGTGAGCTTGAAACCCATCGTGTTGAGATAGACGGTATTCTCTTCCCGGCTGACGATGAGTGACGACACCTCGATGCCCGAGCGCTCGATCTCCGCCATGCGGCGGTTGAGCGTGACCAGCATCACCAGGAACACCAGCGCGGCGATCATCAGCGCGGTGGCGAAGACCAAAAGCACGAAGATCGCCATCCGGTAGGAGGCGAGCGTTTCGGAGAATGCGGTGCCCGACTGGGCGAGGATCTCAAGCAGCGTGACCTCGGCCGCGCCGGTGAGGGTGTCGTTCTCGACGAAGATCCGCTCCACCCGGTCGTTGAAGGCGCCCGCCTCCGGCAGGGTCAGGAGCAGCCACGCGCCCGCGCCGAGAAGCAGCAGGACGATGGCGGCGATCCCGCCGGTGACGATCAGGGAGCCCGAGCGGCGGGCCTCAGTAGCGAAGGAAGTTCTGGCCGGCACTGTCGCGTCTTTCCTCGAGCCCGCTTTCGTCGAACACCGATACCACGTTGAGAAGCGTCCATCCCGCCTGCGCGAGGCGCGGCGCCAGTTCCTGCCGCGCCGCGGCCCGGCCGCATTCGCCGCCTATCTCGGCCACACCGTAATGCAGGCGCAAGGGGGACTCGCGCTTGGCCTTGTAGTCCGCGTAGCACGCGGCCCGTGCGGCGCCGGGGACCAGGATCGGCACGAGAAGCGCCAGGATGAGCAGGTATCGGATCATGACCCCTTGATGCGCAGCAGCGCGCTGAAAGGCAATGACCGGGTGGCGGCGCCGGGCGGTTATCGCATGACCGCGTCGTGGGTGGACTGGCCCCCGCCCCCCCGGTCGCGGTAGACCGTCGCACGGGACAACGGTGAAACGGACGGTATGGACGACAGTCACGAACGGGCGTTGATCACGCGCGGGGCGCGCAGTGTCGCGGGTGTCGACGAGGTCGGGCGCGGGCCGCTTGCCGGCCCGGTGGTGGCGGCGGCGGTGCTCTACGATCCGGCGACGCTGCCCGAGGGGCTGCGCGACTCCAAGGTGTTGACGCCCAAGCGGCGCGAGGTCCTGGCCGAGGCGCTGCGCGGCGTCTGCGCCTTCGGGGTCGGCATCGCCTCGGTCGAGGAGATCGACGAGGTGAACATCCTGCGTGCCTCGCACCTGGCGATGATGCGGGCGGTCGCGGCGCTGCCCGAGCCGCCGGGCCATCTGCTGATCGACGGGCGCGACGTGCCCCGCACCTGCACGCTTCCGGCCACCCCGCTGATCGGCGGCGACGGGCTGTCGGTGTCGGTCGCGGCGGCCAGCATTCTGGCCAAAGTTGCGCGCGATGCGCTCATGCGGGATTTGGCGCAACACTTCCCAGGTTACGGCTGGGAGACAAACATGGGCTATCCGTCACAAAGCCACAGATCGGCGCTCCGAAATCTGGGGGTGACCCCTCACCATAGGCGCAGCTTCCGGCCCGTGCGCAATATCTTGTATCAAGGCGATTTGCCAAGTTCCTGATTCAAAAATGGAATTGACGACGAATCGCCTTTGACTCATCCTTCTGTCCAAGCAAGACGCGCCCGTCAGAGGCGCCGCGAACGAGGCAGAGAATGACGAAGATGGACCGGCTCAAGAGCGCCCAGGCGCTCCCTCTCAACACGATTCTGGCCGGCGACTGCGTCGCCGGGATGGCCGCGCTTCCCGCGGCCTCGGTCGACCTGATCTTCGCGGATCCGCCGTATAACCTGCAACTCAGGGGTGACCTGCACCGGCCTGACAACAGCCGGGTCGATGCCGTCGACGACGACTGGGACCGGTTCGAGGGCTTTTCGAGCTACGATGCCTTCACCCGTGCCTGGCTGAAGGAGGCGCGGCGCGTCCTCAAGCCGGACGGTGCGATCTGGGTGATCGGATCGTACCACAACATCTTCCGCGTCGGCGCGGCGCTCCAGGACGAAGGCTACTGGATCCTCAACGACGTGGTGTGGCGCAAGTCCAACCCCATGCCCAATTTCCGCGGCAAGCGCTTCACCAACGCGCACGAGACGCTGATCTGGGCTTCGCGCAGCGAAGGTGCGCGCTACCAGTTCAACTACGAGGCGCTGAAGGCGCTGAACGAGGGTATCCAGATGCGTTCGGACTGGGTGCTGCCGATCTGCACGGGGGGCGAGCGTCTGAAGGACGCCGCCGGCGATAAGGCGCATCCGACGCAGAAGCCGATCAGCCTGCTGCACCGGGTTCTGGTGGGCTGTTCCAAGCCCGGGGACGTGATCCTCGATCCGTTCTTCGGGACGGGGACGACGGGCGCGGTGGCCAAGATGCTGGGCCGCGACTGGATCGGCATCGAGCGCGAGGCGAAGTACCGCGAGGTCGCCGAGGCGCGCATCGCCAAGATTGCCAAGTTCGACAAGGCGGCGCTGGAGGTCACCCGCGCCAAGCGCGCCGAGCCGCGCGTGCCCTTCGGCACGCTGATCGAGCGCGGCATGCTGCGTCCGGGCGAGACGCTTGTGTCGGCCACGGGCAAGAGCGCTCGGGTGCGCGCCGACGGCACGCTCGTCGGGCTCGACGTGACCGGATCGATCCACCAGGTCGGCGCGGCGCTCGAGGGGGCCCCGTCCTGCAACGGCTGGACCTACTGGCATTTCACCAAGGACGGCGCCCAGGTGCCGATCGACGTGCTGCGCCAGCAGATCCGCGCGGAGATGCGCGAGAGCGGCTGAGCCCCGAGACTTCAGGACTTCATGGTTACCGCCAGCGCCCGCGGATCTCCGCAGGGCGCCACTGGCCCCGCCTGCCTGGCAGGCGGGGTCCTTTTCGTTCCCGGCCGTTGTGCAGGGTGGCTGGGGTTGGAGCGAGGGGCCAGCCCCTCGCGCTCCCCGGGATACTTATGGGCAGATGAAAACCAGGGGCCGGATCGGAAAGGGGGCGGTTTCCGGGGTGGCGATCGTCTTGACCCCGGGGCGCGGGCGCGGTCTTGTGCGCGCCACTGCGCCGGGCCGGGAGACATCATGGACATTCGCGCCAGCCTCATGGGCTTCGCCTTCGCGGCGATGTGGTCGTCGGCCTTCACCTCGGCGCGGATCATCGTCACCGCCGCGCCGCCGCTGTCGGCGCTGGCGCTGCGTTTCCTCATATCCGGGCTGATCGCCGTGGCGCTGGCGCGCGCGCTTGGGCAGAGCTGGCAGCTGACGCGGCCACAATGGCGCGCGACGATCGTCTTCGGGATCTGCCAGAACGCCCTTTATCTCGGGCTCAATTTTGTCGCGATGCAGAGCGTCGAGGCATCGCTCGCGGCGATCATCGCGTCGACCATGCCGCTTATGGTCGCCTTCGCGGGCTGGGCGATCTTCGGAGAGCGGCTGCCCGTGATGGGCGTGCTCGGGCTGGTGGCCGGCGTGGCGGGGGTGAGCGTGATCATGGGCGCGCGGCTGTCCGGTGGCATGGACCCGGTGGGCGTGGCGCTCTGCGTCGTCGGTTCTGCCTCTCTCGCCGCGGCGACCCTGTCGCTCCGGCAGGCCAGTTCGGGTGGCAACATGCTCATGGTCGTGGGGCTGCAGATGCTGGTGGGGGCGGCCGTGCTCGCGGTGCCGGCGGGCTTCGAGACGCATGTGGTGGAGCCGTCCTGGGCGCTGTTCTGGGCCTTCCTTTACACCACGCTGGTGCCGGGGCTGGCGGCGACGCTGGTGTGGTTCTGGCTGGTGGACCGGATCGGCGCGGTACGGGCCGCGACCTTCCACTTCCTCAACCCGTTCTTCGGTGTGGCGATCGCGGCGGTCCTGCTGGGCGAGGCGCTCGGCCCGCTCGATGCCATTGGCGTGGCGATCATCGCGGGGGGTATCCTCGCGGTGCAGCTTGCCCGGGCGCGGGTGCGCCGGGCCGCGGTCTGAACGCGGAGCCATCTTGCGAAATCGGGGTGGAGAGTGGTGGGCGACCCTGGAATCGAACCAGGCGTGGGTCTCCCCGGCGGATTTACAGTCCGCTGCCGCACCTTGCAGCGCGTCGCCCACGGCGGCGAAAAGGCAAGGCCCCGCGCCGACGTGACGGCGGACATACAAGCGGCCCCCGAGGGGGTCAACAGGAAATTCCCCGGCGCTGCGACCTGTCCGGCTTGTATCGCGGCGCGGGCGGTGCGAAGGCATCGAGAGGCCGCGCGGAGAGAGCGATGAAGAAGCCCGACTGGGTGATCCGGAAGGAACAGGCGGCGCGCGCCGGCGCGCGCGAGACGCTGTGGCTGTTCGGGCTGCACGCGGTGCGGGACGCGCTTGCCAATCCGCGCCGGGAGCGGCTGCGCCTGATCGTGACGGAGAACGCGCGGGCGAAGCTTGCAGACGTCATCGGGGCGGCAGGGATGGAGCCGGAAATCAGCGATCCGCGCCGGTTTGCCGCGCCGCTCGATCCGGGGTCGGTGCATCAGGGGGCAGCGCTCGAGGTGCGTCCCCTCGACTGGGGATCGCTGGACGAGGTGGCGATCTCTGGCGAAGGCGCGGCGCCGGTTGTGGTTCTACTCGACCGGGTGAGCGATCCGCATAACGTCGGGGCGATCCTGCGCTCGGCGGAGGTGTTCGGGGCGCGCGCGGTGATCGGCACGCGGCACCATTCAGCGCCCGAGACCGGCGCGCTCGCCAAGACAGCGAGCGGCGCGCTGGAGCGCCAGCCCTACCTGCGCGAGCGCAACCTGTCGGACGCGATGACGCGGCTGAAGGACATGGGATTCGTGCTGCTCGGCCTCGACGGGGAGGCGGACACGACGCTCGAACAGGCGCTGTCGGATGCATCGGATCGGCCCGTGGGGCTCGTGCTCGGGGCGGAGGGGCCGGGTCTGCGGCCAAAGACGAAGGCGACCTGCGACCGGCTGGTGCGGATCGACTTTCCCGGCGCGTTCGGCTCGCTCAACGTGTCGAACGCCGCGGCGGTGGCGCTTTACGCCGCTTCG
The DNA here is from genome assembly GCF_900112685.1 of Roseivivax sediminis. Lineage (GTDB taxonomy): Bacteria > Pseudomonadota > Alphaproteobacteria > Rhodobacterales > Rhodobacteraceae > Roseivivax > Roseivivax sediminis. The sequence continues at coordinate 9,715 of NZ_FOMS01000011.1, forward strand.
CGGCGCTGACGGCGCTCAGAACGCGTCGGGGCGCGCCTCCCGCGCCATGTGGTCGAGGACGGCGTTGACGAAGCGCGGCTCGCGCCCATCGGGGTAGAACGCTTTCGCGATCTCCACGTATTCCACGATGATGACCTTGGGCGGCGTCTTGGTGGCGACGAATTCCGCCCCGGCGGCGCGGAAGAGCGCGCGCAGCGTCGGGTCGATCCGGTCGATCGGCCACTTGGCCACCAGCGCCCGGTCCGTCATCTGGTCGACGCGCGCCTGCCAGTTCACCGCCTCGTCGATGACCATGCGGAAATGGTCGATGTCGCCGTCGATCATCTCCTCGCCCTCTTCGAGCTCCAGCCCGAAGCGGTGCGCCAGGAATTCCTCGCGCACCTGATCGGAGGAGAGCGACGAATGCTCCATCTGGAACAGCGCCTGCACCGCGTGCAGCCGCGCGGCGGAGCGGCGCAGCTTCTTCAGTTCGCGGGCGTCGGGCTGGGCGGGGTCTGCGGTCATGTCGTCTGGGGGTCCTCGGGCTGGCCGGCGATGCGGTATTCCTCGCGCGCGGGCACGAAGCCGATGCCCTTGCGCGAAGCGCCCCACTTGCGCGAAAGCGCGAGCAGATGCAAGGCCGCCGCGGCTGCGCCGCCGCCCTTGTTCTGACCGTCCGGATCGGCCCGGACCTCGGCCTGGCCCATGTTCTCCACCGTCAGGATGCCGTTGCCGATGCACAGGCCCTGCAGGCCGAGCAGAGTCAGCCCGCGGGAGCTGTCGTTGCACACGGTTTCGTAATGCGTGGTCTCGCCGCGGATCACGCATCCGAGCGCGACATAGGCGTCGAAATCGGACATCCGCCCGGCGATGCCGATGGCGCTCGGGATCTCCAGCGCGCCGGGGACTTCGGCGGTGTCGTACCAGCCGCCCGACGCCTCGATCTCGGCCCGGGCGCCGGCGATCAGCGCATCGGCGATGGCGCGGTAGTAGGGCGCGACCACGATCAGGACCTTGGGGCCCTCCTCGAAGGTGGGGCGGGGCAGCGTGTAATGTTCCGTGGCGGAGGCCATCAGCCGAGCTCCGATATCTTGCGGGTGCCGACGATCTCGAGCCCGTAGGCCTCGAGGCCCACGACCTTGGGGGTCGGCGAATTGGTGAGAAGGGTGAGCTTCGAGAGCCCCAGCGAGGACAGGATCTGCGCGCCGAGCCCGTATTGCCGAAGCGTCTTGGGACTGACGCTGTCCGGCACGTCGAGTTTCATCGCGGTGTCACGCAGAAGCACCACGACGCCGCGGCCCTCGGCCTCCACCGCGCGCATGCAATCGCGGAACTCGTCGGCGCGGCCCGCGGGGCCGGTGCCGACGACATCGAGCATCGGGTCCATGGCGTGCATCCGCACCAGTACCGGATCGTCGCCCGACACGTCGCCCTTGGTCAGCACGATGTGTTCGTCCCCGTGGGTGGTGTCGGAATAGATCCGCATCCGCCACGTGCCGCCGAACTCGGAGGTGATCGTTTCTTCCTTCTGGACGCGGACGAGGTTGTCGTGCCGACGGCGGTAGCCGATGAGGTCCGAGATCGTGCCGATCTTGATGCCGTGTCGCTGCGCGAAGCCGATAAGCTCCGGCAGGCGGGCCATGGAACCGTCCTCGTTCATGATCTCGCAGATCACGCCGGCGGCGTTGAGACCGGCGAGCCGGGCGATATCGACCGCGGCTTCGGTGTGGCCCGCGCGAACCAGAACGCCGCCGTCCTTGGCGCGCAGCGGGAAGACATGGCCGGGCGTGGCGATGTCCTGCGGTCCCTTGGAGCTGTCGATCGCCACCTGGATCGTGCGCGCGCGGTCGGCGGCGGAGATGCCGGTCGTCACGCCCTCGCGCGCCTCGATCGACACGGTGAACGCGGTCTCGTGGCGCGAGGAATTGTTCGACGACATGAGCGTCAGGCCAAGCTCTTCGATCCGGTCTGTTGTCATCGCAAGGCAGATCAGTCCGCGCCCGTGCGTGGCCATGAAGTTGATCACGTCGGGTGTGGCCCATTGGGCCGGGATCACGAGGTCGCCCTCGTTCTCGCGGTCCTCGTGGTCGACGAGGATCACCATGCGCCCGTTGCGCGCGTCCTCGAGGATGTCCTCCACGCCCGAGATGGCGTCGTGCCATTCGTTCTCGACCGGGCCGGGGTTCTCGTAATCGGTCATGCGCGCATCCTTTCCGCCTGCGGGGGCGAAATAAGCCACGCGGGCGCCGATGACCAGAGCCGGGGTCAGCCTTCGGAAAACAGGCGGGCGGAGAGGTCGCGGTGCAGATCGCCCCGGGGTGCGGCCGGTGGCAGGTCATGGGCGAGCCCGCCGAGCCAGCCGGCCCAGGCGCGCACCTCGCGTCGCAGGGCCGTATCGTGGACGAGCCGGAGGGCGACGCGTCGCTCCTCCTCCGGCGGCAGCAGGCGCAGCACGAATTCCGCGGCAAGCACCGTCGGATCTGGCTGGGCCGTGCTGTCCTGCATGGGTGATGGCCTTCCACGTCGCCTCGGCCGGTCCGGGGCGCGCGCAAGGAATGCCTCGACCCGGCGTGACTGGATCGAATACACGCGATCGGGAGCGGCGGGGTTTCAACGAAGAAGGCGGCGGGACCACCGCAACCGTGAGGTTATCTCATTCCCGAGGACCTGTATATACAGGTGGGCGCCAGGTAACCAGACCACGGCCTGGACAGAGCCAGCTCCCTCGGAATTGCTTAAGGCCACCGGAATGCAACCGTTTCACGGGAAGGGCAGAACCCGCCTGCGAACACAGCTAAGCGCGGCGCGGAGGTCTGGCAAGGGGCGGTCACTCGTCCGGCGTCACGAAATTGTAGCGCTCCAGTTCCTCTTGCATCAGGACGTAGATTTCGTCCGGCGGTGTGGCGAGCGCATGGGTCATCACCATCGGGTCGATCCCCATGTCCGACAGGTAGGCCATGACCTCGCCCTGGCCGCGCTGGATGTCCTCCACCGCGAAGCGGGCGGGCAGGAGGGAGTTCTCGCCGAAATAGTGCTGGTGGACGCCGACGGCGGCGTCGTCTGCGATCTCGCGCGGTGTGCCGCCGGCCAGGATGTAGGGGCAGGCGGAGAAACAAGATTCGCCTGCCAGCATCCGCGTGCCGATCCCCTCTTGGCGCAGGTGCCGACCGAGTTGCAGCGCATCCGTGACCGATCCGCCGGGGGAATGCAGCACAAGCGTTTCGGGCGCCGGGCTGACCTCGCCGAGGCGGGTGGCGATGCGCTCCGCGTCACCTTCCGATATCCCGCCCTCGAGCCGGTAGGTGCCGCAGTCGATTCGCGTCAGGGTCAGCCGTTCCGGCAGGTCTTGGGTGGTCTGGCCGGGCCGGGTTCCGGGAGCGAGGCGGGCGGGGTCGTAGACGCGGCGCTGGTCTCCGGGTCGCACGGGTTCGGTCAGCGCCGGCGCGCTTGGCCCGAAGCCCGGCAGCCGCAGACCGCCGGGCCGCGCGCCGATATCGCCGAGGACCAGAAGCGCGCCGAGACCCATCTGCACCGCCAGAACGCTCTTGAGCGTACGCCCGATGTTGCGCGCATCGCTCATGGCCGACCGCCGGTGAACGGCTTGACCTCCGATACAGGGCGGGCCGGCGCATCCGGCTGCTCGGGCGAGGCGGGCGTCTCGGGCTGCGGCTCGGGCACGGGCGGCGCGACGGCGGGCCGGTCGAGCGCACCGGTTGCCGTCTCCATGTCGCGCACCGCCGAGAGCGCGGCGCGCAGCTCGGCCAGGGTCAGTGTGTCCTCCACCCCGGCGCCGTCGCGGCCAGACCGGATCGCGGCTTGCGTGACGGCCAGGATGAACACCAGCACCGCCGGCAGAAGGTCGATGGCGATGGCCCCCGCCCAGGACGGCACGAAGTTGCGGGCATAGAGGATCACCGCGTCGGCCGAGGAGATCGGCGTATAGGTCACTTCCTGCGCCGGGGCCATCTCCTGCACCGCCTGGGCCGCGCGTTCGAGCGTCTGCGCGCGCGAGGCGAGCACGTCGAGCACCGAGGAGATCGTCGCCTGCTGGCTGCCGCGACTGGCTTCGGTGGAGCCATCAAGCTCGGGCAGGACGACCGAGGCGGCGAGGTCCTGCGCCGCGCGCTCCACGAGCGTCGCGACCGAGAGTTGCCGGAGCCGGGTGATCAGGCCCTGAAGCTGCACCGCGGCCTCGGAGAACTCGACGGAGCGGGGCGCGATCGGCCCCTGTTCCACGGTCAGCGCGCGCATCCGCGACAGGATCGAATTGCCCTCCGCGAAGGTCTGGTCCACGAGCGGGGTCTGGCTGGCGATCTGGTCCTCGAGCGCGGCGAGTTCCTCGGATTTCTGCGTCAGCACACGGAAGACGGCGCCGCGGCCGGCGAGGCCCGAAAGGGTGCCCGCGGCCTCCTGTTCGGAGAGGTCCTGAAAACTTTGCCGGACGCGCGCCACGTCGCGTTCGAGCGCCTGGCCCGACAGCGCGACCTCGTGCGCGCGTTCGAGGCTGGTCTGGTAGTCCTGCACCGTCGTCGCGAGGTGCTGCTCGACCGCCGCCGACCCGGCGAGCGCGGCGGCGTTCAGCCAGGACGACATCGCCACGATGGCCAGCGAGCCGACGCCCATCGCCGCGAAAAGTCCCGCCCGCGCGCCGGAGGATCTGACTGCGGGGAAGAGGCGCAGCAGGTAGGACCAGAAGACGAAGATGCCGACCGACACGGCGGTCGAATAGGCGATGGCGGCGAAGACCGACATCGCGCCGTTGTCCTCCAGCAGGGAGGACACGCCGAGATAGGTGTAGATGCCCGAGGCGACGGCCAGCACCCCGAGCGCGGTGCCCGAGAAGGTGTCGAGCCAGCTCACATGACCTTCGAGCTCGCGCGCATAGCGCACGCCGCGCGCCTCGGCCTGGGTCAGACGCTCATCACTCATTGGCCCCCTCCGTCGGACATTCGTCCAAGGTAGGCGATGCGCGGCGAAGCGCAATCGGGGCCGCGCAAACGTGAGGGGTTGCCTGTGTTCTTATATTGTTCTTAATTCGGGGCATGGTAGCCGAATCCGACACCCTGATGATGCCCGGTCAGCTTCTGGCCCGCGGCACGGCGCGGCACCTTGCCGGCGCACTCGGCTTTGCGGTGGTCGAGGAATTCGTGCCCGAGCGCGGCAAGCGCGTCGACGTCATGGCGCTCGGCCCCAAGGGCGAGATCTGGGTGGTGGAGTGCAAGTCGAGCCGGGCCGATTTCATGTCGGACGGCAAGTGGGAAGGCTATCTCGACTGGTGCGACCGCTATTTCTGGGCGGTGGACCAGGCGTTTCCGACCGAGCTTCTGCCCGAGGAGACCGGTCTGATCGTGGCCGACGCCTATGACGCGGAGATTCTCCGCATGGCGCCGGAGCATCGGCTGGCCGGCGCGCGGCGCAACGCGCTGATCCGCAAGTTCGCCTTCCACGCCGCCCGGCGGGCGCAGGCGGCGCGCGATCCGGATGCGGTCAGCGCCTGGACTTCGGTTTGATGCGGGCGGCGGCGTCGGCCGCGGCAGAGATTTCCTCGGCGATCTCGCGGGCCTCGTCGGGCGAGAAGTCCATCGGGATCTCGGCCCCGTCGCCGGAGATGTAGAGGCGCACCATGCCCTGGTCGGTGGGGCCGATCTGCAGGTTCGCCTCGATGTCGCGTTCGGTGTTGATACTCATGGCCCCGGCCTTTCGTGCAGCTCATCCGCCCTTGCGGGCGTCTTCGCCCGTCATCCGGCGGAGGTACGGCCGGGGGCGTTGAAAATCAAGAAGCGGCGTGGCTCTGTACCGTGCATGAATGTCGACCTTCGCCCCTTCACCCACGCCGATGCCGACTGGCTGGTCGCCGCGCACGCCGACCTTTACGCGGCCGAGGCGGGGTTCGATGCCGGTTTCGGCGCGCTCGTGGGCGAGGTCGTCGCGGCGTTCCTGCGCGATCACGACCCGGCCTGCGAACGTGGCTGGATCGCCTGGCAGAGCGATGCGCGGCTGGGCAGCATATTCTGCGTGCGGGCCGCGCCGGAGGTCGCGCGGCTGCGGCTTTTCCTGCTGATGCCGGAGGCGCGGGGGCAGGGCGTCGGCCGCCGGATGCTGGAGACCTGCATGGGCTTCACGCGCGATCGCGGCTACGCGCGGCTGATCCTGGACACGCACGAGAGCCACCGGGCGGCCTGCGCGCTCTACCGCCGGGCGGGATTCACCTGCCTGTCCTCCCGGCCCGTCCGCAGCTTCGGGCAGAACCTCGTGCAGCAGCGGTTCGAGATCGCACTCTGACGCCGCGAGCGGGGTTGCAACCGCCGCGCCGAGGCGCTATCTCGCGCACCCAGTGCCGCCTTAGCTCAGTAGGTTAGAGCGCTAGATTGTGGATCTAGAGGTCCCCCGTTCGAGCCGGGGAGGCGGTACCATCCCCCACACGCACACATTCGGGCGATATGGACATCGCGGGCGCACTGTGCTTGGACCCGCAGCGCAGCCGAGGAGCCCTGTGAGATGACCACCACCCGCTTCGCGCCGTCGCCCACCGGCCATATCCACGTGGGCAACCTGCGCACCGCGCTCTTCAACTTCCTGATCGCGAAGAAGGCTGGCGGGGAGTTCATCCTGCGCATCGACGACACCGACCCCGAGCGGTCGAAGGAAGAATACGTCGACGGCATCAAGCGCGACCTCGAATGGCTGGGCCTGCATTGGGACCGGCTGGAGCGGCAGTCGCTCCGGCTCGACCGTTACGCCGCCGCCGCCGACGCGCTGCGCGACAAGGGCCGGTTCTACGAGGCGTTCGAGTCGCCGACGGAACTCGACCTCAAGCGCAAGAAGCAGCTCAACATGGGACGCCCGCCGGTCTACGACCGCGCGGCGCTGGCGCTGTCCGAGGGTGACAAGGCGGCGCTGCGGGCCGAACGCGGCGACGGGCACTGGCGCTTCAAGCTCGATCACGAACGCATCGTCTGGCAGGACGGCATCCTCGGCGAGATCTCCATCGACGCGGCCAGCGTGTCGGACCCGGTGCTGATCCGCGGCGACGGGCAGGTGCTCTATACGCTCGCCTCGGTGGTTGACGACACCGAGATGGGGGTGACGCACGTGGTGCGCGGCTCGGATCACGTCACCAACACCGCGACGCAGATCCAGATCATGGCGGCGCTGGGCCACGATCATCCGATTTTCGCGCACCATTCGCTGCTGACCGGGCCGCAGGGCGAGGGGCTGTCGAAGCGCCTGGGGTCGCTCGCTCTCAAGGATCTGCGCGCGGACGGGGTGGAGCCGGAGGCGCTCCTGTCGCTGATGGCGCGGCTCGGGTCGAGCCAGCCGGTGGAGCTGCGCGCCTCCCTCGACGAGATCGCCGAGGGGTTCGATCCGTCGCAGTTCGGCTCGGCGCCGACGAAGTTCGACGTGAACGACCTCTATCCGTTGACCGCGCGCAAGCTGCACGCGCTGCCCTACGCGGCGGTGGCCGAGGACATCCGCGCGCTGGGCGTGCCGGACGACCGGGCGGAGCTGTTCTGGAGCGTCACGCGCGAGAACATCACCACGCGGCACGACCTGGCCGCCTGGTGGCGGATGTTCAGCGAAGGGGCGGAGCCGAAGATCGCCGACGAGGACCGGGAGTTCGTGACCGAGGCGATGGCGCTTCTGCCCGAGGCGCCGTGGACGCGCGACACCTGGGGCGAATGGACCGCGGCGGTAAAGGACAAGACCGGGCGCAAGGGCAAGGGGCTGTTCATGCCGCTGCGCCGCGCGGTCACGGGGCAGGACCGGGGGCCGGAGATGGCCGACGTGATGCCGCTGATGCAGCGAATTCCGGCGCGGGATCTCGCCCGGGGCTAGGTCATGTCGCGGGGCGGATGCAGCGCCTGCCAGTCTCGCGCACGAACCGTCTCATGGGCGGCGCGGAACCCTGCCGCGTGCGGCGAGCGCGGCGTCGACCCTGTCGCGCGTGTCCGGCGCCAGAGGCTGCGCCCTAGGATAGAGCGGCTCCGCCCGGTCGTCGAGAAAAGGCACCTCCCAGCCGTCCGTCGTCTCGAGAAAACGGTCGAGCCCGCTTTCCCCGAAGACGTCGAGATAGCCCTGCGCGACCACGTCGAGATAGCTCAGCAGCACCGGCGCGGCGTCATGCGGCGCCATCGAGCGCGATTCGGGCACGGCATAGAGCGCAACCGCTCCCGGCCCGGGCGCAGAGTCGCGCGAAGCCCGGGTTGCCTGCGACACATCGTGCCGATCATAGAACGCCTCGCGCGTGTTGAGCGTATCCCACTCCTCCGGCGCAACCGCGGCGATCAGCCCGTCGATGACCCCTTCGGGATCTGGAATTGCGGTCAGAAAGGCCAGATCGCGGCCCGGCAATGCCCGCCAGGCTCTTCGCCAGCCCGATAATTTCGCGGGGTATATCGGATGATTGGAATGTGTCCGGCAATCGACGAGACTGCCATAGCCGAAAAAATAAGCGTATCCGGACAATGGTGACAGGTTACCTTTATGTGCTATACCCATTCGGGTTCATCACGGTGAGGGGGCCGTGGGGCGAGTTGTGAGGTCATCGGAATGAGAATAACGAAACGCGCGAACATCGCGATGCGAGTGCTGATGTATTGCGCGTCCCATCCCGATCTTCGGATCACCAAGACGTCGATTGCCGAGGCATGCAATGCATCTGAGCATCATCTGGGCCAGATCGTCAATCAACTGGCGCAGATGGGATATCTGAAGACATGGCGGCGCCGCTACGGGGGCATCGCGCTTGGCCGGCCGGCCGACCAGATACAGCTTGGCGCTGTCTTCCGGGAATTCGAATCCGGGGTGCCGATCGCCGAGTGCTTCGCGATCGAGACCAACACATGCCCGCTCGTGGATGCCTGCCGTCTGCGCCCGGCGCTGGCCCTTGCCGGGCAGGCTTTCTACCAGGTGCTCGACTCGGTCACGCTCGACGCGCTGATCCATGGCAACCACGGTCTGCGCACGCTCTTCGCGGCAACCGAGACCGGCGGCGCCACGCCCTCACTCCGCAATCGGGGCGATAAGGGCGGCCGGCAGGTTGCCACCGGCTGAGCGCTGCTCTAACGTCCGGCTCGACCGCGATGGGAGAACCGGCGCCCTTGCCGGTGCCGAAGGAGCAACCGCCCCGGAAACTCTCAGGCCAGACGGACCGTCGCGGCTGCACGACTCTGGAGAGAGGTGCGGGCATGGCCCCGCACCCGCCGAAGGGATAACGATCTCAGGCGGAAGGACAGAGGGGGCGTTGGGACGGCGGGCGCATGGCGCGCGGGCCGTCCGGGAACGCCCTGCGGCGGCCTGCCGGGCCGTGCGCGGGCCAGGCGCGAGAGGACCGGGGATATGGCCGAGACCGGCGACGACCGATATGCACATCTGGAAACGCGCGACATCTGCGGCTGCGGTGTCCCGCACGGGCCCGGAGAGCATCACCACCACCCTCCGCAACAGCAGCAGGCCGCGGCGGAGGAGGAGGAGGGCGGGCTGAAGCGCACGCCCCTCCATGCGCTGCACGAGGAACTGGGCGCGAAGATGGTGGAATTCGCCGGCTACGAGATGCCGGTGCAGTATCCGATGGGCGTGAAGGACGAGCACCTGCACACCCGCGCGCGGGCCGGGCTGTTCGATGTCAGCCACATGGGCCAGGTGATCCTGCGCGCCCGCGCGGTCGATGTCGCCGCAAGGCTCGAGGCACTCGTTCCGGCGGATATCGTGGGGCTGACGGAGGGGCGCCAGCGCTACGCCGTCCTGACCAACGACGAGGGCGGGATCGAGGACGACCTAATGGTCGCCAATCGCGGCGATCACCTTTTCCTCGTGGTCAACGCCGCCCGGAAAGAGGCCGACATCGCCCTTCTGCGCGCGGGGCTGGAGCCCGACGTGACCGTGAAGGTGCTGGAGAACCGCGCGCTTCTTGCGCTGCAGGGGCCGGCGGCGGAAGGTGTGCTCGCGGCGCTCGCGCCCGAAATCGCAGAGATGCGCTTCATGGACGTGGCGACCGTGGAATTAGAGGGGGCGGAGGCCTGGATCTCGCGCTCGGGCTATACCGGCGAGGACGGGTTCGAGATCTCGGTCCCCGCGGCGGCGGCCGAGGGGCTGGCGCGCAAGTTCCTGAGCTACGAGGACGTCGCGCCCATCGGTCTCGGCGCGCGGGACTCGCTGCGGCTCGAGGCGGGGCTCTGCCTTTACGGTCACGACATCGGCGAAGACACCTCGCCGGTGGAGGCGGCGCTTTCCTGGTCGATCGGCAAGGCGCGCCGGTCGAGCGGCGCGCGCGCGGGCGGATTTCCCGGCGCCGGGCGGATCCTGAGGGAACTCGCCGAAGCCGGGCCGCGTATGCGTGTCGGTTTGAAGCCGCAGGAGCGGGCGCCGATGCGCGAGGGCGTGGAATTGTACGCCGCCGAGGATGGCGAGAGCCCGGTCGGCCGGGTCACCTCGGGCGGGTTCGGCCCGAGCGTTGGTGGCCCTGTCGCGATGGGGTACGTCCCGGCCGCGATGGCGGCGCCGGGCACCGTCCTTTACGGCGAATTGCGAGGCAAGCGACGGCCGGTGGAGGTCGCGCGACTGCCCTTTGTCGCACCCGGGTTCAAACGCTGAAACCCCCGAACACAGGTCCAGCAGGAGACGACAGGACATGAAGTTTACCGAAGAACACGAATGGCTGAAGCCCGAGGACGACAACATTGTCACGGTGGGCATCACCGCCCACGCGGCCGAGCAGCTGGGGGACGTGGTGTTCATCGAACTGCCCGACGTCGGCACCACGGTGTCGAAGGATGACGAGGTGGTGGTGATCGAAAGCGTCAAGGCCGCCTCCGACATCCTCGCGCCGGTCGACGGCGAGATCGTCGAGGTCAACGACGCGATCGTCGAGGACCCGTCGAAGGTGAACGACGACCCCGAGGGCGACGCGTGGTTCTTCAAGGTGCAGATCGAGGATCTCTCTGCGCTCGACGATTACATGGACGAGGCGGCCTACAAGGAATTCATCGGCTAGGCCGACGTGCTCCGCCGGGTCGCGGTGGGTGAAGCGCCCTCCCTGCAAGATGCGGCGGAGATGGGGCGCAGGACTCGACCGGCGCAGCGCGGGCCTGCCGTGACGGTGCCCGGCACCTGCAGGGTGGAAAATCTGCCCACGACCGCCAGAGCGGCGCCACCGGCGCCGACCTGAACACACCCTGCCGCGGCGCGAGCGCGCGGCGGGGCAAGGATCCGAAGCAACATGCCTGGCCTGGCCCCGCGCCGGTCCGGCAGGGAGAGGACGCGATGGGTTTCGAGCCGACCGACTACCAACCTTACGACTTCGCCAACCGGCGCCATATCGGGCCGTCCCCGGCCGAGATGGACGCGATGTTCACCGAGCTGGGCGTCGCCGATGTCGACGGTCTCATCTCGGAGACGGTGCCGCAATCCATCCTTCAGTCGCAGCCGCTGCAGACCGGCAAGCCGATGTCGGAGCGTCAGCTTCTGTGGTGGATGCGCCAGATCGCCAAGAAGAACACGGTCCTGACCTCGCTGATTGGGCAGGGCTATCACGGCACGATCTGCCCGCCGGCGATCCAGCGCAACATCCTCGAGAACCCCGCCTGGTACACCGCCTACACGCCCTACCAGCCCGAGATCAGCCAGGGCCGGCTCGAGGCGCTGCTGAACTACCAGACGATGGTCTCCGACCTCACCGGGCTGGAGATCGCCAACGCCTCGCTTCTCGACGAGGCGACCGCCTGCGCCGAAGCGATGACCATGGCCGGCCGCGTCGCGAAATCGAAGAAGAAGGCGTTCTTCGTCGACGAGAACTGCCACCCGCAGAACATCGCCGTGGTCAAGACCCGGGCCGAACCCCTGAACATCGAGATCATCGTCGGCGACCCCGACGAAATGGATGCCTCCGCCGTGTTCGGGGCGCTGTTCCAGTATCCCGGCACGCACGGGCACGTGCGCGACCTGACCGATCACATGGCGCGGCTGCACGGCGAGAACGCGGTCGGCATCGTCTCGGCCGACCCGATGGCCCTGTGCCTCCTGAAATCGCCCGGCGAGATGGGCGCCGACATCGCCGTCGGCACGACCCAGCGTTTCGGCGTTCCGATGGGCTATGGCGGCCCGCACGCCGCCTACATCGCCTGCCGCGACGCCTACAAGCGGTCGCTTCCCGGCCGCATCGTGGGCGTGTCGGTGGATGCGCGCGGCAACCGCGCCTACCGCCTCGCCCTCCAGACCCGCGAGCAGCACATCCGGCGCGAGAAGGCGACGTCGAACGTCTGCACCGCGCAGGCGCTTCTGGCGGTCATGGCCGGCTTCTACGCCGTCTTTCACGGGCCCGACGGGCTACGCGCGATCGCGGAGCGGATCCACCGCAAGACCGTGCGGCTGGCGCGCGGGCTGCAGGAGGCCGGCTTCGACGTGGAGCCCGAGAGCTTCTTCGACACGATCACGGTGGAGGTGGGCCTCTTCCAGCAGACGGTGCTCGATGCCGGCGTCCGCGAGGGCGTGAACATGCGCAAGGTCGGGACCACGAAGATCGGCATCTCGATCGACGAAACCACCCGTCCCGCGAAGATCGAGGCGGTCTGGCGCGCCTTCGGCGTCACCCGCAAGGACGAGCCGGCAAGCCGGGAGTACCGACTGCCGGAGCCGCTGGTCCGCACCTCGCCCTACCTCACGCACGAGGTCTTCCACATGAACCGGGCGGAGACCGAGATGGTGCGCTACATGCGCCGGCTCGCCGACCGGGACCTCGCGCTCGACCGGGCGATGATTCCGCTGGGGTCCTGCACCATGAAGCTCAATTCCGCGGCAGAGATGATGCCGCTGAGCTGGCACGAGTTCGCCAACCTGCACCCCTATTGCCCGGCCGATCAGGCGGCGGGCTATCACGAGTTGATCGAGGGGCTGAACGCCAAATTGTGCGAGATCACCGGCTACGACGCGATCTCCATGCAGCCCAATTCGGGCGCGCAGGGCGAGTATGCCGGTCTTCTGACCATCGCCGCCTACCACCGCGCGAACGGGGAGGGGCACCGGAACGTCTGCCTTATCCCGGTCAACGCGCACGGCACCAACCCGGCCTCCGCGCAGATGGTCGGCTGGAAGGTCGTGTCGGTGAAATGCGACGACATGGGCTCCATCGACCTCGACGATTTTCATGCCAAGGTCGAGAAGCACTCCGCCGACCTCGCCGGCATGATGATCACCTATCCCTCGACCCACGGCGTGTTCGAGGAGACGGTGAAGGAGGTCTGCAAGACCGTCCACGATCATGGCGGGCAGGTCTATATCGACGGCGCGAACCTCAACGCCATGGTCGGGATCTCGCGGCCCGGCGATCTTGGCGGCGACGTGAGCCACCTCAACCTGCACAAGACCTTCTGCATCCCGCATGGCGGCGGCGGCCCCGGCATGGGGCCGATCGGGGTGAAGGATCACCTGACCGCGCATCTGCCGTCGCATCCGCTGGCCGGCGAGGGGCCGGGGCCGGTGGCGGCGGCGCCCTTCGGGTCGCCCTCGCTTCTGCCGATCTCCTGGGCCTACGTGCAGATGATGGGCGGCGAGGGGCTGACGCAGGCCACGCGTATCGCCATCCTCAACGCCAACTACATCGCCAAGCGGCTGGAAGGGGCGTACCACGTGCTCTACCGCGGGCCGAAGGGCCGGGTGGCCCATGAATGCATCCTCGACACGCGGCCCTTCGAGAAGAGCGCCGGGGTGACGGTCGACGACATCGCCAAGCGGCTGGTCGATTGCGGCTTCCATGCGCCCACCATGTCCTGGCCGGTGGCGGGCACGCTGATGGTGGAGCCCACGGAAAGCGAGACCAAGGCCGAGCTCGACCGCTTCTGCGACGCGATGCTGGGCATCCGCGAGGAGATCCGCGCCATCGAGGAGGGGCGGATGGACCGCGAGGACAACCCTCTCAAGCGTGCGCCGCACACGGTCGAGGATCTCGTCGGCGACTGGGATCGCGGCTATTCGCGCGAAGAGGGCTGCTTCCCGCCGGGCGCGTTCCGGGTCGACAAGTACTGGCCGCCGGTGAACCGCGTGGACAACGTCTACGGCGACCGGAACCTGATCTGCACCTGCCCGCCGATGGAGGACTATGCCGAAGCGGCGGAGTAGATGAAGGCCGGAGGGAGCGGGGGCCAGCCCCCGCACCCCCGGGATATTTCCGGGCAGATGAAACCGTGGCCTGTTCGGGCGGACGGGCCACTGAAGGTGGGCGCGTGACTGCACCGAATGCGTCGCGGCCCCGATGCGCGCGTGCAGCGAAGATCGGCGCGGGCGGGCCGGGCGGCCACTGGCCCCGCAGCTGGCGATCCGCTAAGGACGGGGGCGGAACGATTGCGGCGGAGCGACATGGCACGGCATCTCATCACCTCGGCCATCCCGTACATCAACGGGATCAAGCACCTGGGCAACCTCGTGGGCTCTCAGCTGCCCGCGGATCTCTACGCCCGTTACTGCCGGGCGCGCGGGCATGAGGTGCTGTTCCTCTGCGCCACGGACGAGCACGGCACCCCGGCGGAGCTTGCCGCCGCGAAGGCCGGCCAGCCGGTGGCCGAGTACTGCGCCGAGATGCACGCGGTGCAGGCAAAGCTGGCCGAGGGCTTCCGCCTGTCCTTCGATCATTTCGGCCGCTCGTCCTCGCCGCAGAACCACCGTCTGACGCAGGCTTTCGCCAAGAGCCTCGACGAGGCCGGGCTGATCCGGGAGGTGAGCGAGACGCAGATGTATTCGCCGCAGGACGGCCGATTCCTGCCCGACCGCTACATCGAGGGGACGTGTCCCAATTGCGGCTTCGAGTCTGCGCGCGGCGATCAGTGCGACAATTGCACCAAGCAGCTCGACCCGGTGGACCTGATCGAGCCGCGCTCGACCATCTCGGGTGCCACGAACCTCGAGATGCGCGAGACCAAGCACCTGTTCCTGCGCCAGTCGGCGATGAAGGACGATCTCGAGGCCTGGATCGACACCAAGACTGACTGGCCGGTCCTGACCACCTCCATCGCCAAGAAATGGCTGAACGATGGCGACGGCCTGCAGGACCGCGGCATCACCCGCGATCTCGACTGGGGCGTGCCGGTGCAACGCGACGACGCGCCGTGGCCGGGCATGGAGGGCAAGGTCTTCTACGTCTGGTTCGATGCGCCGATCGAATACATCGCCTGCGCGCAGGAATGGGAAGAGGCCGGCAAGGGCACCGATTGGGCACGCTGGTGGCGCACCGACAAGGGCGCTGACGACGTGCGCTACACCCAGTTCATGGGCAAGGACAACGTGCCCTTCCACACCCTGTCCTTCCCGGCGACGATCCTCGGCTCGGGCGAGCCGTGGAAGCTCGTCGATTACATCAAGTCGTTCAACTACCTCAATTACGAGGGCGGCCAGTTCTCGACCTCGCGCGGGCGCGGGGTGTTCATGGACCAGGCGCTGGAGATCCTGCCGCCGGACTACTGGCGCTGGTGGCTGCTGAGCCACGCGCCGGAATCGAACGACGCGGAGTTCACCTGGGAGAATTTCCAGACGTCGGTGAACAAGGACCTCGCCGATGTACTCGGCAATTTCGCGTCCCGCGTGACCAAGTTCTGCCGCTCCAAGTTCGGAGAGGAAGTGCCCGCCGGCGGCACGTTCGGCGACCGCGAACGGCAGCTTGTCGCGGACCTTTCGGCGAAGATAGCCGAGTACGAGGCCCAGATGGAGGCGATCGAGGTCCGCAAGGCCGCAGCCGCCCTGCGCGCGGCGTGGGTGCTGGGCAACGAGTACCTGCAGGAGGCTGCGCCCTGGTCCACCTTCAAGGAGGATCCGGAGACCGCGGCGATGCAGATCCGGCTCGGGCTGAACCTCATTCGCCTCTACGCGGTAATCTCCGCGCCGTTCATCCCGGACGCGTCGGCGCAGCTTCTGGGCGCGATGAAGGCCGAGGGGGCCGACTGGCCCTCCGACCTCGATTCTGATCTGCAGGCGCTGGTGCCGGGCCACATCTTCGCGGTGCCCGACGTCACCTTCCGCAAGATCGGGGACGCCGAGCGCGAGGATTGGCAGGCCCGATTCTCGGGCCGTCGCTGATCTCGCCGCGCTACTGGGTGCCCGGCCCGCGGCCTTCGGTTCCCGGACGAAAGAGGGCACCCCCCGGGCGCCGCGCCCCTTCCTTCTTCTCGTTGCAAATACTCCTGCCGGAGGCGCCGCCCGAGCCACTCGCACGCAATGCCGGCATCGGCGCCCTCCGCGCCAAGAGAAAGGGCGCGCGCCGCTCTCCACGGCACACGCCCCGATAGTTTTCCCGTCGAGGAAGTGTCCTGCCCGGGCTGTTCGGCCGCTGCCGGGACAGGCGCTCAGGCGGCCTTGATCTCAACCAGCTCGATGTTGAAGTTCAGATCGTGCCCGGCGAGCGGGTGGTTGGCGTCCAGCATGACCTCGCTCTCGGTCACGTTGGAGACGACCACCGGCACGGTCTCGCCATTCGGGGTCTGCACCTGCAGCTGCGTGCCGAGGTCGAGCGGAATGTCATCCGGAATCTCGGTGCGCGGCACGGCCTGCAGGGCCTCGGGGTTGCGCGCGCCGTAGGCTTCGTCGGCCGGCACTTCCACGGATTTCTTGTCGCCGACCGTCATGCCGGGAAGCGCCTTGTCCAGGCCGGGGATGATCTGGCCCGATCCGACGGTGAACTCAAGCGGGTCGCGTCCTTCGCTGGAATCGAAGGTGGACCCGTCGGTGAGGGTGCCGGTGTAATGAATGAGAACGGTATCGCCCGCTTTGACTTCGGTCATGCGTTGTCCACTTCGTGGCTTGGCGTGGGTTTGGTCCGACGAGGCTGGCCTTTCTCTTCCGTCTTGCCAAGTCGCCCGCCGGGCGCCGTATGCGCTCCTTAGCATGGAATCGTAATGATCCTTGACGCCGATTGCAAAGGGGTCCGCCCGATTTGAAACGAGCGGATCGTCATGCGTGGCTGCATGACTTGACGTCAGGGAGAAACCGCGCCGACCTCTTCGCGTTTGTGTGGCAAACCTGCCATGTGTGCGGAGCCCCACACGGGACGTTGCTTTGATTCCCGGGGCCGCTTCCGCACTATACGCGTGTCATCTCAAGTCGAAAGAGTGCTGCCATGATTTCCCGCCGCCATTTCATTGCCGCCGCCGCGGCAAGCACCGCATTGCCCGCCGCCGCCGAAGCCCAGTCCGGCGGCTTTCAGATTCAGCCGATTTACCGTCCGCAACGCGTGCGCATCAAGCAGGACCTCGGGGCGCCGCAGATCCTGATTCTGCCGCGCGCGCATTTCCTGTATTATGTCGACCAACCTGGCTCGGCGCTGCGCTACGGCGTGGGCGTGGGCCGTGCGGGCCTGGAATTTCAGGGTCAGGCGGTGATTCAGGTCAAGAAGGAATGGCCCACCTGGCGCCCGACCGACGAGATGATCGAGAGAGAGCCGGAGACTTACGGGCGTTTCAAGGGCAACGACTACGTTCAGCCGGGCGGGCCTGACAATCCGCTAGGCGCGCGTGCGCTCTATCTCTTCCAGAACGGCCGTGACACGTTCTACCGTATCCATGGCACGACGCAGCCGCAATCGATCGGACGGTCGGTGTCGAACGGCTGCATCCGGATGCTCAACGAGCACGTCATCGATCTTTACAACCGCGTCGAGATCGGGACCCGAGTCACCGTACTCTGACAGGGGCTCCGGTCGGGCAGGGCGGGTGGCCAGCGTCCCGCCCTTGCCCGCGGTGTGCCTCAATTCCGCCACGCTGCTCTGGCGATACTTCCCCCACGATTACGGGACTTGGCGCAAACGACGCATGGCCCGTAGCCTGGACCCGGAGGAGGACGAGCGGCATGATTGCAGCATCCCTGATCGTCGGCAGCATCGCGGGCGCGTGCGCCGCGCTCTGCGGGGTCTTGCTCACGGGGATGAGCGTGACCGCCGCATTCGGTCTCTACCTCGCGACTCCGCTCGCGCTATCCCTGGTGGTGATCGTCGCGCAGATGATCCGTGCTGCGATCAGCGCGCTGCCCGGGTCGGCCGAGACCGCCTGACTGCCGCGCATCGCGGGTTCGCCCAGGTACGGGACGCGCGCGGCCGTCCGGAAGCAGCGCCCTGCCGGAAAGGCGCGCGTCAACTCCCCGGGATCGTTGGTCTTTGACGTGAACTTTGGTCGTCCGGGCCAAGGGGCGGCCGGCGGCCCGAACGCATTCAGGACTTGTGCGAATCCGTGACCGGCCCCATAAAGCGGCCTGCAAAGTTATCTCTATCGACCTGTCCTCTTCGAAGGCTCAGTCCCTCGATCAAGCAATGACTGAGCCGACCTGCCGCAATCCCGCGGGCAGCCGAAGATCCGAGAGGAGCACGACGATGGCCACCGGCACCGTCAAATGGTTCAACGCCACCAAGGGCTACGGCTTCATCGCCCCCGATGGCGGTTCGAAGGACGTTTTCGTTCACATCAGCGCCGTGGAGCGCTCGGGCCTGACCGGCCTGCAGGACAACCAGAAGGTGTCCTTCGAGATTCAGTCCGGCCGTGACGGCCGCGAATCGGCGGTCGACCTGCAGCTCATGTGAGCGCGCGGCGGGCCGCCGATCCGCCAGTTGCGATACGGTCAGTCGACCGTCGGGCCAAGGCGCGGCGCGCGCCTTGGCTGTTCTAATTTCTCCCGAAATCCAGACCGCGAAGGTCTCCGGCGCCGGCAGCGGGCCGATCCTGTCGTGGATCGCCGAGAGCGCCCTTGATGAAGAGCCGCCCCGGCATCGTCAGTCGGCCGCGCCGAGCAGCGCCTCGACCTCGGGCCCGATGGCCTCCACGATCCGCGCCACGCCCCGCGCGTTCGGGTGGATGCCGTCTTGCTGCATGTAGTCCTGCATCGACGCGGGATCGTCGCCGTCGCGCAGCGGACCGAGGAAATCGGCGAATAGGCGCGCGTCGTACTCTTCCGCCAGATCGGGATAGATCGCTTCGAACTCCTGCTTGTAGCTGGCGCCGTAATTTCCCGGCGCGGTGAGCCCGGCAAGGAGCACGGGCAGATCGCGCTCCGCCGCCGCCTCCAGGATGCCGGTCAGGTTCTCGCGGGTGACCCTGGGCTCGATCCCGCGCAGCAGGTCGTTGCCGCCGAGCGCGACAATCATCGCGTCGGTGTCCTCGCTCAGCGACCACTCGACGCGCGACAGGCCACCGGCGGAGGTGTCGCCCGAGACGCCCGCGTTGATCACGTCCACGTCATGTCCGCGCCCGGTCAGCCAGGCCTCGAGCTGCGGGACGAAGCCGTCGGATTCCGGTAGGCCATAGCCCTGAGTGAGCGAATCGCCCATCGCGACCAGTTCCAGCGGCTCGGCCGCCGCGGCGGGCGCGAGGACGAGCAGCACCAGGGCCGCCTTGCTGCGCCGCAACAAGGCCCCATATCGCGTCAGGCGTTCCATCGAGGTGTTCTCTCCGTCATGTCCGATTCCGTTCTCGCCCTGAAAGATGTGACCCTGCGGCTGATGGGCAATGCCGGCCCGGTCGAGATCCTTCACGGGATCACGATGGACGTGCGCCGGGGCGAGACGCTGGGCCTCGTCGGCCCTTCAGGGTCGGGCAAGTCGTCGCTCCTGATGATCATGGGCGGGCTCGAGCGGGCCACCGGCGGGACGGTCCATGCACTCGGGCAGGATCTGACGGCGATGGACGAGGACGGGCTTGCCCGGTTCCGCCGCGATCACATGGGCGTCGTCTTCCAGAGCTTCCACCTGATCCCGACGATGACCGCGCTGGAGAACGTGGCGACGCCGCTGGAGCTTGCCGGCGACCCGGACGCCTTCGACAAGGCGCGGGCGGAGCTGGAGACGATGGGCCTTGGCGAGCGGCTCGACCATTACCCGTCGCAGATGTCGGGCGGGGAACAGCAGCGCGTCGCGCTCGCTCGGGCTGCGGCGCCCCGGCCCGAGATCCTCCTGGCGGACGAGCCGACCGGTAACCTCGATGGGCAGACCGGGCAGGCCATCGTCGACCTTCTCTTCGGCCTGCGCGACCGCCACGGGGCGACGCTGGTTCTCGTTACCCACGCCCCCGCGCTGGCCGAGCGCTGCGACCGCGTCTTGCGTCTGCGCGACGGCCGTGCCGAAACGGGCAACCTGCGGGCGGCGGAATGAGCCTGAGGACGGCGGCGACCTTTGCGCGGCGGGAGCTTCGGGGCGGCCTGAAGGGCTTTCGCATCTTCCTTGCCTGCCTCGCACTCGGCGTGGCGGCGATCGCGGGCGTCGGCTCCGTGCGATCGGCCATCCAGGCGGGGCTGGAGGATCAGGGCGCGGTGCTACTGGGCGGCGATGCGCAGGCGGAGTTCACCTATCGCTTCGCGACCGACGACGAACGCGCGTGGCTGGAGGAGATCGCGACCGAGGTGTCGGAGATCGCCGATTTCCGCTCCATGGCCGTGGTGCCGGGGGCGGAGGGCAGCGACCGCGCGCTGACACAGGTGAAGGCGGTCGACGACGCCTATCCCCTTCTCGGCGCGGTGGAGCTTGAACCCGCGATGTCGCTGGGCGAGGCGCTCGACGGGAATGGCGCGGTGATGGCGCCGATCCTCGCCGACCGGCTGGGGCTGGAGCCGGGCGATACGTTCCGGCTCGGCGACAAGGACTTCACGCTGTCGGCGCGGCTTCTGACGGAGCCGGACGACGCCAGCGGCGGCTTCTCTCTCGGTCCCCGGACGATCGTGCGCAGCGCGGCGCTGGAGGGCACCGGCCTTCTGTCGCCCGGCACGCTGTTCGAAACGCAATACCGGCTGACATTGCCCGAGGACGCCGACCTCGACGCGCTCGCGGCCGAGGCCGAGCGGCGCTACCGCGACAGCGGCATCCGCTGGCGCGACGCCCGGAACGGCGCGCCGGGCACGGCTCAGTTCGTCGAACGGCTGGGCGCGTTCCTGGTGCTCGTGGGGCTCTCGGGCCTCGCGGTCGGCGGGATCGGCGTGTCCTCGGCCGTGCGCGCGTATCTCGCGCGCAAGACCTCCGTGATCGCGACGCTCCGGACGCTCGGCGCCAGCCGCGCGACGATTTTCCAGACCTATTTCCTGCAGGTCGGCGCGCTCGCGGCGCTCGGCATCGCCATCGGGCTGGTGCTGGGCGCGGCGCTGCCGATGGCCTTCGCGCCGCTCATCTCGGACGCGCTGCCGGTCCCGACGCTCTTCGGGCTGCATCCCCGCCCGCTGATCGAGGCGGCGATCTACGGCGTGCTGACCGCGCTTCTCTTCACGCTCTGGCCGCTGGCGCGGACGGAGGAGGTCCGCGCCGCGACCCTGTTCCGCGATGCATTGTCCTCGGCAAGGGCCTTGCCAGCGCCGCGCTACGTGGTCGCGACGGCGGTTCTGACCGCGCTTCTCGTCGGCATCGCGATGGCGTTCTCGGGCGCGGTGGAGCTGACGCTCTGGACTGCCGGGGGCATCATCGGATCGCTCGCGATCCTCGTTGCCGCCGCCTTCGCCCTGCGCTGGCTGGCGCGGCGGGCGGCGCCGGGCGCGCGCGGCCGGCCGGCGCTGCGCTGGGCGCTGGGGGCCATCGGCGGGCCGCGTGACGAGGCCGCGTCGGTGGTGCTGTCGCTGGGCCTCGGCCTCGCCGTCCTGTCGGCCATCGGGCAGATCGACGGGAACCTGCGCGCCGCGATCAGCCGCGATCTGCCCGATGTCGCGCCGTCGTTCTTCTTCGTGGATATCCAGAAGGACCAGATGCCGCGCTTTCTCGAGATCGTGGAGGGCGATGCGGCGGTCGAGAAGGTCGAGTCCGCGCCGATGCTGCGCGGCATCATCACCGAGATCAACGGCACCTCCGCTCAGGAAGTCGCGGGCGATCACTGGGTGATCCAGGGCGACCGCGGCGTGACCTATTCCGATCGACCCTCCGAGGAGACGCGGATCACCGAAGGCGAATGGTGGCCCGAGGACTACGACGGCCCGCCGCAGGTCAGCTTCGCCGCCGACGAGGCGGCGGAAATCGGGCTGTCGCTGGGCGACGAGATCACCATGAACATCCTCGGCCGCGACATCACCGCCGAGATCACCAGCTTCCGCGTCGTGGATTTCTCCACCGCCGGGATGGGCTTCGTGATGTCGATGAACCCGGCGGCGCTGGAGGGGGCGCCGCACACCTTCATCTCCACCGTCTACGCCGATGCGGAGGCCGAGGCGGGCGTGCTGCGCGCCGTCGCGGACGAGATGCCGAACGTCACGGCGGTCGGCGTCAGGGACGCCATCGACCGGGTATCGCAGCTTCTGGCCGGCGTGTCCGAGGCGGTGCGCTGGGGCGCGGCGGCGACGCTGCTGACCGGGTTTCTCGTGCTGATCGGAGCGGCGGCTGCTGGCGAGCAGGCGCGCACCTACGAGGCGGCGGTGCTGAAGACGCTGGGCGCTTCGCGCGCTCGGATCCTGACGAGCTTCGCGCTTCGGGCCGCGCTTCTGGGCGCGGGGGCGGGCGTCGTGGCGATCGTCGCGGGGATCGGCGGCGGCTGGGCCGTGACCGCGTTCGTGATGGAGACGACCTTTGCGCCGATCTGGCCCTCGGCGCTGGGCATCGTGATCGGCGGCGTGGTGGCGACGCTGGTGGCGGGGCTCGCCTTCGCGTGGCGGCCGCTGGCGGCGCGGCCGGCGCAGGTGCTGCGGGCGCGCGAATAGGCGGCCGCCGCAGGGGTGGGCAGATTGCCCACCCTAGGGGATCAGGGCGTAACGGTGACGCGCTGGCGCAGATCCCCGGTCAGGCGGTCGTAGATCAGGATCTCGCCCCCGTCGGTCACGATCGCGTACCAGTCCGGCCCTTGGGTGAACGCCGTCGCCGTGGCGCCGTCGGGCAGCGCGATCTCGGACGGCAGTGTCGGCGGATCGGTCCGCAAGCGCATGACAAGGAGCGCCGTGATCGTTAGAACCCCGCCGATCATGACCACCGTCAGCACCGTGACGAGGGTCTTGAGCCAGCGCAATTCGGGGGCCGGATCGGGAGACTCGTCCATGGCAGAGCGCGTCCTTCGCGTGGTGATCGGGGCGGCGCCGCCCCCGCGTCTTGATAAGGCGCTGGCGCGCGACGTGCCAGAGGCGGAGGCGCTGTCGCGCACCCGCCTTGCGCGGCTGATCGCGGAGGGGGCCGTAACGCGCGGTGGCGCGCCCGTGACCGACGCCAAGGCGGCGGCGGCCGAGGGCGACGCGTTCGAGATCCGCGTGCCCGAGGCGGCGGAGGTGGCGATCGCGCCCGAGGCCATCCCGCTCGACATCCGTTACGAGGATGCCGACCTCTGCGTGGTGATGAAACCCGCCGGAATGGTCGTGCACCCCGCGCCGGGCAATCCCTCGGGCACGCTGGTCAACGCGCTTCTGGCGCATTTCGGCGCCGACCTGTCGGGTGTCGGCGGGGAGCGGCGGCCCGGCATCGTGCACCGGATCGACAAGGATACGAGCGGTCTTCTGGTGGTGGCGAAGTCCGACCGGGCGCATCACGGCCTGGCCGAGCAGTTCGCCGCGCACGACGTGGAGCGGCGCTACCTCGCGCTCTGTCACGGCGTGCCCGAGGTCGGCGATCCGCGGCTGCGCGGCACCCGCGGCGTGGACGTGGAGTCCGGCGGCGTGATCCGCATCGCCACCGGGATCGGCCGGCATCGCACCGACCGTCAGCGGCAGACGGTGCAGTTCGAGAGCGGGCGGCGCGCGGTGACGCGGGCGCGGGTGGTTGAAACCTTCGGGACGCCGCCGGCATTGGCTCTGGTGGAATGTCGGTTGGAGACCGGGCGCACGCACCAGATCCGGGTCCACATGGCGCATGCCGGGCACGGGCTGGTCGGCGATGCGGTCTATGGCGGACGACGCGTGAAGGCACGGGCCTTGCGGCCGGAGGCGGCCGAGGCGGTCTCCTCGTTCCCGCGGC
Organism: Roseivivax sediminis; assembly: GCF_900112685.1. Lineage (GTDB taxonomy): Bacteria > Pseudomonadota > Alphaproteobacteria > Rhodobacterales > Rhodobacteraceae > Roseivivax > Roseivivax sediminis. The sequence goes on from NZ_FOMS01000011.1 coordinate 33,554, forward strand.
AGGCGCTGCACGCGGCGAGCCTTGGGTTCGTGCATCCGGGGACCGGCGAAATGCTGCGCTTCGAGGCGGATCTGCCGGCCGACATGGCCACTCTTATCACGATTTTGCGAACAGATGGACGCGAAACACACAGCACAGGTGCGTGAGTGCACGTAGAAATGGGATCAACTCCGACGGGTTCGGCGTTATGCCTTCGTTAAAGGAATCGAACGATCCTAGCTTGAAACCCCTCGGGCGGCTTCCCACCTCAGAGCGAAGGGGATGTTAAGCCCTTAAACATATGGAGGGACGGTCATGAGCAACTACGGAAATCTGCCGGCACCGTCGCCGGAGGCGGGTCTCAGCCGCTATCTCCAGGAAATCCGCAAGTTCCCGCTCCTCGAGCCGGAAGAAGAATACATGCTGGCCAAGCGCTGGGTGGAGGATCAGGACGCGGAGTCCGCGCACAGGCTCGTGACCTCGCACCTGCGCCTCGCCGCGAAGATCGCCATGGGGTATCGCGGATACGGCCTGCCGCAGGCGGAAGTTATCTCGGAGGCGAATGTCGGCCTGATGCAGGCGGTCAAGCGCTTCGATCCGGAGAAGGGCTTCCGCCTCGCAACTTACGCGATGTGGTGGATTCGCGCGTCAATCCAGGAATACATCCTGCGGTCATGGAGCCTCGTGAAGCTCGGCACCACGTCGGCGCAGAAGAAGCTGTTCTTCAACCTGCGCAAGGCCAAGAGCCGGATCGGCGCGCTGGAAGACGGTGATCTGCGCCCCGAACACGTGCAGAAGATCGCCACCGATCTCGGCGTGACCGAGGACGAGGTGATCTCCATGAACCGGCGCCTGTCGGGTTCGGACGCTTCGCTCAATGCCCAGGTCGGGCAGGAAGGCGAAGGGACGATGCAATGGCAGGACTGGCTGGAAGACGAAGACGCCAACCAGGCCGAGGATTACGAGGCCAAGGATGAGCTTGAATCGCGCCGGGCGATGCTGGCCGAGGCGATGGATGTGCTCAACGACCGAGAAAAGGACATCCTGACCAAGCGCCGCCTCGCCGACCAACCGATGACTCTGGAAGACCTGTCGGGCGAATATGACGTCAGTCGCGAACGTATCCGCCAGATCGAGGTGCGCGCCTTCGAGAAGTTGCAGAAGCGGATGACGGAGCTTGCCCGCGAACAGGGCATGCTGACCAGCGCCTGAGGCGCCGAAGTATCCGACATGCGACACGGGCGGTGGCGGGCCTGTTCCGCCGCCGCCCTTTGCTTTCCGGGACATGCGCGCCACCTTGGGCGTGACATATCCGGAGGGCAGACCATGACCGATCACATTCGCTGGGGCATCCTCGGTGCCGCGAACTTCGCAAAGGCGCAGATGGGGCCGGCGATCCACGCCGCCCGCCGGGGCACGCTTTCGGCGCTGGCCACTTCGAGCGCCGAGAAGTCCGCCGGGTTCACGGCGTTCGCCCCGGGCCTGCGCGTTCACCAAGACTACGACGCGCTGCTGAACGATCCCGAGATCGACGCGATCTATATCCCGCTGCCGAACCACATGCATGTCGACTGGACGCTGCGCGCGCTCGATGCCGGCAAGCACGTCCTATGCGAGAAGCCGCTCGCGATGCAGGAAGGCGCCTTCGACGACGTCATCGCCGCGCGTGACCGCACCGGCAAGCTTGCGGCCGAGGCGTACATGATCGTTCACCATCCGCAGTGGCAAAAGGCGAAGGCGCTCTACGAGGACGGCGCGATCGGCAGCCTCGTCACGGTGAATGCGATGTTCGCCTTCCACAACGACGACCCCACGAACATCCGCAACAAGGCAGAGACGGGCGGCGGGTCGATCCCCGATATCGGCGTCTACATCTACGGCTCCACCCGCTTCGTCACCGGCGAGGAGCCTCAGGAGATCGTGATGACGGATATCGCACGCGACAACGGCGTCGACACGCGCGCTCACGTCGCCGCGCGTTTCCCGTCCTTCCTGTTCACCGGCTACACTTCCACCCGCATGGCCCCGTATCAGCAGATCGTCTACCACGGCACGGAAGGCATCATGCGCCTGACCGCGCCGTTCAATCCGATGGTCTATGGCGAGGCGCAAATCGTCCTGCAGGACGCGGAACAGAGGGTCACCACGCTTCGTTTCCCCTCGGACAACCACTACGTGCGGCAGGTGGAAGCCTTCAATGCCAGCGTTCTGGATGGCACGCCCTATCCATGCCCGCTGGAGTTCTCGCGCGGGACGCAGGCCATGATCGACATGGTGCTCGCCGCCGAAGGATGACCCGCCGCAGCAAGCGCAGGAGGACGCCATGACCGATCACAATGATCCCGAAGACAAGAGCGCCTATCAGCGCCGCGTCGAGGCCAAGCTCGACGAATGGCAGGCCGAGATCGACCGCCTGCGCGCCAAGGCGCGCGGCGAAGCGGCCGAGAAGCAGATCGAGTACGAGCGCGAGGCGAAGGATCTCGAGATCAAGAAACAGGAAATGCGCCAGCGCTACGACGAGCTCAAGCGCAATTCCGGCGAGGCGTGGCGCGACGTGCGGCAGGGCCTCGACAGTGCCTGGGACAGTGTCGAGGCGGCCTTCAAGAAGGCGCGGGCGCGGTTCTGAGCCGCGCCGCGCTCAGTTGACGACGGACAGGCCGGTCTGTCCGTCGACGCTGTCGGAGTTCTGGTCGATGAAATCGAGAACGAGGGGCCGGATGTTGTTGCGCCAGCTCCGCCCGGCGAAGATGCCGTAATGTCCCGCACCGGGTTCAAGATGGCTCGCCTTTTTCTCGGGCGGCAGGCCGGTGAGCAGGTCCAGAGCGGCCACGCATTGTCCGGGGGCGGAGATATCGTCGTTCGCGCCCTCGACCGTCTTCACTGCGACTGTGGTGATCTTGCCGATATCGACCGGTTTGCCTTCGACGGTGAACGCGTTCTTGGCGATCTCGCGGTCCTTGAAGATCCGCTCCACCGTCGAAAGATAGAACTCGGCGGGCATGTCCATCACGGCGAGGTATTCGTCGTAGAACTTGTTGTGAGCGTCGTGATCCCCGGCCTCGCCGCGCGCGACGCGCATGATCTGCTCGGTGAACGCCTTGGAATGCCGGTCCATGTTCATCGACATGAAGGAGCTGAGCTGCAGCAGCCCCGGATACACCCGCCGGCCGACCCCGGCGTATTTGAAGCCGACCCGCTGGCACATCGTTTCCTCGAGCTGGCCCATGGTGACGCGGTGGCCGAAATCGGTCACGTCCGTGGGGGTCGCGTCAGGGTCGATCGGCCCGCCGATCAGGGTGAGCGACCGCGGCTGCGCGCTGGGATCCTCCTCGGCGAGATAGGCGGTCGCGGCGAGCGTCAGCGGCGCCGGTTGGCATACCGCCACGACATTGGTGTCGGGACCGAGATGGCGCATGAATTCCACGAGATAGAGGGTATAATCCTCCACGTCGAACTTGCCGGCGCTGACCGGAATGTCCCTCGCATTATGCCAGTCGGTGACATAGACTTCGCAATTGGTGATGAGGGACTTGACGGTCGAGCGGAGGAGCGTCGCGTAATGGCCCGACATCGGCGCCACGAGCAGGATCTTGCGTGGTTGCGGCGCGCGGCCGGCGACCTCGAAATGCAGAAGGTCGCCGAAAGGGCGTTCGACAACCGTGCGCACGTTCACGAGGTGGTCGCGCCCGTCGTCGCAGGTGATCGTGTCGATGCCCCAGTCGGGCTTGGCGACCATACGTTCGAAGCTGCGCTCCGTCACCTCGCCCCAGGCGGCCATCCACCGGATCATGGGGTTGGGAAGCATCGCCATGTGCGGATAAGAGGCAAGTGTACGCGCCGTCGCGCCGAGCCACTGATTCGTGTTCCGCACGGTCTCCATCATGTCGTAGGTCGCCATGTAGCGCATGATCTGCGTCTCCTTTTGCCGGAATACAGACCGGCTCACTTGCCGTCGCACGCGCCTCGTGCACAGGGCGGCATATGCTGCACTGCGGAGAACCTAGGGGGGAATGTCAGCAATGGCAACTGAGACCAATGCCGTACCGGAGCTCAACGTGGCACGGTTGAATGAGAATTTGGCTAAGGTCGAGGAACTGTCGCAGCGTCTCATCAACGCCATGACGCAGAAAAAGACGGTGAATCCCGCGCTTTCCGGCCCCAGTCAGGATCTCTATGCCAAGGCGGTTACCGCCTACTGGCAGGAATGGCTTCACAATCCGGCAAAGGTAATGGAGCATCAGATCGAATTCTGGGGCCAGTCGGTCACCCATTACCTGGAGGCCCAGCAGGCGCTGGCATCCGGCCGGCTTCGGGCGCCAGACGATCCCGGCCCTTCCGACAAGCGGTTCTCCAATCCTCTGTGGGACACGCATCCCTATTTCAACTTCATAAAGCAGCAATACCTGATCAACAGCCGCGCAATCGAACAGGCGGTCGCCGACATCGAGGATATGGAGCCGACCGAGAAGCGGCGCCTGAAATACTTCGCACGGCAGATCGTCGACATGATGGCGCCCACCAATTTCCTCGCCACCAATCCCGAGGCACTGGAAAAGGCGGTGGAGACCGAGGGCGAGAGCCTCGTGCGCGGCATGGAAAACCTGATCGCCGATCTGGAGGCGAACGACGGCGAGCTTGTGGTGCGCCTCGCTGACGAGAGCGCGTTCGAGATCGGGGGGAACATCGCCACGGCGGACGGAGAGGTGATCTTCCGCAACCGCATGATGGAGGTGATCCAGTACAGCCCCACAACCGAGAAGGTGAAGGAGACGCCTATCGTCCTCTTCCCGCCCTGGATCAACAAGTTCTACATCCTCGACCTGAAGGAGAAGAACAGCTTCATCCGCTGGGTGGTCGATCAGGGCTACACGCTGTTCGTGGTCAGCTGGGTGAACCCGGACGAAAGCTACCGCGACGTGTCGCTCGACGATTACGTCGAAGAGGGATTCCTGACCGCCATCGAGACGGTGAAATCGGTCACCGGGCAGGACCGGATCAATGCCATCGGCTACTGTATCGCGGGCACGACGCTGTCGCTGACCCTGTCGCTGCTGAAGCAGCGCGGCGACAAGTCGATCAAGTCGGCGACCTTCTTCACCGCGCTCACCGATTTTTCCGACCAGGGGGAGTTCACCCCCTTCCTGCAGGACGATTTCGTCGACGGGATCGAGGCGGAGGCAGAGCGCGAGGGCGTGCTGCGGTCATTCATCATGGCGCGCACTTTTTCCTTCCTGCGCTCCAACGACCTGATCTACGGCCCTGCGATCAAGTCCTATATGATGGGCGAGACGCCGCCGGCCTTCGACCTTCTCTACTGGAACGGGGACGGGGCGAACCTGCCGGCGCGCATGGTGGTGCAGTACCTGCGCGACCTATGCCAGAAGAACGCCTTCTGCGAGGACGGTATGGAAATTCTCGGCGAGCGGGTGCACGTCGAGGACGTGGACGTGCCGCTGTGCGCCATCGCCTGCGAGACCGATCACATCGCCGCCTGGAAGGACTGTTATCGCGGCATGTCGCTGACCGGGTCGCGCCAACGCACTTTCATCGTCTCGGAATCCGGGCACATCGCCGGCATCGTCAATCCGCCGTCGAAGAAGAAGTACGGCCATTACATCAACGACGACCTTACCGGCACCGCCGATGAGTGGTTCGAGGGCGCGAGCTACCACGAAGGCTCGTGGTGGCCCGTCTGGGAAAGCTGGATCGCCAAGCGTTCGGGCAAGTGGGTGGAGGCGCGCACGCCGGGGGATTCGCGGCATCCGCCCATAGAGCCGGCACCGGGGTCCTACGTGAAAGTGAAGGCGCGTCAGTCCGAACAATAGCTTAGTGGATTCTTGCTGCGGCGCAGCGAAAATCCTTGAAATGCTGCGGTGCGGCGTCCATATTTCGAGCAGCAACGGAAGACCGGCGGGGGTGGCCCGCTGTCCGATGCAAGCGAGAGGGAATTGAGATGGCTGCAAAGACCCAGGACTTCACGACCATGATGAAGGACATGATGGGCGCGTTCCCGGTGGACACCGCCGCGATGGAAGACGCGTTCAAGACCACCGCCACGCTGAACGAGAAGCTTTCGGGCGTCGCGCTCGAAGCGGCCGAAAAGTCGACCGAGATCTCGTCCAAGTGGACCAAGGACACGCTCACCAGGCTCAGCGAAATGTCCAAGGCGAAGTCGGAGCCCGCCGACTACGCGAAGGCGATGACCGAGTTTGCTTCGGCCCAGGCCGAGATGACGGCAGAGCACATGGCCGCCTTCGCCGAGGTCGCCAAGAAGGTCCAGATGGACACAGTGGAGCTTATGATGGCAGCCGGCAAGGACATGTCCGAGGATGCGTCCGCCGCCATGAAGAAGGCGACTCAGGACATGACCGCGAACGCCAAGAAGGCGACCACCGCGGCCGCGAAGTAATCGCGATCGGATACGCGCCGCTCTCCTCCCAAATCGCGGTGCGCATGTCTGGCGGGTTCTCCGGAGCCCGCCTTTTTCGTGTCCGGTCGTCCCCTGATCGCGCCTTCGCGCCCGCAGCATTTTTCTCCAAAAGCGTCGGGAGTGCAGGGTAAAAGCATGATTTATTTGAGAAAAAATTTATGCTGCAGCGCAGCAAAAATGTCTTGAAACGACGCGCGACCCGGTCCATATCTTTGCCATGACGCGGGGGCACGAAAGACGCTCCCAACGGAACTCAGGACCGACCAGGAGAGCCCACCATGACCAAGCAAACCCAAGATTTCGAAGCCATGCTCCGCAATGCAATGGACGCCTTTCCCGTGAAGGGCGACGCGTTCGAAGCCGGCTTCAAGCGCAGCGCAGAGCTGAACGAGAAGCTCACGCAGATCGCAGTCGACGCCGCCGGCCGCAGCACCGAGCTGTCCTCCGAGTGGACCAAGGACACGCTGGCCCGGGTCACCGACCTGACGCGCGCCAAGCAGGATCCGGCTGATTACGCCCAGAGCTTCGCAGACTTCGGCGCCAAGCAGGCCGAAGCCACCATGGAGCGCATGACCGCCTTCGCGGAAATCGCCAAGGCGACGCAGATGGCCACCATCGAAGCGCTGATGGAAGCCGGCAAGTCCTCGACCGAGGCCGCTTCGAAGAATGCGACGGCCGCGGCCAAGAAGACCGCATCCACCGCGAAATCCGCGGCGTCCAACGCAAGCGCCAGCTAAGGTAGCCGCGGCGACTGCCCCGCAGCGTTGAGAACTGCCTCCAAACCGCGCCCGCACCCGGGCGCGGTTTTTCACATCCGGGCGCGCGACTCGGCGTCGTGGACGGCGGTCATGCCGCGGCTGCGAAATCCGCGACGAGGGAAAATCCGTTCCGCCACCGCAGGCTGCATCACAACGCTTGCCCCCGGCGCGGCCCTGCGCCTAGACTTTTCTGCACCTGCTCTGGTCCGGAGGAACCTGCCTTGCCCGACGCCGACAAGCCGCTGCTGATCAAGCGCTACGCCAGCCGTCGTCTCTACAACACGGAGACGAGCGACTACGTCACGCTCGAGGATATCGCCGGCTTCATCCGCGACGGCCGCGAGGTGAAGATCGTCGACCTGAAGTCCGGGGACGACCTGACCCGGCAATACCTGCTGCAGATCGTCGCCGAACACGAGAGCCGTGGCGAAAGCGTTCTGCCGATCAACGTGCTCACCGATCTCGTGCGCAGCTACACCACTCAGGCGACGTCCATGGTCCCGCAATTTCTTGCCGCTTCGTTCGACGCCTTCCGCTCCAGCCAGGAAAAATGGGTGGAGAACATGAATCAGATGAACCCTATGACGAAGATGCCGGGGTTCGAGGCGGTTCAGGCGCAGCAAGAGGCCTTCCTGAAGGCGATGACCGGCAACACCCCGGGATGGCCGAGCGGGCCCGCCCCGGAAGGGGAGGAGAAAGAAGAGGATCTCGAATCCATCAAGAAACAGCTGGCAGAGCTGCAGGAAAAGCTGTCCAAGATGAACAAGTAAGGCCGGCGGCGGGGCCCTATCGGGCCGCCGCCCCGCCGCGCTTCAGGTGCCGTAGGCGCGCGCCGGCCGCATGACGTGCTCGGCCGCGGCGACCAGCACACCGGCCACCGCCTCGCACTCCGCCGGCGTCAGCCGGGCCGGCAGCCGCGTGTCGCAGGCGCGCTGCAGCATCGCCCGGGTCTTCGGAAGCTCCGGCAGATCCTCGATGAAGGTCCAGTTCCAGAACGCGCGCGCATTGTCCTCGCTCAGCCCGAAGACCTGCACCTTGACGCCCGCGGCCTCGGCGGCGGCGGCGAAGGCCCGCACGTCGTCGTCACTCATGCCGCTGAGGTTGAATTGCAGCGAATCCGGCGCCCGCTCCTCCGGCCCGAGCTTCTCGGGCACCGAGATCCAGGGCGAGGTGTTGAGCTGTGCCGCCACCAGGTCGTGGTTGCGCCGGCCCTTGGCGACACGCGTCTGGATCAGGGGGATCTGCGGCCGGATGATCGCCGCCGACAGGTTCGACAGCCGCGTGTTGTAGAGCGGCAGCCTGTTCTGCCAGCGGGCGAAGGACTGGTGCAGCACCGGATGCTTCTTCCAGTTGTGTTCGTAGGCGCCCGACATGATGACGGCGCGCGCCATGATGTCGGGATCGTCCGACACCAGCAGCCCGCCCTCGCCGGCATTGACCAGCTTGTAGGACTGGAAGCTGAAACAGCCGATCTTGCCGATCGTGCCGATGTTGCGGCCGTGCCAGGTGGTCCCCAGCGAATGCGCCGCGTCCTCGACCACCGGCACGCCGCGCGCCTCGCTCAGCGCCATGATCCGGTCCATGTCCGAGGTATGCCCGCGCATGTGGCTGATCATCACCGCGTCGACATCCGGCAGCTTGGCCTCGAAATCCCGCATGTCGATCCGATAGTCGGTGCCGACCTCGCACAGCACCGGGATGCACTCGGCGTGCAGGACCGAGGACGGCACCGCCGCGAAGGTGAAGGCCGGGATCAGCACCCTTGCGTCGCGCGGCAACCCCAGCGCCTTCAGCGACAGGAACAGCGCGGCCGAACAGCTCGACACCGCCAGCGCGTATTTCGCGCCCAGATGCGCCGCGAATTCCTCTTCGAGGACGGCGACCGGGCTCGCCTCGGGCGCGGTGTAGCGAAACAGGTCCCCCGACCGAAGCAGACGGTCGATCTCGTCACGCGCCTCCGCCGGGATCGGCTCCGCGTCGTGCATGTCGGGGATCTGGGTCATGGTACCGTCCTTCGTCTACCCTTCAATTGTCATATGCCGGGAAGGCACTGTCCGCCAAGCGATATCGGGCGGGGCGCGCACGTGCCGCAGAGGGGCGTGGCGCTACAGCCCCAGCCGGTCGCGCAGCGCGTACCACGACATCGCGAGCGCCAGGAGCGGCGAGCGCAGGCCAGCGCCGCCGGGGAAGGTCCGCGCCGGCACCGCCGACAGCGTGTCGAAGCCTGAAGCCTCCCCGCGCACCGCATCCGCCATCAATTTGCCGGCATGGATCGCGGTGCCGAGCCCGTGACCCGAATAGCCCGAGGCCGACAGCACCCCCGGCGCCGGCCGCGCGAGATAGGGCATCCGGGTCATGGTGATCCCCAGCGTGCCCCCCCAGGCATAGTCGAGCCGCACGTCCCTCAGCGACGGGAACACCTTCAGCATCGGTTTCGACACGGTCGCCCGGATGTCGCGCGGAAAGCGGTAGCCGTAGCTCTCGCCGCCCCCGAACAGCAGCCGGCCATCGGCGCTGAGGCGGAAATAGTTCACCACGAAGCGCGCGTCGGCCACGGCGATGTCGCGCGTCAGCACCTCCGCCGTGCGCGCGCCCAGCGGCTCCGTCGCGACGATGAAGTTGTTGATCGGCATGACCCGGGCCGCGACCCCCGGCTCCAGCCCGCCGAGATAGCCGTTGGCGGCGAGGATCACCTGATCGGCGCGCACCGCGCCGCCATCCGTCTCCACCCGCGCCGTCGTGCCGGGCAGGACCTTCCGCACATGGCTGCCCTCGTGGATCCGCACGCCCGCCCGCTCGGCCGCGCGCGCCAGCCCGAGTGCCAGCCGCAATGGGTGCAGGTGCCCCGCATCCATGTCGACGATCCCGCCGGCATAATCCGGCGAAGGACAGATCGCCCGCCAGCTCTCGCGCCCATGCGTCTCGATCGCGTGGTAATCGTAGCGCTCCGCCAGGTGCCGCGCATAGGCGTGCAGATCCGCGACGTCGCCGTCCGACGACGCGGTCCAGGCCACGCCGGGGCGCAGATCGCAGTCGATCCCGTGCAGCGCGATCAGGTCCTTGACCAGCCGCTTGGCATCCTCGGCCAGATCCCACAGCACCCGCGCCGGCGCCGTCCCGACCATCTTCTCCAGCTTCACCTGGTCCGCCCGCTGCCCCGACCCGAGTTGCCCGCCATTGCGCCCGGACGCGCCGAAGCCCACCCGTTGCGCCTCCAGTAGCACCACGTCGAGGCCCGCTTCCGCAAGGTGCAGCGCGGCCGAAAGCCCGGTATAGCCTGCCCCGACCACGCAGACATCCGCCCGCGTCTCGCCCGCGAGCGCCGGCAACCGTGCCAGCGGCTCCGCCGTCGCCGCGTACCAGCTCTCGGGATATTCCCCATGACGATCATTGGCATAGAGCAGGTCCATGCGCCGCGCCCCTCTCTTCTTCTCGTCGAAAATACTCCGGGGAGCGCGAGGGGCCGGCCCCTCGCTCCCGCCCGGTGCCGCACGCTCAGACGTTGAGCAGCAGGTGCTCGCGCTCCCACGGGCTGATCACCTGCAGGAACTCCTCGTACTCCGCTCGCTTCACGATGGAATAGACCCGGGCGAATTCCGGCCCGAGGATCTCGTGCAGCGCACTCGCCCCGTCGAAGAGGTCGAGCGCCTGGCCGAGTACGCGCGGGATGTCCCCCTCGCCCTCGTAGGCATCGCCCTTGAACTGCTTGGAGGGCCAGCGCTCCTCCATCAGCCCGAGGTAGCCGCAGGCGAGCGACGCGGCGATCCCCAGGTACGGGTTGCAGTCCATGCCGGCGAGCCGGTTCTCGATCCGGCGGCTCTCGGGTCCCGACAGCGGGATGCGGATGCCCGTCGTGCGGTTGTCGCGCGCCCATTCGAGATTGATGGGCGCAGCGTGGTCGCGCACGTAGCGGCGGTAGGAATTGACGTAGGGCGCCAGCACCGCGATCGCCGAGGGCAGATGCGTCTGCATCCCGCCGATAAAGTGGAAGAAGGCGTCCGTCTCCCCGCCCTGCGGCCCCGAGAAGATCGACTTGCCCGACTCCAGATCGTTCACCGAATGGTGGATGTGCATGGCCGAGCCGGGTTCCTCGGCGATCGGCTTGGCCATGAAGGTGGCGAAGCAGTCGTGCCGCAAAGCCGCCTCGCGGATCAGCCGCTTGAAGAAGAACACCTCGTCGGCGAGCCGCACCGGGTCGCCGTGGCGCAGGTTGATCTCGAGCTGGCCGGCGCCGCCCTCCTGGGTGATGCCGTCGATCTCGAAGCCTTGCGCTTCGGCGAAATCGTAGATGTCGTCGATCACCGGGCCGAACTCGTCCACGGCGGTCATCGAATAGGCCTGCCGCGCCGCCGCGGGGCGGCCCGAGCGGCCCATCATCGGCGCGATGTCCTTGGCCGGGTCGACGTTGCGGGCGACAAGATAGAATTCCATCTCCGGCGCCACGACCGGCTGCCAGCCCTGTTTCTTGAACAGGTCGACCACCCGGCGCAGCACGTTTCGCGGCGCGCATTCCACCGGCCGGCCCTTGCGGTCGAAGGCATCGTGGATCACCTGCAGCGTCCAGTCGCCGGTCCAGGGCGCGGCCGAGGCGGTGGCCATGTCCGGGTAGAGGATCATGTCGCGCTCGATGAAGCCCTCGTCCTCGTCGGCGGCCTCTCCCCAGTCGCCGGTGATGGTCTGGTAGAAGATCGAATCCGGCAGGTGGAAATATTTCTGCCGGGCGAATTTCGATGCCGGCACCGCCTTGCCGCGGGCGATGCCCGGCAGGTCGGCGATGATGCACTCCACCTCGTCGAGCCGGCGGCCCTCGAGGTAGTCTTGCGCGGCCTGCGGCAGGGTTGCGATCCACTCGTTCATGTCAGCCGCCGTGTGCGAAAGAAGCGCTCGAACTGGTCGATGACCGACAAGCGGTCGCTGGGCGCGCCGAGCTTGGCGCGCGCGCCTTCGAGAAGCGCGTCGGGTACGATCCCCGGCCCGCGCTCGTCGATCAGCGCCTGGGTGAAGGCGTCGTCGAACTCCGGGTGGGCCTGCACCGTGTAGATGCTGTCGCCGTAGAGCAGCGCGGCATTCTCGCAGAACGGGTTCGTCGCGACGAGCTGCGCGCCCTCGGGCCGCGCGACGACCTGGTCCTGGTGCCAGGCGTTGATCGTCTTCGGCCCGTCGCCGAACTCGTAGGTATGCGCACCGACGGCCCAGCCACCGGGGTATTTCTCGACCGTGCCGCCGAGGGCCTGCGCGATGATCTGGTGGCCGAAGCACACCCCGACGAGCGGGCGGTCGCTGGCGTGGATGTCACGGATGAGTTCTTCGAGCGGCGGGATCCACGCGTGATCCTCGTAGGCGCCGTGCCGCGAGCCGGTGATGAGCCAGCCGTCGGCAGCCTCGGGGCCCGGAGGGAACTCGTTCTCGACCACGCTCCAGGCTTCGGTGTCGAAGCCGCGGGAGGTAAGCAGGGCGCCGAACATGTCCGAATATTGGCCCCACCGCGCGGAGAGGCTGTCGGGCACGAGCCCGGTCTGCAGGATTCCGATTTTCATGGATCACCGCGTTTGCGTTTCGCGCGTACCGTAGTCGTGTGCGGGCGCAGGGGCAAGCGGGGGCCTGACCGGTCAGGCCCCCGCACCCCAGGGCGGGCAATCTGCCCACCTCGCGCGCTCACACGGTGTCGAGGTAGATCGTCACCTGCTCGGAGGGGCTCAGCTGGTTCATGTAGAACACCTCCTGCCGCTTGGTCAGAAGCAGGTTGCGGATCAGTTCCGCCGGCAGGATGCGCGGGATGATCGGGCTCGCCTCGAAGGCGTCGATCGCCGATTCCCAATCCGACGGAATCTGCCGCAGCCCCTGCGCGTAGGCGTTGCCGGTGATCGGTTCGGGCGGCTCCGCCCCGCGCTCGATCCCGTCGAGCGCCGCCCCGAGGATCGCCGCGAGCAGCAGGTAGGGGTTCACGTCGCCCCCGGCCACGCGATGCTCGATCCGCCGCGCCTTGGGGTTGCCGGACGGCACCCGGATCGCGCTCGTGCGGTTCTCGTAGGCCCAGGAGACCCCGGTGGGCGCGTGCGCCTCCGGCACCAGCCGGTCGTAGGAGTTGAGATGCGGCGCAAAGATCAGGGTGGAGTCGAACATCGCCTCGAGGCATCCCGCCACCGCGCTGCGCAGGACATCCGTTCCCTTCGGCCCGCCGTCGTCGAAGATGTTGCGCCCGTCGCGGTCGAGGATAGAGAAATGCGTATGCAGGCCCGAGCCGGGATAATCCTCGTAGGGCTTGGCCATGAACGAGGCGGCAAAGCCGTGCCGCCGCGCCATTCCCTTCACCAGCATCTTGAAGAGCCAGGCGTCGTCGGCCGCGCGCAGCGCGTCGTCGCCGTGCATCAGGTTGATCTCGAACTGGCCCAGCCCCGCCTCGGAGATCGCGGTATCGGCGGGAATGTCCATCTCCTCGCAGGCGTCGTAGAGATCGGTGAAGAACACGTCGAACTGGTCGAGCGTGCGGATCGACATGGTCTCCGCCGCCTTGCGGCGCTTGCCCGAGCGCGGGCTGATCGGCACTTCGAGGTTGCGCCCCGAATCGTCGATCAGGAAGAATTCCAGCTCGCAGGCCACGACCGGCGTCAGCCCCTTGGCCCGGTAGCGCCCCAGCACCGCGCGCAGCGCATGGCGCGGATCGCCGTCGAAGGGGCGCCCGTCCTCGTGGAACATCCAGATCGGCAGCAGCGCCGAGGGCGCCTCCAGCCACGGCATCGGGATGAAGCCGCGCTCGGTGGGCCACAGGATCCCGTCGCGGTCGCCGCTCTCGAACAGAAGCGGGCTGTCGTCGATATCCTCGCCCCAAATGTCGAGGTTCAGCACCGACATCGGAAAGCGCGTGCCGTCCTCGATCACCTTATCGGCAAAGCGCGTCGGCACGCGCTTGCCGCGCGGCTGGGCGTTGAGATCCACCGCCGCCGCGCGGATCGTGCGGATCTGCGGGTTCTTCCGCAGGAAGGTCTTCATCTGGTCGGTGCGGGCCATTTGGGTCCTTGTCGTTAGCGCGCGAGCGTCGGGCGAAGCCGAAGCCGCGCGCGTCCATCCTGCGGAAGATGCCGGTTCAGCCGCCGGTTCACCAGCCCGAAGAGCGAAATGATTACCAGAGTCAGCAGGATGAAGTAGGCCGCAAGGATCGGGTAGGGCACGAACGGGTTGAACGTCTTGTCCGCGAAGTAGCTGGCGTAATAGAGCGCGTCGCCCTTCTGCTGGCGCGCCGGAAAGCCGGTGAAAAAGACCAGCGCGGTGGCGTGAAAGAGAAAGATCGCCTCGTTCGTGTAGGCCGGCCAGGCCAGCCGGAGCATCGTCGGCCAGGTGATCTTGCGGAACTTCGTGACGCCCGAGAAGCCGTAGGCATCCGCCGCCTCCAGATCGCCCTTCGGCACCGATTGCAGCGCGCCGTAGAAGATTTCCCCCGAATAGGCGGCGGTGTTGAAAAACAGCACGATCGTCGCGCCGAGCCAGGCGGAGGTGAACGGATCGAAGAACGGGTAGGCCGATTTCAGGCTGAGAAAGGCGAAATAGGCAAAGAAGAACTGGATGAAGAGCGGCGAGCCCCGGAAGAGGAAGATGAACCATTCCGACGGCTTGCGGATCAGCGGATGCGCCGACGCCTTGCCGAGCGCCACCGCGGTGGCCAGGAAGAACCCAGTCACAAGCGCCAGCGTGCCGAAATAGACGTTCCAGATCATGCCCGAGCCGATCAGCGTAACCTGCTGGCAGAGCGTGAACTCCGACCGCGGCAGTAGCCGCTCGCCATAGCCGAGCGAGCGGAAGGCGTAATCGGCGACGGTCTCCCAGCAGCTCATGCGGTCCTCCCGCCGGAAGCGGTGCGATGTGAGTATTTGGAACGAGAAGAAGCAGGGGCGCGGCGCGCAGGGGGTGGGGTGGGACGCATGGTCATGCCGCGGCCCTCTTGCGCTGGGCCTCGCCGGCGAGGGTGGCCTGCCCGCGGGTGAGGCGCGCGGTCACGCGGGCGAGCACGACCTCCGAGACGCGCGTGAAGGCGAGATAGAAGACCAGAAGCCCGAGGAAATACCACATCCGCCAGTCGCCGTGCGGGTAGGAGGTGAATTGCGGCGTCTTGGTCCCGCCAAGCTCGCGCGCCCAGTAGACGATGTCCTCGACGCCAAGCAGGAACAGCAGCGGCGTCGCCTTGATCAGCACCATCCACAGGTTCGACAGGCCCGGCAGCGCGTAGACCCACATCTGCGGGACAACGATGCGGCGGAAGACCTGTGCCTCGGTCATGCCGTAGGCGTGCCCGGTCTCGATCTGCGCGCGCGGCACAGCCCGCATCGCGCCGTAAAGGACGTTGGCGGCGAAGGCGCCGAAGACGATGGCGAAGGTCAGCACCGCGAGCGCGAAGCCGTAGACTTCGTGGATCCACTGGTCGGCGGTCGACAGCGGCAGCTTGGCCTGCGGGCAGACGACGAAGTCGTTGCCCTGCCAGATCGGCTGGTCCCAGTGGCCGCAGCGGATCTGGTGGCGCGCCCATTCGAACGCCTGGTCGAGGGCGATCACGAAGAACAGGAAGAAGGCGATGTCGGGCACGCCGCGCACGATGGCGATGTAGCCCTTGCCGATCCACGCCAGCGGTGCGATGCGCGAGCGTGCCAGGCTCGCGCCGCCGAAGCCGAAGGCGAGGGCGGCGGGCGCGGTCACGGCGAGCAGCAGCAGAACGGTGCCGAAGGCGCCGTAGAACGCCATGTGCTTGCCCGTCGTCAGGTAGCAGGCGAGCCAGGCGAGGCCCTCGAGGCTGGCGGGATCGGTGCAGTCAGGCATCGCTCAGCCCTCCAGCCGGGACAGGATCGCCCGCGCCACGCGCGGCGGATCCTCCAGTTGCGGCAGGTGCCCCAGCCCGTCCATTTGGGTCAGCGGCACGCCGATCCGCTCGGCCAGCGCCGCGCCGCGCGCGAGCGGAATCCAAGGATCGTCGGCGCCCCAGAGGACCGAGGCGGGGCAGCGCAGGTCGCCGTAGCGATCCTCCATCTCGGCGGTGAAGCGCTCGTCCGCGAGCGCGAATTGCCGCCAGAAGGCGGTCTGACCGTCCGGTGTCAGCCACGGCGCGTCGAGGCCGTCGTAATCGTCGGGCGCGATGGGATGGGCGAGCGCGCTGTCGATATAGGCGCAGACCACCGCCTTGTGGATATGCGGCGGCAGCCCGGTGAACGCGTCCACATGGCGCTTGACGTGTTCGAAGAAGTCCGATCCCCAGGGCCGCATCGCGACCACGTTCATCAGCACGAGCGCTGTGTAGTCACGCCCGCGGAGAAGATGCGCGCGCAAGGTGACCGCGCCGCCGAAATCGTGCGCGACGACGCGCGGCGCATCGAGGCCCCAATGGTCCAGCATCTCGCAGAAGACCTCGCCCTGCACGTCGATCGATGGCGGCCGCGCCCCGTCCTTTTGCGATCGGCCGAAGCCGGGCATGTCATAGGCGTGGACGCGGAACCGCGCCTCCAGCGCCGGGGTGATGCGGTGCCAGCTGTAGGAGGACCACGGCCAGCCATGCGCCAGCACGAGCGGCGGGCCGTCACCCGCCACACGCGCCACGACAGTCCCGGCGCTCGTCTCGAAGGTCTGGTCAAGGCTCCACATCGCGGGCATGCCGCGGGGCGGGCGATCCGCCCACACCCCCCCTGGCGCTCAATACTGGCCGATATCCTCTCCGAACCACTTCACGAGCATCTCGTTCAGCGTGCCGTCCTCCTTCATGGAGGTGATGGCGGCGTCGAAGGTTTCCTTCAGCTCGGTGTCGCTCTCGCGCAGGCCCATGCCGATCCCGTCGCCAAGCGGCACCGGCTCGCCCACGAAGACCAGCTCGCCGCCCGAGGCGTCGACGAGCGGCTTGAGGTAATCGTAATCCGCGAAGACCGCGTCGGCCTCGCCGTTGCGGACCGCCGCCACCGTCTCCTCGGGCGTCGCGAACTCGATCAGCGCGGCGTCGCCCTCGGCCACGTGCGCGGCCTGGATCGTCGCGGCCTGGCCGGCGACCACGCCGGTTTCCCAGTCGGCGTCCTCGGAGGTGGCGACATAGGCGCTCTCGGTCGGCGGGTAGTAATCCTGGGTGAAGTCGATGACCTCGTCGCGCTCGTCGGTGATCGACATGCCGGCCATGATCGTGTCGTAGTTCGACGACACCAGGTTGGGGATGATCGAATCCCAGTCGTTTGTGACCCATTCGCAGGTCAGTTCGGCCCGGGTGCACAGTTCGTTGCCGAGCTCGATCTCGAAACCGTCGACGTCGCCGGCATCGTTGATGAAGTTGTACGGAGGATAGGCGCCCTCCGTGCCCATGCGGATCACGTCCTGGGCGAGGGCGGCCGAGGCGGCAAGCGACAGCGCCGCGGCGGTGGTCAGAAGCGTTTTCATGAATGGTCTCCCTGGTATTTTGCGGGGGTCTACGCCCCGTGGGTGGAACTTAGAAAGCCGCGCAGCCGCTCGGAGCGAGGGGTTCCGAACAGGTCGTCCGGCGCGCCCTCTTCCTCGATCAGCCCGCGGTGCAGGAACACGACATGCGAGGACACGTCGCGCGCCATCTTCATGTCGTGGGTGACGATGATCATCGTGCGGCCCTCGTCGGCGAGCGCCTTGATGACGCGGACCACCTCCTGCTCCAGCTCGGGGTCGAGTGCGGAGGTCGGCTCGTCGAAGAGGATCGCCTCGGGCTCCATCGCCAGCGCGCGCGCGATCGCCGCGCGCTGCTGCTGGCCGCCCGAAAGGTGTGCGGGATAGGCCTCGCACTTGTCGCCGATGCCGACCTTGGCGAGGTAGTCGCGCGCCGCCGCCTCGGCCTCCGACCGGTCGCGGCCGAGCACGGTGACCGGCGCTTCCATCACGTTCTGCAGGATGGTCATGTGGGACCACAGGTTGAACTGCTGGAAGACCATCGACAGGTTCGTGCGGATGCGGATGACCTGTTTCCGGTCGGCGGGGCGCCGGTCATGGCCCTCGCCGCGCCAGGTCACCGGCTCGCCCTTGAAGCGGATCTCGCCTTGCTGGCTGTCCTCCAGGAGATTGGCGCAGCGCAGCAGCGTCGACTTGCCCGATCCCGACGACCCGATGAGCGAGACGACCTCGCCGGCGCGCGCGGTCAGGTCGATCCCCCTCAGCACCTCGAGCGAGCCATAGCTCTTGTGCAGGTCGCGGATGGCGATGACGGGTTCGGTCACGGGGGGCTGTCGCGCGCTCTCTTCCTGTCGGTCCGGGGGAGCATGGAGCGAAAGGGCCGGGCATTGCAACGTGCATTCCGGCCGGAATGCCGCCACGACATGCTCTCTGACGAAGCGTCAGCCCGTTTCCCGGGCACCACCCGTGCCGGCCCGTCGTCCCCGCCGCTCCCCCTCCTTGCCGCTCCGGGGCTTCATCTGCCCGAAAATATCCCGGGGGAGTCGCCGCCACTGGCGGCGACGGGGGCAGCGCCCCCTGACAGGCCCTCCGGCGCGGACGCCGTGGTCAGCCCCGCGCTTCCACCCTCTGACGCGCGAGGGCGCTGTCGCGGTCGGAGATGCCCAGGAGGTTCGACACCAGCCGCAGGAGCGAATCCTCCTCGGGGTCTCGAACCCCGTCTGCGAGCACCACGGACCACAGTGCCTCGATCACGCCCATGCGGTCCTCGTAGGCCACCGCGTCCTTGATCGCTCGGGTGAAGCGGACGGTGTCCGGCGCCTCGCTTTCCAGCGCCTCGGCCTCGCCGCGCAGCGCCGTGGCCTCCTCGGGCGGCAGTCCGTAGCGGGTGGCGGCGATACGGTCGATCCGCGCGCGTTCGTCGGAATCGTAGTCGCCGTCGGAGCGTGCGATGCGCACCAGCAGGGCGGTCAGGGCGAGCCGCGCGTCGTCGTCGGGCAATGTCGCGGGGGCGGGCGCCGTGAGGCGGTTGATAAGATCAGCGAACATGAAGGGTCATATAGACCGCGTGCCCGGCGGCGCAAACCGCCCTCAGGCAATGTCGGCAGAGGCGAGCGCGCCGTCCGGCAGGCCGAAGGTGCGGGCGACCGACGCGGCGGCCCGCGGGCCGCGCCCGGCTGCGGCGACGTGCAGGAGGCAATGTGCAAAGGCCGCACGTTCCTCGGCCGGGACGTGCTGCGCCACCAGCCTCTGGTAATCGCAGCCCGGCGGCAGGCGCGCGGCCACGTCCTCGCAGATGCGCCGCATCTCCGCGGCCTCCCGGCGTGTCAGATCGTAGCGATGCGCGAGCACCGCGTCGATGCGCTCGGCCACCGGCAGGAGCTCGGCGAGCACGCCTTCTGAGGACAGGCGCACGGTCAGCGCGCCGAGCGCCACCGGCGTATCCGCCGGATCGAGCCAGGCGGCGTCCGGTCGCGAGGCCCAGAAGATCAGTCTCATGGACATGGACGCCTCCCTGCGCGCAGCCCGAAAGCGGCCGGACGGGACCGGCTGCCCGGCAGCGTGACGCGCGCGGGGCGTCTTGTCCAGCCTCCCTAGGTCGCTGCCGCCATCGCTCGGCCGATTGCGGCGAGCGCGGTATCGAGCCCGTAGGGCGGGTTCACGACGAAGAGCCCCGAGCCGCGCATCCGGTGCCCCGGCCGCACCGGCGGGAAGCCGACCTCGTGGCGCAGCGCGCCGGGATGGTCGCGGACCAGCCGCTCCAGCATCGGTCGGTGCGGCGCCGCTTCGAGCACCGGGTACCACAGCACCAGGATGCCGACGTTCCAGGCGCGCGCGAGCTTGGCGAAGAGCTTCGGGATGTCCTCGTAGTCCCGCTTCACCTCCCAGGACGGATCGCAGAGCAGCAGCCCGCGCCGCGGCGTCGGCGGACAGAGGCTGCGGGCGAGGTCCGTCCCGTCCTGTCGGTGGATCCGCACACGCGCATCGGCGCCGAGCGTCTCCGCCAGCGCCGCATGCTCGGCCGGGTGCAGTTCGGCCAGGTGCAACCGGTCCTCGGCGCGCAGCAGCGTCGCCGCCAGGAGCGGCGAGCCGGGATAGGCCGCGTCGCCATGACGGGCCCGGATCGCCGCGAGCGCGGCGCGGTAAGGATGATCGGCGGCGAAGGCCGCCTCGGCCCGGCCGATCCCCGCCGCCGCCTCCCCGGTCTTCAGCGCCTCGGCGCCGGTCAGGTCGTATAGCCCGCGACCGGCATGGGTCTCCAGATAGCTCAGCGGCTTCGGCTTCCGCGTGAGGTAGGACAGCATCCACGCCAATGCGGCGTGCTTGTGCACGTCCGCCGGGTTACCGGCGTGGTAGGCGTGCTGGTAGGAGAGCATGGGCGGGCCTTCCTTGCGGGGATGGGCAGATTGCCCACCCTAGGGGCGGCCGGGCGCGGCCACACTCGTTTCGATCCAGCCGAGATAGCCCTCGGACCCCGCGTCGATCTCGTGCGCCCAGAGCGCCGGTTCGTCGTAGGAATGCGTCTCGAGGATCAGCGCGGCGAGCGCGTCGTAGCCTTCGCGCGTGGTCTTGAACAGCAGGCGCCATTCGGCATCCTCCTGCACGCCGTCCCATTCGTAGACCGACGAGATGGCGGTGATCTGCACGCAGGCGGCGCGTCTATCGGTCACCGCGCGGCGGGCGAGGGCGCGGGCGGCGTCCTCCGAGTCGATGGTGGTAAAGACGGCGAGGGCGGTCATCGGCGCTCCTGTCTGAGCCAGAGTTCGAGGGCGGCGAGGTAGGGCAGGTAGAACCCTGCGAAGTTGAAAAGGTCGAAGGGGCCGGTGAAGGCCGCGTTCGACCCCGCGCCCCCGGTCGCGGCATACCAGACCCAGTAGTGCAGGCGATAGAGGAAGGAGCCGAGCGCCAGCACCGTCAGCCTGAGCGCCCAGCGGCGATGCCGCGCCCGGTCCTTGTCGAGCGCATGATAGGCGGTGTTCGCTGCGGCCAGAAGCAGCAGCGCCCCGTAGAGCGCGAAGCCCGCCGACATCAGCGTCCCGCCGATCGTGCCTTTCAGCGCGATGTAGCCGAGGCCGCAGATCCCGGTGATCGTCGCGGCACCCAGCGTGACGTAGCCGAGCACGCGGTGGGCGCGCGGACGGCGGATGCGGATACGCTCGATCAGTTGGAGCGGCGCGAGGCAGGTCGCGAGGGCGCCGGTGGCCATGTGGGTGAAGATCAATGCGTTGGGAAGCGGCGTGGTGAAGAACCGCGTGTCTTCCGACAGGTCGGCCGTCAGCCCGCGCAGGCCGAACCCCGCCGAATAGAGCACGAAAGGCAGGGCAAGAAGGCCGAGGATCACGAGGGCGGCACGGCGGGGCATGGCCTCAAGGTGCGGCGGTGCGACCCGCCGGGCAAGCGTCCCGGTGCGCGACGCATGCGGAGTCGCAGGTCGCTTGCCCGGGCCGGCCTATCGGCGCCATGCCGTGCGCTTTGGCGGCGCCGGGCGGAGCGAGGGGCCGGCCCCTCGCGCTCCCCGGAGTATTTGAAGCCCAAAGAAGCTGCACGCGCGCCTGTTTCTTCTCGTTGCAAATACTCCCGCCGGAGGCGTGTTTCGATGCCGCCAGGTGAGGCGGCCGGACAGGGGCGGGCACGGGCCTTTTCGGACGTGACCGAGGCGATCCCGGGGGCTGCCTTCGGGTTGCCGGACAAGCTGGCGCAATCCGGCCGTGGCGCAAACGGCGCCGCCGACCCCGCCCATTCGGCTTGAACGCCGCGCCTCACCCCCCTAAGCCGTGATCGCGAGACCTCCGCCGAAGGGAATCCCCGATGACCGAGAGCCTGCCCGCCCCGCTTTCCGCGCAGATCACGCGCGCGCAGAAGACGCAGGTGCTGAACCTCGTCCGCCGCGCCGCCCGGGCCGAGATCATGCCGCGCTTCCGCAATCTCGGCGCCGCCGACATCGATCGGAAGTCCGGGCCGCAGGACCTCGTCACCGACGCCGACCGCGAGGCCGAGAAGATGATCGCCCGCGGGCTGCAGGCGCTCTGGCCCGATGCCGTCATCGTCGGGGAGGAGGACGCCAGCGCCCGCCCCGAGGTGGTGGACGGGCTGCCGGAGGCGGCGCTGGGTTTCACCATCGATCCGGTGGACGGAACCTGGAACTTCGCCAATGGCCTGCCGCTCTTCGGGGTGATGGTGGCGATGACGCGCTACGGCGTGCCGGTGTTCGGGCTGCTTTACGATCCGGTGATGGACGATTGTATCTGGGCCGAGACCGGCGAGGCGGCCGAGCTCGTCAAGGGGCGCCAGCGGCCGCGCCCCCTGCGCGCCTCTTCGGGCGGCACGCTGGAGGACCTGGTCGGGTTCGCCTCGCCCTACCTCTTGCCGCGCGACCGGCAGGACTCCTTCGTCGCGACCTTGCCGCGCCTGTCGCGCGCGGTGTCGATGCGGTGCGCCTGCCACGAATTCCGCACCTTCGCGCAGGGCGGTGCGGATTTTGTGCTCGCGACCAAGGTCACGCCGTGGGACCACACGCCCGGGGCGCTCATCGCCGAACGGGCGGGCGGCTACGTGCGCATGCTCGACGGCTCTGACTACCGCGCCGGCACGACATCGGGCTATCTGCTGGCGGCGTCCGACAAGACGACGTGGCAGCGGCTGCGTGATCTCTGGGCGTTCCTGCTGTAGCGCTGAGGCGCGCCCGCCGTCGGGACTGGACCGGGCGCCGCGCCTCGGCGAGACTTGGCGCTGAGGTCTGCGATGCCCCGGACCGTGACGGCGCCGACCTCGGAAGCCAAGACGCGACCGCAGCAACCGCCGCTCTACAAGGTGATCCTGCTGAACGACGATTTCACGCCGTGCGACTTCGTCGTGGCGGTGTTCCGGATGTCCGAAGGAGGAGGCGTTGGGGGTCATGCTCACCGCGCATCGCCGCGGCGCCTGTGTCATCGCCGTCCTCACCCGGAAGGTGGCCGAGGAATAGGCCGGGCGCGCGAACGACAAAGAGCCGCGCGGCGGGCTATCCACTGGCGTTTACCATCGAGAAGGAGTGAGCCGGGCGGGCCTCCCGGCAGAACATGCGCCCCGGCGTGAAAATGGCTGCGCGGCCTGAGGCGGTTTGACCCGGTCCGCATTGCCGAGGGCCGATCTGAGCCACGCCATGAGGCGCGTGCCGGTGGATCGCCGCCTGGGGGCAATACCGGTTCTCTCAGGGCGTGCCGGGGCGCCTGCACCTGCCGTTGATGCGGGGTCCTGCCTCGTCTGCGCTCCCGAAGCCTCCGGGCCGCCCGCCCGTCGCGCTACGCCATCGCCACCTCCGCCGGCCCCTCGATCGCGGACGGGCCGAGATGCCAGGTCCGGGGCGGCGCCATCCGCGCGCGCAGCCGCTCGAGCCGCCAGCGCCCGGCGCTGCCGATATGCGCGGGCTCCATTCGCAGCCGTGTCTCCACCCCTTGCGCGCCGCCCGCGCCCGGCGTCAGGATCAGCCCGAGGGGCCCGCCCCGCCCCGCCGCCGCCCCTGCCTCGGCGGCCAGGTGCAGCCGGCGCACCGGAGTCAGCGGCGGCGGCTCCGGCAGCTCGGCCACCACTGCCGAGGCCACGCCCGCGCGCAGGCTCTCCTCCATCGCCCAGAGCAGATCCTCCGGCCGTCGCGCAGCGATGAAAACCACGCCGCCGGGATCGCACCACTCGGCCATCCCCGGCGGGTGCAGCGGATCGCGCCCCCAGGCTGGCGCGATCCAGATCGCCGGGGCGCCCGCCGCCGCCAGGGCACGCAGCGCCAGCGTCCGCCGCGCCCGTCCGCAGATCTCGTGCACCCGACCCAGCGTCAGGGGCACTTCGTCCCAGAGGGTGAGGGCGGGCGGCGCCCCGTGCGGGACGCGGCGAAGAGGGGGGGCGAGGCTCATGCAACTCATCCTAATATGTTCGCTAAATGTTCTCAACGTCGATCCGTCCCCGATCAACGGCGCTCCGCTGCCGTACAGCGCCTCGCCCACGGGTTTCATCTGCCCGAAAATATCCCGGGGGGTGTAGGGGGCAGCGCCCCCACGCGACGGCAGCCGCCGGGCGCGGCGCCGGACCCCTTGCCCTCGCTCCGGCCAGGGACGACAGTGCCGCCGTTCCGTACCGAGAGCCTCGCCGATGATCCGCGCCCTCCTTCTCGCCTGCCTTTTCGCCACGCCGCTCCGCGCCGCGGAGATCACCGTCTTCGCCGCCGCGAGCCTCGGCCCCGCGCTGGAGGAGGCGGCGGACGCCTGGGCCGAGCAGTCCGGCCACCGCGCCGTGGTCTCGCCCGCCGGGAGTTCCGCGCTCGCGCGGCAGATCGCGCAGGGCGCGCCGGCCGACGTGATCCTGTCGGCCAATCCCGACTGGATCGACTGGCTGGAGGACCGCGACCTGATCGATTCGGCGACGCGCCGGGTGCTCATGTCCAATCGGCTGGTGCTCATCGCCCGTGGCGCGGGCGACGACAGCGCCACACCGGTCACGGCCGACACGGACATCGCCGGCGATCTCGGCGACGGGCGACTCGCCATGGCGCTGGTGCAGGCGGTGCCCGCGGGCATCTACGGGCGCCAGGCGCTCACCACGCTCGGCCAGTGGGAGGCGCTTGCCCCTCGCGTCGCGCAGGCCGACAATGTCCGTGCCGCGCTCGCGCTCGTGGCGCTGGGCGAGGCGCCGCTCGGCATCGTCTACGCCACCGATGCGGCGGGGGAGAAGCGGGTGCACGTCGCCGGCATCTTCCCCGAGGGCAGCCACGATCCGATCCTCAATCCCGGTGCGGTCACCGCGAACGCCGCAGAACCCGAGGCCGCGCGCGCCTTCCTCGACTGGCTGGGCGGCCCCGCGGGCCGGGCGATCCTCGACGCCCACGGCTTCGGCCCGGCCCGCTAGGCGATGGAGGCGCTCGGCCCCGAGACCTGGCAGGCCGTGGCGCTGAGCCTGCGCGTCGCGCTGGTGGCGACGCTTCTAAGCCTGCCCTTCGGCATCGGCATCGCATGGCTCCTGGCGCGGCGGGATTTTCCCGGCCGCGGCGTGCTGAACGGGCTCGTGCATCTGCCGCTGATCCTGCCACCGGTGGTCACCGGCTACCTTTTGCTGCTGCTCTTTGGCCGTCAGGGGCCGCTCGGCGGGCTGCTGCACGACCTCTTCGGGATCACGCTCGCCTTCCGCTGGACCGGCGCCGCGCTCGCCGCCGCGATCATGGCCTTCCCGCTCATGGTCCGCGCCATCCGCCTCGCCTTCGAGGCGGTGGACCCCCGGCTCGAGGCCGCCGCCGCCACGCTCGGCGCCTCCGCCCCGCGGGTCTTCGCCACGGTCACGCTGCCGCTCATCGCGCCGGGGATCGTCGCCGGCGCCATCCTCGCCTTCGCCAAGGCGATGGGCGAGTTCGGCGCCACCATCACCTTCGTGTCTAACATTCCGGGCGAGACGCAGACCATCCCGTCGGCGATCTACGCCTTTTTGCAGGTGCCGGGGGGCGAGGGCGCGGCGCTGACGCTGGTGGCGATCTCGGTTGCCATCGCGATGGGCGCGCTCGTCGCCTCCGAATGGATCGGCGCGCGCATCGCACGGCGGATCCGCGGATGAGCCTCGCCGTCGCACTCCGCCACCGGCAGGGCGACTTCACGCTCGACGTCGATTTCGCCGCGCCGGAGGGGGTCACTGTGCTCTACGGCCGCTCGGGTGCGGGCAAAAGCTCGGTGATCGGCGCCGTGGCGGGGCTCGTGCGGCCCGAGGCGGGGCGGATCGCGGTCGGCGCGCGCACGCTGTTCGACAGCGCCGCCGGCACCGACGTGCCGGTCCATCGCCGCCGCGCCGGCGTCGTCTTCCAGGAGCCGCGGCTCTTTCCGCACCTGACCGTGCGCGAGAACATGCTCTATGCGCGGCGCGTGACCGGGCGCCGGGGCGCCGGGGCTCTGGACGAGGTGACGCAGCTTCTGGGGATCGGCGCGCTACTGGACCGGCGCCCGCGCACGCTGTCGGGCGGGGAGGCGAGCCGCGTCGCCATCGGCCGCGCGCTCCTGTCGGAGCCGGAGATCCTGCTCATGGACGAGCCGCTGGCCGCCCTCGACGAAGCCCGGCGGGCCGAGATCCTGCCCTATCTCGAACGCCTGCGCGATCACGCGCGGATGCCGATCCTCTATGTCAGCCACAACCTCGGAGAGGTGGCGCGGCTGGCCACTCACCTTGTCGTGCTGGAAGGCGGCCGCGTGGTCCGCGCCGGCCCGCCCGAGACGCTGCTTGCGGACCCGTCGCTGGTGCATCTTCTCGGCCTGCGCGAAGCGGGATCGGTGATCGCCGCGCGCGTTGCCGCCCATGCCGGGGACGGGGTGACGGAGCTTTCGATCTCTGGTGGGCCGCTCTACCTGCCGCGGATCGAGGCGGAGGTGGGCACGGCGCTGCGGGTGCGGATCCTGGCGCAGGACGTGCTTCTGGCGACGAAGCGGCCCGAGGGCCTCTCGGCGCTCAACGTGCTGCCGGTGGAGGTTGTGTCGCTGCGCTACGGCGGCGGGCCGGGGGTGACGGCGCAGCTACGGGCCGGGGAGGATCTCCTGCTGGCGCGGATCACCCGGCGCAGCACCGACGCGCTCGGCCTGCGGGAGGGGATGCGCTGCTTCGCGGTCCTGAAGTCGCTGGCGGTGGCGCCCACGGATGTCGGCGGGCCGGGGTAAGCGTCTCCACCGGCCGGAAGGTGACGGGGCAGCGCCGGCCCGTGGGGCGGCGCTAAAGACCTCGGAGGTCCGTGGTTTATTTCAGCCAAGCCCCTCTGCCATCCGAGCGTTACACAAGGATGACAAAGCGCCGACCCGCGGGGACGGGCCGGCGCTGGCCCGGCGCCTTCGGCTTGTTCCGGGCCGGTCAGCGCGGGGCTCGGCCCTGGTATGGGAAGCGGCCTCGGTGGCCGCCCAGCCTTATGCCCCCGAGACGGATGGAACTGGGCCGGACCTCCATCTTCTGTCCGACCCGCACCACCCACCGCCTTGCACCCGCCGCTCGGTCCACTAGGAGTGTCCGCGCGACCCGCGAAGGAGCCCCCCATGCAGTATCGCCCGCTCGGCCGGACCGGCCTTTCCGTCTCCGAACTCTGCCTCGGCACGATGACCTATGGCAGCCAGACCGGGCCGGAGGATGCCCACGCCCAGATCGACCGGGCGCTGGAGGCCGGGATCAATTTCATGGACGCCGCCGAGATGTACCCGGTGAACCCCGTCGCGAAGGAAACCGTCGGCCGCACCGAGGAGATCGTCGGCGACTGGTTCGCCAAGACCGGCAAGCGCAGCGACTGGATCCTCGCGACCAAGATCACCGGCGAAGGCCAGATGGCCGTGCGCGACGGCGCGCCGATCACGCCCGAGACCCTGACCGAGGCGCTCGAGGGCTCGCTGCGGCGCCTGAAGACGGATGTCATCGACCTCTACCAGCTCCACTGGCCGAACCGCGGCAGCTATGCCTTCCGGCAGATGTGGTCCTACACGCCCTGGCAGCAGGACCGCGAGGCCACGCGCCAGCACATGCAGGATGTGCTGGGCTGGATGCAGGAGCAGGTCGCCCGCGGCACGATCCGCTTCTTCGGCCTCTCCAACGAATCGGCCTGGGGCACGGCGGAATGGCTTCGCCTTGCGCGCACGGGCGATCTGCCCGAGGTGCAGTCGGTGCAGAACGAGTATTCGCTGGCCTACCGCATGGCCGACACCGACCTTGCCGAACTCCTTGTGAACGAGGGCGTCGGCCTGCTGCCCTATTCGCCGCTCGCCGGCGGGCTTCTGACCGGCAAGTACCAGGGCGGCGCGGTGCCGGCGGGCTCCCGCATGTCGGTCAACGAAACGCTCGGCGGGCGCATCAGCGACCGCGTCTTCCCGGCCGTCGCGGCCTATCTCGATGTCGCGCAGCGCTTCGGGATCGACCCGGTGCACATGGCGCTGGCGTGGTCGGCGCGGCGGCCCTTCGTGGCGTCCTCGATCCTCGGCGCGCGCACGCTGGATCAGCTCGACCACGCGCTCGGCGCCACCGACGTGAGCATTTCGGACGAACTGGCCGCAGAGCTGGACGCGGTGCACAAGGCGCATCCGTTCCCGTTCTGAAGCCCGCGCCCGTGCTCCGGGGATAGACGGCGTGGAACTCTGGATCCTCTTCACGCTGATCGCGGCAAGCGTGCAGACCCTGCGCTTCGCGCTTCAGAAGGTGCTGAGCCTCGGCGGGCTGTCTCCGACCGGATCGACCTTCACCCGCTTCGCCTTCGGCGCGCCGTTCGCGGCGCTGACGGCGGCGTTCTGGCTGTGGTCGACCGGCGCGCCGCTCCCCTCGCTTGGTCCCGGCTTCTGGGGCTTCGCGCTCGCCGGGGGCGCGGCCCAGGTGCTGGCGACGGTGTGCATGGTGGCGCTGTTCTCCGAACGTCATTTCGCCGTCGGCATCGCGCTGATGAAGACGACGGTGCTGCAGACGGCGATCCTCGGGCTCCTGGTGCTGGGCGATCCCCTGTCGGCCGGCGGCTGGGCGGCAATGGCGATCGGGGTGGTCGGCGTGGTGATCCTGTCGCGTCCGCCCGAGGGCCGCGGCTGGCGGCTCAACCCGCGGGCGCTGGCGCTGGGGCTGGGCGCGGGGTTCCTGTTCGCGATCTCGGCGGTCGGCGTGCGCGGCGCGACGCTGGCCGTCGCCTCGGATGATCCCTTCCTGCGGGCGAGCGTGACGCTGGCGCTGATCACGCTTGGCCAGGCGCTGGGCATCGCCGCCTGGCTGCACCTGCGCGAGCCGGGGGAACTGGGGCGGATCTGGCGCGCGCGGCGCACCGGCGCGATGGTCGGGCTGACCTCCATGGCCGGCAGCGTGTGCTGGTTCACCGCCTACACGCTGGAGCGCGCGGCCTACGTGCAGGCGTTGGCGCAGGTGGAGGTGATCCTGTCGATCCTCGCCGGGGTGACGTTCTTCCGGGAACGCATCTCTCGCCGCGAGGCCGGCGGCATCGCGGTGCTCACCCTGTCGATCCTTATGATCGTGGCGCTTGCCTGAACGCGCGAGGCAGGGAACAACGGACGCCGACAGGGGTTCGCCCCGGCGTCGTACATCGGTCCGGCGCATCCCGATCCGGCAAGGCTATCATGCAAATCTTCACCTGTCCCGCCTGCGGCGGCGCCACCTACCTCCACAACCTCGCCTGCGGCTGCGGGCACGCCATCGAATTCGACCCCGATGCGCAGGCGATGCAATCGCTCGACGCCCCGTGCGGCAACCGCGACGCCATCGGCTGCAACTGGCGGGCCGAAAGCGACGGGCTCTGCCGGTCCTGCGCGATGACGGAGGTCGTGCCGGACCTGCGCGAGGACACCAACCGCCCGCTCTGGGCCGAGACCGAGGCCGCCAAGCGCTGGATGCTGGCGACGCTCGGCCGCTGGGGCTGGTTCACCGCCTCCGATCCCGGCGACCGGCCGGTGTTCCGGCTGCTGTCCGAGAAGACTGCCACCGGCGAGGCGGGCGTGGTCATGGGTCATGCGAACGGCGTCATCACCATCAACGTGAGCGAAGCGCGGAGCGCAGTTCTGGCGGAGCGGCAGGAGGAACTGGGCGAGCTCTACCGCACGATGCTGGGCCACATGCGGCACGAGACGGCGCACTTTCTGCAATTGCGCCTGCTGTCGAGCCCCGGCTTCCCGGAGGCGTTCCGCAAGCTTTTCGGCGACGAGCGCGCCGATTACGGCGCGGCGCTCAAGGCGCATTACGCCGATCCCAAACCGGCGGGCGACGATCACGTCACCAGCTACGCCACCGCCCATCCTCACGAGGACTGGGCCGAGACGCTGGCGCACCTTCTGCATCTCGTCGACCTTCTCGACAGTGCCGCGGCGGCCCGTCTGCAACTACCCGACGGCCCGCCGCGCGGCTACGACGCCTATGCCGAGACCGACACCGAAACGCTGCTGCACTTCGCCGTGGGGATGTCGATCGCCGTGAATCACGTGAACCGCGCGCTCGATCTGCCGGACCTCTACCCGTTCGTGATCCGCTCCGGCGTGCGCACGAAGTTGGCCTTCGCGCATCGCTGGCTGCACGGCTGACCGCGCGCCGTTGCACCGCGCCGCGCCGCGCGCTATCCGGCGCCGCCATGACTGACAGGCATCATAGCGGTGCGCCCTGGCGCAATTTCTACGGCCGGCTCAAGGGCAAGGCCCTGCGGCCCGCGCAGGAGCGGTACCTCGACGAGGATCTGCCGCGCTTGCAGATCCCGGGCATCGGTTGGGACGAGAACCCGGACCGCGCGCGGCTCGATCTGGGCGGGGTGTTCGGCGACCGCCCCGTTGTGCTGGAGATCGGTTTCGGCGGCGGTGAGCACCTCGTCCACATGGCCGAAAGCCGCCCGGATGCCGGGTTCATCGGCTGCGAGCCCTATATCAACGGCGTCGCCATGCTACTGGGCAAGCTGCGCGAGAGCGGTGCCGATAACGTCCGCGTCCATGCCGGCGACGTGCGCGACCTCTTCGACGTGTTGCCCGAGGGCGCGCTGTCGGCGGTCTACCTGCTCTATCCCGACCCCTGGCCGAAGAAGAAGCACCACCGCCGGCGGTTCGTCACGCCCGAGCACCTGGAGCCTCTGCATCGCGCGATGGCGCCGGGCACGGTGCTGCACGTCGCGACGGACATCCCCGACTACGTGCGCCAGACGCTCGAAGAGGTGCCCAAGGCCGGCTTCGAATGGCTGGCCGAAGGGCCGTCCGACTGGCGGCAGCCCTGGGCCGGCTGGCCCTCCACCCGCTACGAGCAGAAGGCGCTGCGCGAGGGGCGGGTGCCGCATTACCTCACCTTCCGGCGGGTCTGAGGCCGGCGCGCGATGGACGGCGGGCGGGGCGCTTGCTAACAGGGCCTCCGAGCCACGAAAGGACCAGCGAAGATGTCGAGCCACGGCACGCCCATCCCGATGACCGCGCAGCGCTCCGGGCCGCTTTCGGGCACGGCGGAGGTGCCGGGGGACAAGTCGATCTCTCACCGCGCGCTGATCCTCGGCGCGCTGGCGGTGGGCGAGACGCGCATCACCGGCCTTCTGGAGGGCCAGGACGTGCTCGACACCGCCGCGGCGATGCGCGCCTTCGGCGCGGAGGTGGAGCGCCGTGACGGCACCTGGCACGTGCACGGCGTCGGCGTCGGCGGCTTTGCCGAGCCCGAGACCGTGATCGATTGCGGCAATTCCGGCACCGGCGTGCGGTTGATCATGGGGGCGATGGCGACCTCGCCGATCACCGCGACCTTCACGGGGGACGCCAGCCTCAACCGTCGGCCGATGGCGCGGGTGACCGATCCGCTCGCGCTTTTCGGGGCGCGTACGGTCGGGCGCGCCGGTGGGCGGCTGCCGATGACCATCGTCGGCGCGGCGGACCCGCTGCCGGTGCGCTACGCCACGCCCGTGCCGTCGGCGCAGGTGAAATCCGCGGTGCTGCTCGCCGGCCTCAACGCCCCCGGCGAGACGGTGGTGATCGAGCGCGAGGCGACGCGCGATCACAGCGAGCGGATGCTGACCGGCTTTGGCGCCGAGGTCCGCACCGAGGACACCGACGAGGGCCGTGTCATAACGTTGACCGGCCGGCCGGAACTGCGCCCGCAAATCATCGCGGTGCCGCGCGATCCGTCCTCGGCCGCCTTCCCGGTCTGCGCCGCGCTGATCACCGAGGGCTCGGACGTGCTGGTGCCCAATATCGGCCTCAACCCGACGCGCGCGGGGCTCTTCACAACGCTGCGCGAGATGGGCGCCGACCTGACCTACGAAAACGAGCGCGAAGAGGGCGGGGAGCCGGTGGCCGATCTGCGCGCGCGCTTCTCGCCCGCCATGCGCGGGATCGACGTGCCGCCCGAGCGCGCGGCGTCGATGATCGACGAATATCCGGTGCTGTCGGTCGTCGCTGCCTGCGCGGAGGGCGAGACCCGGATGACCGGCGTGAAGGAGCTTCGGGTGAAGGAAAGCGACCGGATCGACGCAATGGCTCAAGGTTTGCGCGCCTGCGGCGTCGAGGTCGCCGAGGGCGAGGATTGGTGGTGCGTGACCGGCCGCGGCGCCGGCGGCGTGCCCGGCGGCGCGACGGTGGAAAGCCGGCTCGACCACCGTATCGCGATGTCCTTCCTGGTGCTCGGTCTCGCCGCGCGGGCACCGGTGTCGGTTGACGACGGCGGGCCCATCGCCACTTCCTTCCCGATCTTCGAGCCGCTGATGACGGCGCTCGGCGCGCATATAGAACGGGAGGCTTCGTGATGGCTTTCACGGTTGCGATCGACGGGCCGGCCGCATCCGGCAAGGGCACCGTCGCCAAGCGCGTCGCGGCGCATTACGGGCTGGGGCACCTGGACACGGGGCTTCTTTACCGCGCGGTCGGGCGCCGGATGCTCGACGGCGAGGACCCGGTCGCGGCGGCCGAGGCGCTGAAGCCCGAGGACCTGGATCGCGAGGGATTGCGCACCGCTCAGGTGGGCGAGGCGGCTTCACGCGTGGGCGCCATTGGCGCGGTGCGGGCGGCGCTGCTGGATTTCCAGCGCGCCTTCGCGCGCCGTTCCGGGGGCGCGGTGCTCGACGGGCGCGACATCGGCACGGTGATCTGCCCGGAGGCGGAGGCAAAGCTCTTCGTGACCGCCTCGGCCGAGGTGCGGGCCGAGCGGCGGTTCCGCGAACTGGTCGCTGCGGGCATCGACACACGGCTGGAGGCGGTGCTCGCCGATATCCGCGCGCGCGACGAGCGCGACACCGCGCGCAGCGATGCACCGCTGCGCGCGGCCGACGATGCGGTCACAATCGACACCACGCGTCTGGACATCGAGGCGGCGGTCGCGGCGGCGATTGCCGCGGTGGAGGCGGCGCGCGCGGGCGGACGGCCGCCCGGCTAACGCGACGTGAACGCAAGATTTCGCTGACGGTTCTGGTCCGGGTTTGGCCCCGGCGCGCAAAGGCCCCATGTCCTTGCCAACCGGACGCAGGCGCTGCGCCGGAGCATTGAACCGAAAGGAAAGGAGCAGTCATGTTCCCGACTCGCAAGATCACCGCCGGCGCGCTTGTCGCCACCGTTGCCGCTCTTCCGGCCACCTTCGCTCTCGCGCAGGATGCCGAAAGCGACATGCAGACCCAGACCCAGCCGCAGACCGAAACGCAGCAGAGCGATCAGGCGATGCCGCAGAACGGCGCCGGCGAGATGGGCGAAACCGCCGAGGCGCCCGACTTCGACGATTCGCAGATCGAGGCGTTCGCGTCCGCAGTGATCGAGGTCACCGAGATCCGTGACCAGTACGCGGCCGAACTGCAGGGCGTCGATGACGAGGCGCAGCAGCAGGAGCTGATCGAGCAGGCGAACACCGAGATGCGCGGCGCCATCGAGTCCACCGAGGGCCTGACCATGGACGATTACATGGCGATCAACCGCGCCGCGTCGATGGACGAGGAGCTGAACCAGAAGATCGCGCAGCGCCTCGAAGAGATGCAGACCGAGGATGCGGGCTGACCCCGTCTCCATGTACCGATTCCGGGCTTCGGGCGGATCCTTTCGGATCCGCCCTTTTTCGTGCGCGGGCGTGGGGCGAGCCGGCGGACTCGGCCGGACACCCCTCTACCCTTGTCATGCAGCGCCTCAGTCGCTATGACGCCTGCGTCGACAAGGCGCAAACGCCGCGATGCGAAGAGATCGGGCAGGGTCGGGACTTCTCCGGCCCTCTTTGTTTTGCGGGCACCTGACCAACCCAAAGACCGGCGGAGACAACCGCGCGGCCGGAAAACGATGACGTCAAAGGATACCGACACACATATGCCGAACGCATCTATGGAGGAATTCGAGGCCCTCCTGAACGAAAGCCTCGAAATGGACACGCCCGACGAGGGCACTGTCGTCAAGGGCAAGGTCATCGCCGTCGAGGCGGGCCAGGCCATTATCGACGTCGGCTACAAGATGGAAGGCCGCGTCGATCTCAAGGAATTCGCAAATCCCGGCGAAGAGTCCGGCATCACCGTCGGCGACGAGGTCGAGGTCTACCTGCGCGCGGCAGAGAACGCCCGCGGTGAGGCCGTCATCTCGCGCGACATGGCACGCCGCGAGGAAGCCTGGGATCGTCTCGAGAAGGCCTATGCCGATGATGCGCGCGTCGAAGGCGCGATCTTCGGCCGCGTCAAGGGCGGCTTCACCGTCGACCTCGGCGGCGCCGTGGCGTTCCTGCCCGGCTCTCAGGTCGACGTGCGCCCCGTGCGTGACGCTGGTCCGCTGATGGGCCTCAAGCAGCCGTTCCAGATCCTCAAGATGGATCGCCGCCGCGGCAACATCGTGGTTTCGCGCCGCGCGATCCTCGAGGAGAGCCGCGCCGAGCAGCGCGCCGAAGTCATCGCCAACCTCGAAGAGGGGCAGGCGGTCGACGGTGTGGTCAAGAACATCACCGAATACGGCGCCTTTGTCGATCTCGGCGGTGTCGACGGCCTCTTGCACGTCACCGACATGGCATGGCGCCGGGTCAACCACCCGTCCGAGATCCTGTCGATCGGCGAGACGGTCAAGGTTCAGGTCATCAAGATCAACCGCGAGACCCACCGCATCAGCCTCGGCATGAAGCAGCTGCAGGAAGATCCGTGGGATCTGGTGGCGGCGAAATATCCGCTGGCATCGGTGCACACCGGGCGCGTCACCAACATCACCGATTACGGCGCCTTCGTGGAGCTGGAGCCGGGGGTCGAGGGCCTTGTCCACGTCTCCGAAATGTCCTGGACCAAGAAGAACGTGCATCCGGGCAAGATCGTCTCCACCTCCCAGGAGGTCGAGGTGATGGTGCTGGAGATCGACCAGGCCAAGCGCCGCGTGTCGCTCGGGCTCAAGCAGACCCAGCGCAACCCGTGGGAAGTCTTCAACGAGCAGTTCCCGCCGGGCACCGAGGTCGAGGGCGAGGTCAAGAACATCACCGAATTCGGTCTGTTCATCGGTCTCGAAGGCGACATCGACGGCATGGTCCACCTGTCGGACCTTTCCTGGGACGAGCGCGGCGAGGACGCGATCCAGAACTACCGCAAGGGCGACGTCGTCCAGGCGGTCGTGCAGGATACCGACGTCGAGAAGGAGCGCATCTCGCTCTCCATCAAGGCGCTGGGCGGTGACAAGTTCGCCGACGCGGCCGGCGGCATCAAGCGCGGCTCGATCGTGACCGTCGAGGTCACCGCGATCGAGGACGGCGGCATCGAGGTGGAATACGAGGGCATGAAGTCCTTCATCCGCCGCTCCGATCTGTCGCGCGACCGTGCCGAGCAGCGCCCCGAGCGGTTCTCGGTGGGCGACAAGATCGACGTGCGCGTGACCAACGTGGACATGAAGTCGCGTCGCCTCGGCCTGTCGATCAAGGCGCGCGAGATCGCCGAGGAGAAGGAAGCGGTCGAGCAGTACGGCTCCTCCGATTCCGGGGCGTCGCTGGGCGACATCCTTGGCGCTGCGCTGAACCGCGACGACGAGTGATACCGGCCGGCGCTTCGGCGCCTGCCGCACAGCATCGACGGCCCCGGTCCGGCTCGGACCGGGGCCGTTTCGTTTGACCGAATCGTGATCCGAGGGCGCGGCGGCGCACCGGTGCGGCCGGCCGCCGCGTCCCCGATGCCGCGGCGCGGCAGGCCTCAATCCGGTGCGATGCGGGCGAAGTGGCGTCGAGCAAGGCATTTTTTGCCTTGGTTTCGGTTTCGGAATGGCCTCCTTGGTCGTATAGTCCGGTCGTATAACCGGCGGGGAACAACCGGCGTTCACGGGGGCATTGCGCGATGATTAGGTCCGAACTGATCCAGAAGATTGCGGACGAGAACCCGCATCTCTACCAACGCGACGTGGAGCGCATCGTGAACACGATCTTCGAGGAGATCGTGACGGCCATGGCCCGCGGCGACCGGGTGGAGCTGCGGGGCTTCGGTGCCTTCTCGGTCAAGAAGCGCGATGCGCGCGTCGGTCGCAACCCGCGCACCGGAGAGGCGGTTGACGTCGAAGAAAAACACGTGCCTTTCTTCAAGACCGGAAAACTGCTCCGTGATCGACTGAACGGAAAGGCCTGAGATGCGCTACATCAGATACGTGTTCCTTGCCGCCTTGGCGGTGGTTCTGATCTGCGTGGCTCTGGCCAACCGTGGGCTGGTGACGCTGCAATTGCTGCCGCCGGACGTGGCGGAACTGTTCGGCGTTCAGTACGGGATTGACCTGCCGCTGTTCCTGGTGATCTTCGCCGGCATCGTCGCGGGGCTCTTGATCGGCTTCGTGTGGGAATGGCTGCGCGAGTACAAGCACCGCGCCGCCGCCTCGCGCAAGGACGCCGAAGCGCGGCGGCTGGAACGCGAGTTGAAGCGCACGCGGGCCGAGCGCGACCGCGGCAAGGACGAGGTGCTGGCGATCCTCGACCAGCCGCGCTGAGCCGGCGGCGCGCTGCGCTGCGGCGCACGTGTCTGGCGCCCTGATCGCGGACGATCAGGGCGCGGGCGGGAGCCACCCTCGCCCGCGCAAGGGGCGCAATCGCCCCGGGGTTTGTCGACCAGATGAAGGAGAGGGACGTGCCGGAGGTGCGGGTAAAGATCTGCGGATTGACGCGGGGGGCGGATGTCGAGGCGGCGGCGCGGGCCGGTGCGGTCTATGCCGGGTTCGTGTTCTTTCCGCCGTCGCCCCGATGTGTTTCGGTGAAGGCGGCGCGCGAGCTTGCCGCTTGCGCGCCTGTCGGACTTCTCAAGGTCGGGTTGATGGTCGATCCTGACGACGCGCTTCTGGACGCGGTGTTTGGAGCGGTGCCGGTCGACATGGTGCAGCTCCACGGGCGCGAGACGCCGGAGCGGGTGGCGGAGGTGCGGGCGCGCACAGGGTTGCCGGTGATGAAGGCGGTCGGTGTCGCGGGGCACGAGGACGTGGCACGGATCGCCGCCTATGCGCGGGTTGCCGATCAGATCCTGATCGATGCCAAGGCGCCCGCGGGCGCGGCGCTGCCGGGGGGCAACGGGCTCGCCTTCGACTGGCGGCTGATCGCGGGGCTGCGCGTTGCCGTCCCATGGATGCTCGCCGGGGGGCTGACGCCGGAGAACGTGGGCCGCGCGGTGGCGATGACCGGGGCGCGGCAGGTGGACGTGTCTTCGGGCGTGGAGGCGGCGCCCGGTGAGAAGGACGCCGAGAAGATCGCCGCCTTCGTCGCGGCGGCCGCGCGGGCCGAGGTGCCGCCGGTTCTCTGACCCTTCCGCGGTGCGCTCAGAGCCAGGCGTCACGACCGGTGCCGACGGCGTCCGCGACGTTTGCGAAACCGTCGGCGGCAAGGCGGGACTCGAGCCCTTCGGCGATGCTGCGCACGAGGCCGAGGCCGTCGAAGGTCAGCGCGGTATAGAGTTGCACGGCCGACGCTCCCGCGCGGATCTTGGTATAGGCGTCGGCCGCCGAGCCGATACCGCCGACGCCGATCAGCGGGATCTCGGCGTTCGTGAGTTGCGACAGGTGCGCCAGAACGCGGGTCGAGCGGTCGAAGAGGGGGGCGCCGGAGAGGCCGCCGGCTTCCGCCCCGTGGGTCGAGCGCAGGCCGTCGCGGGAGAGCGTCGTGTTGGTCGTGACGATGGCGTCGACGCGCCTTTCGCGCGCGACCTCGGCGACGTCGCGAAGCCCGCGCGTGTCCAGATCCGGCGCGATCTTGAGGAAGACCGGAACGCGGCGTGGCAGGCTGTCCCGCGCTTCGATCACCCCGGCCAGAAGCGCGGCGAGGGCATCGCGCCCCTGCAGGTCCCGCAGCTTTTCGGTGTTGGGCGAGGAGACGTTGACCGTGGCGAAGTCGAGCCACGGCCCGCAGCGGCGCAGAACCGTTGCGAAGTCGGCGGCACGGTCGGCGCTGTCCTTGTTGGCGCCGAGGTTGAGGCCGATCACCGCCTCGCGCGGGCGGGCCGCGAGCCGCTCCGCCGCCGCCTCCATCCCGTCGTTGTTGAAGCCGAAGCGGTTGATCGCGGCGCGATCCTCGGTCAGCCGGAAGAGCCGAGGGCGGGGATTGCCCGGCTGGGGACGCGGGGTGATGGCGCCGACCTCCAGGAAGCCGAAGCCGGCGCGGGACAGCGGCGCCAGCGCCGTCGCGTTCTTGTCGAAGCCCGCGGCGAGGCCGACGGGGTTGTCGAGGCTGAGCCCTGCCACCTCGGTCCTCAGCCGGTCGCTGGTGATCCGGCCCGGAAGCGGTACCAGCCCGGAGTGCAGCGCCCGCAACGCGAGACCGTGCGCCCGTTCGGGATCGACGCGGCGCAGAAGCGCGAGGCCGGCGCGCTCCAGCATCAGCCCTCCGCGGGGTCGAAGTTGTGGCGCCCGCCTTCGAGCGGCAGCTTCTGCGCCCAGGCGACGTCCTCGGCCTTCAGCCGCCGGTAGAGATGCGGGAAGAGTTCGCCGCCGCGCGACGGTTCCCACTTGAGGTCCGGGGCGAGCGCGGCGTCGTCGCAGGCCACCAGCATCAGCCCGTCCTCGCCGGCGAAGTGCCTGGCCGCCGTCTCCTCCGCCTGCTCGGGGGTGGAGAAATGGATGTAGCCGTCGGCGAGGTCGATCGGCGCCCCGGCGGTCTCTCCGTCGCGGAGAAAGTCGGCGTATTCGTGTTCGCGGAAGATCTTGTAGATGAGCATGGGCCGGTCATGGCGTGCCGGCGCGATCCGGTCAAGCTTGCCGCTGGACAGATCCGGTGCCGCGCGGCAGCATCGGGGCCGCATCACCGAAAGGAAGTCCCGATGTCCAGATCCCTCATGGTCAGTGCCGCCGCCCTTGCGATCGGCGCCGGCGCGGCGCAGGCCGATGTCACGCTCACCATCCTGCACACGAACGATTTCCACGACCGCTTCGAGCCGATCTCGGCCTACGATTCGACCTGCGCCCCCGAGGACAACGAGGCCGGCGAGTGTTTCGGTGGCATCGCCCGGCTCGTCACCGCGATCGACGCGGCCCGGGAGGGCGCGCAGAGCGATGTTCTGCTGCTCGATGCGGGCGACATGTTCCAGGGCTCGCTCTTTTTCACCGAATACGGCGGCGAGATCGCGGCGGAGTTCATGAACCGCCTCGGTTACGACGCGATGGCGGTGGGCAACCACGAGTTCGACAACGGGCCGGAGGGGCTCGGGGAGTTTCTCGATCTCGCCGAGTTTCCTGTCCTGTCGGCGAATATCGACGTGAGCGGGGCCCAGGGTCTTGGCGATCTGCGGAAATCGGTGGTGCTGGAGACCGAAGGCGGCACGCAGGTCGGTGTCGTGTCGGTGCTGGCCGAGGACACGCCGGAAACGTCCTCGCCGGGCGACAACGTGATCTTTTCCTCCACCGTCGACGCCGCGCAGGCCGAGATCGACGCGCTGACCGAACGGGGCATCGACAAGATCGTGCTGCTGACCCATGTCGGCCTGCCGGAGGATCGGCGCCTCGCCGAGGAACTGACCGGCGTCGATCTGGTCATCGGCGGGCACAGCCACACGCTTCTGGGCGACATGGAAGGCGCGGCCGGTCCCTATCCGGTGATGGTCGGCGACGTGCCGATCTTCACCGCCTATGCCTACGGCAAGTACCTGGGCGAGATCGAGGTGACATTCGATGACGTTGGGACCGTGACCGAGGTGTCGGGGGCGCCGCGCCTTCTGGATTCGAGCGTGTCGGAGGACGAGGAGGCCAAGGCGCGGGTCGCGGAACTGGCGGAGCCGCTGGAGGAACTGCGTCAGGAGGTCGTGGCCGAAAGCACCGAGGCGATCGAAGGCTCGCGCGAAGCCTGTCGCGCCGGGGAATGCCAGATGGGCAACCTCGTGGCCGACGCGATGCTGGCACGGGTCGCCGATCAGGGCATCGAGGTGGCCATCACGAACGGCGGGGGCCTGCGCGCTTCCATCGACGAAGGCGAGGTGACGATGGGCGAGGTTCTGACCGTGCTGCCGTTCCAGAACACGTTGTCGACCTTCCGGGTGACAGGCGCGGCGCTGAAGGAGGCGCTGGAGAACGGCGTGAGCCAGATCGAGGAGGGCGCCGGGCGCTTCCCGCAAGTGGCGGGAATGTCCTTTGCCGTCGACGCGTCCGCCGAGGTCGGATCGCGCGTCTCGGACGTGATGATCGGCGGC
Organism: Roseivivax sediminis; assembly: GCF_900112685.1. GTDB lineage: Bacteria > Pseudomonadota > Alphaproteobacteria > Rhodobacterales > Rhodobacteraceae > Roseivivax > Roseivivax sediminis. The sequence goes on from NZ_FOMS01000011.1 coordinate 73,623, forward strand.
GAGCCGCTGGAGGAGGATAAATTCTACGGCGTGGTGTCGAACAATTACGTGCGAAACGGCGGCGACGGGTACGCGATGTTCGTGGACGCCCGGGACGCCTACGATTTCGGCCCCGATCTGGCCGACGTGACGGCGGAGTACCTGGCGGACGAAACGCCGTACGAGCCCTATACCGACGGGCGCATCACGATGCAGTGACGTCGAGACATTCGGGGCCGGGCGGTCGCGCGTCGGCCCCGAGCTTGAGAAAGGCAGCAGGCGCCCCGGGGCTTATGGGCCCAGGGCTCGAGGCCGCGCGGGTTTAGGCCGGCTGTCCGAAGGTGACGAGCGGTTCGAACCCGCCCCACATCATGCGCATGCCGTCGAAAGGCATTTCGGGTATTTCCTGCATGCGCGGATCGGCCATCATCTTTTCCCACGCCGAATCGCAGGTCTCCTTGTTGGGCCACACCATCCAGGAGAACACGACCGTCTCGTCTTCCTTCTTCTGCACTGCCATCGGGAAGGACGTGACCTTGCCGTCCGGCGTATCGACGCCCCAGGTCTCGACGCTGCCGAGGCAGCCGAATTCCTGGAACATCGGCCAGACGGAGTCGGCCATCGCCTTGTAGGCGTCGCGGTTGGCGGTCGGCACCGCGAGCAGGAAGCCTTGGTAATAGGGCATCGCGAATCTCCTTTGGGGGTGGGGATGCCCCTTGAAGCTGCGCCGAAATTGCGTTGATATCAACGTTAATGAGTGACACCCGCGAAACGCCGCCGGGCATGGACCCGGACCTGCCTCTGTCGGTGACGCTCGAGGTGCGCGACCGCTGCCTGTGTCTGCACCTTCAACGCGCCGCTCGCATCGTGGCGCGGCGCTTTGACGAGGCGCTGGCGCCGCTGGACCTGTCCAACAAGCAGTTTTCCGTGTTGATGGCGCTCAACCGGCCCGACGGGCCGCGCTTGGGCGCGTTGGTGGAGGTGCTGGGCATGGACCGCACGACGCTGACGGCGGCCCTGAAACCGCTGGAGCGGCGCGGGCTCGTGGAATCCTCGCCCGATCCGGCGGACGCGAGGGCCCGGCGGCTTCGTCTGACGCCGGCGGGGCAGGGGGTGCTGAAGGCGGCGCTGCCGGTTTGGCGGGAAACGCATGACGCGATCGACGCCGCTGCGGGGGCTGAGGCCGTCGCGGGGCTGACCGCCGGACTGGCGGAACTCGCCGGGCCGGAGGGGAGCTTAAAATAATCTGTCGTGTCCCGCGGCAGCGGGCCGCGGCCCCTTCCGGGGGTGCGTGATGCCGGCGAAGTCCCTGACGTGACTGGAATTTGCCTTCGGCTTGGCGACCCCGGGAAAACGTGCTAGTCTATTTTTCGCATGCCGAAAGAGTGCGCGCCCAGTGTCGCTGCGCTCTTGGCATTTCTTTCCAGATTGTCTATTGCGCCCTTTACGGCGGGCTTGCGCGATTCGCGTCATGCCCTGTCGTGTCGTCCGAGACGGTGGGCAAGCCGAGGGTAACCGACGCTGCTAAGTCCTGCCTGAGACGGGAGAGAACATTCGGCCTGTTGGCGCTCCGGCGCCTCCGGGCAAGCGATTGTGACGCCCCGATCGGACCTTGGGGCCGGGCAGTGATTGTCCGGCTTTAAAAGAGCCGGAGGGGTCGCCCCTCCAGAACTTGGAGTGAACTGTGGATAGAGCCCAGAAAGAGAAAGTGGTCGAGGAACTCGGCCAGATCTTCGAAAGCTCTGGCGTCGTGGTGGTTGCACACTACCAGGGCCTCACGGTTGCCGAGATGCAGGACCTGCGCGGCCGCGCCCGAGAGGGTGGCGCGTCGGTTCGTGTCGCCAAGAACAAGCTCGCCAAGATCGCCCTGGAGGGCAAGGCCTGCGAAAGCATGTCGACGTACCTCGAGGGCATGACCGTCCTCACCTATTCCGAAGACCCCGTGGCCGCGGCCAAGGTGGTCGAGGATTTCGCCAAGGATAACAAGAAGCTGCAGGTCCTTGGCGGCGCAATGGGTGGGGAGGCCCTGGACCGGGCCGGTGTCGAAGCCGTGTCGAAGATGCCGTCGCGCGAAGAGCTTCTCGCTCAGATCGCCGGCATGCTTGGCGCCCCTGCTTCGAACATCGCCGGTGCGATCGGCGCGCCTGCTTCGAACATCGCCTCCATCCTTTCGACCATCGAGGAAAAGGCCGAGGCGGCCTAAGGCATCCCGTGAGTCCCATGCGCGAAAGCTTGTATTCGCGGCGTTGGATCACATCTAGATATGGAAAGAAGTCACAATGGCTGATCTGAAGAAACTTGCCGAAGAGATCGTGGGTCTGACCCTCCTCGAGGCACAGGAACTGAAAACCATCCTCAAGGACGAGTACGGCATCGAGCCCGCTTCGGGCGGCGCCGTCATGATGGCCGGCCCCGCCGACGGTGGCGGCGCAGCCGAGGCCGCCGAGGAGCAGACCGAGTTCGACGTCATCCTGAAGTCGGCCGGCGCATCCAAGATCAACGTGATCAAGGAAGTCCGCGGCATCACCGGCCTGGGTCTGAAAGAGGCCAAGGAGCTGGTCGAGGCCGGCGGCAAGCCGGTCAAGGAAGGCGCGTCCAAGGACGAAGCCGAAGAGATCAAGAAGAAGCTCGAAGACGCAGGCGCGGAAGTCGAGCTCAAGTGATCGCGGCGAGGGTGGGCGAATCGCCCGCCCTGCGGCATTCGAAGGCTGGATCCGGGCCGCCCCCGGGTCCAGCCGAACCCGTCTTGGCAAGGGCCGTGCGCGACCCTTCCCCAGGCGAGGTTCCAAGGGTCGGGAGGCTTCCGGTGGGACGGAGGCCGCGCATTGACCGGAACACGCTCTCTCGGATGAGCCCGCGGCCGGGGCCCGACGGCCCGCGCGCTCAGGTGAGACGACAGACAAGGTGACGACACCCATGGCGCAATCCTATCTCGGTCAGAAACGCCTTCGCCGCTATTACGGCAAGATCCGCGAAGTTCTCGAGATGCCGAACCTCATCGAGGTTCAGAAAAGCTCCTACGACCTGTTCCTGAAGTCCGGCGACCAGCCCCAGCCGCTCGACGGCGAGGGGATCAAGGGCGTGTTCCAGTCGGTCTTCCCGATCAAGGACTTCAACGAGACGTCGGTCCTCGAGTTCGTGTCCTACGAGCTTGAGAAGCCGAAATACGATGTCGAGGAGTGCATGCAGCGCGACATGACCTATTCGGCGCCGCTGAAGGTCACTCTGCGCCTGATCGTGTTCGATGTCGACGAGGACACCGGGGCCAAGTCCGTCAAGGACATCAAGGAACAGGACGTCTTCATGGGCGACATGCCCCTGATGACGCCCAACGGCACGTTCATCGTGAACGGCACCGAGCGGGTCATCGTTTCCCAGATGCACCGCTCGCCGGGCGTGTTCTTCGACCACGACAAGGGCAAGACGCATTCGTCGGGCAAGCTGCTCTTCGCCTGCCGGATCATCCCCTATCGCGGCTCCTGGCTCGACTTCGAGTTCGACGCCAAGGACATCGTCTATGCGCGCATCGACCGTCGCCGCAAGCTGCCGGTGACCACGCTTCTGTACGCCCTGGGACTCGACCAGGAAGCGATCATGGATGCGTATTACGACACGGTCGATTACGAACTGGTTAAGGGCAAGGGCTGGAAGACGAAGTTCTTCCCCGAGCGTGTGCGCGGCACGCGCCCGACTCATGACCTCGTGGACGCCGATTCCGGCGAGGTGATCGCCGAGGCGGGCAAGAAGGTCACGCCGCGCGCGGTCAAGAAGCTGATCGACGAGGGCGAGGTGAAGAACCTGCTGCTGCCCTTCGACCAGATTGTCGGCAAGTACGTCGCCAAGGACATCATCAACGAGGAAACCGGCGCCATCTACGTCGAGGCCGGCGACGAGCTGACCTGGACCGTCGACAAGGACGGCGAGGTGTCCGGCGGCACGCTCAAGGAGCTGATGGATGCCGGCGTGACCGAGATCCCGGTTCTTGACATCGACAACGTCAATGTCGGCCCGTACATGCGCAACACCATGGCGCAGGACAAGAACATGGGCCGCGACACCGCGCTCATGGACATCTACCGCGTCATGCGCCCGGGCGAGCCGCCCACGGTGGAGGCCGCCTCGGCCCTGTTCGACACGCTGTTCTTCGATTCCGAGCGCTACGACCTCTCGGCCGTCGGCCGGGTGAAGATGAACATGCGCCTGGCGCTCGAAAAGCCCGACACGACCCGCACGCTCGACCGCGAGGACATCGTCGCCTGCATCAAGGCGCTGGTGGAACTGCGTGACGGCAAGGGCGAGATCGACGACATCGACCACCTCGGCAACCGCCGGGTGCGGTCCGTCGGCGAGCTGATGGAAAATCAGTACCGCGTCGGCCTCCTGCGCATGGAGCGCGCGATCAAGGAGCGCATGTCCTCGGTCGAGATCGATACGGTCATGCCGCAGGACCTGATCAACGCGAAGCCCGCCGCCGCCGCGGTGCGCGAGTTCTTCGGCTCCTCGCAGTTGTCGCAGTTCATGGACCAGACCAACCCGCTCTCGGAAGTGACGCACAAGCGGCGCCTGTCGGCCCTCGGGCCCGGCGGTCTGACGCGTGAGCGTGCCGGCTTCGAGGTGCGCGACGTTCACCCGACGCACTACGGCCGGATGTGCCCGATCGAGACGCCGGAAGGTCCGAACATCGGTCTCATCAACTCGCTCGCCACCTTCGCGCGGGTGAACAAGTACGGCTTCATCGAAACGCCGTACCGCGTCGTGAACAACGGCCAGGTGACGGACGAAGTCCATTACATGTCCGCGACCGAGGAGATGCGCCACACCGTCGCCCAGGCGAACGCGCAGCTCGACGAGACCGGCAAGTTCGTCAACGACCTCGTGTCGACCCGCCAGTCGGGCGACTACACGCTGGCGCCGAACGAGACCGTCGACCTGATCGACGTCTCGCCCAAGCAGCTGGTGTCTGTCGCGGCGTCGCTGATCCCGTTCCTCGAGAACGACGACGCCAACCGCGCGCTGATGGGTTCCAACATGCAGCGGCAGGCGGTGCCGACGCTGCGCTCCGAGGCGCCGCTCGTCGGCACCGGGATCGAAGAGGTCGTGGCCCGCGATTCCGGCGCGGCGATCACCGCGCGCCGCGGTGGCGTGATCGACCAGGTCGATGCGCAGCGGATCGTGATCCGGGTGACCGACAACATCGATCCGGGCGATCCGGGCGTCGACATCTACCGTCTGCGCAAGTTCCAGCGGTCGAACCAGAACACCTGCATCAACCAGCGTCCGCTGGTGAAGGTGGGCGACACTGTCGGCCAGAACGAGGTGATCGCCGACGGCCCGTCCACCGACATGGGTGAGCTGGCGCTCGGCAAGAACATCATCGCCGCGTTCATGCCGTGGAACGGCTACAACTACGAGGACTCGATCCTGATCTCCGAGCGCATCGCGCAGGACGACGTGTTCACCTCCGTCCACATCGAGGAATTCGAAGTGGCAGCGCGCGACACCAAGCTCGGGCCGGAAGAGATCACCCGCGATATCCCGAACGTCGGCGAGGAAGCCCTGCGCAACCTCGACGAGGCGGGCATCGTCTATATCGGCGCCGACGTGGAGCCGGGCGACATCCTCGTGGGCAAGATCACGCCGAAGGGCGAAAGCCCGATGACGCCGGAGGAAAAGCTCCTCCGCGCGATCTTCGGCGAGAAGGCGTCGGACGTGCGCGACACCTCGCTGCGGGTGAAGCCGGGCGATTACGGCACCGTGGTCGAGGTCCGCGTCTTCAATCGCCACGGCGTTGAGAAGGACGAGCGCGCCCTGCAGATCGAGCGTGAAGAGATCGAGAGCCTCGCGCGTGACCGCGACGACGAGCTGGCGATCCTCGACCGCAACATCTACGCGCGCCTCAAGGGCATGATCCTCGGCAAGACCGCGGTGAAGGGGCCCAAGGGCGTCAAGGCGAACTCCGAGATCACCGAGGAGCTGCTGGAGACGCTCACGCGTGGCCAGTGGTGGCAGCTCGCCCTCGGGGAAGAGCAGGACGCCAAGAACATGGAGGCCCTGAACGAGCAGTACGAGGCGCAGAAGCGCGCGCTCGACGCCCGTTTCGAGGACAAGGTCGAGAAGGTCCGCCGGGGCGACGACCTGCCGCCGGGCGTGATGAAGATGGTCAAGGTCTTCGTCGCGGTGAAGCGCAAGCTGCAGCCGGGCGACAAGATGGCCGGCCGTCACGGCAACAAGGGCGTCATCTCGCGCGTCGTTCCGATCGAGGACATGCCGTTCCTCGAGGACGGCACGCCGGTCGACTTCTGCCTCAACCCGCTCGGCGTGCCGTCGCGCATGAACGTCGGTCAGATCCTCGAAACGCACATGGGCTGGGCCGCGCGCGGCCTCGGCATCCAGGTCGACGAGGCGCTGAAGGACTACAAGCGCACCGGCGACCTGACCCCGGTTCGCGAGGCGATGAAGATCGCCTACGGCGACGAGGTCTACGGCGAAGGGCTCGAGGACATGGACGAAGGCCGTCTGGTCGAGGCGGCGAGCAACGTCACGCGCGGCGTGCCGATCGCGACCCCGGTCTTCGACGGTGCGAAAGAGCCTGACGTGAACGACGCCCTGAAGCGGGCCGGCTTCGACGAAAGCGGCCAGTCGAACCTCTTCGACGGGCGCACCGGAGAGCCGTTCTCGCGCCCCGTGACGGTCGGCGTGAAGTACCTGCTGAAGCTGCACCACCTCGTGGACGACAAGATCCACGCGCGCTCGACCGGGCCCTACAGTCTCGTCACGCAGCAGCCGCTGGGCGGCAAGGCGCAGTTCGGCGGTCAGCGCTTCGGCGAGATGGAGGTCTGGGCGCTGGAAGCCTACGGTGCGGCCTACACCCTGCAGGAGATGCTGACGGTGAAGTCCGACGACGTGGCGGGCCGGACCAAGGTCTACGAGAGCATCGTCAAGGGCGAGGACAACTTCGAGGCCGGCGTACCGGAATCGTTCAACGTTCTCGTCAAGGAGGTCCGGGGTCTGGGCCTCAACATGGAACTCCTGGATGCGGAAGAGGACGAGGAGTGAGCCGGATGCCGGGCTGAGGCCCGGCCTACGGCCCCTTGGGTAGGCCGGGTTTCAGCCCGGCCAGCCCCGTCCTTCCCGCGCTATTCGAGGTATCAAGATGAACCAGGAACTGACGAACAACCCGTTCAACCCGCTGACCCCGCCCAAGGTGTTCGACGAGATCAAGGTCTCGCTGGCCTCGCCCGAGCGGATCCTCAGCTGGTCCTTCGGCGAGATCAAGAAGCCCGAGACGATCAACTACCGGACGTTCAAGCCCGAGCGTGACGGCCTTTTCTGCGCGCGCATCTTCGGTCCGATCAAGGATTACGAGTGCCTGTGCGGCAAGTACAAGCGCATGAAATATCGCGGCGTCGTCTGCGAGAAATGCGGCGTCGAGGTCACGCTCCAGAAGGTCCGGCGCGAGCGCATGGGCCACATCGAGCTGGCCGCGCCCTGTGCCCACATCTGGTTCCTGAAATCGCTGCCCTCGCGCATCGGGCTCATGCTCGACATGACGCTGCGCGATCTGGAGCGCGTACTCTACTTCGAGAACTACGTGGTGATCGAGCCGGGCCTGACGGACCTCAACTACGGCCAGATGCTGACCGAAGAAGAGTTCATGGACGCCCAGGACCAGTACGGCATGGACGCGTTCACGGCGAATATCGGCGCCGAGGCGATCCGCGAGATGTTGGCCGCCATCGACCTCGAGTCGGAGGCAGAGCGCCTGCGCGAGGACCTCAAGGAGGCCACCGGTGAGCTCAAGCCGAAGAAGATCATCAAACGCCTGAAGGTCGTCGAGAACTTCCTCGAATCCGGCAACCGTCCGGAATGGATGGTCATGACGGTGATCCCGGTCATCCCGCCGGAACTGCGTCCGCTGGTGCCGCTCGATGGCGGCCGCTTCGCGACATCGGACCTCAACGACCTCTATCGCCGCGTCATCAACCGGAACAACCGCCTCAAGCGGCTGATCGAACTGCGCGCGCCGGACATCATCGTCCGCAACGAGAAGCGGATGCTCCAGGAATCCGTTGACGCGCTGTTCGACAACGGCCGTCGCGGCCGCGTCATCACAGGTGCCAACAAGCGCCCGCTGAAGTCGCTCTCCGACATGCTCAAGGGCAAGCAGGGCCGGTTCCGTCAGAACCTTCTCGGCAAGCGCGTCGACTTCTCGGGCCGGTCGGTCATCGTGACCGGGCCGGAACTCAAGCTGCACCAGTGCGGCCTGCCCAAGAAGATGGCGCTCGAGCTGTTCAAGCCGTTCATCTACTCGCGGCTCGAGGCCAAGGGTCTGTCGTCCACGGTGAAGCAGGCGAAGAAGCTGGTCGAGAAGGAGCGCCCGGAAGTCTGGGACATCCTCGACGAGGTGATCCGCGAGCACCCCGTGCTTCTGAACCGCGCGCCGACGCTGCACCGTCTGGGCATCCAGGCGTTCGAGCCCACCCTGATCGAGGGCAAGGCGATCCAGCTTCACCCGCTGGTCTGCTCGGCGTTCAACGCCGACTTCGACGGCGACCAGATGGCCGTGCACGTTCCGCTGAGCCTGGAGGCGCAGCTCGAGGCGCGCGTCCTGATGATGTCCACGAACAACGTGCTGTCGCCGGCGAACGGCGCGCCGATCATCGTGCCGTCGCAGGACATGATCCTCGGCCTCTACTACCTCACCATCATGCGTGAGGGCATGAAGGGCGAGGACATGATCTTCGGCTCCGTCGAAGAGGTGGAGCACGCGCTCAACGCCGGCGAAGTGCACATGCACGCCAAGATCCAGTGCCGCGTGAAGCAGATCGACGACGAGGGCCAGGAGATCGTCAAGCGCTACGAGACGACGCCCGGCCGCGTGCGGCTCGGTGCGCTGCTGCCGATGAATGCCAAGGCGCCCTTCGATCTGGTCAATACGCTGCTTCGCAAGAAGGACGTGCAGCGCGTGATCGACACCGTGTACCGCTATTGCGGCCAGAAGGAATCGGTCATCTTCTGCGACCAGATCATGTCCATGGGCTTCAAGGAGGCGTTCAAGGCGGGCATCTCCTTCGGCAAGGACGACATGGTCATCCCTGAGTCGAAGTGGCCGATCGTGGAAGAGACCCGCGCCCAGGTGAAGGACTTCGAACAGCAATACATGGACGGCCTGATCACCCAGGGTGAGAAGTACAACAAGGTCGTCGATGCCTGGTCGAAGTGCAACGACAAGGTCACCGAGGCGATGATGACCACCATCTCGACCTCCAAACACGCCGAGGACGGCTCCGAGATGGAACCGAACTCGGTCTACATGATGGCCCATTCCGGTGCGCGGGGCTCGGTCACGCAGATGAAGCAGCTCGGCGGGATGCGCGGCCTGATGGCCAAGCCGAACGGCGAGATCATCGAGACGCCGATCATCTCGAACTTCAAGGAAGGCCTGACCGTGCTGGAGTACTTCAACTCCACCCACGGCGCGCGGAAGGGTCTGTCGGACACGGCGCTGAAAACGGCGAACTCGGGCTACCTGACCCGCCGTCTGGTGGACGTGGCGCAGGACTGCATCATCCGTATGCCCGATTGCGGCACCGACCGGTCGATCACCGCCGAGGCGGCGATCAACGACGGCGAGGTGGTGGCCTCGCTGGCGGAGCGTCTGCTCGGCCGCGTCGCGGCAGAGGACATCCTGCGCCCGGGCTCCGACGAGGTGATCGTCAAGGAAGGCCAGCTCATCGACGAGCGGCTGTCCGACGCGGTGGACGAGGCAGCGGTACAGACCGCGCGCATCCGCTCGCCGCTGACCTGCGAAGCCGAGGAAGGCGTCTGCGCCATGTGCTACGGGCGTGACCTCGCGCGCGGCACCATGGTGAACGTCGGAGAAGCCGTCGGCATCATCGCGGCGCAATCGATCGGCGAGCCGGGCACGCAGCTTACGATGCGGACCTTCCACATCGGCGGCGTCGCCCAGGGGGGGCAGCAATCGTTCCTCGAAGCGTCGCAATCGGGCGTGATCCAGTTCGAGAACCCGAACACGCTGGTCAATGCCGCGGGCGAGACGCTGGTGATGGGCCGCAACATGAAGGTGATCATCGCCGGAGAGGACGGGGCCGAACGCGCCAGCCACAAGGTCGGCTACGGCACCAAGCTCTTCGTCACCGAAGGCCAGGAGATCGAGCGGGGCGACAAGCTCTTCGAGTGGGACCCCTACACGCTGCCGATCATCGCCGAGAAGGACGGTGTCGCCCGTCACGTCGACCTCGTGAACGGGGTCGCCGTACGGGAGGAAACTGACGACGCGACCGGCATGTCCCAGAAGATCGTGACCGACTGGCGCGCCGCGCCCAAGGGCAACGAGCTCAAGCCCGAGATCATCCTGATGAACGAGGATGGCGAGCCGGTGCGCAACGATCAGGGCAACCCGATCACCTACCCGATGTCGGTGGACGCGGTCCTGTCCTGCGAAGACGGCCAGGAGGTCAAGGCCGGCGACGTCGTGGCGCGGATCCCGCGCGAGGGTGCGAAGACCAAGGACATCACCGGCGGTCTGCCGCGTGTGGCCGAGCTCTTCGAGGCGCGCCGTCCGAAGGATCACGCGATCATCGCGGAGATCGACGGCTATGTCCGCTTCGGCAAGGACTACAAGAACAAGCGCCGGATCGCGATCGACCCGGTGGACGACAGCCTCGAGACCAAGGAGTACATGATCCCGAAGGGCAAGCACATTCCCGTTGCGGAAGGCGACTATGTCCAGAAGGGCGATTACATCATGGACGGCAACCCCGCGCCGCATGACATCCTCTCCATCATGGGTGTCGAGGCGCTGGCCAACTACATGATCGACGAGGTGCAGGACGTCTACCGGCTGCAGGGCGTGAAAATCAACGACAAGCACGTCGAGGTCATCGTCCGCCAGATGCTGCAGAAGTGGGAGATCCTCGATTCGGGCGACACCACGCTCCTCAAGGGCGAGCATGTCGACAAGATCGAGTTCGACGAGGCCAACGCCAAGGCCGAGAAGAAGGGGGGCCGCCTCGCACAGGGTGAGCCCATCCTGCTGGGGATCACCAAGGCATCGCTGCAGACGCGGTCCTTCATCTCCGCAGCGTCGTTCCAGGAGACCACGCGCGTGCTGACCGAGGCGTCGGTGCAGGGCAAGGTCGACAACCTGGTGGGCCTCAAGGAGAACGTGATCGTCGGCCGCCTGATCCCGGCGGGCACCGGCGGCGCGACCCAGAAGGTGCGCAAGATCGCGACCGACCGCGACAACGTGGTCATCGACGCGCGCCGCGCCGAGGCAGAGCATGCCGCACGCCTCGCCGCTCCGGCCGAAAGCGCCTCGGGCGAGGGCGACGTGGTCGGCGGCGACGAGTTCGACACGCTGATCGTCGACACCCCCGAGAGCCGCGAATAAGCGGCCTCGGGTATCTGACAGCAGAAGCGCCCCCGGGTCCTCCCGGGGGCGCTTTTTGGTTTGTTTGACGTATCCGAGGGCTGCGCCGTGGCCGCGCGCGAGCCCGACACGCAACGCTGCGCCCCTTTTCTGCTGGAGGCAACCGCCCACCAAGGAAGCCACCGCCGGTAGCCGGGCCGCCGCGCCCCGCACCTGCGGTGCCGTTCGGGCCATCGCCACCTTGCTCGACTGATTGGAAGCGGGCCCGTCGGGAAGCTGTGAGGCGGCTATATCCCGCCGCCGCTCAGCCCTGCTTCGCCAGCCGGTCGAACGCCTTCAACCGCGCCAGTAGGGCGTCGAGCCCGGCCAGGGGCATCATGTTGGGTCCGTCCGAAGGCGCGTTGTCCGGGTCCTCGTGCACTTCCATGAAGACCGAGGCCGCCCCCACCGCCAGCGCCGCCCGCGCCAGCACCGGCACGAATTCCCGCTGCCCGCCCGAAGATGTGCCCTGGCCGCCCGGCAGCTGCACCGAATGGGTCGCGTCGAATACCACCGGGTAGCCCGTCTCGCCCATGATCGGCAGCGACCTGAAATCCGACACCAGCATGTTGTAGCCGAAGCTCGTCCCCCGCTCGCAGAGCAGAATCCGACCGTTCCCCGTCGAGGCGATCTTGCCCGCCACGTTGCTCATGTCCCACGGCGCGAGGAACTGGCCCTTCTTGACGTTGATCGCGCGCCCCGTCTCTCCGGCGGCGAGCAGAAGGTCGGTCTGCCGCGACAGGAAGGCGGGGATCTGCAGGATATCCACGGCCTCGGCCGCGCGTTCGGCCTGCGGGATATCGTGCACGTCGGTGATCACCGGGCAGCCGAACTCGTCCCGGATCGCGGCGAGGATCTCCAGACCCGCCTCGATCCCGAGTCCGCGCTTGCCCGACAGCGACGAGCGGTTCGCCTTGTCGTAACTGGCCTTGAAGACGAAGGGCACGCCATAGCGCGCCGCGCTCTCGCCGATCCGCGACGCCAGCATCCGCGCATGGTCACGGCTTTCCAGCTGGCAAGGTCCGGCGATCAGCACGAAGGGCCGCGCATTGCCGAAGGTGACCGGTCCGACCTCGACGTCCGTCACGTCCTCTGCTCCTTCAGCACTGCCTCGATCCGCGCCACATCCTGCGGGTTGTTGAGTTCCCAGAACACCCGCCCCCGCGAATCCACCTCCACGCATTGCATCCGCGCGCCGTTCTCGAGGAACCGCAACTGCTCCAGCCCCTCCAGCCGCTCCAGCGGTCCCTCGGGCCAATCCTGGTAGCGCCGCAGCGTCTCGGGCCGGTAGGCATAGACCCCGACATGGTGAAAGACCGGCACTTCGCCCGCGGAAAACGCGCGCCCTTCGACGAACGGAATCACTTCCTTGGAGAAGTAGAGCCCGCGGCCCGCCCGGTCGAAGACCGCCGTGGTGCCGCCCACGCGGCCCGCGCGACGGTCCTCCTGTAACAGCGCCAGCGTCGCGGGCTCGCAGCGCAGCACCGGCGTCGCCGCGTCGAGCGTCGGGTCCGCCCGCATCGCCGCGATCAGCGCCGACAGGAACCAGGGCGGCGTCAGCGGCGCGTCGCCCTGAAGGTTCACCACGATCTCCGGTGCCAGCCCGGCGCGCTCCAGCGCGTCCGCGCAGCGCTCGGTGCCGTTGCGGCAGCTCCCGGAAGTCATGATCACCTCGGCGCCGAAACCGCGCGCCGCCTCGGCGATGCCGTCGTCGTCGGTGGCAACGTAGACCGCGTCGGCCTCCGGCACCTCCAGCGCCGCCCGCCATGTGAGCTCGATCAGCGACCGACGCACCCCGCCGCCGATATCCAGCTCGGCCAGCGGTTTGCCCGGATACCGGCTCGACGCGTAGCGCGCCGGAATGATCACCGTGATCATCGCGACCTCCCTCTCGGCACGTCCCCGCGCCCCTGCTTCTTTGGGCCGGCAAATACTCCGGGGGTGTGGGGGCTGGCCCCCACGAGGACCCCTGCCAACCCGCGCTGCCCGCCGGTATCTTGCACGGCGCTCATTCCTTCGCCAGCCGATCGGCTTTCTTGCGCACCAGAACCGTGCGCAGGTCGTGCATCGCCAGAAGTAGCGCGTCAGTCACTTCCTCCAGCTGCTCGTCCGCCGCGCGGCTCTGCGCCCAATGCGCCGTCAGGTTGAGCTGGTCGACCGTGCGGTGGATGTCGTCGATGTCGCGCATCGCCAGAAGCGCCTGCCGTTCGGTCATCCAGGCGCGGATCTCCGCCATGTCGCGGTCCGACAGCTCCCGCGCGCCGTGCGGCCTGATCTCGCCGCTCCGTGTGTTGACCACCGCGATCTGCTCCATCTCGATCCGCCGCTGCCGGGTCTCGGCATCGACGCGGAAAACGGCAGCGCCGTTCTCGCGGACGCGGAAATAATAGTCCGGCAGGGCTCCCGACATGATGTCTCCTCGTCAGGTCAGGCCGTCGCAGAAGGCGCGCAGCCGTGCCATCGCCTCGGTCAGCATGGCGTCCGACGCGGCATAGCTGATGCGGATGTGCGGCGACAGCCCGAAGGCGGCGCCGAAGACAACGGCGACGCCGGTTTCCTCCAGCAGCGCCGCCGCGAAGGTCTCGTCATCGTCGATCCGGGCGCCCCCGGCCGAGGTCTTGCCGAGGCAGCCGGCGACCGACGGGTAGACGTAGAAGGCCCCCTCCGGCACCGGGCATGAGACGCCGGGGCAGGCGTTCAGCGCTTCGACCACCCTGTCGCGGCGAGTGCGGAACACCTCCGCCCGCTCGGCCAGGAAATCCTGCGGTCCGCTCAGCGCTTCGACCGCGGCCCACTGGCTGATCGAGCACGGGTTGGTCGTCGATTGCGACTGGATCTTGCGCATCGCCGCGATCAGTTCTTCGGGGCCGCCGGCATAGCCGATGCGCCAGCCGGTCATCGCATAAGCCTTGGAGACGCCGTTCACGGTCAGCGTGCGGCCGTGAAGCGCCGGCTCCACCTCCGCCGGCGTTGAGAAAACGAAATCGTCATAGGCCAGGTGCTCGTACATGTCGTCCGACATCACCCAGACATGCGGATGGCGCAGCAGCACCTCGGTCAGCGCGGAGAGCTGGTCGCGCGTATAGCCCGCCCCGGTCGGGTTTGACGGAGAGTTGAAGATCAGCCACTTGGTCCGCGGCGTGATCGCCGCCTCCAGCGCCTCGGGCGTCATCCGGAACCTGGTATCGATCGAGGTCTCCACGATCACCGGCGTGCCACCCGCGAGGCGCACCATGTCGGGATAGCTCACCCAGTAGGGCGCCGGGATCACCACCTCGTCGCCGGGGTTCAGCGTCGCCATCAGAGCGTTGTAGAGAACCTGCTTGCCGCCGGTCGACACGGAGATCTGCGCCGGCGTGTAGTCGAGCCCGTTCTCGCGCCGGAACTTGTCGCAGATCGCCGCCTTCAGCTCCGGGATGCCGTCGGGCGCGGTGTATTTCGTCTCCCCGCGCTCGATCGCGGCGATGGCGGCGCGCTTGACGTTCTCCGGCGTGTCGAAGTCCGGCTCCCCGGCGCCGAGGCCGATGATGTCGCGCCCTTCGGCCGCGAGCTCTCTCGCGCGCTGGGTGACGGCGACGGTGGGCGAGGACTTGACCCGGGAGAGCGTGTCGGAAAGCAGTCCCATCGCGTCGGCTCCGGTTTGAAATGGCGCAGCCACTGTCATACGGTTCCACCCAGGCACGTTCAAGCGGACGCAGGGAGAGGTCCGCGTAAGGAGTGACATGGACGACGAGACGGATTGGTACGGACCGGAGGCCGCCACGTTCGGCGACCGGCTGGCGGCGGCGCGCGAAGCCGCGGGCATGAGTTCGGAGGACCTGGCCAAGCGGCTCGGCGTCAAGCACTCGACGCTGCAGGGCTGGGAAGCCGACCGCAACGAGCCGCGGGCGAACCGGCTGCAGATGCTCTCGGGCATTCTCAACGTCAGCATCGTGTGGCTCTTGACCGGTGAAGGCGACGGTGTCGACGCGCCCGGCTCGGATCACCTGGAGACCTCGGACATGCGGGCGCTTCTGACCGACCTGCGCGCCGTCCAGGCCGAGATGAAGACGACGGCCGAACGGGTCGGCCGGCTCGAGAAGCGCCTGCGCCAACTCGTGCGGGAGGCTTCGGGGTGAGCGCGGCCGAAGAACCCGCGGAGGTCCGGCTGAAGCGTCTGCGGATGCGCTCGGCGCGCCGCGGCACCAAGGAGATGGATCTCATTCTGATCCGGTTCTCGGAAACGGAGCTGGGGGCACTCGGCCCCGAGGATCTCGACCTGTACGAGGACCTTCTGTCCGAGAACGATCAGGATCTCTACGCCTGGATCAGCGGCCAGCGGCCCGCGCCCGACCGTTACGGGGCGCTGGTTGCGCGGATCGCAGGGGTCATGTCGCAGAAGGTCTAATAATTTTCGCACGGATGCGCCAAGCTTAACAGCTTGTCAGGGATTTTCGTCGAACCTCCGGTTCAGAGTGAATTGGAGAAGACGATGAGCGTGCACACGTCAATGGCCTCGGCGGAGCGGTCGAGCTTCATGGCGAGCTATCTCGATGCGCTGTCGCTGGTGGAGCGGCTGCACCGGCTGCTGCTCGACGTGATCAAGGACGAATTCGAACGGGTCGGCATCCTCGAGGTCAACGCGGTGCAGGCGCTCTTGCTGTTCAACATCGGCGACAACGAGGTCACGGCGGGCGAGCTGAAAACGCGCGGCTACTACCAGGGCTCGAACGTGAGCTACAATCTCAAGAAGCTCGTGGACGCGGGTTACATGCACCACCAGCGCTGCGAGATCGACCGCCGCTCCGTCCGTGTGCGCCTGACCGAACGGGGCCGGGAGATCCGCGACATCGTGGCCGAGCTGTTCTCGCGCCACGCCGAGGGGCTCTCCTCTAGCGGGGCTGTCGGGCGCGAAGGCTTCGACGACATAACCCACACGCTGCGACGGGTAGAACGCTACTGGGCCGACCAGATCCGCTACATCTACTGATGCGCCGGGCGGGCCTGCCATGCAGGGCAGACCTGCTGGGCCAGCGGGCGTGATGACACGAGGTTTGATGCGGTATCGTGGGGTCGTTCTTTGCGCAGCGCGATCGGCCGAGGCTGGGCAGAGTGCAAGACCCGGCTTGGTGCGATGATGCTAGAGACCAAGGCTCTGGCGCGCCGTGGGCAGGCTATCGCCCGGCGACGGTGTCGCCTCCCAGACCGCGCGCGCGATAGCGCGGGCCATTGCGACGGAAGCCGCGTGCCCGAGAAGGGCAAGCTCCGTCAGCGGATCGTCCAGAGGGCGCGCGCCGGTGGAGGCCGCGAAGATGAGGTCGCCGTCATGCGGGGCGTGCGCGGGCACCAGCGCGCGGGCGTAGCCGTCATGCGCCGCGATGGCGAGCCGCCGCGCCTGCGCCTTGTCGAGCGCGGCGTCCGTCGCGACGATCCCGATCGTGGTGTTGCCCTGCGCCGCCATCGCGGCGGCCTTGCGGCTTGCGGGCAGGGCTTGCAGACCGACCTTCGGGTCCGGGCCAAGACCGCCGAACTCGGCGCCCACCTCGAACGGCGCGGCCCAGAAATGCCGGCCCGACGGTGTGAGCGCGCAACCCGTGGCATTGACCGCGACGAGCGCGCCGACACTGGCCCCCGACGGCAGCACGAAGGAGGCGGAGCCGAGACCGCCCTTGACCTGCCCCGTCTGCGCGCCGGTACCCGCGCCGGCGGTGCCGAGCGCGAAGTTCTCCCCCGCGCTCTCCCATGCAGCACGACCGAGCGCGGGATAGGGATTGTCCCGCCATCCCTTCTCGCCGCCGTTCAGCAGATCGAAGAGGATCGCCGCCGGCACGATGGGCACTCGTGCCGACAGCACCGCAAATCCGCGGCCCGCATCATGCAGCGCCGCCATCACGCCGTCCGCGGCGGCGAGGCCGAAGGCGCTGCCGCCCGACAGGACCAGCGCATCGACGCCGGGGGCGATCTTGTCCGGATCCAGAAGGTCCGTCTCCCGCGTGCCGGGGGCGCCGCCCTGCACCGCGACACCGCAGGTCAGCGGCGCGGCTCCGGTCAGGACCGTGGTCCCGGATTTCAACCGCGCGTCCTCCGCGTTTCCCACGCGCAGGCCCGCGACATCGGTGATCAGGTTGCGCGGTCCCGGCGTCAGATGCATCGCCCGCCGTCCACTTCCAGCACCGTCCCCGTGACCATCGAGGCGTCGTCCGAACACAGGTAGAGCGCCGCGCCCCCCATGTCCTCGGGCGTGGAGAACCGTCCCATGGGGATCGTCGACAGGAACTTGGCCCGCGTCTCCGGCGTGTCCTCGCCCAGGAACCGGCGCAGAAGCGGCGTTTCCCCCGCCACGGGGGCGAGCGCGTTCACCCGGATGCCCGCAGGCGCAAGCTCCACCGCCATCGCCTTCGTCGCGGTGATCATCCAGCCCTTGGAGGCATTGTACCAGTTGAGCCGCGGCCGCGGCGACAGCCCGGCGGTCGAGGCGACGTTGAGGATGACCCCCGCGCCGGCGCGCTTCATCGCTGGCACCAGTGCCCGCGCGGTCAGGTAGACCGATTTGCAGTTCACCGCGAAGACGTGGTCGAACTCCTCTTCCTCCACGTCCTCGAGCGCGGTGGGCATGTGGGTGATGCCGGCATTGTTGACCAGGATGTCGACACCGCCCATGCGCTCGGTCGCGGCCCCCGCCATCCGCTCCACGCTGCCCCTGTCGGCCACGTCTACGGCCTGCGCGATGGCGCCGATCCTCCGGGCGATGCCCTCGGCCGGGCCGGCGGCGATGTCGGCGACCATCACCGTCGCGCCTTCCTCGGCGAAGCGCTGCGCGATGCCCGCCCCGAAGCCCGAGGCGGCGCCGGTGACGATGGCCCGCTTGCCTTTCAGTCGCATGTCGTCTCCTCCTTCGCTCTGCCCGCGCTGTCGGGCAGCACCGGCGCCGCCTCCAGCAGCGCCCGCGTGTGCGGATGCTCCGGCGCGGCGAACAGATCCTCCGCCGGACGGTCCTCCACGATCTCGCCCTCCTGCATCACCACGATCCGGTCGCAAATCCCGCGAACCACGGACAGATCGTGGCTGATGAAGAGGTAGGCGAGTCCAGCCGACCGGCTGAGTCCCGCGATCAGGTCGAGGATACCGGCCCGAACGCGCACGTCGAGGGCGGAGACCGCCTCATCGAAGATCACCAGCTCGGGCCGGGTGACAAGCGCGCGGGCGATGGCGATGCGCTGGCGCTGTCCGCCGGAAAACGCATGGATCGACTTGTGCGCGTCCGCAGGGTCGAGCCCGACGGAGGTCAGCGCCTCGGCCACCCGCTCCGCGCGGTCCTCCACCGGGCCGAGCAGGTGCAGCGGCTCGGCGACCAGCCGCGCGACCGGGTGGCGCGGGTTGAAGCTGGCATAGGGGTCCTGGAACACCACCTGCATCTTGCGCCTCAGCGCCGGGTCGCGGCGGTCCGCGCGCACGCGCGCACCATCGAGCGTGACGATGCCCTTCGCCGGCGCCTCCAGCCCCAGGATCGCGCGGGTCAGGGTGGATTTCCCGCATCCCGATTCGCCCACGAGACCCACCCGTTCGCCCTTGCGGATATCGAGGTCGATGCCCCGCAGCGCGGTCTGCGACCGTGCCTTCGCGAAGGGGTGCGGGCGCGGCAGGGGATAGTCCTGCCGCAGCCCGCGGACCTCGAGCAAGGGGCCGTAGGTGCGCCGCTCTCCCAGCGTCGCGCGATGGCGAGAGGCGGCGAAAAGCGCGCGCGTGTAGGGGTGCGCCATCTCTGCGAACACGCGGGCTGTCGGGCCGGTCTCGACCACGCGGCCCTTGTTCATCACCGCCAGCCGGTCGGCGCGGCCGTGCACCACCGCCAGATCGTGGGTGATGAGCAGAAGGCCGAGGTCGTCCTCGCGCACGATGCGCGTCAGCAGATCGAGGATCTTCGCCTGCGTCGTGACGTCGAGCGCCGTGGTCGGCTCGTCGGCGATGAGCAGGCGCGGGCGCAGCGCCAGCGCCATGGCGATCCCGACCCGCTGGCGCTGCCCGCCCGACAGCTCGTGCGGATAGCGCGACGGCGGGATGCGCTCGGGGTGAAGGCCCATTCGGGCGAGCGTGTCGGCGGAGCGCGCCTCTGCCTCCGCGCGGGGCGTGCCGCGCAGGCGCAGCGTCTCGGCGACCTGGTCGCCGATGCGTTGCACTGGGTTGAGCGCCGTCATCGGCTCCTGAAAGACCATGCCCATCGCTTGGCCACGGAACTGGCAGAGGTCGCGTTCGGAGAGTGTCAGAAGGTCGGTGCCGCCGAGCCGGATGTGCCCGGACGCGCGCGCGCCCGCCGGTAATAGGCCCATCGTGGCGAGCGCGGTCATCGACTTGCCCGACCCGCTTTCGCCGGTGACGGCCACGATCTCTCCGGCGGCGACGTCAAGCGACACGCCATGCAGGATTTCCGTCGCGCCGATCTTCAGCGTGAGGTCTCGGACCGACAGAAGGCTCATGTCCGAAGGTCCCGCAGCCGCGGGTCGAGCACGTCGCGCAGCCCGTCGCCCAGAAGGTTGAGGCCCAGCACCATGAGCACGATGGCCAGCCCCGGCATCAGCGCGACATGGGGGGCGATGGCGGTGAGGGTCTGCGCCTCGGCCAGCATCCGGCCCCAGGACGGCACCGGGGGCTGCGCGCCGAGGCCGACATAGCTCAGCGCCGCCTCGGCGAGGATGCCGAGCGAGAACTGGATGGTGCCCTGCACGATCAACAGGTTGGTAACGTTCGGCAGGATATGCTCTGCGCTGATCCGGGGCGCGCCCTTGCCGGCGACGCGGGCGGCCATGATGAAGTCCCGCTCCCAGAGGGCGAGCGCCGCGCCGCGCGTCAGGCGGGCGAAGACGGGGATGTTGAAGATGCCGATGGCGACGATGGCGTTGACCGCGCCGGGGCCTGCGATGGCGGTGATCAGGATGGCGATGACGAGGCTCGGGAAGGCGAAGACCAGATCGTTGCCGCGCATGATCACCTCGTCGAGGAGCGTGCCGCGCATGGCGGCGGCGGCGAGGCCCAGCGGCACGCCGGCGGCCATGCCGATTCCGACCGCGACCAGCGCCACGGCGATGGAGGTGCGCGCGCCCACCATCAGCATGGCGAGAAGGTCGCGCCCGAGGTGATCGGTGCCGAGCCAGTGCTCGGGCGACGGCGGCTGCAGCTTGGACGCGATATCGACGCCGGTGACGTCCCCCGGCGTCCACACGTAGGACACCAGCGCCGCAAGGACGAAGAGCGCCGACAGGACCGCGCCGGGCACAAGCCGCCGGATCATCGCCGCCGCCTCAGCCGCGGATCGACCCAAGCATAGGCCAGATCGGTCAGGAAGGTGACAAGGATCACCGCGAAGACCAGCAGCATCACCACCGACTCGACCACGATCAGGTCGCGCTGGGAAATCGCCTGGAAGATCAGCCGCCCGAGGCCGGGCAGGAAGAACACCTGTTCGATGATGATCGCCCCGGCGAGAAGGAAGGAAAATTGCAGCCCGACGATGGTCAGCACCGGGATCAGCGCGTTGCGCACCCCGTGCCGCCAGAGCGCCTGGAACCGCGTGAGGCCCTTGGCGCGGGCGGTGCGGATGAAATCCTCGCCGAGCACGTCGATGAGCGAGGAGCGCAGCACCCGCGCCAGGATCGCCGCCTGCGGCAGCGCGAGCGCGAAGGCCGGCAGGGTCAGCGCCTTGATCGCCGCAAGCGGGTCGGACCAGCCGGGAAAGCCGCCGGCCGAGAACCAGCCGAGATTGATCGAGAAGAGCAGCACCAGCAGCATCGCGAACCAGAAGTTCGGCACCGCGATGCCGAGCTGCGTGGCGCCCATGACCGCGACATCACCGGCCCGCCCGCGCCGCGCCGCGGCATAAAGGCCCGCCGGAAAGGCCAGCAGGGTGGAAAGCGCGAGCGCGTAGAGCGCCAGCGGCAGCGACACCCAGAGCCGGTCGGCCACCATCCCCGCCACCGGCGTGCGGTAGGTGTAGGAGGTGCCGAAATCGCCCGAGAGCATGCCGCCGGCCCAGCTCAGGTATCGCTCCAGCTTGGGCTGATCGAGGCCGAGCTCGGCGCGAAGCGCGGCGACGGTGTCGGGCTGCGCGCCGGTGCCGAGCATGAAGCCCGCCGGATCGCCGGGTGCGACCTCCACCACCAGGAAGATCGCCAGCGACGCGACAGCGAGGCTGAGCGCGAGCGAGATGAGCCGGCGAAGCGCGTAGGACAGCATGGGGTGCAGGTTAGGGCTGCGCTTCGGGCCGGTCCACCGGGACCGGCGCGGCGAGATCGTGGCGCTTGCAGATGCGCCCCGGCAGCGTGCGCCAGGTGTGGAAACCGATCGCCTCGCAATAGGCGGGGCCTTCGGTGTCGCCGCTCCGGGTCGGCCGGATCGTGATGTCCATGATGGCTCCTGCCTTTTCGTGCTCGGGGTGGGCAGATTGCCCGTCCCAAGGGGCCGCGCGCCGTGTCATTCGGTCCAGCGGACGTCCGCGAGCGGGTTCGCCTGGGTTGGCTGGTTGGCCCAGAGCCCCTCGATCCCCGCTGCCGCGACGGTCGGCCAGGCGAGCTGGAAGAGGTATCCGTTCACGTAATCCTCCGCGATCGTGGTCTGAGCCTCGGCCAGAAGCTCCGAGCGCTCTTCGGGATCGGTCGTGGCCTTCAGGGTCGCCATGATCTGCTGGAACGCGGGGCTGGCGTACTGGAAGTAGTAATCCGGCCGCGCGTAGATGCCGATATCCATCGGCTCGGTATGGCTGACGATGGTCAGGTCGAAGTCCTGGCCGCGGAACACCTCCTCCAGCCATTGCGCCCATTCGAGGTTGACGATCTCGGTCTCGATGCCGATCTCGCGCAGCTGCGCCGCCACGATCTCGCCGCCGCGGCGGGCATAGGGCGGGGGCGGCAGTTTCAGCGACAGCCTCAGCCCCTCCGAAAGCCCGGCCTCGGCCAGCAGCGTGCGGGCCCTCTCCTGATCGTGGGCCGAGAGGCCGAGAAGATCGACGTAATCGGGATGATGCGGCGCGAAATGCGTGCCGATCGGCGTGCCGATCCCGTACATCGCCCCGTCGATGATCGCCTCGCGGTCGATGGCGTGGGCGATGGCCTGCCGCACCAGAACGTCGTCGAGCGGCGGCTCGGCGTTGTTCATGGCCAGGATCGTCTCGCCCTCGGAAGAGCCCATGATCACCTGGAATCGCGGATCGTTCTCGAATTGCGGCAGGTTTTCGGGCGCGGGGAAGTTGGAGAAGACATCGATGTCGCCGGCCATCATCGCCGCGAAGGCCGCCGTGGGGTCGGAGATGAAGCGGAAGGTCGCGGTCTCCAGCGCCGGGGCCTCGCCCCAGTAATCGCCGTAGCGGGCCAGCTCGATCCGGTCGCCCTGCACCCATTCGTCGAAGACGAAGGGGCCGGTGCCAACGGGGGCGGACTTGATGTCCTCCGCGCTCTCGGGCGCGACGATCACCGCGTCGCCCCAGGCGAGGTTGAAGGGCAGCGCCCCGTCCGGTTCGGCGAGCGTGATCTCCACCGTCTGCGGATCGACGACCGCGACCTCCTCGATGCCCTCGAAAAGGACCTTCTGGGCGTTCGTGCTGTCCTCGCCGCGCGCGCGGTCGAGCGTGAATTTCACGTCCTCGGCGTCGAAGGCGCTGCCATCGTGGAAGGTCACGCCCTCGCGTAGCGCGAAGGTGTAGGTGGTGCCGTCCTCGCTCACCTCCCAGCTTTCGGCGAGCGCCGGTTCGATGCTGCCGTCGGACGCGAAGCGGGTCAGCCCCTCGAACACGTTGGCATAGAGAACCGAGTCGATCGCGCCGGCGGCGGCGGAGGTCGGGTCGAGATGCGGGGGCTCCAGCTGGATCGCGAGCGTGAGGCCGGTCTCCTGCGCGACGGCCGGCAGGGCGCAGAGGACGAAGGCGGGGGTGAGGATGCGGGATCTCATCGGGCTCTCCTGTTGGGGTGCGGCGTGACGCGCTTGGCCGGAGCTTGACCCGGAAGGCGTGGCGCGTTCAAGCGCCGCCGGCCCGGCCCGCGCGCTTCAGGGCAGCAACAGCCGTTCCAGCACGCGCCCCATGACCCGCGCGGAATCGCGCATGTCGGTGATGCCGACCCATTCGTCCGGCTTGTGCGCCAGCTCCAGGATGCCCGGCCCGTAGGCGACGCAGTTCCTCAGTGCGCCGATACGGTCGATATGCTTCTGGTCGTAGCTGCCGGGGGAGGCGACGAAGGCGGCCTCCGCCCCGAGCGTGTCGGCGATGGCGGCGCGCAGGGTGGTGACCACCGGCGCATCCTCGGGGGTCATCGACGGGATCACGCGGTTGATCTCGCGCAGGCGGTAGTCGAAGCCGGGCCGGGTCTCCTTCAGCCGCTCCAGCAGCGCGCCGATTTCGGCCGCCGCCGCGTCGACGCCTTCCTCGATCAGCACGCGCCGGTCGATCTGCAGGGTGCAGCGGTCGGGCACGTTGCAGGCGGGCAGGGAGGTGTCGCCGGGTCCGCGCGCCGGCTCCCCGCCGTGCAGGGCGTTGAGGTTCATCGTCGCCTGCCGCGCACCGTCGGGGATCACCGGCATCTCCGTGCGCCGGGCGGCGAGCGCGGGGAAAAGCTCCGCCTCGAACGCGGCGAGCACCGCGCCCATGTGGCGCACGGCGCAATCGCCGAGGAAGGGCATGGAGCCGTGGGCGATCTCTCCCAGCGTCTCGATCTCCGCCCACCAGGCGCCGCGATGGCCGAGGCAGATCCGGTCCTTGCCGAGCGGTTCGGGGATGATGACGTGGTCCACCCGGCCCGGCGCGAACCAGCCCTCGCGGGCAAGGTGGGCGACGCCGCCGTAGCCGCCGGATTCCTCGTCGGCGGTGCCGCTGATCTCGATCGCGCCGGCGAAACCGGGGTGTTCGTCGATGAAAGCCTCCGCCGCGACGATGGCGGCGGCGAGCCCACCCTTCATGTCGCAGGTGCCGCGGCCGTAGATCCGGTCCCCCTCCACCGCGCCGCCGAAAGGGTCGCGCGTCCAGCCGTCGCCCAGCGTGACCACGTCGGTATGGCCGTTGAAATGCACGCAGGGGCCGGGGCGCGCCCCCTCGCGCCGTGCGACGATGTTCCAGCGGGGGTAGGCTGCGCTGTCGCCGGGGGCGCCCTCGGCCCGGATCCAGGCGCCGGCGAAGCCGCGCGGGGTGAGCCGCGCCTCCAGCGCCGCGCAGATCTCGCGGTAATTCTCACCGGGCGGGTTGCGCGTGGGGATGCGGACGAGGTCTTGCGTCAGCGCGACGAGGTCGTCGCGGCGATCCTCGATGCGGCGGGCGAGGGCGTCTGTCATGGCGGCTCCGCTCCTGTCTTGCCAGCGAAGTGTCGGGCGGCGCGGGGGCATGCGCAAGGCCCGGATGCCCGGTGCATGACCGGCCGGGGCGGCTCTGCCCGATATAGGGCAGAGCCTCAGCGCACCGGGATGCGCGGCGCCTCGCCCAGCGTCACCGGGCCGAGCCGGATCGTCCCGTCATCGAGCCGCAGTCCGACATCGAGTGTGTCCGACCCCCCGCGCAGGCTCGCCACGAGGTCGAGCGCCAATTCGGCCGCCTCCGCCCATTCCTCCGGCACACGGCCTTCGCTCACCGCACTGTCGAGAAGCGCCTGCCAATCTTCGGCTCGCAGGTCGATGTCGCCCGACAGGCGCCCGCGGTCGTCGACGTCCAGATCGCCCGACAGGCGCAGCCGCGCGTCGGGCAGTACGTAATCCAGCGTGTCTATGTCGAGGCCGGTCAGACGCGCGCCCCCGCCGGACAGCGAGGGTGGCGCCTCGAAATTCAGCTCCGCGCGCACCGTGATCTCGCGGTCGGCTTCCGGTCCGTCGCGGGACGAGACGGCCAGCCGATAGTCCGAGGCGCCCTCCGACACCGCGTCGAGATTGGCGCGCAGCCCGCTCAGGTTCACCCGCGTGTCCGGCCCGTCGACCGCCAGCGTATCCGCTTCCACGTGCAGCCGGCCGAGCGTGGCATCGGGGCCGAGCACGAGGCTCGCCCGCAGGCCGTCGCCTTGCGCCACGTAGGTATCCCCGTTCACCGTGACCTCCTGCCGCTGGGCCAGCGCGAAGATGTAATGCGAGCGGTCGTAGATCAGCCGGAACACCTCGAAGCGTGGCGCCTGCCAGCCGGTCTCGGTCTCGGGGTCGTAGATCGTCACGTCGCGCAGTCGCACGTCCACCCGGTTGGGAAAGCCGCCGACGCTCAGCTCGCCATAGGCGGCGTCGCGCCCCTCGGCGCGCTGTGCGGCGAACCAGTCTTCGACCGCGCCGCGGACCGCGCGCGACTCGATGACCCACCAGGCCGACCAGAAGGCCGCGGCGACGACGATGACGATTGCCAGTTTCTTCATGGCGAGGCCCTTTCAGCGCGCATCAGCATGGTGTTTACAGGCGCCGGCAGACAAGGACCATGGCCATGACATTTTGGGTGTTCGGATACGCCTCGCTTCTTTGGAATCCCGGTTTCGACGTGGCCGAGCGTCGGCCGGCGCGGCTGAACGGCTATCACCGCAGTTTCTGCATGCGCTCCATCCATCACCGCGGCAGCCCCGAGGAGCCGGGGCTGGTGCTCGCGCTCGACGCGCAGACGGGGGCGCATTGCGACGGGCTGGCGCTGGCCGCGCGTCCCGAGGAGACGGAGGCGGTGCTCGCCTATCTGCGGGAACGCGAACTGGTGTCCTCGGCCTATCTCGAACGGCTGCTGGAGCTTGAGACGGACGAGGGGCCGCTGACCGCGGTCGGTTACGTGATCGACCCCGACCACGTGCAATACGCGGCAGACCTCGATCTCGAGGAACAGGCACAGATCATC
Source organism: Roseivivax sediminis (assembly GCF_900112685.1). Lineage (GTDB taxonomy): Bacteria > Pseudomonadota > Alphaproteobacteria > Rhodobacterales > Rhodobacteraceae > Roseivivax > Roseivivax sediminis. The sequence continues at coordinate 99,830 of NZ_FOMS01000011.1, forward strand.
GCCCGCGCGGTGGGCGGGCGCGGACCGAACACCGAATACCTTTGGAACACCACCCGGCACCTCGCGGAACTGGGCATCCCGGATGCAGAACTGCAATGGTTGAGCGATCGTGTTCGCTGCCTTGCAGCGGCGCGCTTGGCTTGATCCGGGAACCCGCTTAGGGTCCGCAAGAGGTGTCAACCCTTTAAGCCGTAGGAGGCGCCCATCGCGATGGACCAGCCGGACGCCCATCCGCAATTCGCCCAGCCGATCCGCCAGGTGCTGGCGATGGTCGCGGTGCTGGCGCTCGCGGGAGTCGGCGCGGTCATGGCGCTGCCCCGGGTGCTGCCGGTGTTCCAGGCCAATCCGTATCTCAACGGCTTCATCCTGCTGGTCTTCGTGGTCGGCGTGCTGGCCTGTTTCTGGCAGGTGGCGCAGATCATAACCTCGGTCCGCTGGATCGAGGCCTTCATCGGCGGCGGCGGGGACGAGGCCGGGCGCGCGCCGCGTCTGCTGGCGCCGCTTGCGGCGCTCCTACGGTCGCGTGGACGGCGGATGCAGATCACCACGACCTCGTCGCGGTCGATCCTCGATTCGGTGGCCCAGCGGATCGACGAGGCGCGAGAGATCACGCGCTACATTGTGTCGTTGCTGATCTTCCTCGGTCTTCTCGGCACGTTCTACGGGCTCGCGACCACGGTGCCGGCTCTCGTCGACACGATCCGCTCGCTGGTCCCCCAAGAGGGCGAGAGCGGCACGGAGGTGTTCTCGCGCCTGATGAACGGCCTCGAAGGCCAGCTTGGCGGCATGGGGATCGCCTTTGCCTCCTCGCTCCTCGGACTCGCCGGTTCACTCATCGTCGGGCTGCTGGAACTCTTCGCGGGCCACGGGCAGAACCGGTTCTACCGCGAGCTGGAGGAATGGCTGTCCTCGATCACCCGCATCGGCATATCTTCATCCGAGGGCGGGGACGAGATGTCGGGCGCTGCCGTCGCGCTCGAACAGGTCGCCGACCAGATGGAGGCGATGCAGGACCTCTACGCCCGGTCCGAGGAATCGCGCGGGGAGATCGAATCGCGCCTCGGCCAGCTTGCCGACTCGATCGAGCGGATGACCGAGCGGATGGAGGCGACGGCGCCGTCTTCCACGGCGCTGGCACGTATCGCCGACGGGCAGGAGCGGCTGATCGAGGTGTTGTCGAGCCGCGAGAGCGACGGCGGGCTTGACGCCGAAAGCCGGATGCGCCTGCGGTCCATCGACGTGCAGATGCTCCGCCTCCTGGAAGAGATCTCGGCCGGCCGGCAGGAAAGCATGGCCGAGCTGCGCACCGATCTTGCCGGTCTGTCGCGCACGCTGACGCAGATCAGCCGGCAGGCCGCGCCGAAAACCGGCAGCGCGCCGACCGTGCGCGCGCAGCGCTTCCAGCCCAAGCAGAGCCAGGAGGGCTGATCCATGGCGCTGGCGCGCCGATCCGGCCAACGCTTCCAGGCGGCGATCTGGCCGGGCTTCGTGGATGCGATGACCGGCCTGCTGCTGGTGCTGATGTTCGTGCTGACCATCTTCATGGTCATCCAGTTCGTCCTGCGCGAGACCATCACCGGCCAGGAAAGCCAGCTTCAGACCCAGGAATCGCGGCTGTCGCAACTGACGTCGGAGGTCGAGTCGCTGTCTTCGGCGCTGGGCCTCGCGGAGCGGGAGAACACGCAGCTCGAAAGCCGTCTGGGAGAGCTGGATGCCACGCTCGACGACAGGGAGACGCGGCTCGCCGAACAGGACGCGATCATCCGCTCTCTGACGCAGGCGCAGGAGGCAAGAGAGGCCGAACTGACCGCCGCGCGGCAAGAGATCGCTTCTTACGAGGATCGGGTCTCGGCGCTGCTCTCGCAGCGGGACTCGGCGCAGGCGCAGGTCGAGACGCTGACCGGCGAGGCCGAGGACGCCGAGGCGCGCATCGCTGCGCTGACGGCCTCGGAGGAGAGCCTCGAGGAGGCACAGGCCGCCCTGACCGAGGAGCGCGACGCGCTGGAACTGGCGCTCGCGCAGGCGCGTGACGAGGTGGACCGCGAGACGGAAGCCGCGCGGCTCGCCGCGGCGAGGCGGGAGGCTCTCGAGGCGCTGGTCGCCGATCTGCGCAGCGAGAACACCGAAGCGTCCGAGCAGGTGTCGGCGCTCTCGTCAGAGGTCGACGCGCTGTCGTCCGAACTGAGCGAGGAGGAAGCGCAGCGCCTGGCGGAGGCCGAGGCAGCCGAGGCCCTGCGCGCCCGGCTCGAGTCGGCGGACGCGGAACTCACGGCGATGACGCTGGCGCTGGAGGCGCAGCGGGCGGAGGCAGAGGAGACGCTGACGCTGCTGGCGGCGGCGCGCGCGGCCGAGGAGGATCTGAACGCGCGGCTGGCCGCGGCGCTTCTGGCCGAGGAAGAGGCGGAGCGGTCGCTGTCGAGCGCGCTTGCGGAACGCGAGGAGGCGTCCGATCTGCAGGACCGGCTGGCGGCGGCAGAGACGCGCGCCGAGGGCCTCTCCGGCGAGGTCGCGGATCTGCGCGCGCGCCTTGCCGCCGCGCTGGCGGAACAGGAGGCGGCGGAGATGTCGGCCGAGGAGGTGCGCGAGCGCCTCGTCGCGGCGCTCGCGGCACGGGACGAGGCCGCCGCCGAGGCCGAGCAGGCGATGACCCGGTCGGAAACGCGCGCGGCGCTTCTCGAGACGGCGCGGTCGGAGCTGGAGAGCGAAGCCGAGCGCGCCGACGCGGCGGTGCGGCAGACCGAGTTGTTGAACCAGCAGGTCTCCGCGCTGCGCACGCAGCTGTCGCGCCTGCAGGGCCTTCTGGACGCGTCCGAAGCGCGGGACGCGGAGGCGCAGGTCGAGTTGCAATCTCTGGGCCAGGACCTCAACCAGGCGCTTGCGCGGGCGGCGGCGGAAGAGCGGCGGCGGCGCGAGCTCGAGGAAGCCGAGCGCCGTGATCTGGAGCGCTACCGGTCGGAATTCTTCGGGCGGATGCGCGAGATCCTCGGCGACACGGAGGGGGTGCGGATAGAGGGCGACCGCTTCGTGTTCTCCTCCGAGGTGCTGTTTCCCTTGGGCAGCGACACGCTGTCCGAGCAGGGGCGGGCGGAAATCGCGCGGGTGGCGACGATCCTCAAGCGTGTGGCCGACGACATTCCCGACGAGATCGACTGGGTGATCCGTGTGGACGGGCACACCGACAGCACGCCGCTGCGCGCCAATGCGCGGTTCGAGGACAATTGGGAACTGAGCCAGGCGCGGGCGCTGTCGGTGGTGCGCTACATGAGCGATTTCCTGGGCCTGCCGCCGGAACGGCTGGCGGCGAACGGATTCGGACAATACCAGCCGATCACGGAAGGCGACACGCCGGAGGCGCGGGCGCGGAACCGGCGGATCGAATTGAAACTGACGGAGAAATAGAGGCGCTCGGTCCGCCCTGGCGGGCGTCCTCGCCGGGACTCAGCGAACGGTGATTTCGGCGTGGCGCACGGCGATGAGCGTGTCGCCGCGCATCTGGGTCACGGTGCCGCGGTAATCGCCCGCGGGCCAGCCGCTATCGGGGGCGCGGCGTCCGTACGCTCGGAACAGCTGCACCTGCGGATCCTCGAGCTCGATCTCGGTTGAAAACACCTCACCCGCCGGACCGGTGGCGGACATTTCCAGCACGTCGCCGTCCTCGGGGTGGAAGGCATGGGCGTAGAGCACGAGGTTTTCGCCCGGTGCGGCAGTGGCGCGGCGGGCGGTGCCCGATTTCACCGCCTCGAAGGAGGGCACGACGATGGAGAACCCGGCGGTGAACAGACCCGAGGGCGTGTAGGCCGGCGGATCGGTCCAGAGCGTGTCGCCGTCGGCGCCGCAGCTTTCGGTGCTCTCTGGCGCGAAGGGATCGACGCGCGCGCCGTCCTTCAGGAGCGACAGGTGCAGGTGGGGGTAGTTCGTCTCGCCCGAAAGGCCGATCTGGCCGAGCACGTCCCCGGCTTCGACCCGGTCGCCGGCGGAGACCGCGAGCGAGCCGTTCTTCATGTGGCAATAGAGCGTCTGGTAGCCGTCCTCGTGTCCGATGCGGACGGCGTTGCCGCATTCGCGGCCTTCGATCTCGGCCGCGCGGTCGGGGGTGAGGGCGATGTCGGGCTCTCCGTCGCGCGCCGCCTCCACGGTGCCGGCGGCGGCGGCAAGGACGTCGACGCCCGCCTCCATCGCCTCGAAGCTCGGCAGCGCGAAGTCGGTGCCGCGGTGATTGTCGCGCGACTTCAGCCCGCAGGTGTAGTCGGTTTGGCCGGGGCCGGGCTGCGCGTCGTGGTAATCCTCGATGAAGCAATCCTGCCCGAGCGTGCAATCGACGGGCAGCGACAGAAAAGCCTCCGCCGCGGCGGGCGCGGCGGAGGCAAGAAGGATCAGGGCCGAAGCCCGGAGCGTCATTCCGCCGTCAGAAGTGGCGGGCGCTTGGAGGAAAGCTGCCGTTTCTCGGGTCCGTCGAGGTCGAGCTTGAGCTTGTCGTCCTCGACCGAGACGCGCACCACGCCACCCTTCTGCAGCTTGCCGAAGAGCAGTTCCTCGGCCAGCGGCTTCTTGATGTGCTCCTGGATCACGCGGCCGAGCGGGCGCGCGCCCATCTTGTCGTCGTACCCCTTCTCGGCCAGCCATTCGGCCGCCGGGCGGGTCAGCTCGATGGTCACGCCGCGGTCGAGCAGTTGCGCCTCGAGTTGCAGGACGAACTTTTCGACCACCTGCAGGATGGTGCTGCGCGGCAGCGGCTTGAACGAGATGACCGCGTCGAGCCGGTTGCGGAATTCCGGCGTGAAGGTGCGTTCGATCGCAGCCGTATCCTCGCCCTCGCGGCGGTCGCGGCCGAAGCCGATCGCGGCCTTCGCCTGTTCCGTGGCGCCGGCGTTCGACGTCATGATCAGGATCACGTTGCGGAAGTCGACCGTGCGGCCGTTGTGGTCCGTCAGCGTGCCGTGATCCATTACCTGCAAGAGAATGTTGTAGACATCCGGATGCGCCTTCTCGATCTCGTCGAGCAGGAGCACGCAATGCGGGTGCTGGTCGACGCCGTCGGTCAGCTGGCCGCCCTGGTCGAAGCCGACATAGCCCGGAGGCGCGCCGATCAGGCGCGAGACCGCGTGCTTTTCCATGTATTCCGACATGTCGAAGCGCAGCATCTCCACGCCGAGCGTGTCGGCGAGCTGCTTGGCGACCTCCGTCTTGCCGACGCCCGTGGGGCCGGCAAAGAGGTAGTTGCCGATCGGCTTGTCGGGCTCGCGCAGGCCGGCGCGGGCCAGCTTGATCGCGGACGACAGCGCCTCGATCGCCGGATCCTGGCCGAAGACCACGCGCTTGAGCGAACCTTCGAGATCGCGCAGCACCTCCGCGTCGTCCTTGGAGACGTTCTTGGGCGGGATGCGGGCGATCTTGGCCACCACGGCCTCGATCTCCTTGGTGCCGATGGACTTCCGGCGCTTCGACTCGGCCACGAGATGTTGCGCCGCGCCGGCCTCGTCGATCACGTCGATGGCCTTGTCGGGCAGCTTGCGGTCGTTGATGTAGCGCGCCGAGAGTTCCACCGCGGTCTTGATCGCGTCGTTGGTGTACTTGATCGAGTGGTGTTCCTCGAAATAGGGCTTGAGGCCCTTGAGGATCTTCACGCTGTCCTCGACCGTCGGCTCGTTGACGTCGATCTTCTGGAACCGGCGGCTGAGTGCGCGGTCCTTCTCGAAGTGCTGGCGGAACTCCTTGTAGGTGGTGGAGCCCATGGTGCGCAGACGGCCGCCCTGAAGCGCGGGCTTCAGCAGGTTGGAGGCGTCCATCGCGCCGCCCGAGGTGGCGCCGGCGCCGATCACGGTGTGGATCTCGTCGATGAAGAGGACGGCGTCGGGATGCTCCTCGAGCTCGTTGACGACGGCCTTCAGACGCTCCTCGAAATCGCCGCGGTAGCGGGTGCCGGCCAGCAGCGCGCCCATGTCGAGCGAGTAGATCGTGGTATGGGCGAGCACTTCGGGCGTGTCGCCGTTGACGATCTTCCGCGCGAGCCCCTCGGCGATGGCGGTCTTGCCGACGCCGGGATCGCCCACCAGGAGCGGGTTGTTCTTGCGCCGGCGGCACAGCACCTGGATGCAGCGCTCGACCTCGCCGTCGCGGCCGATCAGCGGATCGACGTCGCCCTTGCGGGACTTGGCGTTGAGGTCGACGCAATACTTGGCGAGCGCGGATTCCTTCTGCTCGCCGCTCTGCGGGGCGTCGGTGGCCTGCGCCTCTTCTTCCTCCGCGGCGCCCTGGACGGGGCGGGATTCGCCGTAGGCGGGGTTCTTGGCGACGCCGTGGGCGATGAAGTTGACCGCGTCGTAGCGGGTCATCTCCTGCTCCTGCAGGAAGTAGGCGGCGTTCGACTCGCGCTCCGCGAAGATGGCGACGAGGACGTTGGCGCCCGTCACCTCCGTCCGGCCGGAGCTTTGCACGTGGATCGCGGCACGCTGGATCACGCGCTGGAACGCGGCGGTCGGCACCGCCTCCGACCCCTCGATGTCGGTGACGAGGTTGGACAGATCGCCATCGATGAAATCGACGAGGTTGGTGCGCAGTTCCTCGGTGTCGACGTCGCAGGCTTTCATCACGCGCGCGGCGTCGGGTTCGTCGACGAGCGCCAGCAGGAGGTGTTCGAGCGTCGCGAATTCGTGGCTGCGCGAATTGGCGAGCGCCAGGGCTGCGTGGATGGCCTGCTCAAGAGTGTTCGAGAATGAAGGCACGGGGTCTGTGCTCCTCTTGTCTGCGCCGGGGGCGGCGGCCCCCAGCATTGCCTCTTGAAGTTAAAGTTCGGTCGATCGACCCACTCCTTCAAGCATTTTCTGTGGCCGGCGCGCTCACAATCGTCGTGACGGGCGCGGCTGCGTCACCTCTGGGCGCCCGGAAGGGGTCGGGTGTCAAAAGGCGTCCTTGCGGCGCCGGATCTCCGCGAAGACCTCGGCGGCGGGGGCATCCATCATGCCGAGGGAGCGGCGCACGGGTTCGTCGGCGGCCCTCAGGAACGGATTGGTGGCGAGTTCATCGGAAAGTTTCGACGGCACCGTGGGCTCGCCACGCGCCCGGGCCGCCGCGATCGCGTCATACCGGGATTTAAGCGCTGAACTGTCCGGTTCAATAGTGAGCGCAAAGTCTGCATTCTTCTGGGTGTATTCGTGGCCCGAGCATATCGTCGTGCCGGGGTCGAGGCTCAGGAACTTCTGCAGGCTGTTCCACATCTGCTCCATCGTTCCCTCGAAGACACGTCCGCAGCCGAGCGCCATCAGGCTGTCCCCGGTGAACGCGATGCCTGCGCCGGGCAGGTGAAAGGCGATATGTCCGACGGTATGGCCAGACACGTCCAGAACATGAACCTCCTCGCCGCCGAAGTCGAAACTGTCGCCCTCCGAAACCGCGCGGTCGAGCGGTGGCAGCCGGTGCTTGTCGGCCAGAGCGCCGGTCACCTTCGCGGGGTGCCCGGCCAGCAGCGCCTCGACCCCCTGGATGTGGTCGTCGTGGTGATGGGTGAGCCAGATCTCCGACAGCGTCCAGCCGCGTTCGGTCAGCGCCGCGTCGAGCGGGCCAGCCTCCGGGACGTCGATTGCGGCAGTGGCGCCGCTTTTCGCATCGTGCAGCAGAAAGGTGTAGTTGTCCGACAGCGCCGGAAGGGTGACGAGATCCAGGGTCATTTCCATTTCGCTCCTGAGGAGTCAGAGTCGCATTCAGAGGCTAGGACGTAGCCCGGGGGCGCCGCAATGCATCTCGACGTGCGCACGTTGCGCGATTTTTACTACCGAAACGCGCTGGGGCGCGTGGCGCAGAAGATCGTGCGCGACAGGGTGCGGGCGATCTGGCCCGACACCCACGGGCGTACCGTGGCCGGCTACGGTTTCGCGGTGCCGCTGCTGCGTCCGTTCCTGCCCGATTCGCGTCGCGTGGTCGGGCTGATGCCGGCGCCGCAGGGGGTCATGCACTGGCCCGCGGGCCTGCCCAACGTGTCGGTGCTGTGCCACGAGACCGAATGGCCGCTGGAGACCGGGCATGTCGACCGGCTGGTGCTGATGCACGGGCTGGAGACCTGCGACAACGCCTCTGCGCTGCTCGATGAATGTTACCGGGTGCTGGGGCCGGGGGGCGAGGCGCTGTTCGTGGTTCCGAACCGGTCGGGGCTCTGGGCGCGGTCCGACCGCACGCCCTTCGGTTACGGTCGACCCTATTCGCTCGGCCAGCTCGAGGCGCAATTGAAGGCGCACGATTTCATAACGGAAGACCACGTCTCTCTGCTCTATCAGCCGCCGTCGACGCGCCGGTTCTGGATGCGGACGGGGCCGATCTGGGAGCGGATGGGCCGGTCGATTCCGGCAGTGATGGCCGGCGGCGTGATGCTGGTGCGCGCCTCCAAGCGCTACCCACCGACACGGCGCGGCATCGGACAGCGCGTGCGCGAGCCGCTGGGCGCGCTGGCGCCCAAGCCGGTGGCGAAACCGGTCTGACGATCCGAACCGGGCCGTGCGGCGCGGGGCAGGTGGGGCCACCCGACACCTTGCGGTGGCCGAGACACCGGATCGGGTGCCCTGCCGCGGTTGCTCTGCGGATCTTCGTCGAGCGGTTTCGCTAGCGCGACCCGCTGCGCCACGGCTGTGGGCGGCACATTCCGGGAGCCCGCCCGAGCCACCGGCCCCGGGCAGCGGTGTCGCGGCGGTCGCACCGGCCCTTGCAATTGCACGAACATGCCCGCACCGGTGGCAGAGGGCGGGTGCCTGCCGCGGCGCGAAGCGGTCGGGAATCGCGCATCGGCTCACGAAAAAGCGAACGAAGCGAACCACATGCCCCGCGCAATAAGTCGCACTATGCCCGATGTGCCTGAAATCACGGCGTTTCGGGCAATGGCTAAAAACCTCTTACCATGTTGCGGGGTGGGGGAGGCTCTGCTACATCCGCGCTGATTTTGACGCCCCGGCTCTTACCCGGGGCCAAGGCTCCGCCTCCTGGTCACCTGATCGCGGCCACGGGGGCTCGACATACGGAAGGGTGGACGTGTCCGAACCAGCTTCGATTTCCTCCGGTATCGCCGAGCGCTACGCAGCCGCTGTCTTCGACATCACCAAGGGTGAGGGCGCGCTCGACAAGCTCGAACAGGATGTGGATGCGCTCGCCCAGGCCCTCGCCGAGAGCGCGGATCTGCGCGACCTTATCCATTCCCCGATCTATTCGCGTGCCGCGCAGCAGCAGGCGATCATGGCGGTGGCCGACAAGATGGGCCTGTCGAAGTCCCTGAAGAACACGCTCGGCCTGATGGGGTCGAAGCGGCGCCTGTTCGTGCTGCCGGCGATGCTGACGCAGCTGCGGGAGATGATCGCGGAAGAGAAGGGCGAGGTCACCGCCGATGTGACCAGCGCGATCGAACTGACCAAGGCGCAGCGCAACGAGCTTGCCAAGACGCTCAAGGCCAAGGTCGGGCGCGACGTGAAGCTCAACACCATTGTGGACGCCGGTCTGATCGGCGGTCTGATTGTCAAGGTGGGCTCGAAGATGATCGACACCTCGATCCGCTCGAAGCTCGCCTCCCTCCAGAATGCCATGAAAGAGGTCGGATAAATGGGTATCCAAGCAGCCGAAATTTCTGCGATCCTGAAGGAGCAGATCAAGAACTTCGGTCAGGAGGCCGAGGTCGCGGAAGTGGGTCGCGTGCTGTCGGTCGGCGACGGGATCGCCCGCGTGCACGGCCTCGACAACGTCCAGGCCGGCGAGATGGTCGAATTTCCCGGCGGCATCCGCGGCATGGCGCTCAACCTCGAATCCGACAACGTCGGCATCGTGATCTTCGGCTCCGACCGCGAGATCAAGGAAGGCGACGTCGTCAAGCGCACCAACTCCATCGTGGACGTGCCGGTGGGTGACGGGCTGCTCGGCCGCGTGGTCGACGGCCTCGGCAACCCGATCGACGGCAAGGGTCCGATCGAGTCCTCGCAGCGCTCCGTTGCGGACGTGAAGGCGCCGGGCATCATGCCGCGCAAATCGGTTCACGAGCCGATGGCGACCGGCCTCAAGGCCGTCGACGCGATGATCCCGATCGGCCGCGGCCAGCGCGAGCTGATCATCGGCGACCGCCAGACCGGCAAGACCGCCGTGGCGCTCGACGCGATCCTGAACCAGAAGACCTACAACGAAGCCGCCGGCGACGACGAGAGCCAGAAGCTCTACTGCGTCTACGTGGCTATCGGCCAGAAGCGCTCCACCGTGGCGCAGCTGGTCAAGAAGCTCGAGGAAAGCGGCGCCATCGAGTATTCGATCGTCGTCGCCGCGACCGCGTCGGACCCCGCGCCGATGCAGTACCTCGCGCCCTACACCGCGACCGCGATGGGCGAGTTCTTCCGCGACAACGGCCGCCACGCGCTGATGGTCTATGACGATCTGTCCAAGCAGGCCGTCGCCTACCGCCAGATGTCGCTGCTGCTGCGCCGTCCGCCGGGCCGCGAAGCCTATCCGGGCGACGTTTTCTACCTGCACTCGCGCCTGCTGGAACGCTCCGCGAAGCTGAACGAGGAAAACGGCGCAGGCTCGCTCACCGCGCTGCCGATCATCGAAACGCAGGGCGGGGACGTGTCGGCGTTCATTCCGACCAACGTGATCTCGATCACCGACGGCCAGATCTTCCTCGAGACCGACCTGTTCTACCAGGGCATCCGCCCGGCCGTGAACACCGGTCTGTCGGTGAGCCGCGTGGGTTCGTCCGCTCAGACTTCGGCAATGAAGTCGGTCGCCGGCCCGGTGAAGCTGGAGCTCGCGCAATACCGCGAGATGGCGGCCTTCGCGCAGTTCGGCTCCGACCTCGACGCGGCGACCCAGCGCCAGCTGAACCGCGGCGAGCGCCTGACCGAGCTGATGAAGCAGCCGCAATATTCGCCGCTGACCAACGCGGAGATCGTCGTGATCATCTTCGCCGGCACCAACGGCTATCTCGACAAGATCCCGACCCGCGACGTCGGCCGCTTCGAGCAGGGGCTGTTGAAGCACCTGCGCGGCAAGCACAAGGACCTTCTCGACTGGATCACCAAGGAAGATCCGAAAGTGAAGGGCGACTCCGCGGACAAGATCAAGAAAGTGCTCGACGAGTACGCCAAAGACTTCGCCTAAGGGAGTGCGTCGATGCCGTCCCTCAAGGACCTGAAAAACCGGATCTCCTCGGTCAAGTCGACCAGGAAGATCACCAAGGCCATGCAGATGGTCGCGGCGGCCAAGCTTCGCCGCGCCCAGGAGGCCGCCGAGATGGCCCGCCCCTACGCGGAGCGGTTCAACTCGGTCATGGCATCGCTCGCGGCGTCCGTGGGCGACAGTGACAGCGCGCCCCGCCTTCTGCGCGGGACGGGCGACGACAAGGTGCACCTCCTGGTCGTGATGACCGCCGAGCGCGGTCTCTGCGGCGGCTTCAACGCGAACATCGCCAAGCTGGCGAAGCAGCGGGCCGAGAAGCTTCGTGGCGAGGGCAAGGAGGTGAAGATCCTCACCGTCGGCAAGAAGGGCCGCGACGCGCTTCGCCGTGAATGGGGCGATCATTTCGTCGGCCATGTCGACCTGTCGGACGTCAAGCGCCTGTCCTACCCGGACGCGCAGCGCATCGCCCAGGATGTGCTCGACCGCTTCGACGGCGGTGAATTCGACGTGGCGACGGTCTTCTACTCGATCTTCCACAACGTCGTGAGCCAGGAGCCCACGGCCAAGCAGATCGTCCCGGCCAGCTACGAGCAGGACGAAAGCGAGGCCGAAGAGGGCGCCAGCACGCTCTACGATTACGAGCCGTCCGAGGAAGAGATCCTCGCCGACCTGCTGCCAAGGGGCGTCGCGACACAGATCTTCTCGGCGCTGCTGGAGAACGCGGCTTCCGAACAGGGCGCGCGGATGTCGGCCATGGACAACGCCACGCGCAACGCGGGCGAGATGATCGACAAGCTCACGATCGAGTACAACCGCACCCGTCAGGCCGTGATCACCAACGAGCTGATCGAAATTATCTCGGGCGCCGAAGCGCTCTAACGACCGGAGACGAATTAGATGGCAAACGCGAAAGGCAAAGTGACGCAGGTCATCGGCGCCGTGGTCGACGTGCAGTTCGACGACCACCTGCCCGAGATCCTGAACGCACTGACCACCGACAACCACGGCCGCCGGCTGGTGCTCGAAGTTGCCCAGCATCTCGGCGAGAACACCGTGCGCACCATCGCCATGGACGGGACCGAAGGTCTCGTGCGCGGCCAGGAAGTCGTCGACACCGACGGCCCGATCACCGTGCCGGTTGGCAACGCGACGCTCGGCCGGATCCTCAACGTCGTGGGCGAGCCCGTGGACGAGGGTGCCGAGGTCAAGGCGGACGAATACCGCCCGATCCACGCCGAGGCTCCGACCTTCCAGGAACAGTCGACCGCGTCCGAGGTTCTCGTGACCGGCATCAAGGTGATCGATCTCCTCGCCCCCTATGCGAAGGGCGGCAAGATCGGCCTCTTCGGCGGCGCCGGCGTCGGCAAGACCGTTCTGATCATGGAGCTCATCAACAACATCGCGAAGGTGCACTCGGGCTTCTCCGTGTTCGCCGGCGTGGGTGAGCGCACCCGTGAGGGCAACGACCTCTACCACGAGATGGTCGAATCCAACGTGATCAAGCCCGACAACCTGGCGGAGTCGCAGGTGGCGCTGGTCTACGGCCAGATGAACGAACCGCCGGGCGCCCGTGCGCGCGTCGCGCTGACCGGCCTGACGCTGGCCGAGCAGTTCCGCGACCAGTCCGGGACCGACGTTCTGTTCTTCGTCGACAACATCTTCCGCTTCACGCAGGCGGGCTCCGAGGTCTCGGCGCTTCTCGGCCGCATCCCGTCGGCGGTGGGCTACCAGCCGACGCTCGCGACCGACATGGGCGCGATGCAGGAGCGGATCACCTCGACGAAATCGGGCTCGATCACCTCGATCCAGGCCGTCTACGTGCCCGCGGACGACCTCACCGACCCGGCCCCGGCGACGACCTTCGCGCACCTCGACGCGCAGACGGTTCTGTCGCGCGCGATCTCCGAGCTCGGCATCTACCCCGCCGTGGACCCGCTCGATTCCTCGTCGCGCCTGATGGACCCGCAGATCGTGGGACAGGAACATTACGACGTGGCGCGTGAAGTGCAGGGCATCCTCCAGCGCTACAAGTCGCTGCAGGACATCATCGCGATCCTCGGCATGGACGAGCTGTCCGAAGAGGACAAGCTGACCGTGGCGCGGGCGCGCAAGATCCAGCGCTTCCTGTCGCAGCCCTTCGACGTGGCGAAGGTCTTCACCGGCTCCGACGGCATCCAGGTGCCGCTCGAGGACACCATCGCGTCGTTCAAGGCCGTTGTCGCGGGTGAATACGATCACCTGCCCGAGGGCGCCTTCTACATGGTCGGCGGCATCGAGGACGTGAAGGCCAAGGCCGAGAAGATGGCCTCGGACGCCGCCTGAGACTGATCCCGGGCGGGGGCCTGCCCCGCCCAACAAGGAGTGACCAATGGCGGAGACCATGAATTTCGACCTCGTCAGCCCCGAGCGGCGCCTGCTGCAGGAAGAGGTCGTGTCGGTCCAGATCCCCGGTGCCGACGGTGACATGACGGCGATGCCGAACCACGCGCCGCTGATCACCACGCTGCGCCCCGGCCTTCTGACGGTCGAGACCGCGAAGGGCGAGACCCGGCAGTTCGTCGTCACCGGCGGCTTCGCGGAGCTGGGTGACGGCCTGTCGGTCCTGGCCGAGCGCGCTCTGCCGCGCGAAGAGATGGACCAGGAAACCTACGAGGACATGGTGACCGAGGCCGAGGAACGTTATCGCAAGGCCAAGGACGCCTACGAGAACGAACCCGGCCCGGTGGACGACGCGGCCAAGCTTCTGGCCGACATGGTCGCCGTGGGCGGCCATATCGGCCTGTCGGAGCGGCAGCCCAACCTCTGAGCCTCCCCGGCCTGGCCGGAATCGAAGGGCGCGCCACCACGGCGCGCCCTTTCGCGTTCGCGCCGCCGCGGCGCCGACACGCGAGGTTCCAATCTCAGCCCCGTTAGGCCAGTATCTCCGGCCATGAGCCGAGGCGGACCAGCAGCATGAAGAAACTCCGCAGCCATCGCGTGGGCATCGATCAGGGCACGGTCGAGCTCTTCTCGGACTTCGTCCATGGCGGCGACATGTGGACCGGGTCGGGCACGCGCGAGCGGCGCCAACGGGTCGTGTTCTCCGAAGCCTTCAGCGATGTTCCCTCGGTCCATGTCGCCCTGGCGCTCTGGGACTTCGATTCGAGTGCCAATATCCGCGCCGACCTCTACGCGGACAATGTCGGGAGGGACGGCTTCGAGATGGTGTTCCGGACATGGGCCGACACGCGCGTCGCCCGGGTACGAACGTCGTGGTTGGCCATCGGCGAGGTCAAGGGCGAGGACGACTGGGACGTCTACTGACGCGCGGTGCGCCCGGCGGCACCGGCAGGACGCCTCCGGCGGGAGTATTTGACGCCCAAAGAAGCCGGGGCGCGCGCGCCAGGGGGCGGGCAGCGCGGAACTGCGAGGGGCAGAGCATCCGGCGCCCGGGCGTGACCGCGGCACATGCCGCGCCGGACGAGGTCATCTTGCTCCGGGGCAACCCGCGCCGAGGAGAGCCCGCGAGGGCTCGAGGAGCCGGTCAGAGAATTCCCTCGTAGATCGGCCCCAGCGTCTCGGTCTCGAACAGCGACGACACGCTGGTGCCGTTCCAGATGTTCAGGATCGCCTGCGCGAACATCGGCGCGGTGGGTACGACGCGGATGTTGGGCGCCGCCCGCACCGCGTCCGTGCCCTCGATGGAGTCGGTGACCACCAGCGATTTCATCACCGAGTTGGTGATCCGCTCCACCGCCGGGCCCGACAGCACGCCGTGCGTGATGTAGGCGTGGACCTCGGTCGCGCCGTGGTCCTTCAGGACTTCGGCCGCCTTGCAGAGCGTGCCGGCCGTGTCGCAGATGTCGTCGACGATGAAGCACTTCTTGCCGGACACGTCGCCGATCACCGTCATCTCGGCCACCTCGCCGGCGCGCTCGCGCCGCTTGTCGACGATGGCGAGCGGCGCGTCGATGCGCTTGGCCAGCTCGCGCGCCCGGGCCACGCCGCCGACGTCCGGCGACACGATCATGGCGTCCTCCAGCTCGCCCTTGAACTGGCTCATGATGTCGAGCGCGAAGATCGGCGAGGCGTAGAGGTTGTCCACGGGAATGTCGAAGAAGCCCTGAATCTGCGCCGCGTGCAGATCCATCGTCAGCACCCGTTCGATCCCGGCGCTGGCGATCATGTTGGCCACCAGCTTCGACGTGATCGGCGTGCGCGCCTTGGTGCGGCGGTCCTGGCGGGCGTAACCGAAATAGGGGATCACGGCGGTAATCCGTGCGGCCGAGGACCGGCGCAGCGCGTCGGCCATGATCAAGAGCTCCATGAGGTTGTCGTTTGCCGGGTTCGAGGTCGGCTGGATCAGGAACATGTCCTCGCCGCGGACATTCTCGAACACCTCGACAAAGATCTCGCCGTCGTTGAACCGCTCCACCCGAGCGTCGACGAGCCCCACGGTCATCCCCCGATACAGCGACATGCGCCGGGCGATGGCCTGCGCAAGCGGCAGGTTCGCGTTGCCGGAAATGAGCTTGGGTTCGATCACGGTTGGCATCAGGCGGGGCTCCGAAAGGGAATCGTCAGGTTGCGGTGCGCTTAGCATGGCCCTACCGTCCGGCAAAGCCGAACGCCATGCATGACCGGAGAGGGCCGCAGCGATGCCGCATATCGACTATTACTTCTCCACCCTGTCACCGTTCACCTATCTTGCCGGGCTCGGGCTGGAGGAGGTGGCGGACCGGCACGGCGCGACGATCACCTACAAGCCGCTGGACATCATCGCGCTCTTTGCCCGCACCGGCGGCACGCCGCCCGCCGAACGCCATCCCGCGCGGCAGGAATACCGCGCGCAGGAGATCCTGCGCCTGTCGAAGAAGCACGGCATGCCGATGCAGCTGAGGCCCGCGCACTGGCCGACCAATCCCGCCCCGTCGAGCTACGCGATCATCGCTGGACAGCGCGCCGGCGGCGGCGATGTTGGCGCGCTGGCGCATGCCTTCCTGCGCGCCTGCTGGGCCGAAGAGCGCGACATCGCCGACGACGAGGTCGTGCGCGCCTGTCTGTCGGAGGCGGGATTCGATCCCGGCCTCGCGGACAGCGGCCTGCTGTCGGGGGCCGAGACATATGCCGCGAACCTCGAAGAGGCGGTGGCGCAGGGCGCGTTCGGCTCGCCGTTCTATATTACGGATGGCGGTCAGCGCTTCTGGGGCCACGACCGGCTGGAGGATCTCGACCTGCACCTGTCCGGAAAGATCTGATGCCCGAGGACATGCGCGCCGGGCAGCCGGTGCATTGGCGGACATTCGGCGCCGGCCCCGCGCCCGCGCTTCTGCTGCACTGCGCGCTGGGGCAGTCGAAGGCGTGGACGCCGCTGGCCGAGGCGCTCGGCGATCTCTGGACGGCCGCCGCGCCCGACATGCCGGGCCACGGCCAGAGCGGGCCGTGGGACGGACAGAGCGACCTGCACGACCTCGTCACCGCCATCGCGGAGACGTTCGTGACCGGGCCGCTGCACCTCGTCGGCCATTCCTTCGGTGCCACCGTGGCCTTGCGCCTCGCGGAGGCGATGCCGCAGAACGTCCGATCCCTGACGTTGATCGAGCCGGTGCTTTTCGCCGCCGCGCGGGAGGCGGCTCCGGAGGCCTTCGCCGCCCGCCTCGCCGACGAGGAGGCCGTGGCCGAGGCCGCGCGCGCCGGCGACTGGGCGTTGGCGGCGCAGCGGTTCACCGCGCGCTGGGGCGCCGGTCCCGGCTGGGACAAGTTGCCGGGCAAGGCACGCGACAAGCTCGCCGCGCAGATGCCGCTCGTGCGGTCCACCGGCCCGGCGCTCTACGACGACAGCAAGGGCTTGCTCGTCTCTGGCGCCCTCGAGCGCGTGACGGCGCCGGTGCGGCTGATCCGGGGGGCGGACACCGACCCCGCGGTTGCCGCGATCCATGCCGGGCTGATGGCGCGGCTGCCGGACGCCCGCGAAACGGTCGTGCCCGGCGCGGGCCACATGGTGCCGCTCACCCATGCCTCCGAGGTGGCAAAGGTCCTGCGCGGCGACCTTGCGGGCTGACGTTCAACGCCGGTCGAGCTTCGTCGACAGGTGGATGAGGCTTTCCGAACTGCGCACGCCCTTGGCCTCGCCGATCCGGTCGAGCGTGATGTCCAGCGCCTCGGTGGTGTCGGCGGTAACCTCGAGGATCATGTCGACCCGCCCGCTTGTGGTGTGCGCCGCCTCCACCCCCGGCAGCGCCTTCAGCCGCGCCAGCACCGCCGGGCCGGAACGTGGCTCGATCGCCACCAGCACGGTCGCGCGCAGCGCCGGCTTCAGCCGCGCGCCGGGCTTGAGCGTGTAGCCGGCGATCACGCCCTTCGCCTCCAGCCGTTCGATCCGCGCCTGCACCGTCGTCCGCGCCACCCCCAGCCGCCGGGCCAGTGCGGCGATGGGCGCGCGCGCGTCTTCTGCCAGGGCGGTCAGCAGCGCCGCGTCCGTGTCGTCGATCTGCCTGTCCATGCCGTCACTCTGCCCGAAATTTGAATCACTCTGACAGATCCGACGCGAGACTTCGACGTCCCGCCCGCCGATCCTGATGAAAACGCGAGCAGGAGAGGCCCCATGACCACGCTAGCGCCCGAGGCGACCGACGCTTCCGAATATCTGATCCGTCACCGGCCCGATGCGCCGGTCATGTTCTTTCGTCCCGACCTGCTCGCCGCGACGGCGGCGGCGTTCCGGGCCGGCTTTCCGGGGCGCGTGACCTATGCGGTCAAGGCCAATCCGGCGGTGGAGGTGCTGGGCACGCTCGCCGCGGCGGGGATCGACGCCTTCGACGTCGCCTCGCCCGAGGAGATGACGCGCGTGCGCGAAGCCGCCCCCGGCGCGGCGCTGCACTACAACAACCCGGTGCGGTCGGCGGACGAGATCGCGGCGGGCAAGCGGATGGGCGTCGATTCCTGGTCGGTCGACCGGATGAGCGAGTTCGACAAGCTCGGCGCGCTGCCCGAGGGCTCGGAGGTGTCGGTGCGCCTCGCGCTGCCGGTCCCGGGCGCGGCCTACGATTTCGGCTCGAAGTTCGGCGCCGGCCCGGACCTTGCGGTGGAGATTCTGGCGGCAGTCGCGGCGCGCGGCTTCGTCCCGGCGCTGACATTTCATCCCGGCACGCAATGCCCCGACGGCGCCGCCTGGGCGCGCTACATCCACGCCTGCGCCGATATCGCGCGGCGGGCCGATGTGCAGCTCGCGCGGCTCAATGTCGGTGGCGGCTTTCCCGCCCATCGCGGCGGCGCCGCGCCCGATCTCGCGGCGATCTTCGCCGCCATCCGCACCGCCACGGCCGAGGCGTTCGAGGCGCCCCCGGCGCTGATCTGCGAACCCGGCCGGGCGATGGTCGCCGAAGCGGTCACGCTGGCGCTGCGCGTGAAGGCGGTCGAGAGCGGGGCGCTGACGCTGAACGACGGGGTCTATGGCGCCCTCGGCGAGTGGCGCGATCTGCCGGCGCCGTCGCGGATCGACGTGATTTCGCCCGACGGGCACCTGCGTCGCGCCGCGGGCGTGCCGCGGATCGTCTTCGGGCCGACCTGCGACAGCCTCGACCGGCTGCCTCGGCCGCTGGACCTACCCGGAGACATCGCGGAGGGGGATTACCTCCTGATCCCCGGTATGGGCGCATACGGCGCGGCGCTCGTCACCGCGTTCAACGGTTACGGCGCCCGCGACGTGGTCACAATGCGGGCGGGCTGATGACGCGCCCGCGCGGGGGTGGACTTCGCCGCGCGCCTATCTAGTCTGCGCGCCGGTATACCATCCCAGCCAGCGAGGACGCAGCATGGACAAGTTCGGCCGCTCTCAGCCCGTCACGCGCGTCGAGGATCTCCGCTTCCTGACCGGCGGCGGGCACTACATCGACGACACCGCGCCCGATGGGGCGCTCTTCGCCTATGTCCTGCGCTCCTCCGTGGCCCATGCCGACATCACCGGGCTCGACACGGCAGAGGCGCGCGCGGCCGAAGGCGTGCACATGGTTGTCACCGCCGAGGATCTGGCCGAAGCGGGCCTCACCTTCGGCCTGCCGACGGTCATGGTCCCCAACCGCGACGGATCGCAAAGCAAGCCGCCCCGCCGCCCGCTTCTCGCCGAGGGGCGCGTGCGCTTCGTGGGCGAGCCTGTGGCCGTCGTCATCGCCGAGAGCGCGCAAGCCGCAAAGGACGCCGCCGAGCTGATCGAACTCGACCTCGAGGACCGCGAACCGCACATGGCAACCGAGGCCGGCGGCCCCGCGATTCACGACGACGTACCGGACAACCGCGCCTTCGACTTCGGCCTCGGAAACGAGGCGGCGACGGAGGCCGCCTTCGCCCGCGCCGCCCGCACGGTGTCGCTGACGGTGGAGAACAGCCGCATCATCTCCAACCCGATGGAGGGGCGCGGCTGTCACGCGACGTGGGACGGGGAGCGTCTGCACTTCGCCTTCTCGGGGCAGGGCGTATGGGAGATGAAGGCGCTCCTGCGCAAGGCGCTCGGCCTCTCCAAGGACGCGGTGCACGTCACCACGCCCGACGTCGGCGGCGGCTTCGGCACCAAGACCATGCCCTATCCGGAATATTTCGTCGTCGCGCATGCGGCCCGCGCGCTCGGCCGTCCGGTGCGCTGGTTCTCCGAACGCGGGGAGGCGATGCTGTCGGACAATTCCGGCCGCGACCTCGTGTCGGACGCCGAGCTTGCCTTCGATGCGGACAATCGCATCATCGGCTATCGCGTTCACACGAAGTCGAACCTCGGCGCGTACCTGTCGGGCTTCGGCCCCCTGATGCAGAGCCAGCTCTTCTCGCGCGTGCTGACCGGGGTCTACGACATCCCCGCCGCTTGGCTGCGCACCGAAGGCATCCTCACCAACACCACGCAGGTCGACGCCTATCGCGGCGCCGGCCGGCCCGAGGCGAACTACCTCCTGGAGCGGATGATGGACCGCGCCGCGCGCGAGCTCGGCGTCGATCCGTGGGAGCTGCGGCGCATCAACTTCATCAAGCCGGCGCAGTTTCCCTACACCACGGTGTCGGAGGAAACCTACGACGTGGGCGACTTCGCCAGCGTGCTCGACCATGCCGCGCGCGCCTCGGGCCGGGACGGCTGGGAGGCGCGCAAGGCGGCCTCCGAAGCGGCGGGCAAGCTGCGCGGGCAGGGCTTGTGCTACTACATCGAGTCGATCCTCGGCGATCCGAGCGAAAACGTGCGCATCGCGTTCGAGGAAGACGGCGCGGTGATGTACGTGGGCACCCAGTCGAACGGGCAGGGTCACGAGACGGTCTTCGCGCAGTTCCTCTCGGACCAGTCGGGAATCCCCGTGGACAAGATCCGCATCGTGCAGGGCGACAGTGACCTGATCGCCAAGGGGGGCGGCACCGGCGGGTCGCGGTCCGTGACCGTGCAGGCCAACGTCACGCTCGTCGCGGTCGGCGAAATCGTGCAGAAGTTCAAGGACTTCCTCGCCCCCGAGATGGGCGTGGAGCCGGACGCGATCGCGTGGGACGACGTGCAGTTCCGCGCCGAGGGCTCCAACCTCACCCCGACGATGCTGGAGGTCGCGGCGATGGCGCGCGACGCGGGGCGCGAGGATCTTCTGACGCACAACGCCTCGGCGGAGCTGCCCGCGCGGTCTTTCCCCAACGGCGCGCATGTCGCGGAGGTGGAGATCGACCCCGAGACCGGGGAGGTCCGGCTTGACCGCTATTCGGTGGTGGACGATTTCGGCAACCTGGTGAACCCGCTGCTGGTCGAGGGGCAGGTGCACGGGGGCGTCGCGCAGGGCGTCGGTCAGGCGCTGTTCGAACGGGTGGTCTACGACGAGACCGGGCAGCTTCTGACCGCCTCCTTCATGGATTACGCGATGCCGCGCGCCGACAACATGCCGATGGTCACCTTCGAGACGCAGCCGGTGCCCTCCACCGCCAACCAGCTTGGCATGAAGGGCTGCGGCGAGGCCGGCACGGTCGGGTCCATCGCCGCGGTGGCCAACGCGGTGCAGGACGCGCTGTGGGACCGGGGCGTGCGGCAGGCCGATATCCCTTTCACGCCGATGCGGGTGTGGCAGATGTTGCAGGACGGTGCGGTTGCCGCGGAGTGACCCCCACCCGCGACAATCTGGGAAAGGTCAAGGAAAATCGTTCACGAACACTTTACGGGGCTTCACACTGTGGCTTCGGCGCCCATATTGAAGTCAGGATCGCGGGATCGGAACCCCCGCGAGACCTTCACTGTCCCTCGTTCCGTACCTGGCGCCCAAGGATTCCTTGGGCGCTTTTTTCTGCAGGAGACAGGGGTTAGGCTGGGGCATGAGTTATTCCGATGATTTCCTGAAGACGGTCCTGCGGCGCACGAGGACCATCGCCGTGGTCGGCGTGTCGATGAACCCGGTGCGCCCGTCCTATTACGTGGCGCGGTACCTGTCGCTGAAGGGCTACCGGGTGATCCCGGTCAATCCCGGCCATGCGGGCGCGACGCTCTTCGAGGAAACCGTCGTGCCGGATCTGCGCGCGGTCGAGGCGCCCGTCGACATGGTCGACATCTTCCGCCGCCCCGACGCCGTGCCAGGCATCGTCGACGAAGCGCTGGACGCGCTGCCAGGGCTCTCCACGATCTGGATGCAGATCGGCGTGCGCCACGCGGAGGCCGCCGCCACGGCCGAGGCGCGCGGCATCGACGTGATCCAGGACCGCTGCCCGAAGATCGAGTACCACCGTCTCTTCGGAGAGCTGCGCATGGGCGGCTTCGCGACCGGCGTGATCTCTTCCAAGCTGTAACGGCGCGTCAGGGCGCGAGCAGCAGGGCCTGCACGTCCGCGACGTTTGTGCCGGTGGCGGGCACCTGCAAGAGATCCCCGGCCAGTTCCAGCGCGCGGTAGCTGTCGTTGTTGCCCAGAAGCGCCGCGGCATTGCCGCCCGCCTTCGCGATCCGGCCTGCGGTTCCGGCATCGACGATACCGCCCGCGGCGTCGGTCGGCCCGTCGCGCCCGTCGGTGCCGCCCGACAGGAACGCCCAGTCGCAGCCCGGATCGGGCGCCGACAGCGCGACGCGCAGGGCAAGCTCCTGGTTGCGCCCGCCAAGACCGTTGCCGCGCAGGTGCACGGTCGTCTCGCCCCCGAACAGCAGCGCGGTCGGCATGTGCGGCCGCTCGAAGGCCGCGACGATCTTCTCGGCCGCGGCGCCCACGTCTCCGACCAGCGCGTCATCGACGATGCGGGCGGCGAAACCGGCCTCGGCCGCCGCCGCCTCCATCGCCTCGAGCGACACCCGGTTGGACCCGATCAGCACGTTCTGCGCCTGCGGGGTCGGCTCGGGCGGGGGCGCGTCCTCCAGCCGGCGGCGCGCGGCTTCGGGCAGATCGTCCCAGAGGCCGGCCTCCACGAGCGTGCGGCGCGCGTCCTCTGCCGTGCCGATGGGGCCGACCGTGGGGCCGGAGGCGACGGCGCGCAGGTCGTCGCCGATCACGTCCGACAGGATGTAGGCGGTCACCGGGGCTGGCGCGGCGCGGCGCAGGAAACCGCCGCCCTTCAGCTGCGAGAGCTGCTGGCGCACGAGGTTCATGCGCACGATGTCGAGGCCGCCGGCCAGGAGCGCCGCGTTCACCGCCTTCTTGTCCTCCAGCGTCAGCGGTGGCACCGGCGCCGGCAGAAGCGCAGACCCGCCGCCCGAGATCAGCGCGATCACCCGATCTTCCGGACCCGCCTCGTCCAGCAGCGCCAGCACCTCCACCGCCGCCGCGGCGCCGGCTTCGTCCGGGACCGGGTGACCCGCGCGCAGGACACGCGCGCCCGGCACCTCCTGGTCGTTCTCGTGATGGGTGACGGCCAGCGCGGTGACGGGGCCGCCGCCGAGCCGGTCCAGCGCGGCGGCGAGCATCCGTGGCGCGGCCTTGCCCACGGCGATCACGAAGGTCCGGCCGGTGGCGGCGCGCGGCGGCCGCGCGGTCAGCGACCGGACCAGCGCCTGCGCCGGGTCGGCCGCCTCCACGGCGGCATCGAAGAGATGGCGCGCGCGCGCCCCGAGGTCGGTTGTCTGGGGCATCTGCGCCTCCGGCTGAAAATCCGTGCATGGGATGGCCGGGCGGGGCGCGCAGTGTCAAGCCCGGCCTAGTCCTGCGGGGCGAGGCTGTCCGCGTGGAGCGTGCGGCATTGCGCGGCCCCGGCCTGCGCCGCCTCGCGCATGTCCGGCAGGCTGGCGCGGATCTCTTCGGCGCGGCGGCGCACCTCGGTCAGGTCGACCGGCACGCGGCGCGGGAACCGCTGCACCCGGTCGGCGACGCAGGGGCGCCGGCCGTGCTTGCCATAATAACAGGTCGTGAACACAGGTACGGTGCGCACGTCGATTTCCACCGCGTAGCCGCGGGCGAGCGTCCGTTCGAGTTCGCGAAGCTCATCCTCCGCTGCCGCTACACGCGCCCCGGCCTGCGAGACGCAGCGTTCGAGCGGTGTGGCGCAGGCCGCGAGAACGAGGAGAAAGGCGAGCGAAAGTCGGCGCATGACGGGACCTTAGCAGGTGTCGCGCCGCTGTCGATCCTTGCCGTGGTGGAGGATGCGAATTAGCCTCGCCTGACAACGATGAAAGGTGTGAAGCATGTCCCGTGGCGCCCTCCCGCTCCTCGCTCTGGTTCTGGCCGCCTCCTGCGCTGAGGTGCCGTCCGATCCGCCTGCGGCGGCCTGCACGCCCGGCGCCTACGACTCGCTCGTGGGCCGCTCGCTGGCCGCAGTGACCCTGCCGGCGGATCTGCCGCAGCGCGTCATCCGTCCGGGCGAGATGGTGACGATGGAATACCGCGCCGATCGCCTGACGCTGGAGGTCGACGAGGGCGGCACGATCACCGCGGCGCGCTGCGGCTGAACGTCTTTCCCCCGGCGCGACCCGGCAAGACTGAGAGGCAGGCGGCACGGTCAAGGGCGCGATGCGCTCCGGTTGATCCGCGCGATCAGGACCGGTTGGCACGGATCGGAAATGACATCGCTGTGCCCGTGGCGGGCGTCGTGCGCTCCGTCCCGAAGGGCTGACATGGATCAAGGCGAGGCTGCGCGCGACCTGACACGGTGGCGCGAGGAGGTACTTTTCCATGTTCAAGAAGATTCTCATCCCCGTCGCCCCCGACCATGCCGAAGCGATCGACGATTCCATCGCCGTCGCCCGCAAGCTCGCCGGCCCGGATACCAAGATCACCGCGCTGTCGGTGCTGGAAGTCGTGCCGCTCTACGTCGCGGCGGAAGTGCCGACGGAGGTCTACGAGCGCTCCTGCCAAGAGATGCAGAAGACGCTGACCGAGGCGTTTCGCGATCTGCCGGAGGTGGAGGTGAGGGCGGTCACGGGCTCCCCGGCCTCGCGTATCGTCGACGAGGTGCGCGACGAGGGGTTCGACCTCATCGTGATCCGCTCGCACAAGCCGGGGATCCAGGACTGGTTCCTGGGCTCGACCGCGGGACGCGTGGTGCGTCACGCGCCGTGTTCGGTGCACGTCGTCAGGTAGGCGGCCGGCGCCGGGATGCGGCACCGGCCGGAGACCGGGTCAGCTGCGCACGGGTTTGCCGCGCGGGCCGGCGACCAGCCAGGCGATGAAGCCCAGCACCGGCAGGATCAGAATTACGAGCGTCCAGATCACCTTCGCGGCCGTCGACGCGGCGGAGGTGATGATCTGGTAGATCGCGTAGATGTCGAGGATGAGGACGATCAGTCCGAGTAGGCCGTATTCCATCGGGATGACTCCGTTTCGGGCAGGGTATTGCCTGACAAACCCGTGAGGCGGCACGGCTGTTCCCGAGTCGGCCGGGTGGGCAGATGGCCCACCCTGCGAAACGCGCCATCAACCGACTTCGGTGGAGGCTCGGCCGCGTGGCGCGTCATCGCCGGATCCGCTGCCCGGGCGGCACGTTCTTCTTCAGCCGTCGCGAGGGGCAGTCGAACCGCGCCTCCTCCCGGACGTGCGCCGACCTGTAGGCGGGCGAGCTGCCCACCGCCTCGCCGGCCTACTTCTTGCGCCGCTGCACGTTGCCGCCGCGCTGGCCGGGCCGTCCGGCTGTCGACCGCCCCGACCGTTTCGTCGCCTCGTCGGAGGCCTTCTCGACCGCCTGCTGACGCGCGAGCGGGTCGTCTGCCACGGCAAGGTCCACAGCCTCCAGCCGCTTGACCTCGTCGCGCAGCCGCGCGGCTTCCTCGAATTCCAGGTTCTCGGCCGCCTTGCGCATGTCCTCGCGCATACCGTCCAGCACCGCCTGCATGTTCGACCCCTGGTGCTGGTCGTCGATCTTCGCCGTCACGCGGTTCATGTCGGTGTCGCCCTGGTAGACGCCCGCCAGCACGTCCTCGACGTTCTTGCGGATCGTCTCGGGGGTGATCCCGTGCGCCTCGTTGTAGGCGATCTGCTTCTCGCGGCGCCGGTTGGTCTCTCCGATCGCCCGCTCCATGGAGCCGGTGATGCGGTCGGCGTACATGATCACCCGCCCCTCGGCGTTCCGCGCCGCACGGCCGATGGTCTGGATCAGCGAAGTCTCGGAGCGCAGGAAGCCTTCCTTGTCCGCGTCGAGGATCGCCACCAGTCCGCATTCGGGGATGTCGAGCCCCTCGCGCAGAAGGTTGATGCCCACCAGCACGTCGAACGCGCCGAGGCGCAGGTCGCGCAGGATCTCGATGCGTTCGATCGTGTCGATGTCCGAATGCATGTAGCGCACGCGGATGCCCTGTTCGTGCAGGTACTCCGTCAGGTCCTCGGCCATGCGCTTGGTCAGCACGGTGCAGAGCGTGCGGTAGCCCGCCTGGCTGACGCGGCGGATCTCGTCCAGAAGATCGTCGACCTGAGTCTCTACGGGGCGGATCTCGACCTGCGGGTCGAGAAGGCCGGTCGGCCGGATGACCTGCTCGGCAAAGACCCCGCCGGACTGGTCAAGCTCCCAGTTCGCGGGCGTCGCGGAGACGAAGATCGATTGCGGGCGCATCGCGTCCCATTCCTCGAACTTGAGGGGTCGGTTGTCCATGCAGGAGGGCAGGCGGAAGCCGTGCTCGGCCAGCGTGAACTTGCGGCGGTAGTCGCCCTTGTACATCGCGCCGATCTGCGGGACCGACACGTGGCTTTCGTCCGCGAAGACGATGGCCTCGTCGGGAATGAATTCGAACAGGGTCGGGGGCGGCTCGCCCGGCGCGCGGCCCGTCAGGTAGCGCGAATAGTTCTCGATCCCGTTGCAGGAGCCGGTGGCCTCAAGCATCTCCAGGTCGAAGTTGGTGCGCTGCTCCAGCCGCTGCGCCTCGAGGAGCTTGCCCTCGCCGACGAGGATGTCGAGCCGTTGGCGCAGCTCCTTCTTGATCTGCTCGGCCGCCTGCTTGAGCGTCGGGCGCGGCGTGACATAGTGCGAATTGGCGTAGATGCGGATGCGCTCGAAAGACCCGCTCTTTTGGCCGGTCAGCGGATCGAACTCGGTGATCGCCTCCAGTTCCTCGCCGAAGAAGGAGAAGCGCCAGGCGCGATCCTCGAGGTGCGCCGGCCAGACCTCCAGCACGTCGCCCCGCACCCGGAACGACCCGCGCTGGAACGCCTGGTCGTTGCGCTTGTATTGCTGCGCCACGAGGTCGGCCATCACCGCGCGCTGATCGTATTCGCGGCCCACGAACAGGTCCTGCGTCATCGCCCCGTAGGTCTCCACCGACCCGATGCCGTAGATGCACGACACCGACGCGACGATGATCACGTCATCGCGTTCGAGCAGCGCGCGGGTGGCCGAGTGGCGCATCCGGTCGATCTGCTCGTTGATCTGGCTTTCCTTCTCGATATACGTGTCCGAGCGCGGGACATACGCCTCCGGCTGGTAATAGTCGTAGTAGGACACGAAGTACTCGACCGCGTTCTCCGGAAAGAAATGTCTGAATTCGCCGTAAAGCTGCGCGGCGAGCGTCTTGTTGGGCGCCAGGATGATCGCGGGGCGCTGAGTCTCCTCGATCACCTTGGCCATGGTGAAGGTCTTGCCGGTCCCGGTCGCGCCCAGCAGCACCTGGTTGCGCTCGCCCGACAGGACCTGTTCCGACAGCTCCTTGATCGCGGCCGGCTGGTCGCCGGCCGGCGCGTATTCGGTGTGCATCACGAAGCGCTGGCCGCCCTCGAGCTTCTCGCGCACCGCGACCTCGGGCGCCGGGGCGTGCAGAAGCTCGGGCATCTGGTCGGGGCGGTTGTTGTGCATGGGGCAGCTCCTTCGCGTCGCCTTCCACACTTGCGTGCGCGCGCCGCGTCTTCAAGGGCGCCGGGTGCCCGGGTCGCAGCGGCGCGGGCGATCCCGCCGGGCGTTGCTAGGCCGCGCGCCGCAGCCCCGAGACCGTCGTCGACAGGCTGAAGAGCAGCGCCGCCACGCAGACGATCGTCGGTCCGGTGGGCGTGTCGAGCGCGTAGGACGCGCGCAGCCCGGCCCACGCGGCGGCCATCGCGACCAGCGCGGCCAGCGCGCCCATCCGTTCGGGGGTCGCCGCGAAGGGCCGCACGGTGGCCGCCGGGATGATCAGCAGCGCGGTGATCAGCAGGACGCCGACGACCTTGATCGCCACGGCGACCACGACTGCGAGCGCGAGGGTCAGGACGAGCTGTTCGCGCTTGGGGTCGATCCCGGCGGCGCGGGCGAGGTCGGGGTTCAGCGTCGCGGTCAGCAGCGCCGACCAGCGCCAGCCGATCAGGGCCAGCACCAGGGCCGCGCCGCCCCAGATCACCGCGAGATCGCCGCGCGACACTGACAGGATGTCGCCGAAGAGATAGGCCATCAGGTCGATCCGCACGCCCTCCAGGAACGACACGCCCACGAGGCCGAAGGCGAGTGCCGAATGCGCCATGACGCCAAGCAGCGTGTCCATCGCGTAGCCCCGCCCCGAGATCAGCGACACCGCCGTCGCCATGATCAGCGCGACCATCATCGCCCCCGCGAAGACGGGAACCGAGAAGGCGAGCGACAGCGCGACGCCGAGGATCGCCGCATGCGCCGTCGCGTCGCCGAAATAGGCCATGCGGCGCCAGACCACGAAACAGCCCAGCGGCGCCGCCGCCAGCCCCGTGCCGATTCCAGCGAGCGCGGCGCGGGTCATGAAATCGTCGAGCATTATCGGGCGGCGTCCTGTTCGTGGGCGTGGTCGCACGGACCGTCGTGGAAATGGGTGTGGTCATGGTGATGGCGGTAGAGTGCCAGAGCGCCCCGCGTTCCTTCTCCGAACAGCCGCCGGTAATCCGGCGCCGCCGCGACCACTTCGGGCGTGCCCTCGCAGCAGACATGCCCGTTGAGGCAGATCACCCGGTCGGAGGCGCTCATCACCACGTGCAGATCGTGGCTGATCATCAGCACGCCGCAGCCGGTTTCCGCGCGCACTTCCTCGATCCGCTCGTAGAAGGCGGCCGAGCCCGGCTGGTCGAGCCCGGCGGTGGCCTCGTCGAGGATCAGCAGGTGCGGCTCTTCCAGGATCGCGCGGGCGAGAAGCGCACGCTGGAACTGCCCGCCCGAGAGCGCGGCCATCTGCCGCCGGCCGATATCCGGCACGCCGGCCCGCTCCAGCGCCTCGCGCGCCCGGGCCGCCGGCACCCGGCGGGGCAGGCCGAGAAACCGTTCGACCGTCATCGGCAGCGTCGGGTCGAGCACCAGCCGTTGCGGCACGTAGCCTATGCGCAGGACGGGCGCGCGGTCGATCCGGCCGCGCACGGGCGGCACGCCGCCGAGGATCGCGGCGATCAGCGTCGACTTGCCCGAGCCGTTCGGCCCGACGATGGTGACGATCTCGCCCGGATCGACGTGCAGGTCGATGTCGTGCAGGACCGTCGTTTCGCCGTAGCGGACGGTCAGGCCGCTGGTGCTGACAAGGGGGCTGGGCACGACGCTCAGGCCGCTTCCGCGCAATCGGGGCACAGGCCTTCGGCCTCGCGCACCGCGCGCTCGATGACGAACCCGGCCTGCCGCGCGGCGCGCCCGATCTCGCCCTTGCCCGGGTCCGATTCCGCCTCGACCACGCGGTTGCAGGACCGGCAGATCAGGAAGACGGGCGCGTGCGGATTGTCGAGATGCGAACAGGCGATGAAGGCGTTCAGCCGCTCGATCCGGTGCGCCAGCCCGTGCCGGGTGAGGAAGTCGAGCGCGCGATAGGCCACCGGCGGCTGCGAGCCGAGCCCTTCGGCGCGCAGCACGTCGAGGATCTCGTAGGCGCCCATCGCCTTGTGTTCGGACAGCAGGATCTCGAGGACGCGCTGCCGCGTAGGCGTGAACTGCAGGCTCCGCTCGTTGCAGATCTGCGCGGCCGCCGCGACGCCATCGGCGATGCAGCTGTGGTGGTCGTGCGTCTCGAACGCCTGGCTCGTCATCGCCCTCTCCTGTGCAGAATGGGGTTGATACGTTATAGTATACCGACTATGCGGATATACGTGTTACATAATCACAGGAGCTTACGATGTCCATGACCTTTCGCCGATCCCTGTTGCCCTGTGCTCTGGCCGCGACGGCCGCAACCACCGCGGCGGCCGATGTTCCGCGGGTCGCGACCGACGTCGCGCCGGTCCACGGCCTCGTTGCGCGCGTGATGGCGGGAGTGGGCGAGCCGGAGACCGTGGTGCAGCCGGGCTCCTCGCCGCACAGCTACTCGATGCGCCCGTCCGAGGCCCGCGCGCTGGAACAGGCCGACCTGGTGTTCTGGGTCGGAGAGGAATTGGAACCCTGGCTTGCCGGGGCGGTCGAGACTCTGGCGTCGGATGCAAGGATCGTCGAGTTGCTCGATGCGCCGGGGATCACGACGCTGGAGTTCAGGCAGGGCGCGACGTTCGGCGGACATGACCACGAGGGGCACGAGCACGCCGTTGACGACCGCGCGGACCACGATCACGAGGCCGAGGATCACGCGGACCACGATCACGAGGGCGCGGAGCACGGCCACGACAACGAGGGCCATGCCGAGCACACCCACGATCACGAAGACCACGATCATGGGGGCGAAGCCCACGAGGACCATGACCATGAGAGCGACGACCATGCCGGGCACGATCACGCCCACGACGGGGTCGACCCCCATGCCTGGCTCGACCCCGAGAACGGCAAGGTCTGGCTCGACCTGATCGCGGAGGAACTGGCTGCGCTCGACCCCGAGAACGCGGAGACCTACCGCAGCAACGCCGCCGCCGGACAGGACGAGATCGACGGCGTTATCGCCGAGGTGCGCGAGACACTCTCGGCTGCCGGAGCCATCGACTTCGTGGTCTTCCACGACGCCTATCACTACTTCGAGAACCGCTTCGACGTTCCGGCCGCCGGAGCGATCTCGCTCAGCGACGCCTCGGACCCGACCCCGGCACGGGTTGAGGAGATCCGCGATACCGTGCGCGAGCTAGGCGTCGCCTGCGTGTTCTCGGAGCCGCAATTCGACCAGCGCCTGGTGCGCACCGTGCTCGACGGCACCGAGGGACAGGCCGGGGTCATCGACCCGCTCGGATTCGAAATCGAGATGGGTCCGGACTTCTATCCGGCGCTGATCCGGTCGATCGCCGAGGAAATGGCCGGCTGCGCGTCCTGAAGCGCAATCCCGCCCGAACATCCAAGTCCCTCGCCGCACCGCCGTCGGGGGATTTTTCGTGGGGCATGCCCGGAGGTGTGGCGATCCCTTGAGGACTCGAACCCCAAACCTGCTGATTAGAAGTCAGCTGCTCTATCCAGTTGAGCTAAGGGACCGCTAAGAGCGGCGCGAACGTCTCTCCGGTCAGTGTGTCCGGCCGGGTTCTGGCTATCCCAGCCGTTTCGTCCGGACAAGAGACTTCGGCCCCGGTCGCATGGTCCGCAGTCGTTCGGCACGGCGGGCGGGCGCGGACCGGGCCATGCTCCGCAGACCACCCTTGGCGCGGAGGTGCCGGAACGCTAGAACGGTCCTCCGCCCATCCCGGAGGAGCCCCTTGGACACCACAGCGACTCGCATCGCCCGCACCATCGCCACCGAAATCGCGGCCAGCCCGGCGCAGGTCTCGGCCGCCGTTTCGCTTCTGGACGAGGGCGCGACCGTTCCCTTCGTCGCCCGCTACCGCAAGGAGGCGACCGGCGGGCTCGACGACACGCAGCTGCGCACGCTGTCCGACCGGCTGGTCTACCTGCGCGACATGGAAAAGCGCCGCGCCGCGATCCTCGAGTCGATCCGCGGGCAAGATAAGCTGACCGACGAGCTCGCCCGCGCCATCGCGGCTGCCGACACCAAGGCGACGCTCGAGGACATCTACCTGCCCTACAAGCCCAAGCGCCGCACAAAGGCGATGATCGCCCGCGAGAACGGGCTGGAGCCGCTGTTGCGCGCCATCGAGGGTGACCGTTCGGCCGATCCGCAGGCCCTTGCCGCAGGCTACATCGGAGAGGCGGTGGAGACGTCCAAGGCGGCGCTCGACGGGGCGCGCGACATCCTCGCCGAGGAGCTGTCAGAGAACGCCGAGCTTCTGGGCCGCCTGCGCGCGTTCATGCAGCGCGAGGCCCAGATCACGGCCCGGGTCGCGCCCGGCAAGGAAGAAGCCGGCGCGAAGTTCAGCGACTATTTCGACCACCGCGAGGCCTGGGCGAAGATCCCGGCGCACCGCGCGCTGGCGATCCTGCGCGCCGCCAAGGAAGAGGTCGTCACCGTCGAGATCGCGCCGGATCCGGAAACCGGCCGAGCGCAAGCGGTCGGCATCGTCTGCTCGGCCATCGGCATCAAGGGCGAGGGGGCGGGCGACACCTGGCTGCGCGAGGCCGCCGACTGGACGTGGCGCGTGAAGCTGTCGCTGACGATGTACGTGGACCTTCTGACCGACCTGCGCCGCCGCGCCCACGAAGAGGCCATTGCCGTCTTCGCCCGCAACCTGCGCGACCTCCTGCTCGCCGCGCCGGCGGGCGCGCGGCCGACGCTGGGGCTCGACCCCGGCATCCGCACCGGCGTGAAGGCGGCGGTGGTCGACGCGACCGGCAAGCTGCTTGAGACGGCGACGCTCTATCCGTTCAAGCCGAAGATGGACCTTCAGGGCGCGCAGGCGAAGATCGCGGAGATGGTGCGCCGGCACGGGGTGGAGATCATCGCCATCGGCAACGGCACCGCCAGCCGCGAGACGGAGCGGATGGTTGCCGACACGCTCAAGCTGATGGAGGGCAGGGCGCCCCAGCAGGTCGTGGTGTCGGAGGCCGGCGCGTCTGTCTATTCGGCCTCCGAGCTCGCCGCGCAGGAATTTCCCGACCTCGACGTCAGCCTGCGCGGCGCGGTGTCCATCGCGCGGCGGCTTCAGGACCCGCTGGCGGAGCTGGTGAAGGTGCCGCCCGAAAGCATCGGCGTCGGCCAGTACCAGCACGACGTCGACCAGCGGCGGCTCGCGCAGGCGCTGGAGGGCGTGGTCGAGGACGCGGTGAACGGGGTCGGGGTCGATCTCAACATGGCCTCCGCGCCGCTTCTGGCGCATGTGGCGGGGCTCGGCCCCTCGGTGGCGCAGTCCATCGTGGCGCACCGCGACGCGAACGGCGCCTTTGCCTCGCGCAAGGCGCTGCTGAAGGTGTCGGGGATCGGGCCGAAGGCGTTCGAGCAATGCGCCGGCTTCCTGCGCATCCGCGGCGGGGCCGAGCCGCTCGACGCCTCCTCGGTCCACCCGGAGGCCTACGACGTCGCCCGGCGCATCGTCGGCGCCTGCGGGCGGGATATCCGCGAGATCATGGGCCGGCCCGAGGCGCTGCGCGGGCTTGAGGCGCACGACTTCGTCGACGACCGGTTCGGCCTGCCCACGGTGCGCGACATTCTGGCGGAGCTGGAAAAGCCCGGCCGCGATCCCAGGCCCGAATTCCGTACCGCGAAGTTCACCGACGGGGTCGAGGACATCAAGGACCTCAAGCCCGGCATGCGGCTCGAAGGTACGGTGACGAACGTGGCCGCCTTCGGGGCCTTCGTGGACGTGGGCGTGCACCAGGACGGGCTGGTCCATGTCAGCCAGCTTGCCGACCGCTTCGTTAAGGATCCGCACGAGGTGGTGAAGGCCGGCGACGTCGTGCAGGTGCGCGTGACGGAGGTGGACATTCCGCGCAACCGGATCGGCCTGTCGATGCGCAAGGAAAGCGCGGGCGGCGCCCCGGCGAAGCGCGACGACAAGGGCCGCGCCGACAAGGAGCGCACCAGTGGTGGTCGACCCGAAAAGGGCAAGGGGCGTGCCCCCAGGGGCAAGGCGTTGGACAAGGGCCAGCAGACGGGCGGTCAGGGTGCCCTTGGCGATGCCTTGATGGCGGCGATGAAGAAGAAATGAAGCCTCGGCGGGCGGGGGCGGCCCGCCGCGCTCACTCCCGAAGCTTCAGGTGCCGGAGCGTCCATTTGCGCACCGCCTCCGTGGCCGTTCCGACCAGCAGGCCGGCGAACGGGTCGAAGGCGACGCAGACCAGCGCGGTCGCGCCGATCACCGGATAGCAGGATGGCCGGCTATCCCGGACGCGCGGATCGTTCGCCAGTTCGATGGCGGCGACAAGAAGCAGTACGCCCAGGACGCTTTGCGGAAAGCGGGCGAGGAAGGCCATGCTCGTCTCGGCCGGCAGCGCGGCAAGGGCGAGCATACCGGCCAGCATGAGCGCCGCGGCCCCGCTTCGCGCGCCGAAGGAATGGTGCGCCGCCAGCCCCCCGGCGCCGTGGCACATCGGCAGGGCGCCGAGCGGGGCGAGCGCGCAGTTCAGCAGCCCCGAACTGAGGCAGAGCCGCCGCGGTGTGACATGCGCGGCGCGTGTGTCGAACAGGTCCCCGGCCACCAGCGCTGTCAGGATTACCGCGTTGGTGAGCGTCAGCGCCAGTTGCGGCAGCACGAGGTCGGTAAGGGCGCCCACCGCGACCGTCAGGCTCTGCGGTCCGAACAGGGCGGGCGGCCACGAATGTGTCGGCAACGGGCCGGGGGCGCTCGCCAGCGGCACGAACGCCGCGCCGAGGACGAGCAGGACCAGCGCCGATGGC
Organism: Roseivivax sediminis; assembly: GCF_900112685.1. Taxonomy (GTDB): domain Bacteria; phylum Pseudomonadota; class Alphaproteobacteria; order Rhodobacterales; family Rhodobacteraceae; genus Roseivivax; species Roseivivax sediminis. The sequence continues at coordinate 133,875 of NZ_FOMS01000011.1, forward strand.
GCCCCGATCCTGCGCGCGGCAAGCAGCACCGCGAGCGCCGCGACCGCCAGGAACGGCCCGGTTGCCATCAATCCGAGCGCGACCCAGCCGAGGGCGAGGCCCAGGCCGACCCGCAGCCCCGCGATGATGGAACGCGGCACGACCCGCGCCAGCCGGTCGATCGCGCCGGTCGCGCCGAGGCCGATCAGCACCGCTCCGATCATCAGGCCCGACAGGGCCACTGCCTCGGGCGTGACTCCGGCGACCATCAAGAGGGCGGCAATCGCCTTCATCGGCTGCACGGGGATCGGCAGCCGGTAGATCAGCCCTGTCGCAAGATAGGCGACCGCGAAGCCGAGCAGCACCGGCGTCGGAGCGAGGCCGCCGACCGTGATCGCCCCGATCATCAGCGGCAGCAGCGTGCCGGTATCGCCGAGCGCGCCGTTCAGCTCGTCCAGCGTCCAACGGAATGGGGCCCCCGTCATGCCGGGACTCCGGTACGTTCGGCCTTGAATCTTCCCGACAAAACGAGACCTTGGGGGCGACACACTTTCAAAAGGACGAGACGATGAAACTCAGCGCACGCAACACGCTCAAGGGCACCGTGGTCGAGGTCGAGAAGGGCGCGGTGAACGCCACCGTCCGGATCGATCTCGGGGGCGGGACGATCATCACCTCGATGATCACCAACGACGCGGTGGAGGAGCTCGGCCTCGAAAAGGGCAAGTCGGCCTATGCTGTGATCAAGGCGTCGCACGTGATGGTCGCCGCCGAGGATTGAGGCGCCGGGGCGCGTCCGCCGGTCGCGGCGGCACCCGCACGTGCTGGGCAACGGCTCATGACCGGACGCGTGCACATGTCGTCTCCACCCGGCCGGATGCGGCCGGCCGCGTGATCTCGTGGCCTCATGCCGCCGCGCTGTGCCCGCTGCCCGCACGGGCCAAGGGTGTGGCGCGATCTCTCGCCGGATCGGTCTGTAGAACTTGATCGAGTTTGTCCCAAGCAAAAATCGGCGCAATTAACGGTCCAAAGTCGCTACCCTGAAAGAGGGCGCAAAATCAAGTAACCTGAAGTTTTACCGAATGTAGGCCAAGTTGTTCCCGGGATGACCGTGCAGGGTGGCGCTCACCCGCACCAATTCGCCCGTAGTGGCGAAGATACCGTATTTCGGAGACTTTTCCGGTCGTTCGACCCGGTCGAGCCTTCCGCCGACGGCGTAGCGGTAATCCTGCCGCGGACCGGTGTTCGGGTCCATGCTCTTCACCGAGAAGCCGCGCTGGTCAGGCCCGACCGGGCTCGGCCATGCGCCTTGCGCAAGAGAGGCGGTGGCGAAAGAGAGGCCCATGGCGGCGACGCAGACCACCCGAATGCCGGCTCGGTGTCTGATGGGCTCTCTCAAAACAACACGGCCGCGATCCGGCTGTGCATTAGGTTGCCGTGTCAGTTTGCGGTGGTCCCTGGGATAAAGCTATCGCTTTGAGCAACGAACCGGCGCCAGTAGCGGCTGCCCTGTCCACGGTCACGCCGACGATCTTATCGGCGGAAACGCGTCGCGGCTTACACGCATCAAGACTTCCGTCGGCATCAAGTGTGCCGCAGCGCGCGAACGTCCCCTTCATGCGGATGTTGTTGAAAAACTCGCCTCAGTTTTCCCGTGGATTGGATAGCCATTGCGGTCCTGCCAACTTCTCAGGCCACTGAAGGCCTCAGCTTGGCGAGTTTGCGGAGGTTCTGGACGGTTGCGGCTATGTGGAACTCGTCTTTGGCGCCATTTGGTCCCCTGAGGCGAAGGCGGTCGAGGCCAAGAATGCGCTTCAGGTGAGCGAAGAGCATCTCGACTTTCTTCCGGGCGTATCCCGAAGTGACATAGGCATCGGTCTTGGCGATCTCTCGGGCTTTCTGGCGCGCGTGCTCGTACCGCGATCGGGAGATCTTTCGCGTGGCCTGGTTAGGTGTGCAGTGCGGCTTCAGCGCGCAGGCGGCGCAATCCTGTTTCCGAGCATA
>NZ_FOMS01000012.1 GCF_900112685.1 Roseivivax sediminis
AAGAGAAGATCAAGGAGCTGATGGCGGCGGTCGACGATTACATCCCGCAGCCGGCACGCGCCGTGGACCAGCCGTTCCTGATGCCGATCGAGGACGTGTTCTCGATCTCGGGCCGCGGCACGGTGGTCACCGGCCGGGTCGAGCGCGGGGTGGTGAATGTCGGCGACGAGCTCGAGATCGTCGGCCTGAAGGACACCCGCAAGACGACCTGCACGGGCGTCGAGATGTTCCGCAAGCTGCTCGACCGCGGCGAGGCGGGCGACAACATCGGCGCGCTGCTGCGCGGCATCGACCGTGACGGCGTCGAGCGCGGCCAGGTGCTGTGCAAGCCGAAATCGGTGACGCCGCACACCAAGTTCGAGGCCGAGGTCTACATCCTGACCAAGGAAGAGGGCGGCCGCCACACGCCGTTCTTCGCGAACTACCGCCCGCAGTTCTACTTCCGCACGACGGACGTGACCGGGACGGTGACGCTGCCGGAAGGCACCGAGATGGTGATGCCGGGCGACAACCTGAAGTTCGGCGTGGAGCTGATCGCGCCGATCGCGATGGAAGACGGCCTGCGCTTCGCCATCCGCGAAGGCGGTCGCACCGTCGGCTCCGGCGTCGTCGCCAAGATCATCGAGTGATCGGCGGCTGATCGCCGCCAGGGCGCCCGGCAGGGCGCTCGCACGCGACGCTCGAAGCGCGCCGGTCCGGTACCGGGGCGCTGAGGGCAGACAAGACAATCGGGCTGCGGGCCCGGCAAGGCCCCGGAGCGTCTCCGGGGCCGCGCCGCTCCGACGGTCCGACGCGGGCGCGATGAGGCGGCAGGGTGGTCCTGCCCCCTCCTCTCGGGCTCTCACCAAGCCTACGAAGGCAAGACACATGCAAAGCCAGAACATTCGGATCCGGCTCAAGGCGTTCGACTACCGCGTGCTGGATGCCAGCACGCAGGAGATCGTGAACACCGCCAAGCGGACCGGTGCCGACGTGCGCGGGCCGATCCCGCTGCCGAACAAGATCGAGCGGTTCACCGTCCTGCGCGGGCCCCACGTCAACAAGAAGTCGCGCGACCAGTGGGAGATCCGCACCCACAAGCGTCTTCTCGACATCGTCGATCCGACCCCGCAGACCGTGGACGCGCTGATGAAGCTCGACCTCGCCGCCGGCGTCGACGTCGAAATCAAGGTGTAAGGAGGGCAACGACAGATGCGCTCTGGAATCATCGCAAAGAAGGTCGGGATGACCCGGATCTTCCAGGACGACGGGAAGCAAATCCCCGTGACCGTCCTGCAACTCGACAAGCTGCAGGTCGTGGCGCAGCGCACCACCGAGGCGCACGGCTATTCCGCCGTTCAGCTCGGCTGCGGCACGATCCGTGCCAAGAACGTCTCCAAGCCGATGCGTGGCCACTTCGCCGTCGCCAAGGTGGAGCCCAAGCGCAAGGTCGCGGAATTCCGCGTCGCGCCGGAGAACCTGATCGACGTGGGTGAGGAAATCACCGCCGATCACTATTTCGAGGGCCAGTTCGTGGACGTCTGCGGCACCTCGATCGGCAAGGGCTTTGCCGGCGGCATGAAGCGGCACAACTTCCGTGGTCTCGAGGCCACGCACGGCGTGTCGATCAGCCACCGCTCGCACGGCTCCACCGGCCAGTGCCAGGACCCCGGCAAGGTGTTCAAGGGCAAGAAGATGGCCGGCCACATGGGCGCGGTGCGCGTGACCACGCAGAACCTGCAGGTCGTGAAGACGGACGCCGAGCGCGGCCTGATCATGATCAAGGGCGCGGTGCCGGGCGCCAAGGGCGGCTGGGTGACGATCAAGGACGCGGTCAAGAAACCGACGCCCGAGAACATCATCCTGCCCGCGGCGCTGAAGTCGGCAGCCGAGGAGGCCAAGCGCGTGGCGGAAGAAGCCGCCAAGCAGGCCGAGGAAGAGGCCCGCGCCGCCGAGGAGGCCCGCCTTGCAGAGGAGGCCGCCCAGCAGGAGGCCGCCCTCAAGGAAGCCGAGGCCGAAATTTCCGAGGAGTCGGCCGAGACCGACAAGTCGGACGCCGAGAAGAAGGACGGTCAGGAATGAAACTCGACGTGATCAAGCTGGACGGCGGCACCGCCGGGTCGGTGGATCTCGCGGACGAGATCTACGATCTCGAGCCGCGCGCCGACATCCTGCACCGTGTCGTGCGCTGGCAGCGCAACAAGGCGATGCAGGGCACCCATTCGACGCTCGGCCGCTCGGAAGTCAGCTACTCCACCAAGAAGATCTATCGCCAGAAGGGCACCGGCGGCGCACGCCACGGCGACCGCGGCGCACCGATCTTCCGCAAGGGTGGCATCTACAAGGGGCCCAAGCCGCGCAGCCATGCGCATGAGCTCCCCAAGAAGGTCCGCAAGCTGGGCCTGATGCACGCGCTGTCGGCGAAGGCGCGCGAGGGCAATCTCGTGATCCTCGAGAGCGCGGAGACCGACGGCAAGACCAAGACCCTCGCCAAGGCGGTCAAGGATCTGGGCTGGAAGCGTGCGCTCGTCATCGACGGCGCCGAGGTGAACGGCGAATTCGCCCGTGCCGCGGCGAATATCGACGGGCTCGATGTGCTGCCGTCGATGGGCGCGAACGTCTACGACATCCTCAAGCGGGACACCCTGGTGATCACCCGCGCGGGGATCGAAGCACTGGAGGCACGCCTGAAATGAGCGCGACCGCACAGCACTACGACGTGATCCGAAAGCCGATCATCACCGAGAAGTCCACGATGGCGTCCGAGAACAACGCCGTCGTCTTCGAGGTGGCGATGGACGCCACCAAGCCGCAGATCCGCGACGCGATCGAGGCTGTCTTCGGCGTCAAGGTGAAGGCGGTGAACACCGCGATCCACAAGGGCAAGGTGAAGCGCTTCCGCGGCCAGAAGGGCCGCCGCGCCGACACCAAGAAGGCCTATGTCACGCTCGAAGAGGGCAACACCATCGACGTGACCACGGGCCTCTGATAAGAGGCTGCGAATCGTGACGTGGCCCCGGGGCCGAACCCGGGGCCACGTCGCATTTGCGGGGGCCGGCGGTGGGCGGATTGCCCACCCGACCTGCCGCCCCGCGATACGCCGCGGCATCGCCCGGCGTCCGTAGGGTGGGCACTCCGCCCACCGTTGCGGCCATCACCGGGGACCTTCGGGGCCCTACATCCGACGCCGGAGCCAGCCGATCTGGACCCGGCCGACACATAGGCGCGGAGACCCGAGCGGGGAATCCGGGCCGCTGATAACGGAAGACAGAAAGCATGGCACTCAAGTCGTACAAGCCGACGACGCCGGGCCAGCGCGGGCTGGTGCTGATCGACCGTTCGGAGCTGTACAAGGGACGCCCCGTCAAGAGCCTCACCGAGGGTCTGACGAAGAAGGGCGGTCGCAACAACACCGGACGGATCACGATGCGCCGCCGCGGCGGGGGCGCAAAGCGCCTTTACCGGATCGTGGACTTCAAGCGTCGCAAGTTCGACGTCCAGGGCACCGTCGCCCGGATCGAATACGACCCCAACCGGACCGCCTTCATCGCGCTGATCCAGTACGATGACGGCGAGCAGGCCTACATCCTCGCGCCCCAGCGCCTCGCCATCGGCGACCGCGTTCTGTCGGGTGCCAAGGCCGACATCAAGCCGGGCAACGCGATGCCGTTCTCGGGCATGCCGATCGGCACGATCGTCCACAATATCGAGCTGAAGCCGGGCAAGGGCGGGCAGATCGCACGCGCCGCCGGCACCTACGCGCAGTTCGTCGGCCGTGACGGCGGCTACGCGCAGATCCGCCTGTCGTCGGGCGAGCTTCGGATGGTCCGGCAGGAATGCATGGCCACCGTGGGCGCGGTGTCGAACCCCGACAACAGCAACCAGAACTTCGGCAAGGCCGGCCGGTCGCGCCACATGGGCAAGCGCCCGAGCGTCCGCGGCGTCGTGATGAACCCGATCGACCACCCGCATGGTGGCGGCGAGGGCCGCACCTCGGGCGGCCGTCACCCGGTCAGCCCCTGGGGCAAGCCGACCAAGGGCCATCGCACGCGCGACACCAACAAGGCGTCGCAGAAGCTCATCATTCGCTCGCGTCACGCTCGGAAGAAGGGTCGCTAACACATGACACGTTCCGTCTGGAAAGGTCCGTTCGTCGACGCCTACGTCCTGAAGAAGGCCGAGGCAGCGCGCGAATCGGGCCGCAACGAAGTGATCAAGATCTGGTCGCGTCGTTCCACCATCCTGCCGCAGTTCGTCGGCCTCACCTTCGGCGTCTACAACGGCCACAAGCATGTGCCGGTGAACGTCTCCGAGGACATGATCGGACAGAAGTTCGGCGAATACTCGCCCACCCGCACCTATTACGGGCACTCGGCCGACAAGAAAGCGAAGAGGAAATAAGCCATGGGCAAGGATAAGAATCCCCGCCGCGTGGCGGACAACGAGGCGATGGCCAAGCTGCGCATGCTGCGCACCTCGCCGCAGAAGCTGAACCTCGTCGCGGCGCTCATTCGCGGCAAGAAGGTCGACAAGGCCCTCACGGACCTGACCTTCTCCAAGAAGCGCATCGCCGAAGACGTGAAGAAGTGCCTTCAGTCGGCCATCGCCAACGCCGAGAACAACCACGGCCTCGACGTCGACGACCTCGTCGTCGCCGAAGCGTATGTGGGCAAGAACCTGATCATGAAGCGCGGTCGTCCGCGGGCCCGTGGCCGGTTCGGGCGCATTCTGAAGCCGTTCTCGGAAATCACCATCAAGGTGCGTCAGGTCGAGGAGCAAGCCTAATGGGTAACAAGACCAATCCGATCGGCATGCGCCTGCAGGTGAACCGCACCTGGGACAGCCGCTGGTACGCCGACACCAAGGACTACGGCAACCTGCTGCTCGAGGATCTCAAGATCCGCGAGTTCATCCACGATGAGTGCAAGCAGGCCGGCGTCGCGCGCATCATCATCGAGCGTCCGCACAAGAAGTGCCGCGTGACGATCCATGCCGCGCGTCCGGGCGTCATCATCGGCAAGAAGGGCGCCGACATCGAGACCCTGCGCAAGAAGCTGGGCCGCATGACCGCGTCCGAGCTGCACCTCAACATCGTCGAGGTGCGCAAGCCGGAACTGGACGCGCGCCTGGTGGGTGAAAGCATCGCCCAGCAGCTCGAACGCCGGGTGTCGTTCCGCCGAGCCATGAAGCGCGCGGTGCAGAACGCCATGCGCATGGGCGCACAGGGCATCCGGGTGAACGTCTCGGGCCGTCTCGGCGGCGCGGAGATCGCGCGGACGGAATGGTACCGCGAGGGCCGCGTTCCGCTGCACACCCTGCGTGCCGATATCGACCATGCCAGCGTCGAGGCGGAAACGCCTTACGGCATCATCGGGATCAAGGTCTGGATCTTCAAAGGCGAGATCATGGAGCACGATCCCCAAGCCCGCGACCGCCGCACGCAGGAAATCCAGGACGGACCTGCACCGCGCGGTGCCGGCGGCGGCCGGCGCTGAGGAGGATAGGACATGCTTCAACCCAAGCGTACCAAGTACCGCAAGCAGCAGAAGGGTCGCATCAAGGGCGAGGCCAAGGGCGGCTCCGACCTTAACTTCGGCTCCTTCGGCCTGAAGGCCACGCAGCCCGAGCGCGTGACCGCGCGCCAGATCGAGGCGGCCCGCCGTGCCATGACGCGCCACATGAAGCGTCAGGGCCGTGTCTGGATCCGCATTTTCCCGGATGTGCCCGTGTCGGCCAAGCCGATCGAGGTCCGGATGGGTAAAGGCAAGGGGTCGGTCGACCGCTGGGCCTGCAAGGTCAAGCCCGGCCGGGTGATGTTCGAGATCGACGGCGTCGGCGAGGAAATTGCCCGCGAGGCTCTGCGCCTTGCGTCGATGAAGCTGCCGATCAAGACGCGCATCGTTGCGCGCGAGGACTGGTAAGACAAGGGGGCGGACCCCGCGTTCGCCTCATGGGCCCCCAGTGGAAACGCTGGGGGCCTTCTGCGTCCGAGGAATGTGACAATGCCGGTTTATTCCGTTCAATTCGAAGGTCACGGGGTCAGCCTGACGTCGCCAGAGGGGCTCGCGCGCCGGTTGTCGTCTCCGTCACGCTCGACGCGAGCGACGAGGATGCGGCCGAGGCAAGGGCCCGGCTCGATGTCTACCGGGAATGGACGGCGCGGGGTCTACGGGTCCGGGCAGGCGGTGCCCTGCCGGATCTCGCGGTGACCGAGCTTGGCAAGGTGTCGTCCCTTCGGGCCCCGTTTGCCGACCGCGGAGTTTCGGGCTTCACCTTCGTCCCGGCGGCGTGACGGGCCCCGTTCCGTTCGGTGCTGTCGTGGGATAGGGAGGCGGCAACCGCCAGCCAGACCCCGGAGAGCCCCCATGGCCGACACTCGCTCCCTCTTCGCGACACGCCTGTACCGCGCGCGCCTCTCGGCCTTCGATCCGCAGATCGATCCGGGCGAACTCGAAGCCTCCTGCTACTCCATCGCCGACGATGACGAGGCCGGGCAGGACTGGTGCGAGCGCGAAGGCTATCCCGGGTACACCTCCTATGCCTCGCTCACCGACCTGCCGTGGCGCTTCCCGATCTTCGCCGACCTGGTGAAGGCGCTCGACGCCCATGTCGCCGCCTTCGCGGAGGACCTGCAGTTCGATCTTGGCGACAAGGGGCTGGTGCTGGAGGATATCTGGATCAACGTGCTGCCCGAGGGCGGCTCCCACGGTTCGCACATCCACCCCCATTCGGTGATCTCGGGGACGACCTATGTGGCGATGCCCGACGGGACCTCGGCGCTCAAGCTCGAGGATCCGCGCCTGCCGATGATGATGGCTGCGCCGACGCGCACGAAGGAGTGCCGCGAGGAGCTGAAGAGCTTCGTCTACGTGGCGCCCGAGGTCGGCGACGTGATGCTGTGGGAATCCTGGCTGCGGCACGAGGTGCCGATGAACATGGCCGAGGACGACCGCATCAGCGTCAGCTTCAACTACAAGTGGGAATAAAAATCGGGCACCTCCGAACAAATCGGGCCTGATGGCCCTTAGCGCGTTTTGCGCAGCCGGCAAGTCCGATTACGCTTCGATTCACTCGGGCGTAACGATTTGCAGGGTACGAAGGGCCATGACCAAAGCGATCGCAGTAATGTTCGGCACGGCGACGTTCGCCTTCCTCACCCTGGTGCCGCTGCCCGCAGGGGCGCAGAACGTCGAGTGGACCAACACCATCGCGATCAGGGGCGAAGGCGAGGAGGGCCTCGAACTCCGCCTGCGCGTGGACCAGGTCACCGACAAGATGTCGAAGGCCCACATCATCCACGGGATCTGCAATCACTTCCTGCCGTTCGCCGTCCCGCTGGTGAAGGATAAGGCGGCGCTCAGCGATCCGCGTTTCGTGACCGTGCGGATCGCGACCCGGTCCTGGGATCTTGTGCTCGGGGCGGGGGGGCGCTGGCAGGCCACCTACGATATCCAGGGCGACAAGTGCGGGGACGAAATGCTCGCCGAGCGTCGATGGACGGCCAATACCGGCAACTACCTGCGCTGAACCAATCGCCGCTTGCGTTGTGCACGGCTTGATGGTAGGCGCGAGCCTCATCCACGGACTCCACCGGAATCAGGGTGACCCTGCGCGCCAACGCAGGCAGGGGCCTTCCGGTGATGTTGAATGAAAGGGGCGCCATGAACGCCAGCGAACTCCGTGACAAGACCCCGGACGAACTCCGGGACCAGCTTGTCCAGCTCAAGAAAGAGGCCTTCAACCTGCGCTTCCAGCAGGCGACCGGCCAGATGGAGAACACCGCGCGCATGCGCACCGTCAAGCGCGACACTGCGCGCGTGATGACCGTTCTCAACGAAAAGGCGGCCGCGGCCGCCACGACCGAGTAAGAGGACCCGCGACATGCCCAAGCGAATCCTGCAAGGCACCGTGACCTCGACCGCCAACGCGCAGACGGTGACGGTCTCGGTCGAGCGTCGCTTCAAGCACCCGGTGCTTCAGAAGACGATCAAGAAATCCAAGAAGTACCGCGCCCACGACGAGGCCCAGTCCTTCAAGGTCGGCGATTTCGTGATGATCCGCGAATGCGCGCCGAAGTCCAAGACCAAGCGGTGGGAAGTGATGACCGCCGAGATGATCGAGGAGCAGAAGGCCCACCACGCCGAGCTTGCCCGGATCGAGCGCGAGCGGTGGGAGGCCCAGAAGGCCGAGGCCGAAAGCGCCCAGTAGAACGACCCCGGGCCCCGCGCGGGCCCGGCACATGACAATCGAAACCCCGGAGAGTTAACCAGAACAGCTCCGGAAGGTCGGGAGAAACGCCATGATCCAGATGCAGACCAATCTGGATGTCGCTGACAATTCGGGTGCCCGAAAAGTTCAGTGCATCAAGGTCCTGGGTGGCTCCAAGCGCAAGTATGCGTCGGTAGGCGACATCATCGTCGTCTCCGTCAAGGAAGCCATCCCGCGCGGCCGCGTGAAGAAGGGCGATGTCCGCAAGGCCGTCGTCGTGCGCACCGCCAAGGAGGTTCGTCGCGAAGACGGCACCGCCATCCGCTTCGACCGCAACGCCGCGGTGATCCTCAACAATTCGGGCGAGCCCATCGGCACCCGTATCTTCGGCCCCGTGGTGCGTGAGCTCCGCGCGAAGAACTTCATGAAGATCATCTCGCTCGCTCCGGAGGTGCTCTGATGGCTGCGAAACTCAAGAAGGGCGACAAGGTCGTCGTGCTTGCCGGCAAGGACCGCGGCAAGCAGGGCACCATCACCACGGTGATGCCCAAAGAGAACAAGGCGGTGGTCGAGGGCCTGAACATGGCCGTGCGTCACCAGCGCCAGAGCCAGACCAACCAGGGCGGCCGCCAGCCCAAGGCGATGCCGATCGACCTGTCGAACCTGGCTTTCGTCGACGCCAATGGCAAACCGACCCGCGTCGGCTTCCGCGTCGAGGGCGACAAGAAGGTCCGCTTCGCCAAGACCACGGGGGATGCGATCGATGCTTGATACGGCGAACTACACCCCGCGCCTGCGCCAGCAGTTCCGCGAGACGATCCGCCCCGCGCTCCGTGAGGAGTTCGGCTACAAGAACGACATGCAGATCCCGCGTCTGGACAAGATCGTCCTGAACATCGGCTGCGGTGCCGAGGCGGTGCGCGACTCCAAGAAGGCCAAGTCGGCGCAGGAAGACCTGTCGAAGATCGCCGGCCAGCACGCTGTCGTCACCAAGGCGAAGAAGTCGATCGCCGGCTTCCGTGTCCGCGAGGACATGCCGCTCGGTGCGAAGGTCACGCTGCGCGGCGACCGGATGTACGAATTCCTCGACCGGCTGGTCACCATCGCGATGCCCCGCATCCGCGACTTCCGCGGCGTGAAGCCCAGCTTCGATGGCCGTGGCAACTTCGCGATGGGCCTCAAGGAGCACATCGTCTTCCCCGAGATCGATTTCGACAAGGTCGACGAGGTCTGGGGCATGGACATCATCATCGCCACCACGGCGAAGACCGATGCCGAGGCGAAGTCGCTGCTGAAGCAGTTCAACATGCCGTTCACGAGCTGAGGGAATACAGACATGGCTAAGAAATCCATGGTCGAACGTCAGAAGAAGCGTGAGCGGCTCGTGGCACAATACGCCGCCAAGCGCGCTTCGCTGAAAGCGACCGCGAAAGACGAATCCAAGCCGATGGAAGAGCGGTTCAAGGCCCGGCTCAAGCTGGCCGAGCTACCCCGCAATTCCTCGCCCACGCGCCTCAACAACCGCTGCCAGCTGACGGGGCGTCCGCACGCCTATTACCGCAAGCTGAAGATCAGCCGGATCATGCTGCGCGACCTCGGCAACAAGGGCCTGCTGCCCGGCATGGTCAAGTCGAGCTGGTAAGGGAGGGCTGACACATGAACGATCCTATCGGTGATATGCTCACCCGTATCCGCAACGCCGGCATGCGCGGCAAGTCGACGGTGTCGACGCCCGCGTCCAAGCTGCGCGCCTGGGTTCTCGATGTGCTCGCGGACGAAGGCTACATCCGCGGCTACGAACGGACGACCGACAAGAACGGCCATGCGGCGCTGGAAATCTCGCTCAAGTACTATGAGGGCGAGCCGGTGATCCGCGAGCTGAAGCGCGTGTCCAAGCCGGGCCGCCGCGTCTATCTCGGCGTCGACACCATTCCGCAGGTGCGTCAGGGCCTGGGCATCTCGATCGTCTCCACGTCCAAGGGCGTGATGAGCGATCACTCCGCCCGCGCCCAGAACGTCGGCGGCGAAGTGCTCTGCACGGTATTCTAAGGAGGCCTGACAATGTCTCGTATTGGCAAAAGACCGGTCGAGCTGCCCTCGGGTGTCTCCGCATCCCTGTCGGGGCAGACGATCGAGGTGAAGGGCCCCAAGGGCACCAAAAGCTTCACCGCAACTGACGACGTGACCATCACGGTGGGCGACGATGCCGTGACGGTGGAGCCGCGCGGCAAGTCCAAGCGCGCGCGCCAGCAGTGGGGCATGACCCGCACCATCATCGCCAACCTCGTCCATGGGGTCCAGAACACCTTCAAGAAGGAGCTGGAGATCCAAGGCGTTGGTTACCGGGCGCAGGTTCAGGGCCAGGTCCTGAAACTGAACCTCGGCCTGTCGCACGACGTCGATTTCCCGATTCCGGAAGGGATCACCATTACCGCGGCGAAGCCGACCGAACTCACCGTCGAAGGCCACGACCTTCAGCAGGTGGGTCAGGTGGCCTCGAACATCCGCGACTGGCGGCGGCCCGAACCCTACAAGGGCAAAGGCATCCGCTACAAGGGTGAGTACATCTTCCAGAAGGAAGGCAAGAAGAAGTAAGGACGGCGAACATGGCATACGACAAGCGAGTGCAGTTCCTGAAGCGCCGTCTGCGCGTCCGGAACAAGTTGCGCGCGGTGAACGAGGGGCGGATGCGCCTTTCGGTCCACCGCTCCAACAAGAACATCAGCGTGCAGCTGATCGACGACGTCAACGGCGTGACCGTGGCGGCGGCCTCGACGCTCGAGAAGGATCTCGGCGTTCTCGGCAAGAACAACGTGGAAGCCGCCCAGAAGGTCGGCGCCGCGATTGCCGAGCGTGCGAAGAAGGCCGGCGTGGAAGAAGCGTATTTCGACCGCGGCGGTTTCCTCTTTCACGGCAAGGTCAAGGCCGTGGCCGACGCGGCCCGCGAGGCCGGTCTGAAGATCTGAAGATGTGGCGGGCTTCGGCCCGCCCCATCCGTCTGGCGGCCCCGGCCGTCGCACCATGCGCAGGCGGTTCAGGCCGCCTCGATGATCGGGGGCCCGGCGCTCGGGCCACTTCGATTGGACGATACGGGCCGCGCGGCCCAGTACGAAAGGAATGCCTTGCATGGCAGAACGTGACAACAGACGGGGCGGCCGCCGCGACCGCGACGAGGCCCCCGAATTCGCCGATCGCCTGGTGGCGATCAACCGTGTCTCCAAGACCGTGAAGGGCGGCAAGCGCTTCGGCTTCGCCGCGCTCGTGGTTGTCGGTGACCAGAAGGGCCGCGTCGGCTTCGGCAAGGGCAAGGCCAAAGAGGTCCCCGAGGCGATCCGCAAGGCGACCGAGCAGGCCAAGCGCAAGATGATGCGCGTGCCGCTGCGCGAAGGCCGCACCCTGCACCACGACCTCGAAGGGCGCCACGGCGCGGGCCGCGTGATCATGCGCACCGCCCCGCAGGGTACCGGGATCATCGCCGGTGGTCCGATGCGCGCTGTGTTCGAAATGCTCGGCATCCAGGACGTCGTCGCGAAGTCGAACGGCTCGCAGAACCCGTACAACATGATCCGCGCCACGCTCGAAGGCCTGTCGCGTCAGCAGTCGCCCCGTCACGTCGCGCAGCGCCGCGGCAAGAAGGTGTCGGACATCCTGCCCAAGCGGGAAGAGAACAACCCGCAGGCGGAAGGCGACCACGTCCGCGTGTCGGAGGAGGCGTAACCCATGGCAAAGACCATCGTCGTCAAGCAGATCGGTTCCCCGATCCGCCGCCCCGAGATCCAGCGCAAGACGCTCATCGGGCTCGGCCTCAACAAGATGCACAAGACCCGCGAGCTCGAGGACACGCCTTCGATCCGCGGCATGATCCGCAAGATCCCGCATCTGGTGGAAATCGTCGAAGAGCGCGGCTGACCCGCGCCGCGACATGAGACAGGGGGCGCCGATTGTGCGCCCACGGCACCCTCCGGCCCCGGCCGGAGGGTGTTTTCGTTTCCGGCGCCGGGACCGGCGCCGTCTGGAACACCGCCGAAAGACTCTCTCGCCCGGTGGGCCCGTTCGGCGCGACACTGTGTCCACGCGCGCCGCCAAGAGCGCGCGTCCAAATGGAGGAGAGACACCGATGACCACCCACTATGAAGGCGGCTGCGCGCATGTCCACGTGACGGCCACGGCCGAGCCGATCGACAACCACGTCTGCCACTGCAACGTCTGCAAGAACGTGACCGGTCAGCAGACCACGCATGTGGCGTTCTTCAACCACTCCGACATCGAGGTGGACCATCCCGAGAAGATCGCCCGCCAGCCGTTCAACGCCGACAACCCCGACGGGCCGCTCGAGCTGTGCACCTGCTCCGAGTGTGGCGCGCCGTTGATGCTGGACGACAAGCAGGGGCGGATCCGCGTCGCGGTGCCGAACGTGATGGGCTACGATACCGGGGCCTTCCCGGATGCCACCTATCACGCCTTCTACGACAGCTCGAAGCCGTATCCGAAGCCGGATGACGGTCGCCCGGTGCACGAAGGGCTGCGCCCCGACTTCACCTGGCCGGCCGGGGCCTGAACGAAAGACGCCTCCCGGAGAACCGGGAGGCGTCGTTCCTACTGCCTGGGGAATTCGGCTGCCGGAGCGGCTCAGGCCGCCTTGCGCGGGCGGGACTGACGCGGGCGCCGCGATTGCGGCTTGCGGGCGCCATCGCCACCGCCGCCGAAGCCTTTGCCACCACCGCCGCCACGGCGTTTTTTCGGGGCCTCGCCGCGCGGTGCCGACCAAGGTGTGCCGCCGGCGACGGGGATGTCGCGGCCCATCACCTTCTGGATGTCGCGCAACTCACCCATCTCGGCCGGCGCGCAGAACGCGATCGCGGCGCCGTCGCGGCCCGCGCGGGCCGTGCGACCGATGCGGTGGACATAGTTGTCCGCCACGTTCGGCAGATCGAAGTTGTAGACGTGACGCACCTCGGGCACGTCGATGCCGCGGGCGGCAACGTCCGTTGCCACCAGCACCGTCAGCTCACCCGACCGGAAGCCTTTCAGAGCCCGTTCGCGCTGGCCCTGGCTCTTGTTGCCGTGGACAGAGGCGGCGGCGAAGCCGGCCTTGTCGAGCGTCTTCATCAGACGCTCAGCGCCGTGCTTGGTGCGCGCGAAGACCAGTGCGGCCTCGTCGCGGTGGGCGCTCAGCATGTCGATCAACAGGCCGGTCTTTTCGGACTGCTCGACGAAGTGGACGCTCTGCGAGATCTTGTCGACCGGCTTGCCCGGCGGCGCGGTCTCGATCCGCACCGGATCTGTGAGGAAGGCCTGCGCGATCTCGGTCATCTGCTTGGGCATGGTGGCCGAGAACAGCATGGTCTGGCGCTCTGCCGGCAGAAGCGGGGCGATCTTGCGAAGCGCGTGGATGAAGCCGAGATCGAGCATCTGATCGGCCTCGTCCAGGACCAGGAACCCGGTCTCGCTCAGCCGTACGGCCTTGCGGTCGAGATGGTCGATCAGCCGGCCTGGTGTCGCGACGAGGATGTCGACGCCGCGTGCCAGCTTGTTTTCCTGCGGGCGCGGGGCGGCGCCGCCGACCACGAGTTCGACCCGAACGCTGGTGCCGGCGGCATAGGCGCGGAGGTTGTCGAGGATCTGCTTGGCCAGTTCGCGCGTCGGCGCAAGGACGAGCCCGCGTACCGTCTTGGGATCGGGCCGGCCTTCCATCCGCGCGATGGCGGAAACGAGCGGCAACCCGAAGGCCGCGGTCTTGCCGGTGCCGGTCTGGGCAAGGCCCATCACGTCACGGCCGTTCATGGCCTCGGGAATGGCGCGGGCCTGGATCGGGGTCGGGTCGGTGATGCCCATTTCGGAGAGGTTCTGGGCGAGGCGGGGCGGCAGCCCCAGCATGTCGAAATCCAAAGGTGGTGTCCTGTCATGTCGCGGCGCAGCGCGCGCCGTCGGAAAGAGAGCCCCGGTCCCGCAAGGCGGACAGGGCGATCGCGTTCGGGTTTGCCGCCGAAGACTCGCGCGGGGCCGCATTGCCCGTCGCGCCGTTCGGCAGCATCGGACCCCCGCGTGAATTGGGAACCTGGGTGGTGATGATTGCGCTGCGCCCCGGGCCGCGTCGGCCATGTGTCGGGCGTCACCTGCTCACGCGGCAGGGCTGGCGCAGGGAAGCAGCTAGTCTTCTTCCGGCGTGGCGTCAATGGCCTTCGCGGGGTCGAGCCGTTACCGCAGGTTGGAAGCAACGCCCGCAGGACATGAGGTGCACGATTTGGTATGCAAATATAGAATGCCAGATATGCGCTTGAGGCGCGGGATTGAGCGAATAATCGCTCCCGGCGTGATTGGAGGTGCCGGCATGTTTCAGGTTGTGAGCTTTGCACCCCGGGTCATCGGCAAAGCACGGCCTGAGGCCGCAAGATCCTGAAACAACACGACTTCGTGACGGAGTGCCGGCACGGATCCGTGATCCGGCATCGGTGGAACGAAGTCGCGGCATTAACCATTTCTGCTGCACCACCGACGGGCAAAAGACCCGCCACACGCAACGGAGCACGGAGACCCGAGCATGAAACGCGTTTTCCTCATCACCACCGCCGCAGCCGCGACCGCAGCCAGCGTCGCCTTCGCCGCTGGCCCGACCCCGACGCCGCAAGAGCCGGTCGTTCAGCAGCCGGTGACCCCGGCAGCGCCCGCGCCGCTCTATGACTTCTCGGGCTTCTCGTTCGGTGGTCAACTCGGCTATGGCGACATCGACACCGACAGCCCTGACAGCGATGGCGAAGGTGGCGTGTACGGCCTGCGCGCCAACTACGATTACGACTTCGGCAACTTCATCCTCGGCGGCGGGGTGCAGTATGATTTCGCCGATATCGACGTTGACGGTGTTGCCACCACCGACGGTCTGCTGCGCGTCGGCCCGCGCTTCGGTTACGACTTCGGGCGCACGATGGTGTTCGGCCAAGGCGGCTACGCCAAGGCATACACCGACTCTGACTCGGTTGGCGACTCTGACGGCTACTACGTCGGCCTCGGCACCGAGACGTTCCTGACCGAGAACGTCACCGCCGGTGCCGAAGTGAACTACCACGAGTTCTCCGACTTCGACGCCGGGGATCTCGAAGCCGAAGCGACCACGGTCGGCGTGAACCTCAACTACCGGTTCTGAAGCGCAGCTTGCGCATCGTCCCCCGCGCCCGGGCGCGGGGATATCGGGCCGGAGCCTGCTCCGGCCCTTTTTTGTAGGCATTTGTCATCTCTCTGTTACATTCAAGGGATGCGTTTCCTTGCTGTCATCCTGTTTGCCGCGCTGGCGGCTCCCGCGACGGGGCAGAGCCCGATCGCAGAGGTGATCTGCGCCCCGAAAGACCGGATGTCCGACAAGCTGACCCGCCAATACGGAGCCAAGCGTCATGCCACGGGCCTGCGCTCTCCAGACGAGGTGATGGAACTCTGGCGCGCGGAGGACGGCGACTGGACCCTGGTGATGACCTACGCGTCGGGGCGGTCCTGCATCGTCGCTATGGGGCGCCACTGGGACGAGCACGATCCGACCTGACCGCGAAGGGTCTGAAGCAACCTGTCCGCGCTGGAAGAATTCGACTTGCGCGGCCCCGGCCGTTCGATCTCCGAAACATTTGGAATCCGCGAAAAAGGCATATGCGCAGGGCTTTTTGGCGGCGGCCGCGCTATTCTGTTCGAGCGAAACGGCCCTCGCATGGAACGACGCCCTACCGAGGTGACGCCACGAACGTTGCCGGTTCCGACGTCCTCGTGCACAGTTGACCGGGCGCGACGAATTACTGCCCTGCGGGCCTGCGGCCGACCTCATTGAACGGGGTCATCTCCTGCGGCGCGCCGCATGCAGGTCCGTACGAAAACCGCGCCGGTGCGCGCACCCTTGCGCCGAAGCGGGTGCACCGCACCGATGACACTGACGGCGGCAAGGGCATCGTGGTTGGCGCGAAAGGCATCGTCTAGCGCTGAGGCGCGGCCCCTTCACATCCCTTATGGGCGCGCGTATACGCCCGGCCTGAACCTACAGGAAGGGCCGGGCCGATGCAGGGCAGCGCCAATCTCAACATCATGATGAAGGCGGCGCGGAAGGCCGGACGGTCGCTCGTCAAGGATTTCCGCGAGGTCGAGAACCTGCAGGTCTCGATGAAGGGCGCCGGCGACTTCGTCAGCCGCGCCGACCTCGCCGCCGAGAAGATCCTGCGCGAAGAACTGATGGGCGCGCGCGGCACCTATGGCTGGCTGGCCGAGGAAAGCGGCGAGACGCCGGGCGAGGACCCGACGCGCCGCTGGATCGTCGATCCGCTCGACGGGACGACGAACTTCCTGCACGGCATGCCGCATTGGGCCATCTCCATCGCGCTGGAGCACAAGGGGTCGATCGTCTCGGCCGTGGTCTACGACGCGGCGAAGGACGAGATGTTCTATGCCGAGCGCGGGCAGGGCGCCTGGCTGAACGATTCCAAGCGCCTGCGCGTGTCGGGCCGCGCCCGCATGTCCGAGGCGCTGTTCGCCACCGGCGTGCCCTTCGGCGCCAAGCGGACGCTGCCGGCGACGCTCACCGATCTTGCGCGGCTGATGCCGCAATGCGCGGGCGTGCGGCGCTGGGGGGCGGCGTCGCTCGACCTCGCCTATGTGGCCGCGGGCCGCTACGACGGCTACTGGGAACGCGAGCTGCAGATCTGGGATCTCGCGGCGGGGAGCCTGATCGCGCTCGAGGCCGGGGCGCTGGTGGGGGGCGTGCGCGAGGGGCAGACGCCTCTCGAGGACGGCACGATCCTGTGCGCCAACGGCAACCTCTTCGACCAGTTCGCGCGGGTCATTCGCGAGGCGTGATCACCGGTCCGAGGGGTGATTGACCCCGTCGTTCCAGCGCATCGGTTCGTACTCGGCCGGGTTCACGCCCTCTAGCGTGCCGAGATTGACGCCGCATTCCGACGGATCGGAGCGGCGGACGTGGTACATGTAGATCCCGCAGATCCGGCAGAAGTAATGCTGTGCGGTGTCGGTGCCGAAGCCGTAGCGGGTCAGCGTCTCCGCGCCGCGGACGACATGCACGTTCTCGCGCCGGGCCGAGACGTTGGGCGCGGCTCGGCGCCGGCAGAAGGAGCAGTCGCAGCGCGCGGCGCTCTCCAGAGGGGCCGACAGCGTCACGCGCAGCTCCACGGCGCCGCAATGGCAGGTGGCGCGTCTTTCGGTCATTCGCGGGTCTCCTCCATGGTCAGCGGCTCCAGGGGCCGCGGCGGGTGCGCCGGCGTCCGGCGCGCGGCACGTCCGTCGCGGTCAGGCGGTACTCTGCCGCCGGGTGGCGCGGAGCGCCCAGCGAGCGGCGCCAGAAGGCCGGCCCGCCGCGCCTGAGCCAGAGCGGTATCGTGAGCACCACGCCGATTACGAAGCCGCCCACATGCGCCCAGTAGGCGGTGCCGCCGGCATCCGCCGGCGTGCCGATGCCGCCGAAGGCCTGCATCGCCAGCCAGAGCGCGAGCAGGATCCACGCGGGAATGGTGACGATGCGAAAGATCACGATCAGGATGATCAGGATGTCGACGCGGGCGCGGGGAAACAGCAGCAGGTAGGCGCCCATCACTCCGGCGATGGCGCCCGACGCGCCCACCATGGGCACCTGGCTAAACGGCGCGGTGATGTACTGCGCCAGCGCCGCGCCGACGCCGGAGGCGAGGTAGAAGAGGAGGTAGCCGACATGGCCCATCTCGTCCTCGACATTGTCGCCGAAGATGAACAGGAACAGCATGTTGCCGGCGAGGTGCAGGACCCCGCCATGCAGGAACATCGAGGTGACGATACCGCCGAATCCGTCGCCCGCGGTCACGCGCGCCGGGATCAGCGCCCAGTCCCAGAAGAAGCGGTTGAGCGCCAGGTCGTTCTGAAAGAGCGACCAGTAGTTGAGAAAGATCACCACGTTCGCCGCGATCAGCGCGTAGGTGACGACGGGGACGGAGCCCGACGGGTTGTGATCGCGGATCGGAAACATGGGCTGAGCTTGGACCGCCGGCGCCCGGGGTCAAGCCCGCGGGGCCGGGACCCAGGTTCTTGGACAAGAACCTGGGCACAATCTTGATGAAGATTGTGCGGCGCCCGGCCGCACCCGGTCACGACACCCCGGCGAGGAGCTTGGCATTGCCGCCGGCTGCGGTGGTATCGACGCAGACGTGGCGTTCGAGGAGCGCGTGGCCGCGGTCGGGCGTGCCGGTCACCAGGAAGCGGATCGGCCCGTCGAACCGCGCAAGGGCCGCGCGATAGCTGCGCGCGGCCTCCGCGTCGCCCCACCAGATCGCGCCGGAGATGCCGCCGAGCGTCTCCAGCGCCTCGGGGGCCACGCGCCCCTCCGCCTCCACGGCGACGCCGCCGAGATCGCGGATCGCCTGCGCCTGGACCCGCGCCGCCTCCGCCCCCGGCCCGAGGCAGAGCACGGCGGGACGCGGCAGGGTGGAGAGCATGTTGGACTCGCCCGTCGGGCCGGGCAGTTCGGTCCGGTCGACCACCCTGTCCTGCGCCGCCTTCTTCGCGGCTTTCTCGATATGCGCCGGATCGTCATCCTTGGACCATTTGCCGGCGGACTGCCCGGCCGGGTGCTGGCGGAAGCGGTCCAGGTAGTCCGGGCCGCCCGCCTTGGGACCGGTGCCCGAAAGCCCCTCGCCGCCGAAAGGCTGGGAGCCGACGATGGCGCCGATCTGGTTGCGGTTGACGTAGACGTTGCCCGCCGCGATGCGCTCGGAGACGTGCTGCACCCGGTCGTCGATCCGCGTCATCAGCCCGAAGGTCAGCCCGTAGCCGCGCCCGTTGATCGCGTCGATCACCGCCTCGATCTCGTCGGCCTTGAACGTGGCGAGGTGCAGGACCGGGCCGAAGATCTCGCGCTCCAGATCGTCGATCCCCTTCACGCGGATCAGGGTCGGCGCCACGAAATGCCCGGCATCTGGCGTGTCGCAGGTCTTGATCACGCGCCCCTCGTCCTCCGCCGCCGCGACGTAATCGGCGATCCCCGCTTTCGCCTCGGCGTCGATCACCGGGCCGACGTCGGTCGACACCTCCCAGCCGCGGCCGATGCGCATCGCGTCCATCGCGCCGGTGAGCATCTCGGTGAAGCTGTCGACAATGTCCTCCTGCACGTAGAGGCAGCGCAGGGCGGAGCAGCGCTGGCCGGCCGACTGGAACGCCGATTCCACGATCGCCGCGACGGCCTGTTCGGGCAGGGCGGTGGAATCGACGATCATCGCGTTGAGCCCGCCGGTCTCCGCGATCAGCGGCGCGCCGGGGTCGAGATGCTCGGCCATCGACTTGTGGATGATCTGTGCCGTCTCGGTGGAGCCGGTGAAGGCCACGCCGCCGACGCGGGCATCGGAGGTCAGCGCGCCGCCCACCTCCGCCGCGCCGGGCAGGAGCTGGAGCGCCGTCGCCGGCACGCCGGCCTCGAGCATGAGCTGCGCGGCCCGGTGCGCGATCAGCGGCGTCTGTTCGGCCGGTTTCGACAGGACCGCGTTGCCGGCGGCAAGCGCGGCGGCGATCTGTCCGGTGAAGATCGCCAGCGGGAAGTTCCAGGGGCTGATGCAGGCGAAGACACCAACCGGCGGGTCGCCCGCGGTGCGCGCGCCGTAATAGCGCAGGAAGTCGACCGCCTCGCGCACCTCGGCCACGGCGTCATTGAGCGACTTGCCGGCCTCGCGGTGGAGGATCGCGAAAAGCTCTCCGTAATGCTCTTCGTAGAGGTCGGCGATGCGGTTCAGGACCTTGCCGCGTTCCTCCGGCGGGGCGTCCCATGGCTGTGCAACACGGGCCGCCGCCGCGACGGTGTCCGGCGTGGCCCAGGTGACCGTGCCAACCTGGTCGCGCGGGCGTGCGGGGTTCACCACCGCCTCCTCGGCCCCGTGCGGCGCCTCCTCGGCGGTGATCGGGCCCGCGGCCCATGTGTGACGCTCGAAGGGGCCGCGG
Organism: Roseivivax sediminis; assembly: GCF_900112685.1. Taxonomy (GTDB): domain Bacteria; phylum Pseudomonadota; class Alphaproteobacteria; order Rhodobacterales; family Rhodobacteraceae; genus Roseivivax; species Roseivivax sediminis. The sequence continues at coordinate 20,125 of NZ_FOMS01000012.1, forward strand.
GCCTCTTCGATCGCCGCCAGCGTCGGGCGGTGGCGCAAATCCCAGCCCATGGAGTTCTTCCGCTCGGGCGCGAAGAGGTCCGGCCCGGTGGTCAGGCCGCTGTCATGAACCTGAGGGAACGGATCGGCCGCGACGGTCTCCGGCGGGACGTTTTCATCGACGATCTGGTTGACGAAGGACGAGTTGGCCCCGTTTTCCAGCAGTCGCCGCACGAGGTAGGCGAGCAGGTCCTTGTGCTGGCCCACCGGAGCGTAGATCCGGCAGCGCACGCCCTCGTTCTTCATCAGGATGTCGTAGAGCGTCTCTCCCATCCCGTGGAGGCGCTGGAACTCCCAGTGCTCCTTGGGCACCTCCATCGCCTCGGCCATGTGCAGCACGGCCATGGTCGTGTGCGCGTTGTGGGTGGCGAATTGCGGATAGATCCGGTCGGTCATCCGGAGAAGCTTGCGCGCATTGGCGATGTAGCTCACGTCCGACGCCGGCTTCGAGGTGAAGACCGGGAAGCTCTCGAGCCCCGCCACCTGCGCGCGCTTGATCTCCGTGTCCCAATAGGCACCCTTGACCAGCCGCACCATGATCCGCCGGTCGAGCCGCGTTGCGAGATCGTGCAGCCAGTCGAGCACCGGCGCCGCGCGCTTGCCGTAGGCCTGCACCACCACGCCGAAGCCGTCCCAGCCCTGGAGCGAGGGTTCCGACAGCACCTCCTCGATCACGTCGAGCGAGATCGCGAGCCGGTCCATTTCCTCGGCGTCGATGTTGAGCCCGATCCCGGCCGAGCGGGCAAGCTGGCAGAGCGTGCGCAGCCGCGGCACCACGTAGTCGAAGACAAGGTCGGCCTGCAGATCGTCGTAGCGCGGATGCAGCGCCGACAGCTTGACCGAGATGCCGGGATTGTCGCGCGTCTTCTTGGATTTCGCGGCGCCGGCGATGGCGTTGATCGCGCGGCTGTAGGACAGGTGATAGCGGCGCGCGTCGTCCTCGGTGCGTGCGGCCTCGCCCAGCATGTCGTAGGAATAGGTGTAGCCGCGCGCCTCCTGCTTGGCGGCGCGCTTCATCGCGGCCTCGATGGTCTCGCCCAGCACGAATTGCTGGCCCATCACCCGCATCGCCTGACCCACGGCGCGGCGGATCACCGGCTCGCCCAGACGCCGCACGGCGCCGCGCAGGTGCGACGCGATGCCCGGGTCCCGATCCTTCAAGACGTTCCCGGTGAGCATCAGCGCCCAGGTCGAGGCATTCACCAGCGGCGAGGCCGAGTGCCCCATGTGCTTGCCCCAGTCGGACGGGGCGATCTTGTCCTCGATCAGCGCGTCGATGGTTTCGGCGTCCGGCACCCGAAGAAGCGCCTCGGCCAGGCACATCAGCGCGATGCCTTCCTCCGTCGACAGGCCGTATTCGGCCAGGAACACCTCCATCAGCCCCGGGCTGGCGGAGCCGCGGATGTCCCGGACAAGCTGCGCGCCGCGCTCGCAGATCGCGCGGCGGTCGGCTTCGGACAACTCGGCCGTGGTGGCCAGCGCCTCCACCGTGCGCGCCTCGTCGGCGTAGGTCTGGGCGTCGATATTGCGTCGCAGGTCGGTCGTGACGTCTCTGGGCATGATGTACCTCCGCAGATTTTTTCTAGCTTATGCCGCTTTTTGCAGTGATATGTCCTGAAGTGACGGGGATCGCGATCCGATCCGACTTCTTTTGCGGGGGCGCGCCATGCGAACCGACATTCTCGATCTCGACAGCTTCGACCGGGCGATCCTCAAGGTGCTTGCAGAGGACGGGCGCTGCTCCGTCACCGAGCTTGCGCGCCGGATCGGCCTGTCGAAATCGCCCACCCAGGCGCGGCTGCGGCGGCTGGAAGAGGTCGGCGCGATCCGCGGCTACCGCGCGATCCTCGATCCGATCCAGCTCGGCCTCGATCACGTCGCCTTCGTGGAGGTGCGCCTTTCGGACACGCGCGAGGCGGCGCTCGCCGCGTTCAACGATGCCGTGGCCGGCATTCCCGAGATCGAGCAGGCGCATCTCATCGCCGGCAGTTTCGACTATCTGCTGAAGGTGCGCACCACCGACATGCGCAGCTACCGGCAGGTGCTGGCCGACCATATCTCGACCCTCCCGCATATCTCCTCCACCTCCACCTATGTCGCGATGCAGGCGGTCAAGGAGGACGGTGTCGCGGAGGTGACGTGACCGGTGCGCCGGCGGCCCGGCGCATATGCCGTGCCCGTGCGGCCGGCCTTGTCGCCGCGCCTGCTGGGGGACCCGCCGGGCAGCGAACTCTGACACTTTCCCTCGCCTCGTCCGCCGCATATGGTCCGATGCTGCGGGCCCGCGTGGTGGAACGGTAGACACAGGGGACTTAAAATCCCTAGCCACATGGCGTGCCGGTTCGAGTCCGGCCGCGGGCACCAGCGCAAAAAGTCGCGCTTTCGGCGCAGACCGCCCCTCGCACCCTCCGCTCAGTTCTTCCCCGGCGCGTCCGCCTTCCACGCCCGCGGGAAGAAAATGACGTAGAGAACCGGCGCGGCGATCAGCGTCAGCACAGAGGCGAAACCGAGCCCGCCCATGATCGTCACCGCCATGGAAGCGAAGAAGGCATCCGACAGGAGCGGCGTCATGCCGAGAATCGTCGTCCCCGCCGCCAGCACCACCGGCCGCAGGCGCGATGTCGAGGCCCGCACCACCGCCTCGCGGAAGGGCACGCCGGCCTCGCGCGTGAGGTCGATTTCCTCCACCAGCACGATGCCGTTCTTGATCAGCATGCCCGAGAGCGACAGAAGGCCCAGGAGCGCGGTGAAGGAGAACGGCAGCCCTGTGCCCAGGAGCCCGATCGCCACCCCGTTCACCGACATCGGCACCAGCAGCCAGATGATCAGCGGCTGGCGCAGCTTGCCGAACAGCAGGATGGAGATCAGCACCATCACCAGCAGCGAGATCGGCAGCTGCTGGCCCAGGCTCTCCTGCGCCTCGGTGGAGCTTTCGTATTCGCCGCCCCATTCCATCGCATAGCCTTCGGGCAGTTCCATCGCCTCGATCGGGCCGCGCACTTCGTTGAAGACGTCCATGGCGTTCACGCCCGCGGGCACGCCGGCCTCCACCGCGATGGTCGGCAGCCGGTTGCGGCGCTGGTAGAGCGTGTCGTGCACCTCGTAGCCGAAGCCGTCGACCACCTGTTCCAGGGGTACGAAGGTGCCCGCGGTGTCGGACCAGACCGGCCGGTCGATCAGGTGCCCGGCGCCGCCAGACGACGCCTCGGGATCGCGCACGACGATGGGGATGAGCCGGTCGTCCTCGCGGTAGACGCCAGCGCGGATGCCGTCGGTCGCGCTGGCGAGCGCGGTGGCCACGTCCTCGCGGGCAATGCCGGCCGTCTGGGCCCGCTCGTCGGCATAGCGCGGCATCAACACGAGTTCGCGCTCGCGCCAGTCGGTGCGCAGGTCCTGCAGACGGTCCGACGCTTCGGTCATGCGTGCGGCGGCATCCTCGGCCAGCGCGCGCAGCACGTTGGGGTCGGAGCCCGAGAACCGCACCGCGACCGGTGCGCCACCGCCGGGGCCGAAGGCCAGCCGCTCGGTGCGGAATTCGCCGGCGGGCAGGGCCGTGCGGCCGAACTCCTCCAGACGGGCGCGCAGCGACGGGATCTGCTCCAGCGTCTCGGTGCGGATGATGAGGTGGCCGTAGGTCGGCAATGCCTCTTCGGGCGCGTAGGTCAGCATGAAGCGCGTCGCGCCGCCGCCGACGAAGGTCGCGACCGAGGACACCTCGTCCTGCTCGGCCAGCCAGTCCTCCAGCACTTCCATGTCGCCTGCCGTGCGCATGATGTCCGCGCCCTGCGGCAGCTTGTAATGGACGTAGAACAGCGGCGTGTTGCTGTCGGGAAAGAACTGTTGCTTCACCTGGCCGAAGCCGATGTAGCACACCACGGTGATCCCGATCAGCGCGATGACCACCAGCCAGCGCAGTTTCAGCGCCACCCGGAGGATCGCCGCGTAGGCGCGGAAGACCGGACCGTCATAGGCCGAGCCGGCCTCCACCCCGCCGCGCTTGAAGAAGTAGTGACCCAGAAGCGGCGTCGCGGTGATCGCCAGCACCCACGACAAGAGCAGCGAGATGCCGATGACGGCAAAGAGGGAGAACAGGAACTCCCCCGTCGCATCCGGCGACAGGCCGATCCCCGCGAAGGCCATGATGCCGATGACCGTCGCGCCCAGAAGCGGGATCTGCGTCTTGCCGGCGACCTCCGCCGCGCTCTCGCGCGAGGATTTGCCCTCGGCCATTTCGCCCTGCATCCCCTCCGCGACGACGATGGCGTTGTCGACGAGCATCCCCATCGCGATGATCAGCGCCCCGAGAGAGATGCGCTGCAGCTCGATCCCGAAGACCGCCATGAAGAACATCGTGCCGACCACGGTCAGCAGCAGCGTCGTGCCGACGACGATCGCCGCCCGCCAGCCCATGAAGAGCGCGAGCACCACAACCACGATCGCCACCGACATGGCGAGGTTGACCAGGAAGGCGTTGGAGGAGTCCTCGACCACCACGTGCTGCTGGTAGACCGGGTTGAATTCCACGCCGTAGGGAATGTCGTTCATCAGCCGGTCGAGCCGGGCATCCACCGCCTTGCCGATGTCCACGATGTTGAGGTCGGACTTGCCCGACACGCCGACGGTGAACGCCTCCTGCCCGTCGAAGCGGATGACGGTGTCGGGGCTTTCGACCCGGCCGCGGTAGACGGTGCCGATGTCGGTGAGGTTCACCACCTCGCCCTGGACGCCGACGGTCAGGTTCTGGATCTGCTCGACGCTGTCCGAGCCGACGGGCGGGGCAATGCGGATGCTCTGTCCGTTCTGGTCGACCGACCCGGCATCGGTGACGGAGTTCGCCGACTGGATGGCACCGATGATCGCGTTGGGCGGCACGCCGAGATTTGCGATCACCGCCGGTTCGGGCTCCACGAACACCGCCTCTTCGGGCAGGCCGGCGACCTCCACGTCGGCGACGCCCTCCACCGCCAGAAGCTCGCGCCGGATGAAGGCGGCCAGCTCGTGGGTCTCCGCGTCGGTGAAGCCGGGGGTGGAGACGGCGTAGAAAATGCCGAAGACGTCCCCGAACGTGTCGTTGACGATGGAGGGCCCGGCGCCCTCCGGCAGGTCGCCCTGCGCGTCGTTCACCCGGTTGCGCAGCTTGTCCCAGATCTGCGGCAGCTCGTCGCCGCCATAGGTGGACTCCACCTCCACCTCGATCCGGCTGACGCCCGGCTTGTTGGACGACGTGATGGTGTCGACCTCGGCCATCTGCTGGATCGCACTTTCCAGCGGTTCGGACACCTCGCGCGCCACGTCCTCGGCCGAGGCGCCGGGATACTGGGTGAAGACGATGGCGTTCTTGATGGTGAAGGCCGGATCCTCGAGCCGGCCGATGGTGGCGAAGCCCCAGATCCCGCCAAGCAGGCAGCCGAGCATCAGAAGCCAGGTGATGAGCGCGCGGTCGATGGCGCCACGGGCGATCTGCATTGGGTTACTCCCCGATGCCGGTGAAGCGGCGGACGGACTGGCCGTCCTCGAGCTGGGCGGCGCCGGTCATCACGATCTCCGTGCCGGGCTCGGGCCCGTCCAGCAGCGCGATGCGCCCGTCCGGGCGCACCTCGATGTCGACCGGGGTGCGGTGCACCTCTCCGCGGTCGGGATCCTCGCCCGACGGGGCGAAGACCATAACCGAGGGGTTGCGTTCAGGGTCGTAGACCAGCGCGGTCTCGGGCAGCAGGATGCCGGAGGACGCGCCGAGCGGCATCTGCACCGTGACCGTGGTCGACGATCCCGGCAGCACGCCCTCGCCCGGATCCTCGGCAAAGGCGAGCGTCAGGCGGTAGGTCTGGCCGACCTCGGCGGTCTCGGCCTCGAACTCGCTGAAGACCAGCGGGTAGCTTTGTTCGCTTTCGGGGAAGCTGGCGCTCACCTCGATCTTGTCGCGGTCGTCCGTGGCACGCCGGAACAGCACCTCGGGCACGTCGATCGCCACCTTCTTGACTGACATGTCGTGCAGGCGAACGACAGGGGTGCCGGCCTGCACGGTCGAGAAGTTCGCCATCATGCGCCGCGCCACCAGCGCATCGAACGGCGCCTCGAGGGTGGCATCCTCGAGCTGATCCTCGGCGTCGTCGACGGCGATCTGGGCCAGCCGCGCCTGCGTGCGCGCATCCTGGATCTGGACCTCGGAGGCCGCGTTGCCCGACAGCTGCTCCAGCCGGTCGAGATCGCGCTCGGCCTTGTCGAGGTTCACGCGGGCCTCTTCGAGCTGGCGTTCGAACGGGTCGAGGTCGAGGCGCGCGACCAGCCCGCCCTCGGGGATCGGCGCGCCCTCGGTCGCCGGCAGCCGCACGATCTGCCCGCCCACCTGGAAGGCGAGGTCGACCGTCTCGTTCGCCTCGACGCGGCCGAAGAACTGCCGCTCCACCGTGCCCTGGCCGGCATCCAGCGTCATCAGCTTGGCCGGCCGCGGCGGCGGGGACGACGCCTGCTCGGTCTCCTGCGCCATGGCGAGCGAGGACAGGGCGAGCAGCATCGGCAGGGCGGAGGCGATGAGGCGCAGCATGGGCGGGGGCTCCGTCAGGTGAAGGGACACAGGCCTTTGCGGCCGTAGAGGCAGAGATCGGCGAGCCGTTCGGCCATGAGCTCGGGGTCAGGGCGGCCCGGTCCGAGCGCGACCCAGTGGCGCAGGACGCCCACGAAACCGGCGGCGAAGAAGCGGGCATGCATCGCCTGCGCGCCGGGCGCGAGCGCTGCGCTGCCCTCGGGATCGCCTTCCGCCAGGAACCGTTCCAGCAGCGCGCCGAAGCGTGTCTCTGGCTCGGTCCCGACGGCGCCGTTCAGCAGCGCGATCAGCCGCGGATCATCGGGGTCCAGGTCGGCGAAGACCGACGCCATCAACTGCCGCAGCCGGTCGGGGTCCACGGCGGCGTCGGCATCGCGGAAGGTAGCCCGATGGCGGGCGGCGATTTCGTCCAGCATCGTGTCGAGATGTTCCTCGATCAGCTGCGGGATGCCGCTGTAATGGGCATAGAACGTCTGCCGCGTCACGCCGGCGTGGCGCGCCAGCGCCTCGACGGAGATCGAGTCGGGCGGCGTGTCGACCATCAGATCGCGCAGGGCGCGATGCAGGCGAAGGCGTGAGCGGAGGCTGCGCTTGTCCATGGCGCCAGACATGGAGGTTATTTGACACTTGTCAAGAAACTTGGGCAAGTGTCGGCACGTCGCGTGCGGCCGGCGGCGATGAGTCCGCAAGGGGGAGAGCCGGCCGGAGTGCCTTGGCGCCGGGTGGGCGGATTGCCCACCCTAAAGGGTGCCCCGGCCCGCTCAGTCGCGCAGCTCGTCCGGCGCGACGCCCCAGAGCGCGGTCTTGCGCGTCCAGCCGTGCTGACCGCCGGCCTCGACCTCGCACCAGATCGCCAGGCACTCGCCCAGCCGCGCGATCACTCCGATCCCCAGCTTGGCGACTATCTGGGAACCCTCCGCGGGGCGCGTGTAGACCGGCAGAAGGTCTTCCGTCACGATCACCGTGCGCACGCCCGACAGCAGCGAATAATGCACCCAGCCGCCGGCGCCGTCGCGGTCGCGCACGCGGCGCCAGTGGCCGAACTCCGCGGTGACCTCCAGGGGCATGTCGCGGCGCACGTAGACCCAGTCGATCCGGTGCGTCAGCGACGGGCCGCGCCGCACGTTGCCCTCGGATGTCTTCAGCGACACGTATCGCGGCAGCGGCAGGTTGGTCACCGGCCCGCGTTCCCCTTCGGCCGCGCCCGCCGCACCGGCCGCCATCAGCGTCACGGCGATGGCCAGCGCCACGCCCCTCGCTCGTCTCGTCATGGATGTCATGTCCTGCTCGGTTTTCCCGGCCGGGGTTCTTGTGCCCCGATCCGTCTTGCGACACTCTGCCCCGAAAGAAAGTTGCTTGAAAGATCGGGGGCCCGAGCATGGCATCAAAGCGCCTGAGTGTTGTCGTCACGCGACGCCTGCCCGAGGCGGTCGAGACCCGGCTGAAGGAGCTTTTCGACGTCTCGCTGAACGACAGCGACACGCCGATGACCCGCGGCCAACTGCTCGACGCGATGCAGTCGGCGGACGTGCTGGTGCCGACGCTCACCGACGAGATCGACGCCGGGCTGATCGGCCAGGCCGGCGAGCGGCTGAAGCTGATCGCCAATTACGGGGCCGGGGTCGATCACATCGACGTCGACACCGCGCGCGCGCGCGGCATCCTTGTGTCGAACACCCCCGGTGTGGTGACCGAGGACACCGCCGACATGGTCATGGCGCTCATGCTCGGCGTTACGCGCCGAATCCCGGAGGGGCTTGCGGTGATGCAGGCCGGCGAATGGACCGGCTGGGCGCCCACCGCCTTCACCGGCTACCGCATCGGGGGCAAGCGGCTCGGCATCCTCGGCATGGGCCGGATCGGCCAGGCCGTCGCCCGCCGTGCCCGCGCCTTCGGCATGCAGGTCCACTACCACAATCGCCGCCGCCTGCGCGAAGAGACCGAGGCCGCGCTCGAGGCGACGTACTGGGACAGCCTCGACCAGATGCTCGCGCGGATGGACGTGGTGTCGGTCAATTGCCCGCATACCCCGGCGACCTTCCACCTGATGAACGCGAGGCGGCTGAAGCTGATGAAGCCCTCGGCGGTGATCGTGAATACCTCGCGCGGCGAGGTGATCGACGAGAACGCGCTGGCCCGGCGGCTGCGCGCGGGCGATCTCGCCGGTGCGGGCCTCGACGTCTACGAACGCGGCACCGACGTCAGCCCGGAGCTGCGCGATCTGCCGAACGTGGTGCTTCTGCCGCATATGGGTTCGGCCACCGTGGAGGGGCGGCTGGAGATGGGCGAGAAGGTCATCATCAACGTCAAGACCTTCGCCGACGGCCACCGCCCGCCGGATCAGGTCGTCCCGTCGATGCTGTGAGGCGCCTCCGGCGCATCCTGCTGGCGGCGGTTCTGGGGCTCGCGGCGCTGGCCGCGCTGATGGTGCAGAACCCCGCCGTCGACGGGGCGGAACGCGCGGCCAGCCGGATCGCGGTCGCGGCGGGGGCGGTCTACGTGTCGCTCCGCGCGATCAACGCGACGCTGTCGGTGGCGCAGGAGATCGAGCTTGGCGGCTCGGCTGTGGTGTCCGCAAGCGCGCAACCCATCAAGGTACTGGAGCCCATCGACGACACGGTGGAGCGGGTGGCCTCCACGGTCTTTGCAGTCTCCGTTGTCGCCGCGACCCTGTCGGTGGCGGCCGAACCGCTTTCGGTGCTCGGCGCCGCGATCCTGCTGGGCGCGCTGCTTCCGTGGCTGCTGATCGGACCGCGGCGCGGGCGCGCCAGCCACGTCTGCGACCGCGCGCTGGTCGGCGGCACGGCGCTCGCCTTCGTGCTGCCGGCGCTGTTCTGGGCCGGGGCGGGCATCGCCGACGTGCTGACCGAGCCGCGCATGGTCGCTGCCCGCGCCGAGTTGTCGGACATCGCCGACCGCGCCCGGGGCATCAGCGAGGAAAGGGCGCTGCCGGAGACGGGCGACTCCTCCTTCTTCGACAGCTTGACCAACGGCGTCGCGGACATCCTGGAGACGATCGGCGTCTACCGCGACAGCGTCGCCTATTTCCTGGAAGAGGCCGACACGATCCTGTCGACCTCGCTCACCATCATCGGGCTTCTGTTGCTGGAGGCCCTGATCCTGCCGCTCGCGGTCGTGGCCGCCGCGCTCTGGATCCTGCGCCGCCGCGCGCCCTGACCCGGCGCGCGTGCGCCAGAGGAGCGATGTCGCGGGCGGCTCCGGGGCAGGGGCGGTGGCGACCGCCGAAGCCGGACGAAGACGGGGGCGCGGCATGCGCCGTGCCCCCGCTCGCGATCAGCCAACATCCTTGTAGCTGATCTCTTTCGCGTCCGAGCCCGGCCCGGTCTTGTCGCGCCGCACCAGGAGGCGGTTGAGCGCGTTCACATAGGCCTTGGCCGAAGCGACAACCGTGTCGGTGTCGGCCGACTGGCCGGTCGCGATCATGCCGTTCTCTTCCAGCCGCACGCTGACCGTGGCCTGCGCATCGGTGCCCTCGGTCACCGCGTGCACCTGGTAGAGTTGCAGCCGCGCGTCGTTCGGATGGAGCGCGCGCACCGCCTTGAACGTGGCGTCCACCGGCCCGTCACCCTCGGCGCTGGTGGCCTCCTCCTTGCCGTCGATCTCCATCTCCAGCTCGGCGCGCGCCGGTCCGCCGGTGCCGCAGGTCACGGACAGGTTCACGATCTGCAGCCGGTCGGCCATGCCGTCGGTCGTCGTCGCCGTGACCAGCGCGAGGATGTCCTCGTCGTAGACCTCCTTCTTGCGGTCGGCGAGTTCCTTGAACCGCACGAAGAGATCCTTGAGCTGGTTGTCCCCCACCTCGACGCCCAGTTCCGACAGCTTGGCGCGCAGCGCGGCGCGGCCCGAATGCTTGCCCATGACGAGGTTCGTCGCGGCGAGGCCCACATCCTCGGGGCGCATGATCTCGAACGTCTCGGCGTTCTTGAGCATGCCGTCCTGGTGGATGCCGCTTTCATGCGCGAAGGCGTTCTTGCCCACGATCGCCTTGTTGTACTGCACCGGGAAGCCCGACACCGTCGCGACGCGGCGCGAGATGTGCATGATCTTCTTGGTGTCGATGCGGGTGTCGAAGGGCATGATGTCGCCGCGCACCCGCAGCGCCATCACCACCTCCTCGAGCGCGGTGTTGCCCGCGCGCTCGCCAAGGCCGTTGATCGTGCACTCGATCTGCCGCGCGCCGCCCTCGACCGCGGCCAGCGTGTTCGCCGTCGCCATGCCCAGATCGTTGTGGCAATGGGTGGCGAAGACGATCTCGTCCGCACCCGGCACAGTCTCGATCAGGCGCCGGATCAGGTCGGCGCTCTCGCGCGGGGCGGTGTAGCCGACGGTGTCGGGGATGTTGATCGTCGTCGCGCCCGAGCGGATGGCGATCTCCACCACCCGGCAGAGATAATCCCACTCGGTTCGCGTGGCGTCCATCGGCGACCATTGCACGTTGTCGCAGAGGTTGCGCGCATGGCTCACCGTCTGCTCGATCCGCTCTGCCATCTGGTCCTTGTCGAGGTTCGGGATCGCCCGGTGCAGCGGCGAGGTGCCGATGAAGGTGTGGATGCGCGGCCGCTCCGAATGGCGCACCGCGTCCCAGCAGCGGTCGATGTCGGTGGGGTTGGCGCGCGCCAGACCGCAGATCACCGACTGCTTGGAGCGCTCCGCGATCTCCTTCACGGCGCGGAAATCGCCTTCCGAGGCGATGGGAAAGCCCGCCTCGATGATATCGACGCCCATGTCGTCGAGAAGCTCGGCGATCTCCAGCTTTTCGGCATGGGTCATGGTCGCGCCGGGGCTTTGTTCGCCATCGCGCAGCGTGGTGTCGAAGATCGCCACGCGGTCCTTGTGTGTATCGCTCATGGGTCCGGTCTCTCGGATCAAATCGTCGGTTTCGGCGTCGGGACGTGCCCTGTGGTGCCGGTATGGGTGTGCTCTTCGCAGCTGTTCGTCCCAGCCCGTGCCGCACCGACCGGCGCATGCGGACCCGTGCGGGGTCCGGATTGCCGGGAGGCGGTAAGGGGCAGGGATGTCATGGTGGCTCCTCGGAAGGGCGGCTGATCTGTCTCGGCGCGGGAAACGGGGTCCTCTGAGCGGTCGCGCCGAGAAGGCCGCGCTCAGAGGCGGGTAAGGAGCAGCAGGCCGAGCGGAAGCGCCGCCATGGGGCGGGCGCGCATCGCGATATGTGCCTGACTCGTCATGGCCGCGACTATAACCGGCAATTCGTGAAAGAAAACCCTCCGCGCGGCGGAATTTTCTTGCCATCCGGACGCGGCCGTGGTTCAGCGCCCGCATGACCGCGACGATCCGCATCCGACGAGGCCGCTGAGCCTCCGTTTCCTCCCGCCCGATCAACGGGCGGGTGTCCTCGTCCGTCATATTCCCATGAAACTTGACTTGACCGAAGGCCCTTGGCACCTCTTGGGCTCTTCCCGCGAAGGAGCGATCCGATGATCCCGTCCGTCCTGCCGACCTATAATCGCGTGCCCCTGAGCTTCACGCACGGCGAAGGCGCCTGGCTGGTGGCCGAGGACGGTCGACGCTTCCTCGACATGGGGGCGGGGATCGCCGTGAACGTGCTCGGCCACGCGCATCCCGCGCTGATCGAGGCGCTGACCGCGCAGGCCGGCAAGCTCTGGCATGTCTCGAATCTCTACCAGATCCCCGAGCAGCAGGCGCTGGCCGACGCGCTGGTCGACGCGACCTTTGCCGACAGCGTCTTCTTCACCAATTCGGGCACCGAAGCGTGCGAGCTGGCGGTGAAGATGGCGCGCAAGCACTGGGCCGCGAAAGGCCACCCGGAAAAGACCGGCCTCATCAGCTTCTCCGGCAACTTCCACGGCCGGTCCTCGGCGGCCATCGCGGCGTCCGGCACCGACAAGATGATCGGCGGCTTCGGCCCGGTCCTGCCCGGCTTCGTCCACGTCCCCTGGGGCGATCACGACGCGCTGCACTCTGCGATCGACGAGCATATCGGCGCGATCCTGATCGAACCCGTGCAGGGCGAGGGCGGCATCCGCCCGCTGCCGGACCAGTGCCTGAAGGGCCTGCGCGAGCTTTGCGACGAGAAGGGGATCCTCATGATCCTCGACGAGGTGCAATGCGGCATGGGCCGCACCGGCCGCCTCTTCGCGCACGAATGGGCCGGCATCACACCCGACATCATGATGGTCGCCAAGGGCATCGGCGGCGGCTTCCCGCTCGGCGCGGTGCTCGCCACCGAGGACGCCGCCGCGGGCATGACCGCCGGCACCCACGGCTCGACCTATGGCGGCAACCCGCTGGCCTGCGCCGTGGGCCTCGCCGTGATGCGCCACGTCTCCGACCCCGATTTCCTCGCGGAGGTCCGCCGCAAGGCGGCGCTCCTGCGCCAACGGATCGAAAGCATCGTCGCCACCCATGCCGACGTCTTCGAAGAGGTGCGCGGCGTCGGCCTGATGCTCGGCCTCAAATGCCGCCTGCCGGCCGCCGACGTGGTGGAGGCCGGCTTCGCGCACGAGTTGATCACCATCCCGGCCGCCGACAACGTGATGCGCCTCCTGCCGCCGCTGACGCTCTCCGACAGCGACATCGCGGAGGCCGTCTCCCGCCTCGACCGCGCCGCCACAGCGGCGTCGCTGAAGGCCAAGGCCCCGGCCTGATCTTCTTCTCGTCACAAATACTCCCGGGGGTCCGGGGGCAGGCGCCCCCGGCCGTCGGCCGATAAAAGCATGATCCGATGAACCATTTCCTCGACATCCACAAGACCGACCCCGCCGAACTCAAGGCGATCCTGTCGCAGGCCGCCACGATGAAGTCGGCCCGCAACGGCGCCCCCAAGGCCACGCCCGATTCCGAGCAGCCGCTCGCCAACCACATGGTCGCGCTGATCTTCGAGAAGCCCTCGACCCGCACCCGCGTGTCCTTCGATGTCGGCGTGCGCCAGATGGGCGGAGAGACGATGGTGCTCTCGGGCGCGGACATGCAGCTCGGCCACGGCGAGACCATCGCCGACACCGCCCGTGTGATGAGCCGCTACGTCGATCTCATCATGATCCGCACCTTCGACGAAAGCGTGCTGACCGAGATGGCCGAGCACGCCACCGTGCCGGTGATCAACGGGCTCACCGACCGCTCCCACCCGTGCCAGATCATGGCCGATCTGATGACCTACGAGGAACATCGCGGCGCCATCCAGGGCCGCAAGGTGGTCTGGTCCGGCGACGGCAACAATGTCTGCGCCTCCTGGCTGCACGCGGCGGCGCAGATGGGCTTCGACTTCACCTTCACCGGCCCGGTGCAACTCGACCCGGAGATGGAGTTCGTCGGCCTCGCGCGTCAGGCCGGCGTGCAGGTCACGATCGAGCGCGACCCGATGCGCGCGGTGGACGGCGCCGATCTCGTGATCACCGACACCTGGGTGTCGATGCACGACGCGCAATCGGCGCGCGAGCGGCGCCACAACATGCTGCGCCCCTACCAGGTGAACCGCGATCTGATGGCGAAGGCGAAACCAGACGCGCTCTTCATGCATTGCCTCCCCGCGCACCGCGAGGAAGAGGTCACCAGCGAGGTGATGGACGGCCCGCACTCGGTCGTCTGGGACGAGGCCGAGAACCGCCTGCACGCGCAGAAGGCCGTCATGCGCTGGTGCGTCGGCGCCTGAGCGCGCAGGATTTTATCTAAAATCCTGCGCACGATCTTATCTAAGATCGTGCGAGCCGACCCCGGACGCCGCGCGCAAGGAGGACGTCATGCCCCGCCTGCCCATCGAGGACGCGCTGCCGGACCTGCTCTCGGCGGTGCGCCGGACCGGCCGCGCCGTGTTGCAGGCGCCGCCGGGCGCGGGCAAGACAACGCGCGTGCCACTCGCCCTCCTCGAGGCCGGCGCCTTCGACGGCACGCTCGTCATGCTCGAACCCCGCCGCCTGGCCGCCCGCGCGGCGGCGGAGCGCATGGCCGAAACACTGGGCGAGCCGGTCGGCAAGACCGTCGGCTACCGCATTCGCGGCGAGGCCAAGGTCTCCGCCGCCACCCGGATCGAGGTCGTCACCGAAGGCATCCTGACGCGCCGCCTGCAATCGGACCCCGAACTGACCGGCGTCGGCGCCGTGATCTTCGACGAGATCCACGAACGGTCCCTCAACGCCGATCTCGGCCTCGCGCTCTGCCTCGAGATCGCCGGCGCGCTGCGCGAGGATCTGCGCCTCCTGGCGATGTCCGCGACGCTCGAAGCCGGCCCCATCGCAGACCTGATGGCGGCGCCCGTGGTCACCTCCGAAGGGCGCAGCTACCCAGTGGAGACGCGCTGGCTCGACCGCCCGCTGCCCAAGGGCACGCGGCTTGAGGACGGCACCGCCGACCTCGTCGCGACCGCCCTCGGCGAGACCGAGGGCGGCGTGCTCGTCTTCCTTCCGGGCGAGGGCGAGATCCGGCGCACCGCCGCGCGTCTCAAGTCCCGCCTGCCGCCGGACGCGGTGCTGCGCCCGCTCTACGGCGCGCTTCCCCCGGACGAGCAGCGCGCGGCGATCCGGCCCGAGCCCTCGGGGCGCAAGGTCGTCCTCGCCACCGCCATCGCCGAAACCTCGCTGACCATCGAGGACGTGCGCGTCGTCGTCGATGCCGGCCGTGCCCGCCGCGCGCGCTTCGATCCCGGCTCCGGCATGTCGCGGCTGGTGACAGAGCGCGTCACCCGCGCCGAGGCCACGCAGCGCGCCGGCCGTGCGGGGCGCGTCGCGCCGGGCGTCGCCTACCGGCTCTGGACCCGCGGCGAGGAGGGCGCTCTCGTCCCCCATCCCCCGGCGGAGATCGAGGCGGCGGACCTTGCCGGGCTCGCGCTCGATCTCGCGCTCTGGGGCGCGGCGCCCGAGGCGCTGCCGTTCCTGACGCCGCCCCCCGCCGCGACCTACGCGGAGGCGCAGGAGCTTCTGCAACTCCTCGGCGCACTCGATTCCGAGCGGCGCGTCACCCCGCACGGCAAGGCGCTCGCCCGTCTGCCGCTGCATCCGCGGCTCGCGCACATGGTGGCGATCGCCGGCAAGGACGCCGCGCCGCTCGCGGCGCTTCTGGCCGCGCGCGATCCGCTGAAGGGCGCGCCGGCGGACATCACCCTGCGGCTGGAGGCGCTGCGCGATCCCAAGGGGTTCTCCGCCGCGCGGCCCTACGAGGTGCGTCGCGCGGCCCTCAAGTCGATCCAGGACGAGGCGAAGCGGCTGACCCGCGAGGCGCCGACGGGCACCGAGGACCTGCGCCCGGCCGCGATGGCGGCGCTGGCCTATCCCGACCGGATCGGCCTGCGCCGGCGCGGGGATTCGTCTCGCTACATCCTGTCGGGCGGCAAGGGCGCGGTGATGCCCGAGGATGACGCGATGGGCGAGGCGCACCTGATCGTGGCAACCGACACCGACGGCAACCCGCGCGAGGCGCGCATCCGCCAGGCCGCGCGGCTGGAAGAGGCCGAGCTGCGCGCTCTCTTCTCGGACCGGATCGCGTGGGAGGACGTCTGCGCCTGGTCGCGGCGCGACCGCCGCGTGGTGGCGCGCCAGCAGGAGCGGTTTGGCGCACTTGTCCTTGACGACCGGATCTGGCGCGACGTGCCCGAGGATCTGGTCGCCCGCGCGATGCTGGACGGCGTGCGCGAGATCGGGCTGGCGCTGACCGCCCGGGCCCGGCGCTTCGCGGCGCGCGTGGCACTGGGGCGTGCGGCGGGGCTCGACCTGCCGGAGATGGACGAAGAGGCGTTGATGGCGACGCTGGAGGAGTGGTTGCTGCCGTTCCTGTCCGGCGTGCGCTCGGCCGAGGACTGGCGGCGCTTCGATCCGACCGAGGCGCTCGAGGCGCGGCTCGACTGGCCGCAGCGCCAGGCGCTCGATAACGCGGTGCCGGGGGCCTTCACCACGCCGCTCGGCCGGTCGATCCCGATCGACTATTCCGGCGAGGCGCCGGAAATATCGCTGCGCCTGCAGGAAATGTTCGGCCAACGCACGCATCCAGTGGTGGGCGACACGAAGCTGCGGGTGACGCTGCTGTCCCCGGCCGGGCGTCCGGTGCAGACCACCACCGACCTGCCGGGGTTCTGGGACGGCTCCTATGCCGACGTGCGCAAGGACATGCGCGCGCGCTATCCCAAGCACCCCTGGCCGGAAAACCCGCGGGAGGCCGACCCCACCCTGCGCACCAAGCGGGGCGGCGGCGGCTGACCGACCCGGCGGCTGAGCGCGAAAGACCCACGGGCATATCGCCCATGCCGAGGCTTGCAACACGGAACCCGGCCAGCCCCGCGGCGCTTCCAGTTTGACCCTCACCGGAGATCGCCATGCCCTGCACCTGCCAGACCTTCACCCGCCGCCGCATTCTGGCCGGTGCGGCCACGCTGCCGCTGACGACGCTGCCGGCCTGCGACCGGGCCTCGGTCCTGGTGTCGGAGGACGAGGCCGCCCGCCTCGGCGCCGAGGCCTGGCAGCAGATCCGGTCCGAGACGCCACAAAGCGACGACCCGGCCTTCCGTGACACGGTCGCGCAGCTGTCGCACGAACTCATCACTGCCGCGGGCGGACAGCCGTCCGAGTGGCAGGTCGTCGCCTTCGACTCAGCCCAGGCCAACGCCTTCGCGCTGCCCGGCGGGCGGATCGGCGTCTACCGCGGCCTCTACGAGCTGGCCGGTTCCCCGGACGAGCTGGCCGCCGTGATCGGCCACGAAATCGGCCACCTGCAGGCCGACCACGCCCGCGAGCGCATGGGCAATGCCCGCGCCTCCAACGCGCTCCAACGCGTCGTCGCCTTCGTGCTGCGCCAGTCGGAGATCGAGCTCGACGAGGAGATCATGGCGGCGCTGGGCCTCGGCCTGCAATACGGGCTGGCGCTGCCCTACGGCCGCCGGCAGGAACTGGAGGCCGACCGCCTCGGCCTCGACCTCATGCGGCAGGCCGGTTTCGACCCTGCGGCCTCCATCCGTCTGTGGGAGGCGATGCAGCAGGCGCGCGGCAACCAGCCGCCGGAGATCCTCGCCACTCACCCGGCCCCGCAGACCCGGATCCGCGAACTGCGCGAGATGATCGAGGCCTGACCTCTGCTTCTTCGGGCAGAAATACTCCGGAGAGCGCGAGAGGCAGCGCCTCTCGCACGCGCCCATGGCGCGTCACCGGCAGGCGGACATTGCCCGCTCGAAGACCTCTTGGCTCTGCCGGTCGCTCGCGTACACGTAAGCCTCGACCATCCGCGCCCGCCGGGGCGCCTCGCGCGCGATCCACTCCTCGACCGCTGCCGGATCGCCCGTCTCGCGCACGGCGACGTCGCGGAACCGGGCCGCCTCCGTCCGCGCCTCCTCCGCGCCGCTCAGATAGGTCGAGATTTCAGCATATTGCGCATATCCCTGCCAGAGCGCCGCGCAGCGCGCCGCCGGGTTATCCGACACGTCCGCCGCAGCGGCCCCGGCGAGGAGGGCCGGCAACGGCCCGAGGAGCTGCCGCGCCCGGCGGCAGATCACTTCACCGCGACGCGCGCCGCGCTTTCGGGCAGTTCCTCGTCGAAGCAGCGCTGGTAGAACTCCGCCACCGTCTGCCGCTCCAGCTCGTCGCACTTGTTGAGGAACGACACCCGGAAGGCGTAGCCGGTGTCGCGGAAGATCTCCGCGTTCTGGGCCCAGGAAATCACCGTCCGCGGGCTCATCACCGTCGACAGGTCGCCGTTCATGAAGGCCGTGCGCGACAGGTCCGCGACGGTGACCATCTGGCGGATCTGGCGGCGCCCCTTCTCGGTATTGTAGTGCGGGCACTTCGACAGCACGATCGCCGCCTCGGCGTCGATCGACAGGTAGTTGAGCGTCGCCACCAGGCTCCAGCGGTCCATCTGGCCCTGGTTGATCTGCTGCGTGCCGTGATAGAGACCGGTCGTGTCCCCGAGGCCCACCGTGTTCGCCGTCGCGAAGATGCGGAAGAACGGGTGCGGATGCAGCACCTCGTTCTGGTCGAGCAGCGTCAGCTTGCCGTCGACCTCCAGCACGCGCTGGATCACGAACATCACGTCGGCCCGGCCCGCATCGTATTCGTCGAAGACGATCGCGGTCGGGTTGCGCAGCGCCCAGGGCAGGATGCCCTCCTGGAACTCGGTGACCTGAACACCGTTCTTGAGCTTGATGGCGTCCTTGCCGATCAGGTCGATCCGGCTGATATGGCTGTCGAGGTTCACCCGCACGCAGGGCCAGTTCAGCCGCGCCGCCACCTGTTCGATATGCGTCGACTTCCCGGTGCCGTGATAGCCCTGGATCATCACCCGGCGATTGTGGGCGAAGCCGGCGAGGATCGCCAGCGTCGTGTCCGGGTCGAACTTGTAGGTGGAATCCAGGTCCGGCACACGGTCGGTCTTCTCGGCGAAGCCGTGCACCACCATGTCGGTCTCGATCCCGAATACCTCGCGCACCGAGATCTCCTCGGTCGGTTTCGCGTCGATGTCGATCGCGCCGTCGGCCATGACAATTTCGTCCTCTCAAGCACGTCTGGCCGGGCCTGGCCCGGCAATTGGCGTCCGGGATGCAACATATCGTGGCAAGGGGCAAGGGGAAGGATCGACAGCGTGCCGGCCCGGCCCTACATGCAAAAGGAACGATAGACCAAGACGCAATAACGGGGCGGACCCGGCCCGTGCCGGCCCGGTCCCGACGACAGGGCCAGATGCCGCAGAAGACGCCGCAGGAAGAGGTCGAGGACCTGCTCGCCCGGATCGCGATGGGCGACCGAGAGGCGTTCTCTTCGCTCTACGACCGGACCTCCGCCAAGCTCTTCGGGATTTGCCTGCGCATCCTCGGCGACCGGGCTGAGGCCGAGGAGGCCCTTCAGGAAGCCTATGTGCGCATCTGGAATCGTGCCGAGGCGTACCGGGTGAACGGCTTCTCGCCGATGACATGGCTGATCACGCTGACCCGCAACATCGCCATCGACCGGCGGCGCAAGCGTCCGGCGCGGCCCGCCGAGGGGCTCGACCTGGCCGAAACGATGGCCGATTCCGGCCCCGGCCCGGAGGCGCAGGCGGCCGAGCGGTCTGAGGCCGAGCGTTTGCACCAGTGCCTGCGTGAACTGCCCGAGGACCGCGCGGCGATGGTCCGCCGGGTCTATCTCGACGGCGATACGTACGCCGAACTCGCGGAGGCCACCGGCACCAAGCTCAACACCGTGCGCACCTGGCTGCGGCGGTCGTTGATCCAGCTCAGGGAGTGTCTGGCACGATGACCGGCGAGGGTGACATGGACGATCTGCCGAACGGGGGCGATACCGCCCTCGCGGCGGAATACGTCCTTGGCCTCATGCCCGACGCCGAGGCGCGCGCCTTCGAGGCACGTCTCGCGAAAGAGCCGGAGCTCGAACGCGAGGTGGTCGTCTGGACCGAGTATTTCGCGCATCTCGCCGGCGACGTGACCGGGACAGCGCCGGCCGCGGCGGTCAAGCGGCGCATCGAGGCCGCCGCCTTCGGCGACGCGCCGGGCCGCCGCCGCGCGCCGCTCTGGCGGATGCTCATGCCGTACGGGGCCGGCGCGGTGCTGGCCGCCGTGCTCGCCTGGGCCGCCTTCACCTTCGGCCTGCTCGGGCCGCAAGGCGAGCGGCCGGCCCTCGTGGCCGACATCGCGGTCGAGGACAGCGACCTCGCCATCCATGCCGGCTGGTTCGCGGAGGCGGGCGAACTGCTGGTGATCCGCGAATCCGGCAACGTACCGGCGGGATCGGACCTCGAACTCTGGGTCGTCGCCGGCGACGAGGCGCCGGTGTCGCTCGGGCTTGTGCCGGATGCCGGGCAGGGGGATCGCCTCCGCTATGGCCTGCCGGCCTCGGTGGCCGAACGGCTGCCGGAGGCCATGCTCGCCGTCAGCCAGGAGCCGCCCGGCGGCTCGCCCACCGGGGCGCCCACCGGGCCGATACTCGGCACGGCACCGATCACGGTTCACTGAAACGTTGTGAAGGCGGCGGGTCGGATCGGCCGCTGGCCGATCCGACCCGCCGGGGGGCGCTGCCCCCCGGACCCCCCGGAGTATTTGAAAGCCCAAAGAAGCAGCAGGCCGGCAGCGCCGGTTCACATGCAGTCGCGTCCGCTTGAAGCGTGGCGGGCGGCCGATTGCAACATATCGTTCACGTGATCTTTATCGGGCCCGGGCGGAGCCGCGAAACCCGTGGCTCCGGCAGGCCGTGGATTCCTTTGCTCTCGTCGATCCACGACGGGCCCACGACCCATGACTCTAACGGAGGAGGCCAACACATGACCCTCAAGACCCTAGCCGCCGCGCTTGCCGGCACCGCACTGACCGCCGGCGCCGCGTTCGCCCAGGATAACCCGCAGGTCGGCGGCGCCGACATGTTCGCCGACCGTACCATCGTCGAGAATGCGGTGAACTCGCCCATTCACACCACGCTCGTCGCCGCCGTCCAGCAGGCGGGTCTCGTGGACACGCTGAACGGCGAAGGCCCCTTCACCGTGTTCGCGCCGACCGATGACGCCTTCGGCATGCTGTCCGAGGAAAGCCTCAACGCGCTGATGATGGATGAGAACCGCGACCAGCTCGCGCAGATCCTCACCTGTCACGTGGTCGCCACCGAGGCGATGTCCGGTGCCATCGCCGGGATGATTGCCGATGACGGCGGCATGCACCCGGTGCCGACCGTGGGCGGCTGCACGCTGCAGGCCGAGATGTCCGGCGACACCATCACGCTGACCGACGAGAACGGCCGCGAGGCGACCGTCACCATCGCCGACGTCGATCAGTCGAACGGTGTCATCCACGTGATCGACCGTGTGCTCCTGCCGGGCGGCCAGGCCGGCTGAGACGGGCGCCTTTGAGACCGGGGGGCGCTGTTCCTATATCGTCAAGCGAATGGCACCCGGTGCCGCCCCGCCGGATCCCTCGCGGCGGGGCGGCAGTCCTGGCCCCCTGTCCGGCCCGTGCGCTCCGCCGGTCCGGACCTTCACCTGACGGAGGACCGACCCGATGATGAGACGCGACTTCCTCACCCGCAGCGCCGCCGCGCTGGGCCTCGCCGGCGCCGCCACCGGCGCCCGGGCCGCCGACGGCCCCTTCGAGGTTACCCGCACCGAAGCCGAATGGCGCGACATGCTGTCGGAGGCCGAATTCCGCGTGATGCGGGAAGAAGGGACCGAGCGCGCCTTTACCTCGCCCCTGCACGATCTGAAGACGCAAGGGACGTATCTTTGCCGCGGCTGCGACCAGGCGCTCTATTCTTCCGAGCACAAGTTCGATTCCGGCACCGGCTGGCCGTCGTTCTGGAAGCCGGTGGCGGACGGCGCCGTGGGCACCAAGCCCGATCGATCGTTCTTCACGGTACGCACGGAGGTGCATTGTTCGCGCTGTGGTTCCCATCTCGGGCATATCTTCGATGACGGCCCCGAGCCCACCGGCAAGCGCCACTGCATCAACGGCGTGTCGCTGACATTCCGCGAGGCCTGACAAAGCGGCCCGGCCGGCAGGCAGAAAAGCGGGCGAGCCCGGCATCGCCGGCGCCCGCCCGTGCCCGTCTGGGGGAAGACGAGTCCTCCTGGTCACGTCGGCGAGCATCCGACAGGGGATAATCGGACACCCGCCGTCCGTGAGTGCGAGACCGGAAGCGGTAGGGATCGGCCGCTCCGTCAATCGGTACGCTTCTGTCAGGCTATGCAACCTAAGGGGGTTGTGTCTAGCGCTTTGTGTCCCGCCTAAGGGGAATCCCGTACAACCTGCGCGGGAGGCCGCCGATCACTTGAAGTGGCGGCTGTCCTTGACCTGCTCCCACGCCCACATGACTTCCTGCAGCTGCTCTTCCTGGCTGCGGTCGCCGCCGTTCATGTCGGGGTGCAGCACCTTGATGAGCGCCTTGTAGGCCTTCCGCACGTCGGTCTTGGAAGCGTTTTCGCCGACGTCGAGGATCTCGATTGCGCGCCGCTCGGTCGGGGGCAGGCGGCGTCCGCCGCTGCCGCCGGCCTTCTTGCCGGGGTTGCGCGTGGCGTTGTCGCCCAGCACCTGGTGCGGATCCTCGATGCCCAGCCGGGCCCAGGCGCGCGCCTCGGGGTCGCGCCAATCCTTGGTCTGGCGGTCCCAGACCTTGTCGGCGCTGGATTGCGCATTCAGCTCCGCCTCGGTCTTGCCGTGGAAGAAGTCCCACTTCAGGTTGTATTCGCGGACATGGTCCTTGCAGAACCAGTAGAAGTCGTCGAGCACGTCCGGCGCCTTGGGTGCGCGGAACTTGCCGGGCTTGTCGCAGCCCTCATGATCGCACACGCGGGTCGATGTCTCGCTCTCGCCCGACATCCCCCGGCGGCCGCGCGGGTTCTTCTTCTTGGCCGAAGAGACGGACATGTCGAAACCGAAGGGGTCGGATTTGGTCATGAGGGGCACCTCTTTTCGACTCGGACGCCGGAGTTTAGACAAAACCCCGGCAGAGTGTAGGGGGCGAAGGTGGAAAAAACGACGAGAACCAGTGAAATCGAGACACGGCTGCGTGCGGCGCTGGCGCCGACCGAACTGGTCGTGCACGACGACAGCGAGGCCCATCGCGGCCACGCGGGCTTTCAGGAAGGCGGCGAATCCCACTTTCATGTGGTGATCCGCTCCGCCGCCTTCGAGGGCCAAAGCCGCATTGCACGCCACCGCGCGGTGCACGCGGCGATCGGTCCGGAGCTCATGGGGGCGATTCACGCGCTGTCGCTCGACCTCGGCACGCCCTGAGCTTTCGGGCAGCGCCGATGCAGTATCGTATCACCCGAAGCGCGGGGTCAGAAAGGT
The DNA here is from genome assembly GCF_900112685.1 of Roseivivax sediminis. Taxonomy (GTDB): domain Bacteria; phylum Pseudomonadota; class Alphaproteobacteria; order Rhodobacterales; family Rhodobacteraceae; genus Roseivivax; species Roseivivax sediminis. Next base: position 43,448 of record NZ_FOMS01000012.1, read on the forward strand.
GCGCGCGTCAGGTGTCGTCCGAACCCCCGGCGCGTGCGCGCTGAACCGCCGACAGATCGTCCGCGTCTTCGGTCGGCTCGCCATTGTCGCCTGAGGCCTCGGCGGCAGGCTTGTCCGGTGCCGGGCCAGGACGGAGAGTGGGGATCTCCTCCACCCGTCCGGCTTCTCCCTCCGCCTCCGGCGGTTCGGGCGCCGTTTCCGGCTCGGCGGCCGAGTCGCCTTCGGCTTGGGTCATGGCGGTGGCGGGTTCGGAGTCGCCCGAGGCCTGTGGAACCATCGGGGCCGCGACCGCGGGGGCCGCGGCGCCGACCTTCGGCGCGCCGCGTGTCGGACCCGGCGCGGCGGGGCCGGCCGCAGGACGGAGCGGCGCCGGCTCCTGCGTGCCCGGCGCTTCCAGGAGTCGTGGCTGCAGCGCCTCGGTTTCGCCTGCGCGGGCGCGGCGGAAGACCAGCATCGTGCGCCAGACCGTGACCGACGCCGTCAGGCCGGAGCGCTCCTCGGACGGGAGCGTCTCGGCCCGCTGGTAGTCCCACCCGGTCTCGGCCATGTCGTTCATCAGCCGTTCCACGGCGAGGGCGAAGCGGGCCTCGTTGCCCTTCACGCCTTTTGCCTTCTCGCCCCGCGTGGGCGCGGGCACGACCTTGTATTCATAGCCGGGCATCGGTTCCGTCTTTCTGCTCTGGGTCCTCGGATCCTATCATCCGGCGGCAGGAGCGCCAGTCCCCCGCAGGTCGCGCCGGCATGGCGCGCTTGCGCGGGGCCGCGCGGCGGGGCACCTTGTTGCACATAACGCTCAACCCGATTGCAAAAAAGGAATTTCCAGCCATGATCCGCACGATCGTCCTGGCCGCCTGTCTCGCCCTCTCTGCCGGCGTGGTGGCGGCGCAAAGCTGTTCCGAGATCCGGTTCGCGCGCGGCGCGGTCTCCGGCGACGTTTCGGGCCGCGTCGGGGAGGGCGCGCCGATGTGCTTCACCTTCGGGGCCGGTGCGGGGCAGACCGCGCGCGTCCAGCTTTTCGGCAGCGACAACACCTGTTTCAACGTCGCCGGGGTGATCGACTGTCAGGACGATTACAGCTTTCGCACGCGGGCGGGGGGCTACCGGATCGACGTGCATCAACTGTTCCGCAGCCCCGGCGCGGAGCAATTCACCCTGCGGCTGACGATCCGCTGAGGGGCGCGCCGGGCCGCGAGAGCGTGATCTCGGCCTTCTTCGGCAGGGCGACCACGTCGCGGGCGGCCTGAACGGTGGTACGGATGCCGCGCACGCGCTCGATCTGTTCATGCCAGAAGGTCGATCCGCCCGCCGCGGCGATGCCGGTCAGAACCTGGCCCCAATCGCCCGACTTCGCTTCGATCAGCGGCGCGAAGGCGTTGAGCTCCGCAGAGGTGCACAGGCCGACGCCGATCGCCGCCGCGCAGATCTTGATGAAGACGGCGCGGCGGCGTTCCTGCACATCGACGCTGGCGAGAATGCCGGGCAGGGCGTTGCTGACTTCCTTCTTGACGCCGGTGATGCCGAAGGACGCCGCCGCGCTGTCGGCCGCGGCGACGAGCGTTTCGATCTCGGCTGTCTTGTCACTGGCGATGGCGCGGGCCTGCGCCTCGGCCTGCCGGAGGCGGGCGAGCATGAGCGCGGCGTCCTCGTTCTCGGCCGGCAGTAGGTCCTGCACAGAAGCGAGGGCGGTCTTGAACGTCGAGGTCTTGGCGAAAAAGGGGCTGTTGAAGACGCCGCCGAAAAGGGCGGCGACGGCGCCGCGCAGGGTCTCCATGAGGATTTCGCTGGCGACGGCGACTAGAAAAATGATGGCAAGCGCGGCGGCAATGGCGCCGAGGTCGGTATCCATGAGACGGCTCCGGGAAAATTCGTGATCGAAAAGGCAATGCCTGCGACGATACCACATTTTCCCGGCACACGCGTGAATTGCGTGTGGGCCCGATACACTCACCCCGCAGCGCAGCGGTCACCGCGAGCGCGTCGTTGTCTGCGATCTTTAGGAAAAGCCTTCGCCACCCTCGGCGAAGACCTCCCTCGCCCCCGCTTAGAGCCCCAGCTTGGCCGACACGATCTCGTTCACCGCCTTGGGGTTGGCCTTGCCGCCGGTGGCCTTCATCACCTGGCCGACGAACCAGCCGGCGAGCTTGGGGTTGGCCTGCGCCTTCTCCACCTGGGCGGGGTTGGCGGCGATGACCTCGTCCACCGCCTTCTCGATCTCGCCGGTGTCGGTGACCTGTTTCAGGCCCTTGTCCTCGACGATCTGCGCGGGGTCGCCGCCCTCGGTGTAGACGGTCTCGAATACGTCCTTGGCGATCTTGCCGGAGATGTCGCCGGCCTTGATCAGCTTTACCAGCCCGGCAAGCTGCGCCGGCGCGACGGGGCTGTCGGTAATGTCGCGGTCGTCCTTCTTGAGGCGGCCGAACAGCTCATTGATGACCCAGTTCGCCGCCATCTTGCCGTCGCCGGCACCGGCCGCGACCTCTTCGAAATAGGCGGCGTTGGCGACCTCGGCGGTCAGCACGTTGGCGTCATACTCGCTCAGCCCGAACTCCTTGACGAAGCGCGCCTTCTTCTCGTCGGGCAGCTCCGGCAGGCTGGCTTCGATGCCGTCGATCCAGTCCTGCTCAAGTTCGAGCGGCAGAAGGTCGGGATCGGGGAAATAGCGGTAATCGTGCGCCTCCTCCTTGGAGCGCATCGACCGCGTCTCGCCCTTGTCGGGATCGTAAAGACGGGTTTCCTGCTCCACCGCGCCGCCGGCCTCGACGATGGCGATCTGGCGCCGCGCCTCGTAGTCGATGGCCTGCTGGATGAAGCGCATGGAGTTCATGTTCTTGATCTCGCAGCGCGTGCCGAGATGGCTGAAATCCTGCGTCTCCTGGTACTTCTCGTACTGACCGGGGCGGCAGACCGACACGTTCACGTCGGCGCGCAGGTTGCCGTTCTGCATGTTGCCGTCGCAGGTGCCGAGATAGCGCAGGATCTGCCGCAGCTTGGCGACATACGCCGCGGCCTCCTCGGGCCCCCGGATGTCGGGGCGCGAGACGATCTCCATCAGCGCGACGCCGGTGCGGTTGAGGTCCACGAAGGACATCGCCGGGTCCATGTCGTGGATCGACTTGCCGGCGTCCTGCTCGACATGGATACGCTCGATCCGCACGAGCCGGGCGATGCCCGGCTCCATGTCCACGAGGATCTCGCCCTCGCCGACGAGCGGATGGTAGAGCTGGGAAATCTGGTAGCCCTGCGGCAGGTCCGGATAGAAGTAGTTCTTGCGGTCGAAGGCCGAGCGCAGGTTGATATGCGCCTTCAGCCCCAGACCGGTGCGCACCGCCTGTTCGATGCAGAACTCGTTGATCACCGGCAACATGCCCGGCATCGCCGCGTCGACGAAGGACACGTTGGAATTGGGCTCCGCCCCGAATTGCGTCGAGGCGCCCGAGAAGAGCTTGGCGCGCGTGGCGATCTGGGCATGGACCTCCATGCCGATCACCAGTTCCCAATCGTGCTTGGCGCCGGCGATGACCTTCGGTGTCGGCGCCTCGTAGGCAAGATCCAGCATCTGCGCTCTCCTCGCGTGTGGGTTTGGCCGGTTTAGGTCAGCGGCGCGCGGGCGGCAAGGGGAGGCGGGCGCGCTCAGGCGCTGTGCCAGCCGTTCGCGCCGACCTGTACGACGCGCCCGGCCGCGAGGTCCGCGGCAAAAAGCTGGCCGAGGCTGGACAGCGCGCGGGCCTGGCCGCGTTCGGCGATGTCGCCGGACAGGCAGGCGCGGCCCGCTATCGGGCCGGACCGGGCATGGGCCGCCGCCCAGGTGGAGGCATGCACCGCGCGCAGGTGGTCGTGGACGATCCAGCCGAAGGCGCGGGCGATCTTGCGCTCGGTCTTGGGGGCAGAGGGGCCGGCGCTCAGCGTGAAACCGGTGAAGGCGGCCAGCAGGTTCGCCATCTCCTGGTCGGGCCGCTTGCCGAGGATGTCGTGCAGTCCCTCACCAAAGAGCGCCGGGTCTACCGAGGCGAAGGCGGCGGGATCGAGCGCCATCGCATCAAGGTAGACCCAGACATACCCCCCGGCGCCCCAGATGTCGGCGGTGTCCGCCGCGGTGCGGCGCGCGCCTTCCTCCAGCAGGGCGTAGTCGCCGAACCATCGCGGCAGCAGGTTCCGGCCGAGCGCCCGCATGTGTCCGGGCGTGGCGGGGTCGAGCTCGATCAGGTCGGCGAAATCGTCGGCGACGCGGGCGGCGGGGCGGTCGGCGGCGACCAGCAGTGCGCACCGGGCAGCGGCGAGCGAGGGCGCCTCGGCTTCGCAGGCGTCGAACCGGTCGAGCAGGCGGCCGGCGGCGCGGAAATGCGCGTGAAAGGCGGCGCGAGCCTCCGGCGGCAGGTCGGCGCGGCGCGTCGATCCGTGCCAGGCGAGGCCGATGTCGATATGCGCGTGGGCCACGACGAGCGCCACGCCGTGGTCGCAGCAAAGCGCCGCGAACTCCTCTTCCAGCTGTGCGACCGCGCGCTGGGCGGCCGCCGCGTCCCCCCGGCGGGCGGCGGCGCTGCCCGCCTCCACCGCGTCGGACCGGGCGCCTGCGGCGAGGATCTCGGCCAGAGGCCGGCCCCCGGGACTCTGCGCGCGGGCGGAATCGTAGCCGCGTACCAGCTCTCCGAGCGCGGCCCAATCCTGTTGCCGGGCAAGGTGGCGGCCCTGCGCGAAGACCTGACCCGAGACGCGATCCTCGTCGCTCTTCGTCACCACCGGCACCTCGATCCTGCCGGATATGGTGCGCGGCGCCGGTTGCGCCTCGGGCGCCTCCTGCCTGCCGCCGAACAGGGGCTGCAATCGGGGGGGCAGGGCGGCCCGGCGGAGGAAGGCGCGAGACATCGTCAGCATGATCAGGGATATCGCGGGCGTTCTGGGCACAATCATGGCGGCGGCCCATCACCTCCGGGACTTCTTTCTGGCCTTTCCAGAACCCTGCGAATAGGCGCCGCACCGCCATTCCGGCGTCAGTAGGCCGGCAGTATTTCGCGCATGTCAGGTCCGACAGGTTGCCATGTGGCGTCTGAATCACGGATGACCGAGCCAGATCGGACTTGGGACAATGTCGATGTTGAAGTGCAAGATGCCGGGCGCGGCGTTGCGGGTCCGCGCCAGCGCGGCCGCTCTGACTCTCTCGATCATCGCGGTCGGAGCATCGGCTGGCGCGCAGACCCTGACGGAATTCACGCCGAAGCTACCGGAGGTCGCCGTCGACACCTCGCCTCAGGCGGTCGAGGTGTCGCTGCGCCCGCAGATGCGCGACGACCGCCTGCCGAAGGCACGCTGGGGCGACAGCGTGCGCGGTGTGCAATGGACTCGCGCGGTGGTGACCGCGCTGCGCGGACACGCCGAACCGCTGGTCGACACGGTCCCGCGCGACATCGACGACTGGTGCCCGGCCTATCGGCAGAACAACGACCGCCTGCGCGAGGCGTTCTGGGTCGGTCTCGTCTCGTCGCTCGCCAAGCACGAAAGCACGTGGCGCCCGACGGTCGTCGGCGGCGGCGGGCGTTGGCACGGCCTCCTGCAGATCCTGCCGTCGACCGCGCGGCTATACGGGTGCCGGGCGCAGAGCGGATCGGCGCTGTTGTCGGGGCCGCCGAACCTGTCCTGCGGGCTCAGGATCATGGCCAAGACAGTGCGCCGTGACGGGGTCGTGTCGGCCGGAATGCGTGGCGTCGCCGCCGATTGGGGGCCGTTCCATTCACGCACCAAGCGGGCGGACATGATGGCCTACACGCGCAACCAGGCGTTCTGCAAGGTCGTGCCGGGGACTCGTCCGGAGCTGCGGCCCGACCGCTGGGAGGCGCCGGTCATGGCCCGCGCGCCGCATCACCCGGCTCCGGACGGGCCGGTGCTGAGCACGCAAGGACGCTATTACGCCCGCTGAAGCGGGCGCGTTGGTCCACCGGATTGCTCTGGAAAGCCGCTGCGCGCCGCCCTCACATCGCCTTCAGCCAGGACGGCCGGCGCGAATTGTCGATCAGCGACACCGCCGGCGCCCGGCGCCCGCCGAGCGCGAGCGTCGCGCGGCGGAGAAGCTCTATCCCCTCTTCGGAGGTCTTGGGCAGGGCGGAGGCCGAGATCGGTTCGCCCACCGTCACCCGGTAGGGCTGGCGCGCCTTGTTCAGCGTCTCGTGGAACAGCGTGATGTCGCGCAGCGTCGGGTGGATGAAGTCGAAGAGGTAGAACAGCGCCGAGTTGCGCGCGCGGATGTTCACCGGGATCACCGGAAGCTCGAACTTGCGCGCGATCATCGCGGCCGAGGCCATCCAGGGCCGTTCGTGCAGGCTGAGCCCGCGGCGCTTGGCCAGCCGCCCCGCGGGGAAGATCACGCCGAGCCGCCCCTCGTCGACCGCGCGGCGGGTGTACGCCATGGTCTCGCGCGTCTTGCCGTGGCTGCGCTTCTCGGGGCGCCACTCGACAGGGGCGATCATGTCTTCCATCTGCGGCACGACGCGCAGGATGTCGTGATTGGCGAAGTAGTAAGCATCGGGACGCAGCGGCGACAGCAGGTGGTGCAGGATGATCCCGTCGGCGATCCCGGTGGGATGGTTGGCCACCACCAGCGCCGGTCCGTTGCGCGGAATCCGGTCGAGGCCCTTGATTTCCACGTCGCGGGCCAGGAGCGATCCCATGGTCGACATGATCTCGGAGGAGGGCGCATCACGGAACGTCTCCGCCAGTTCGAGCGTCCGCTCGTAGCCCAGCATCGCATTGAGCACGCGCCGCGCCTTCACCGTGAAGAGGCGGTTGGAAAAAAGCCACGGCGCGCGTTCGGCGATGAGCGGGTCGATGCGATCTTTCATGTCCGGCACTCAAGTCACGGTTTCGTAAAAGTCCCATGACGCGCTGCCCCCGCGATCGCGGGAACGGCAGGTCGTGGCCTTGCCTCGGCACCTCTTGACGTGGCGCACTGAGGGATACGTGTCAACGCCCGGGTGTCGTCCCGGTTCCCCCCGATCACCATTTGGGGGCCCGCTCATCCCAGCATCCGGCCGACCATCTCGGCCATGTCGCCCGACAGATCACGCTGCGCCGCCAGATCCTGCAGGGCCGCGCGGATATGGCGCTGGCGGGCATCGTCATAGCGCCGCCAGGTCTGGAAGGGCGTCGCCATGCGCGCCGCCGTCTGGGGGTTCTTGGCGTCGAGCCGCGCCAGCCACCCGGCGAGGAAGCGGTAGCCCGCCCCGTCGGCGCGGTGAAACCCGGCATGGTTGGCGGTGAACCCGCCCATCAGCGCGCGGAAGCGGTTTGGGTTGGTCCAGTCGAAGGACGAATGCGCGGTCAGCGCCTCGGCCCGGTCCACCGCCTTGTCCGGGGGGCAGAGCATCAGTTGGATGCCGAACCACTTGTCCATCACCAGCCGGTCGCCGCGCCAGCGCGCCTCGAAGGCGGCCAGCGCGTCCTCCGCCGCGTCCGCCCGCACGAGGCATCCGAGCGCCGACAGCGACAGGGTCATGTTGTCCGCGTCCGCGAACTGCGCGCGCGCCGCCGCGCCGCCGTCGAGATGCGTCTGCAGCCGCAGCACCGCCCCGCCGAGCGCGCGGCGCCCCGACTGCTCGGCATCGGGGGCATAGGGGGCGTCGACGCTGGCCTGATGGGCCAGGTCGGGAAGGACGTCCTGCCAGCGCTCGGCCATCGTCTGCGACAGACCTTCCTGCGCGGCGTGGATGGCGTCGGGGTCGGGCGTCGTGCCGGCCTCGTGGAGCGCCTGCGCGATCTCCGATTGCGAGGGCAGGCCGATCATCAGCGCCCGGAAGGCGGGGTCGAGCGACGGGTCCGTGACCAGCCGCTTCAGCCCGTCGAGATAGGCGGTATCCGGCGCGGCCCCGTTTGTCACGGTCGCCATCAGCGACGCGCGGGCGAGGCTGCGCCCGGCCTCCCAGCGGCAGAACGGGTCGGTGTCGTGGGCCAGAAGGAACGCGCGCTCCTCCGGCCCGCCGTCGCGGTCGAGCACCACGGGCGCCGAGAAGCCGCGCAGGATCGACGGCACCGGCTGCGATGCGAGCCCCTCGAAGGTGAAGCTCTGCTCGGCCTCGGTCATCTCCAGAAGCGTCGTCGGCACCACCTCGTCGCCGTTGGGCGACAGAAGGCCCACGGCGATGGGCAGCACCTGCGGCGCCTTGTCGTCCTGCCCAGGCGTCGCCGGCGTGTGCTGGCGGAAGGTCATCGTGTAGGTGCCATCCGCGAAGCTTTCCTCAAGCGTCAGGCGCGGGGTGCCGGACTGGCTGTACCAGCGCTTGAACTGCGACAGGTCGCGGCCGGTCGCATCCTCGAAGACGCGCAGCCAGTCCTCGATCGTGCAGGCCTCTCCGTCATGCCGCTCGAAGTAGAGGTCGAGCGCCTTGGCATAGGCCTCGTCCCCAACCAGCCGCTTGAGCATGCCGATCACCTCGGCGCCTTTCTCGTAGACGGTGGCGGTGTAGAAGTTGTTGATCTCCTGGAAGCTTTCGGGCCGCACGGGGTGCGCCAGCGGGCCCTGGTCCTCCGGGAACTGGCGCCCGCGCAGGTCGATCACGTCCGAGATCCGCTTGACCGGGGCAGAGCGCATGTCGGCGGTGAACTGGCTGTCGCGGAAGACCGTCAGCCCCTCCTTCAGGCACAGCTGGAACCAGTCGCGGCAGGTGATCCGGTTGCCGGTCCAGTTGTGGAAATACTCGTGCGCGATGATCGCCTCGATGCGCTCGAAATTGGCGTCGGTCGAGGTTTCGGGCGAGGCGAGCACGGCCGAGGAGTTGAAGATGTTCAGCCCCTTGTTCTCCATCGCGCCCATGTTGAAATCGTCCACCGCGACGATGTTGAACACGTCGAGATCGTATTCGCGGCCATAGACCTCTTCGTCCCAGCGCATGGATTTCACCAGCGCCTCTAGGCCCCATTCGGTCTTGTTCAGATCGCCGGGCCGGACCCAGAGGTTGAGGACCACGTCGCGCCCCGAGCGGGTGGTGAAGCGGTCCGAGCGCGCCTCGAGCTCCCCGGCGACGAGCGCGAAGAGGTAGGCGGGTTTCGGCCAGGGATCGTGCCATTCGGCGAACCCCTCGCCCCGCGCGCCGGGATTGCCGTTGGACAGAAGCACCGGCAGGTCCGATTCGATGCGCACGTCGAACGGCGCCATCACGTCGGGGCGGTCAGGATAATAGGTGATCTTGCGAAAGCCCTCGGCCTCGCACTGGGTGCAGAACATCGCGCCCTCGGGCAACGCGTCGCCGACATCGGCGGCAAGCGGCGACATGTAGAGCCCTTCGAGCGCGGTATTCCGCGCTGGTGCGATCTCCACCTCCGCCTCCCAGGTGAAGGGCGCGTCCGGCACCTCGCAGGTCAGCCCCTTGTCGGTCACGTCCGGCGTGACCTCGGCGCCGTCGATCCGCGCCCAGAGCAGCGCCACGTCCTCCCCGTGCAGGAAAAACGTGCGGTCGGATGCGTCCGGGTTGGGGGCAAAGCGGATGCGGCTGACGACCCGCGTGGCCAGCGGCGAGAGCCGGAATGTCAGCTCCACGCGCTCCACGACAAAGCCGAACGGCGTGTAATCCTTGAGGTAGACGGTCTGCGGGCTCGCATCCTTCACGGGCGTCGGCTCCTTCGCTCCGATGGTTCGGCGGCCCCGCGCCGGTCCGGTTGCCGTGGGGGCGCTCTGGCCTACCGTGTTATGCAACCTGCCGCCGGGTCGCAACGTATTGCAACGTGCCCCATGCGGCACGACGCAAGCGAAGGAAGGCCAGTTTCAATGTCTGCACCCGATACCAACACCGAGAAGGAAGAAAAGCGTCACCGTCCGGCCCTGCTCGGCATCCGGGCGTCCCTGATCTATGCGGCGATCCTGCTCCTGGGTCTCATCGTCTGGGTCTTCGCCAGCGGCGAGGAAGATACCGGAGAGCCCGGTGGCGACGACACCGTCCAGACGGTCGAGGAAGGTATGGAGACCGAAGAGGCGCTCGAGGGTTACGAGGAAGAGGGCTACGAGCCCGGCGGCAACGACACCGGTACCGTCGAAGGCTCGACCGAGAGCAACGACCTCGATGCAAGCGGCGCCGCAGAGGACGAGGCGTCAGAGCAGCAATCCTCCGAGTGAGGCAATGGCGCGAATGCGCCGAAAGGGCGCGCTGCCGACCAAGACCTGCCCGGTCTGCAGCCGCCCCTTCACCTGGCGCCGCAAATGGGCGCGGGTCTGGGACGACGTGATCTGCTGCTCCGAACGGTGCCGGCGGACGAAACGGCCGGCTGATCCTGCTGCCACGCGGTGGCCGCGGACCTGAGCGCGCGCGCCGGCACGGTTGCGGCGAGCACGGCGAACGTGCATCTTTGATTGGCAAACCACGATCGCGGGCATTTTCGCCCAGGGCCGGACCGGCCCGTCTGCCATTGGAGAAACAGATGGATTTCAAGGTTGCCGTTCAGACATGCTTTTCCAAATACGTGACCTTCACCGGCCGGGCACGACGCTCCGAGTTCTGGTGGTTCGTGCTCTTCATCGTCGTCGGCAACGTCATCGCCAGCCTGCTCGACTCGTTGCTGTTCGGATGGATGACTTCCGGTCATACGGTCTCCATCCTCGGCGCGCTCTTCGGGCTCGCGGTCTTTCTGCCCTCGATCGCCGCGGGCGTGCGTCGGCTGCACGATCTGGACAGGACGGGATGGTGGTATCTGCTGGTGCTGATCCCGGTGATCGGCACGCTGATCCTGATCTTCTTCTTCGTCCAGAAGGGCACGGACGGCGCGAACCGGTACGGTCCCGACCCGGTCTCCGGCTCCGGCGTTCCGGCCTGATCCCGCGGACGACTGGCGTCAGCCGATCCGCTCCTTCCGCAAGCGCGCGAAATAATCAGCCCGCTTCTTCAACTCCCGCTCGAACCCACGCTCCACCGGGACATAGTACTCCGCCCGGTCCATGTCCTCGGGGAAGTAGTCCTGCCCCGAGAATCCGTCCTCGGCGTCGTGGTCGTAAGCATAGCCCGCGCCGTAGCCCTGATCCTTCATCAGCCCCGTCGGCGCGTTCAGGATGTGCTTGGGGGGCATCAGCGATCCGGTGGATTTCGCGGCCCGTCGCGCCGCCTTGTAGCCGACGTAGGCCGCGTTCGATTTCGGTGCGAGCGCGAGGTAGACCAGCGCCTGCGCCAGCGCCAGTTCCCCCTCGGGCGATCCGAGCCGTTCGTAGGTCTGCCATCCCTCCAGGCAGATCCGCTGCGCCTCGGGGTCGGCAAGGCCGATATCCTCCACCGCCATGCGCGTGATCCGGCGGGCGAGGTAGCGCGGATCCTCCCCCGCCTCCAGCATCCGCGCGAACCAGTAGAGCGCGGCGTCGGGGTCCGACCCGCGCACCGACTTGTGCAGCGCCGAGATCAGGTTGTAATGCCCGTCGCCCGACTTGTCGTATTGCGCGGCGCGCCGCATCAGCCGGGTGCGCAACGCCTCGGTGTCGAGATCGCCCTCGGCCCGCCAGGCCGCCACCTGCTCCACGAGGTTGAGAAGCGCGCGCCCGTCGCCGTCCGCCATCTCCAGGAGCGCGCGCCGCGCATCCGGGGCAAGGGGCAGGGGGCGACCGATCTCGGTCTCCGCCCGCTGGGCAAGCTGCTCCAGTTCCTCGGCCGACAGGCGCTCCAGAACCAGCACCTGCGCGCGGCTCAGAAGCGCGGCGTTGAGCTCGAAGGAGGGGTTCTCCGTGGTCGCCCCGACAAGCAGGATCGTCCCGTCCTCCATGTGCGGCAGGAAGCTGTCCTGCTGCGCCTTGTTGAAGCGGTGGATCTCGTCGACGAACAGCAGCGTGCCCTGGCCGGCGCGACGGCGCTGCTTGGCGGCCTCGAACACCTTCAAGAGCTCGGCGACCACCGAGAAGATCGCGCTGATCTGCACGAAATGGAGGTCGGTCTCGTCGGCCAGCAGCCGCGCGATGGTCGTCTTGCCGACCCCCGGAGGCCCCCAGAACACCAGGCTCGACAGCGCGCCCGAGGCCAGCATCACGCCCAGGGGGCCGTCCGGCCCGATCACCTTGGCCTGGCCGATCACCTCGGCCAGCCGCGTCGGCCGAAGCCGGTCGGCCAGCGGTCGCGGCGCGGTCGAGGCGGGCGGCGGATCGCCCGGGGTCGGATCGAACAGGTCCGCCATCAGAGGCGGAACCGCAAGATGCGCGTGCGCCCGCCGCGCTCCAGCTCTATCGCGATGCGGGGCGCGGCGCTACGCAGCGCGCGTCCAAGTTCGCCCGGCCGCTCGATCGGCGCGCCGTTCACGCCGCGGATCAGGTCGCCCGCGCGCAGGCCCGCCCGCGCACCCCAGCGGCCGGGGTCGAGCACCACGACCCCCGCGCTCGTGAGCGGCAGGTCCATCTCCTCGATCAGCGCTGGGTTCACGCGGGCCGCGCGCAGGCCCGGCAGCACCTCGCGCTCCCCGAGGCTCACGGTCTCGCGCGGCGGCCGCTCCGGTGCGGCGATCAGCGGCACGGTGATCTCGCGCGTCTCGCCGCGCCGCGCGACGGTCACGGTGCTCTCGGCGCCGATCCCCCGCACCGAAAGGCGGTAGATCATCTCCGCCGGCGTGTTCACCGGCAGCCCGTCCACCTCCACGATCAGCGCCCCGGGCTCCAACCCCGCCGCGGCGAAGGGGCTTTCGGGATGCACCGCCGAGATCAGGACCCCCTGCGGCACCCCCTGGCCGAGGCTTTCCGACAGGTCCGCATCGACGGGCTGCCCTGTCAGACCGGCCCAGGGCCGCGCGAAACTGTCCCGGCCCGCCTCCGCCTGCGCCACGAATTGCGCGACGAGGTCGGCCGGAATGGCGAAGCCGATCCCGTTCGACCCGCCCGAGCGCGACAGGATGGAAGTGTTCACCCCGATCAGCCGTCCGGTTACGTCGATCAGTGCGCCGCCCGAATTGCCCGGATTGATCGGCGCGTCGGTCTGGATGTAGTAGCCGCGCCCGTTGCCCGTCGCCGTGCCGGACCGCGCCAGCCCCGACACGATCCCCGACGACACGGTCTGCCCCACGCCGAACGGGTTGCCGATGGCCAGCACCAGCTCGCCCACCTCGACCCCGTCGCTGCCGCGCAAGTCCAGATGCGGCATGTCCGACGCACCCTCCAGCTTCAGGATCGCAAGATCCGACTCCGCGTCCCCGAGGAGCACGCGCGCAGCGTATTCGCGCCGGTCGTTCAGCACGACGCGGATATCCTCGGCCTCGCCGACGACATGGTAGTTCGACACCACGATCCCGTCCGCCGACAGGATCACGCCGGAGCCGAGCGAGTTCTGAACCCGCGGCCGCCCCGGCGCGAAATTGCGGAAGAAGTCGCCGAAGACCGGATCGTCCGCGAAGGGCGAGCGCCGCTCCACCACGCGCCGCGCGTAGATATTCACGACCGCCGGCGCCGCCTCGCGCACGAGAGGTGCGAAACTCAGCGAAATCTCGGCCCGGCTCTGCGGCATGCGCTCCTCTGCCGCAACGGGGGCCGCCAGCGGCCCGGCGGCGATCAGAAGCGCAGCGATGGCAACACGCAACATGGACGCAATCCTCCGGTCCCCGATATGTCGCCCGCCGCGCCCCTTGGCAAGAACTGCTCCCGGCTTTCATCTGCCCGCAAATATCCCGGGGAGCGCGAGGGGCTGGCCCCTCGCCGCCGGACGAAAGCCGCCCCGCGCCCCGCCGAAGCCCCGCGCACCCCCGTAGGGTGGGTAATCTGCCAACCCCGCCTCGGGTTAGAGCCCGATCATCTCCGCCTGCCGCACGATCACCTCGGCCTGCTTGATCGAGGCGATGTCGACCAGCCGGCCCTTGTAGACCGTCGCGCCCTGGCCGCTCCGGGTGGCCTCTTCCATCGCCGCGAGGATCTCGCGCGCCTCGCTCACGGCCGCCTCGGTCGGGGTGAAGACCTCGTTGGCCAGCGCCACCTGCTTGGGATGGATCGCCCACTTGCCGACCATGCCCAGCGTCGCCGAGCGCAGCGCCTGGGCCCGGAACCCCTCGTCGTCGGAGAAATCGCCGAACGGCCCGTCCACCGGCAGAACGCCGTGGGTGCGGCAGGCCGCGACGATCGCCGCGTGCGCCCAGTGCCACGGGTCGGACCAGTATTTCTGGCCCTCGCGGTGCATGTAGTAGTTCTCCTGCGTGCCGCCGATCCCGGTCGTGGCCATGCCCATGGAGGCGGCGAAATCCGCCGCGCCGAGGCTCATCGCCTGCAGCCGCGGGGTCGCCGCCGCGATCTCCTCCACGTGGCTGATGCCGGCCGCGCTCTCGATGATGATCTCGAAGCCGAGCGGGCGCGCCCGGCCCGTCGCACGCTCCGCCGCGGTGACCAGCGCATCGACGGCATAGAGGTCGGCGGCGTTGCCCACCTTCGGGATCATGATGAGGTCGAGCCTCTCGGGCGCCTGTTCGACGATGTCGATCACGTCGCGGTACCACCACGGCGTGTCGAGCCCGTTGATCCGCACCGAAAGCGTCTTCTGGCCCCAGTCGATGTCGCCGATGGCCGTGATCACGTTGGCGCGCGCGGTGGCCTTGTCGTCGGGCGCCACCGAATCCTCGAGGTCGAGGTTGATGACGTCCGCCTCGGACGTGGCCATCTTCTCGAAGATCTGCGGGCGCGAGCCAGGGCCGAACAACTGGCAGCGGTTCAGGCGGGCGACCGGGGCGGGCTGGAGACGGAACGACATGAGACCTCGCGCAATAAAGTTTCGCCGTGACTGCGCGTGGGGATATGAGTTTGCGCGAAGCGTTTCAAGCCGGTTTGTCGGCAGTGCTGTCCCGGCGCGTCATCATGCTGTCTGTCCGGTCGAAGAGCGAGCGTGCGACCACGCCGTAGACCTCGCCATCCGCGCCCGGATCCGGCAGGGCTTCGGCGCCGAGCGCCTCGGGCGGGCCGTTCTGGGTGCCAGCGGACACCCAGACCGGTGCGAGGTCGCAGACGGTCTCGGCCGCGGCGTCGGACCGGGGCCGGGCGAAGCCGGTGCCCGCGTCCGGGATCCGGCCGGATGCGCTTGCCAAGGTCTCGGCCGGCGCTTCGCTGTCCCAGCGCGCCTGCTCCAGCAGCCAGCCGACCGTGACGGCACCGGCGATGTTCAGCACCGCCAGCACCGGCACCACCCCCGCCATGAGCGCCGGGCGCAGCCCGTCCGCCGCGGCGAAGACCGGCAAGAGGTGCAGACAGATCAGCAGGCCGAGGCATTCGAGCGCGGGCAGCCCGCGCCGGTCGCGCTCGTCGGTCAGCCGGCGCCAGAGCAGCCCGGCGCCCGCAGCCAGGACCAGCGCGGCGAAGCCCGCCTCGGCCCCGCCACCGCCGGTCCAGCTGCGCGCGGCGGCGGCGATCGCCAGCGACGGCAGCGCCCCACGCCAGCCCAGGAACGCCGCGGCCAGCGCCACTGGCAGCGCCCGCATGTCGATCAGCGCGCCGATCGGCAGCATCACCGGCGTCATCAACTGCAGCGCTGCGACGACGCCGAAGGCCACGCCACCCAGCCAGCGCGCCACGGACCGCCCGAACAGCCGCATGGCCGGCGCGTAGGCGAGCGCCGCGAGCGCCAGCATTGCGAACGCATCGGCAAGGTCGAGCGCGTGGTGCAGGAAAGTCGTGACGATGCCCATGCCCCAGCCCCTGTGAGGTCCCCGTGTTCCATTCCCGGTCACTTTGTCGTCGCAGGTGAGAAGAGGGTGTTAACGCGGGCCCCGCCCGGTCCCGTTCGATTTGCACGATTCTTCGGCAATTAGGCGAGAATGCCGAAAGATCCGCCGGTGCGCACTGGAAACCGACCGGATTCGCGACACACTCCCGCCGGAGGCGCGCGAGGTTCGCGCGAACCGTAATGCCGAGAGGCCCGTGATGATCGAGACACCGTATCTGCTGTTTCTGGGCGACGCGCCCGACCCGCTGGCCGCCAAGGTGGCGCAGGGGATCAAGGACTGGCGACCCGAGAACTGCGTCGGCCAGTTCCGCATGGAGGGCTGCCGCGCCGACATGAAGCTGCCCGACATGACGCTGGAGGAAGCGAAGGCCGCCGGCGCGAAGACGCTGGTGATCGGGGTGGCCAATCGCGGTGGCAAGATCTCCGCCGCCTGGAAAGAGGTGCTGATGGCGGCTCTCGACCAGGGCTTCGACCTCGCCTCGGGCCTGCACAACCTTCTGCGCAACGAGAAGGACCTGCGTGACAAGGCGGCCGAGACCGGCCGTACGCTGCACGACGTGCGTATCCCAGAGGTCGAGTACCCGATCGCCAACGGCGAGAAGCGGCGCGGCAAGCGCGTGCTGGCCGTGGGCACCGATTGCTCGATCGGCAAGATGTACACCGCGCTCGCGCTCGACCGCGACATGAAGGCGGCGGGGATGAAATCGTCGTTCCGGGCGACCGGCCAGACCGGCATCCTGATCACCGGCGAGGGCGTGCCGCTCGACGCCGTGGTCGCCGATTTCATGGCCGGCTCGGTGGAATGGCTGACGCCCGACAACGACGACGACCACTGGGACGTGATCGAAGGGCAGGGGAGCCTTTTCCACGTGTCCTATTCGGGCGTCACGCTGGCGCTGATCCACGGCGGCCAGCCCGATGCGCTGATCCTCTGCCACGAGCCGACGCGCACCCATATGCGCGGGCTGCCCGGCTACGCGCTGCCGTCGCTGGAGGCGCTGCGCGACATGGCGCTGGAGCTGGCGCGGGTGCCGAACCCGAACTGCCAGGTGGTCGGCGTGTCGGTGAACACCGCGGCGCTGGGCGACAGCGAGGCGGAGGCGTATCTGCGCCAGGTCGAGGACCGGATGGGCCTGCCGGCGGTCGATCCCTACCGGCACGGCACGGCGCCGATCGTGGAGGCGCTGCGCGCCATGTGACCGGCGGGGCCGGGCGGCGCGCGACGGCCTTTTTTTGAGTATTTGGAACGAGAAGAAGCGAGGGGCGGTTTCATGCGGATCGAGGTGACGCGCGATGTCTTCCGGCTGGCCGAGGCCTTCACCATCGCGCGCGGCTCGCGCACGGAGGCGCGGGTGCTGACGGTGCGGGTGACGGAAGGCGGCGTGACCGGGTGGGGCGAATGCGTGCCCTACGCGCGCTACGACGAGACGCTGGAGAGCGTGGAGGCCCAGATCGCCGCTCTGCCGGAGGATCTGGAGCGCGGCGCGCTGCAGGACCTGCTGCCGGCGGGCGCCGCGCGCAACGCCGTCGATTGCGCGCTGTGGGATCTGGAGGCCAAGCGCGCGGGCCGCCGGGTCTGGGAACTGGCCGGGCTGTCGGCGCCGGGGCCGGAGATCACCGCCTACACGCTGTCGCTGCAGGCGCCCGACGCGATGCGCGCGGCGGCGACGAAACACGCGCACCGGCCGCTTCTGAAGGTCAAGCTGGGCACCCCCGACGACATGCCGCGGCTGGAGGCGGTGCGCGCGGGCGCGCCGGACGCGCGGATCATCGTCGATGCCAACGAAGGCTGGAGCGCGGAGGTCTATGCCGACCTCGCCCCGCATCTGAAGCGCCTCGGCGTCGAGCTGGTGGAGCAGCCGCTGCCCGCTGGTGAGGATGAGGCGCTGCGCGGGCTCGACCGCCCGGTGCCGATCTGCGCCGACGAAAGCTGCCACGACCGCGCCTCGCTGCCGGCGCTGACGGGGCTTTACGACATCGTCAACGTCAAGCTCGACAAGACCGGCGGGCTGACCGAGGCGCTGGCGC
The DNA here is from genome assembly GCF_900112685.1 of Roseivivax sediminis. Taxonomy (GTDB): domain Bacteria; phylum Pseudomonadota; class Alphaproteobacteria; order Rhodobacterales; family Rhodobacteraceae; genus Roseivivax; species Roseivivax sediminis. Next base: position 61,105 of record NZ_FOMS01000012.1, read on the forward strand.
TGCGGGCCGAGGCGGAGCGGCAGGGCTATGCCGTCTTCGTCGGCTGCATGGTCGGCTCGTCGCTGGCGATGGCACCCGCGGTGCTTCTGGCGCAGGGCGCGGCGGTGACCGACCTCGACGGGCCGCTCCTTCTGGCCGAGGACCGCGATCCGCCGCTGGTCTACGACGCCGCCGGCGTGCATCCGCCGGAGGCCGCGCTCTGGGGCTGAGCGGGCACGCTTGACCGCGCCTGCGGAATGCACGACCTCTGCCGCAAGCTTCAAGGAGATCGCCGATGCGGACCGTCTACGTGAATGGAGAGTACCTGCCCGAGACCGAGGCCAAGGTGTCGATCTTCGACCGCGCCTTCCTGATGGCCGACGGCGTCTACGAGGTGACGAGCGTTCTCGGCGGCAAGCTGATCGACTTCGACGGCCACGCCAACCGGCTCGACCGGTCGCTGGGCGAGCTGGAGATGAAGGCGCCGCTGACCAAGGACGAGCTTCTGGAGATCCACCGCGAGCTGGTGCGCGAGAACGAGATCGAGGACGGGCTGGTGTACCTGCAGATCACCCGCGGCGCGCCCGGCGACCGCGATTTCGCCTATCCCGATCCGGACACGCCGCCGACGGTGGTGCTGTTCACCCAGTCCAAGCCGGGTCTCGCGGACAGCGCGCAGTCGAAGGAGGGGATCAAGGTCATCTCCATCGAGGATCAGCGGTGGGGTCGGCGCGACATCAAGACCGTGCAGCTGCTGTTCCCTTCGATGGGCAAGATGATGGCCAAGAAGGCCGGCGCCGACGACGCCTGGATGGTGGAGGACGGCGCGGTCACGGAAGGCACCTCGAATAACGCCTACATCATCAAGGGCGACACCATCATCACGCGGCACCTGTCGAACGACATCCTGCACGGGATCACCCGCGCGGCGGTGCTGCGCTTCGCCCGCGAGGCGCAGATGAAGGTGGAGGAGCGGCCGTTCACGATCGAAGAGGCTCAGGCGGCCGACGAGGCGTTCGTGACCTCGGCCTCGGCCTTCGTGATGCCGGTTGTGGAGATCGACGGCGCGGCCATCGGGGACGGCACGCCGGGGGCGCGGACCGCGCGGCTGCGCGAGATCTACCTCGACGAGAGCCGCAAGACGGCGGTCTGAGCCGCGCAGGGCGGGGCGGTGACCGCCCCGCCGCCGGTCAACTGGCGGCCCCCGGATCGCGGGTGAAGCCGCGGAAGTAGACGAAGACCGCCGCCGCGACCACGGCGACCAGCGCCGATTTCACCAGGAAGGCCGGATCCGCGCCGCCGCCGAGCGAGGCCGCGAGCACGGAGACGAGGTCGATCACGACGGTCAGCGCCGCCACGAACATCGCGATATGGGCCAGCCAATCGCGCACGGCGGAGCGGCGCACCAGCCCGTCGGCGCGCGCGGCGCGGGCGACCCGGGCGTTCAGCACAAGGAAGATCGGGAAGAACACGATGACGCTGGCGATCTCCCGGTGGAGGGCGCGGCGGACATAGTCCGGCCGGTCCTCGGGCGGCGGATCGAGCCAGAGGTCGATGACCTCGAAGCCGAGCGACAGCCCCTGGATCACGCTGACGGCAAGCGCGACGAACATCAGCCCGTAAACGAAAGCCTCGCGCGCTGAAACGGCCGGCCGCGGGCGCGGCACCGGGATCGGGAACGGCCCTTCGGCCCAGTCCGCGAGCGCCTTGTTGGCTTCGCCGCGCGACCAGCCGGCCGCGGTCAGCGCGCCGGCGACCTCGGTATGACTGTGGCCGGCGCGCAGCGCCTCAGCGACGAAGGCTGTGAGTCGCTGGGAGGCGCGCATTGTCAGCTCTTGTCGCCGACGTTCTCCGCGAAGCTCTTCTCGAAGGCCTTCTGCTGGCCGTCGTTCGCGTCGGTCTGGTATTTCGCCTTCCACTCGGACATCGGCATACCGTAGAAGATCTCGCGCGCCTCTTCCTTGCCCATGTCGATGCCGCGCGCGTTCGCGGCCTCCTGGTACCAGCGCGACAGGCAATTCCGGCAGAACCCGGCGAGGTTCATCATGTCGATGTTCTGCACGTCCGTGCGCTCTTCCATCAGGTGCTGGCGCAGGCGGCGGAAGGCGGCGGCCTCGAGCTCGATGCGGGTCTGGTCGTCCATGGTGTGTCCTCTCGCTTGTCCGTCTCAGAGATCGGCCTTTTCCAGCGCCTCTTCAAGGAGCGGGGCGAGCCGTTGGCCCCACACCGCCTGCGCCGCTTCGGTCGCGATGAGGTCGCTGCGCAGCTCGATCAGCGTGTTGTGCCGGCCGTGGCGCAAGCCGTGACGGTCCATCGTGTCGCCGGGCAGGTGGCCCGGATAGGGCGCGTTGCGGCCGACGCAGAGATCCGCCTCCGTCTGCAGCAGCCTCAGCAGCGGGTCCGACAGGCGCGAGTCGCGGCCGTGCAGGATGCCGACATGCCAGGGGCGCGGCGGACGGCCGCGGAGTTGCGGTGTGAAGGAATGGATCGAGACGAGCGCGGTGTCGCTGTGCCGTGCCGCCAGCGCCGCGACCGCGTCGTCGTAGGGGCGCCAGTAGACCGCCTGCCGGCGGGCCTTTTCCTCCGGGCCGGCATGGCGGTTCGAGGGGATCACCGAGCCGTCGTAGATCCGCATGAGCTGGGTCGGATCATCCTCTCCGCGATTGGGGTCGATCACGAGGCGCGAGAAGTTCGACAGCACCACCGGAGCCCCCAGCGCCGCACAGAGCGCCAGCGCCGTGCCGGCCGCGCCGGGATCCCAGGCGATGTGACGCGCCATGTCCGCATCGCTCAGTCCCAGTGTCCCGAGGTCCGGCGGCACGGTATTCGTGGCATGGTCGCACAGCACCAGTACCCGGCCGGGCCGGTCCGCGCCAACGATCCGGTAGGGTGCGTATGTCATTGGGGTGTCACTCTCCTGCCCGATCAGGTGTTGCACGCTCAAGCGGGCCCGCGCACCCATAGGGCAATTGCGGCGCGGACGGAAATCCGTCATAAGCCCGGCGCGTCGTTAGCGATAGCGGCCCCGGTCTGGCCCGCGCGACACCACACGCCCGGCGCGCGGCCGGGCCAACACGGACCTGAGGGAGGCCCCGCCTATGAGACGGATGCGCAATGTGAAGATCGTGGCCACGCTCGGCCCCGCATCGTCGACCTACGAGACGATCCGGGCGCTGCACGAGGCCGGGGCCGATGTTTTCCGGCTCAACATGAGCCACGGCACGCAAGAGGACATCGCCGCGCGCCACAAGATCATCCGGCAGGTGGAGCGCGATCTCGATTCGACCATCGCCATCCTCGCGGACCTTCAGGGGCCGAAGCTGCGTGTCGGCACCTTCGCGGACGGCCCGCAGGAGTTGCAGGAGGGCGCGGCCTTCCGGCTCGACCTCGAGGACAAGCCGGGGGACCTCAGCCGCGTGCAATTGCCGCATCCGGAGATCTTCGCGGCGCTCGAGCCGGGGGCGACGCTCCTGGTGAACGACGGCAAGGTGCGGCTGAAGGTCGAGGATTGCGGCCCGGAACACGCCAATTGCGTCGTCAGCGTCGGCGGCACGATCTCGGACCGCAAGGGCGTGAACGTGCCGGACGTGATCCTGCCGCTCGCCGCGCTCAGCGACAAGGACCGCGAGGACCTGGAATTCGCCTGCGACCTCGGGGTCGACTGGCTCGCGCTCAGCTTCGTTCAGCGGGCCGAGGACGTGACCGAGGGGCGTGACCTCGTGCGCGGCCGCGCGGCGGTGATGTCGAAGATCGAGAAACCCGCGGCGATCAAGGAATTCGACGCCATTCTCGAGGCGTCCGACGGGATCATGGTCGCCCGTGGCGATCTCGGGGTCGAGCTGCCGGTGCAGAACGTCCCGCCGCTGCAGAAGCGCATGACGCGCGCCTGCCGCGCCGCCGCCAAGCCGGTGATCGTCGCCACCCAGATGCTCGAATCGATGATCGAAAGCCCGATCCCCACCCGCGCCGAGGTCTCGGACGTCGCCACCGCGATCTACGAAGGCTCCGACGCGATCATGCTGTCGGCGGAATCGGCTGCCGGGCAGTACCCGGTCGAGGCGGTGACGACGATGGACAACGTCGCCCGCGAGGTCGAGAACGATCCCAACTACCGCCAGATCATCAACGCCCAGCGGGGGGCGGAGCGGCAGTCCGTGGCGGACGCCATCGTCGCCGCGGCGCGCGAGATCACCGAGACGACGGACGTGAAGGCGATCTGCTGCTATACCCAGTCGGGCACGACGGCGCTGCTGGTGGCACGCGAACGCCCGCCGGTGCCGATCCTCGCGCTCAGCTCCGAACAGGCGACGGCGCGGCGGCTGGCGATGAGCTGGGGGACGAACTGCGTGATGACCGGCCCGCTCGACCGGTTCAAGAGCGCCGTGGTCAACGCCGCGCGCGCGGCGCGCAACCTCGGCTACGCCGACGAGAACGACCAGATCGTCGTGACCGCGGGCGTGCCGTTCAACACCGCCGGCACGACCAACATTCTGCGTGTCGCGCCCTGCAACGAGCGTTTGATCTACAATACCGATCCGGAGTAACCTCGGATGATCGGGTAGGGGTGTTCCCGGCGGCCGTTACCGGGCCGCCGCATGAAAAGCGGTGTCGTTCATGAGCCCGGACCTCAGTCTCACCCTCGGCCTGATCCTGGCCGTCTTCGCCATCCCCTCGATCGTGTCCGCGTTTTCGGACGCACGCAGCCCCCGCGTCTCCGCGCTGGTCCTTGTCGTCTCGGGCGCGCTCGTCGCGCACGCGATGCGCGTGAAGGAGGGCGGCTACACCCTGCGCGAGGTCCCCGACACGATGATCCGCGTGATCGCCACCTTCATCGCCTGAACCGGCCCGGCGCGCCCTTGCAATCGCGCCGCGCCTCGTCTACGGGGACGGCTCGCAGCACAACAGCGCGCGGCCGGCCGGATCGGTATGCCGAGTCGCGTGACATCTCTGATCGTCAGGAGACATCAAATGCCGAAGATGAAGACGAAGTCGAGCGCCAAGAAACGCTTCAAGGTGTCGGCGGGGGGCAAGGTCATCGCCGCCCAGGCCGGCAAGCGCCACGGCATGATCAAGCGCACCAACAAGTTCATCCGCGACGCGCGCGGCACGACCACGCTGTCGAAGCCGGACGCGAAGATCGTCAAGGGCTTCATGCCCTACGACCGCTGAACTGACCCAAGGAGTATAGATCATGTCCCGTGTCAAAGGCGGAACCGTCACCCACGCGCGCCACAAGAAGATCACCAAGGCGGCCAAGGGCTATTACGGCCGGCGCAAGAACACCTTCAAGGTGGCGGCGCAGGCGGTCGACAAGGCGAACCAGTACGCCACGCGCGACCGCAAGAACCGCAAGCGGAATTTCCGCGCGCTCTGGATCCAGCGGATCAACGCGGCCGTGCGCGCACATGACGAGGCGCTGACCTATTCGCGCTTCGTCAACGGCCTGTCGCTGGCCGGTATCGAGGTCGACCGCAAGGTGCTGGCCGATCTCGCCGTGCACGAGCCCGAGGCGTTCGGCGCCATCGTCGAGAAGGCGAAAGGCGCGCTGGCGGCCTGATCGGGCCCAGCGAACCGGTTTGAAAGGGCGCGTCGCTTGGGCGGCGCGCCTTTTTTCTGTTTCCGGGGTGGGCAGATTGCCACCCTGCCAGGTCGTGCTGAACTTGCGGGGGGGCGGTTTGGCCCACGCCGTCTTGGCGCGCATGAGGCCGGCGCGCGGTATCCCCGGTGCCTCAGGCGTAGGCGAAGTCCAGCCCGGCGATCGCCCCGCGCAGCTCCGCCAGCCCCACGTGGCGGCCGACCAGCGGATAACCCGGCTGGCCCTGCCGCCGCCGGTCGTCGACCATGTGCAGGCCGTGATCGGGGCGGAACGGGATCGAATGGTCGGCCCGGCCCGCGGCGCGGCGCGACCCTTCCTCCGCGCGGATTGCGGCGAGCAGCGCGACCATGTCCACGTCGCCGTCGAGATGCCCGCTTTCGTAGAACGAGCAGGGGCGCGCATCGCTGTCGCGGCGGACATTGCGCAGGTGCAGGAAATGCACCCTGTCGCCGAGCCGGGCCATCATCCCCGGCAGGTCGTTGTCGGCCCGCGCGCCAAGCGAGCCCGAGCAGAGCGTCACCCCGTTCGCCGGCACGTCGACCGCCTCCAGGACCGAGGCGTAGTCGGCCTCCGTCGACATGATGCGCGGCAGGCCCAGAAGCGGGAAGGGCGGGTCGTCGGGGTGACAGCACAGGCGCAGGCCGAGTCGTTCAGCTTCCGGCGCGACCATCTCCAGGAAGTCGATCAGGTTGCGGCGCAGCCGCTCCTCGCCGAGGTCGCGGTAGAGATCGAGATGCGCGCGAACGTCCGTAAGCGACATTTCCTCCGCCGCGCCGGGCAGGCCGAAGACCACGTTGCGGGTCAGTGCAACGCGGTCCGCATCCGTCATTGCGGCGGCGCGGCGGGCGGCGGCCTCCGTTACGTCCTCGGCGTATTCGGCGCCCGGTCGCTCCAGCACGTGCAGGTCGAAGGCGGCGAAATCGACGAGGTCGAAGCGCATGCAGGTCGCCCCGCCCGGCACCGCCCAGTCGAGATCGGTGCGCGTCCAGTCGAGCACCGGCATGAAGTTGTAGCACACCACCTCGATCCCGGCGGCGGCGATGTGATGCAGGCTCTGCACCCAGGCGGCGACGTGCTCGCGCCACGCCCCGCTCTGGCGCTTGATGTCCTCGGAGACCGGAAGGCTTTCGACCACACTCCAGGTAAGATCCGTCGGCGTGCCGGCCGGGCCGGCGACCTCGCGCTGGCGGCGGGCGATCTCCTCGGGGCTCCAGACCGCGCCGGGGGCGATGTGGTGCAGCGCGGTGACGATGCCGCGCGCCCCGGTCTGGCGCACGTCGTCGATCGTCACCGGGTCCTTCGGCCCGAACCAGCGCCAGCTTTCCTGCATCGCGTCCTCCGTCGATTTTCGCGTCCGCCATCAGATCATGCTCTTCCATCGAAGACGACCTGTTGACTGGTATGGTAGTATGGGGCAGGTTTGCCCGAGGGAGAACGCCGATGCAAGCCTCGTCACATCACGCCGCGCCGCGCCTCGACGCGAGCCGCCCGATCGGATCGCAGCTGTTCGCGATGCTGCGCGGCCGGATCGTGCGGGGCGAGATCGCGCCGGGCATGCGCCTGTCCGAGGCCGGCATCGCGGCCGAGTTCCAGATCAGCCGCCAGCCGGTGCGCGAGGCGTTCATCAAGCTGTCCGAGGAGGGCCTTCTGGAGGTTCGCCCGCAGCGCGGCACGGTGGTGCCGAAGATCTCCGTCGCGATGGTCGAGGATGCCCGCTTCGTGCGCGAGGCGGTCGAGGCGGACGTGGTGCGGCTTGCCGCCGAACGGTTCGACGGCGCGCAGAAATCGCGGCTCGAATCGCTGCTCGACGAACAGCACCGCACCGAGGACGTGCGCGCCTTCATCGACCTCGACGACCGCTTTCACCGGATGCTGGCGGATGGCGTCGGTCGGGCCCATGCCTGGCACGTCATCGAGGCGCTGAAGGCGCAGCTAGACCGGGTTCGCTATCTCAGCGTCGCGCAGTTTCCCCGCGCCGCGATCCTGTCGCAGCACGCCGAGGTGACGGACGCGATCCGCCGCGCCGACCCCGCCGCCGCGGAGGCGGCGATGCGCCGGCACCTGCAACTCATCAACGCCGATCTGCCGGCCGTGGCCCGTGCCCACGCCGACTACTTCGAGGATGCGCCGGACGGCGCGTCGTTCCAGACACCAAAGGGAGGATAACCATGCTCGATTTCACCAGAACCACCACGCTCGCCACTGCACTCGCCGCGCTTCTTGCCGGCGGCGCCGCGGCGCAGGAGCATACGCTCAACATCAACACCGCGCTGGCCGAGAGCGATCCGCTCTATGCCGGGCTCGAGGCGATGCGCGACAACGTGGCCGAGGCGTCGGACGGGCGGCTGGCCATCGTGCTCTACCCCAATTCCCAGCTCGGCCCGGACGAGGACGTGCTCGAACAGGCGCGCGCCGGCGCGCCGGTCGCGGTGGTCGTGGACGGCGGTCGGCTGGCGGCCTACCAGGACGAATTCGGCGTCCTCGGCGCGCCGTTCCTCGCCTCGGGCTACGACGGCATCCGCAAGGTCGTGACCTCGGACATGTTCGAGGGCTGGGTCGACGAGATGGCCGAGGGGGCCGGCCTTCAGGTCCTCAGCTTCAACTGGTGGCAGGGCGAGCGGCACCTTCTGACCAACGTGCCGGTGGAGGAGCCCGCCGACCTCGACGGCATCCGCATGCGCACGCCGGGCGCCCCGGTCTGGACCGGCACGATCTCGGCCATGGGCGCGACGCCGACCCCGCTGCCCTGGGGCGAGGTCTACTCGGCCCTCAGCTCCAACGTCATCGACGGGGCAGAGGCGCAGATGCCCGCCATCGTCGGTGCCAACCTGCAGGAGGTGATCAGCCACGTCACCAAGACCGGGCACATCAACCTGATCACCGGGCTCGTGACCTCGGCCGGCTGGTTCGACAGCCTGCCGGAGGATCTGCAGACCATCCTGCGCGACGAGGCGCTGGAGGCGGGTGACATCGCTTCCTACGGCACGCGCGACAGCCTCGCCGAGATCGAGGAGCAGCTGACGGAGGCCGGCGTGACGGTGTCCGAAGTCGACACCGCGCCTTTCCGCGAGGCGACGGCGGGGGTCTACGACGATCTCGGCTACGGCGATCTGCGCGACGAGCTGCGGGCGATGGCCGAAGAGTGATGCACGGCGCCTTGCCCGCCGGCGCGGTGCGCGCGCCGGCGGGTCGCGTCGCGCCAAGGCGGCCGGCGGACCCTCTCCCCGCCGGCCGCACCCGAGGAGGATCTGACACATGCCACAGCTTTACCGCCGGGCGGAATTCGCCGTCGGCGCCACCATCCTTGCGGTGATCACCGGGCTCGTCTTCGTGGCGGCGGTCATGCGCTTCTTCGGCCAGCCGCTGATCTGGTCGGTGGACATGGCGCAGCTTCTGTTCATCTGGCTGTGCTTCATCGGCGCCACCCGCGCGCTGCGCGAACGCGCGCATCTGGGCGTGGACCTTCTGATCCGGTTTCTGCCCTTCGCCGCGCGGCGCTGGGTGGAGACGGTCATCGCGCTCGCCACGCTGGTCTTTCTCGGCATCCTCGCCTGGCAGGGCTACGGGCTGACGATGATGAACCTCGAACGCCAGTTCGGCGACAGCGGGCTGAGCTATGCCTGGGTCACCATCGCCGTGCCGGTCGGTTGCGTCCTGCTCTCGGTCGCCATCGTGAGGAACTTGGTGCAGTCCTGGCGCTCCGCCGACGAGCTGATCTTCGCCCGCAACCCGGTGCGCGAGACCGCGCCCTCGGAGCTTTGACATGGGTCTGATCTCGGTCGTCTTCCTCGTGCTGCTGCTGATCGGCGCGCCGGTGGCCATCGCCATCGGCATGGCCGGCTTCACCTTCTTCCTGACCTCTCCGGTCATGCCGCTGTCCATCGGCGTGCAGAAGATCGCGACGGTCAGCCAGAGCTTCCCGCTGCTCGCGGTGCCGTTCTTCGTGCTCGCCGGGCACCTGATGAACGAAAGCGACATCACCGACCGGCTCTTCCGGTTCTCGCGCGTCGCGGTGAGCTGGATGACCGGCGGTCTGGCGCAGGTATCGATCATCCTGTCGACGCTGATGGGCGGGGTCAGCGGTTCGGCCGTCGCCGACGCCGCGATGCAGAGCCGGGTGGTCGGCCCGCAGATGATCGCGCAGGGTTACGCGCGCGGCTACACCGCCGCGGTGATCGCGCTCAGTTCGCTGATCACCGCCACGATTCCGCCGTCGATCGGGCTCATCCTCTACGGCTATGTCGGGCAGGTTTCCATCGGGCGGCTCTTCATGGCCGGGATCGTGCCGGGCGTGCTGATGATGCTGTTCCTGATGGTCGCGGCCTGGGCGGTGGCCAAGCGTCGCGGCTACGGTGTCGCCAGCCCCGAACCGCCCGAGCCCGGCGCGCTGGGCCGTGCCGCGTGGGACGCGAAATGGGCGCTTCTGTTTCCGGTGTTGCTGATCGTGTCGATTCGCGGCGGGGTCTTTACGCCGTCCGAGGTCGGCGCCTTCGCGGTGGTCTATGCGCTGCTTGTCGGCACGGTCGGCCACCGCGTGATGACGTGGGAGAGGGTCACCCGCGCGTTCGCCTTCGCGCTGTCGGATATCGGGATGATCATGCTCATCATCCTGATGTCGGGGATGCTCGGCTTTGCCATCATCTTCCTGCGCGTGCCGCAGGAGGTCGCGGACCTGCTGCTGGGCGGTCTTTCGAACCCCCTGGTGATTATAGCGGTGATCCTGATCGGGCTGTTCCTCGCCGGGCTCTTCATCGAAAGCACGATTCTGGTGCTGCTGCTGACACCGATCCTGGTGCCGGTGGTGCGTGACGTGGGCGTCGACCCGGTGCATTTCGGCATCCTGATGATGAGCATCGTCACGCTCGGCGGCATGACACCGCCGGTGGGCGTGGCGATGTTCACCGTGTGCAGCCTGCTCGATACCCCGATCGAGGACTACATCCGCGACAGCCTGCCGTTCTTCGTGGCCATTGTCACGCTGATCCTGGTGTTGCTGTTCTTCCCGGGCCTCACGCTCTTCCTGCCGAACCTCATGTTCGGCTGAAGGCGCCGGTCAGCCCGCCGGCGTGTCGTCCAGAAGATCCGCAAAATGTGTCATGAGCGCGTGCTTGAGGATCTTGCCGGTCGATGCGGCGGGCAGGGCCTCCACCACGAAGATCCGCCCGGGGCGCTTGTAGCCTGCCAGCCGGTCGGCGGCAAATCGGGCCAGTTCCCCGGACGTGACCGCACCGGGGGCGACCGGCTGGCAAAAGGCGAGCACCTCCTCGTCGCCGTCCGCCGCGCGTCCGATCACCGCCGATTGAACCACGGCGGGATGGTCGTTCAACGCTGCCTCCACTTCCGGCGGGTAGACGTTGAAGCCGCCTCGGATGATCAACTCCTTGGCGCGGCCGACAATGTGCAGCCGGCCGCCTGCGTCGATCCGGCCGAGATCGCCGGTGCGCATGAAGCCTTCGGGCGTGATCGCCGCCGCGGTCGCCTCGGGCGCGCGGTAATACCCCTTCATCACGTGCGGCCCGCGGGTCAGCACCTCGCCGACGTCTGGCTCCGCCCCGACGCTGTCGTCGAGCGTCACCTCCACCCCCGGCAGCGGTGGGCCGACGGAGATGTCGGGATCGCCGATGGCGTTGCGCGTGCCGCTGACACCGGCGGTCGTCTCGGTCATGCCGTAGCCATTCTGGAGCGGCAGGCCGTAGAACGCCTCCGCCTTGCGCTTCCACGCAGGGTCCAGCGGTGCCGCCCCGGAGGAGACGTAGCGCAGCCGCGCCTCGGGGCCGAGCCTGTCGTGTCCGGCGGTCGCGGCATGCGCCATCAGGAGCGCGTGCATCTGCGGCACCCCGGGAAAGACCGTGACCCCGCGGCTCAGCGCCGCGAACAGCGCTTCTGCCGAGAAGCGCGCGGAAAACTCGACCGTGCAGCCGGTCAGCGCGGAGGCCATGAGCATGGAGGCGAGGCCGAAGACATGCGTCATCGGCAGCGCGCCGTAGACATGGTCATCCGGCGTGAGCGCGCGCAGATCGCGCGAGGCGCCGGCGGCAAAGGCCAGATTGGCGTGGCTCAGCATGACGCCCTTGGGCGTGCCGGTGGTGCCGGTGGTATAGAGCATCGCCGCCACCTGCTCCGGCCCCTCGGCGACCGGATCGGGCGAGGCCGCGCCGGTGCCGGGGGAGAGGCGCAGCTCCCCGGCGCGCAAGGGGCAGGGACGGGCGCCGGCGGCCTCGGCATGCGCGGCGGCATCGGTGGAGACGTGCGCGGCGTAGAGGATGCAGCGCGGATCGGCGTGCTGTGCCACCCGGTCGATCTCTGCCGCCGTCAGGCGCGCGTTGACCGGTACCGCAACGGCGTCGAGCCGGCTGGCTGCGAAGATCAGCGCGGCGAGCGCGAGGCAGTTCTCAGCGACGATCAGTACGCGGTCGCCGGGGCCGACGCCCTCGTCCGCCAGCATCCCGGCCGCTTCGGCGATGCAGGCGTCGTAGTCTCTCCAGCCTATCGCTGCGCCGCCGATATCGATGACGGCGCAGGCGTCCGGCCGGGCCGCGACATGCGGGGCGAGCATCTCGTGGATGCGGGTGATGTGGCTCATGCGGATGTCCTCCCTCCAGGACACGGGGCCCCCCTCCGCCGCCGCGACCCCGGTCCGTCGTTGAAGCCGCCTCAGGCGGCGCTCAGCCGGATGAAGCGTTCGAGGTGGTGGTCGGCATCGCCGAAGCGGTGGTCGACCATGATCAGCCGCTTGGCGAAGTGACCCAACGCGTATTCCTGCGTCATGCCGATCCCGCCATGCATCTGTATCGCTTCCTCGGCCACGAGCCGCCCGGCGCGGCCGATCAGGTTCTTGGTCGCGCTCACGTGCCGCTCGCGCTCCGCCCGGTCCGCGCCGAGGTGCCCGGCGAGGTTGATGACGGCAGAGCGCGCCTGCTCGATCTCGATCAGCACGTCGGCCATGCGGTGCTGCAGCGCCTGGAACTTGCCGATGGGCTGGCCGAATTGCTTGCGCCCGCGCAGGTAGTCGACGGTCAGCGCGCGGATCGTCTCCATCAGCCCCAGCGCCTCGGCAGAGAGGGCGCAGGTCGCGCGCGCATGGGCGCGTTCGAGCGCGTCGAAGGCGCCGCCCTCGGGGCCGATCAGCGCCTCGGCGGGCACGCCGTCGAGCGCCACCTCCGCCGCGCGGCCGCCGCCGTTCATCGGGTAGTCGCGAAGCGTCAGCCCCTCGGCCTCCGCCGGCACGCGGAAGAGCGAGATGCCGTCCGTGTCCGCTGCCTCTCCGCCCGTGCGGGCCGAGACGATCAGCGTCTCTGCCGCCGCGGCGAAGCCGACGACGCTCTTGCGGCCCGAAAGGCGCCAGCCGCCGTCGTGCTGCTCGGCCCGCGTCTCCACATGCTCCAGCGTGTAGCGCGAACCGGGCTCGGCATGGGCGAGCGTCAGGACCGTGCCGGCGATGGCGGCCTCGGCCGCCTCAGTCTCGCCGAACTCCGCCAGGAGCCCCGCGGCGAGTACGCCGCTTTCGATCAGGGGCACCACGGCGCCGGCGCGGCCGATTTCCTCGAAGACCACCGAGATATCGAAGCCGGCGCCGCCGAAACCGCCCGCGTCCTCGGGCAGGAGCGCGCCGATCACCCCCATCTCCGACAGCCCAGACCAGAGGCCCGGGTCGAATCCTGTCTCACCCTCGGTCGCCTTGGCGGTCGCCTCGTGCGAGGCGGTGTCCCCCAGGTAGCGGCGCAGGCTGTCGGAGAGCATGCGCCGTTCGTCGGTCAGCTCGAAATTCATCGTCAGAGCTCCAGGATCGCCTTGGTGATGATCTGGCGCTGCACCTCGTTGGAGCCGCCGTAGATCGAAAGCTTGCGGTTGTTGAAATAGGTCTGTGTCGCGGGCATCGCGTAGTCGGGGCCCACCGGTTCGACATTGCTGCCTTCGTCCAGCGCCTCGGACACGAAGGGCAGGGCGTAGGGGCCAACCGCCTGCCGGGTGAGCGCGTTGATCTCCTGCCGGATCACCGTGCCCTTGATCTTGAGCATCGACGATTCCGCGCCGGGCGCCTGGCCCGCGGCGGCGGCGGCGAGGGTGCGCAGGTTGGTGGTGGCCATCGCCATCAGGTCGATTTCCACCTGCGCCATCTTCGCAGCGAAGATCGGGTTCTCGATCAGCGGCCGGCCGCCCGCCCGTTCCAGCCCGGCGATGCGGCGCAGGTTTTCCAGCCCCGCGCGGGCGAACCCGACGCCGGCGATGTTGGTGCGCTCATGGGTCAGAAGGTACTTGGCGATGGTCCAGCCCTGGTTCTCTTCGCCCACGAGGTTCTCGGCCGGGACCTCCACGTTGTCGAACCAGACTTCGTTCACCTCCGCCTCGCCGTCGATCAGCACGATCGGGCGGACCTCCACGCCGGGGCTGTCCATGTCGATCAGCAGGAAGGAGATCCCCGCCTGCGGCTTGCCCTCTTTCGAGGTGCGCACGAGGCAGAAGATCTTGTCGGCGTACTGGCCGAGCGTCGTCCAGGTCTTCTGGCCGTTGACCACGTAGCTGTCGCCCTTGCGCTCTGCCGTGGTCTTGAGCGAAGCGAGGTCGGAGCCGGCGCCCGGCTCCGAATAGCCCTGGCACCACCAGTCGGTGCCGTCGAGGATGCGCGGGAGGTAATGGTCCTGCTGCGCCGTGCTGCCGAAGGTCATCAGCACGGGCGCGAGCATGTTGATCCCGAAGGGCACGATGCGCGGGGCGTGGGCGCGCGTGGTCTCTTCCTCGAAGATGTGCCGCTCCACCGCGTCCCAGCCGGGCCCGCCGAAGCTTTCGGGCCATGTCACGCCGAGCCAGCCGCGCTCGTTGAGGATCGCGTGCCATTCCTCGTAATCGGCCTTTTCCAGCCGCTTGCCGGTGCGCACCTTGTCCTCCAGCCGCCGGGGCAGCTTTTCGGCAAGAAAGGCCCGCACCTCGTCGCGAAAGGCGATCTGGTCGTCGGTATAGCTGAGGTCCATGGGCGGCCCCCTTCCTTTCAGAAGATCTCGAACAGGCCGGCGGCGCCCTGGCCGCCGCCGATGCACATGGTCACGACGCCAAGCTTGGCGCCCCGGCGGTGCCCCTCGATCAGAAGATGCCCGGTCATCCGTGCGCCGGTCATGCCGAACGGGTGGCCGACCGCGATCGACCCGCCGTCGACATTGACGATGTCGTTGTCGATCCCCAGCCGGTCGCGGCAGTAAAGCGCCTGGCTCGCGAAGGCCTCGTTCAGCTCCCACAGGTCGATGTCGGAGACCGAGAGCCCGTGACGTTCCAGCAGGCGCGGCACCGCGAAGACCGGGCCGATGCCCATCTCGTCGGGCTCGCACCCGGCGACGGCGAAGCCGCGGAAGCGGCCCAGCGGCGCCAGCCCCGCGCGCTCGGCCTCGGACGCGTCCATCATCACCAGCGCGGCGGCCCCGTCCGAGAGCTGCGATGCGTTGCCGGCGGTGATGTACTTGCCCTCGCCGCGCACCGGCTGGAGCTTTTCGAGCCCTTCGAGCGTGGTGGAGGGGCGGTTGCACTCGTCGCGGTCGATGGTGACCTCTTCGTGCGTGACCTCGCCCGTCTCCTTGTTCTTCACGGCCTTGGTGACCGTCATCGGCACGATCTCGTCGTCGAAGCGGCCGGCCTCCTGCGCGGCGGCGGTGCGCATCTGGCTCTGGTAGCCCAGCTCGTCCTGCGCCTGACGCGAGACGCCGTAGCGCTCGGCCACGATGTCGGCGGTGTCGATCATCGGCAGGTAGAGGTCGGGCTTGTGTTCGAGGATCCAGTCGTTGGGCGCATCGTCGGGCGGCGGCTGCACGCCCGAGATCGACTCGACCCCGCCGACCAGCACCGCGCGCGCGCCCTCGGCGCCGATCATGTGCCCGCCCATGGCGATGGCCTGCAGGCCCGAGGCGCAGAAGCGGTTGACCGTGGTGCCGGCGATGCTGACCGGCAGGCCGGCGCGGATCACCGCCTGCCGCGCGACGTTGCGGCCCGTCACTCCCTGCGGATAGCCGCAGCCCCAGATCGAGTCCTCGATCAACGCGGGGTCGATGCCGGCGCGCTTGACCGCCTCGGCAGCGACATGGCCGGTCAGGTCCGCGCCGTGGGTGATGTTGAACGTGCCGCGCCCGGCCTTGCCGATGGCGGTGCGGGCGGCGGATACGATGACGGCGTCGGTCATGCGGCATCTCCGGTTTGTGCGTCGTTGAGATCCTGGAAGCTGCGGCCCTCGGCCACGAGGCGCTTCAGAAGCGGGGCGGGCTGCCAGAAGAAGGGGTCTTCCTCGGCGTAGCGTTCGATATCGGCCAGAAGGGCGGGCAGCCCTTCGCTGTCGGCCCAGTGCATCGGCCCGCCGCGCCAGCGCGGGAAGCCGTAGCCGTAAAGGAACGTTACGTCGATATCGAGCGGGCGCTGCGCGATGCCCTCCTCGAGCACGCGGGCGGCCTCGTTCACCAGCGCGGCCATGTAGCGGCGCTGGATCTCGGCCTCGGTGAACTCGCGGCGGCTGGCGCCCTGCGCCTCGCGGGCTTTCTCGATCAGGTCGAGCACCTCCGGATCCTCGGTGCCGCCGCGGGCGCCTTCCTCGTAGATGTAATAGCCGCGCCCGGTCTTCTGGCCGAGCCGGCCGAGATGGTAGAGCTCGTCCGCCCAGGTCGGCACGATGTCGCGCGGATCGCGCGTCGTGGCCCGGCGCTGGCGGGTGGCATAGCCAATGTCGAGACCGGCCAGGTCGCCCATCTCGTAGGGGCCCATCGGCCAGCCGAAGGCGCGCACCGCGCGGTCGACCTCGTAGGGGCTGGCGCCGGCCAGCACCATGCGGTCGGCGCTGGCACGGTAGGCCGACAGGATGCGGTTGCCGATGAACCCGTCGCAGACCCCGGCGCGCACCGCGGTCTTGCCCATCTTCTTGGCGAGCGCGAAGGCGGTGGCGGTCACCTCCGGCGCCGTGGTGTCGGGCACGACGACTTCCAGCAGCTTCATCACGTGCGCGGGCGAGAAGAAGTGCAGACCGATCACGTCGGCGGGCCGCGAGGTGGTCGCCGCGATGGCCGCCACGTCGAGGTAGGAGGTGTTCGTCGCCAGCACCGCGCCCGGCTTCATCACCCGGTCGAGCGTGGCGAAGACCTCCGTCTTGACGTCCATGTCCTCGAACACCGCCTCGACGGCCAGGTCGGCGTCGGAAAGCGCGTCATACTCCGTCGCGGTGCGGAAGGCGCCCGAGAGGATGGCGTCGCGCTTGTCCTCAGCGAGCTTGCCGCGCTTGACCGCGCCGTCGAGCGTGCGGGTCACGGTCGCTTGCGCCTTCTCCGCCGCCGCGTCGTCGCGTTCGATCAGCGTCACGTCGAGCCCGCCGAGCAGCGCCGAGGCGGCGATACCCGATCCCATCGTGCCGCCGCCGATCACGCCGATCCGGGACACGTCGCGGGGGGTCACGCCCTTCAGCTCCGGCAGCTTGGCGGTCTTGCGTTCGTTGAAGAAGGCGTGGATCAGCCCGGCGCGCTGGGGCGTGTCGATCATCTCCTGGAAGATGCGCCGCTCCTCGGCCATGCCGTCCGCGATGTCGCGCGCACAGGCGGCTTCGATCGCGTCGATGGCGGCGAGGCGCGCGACCTCTCCGCGGTTGCGCCTGGCCCAGTGGGCGCGCGCCTCTTCCAGCGCGGCGTCGTCCGCCTCGGGACAGGGCAGGGTGCCGACCGGGTGCGGCGCGGCGCCGTCCGCCACCAGGTCCCGCGCGTAGGCAAGGCCGGCCGCCTTCGGCGCGCCCTCGCCGAGCCGGTCGGCGAGGCCGATCTCGACCGCCTCTTCGGCGGCGACCGATCCGCCGGCGGGAATGATTTCCAGCGCCTTCTTCAACCCGACGAGGCGCGGCAGCCGCTGAGTGCCGCCCGCGCCCGGAATGATGCCGAGCGTCACCTCGGGCAGGCCGAGCTTGGCGCCCGGCATCGCGACGCGGTAGTGACAGCCGAGCGCGACCTCCAGCCCGCCGCCGAGCGCCGCGCCCTGGATGGCGCAGATCACCGGCTTCGGCGCGGCCTCGATGTGGCCGACGAGGTCCGGCAGGCTCGGCTCCTTCGGCGGCTTGCCGAATTCGGAGATGTCGGCGCCGCCGAGGAACAGCTTGCCTTCCCCCAGCACCAGCGCGGCCTTCGCGGCGTCGTCGCCGGCGAAGCGGTCGATGGCCTGCCAGAGCCCCTCGCGCACGGCATGGCCGAGCGCGTTGACCGGGGGATTGTCGATGGTGATGACGGCGATGCCGTCCTCGATTTCGTAGGACACGGGGGTGGTCACGTCTGCGCCTCTCTCAATCGTCTCGTTCAGTCTCGGGTCGCCAGGCTCGATCCCTGGCCCATGATGCGTTCGAGGTCTTCCACCGCCTCGGCCAGCCTCGGGCCGAGATCCTCGCGCATCCGTTCGACGCTTAGGTCCTGCGGCAGCGCCCCGCAGGTGAAGATCACCGGCTCGGACAGATCGCGCGACCGGAAGGGCCGGGCGACGGCGTGGATGGACGGGGCGAAGTACTCGCCCGGGTCGGTGAGCACGTAGCCCTGGCCGAGCAATTGTCCCCAGGCGTGGCGGCGCACCGCCTCCGCCCTCTCGCGGGTGAGGCCGCGGTCGCCGTCCACTGCCGCCAGCGTCTCGCGGAAGAGCCGCGCATCCATTGCCGCGAGCATCGCGTGACCCGAGGACGAGCCGTTGAACGGCACCCGGTGCCCGACCTCGAGCCAGAGCGAGGACACGCCGCGCGGTCGCCAGGTGCGCACGATCAGCATCTTGCGCCCGTCGCGCACCAGCATCAGCGCCAGCGTCCCGGTCTCGTCCGCGAGCCGCTGCATGATCGGGCCGGCGATCTCCACGAAGGTGATCGACGCCGCCGCGACATTGCCGAGCGCCAGAAGCGCCGGGCCGGGCCGGTAGAGGTCGTGGCGCCCGGCATGGGTGAGATAGCCGAGGCTCTGCAGCGTGAAGGTCAGCCGCGAGACGGTGGATTTCGGCAGGCCCGTCCGCTCGGCGATCTCGCCGTTGCCGAGCCCGTCGTCCGAGGCGCGGAAGGCCCGCAGCACCGCCAACCCGCGCGCCAGCGTCTCCGCGAAGCGGCGGTCGCGCTGCGGCGCGGGCGGGGTGTCGGTCTGGCCGGTCTCGGTCATCGCGTCCTCTTCACATGCTCGACGGGATTAACAGCGACAGGATCGGGAAAGCCATCAGCAGGCCCAGCACGACCATGTCCACGCCCAGGAACCGCAGAATCCCGGCAAAGATCCGGTCGATGGGCACGTCGCGGCCGACCACGCCCGAAATGACGAACACGTTTAGCCCCACCGGCGGCGTGATCAACCCGATCTCCAGAAGCTTGATGACCACCACGCCGAACCAGATCAGGTCCCAGCCGTAGCTTTCCACCAGCGGCACCATCAGCGGCAGCGTCAGCACCATGATCCCGATCGGGTCGAGGAACATGCCGAGAAGGATGTAGATCGCCCCGATCGCCACCAGCAGGACCAGGGTCGACAGTTCTGCCGCCGACACCGCCGCGACGATGTCGTTGGCCACGCCGGTCAGCGCGATGAACGCCACGAATATCTTCGCGCCGGCGGCGATGAGGAAGATCGACGTGGTCTGGATCACTGTCTCGCGCAGGCTCTCCCACAGGCCCGCGAAGGTCAGCTTGCGCTGGGCGAAGCCGATCAGGACCGCCGCGCTGACGCAGACCGCGGCGGCCTCCGTCGCGGTGAAGAAGCCGCCGTAGATGCCGCCCACGATGATGGCGAAGAGCGCCGCGGCCGGCCAGGCCTCGCGCGCCGCGTGCCAGCGCTCGGCCGCTGTCACGGTGCCCGTGAAGGCCGGCGCCGCCTCCGGGTCGCGCTTGACCCAGACGAAGATCACCAGAAGGAACCCCGCGAGGGTCAGAAGCCCCGGAATGATCCCGGCGAGGAACAGCGCGGAGATCGAGGTTTCCGTAAAGATACCGTAGATGATGAAGAGGACCGACGGCGGGATCAGCGACCCCAGCGTGCCGCCTGCCGCAACTGACGCCGTGGCCAGTCGCTTGTCGTAGCCCAGCCGCAGCATTTCCGGGCTGCAGATCCGCCCCATGGTCGAGGCGCAGGCGATGGACGATCCGGTGATCGCCGAGAAACCGCCGCACCCCATGACCGAGGCCATCGCCACCCCGCCGGGCACGCGCACCAGCCAGACCCGCGCGGCGTGGTAGATCCGCGTCGTGATCTCGGCCCGGTAGGCGATGTGCCCAAGCGCCACGAACAGCGGGATCATCGACAGGTCGTAGGAATGGATGAGGTCGAAGGAGTTCGAGAAGACGAGGCTCGCCGTCGGGGTCCAGGCGCGCTCGGGCAGGAACTCTCCGGTGCGCAGGGCGAAGATCACGAAGGTGCCGAGGCTCGCCACGCCCGCCAGCGCGAAGGCGATGGGCACGCGCAGGGCCAGCAGCCCGATGACAGAGGCGAAGGCGACAAGGCCGATGAGTGTTCCGTCCATTGCTCAGCGCACCTCGCCGTATCCGGTGGGTGCCAGCGGCTGTCCTCGGCGCAGGGCGCGCAGATCGCCCGCCACCATCAGCGCCAGCCGCAGCCAGCAGATCGACACGCCGAGAAGGAAGATCGCCCGCCCGGGCCATTTCGGCAGGGTCAGGTCGCCGAAGAAATAGGCGCCGGAGGCGAGGGCGCCGGTCGTCTCGCGCCAGCCGGCCCAGATCAGCGGCGCCAGCGCCAGAAGCCCGAAGACCGACCCGAAGATCACCAGCGCGTCGCGGCCCCTTTCGGGCAGCCGGTTGGAGAACACCTCCACCACGATATGCGCGCGGTTCGCGGTGGTGGCGGCCATCGGCAGAACGATGGCCGCCACCATCAGCTCGCGCACCAGTACGATCGCGTCCGGCACGCTGCCGTTCACGAGAATGCGCAGGAGCACGGTCGCGGTGATCAGCAGGCCGAGCCCGAGCACGGACAGGATGGCCAGTTGCACCAGCAGCATCTCGACGCGGCGCAGCATGTGGAACCCTCGTTCAGGTAAGACGGATCGGAGCGCGCGCCGCGGCACGGCGCGCGCGAGGAGGCGGATGGCGCGGGCTCAGCCGTCGCCGTTCTCCCAAGGGTAGCCGTCGCTGTCGCGTTGCCCGGCGTACTTGTCCAAGAGGCTCTTGTAGGTCTCCAGGATGTCGGCGCCGTCGAGCCCCATGCCGTTGACCTGGTCCACCCATTCGTCGACATAGGTGGCGCCGGCCTCCACGAGCCGGGCGCGGTCCTCCTCGGGCAGTTCGATGATCTCGACACCGGCCTCGCGCATGGTCTCGATCGCGGCCTCGTTGTCGGCTGTGATGAGCCGGCCGAGTTCGTCCGACATCTTATCGCCGGCCTCGAGCAGGATTTCCTGCTTCGGCGGCTCCAGACGGTCGAAGGCGTCCTTGTTCATGAATACGCCGAGCGCGCCGGTCTGGCCCCAGTTGAGGAGCGTGTAGCTGTCGATCACCTCCTGCTGCTTCAGCGCCGCCGTGGCGTAGGAATAGGTCTGCGAGCAATCCAGCAGGCCGGTGTCGAGCCCCTGGTAGGCGTCGTAGATCGACATCGGCACGAGGTTGGCGCCGAAATCCGCGAAGGTGTCGCCGTAGGCCCCCACGCCGCGGACCTTGAGCCCCTCGATATCCTCGACCGACCGGATCGCAGCGCCCTGACAGGCGATATGCACCGCCGAGGTGGTGAAGGTGCCGAGATAGACGAGGTTTTCCGCCGCCATCGCCTGTTTGAGGCCGTCATGGGTGCGCATCATCTCGTCGGTGGCCTTCATGCCGACCCAGGCGTCGGCGTTCTCCAGCGGCATGTCGGCGATGCGGTAGGGGGCCATTTCCTTGGGGAAGTACACCGCGATGATCGTGCCCATGTCGGCCACGCCGTCGGCGATGCCCGACAGGGCTGCGCTCGCCTTGAAGAGCGCGCCGCCCCACTGGATGTCGAGATTCATTTCACCGTCCGACAGTGTGTCCACCTGCTCGGCGAAATACGACAGCGCCTCGCCGCGGGCGCCGCGGTTCGGGCCGGCCTCCCCGACAAAGAACGTCTGCGCGCCGGCGGCTCCGGCCGACAGCATCAGAGTGCCCGCAAGCGCGGATCTCAGCATGGTCATGGTGGTCCTCCCTTTTCCACTATGCAGAATTTATTTTTGCCAAGTGAAACTCAGGTCGCAGAAAACGTCAACCGGGGCCGCGCCAGGGGCGCGGGGTCTTGCCGAGCCGGATTTCATCGTAAGGACGCGGCTGTAGGATGCGCCTGCTCAGGCGCGGGAATACGGGCGCATCTGCCGATGCCGCGCGCCGGGCCGGTGGCCTGCCGATCCGGCCCGAAGCGCCTCAGCCGGCTCCGACCGGCGACGCCGTGCCGATGGCGGCGCCGCTATAGCCGAGCGCGCGGGACGCCTCGAGTCCGGCCGCGCGCAGTTGGGCGGCGATCTCGGGTTTCTTCGCCTCGTCGAAGCGGAAGAGCGGAAAGGCCACGCTGATCGCCGCCGCCGAGGTGCCCATGTGGTCGAGCACCGGCGTCGCCATGCAGCGCACACCGGCCTCGCTTTCCTCGATCTCCTCGGCGATGCCGGTGGCGCGGACCTGCATGAGCTCTGTGTGCAGCGTTGCGGCATCGGTGATGGTGCGCGGCGCGAGCTTCACGAACTGCATCCGCGCCAGGCGGTCGTTCACCTCGTCATCGGCGCGAAAGGCCAGCAGCGCCTTGCCGAGCGACGTCGAGTGCAGCGGGTTGCGGTAGCCCAGCTTGGACTGCATCGCGAGGCTGTAGGTGCTGTCGTATTTGTGAATGTAGGTGACGCGCTGGTCGTGACCGTCCATCACGCCGAGATTGATCGCTTCGCCCGTGGCCCGGGACAGCCCGCCCATGACCCGGTCCGCGACGCGCAGGACGTCCTCCTGCCCGCGCAGGGACTTGGCGCCCAGGCTGAAGAGCTTCAGCGTCAGGTGGTATTTCTCGGTGTCGGGATCCTGCGCGACATAGCCGAGGTCGGCCATGGTCTGCAGCAGACGGTGCGCGGTGCTCTTGGATGTCATCGCCGTATGCGCGAGGTCGGCCAGCCCGGCGCTGCGCTCCTCGACGAGTGCCTCCAGCACCGAGAAGACCTTCAGGACCGCGGCGACGTTTTCCGTCTTCGGGGAGTGCTGGCTGGACATGGACATCCCGTGTTTTCTGGAATTGGAGTCTGAAATCTGGCGACAGGCGAGTCAACGTGTCTGAGATGTGTGGCATAGTGCGTTGGTATCGATCTTTTATATGCGAAATGGAGCGTCGTTCCAATTTTGGTTGATCCACTCCGGAAACCATGTTCCCTTATTTCCGAAATGCTGTTTCAAAAACTGATGCAGCGGGACAGGGACGAGATCGCAGTGCAGTCGCCGCCCGGATTCGGGGTTCGGACAGGCGCCCGCTGGGACATGCGCCCGCTGATCTGCCTCGTCACCTTCGGGCTGGGCGCGGCCTCGGCCCCTGATCCCTGACGTCCCGAACCGATCAAGGAGTTTCCCATGCAAACAGTTGAGACCCGCCACGCGGTGCATCCCGATCACGTGCGGAGCATGGACACCACCGCGCTGCGCGACCATTTCCTCGCACCCGGGCTCTTTGCCGCCGGCGAGATCCGCCTGTGCTACACGCATTACGACCGCATGGTGATCGGCGGCGTGGTGCCGGACGGCAAGGCGCTGACGCTCGAGACGGTGGAGGAGACGCGCACCGCCACCTTCCTGGAGCGCCGGGAAATGGGGGTCGTGAATATCGGCGGCGCCGGGAGCGTGACCGCGGACGGCACCACGCACGAGATGAAGCGCGGCGACGTGCTTTACCTCGGCATGGGCACCGGGCCGGTGTCTTTCGCGGGACAGGGGCGGTTCTACGTCGCTTCCGCCCCCGCGCACCGCTCCTGTCCGACCGCTCTGGTGACGGTGGAGGGCGCCAGGGAGGTGACGATGGGCGCCGCGGAGACCTCCAACAAGCGCACCATCCGACAGTTCATCCATCCCGAGGTGATCGACAGCTGCCAGTTGACGCTCGGCTACACCGCGCTCGAGGCGGGCTCGGTCTGGAACACGATACCCAGCCACGTCCACGATAGACGGATGGAGGCCTATCTCTACTGGGGCATGGACGACGAGGCGCGGGTTCTGCATCTCATGGGTGAGCCGCAGGAGACACGCCATCTGTTCGTGGCCAACGAACAGGCCGTGATCTCTCCGCCCTGGTCGATCCATTCCGGCGCGGGCATCGGGGAATACACCTTCATCTGGTGCATGGCCGGGGACAACAAGGATTTCACCGACATGGATTTCGTGCAGCCGAAGGAGATGAGATGACCGCCTTTTCGCTCGATGGACGAACCGCGCTGGTGACCGGCGCCAATACCGGGATCGGCCGGGCGATCGCGGTGGCTCTGGCCGGGGCGGGCGCGCGGGTCCTGTGCGCCGGCCGCCGCTCCTGCGAGGCGACGGTGGCCGAGATCGCCGATGCGGGCGGCGCGGCCGAGGACATGCGGCTCGATTTTTCCGACCCGATGGCAGCGACAGGCCTTTTCGCGGAGCGCGAGATCGACATTCTGGTCAACAATGCCGGGATCATCCGGCGCGAGGAGTCCGTCGACTTCTCCGAGGCCGACTGGGACGAGGTCATGGACGTGAACGCCAAGGCGGTGTTCTTCACCTGCCAGGCCTTCGCCAGGGCGGTGATGGCGCGCGGCGGCGCCGGCAAGATCGTCAACATCGCCTCCCTCCTGTCGTTCCAGGGCGGCATCCGGGTGCCGTCCTACACCGCGTCGAAACACGCGGTGGCGGGGCTGACCAAGGTCTTGTGCAACGAATGGGCGGGGCAGGGCGTGAACGTGAACGCCATCGCACCGGGCTACATCGCCACCAACAACACCGAGGCGCTGCGGAGCGATCCCGAGCGGTCGAAGGCGATCCTCGACCGCATTCCCGCCGGCCGCTGGGGTGCGGCCGAGGACATCGCGCAAACGGCGGTGTACCTGTCGGCGCCGGCTTCGGACTACGTGCACGGCGCGGTCATCAACGTCGACGGCGGTTGGCTGGCGCGCTGAGCGCTGGCGGTCGGCACTGGAAAGGCGGTCTGCACGGGTGAACGTCGGCAGATCGACGAGGGTTGGCCCGGTCGAAACGCTGTCCCCGCGCGGCTCAGCGCCACGCCGCGACCGGTTCCTCACGATGCGGCGCGGGCCTCGAGCTGTTCGGCGATGCGGGCGGCGAGGTAGCGGCTGTCCTCCTCGATCCCGAGGAAGCGGCCCGATCCCCAGGTGTTCAGCCAGCCGAGCCCGATGAAGCAGAGCCCCGGCACCGCCGTCACCCCGCGGTGGTACTCCGGCTTGCCGTGCGGATCGAAGACGTCCGCCTCGATCCAGCCGTAGTCGGGCCGGAAGCCGATCGCCCAGATAACCGAGGTGATGCCCGCCTCCGCCAGATCGATATCGGTCGCTTCCTCCGCGGGCTCCCAGACCTTCTCGAAGGGCGGCTCTTCCGGCGCGTCGATGCCTTCGCGGGCGATATGGGCATCGATCTGCTCGCGGATCCCGAGATAGGAGCGATCGGCGTCGTCGAGGTTCTTCGCCAGATCGGGCAGGAAACCTGCGCGCGTGCCGTCCATGTCCGCGAGTGAGCCGTAGAGCGACAGCCCGTGATCGACGTGGAAGCGGCGCAGGTCGATCTCCTTGCCGCCATCGCGGCCGGACATGTAGTGATTGGTCTGGCCGAGCGCCTTCTCCGGGTCCGGATGGGCGTCGATGGTCACGGAATAATGCCCGGCATCGTAGAGCCAGTCGGTCGCGTCGCGCCCGCGATAGTGCCGCGGGCTGCGCGGCGCGGGACCGACGGCCAGGTGCACGTCGCGCCCGTCGCGGATGCAATCCTCCATGATCTGCACGCCCGACTGGCCGGTGCCGACGATCAGCACGCCGCCCTCCGGCAACTGGCCGGGGTTGCGATAGTCCGCGGAATGGATCTGCGCGATCTCCGGCGACAGGCGCTGCGCGAACCCAGGCTCGATCGGCTTGTCGTAGCCGCCGGTGGCGATTACAACCGCCTCCGCCGTCCAGCGGCCATCCGAGGTCTCCACCACGAAGCCGCCGCCGAGGCGCTGCGCCACGCGCGTGACCTCGACGCCTTCGCGCAGGTCGGGCCGCACCCTTTCGGCGAAGGCGTCGAGATAGTCCGCGATCTCGTCCTTCGGCATGAAACCGTGCGGGTCGGTGCCGCCATAGTCGCGGCCGTAGTGGAAATCCGGCAGGCGGCACTGCCAGTTCGGCGTGACGAGGCAAAAGCTGTCCCAGCGGTTGCGCTTCCAGGAGTGGAACGCGCGGTGCCGCTCGAAGATCACGCTGTCGATGCCATGCTGGCGCAGGCAATGGGCTGTGGACAGGCCGGCCTGCCCACCGCCGACGATGGCGACGGGGATGTGCTGGGGGCGGGTCATGTGCGGGGTCCTCCGGTGGAGAGGGTCAGGCAGAGGATCTCGGCCCCGGGGTCGTCCAGGCGGTCGAGCCGCGTCTCGATCCGGCCGAGTTCCTCCATCGCCGCGCTGCAGGCGAAGCCGTAGCTTTGCCGCACCCGCTCCGACGCGCGTTCGAGAGCGGTGCGGGCGCGGCGCCGGAATTCGGGCGCCGGGTAGCTCCGGCCCGGCTCGAACAGTTCGGCCACCACGGAGGAAGGAGAATACAGCGCCTCTTCGGCCCCGTCGGGCCAGCGCACGGTCCAGTATGTCTCAGGCAACGCGGCCTCCGAGGTCGAGATAGGGGGTTGCGGCGTGATCCCAGAAAAGCGCCGTGTCGGTACCGTCGGTCAGCGCCACCTTGCTGCCATGCGTGACGTGGCCGATGGCGCGGGCGTCGATGCCGCGCGCATCGAAACGGGCCGAGAGGGCGGCGGCGTCTTCTGGCGTCACCGACAGCAGGAAACCGAAGCTGGGGAAGCTGCGCAGCCAGCGCGTCACCGGCACGCCGCCGGGCGGCGCCAGCGCGGACACGTCCAGAACCATCCCCACGCCGGAGCATTCCGCCAGCATCAGCGCCGTTCCGGCGATCCCGCCCTGGCTGATGTCCTTGCCGGCGCGCACGAGCCCCGCCTCGGCCAGTTCGGGCAGGAGCGCGAGATCGGCGCGGAGCCGTGCCGCCGGTGCCTCCCCGGCGGCGAAGAAATTGTCGAAGCTGCGATACGCGCCGCGCCGGTCGATGGCGGCGATCAACACGTCGCCCGGGGTCGCGTCGAAACTGGTGATGACCCGTGTCGCCCGGCCGAAGACGGAGGCGGCGAGGCCCAGTTCCCCGGCGGCGAAATTCGTGTGCCCGCCGACGAGCGGTACGCCGTAGGCGGCCGACGCGTCCCGCAGACCTTGCAGGAGCGGTGCGGCAGCCTCGGCGCCCGGCGCCCAGACCTGGCTGAGGATGGCGCTGGCGCGGCCGCCCATCGCGGCGATGTCCGACAGGTTGACCATGACCGCGCACCAGCCCGCGAACCACGGATCGTCCGCGACGAAGCCGGGGATGAACCCTTCGCCGGCGAGAAGGTCGAAGCCCCCCTCGCGCGGCAGCACCGCGGCGTCGTCGCCGGGCGCCCCGGCACTGCCCGCGTCGAGTCCGAGCGCGCGGACTGCCGACCCGATTGCCAGCTTGGAGCGGATCGCGGGATGCGCGCGCAGCTCTTCGGCAAGCGCGGCCAGGGGCGACAGAGCCGTGTTCACGTTCATCGCGCCGCCTCTTCGCGCGGCGGGCAGCGGTGATACCAGCCGGCGACCGGGTCGGGGCAGGGCGGGTAGGCCGCGAGGTCTGCCTGCATCCGCATGTGGGGTACGCCGTGCAGGGACACCTCCTGGATGTCCTGCCAGTGGAGGCGGCGGAACATCGGCACGTTCTGCATCTGCACATGCGCCAGGAACGTCGTGCAGCCGCGCGCCCGCGCGGTGCGGACAGCGAGGCGGATAAGTTCCACCCCCAGCCGGCTGATGGCGCGGAAATCGCGGTCGACCGCGAGGCGCGAGCCCCACCAGAGGCCGGGCGCGTCCTCGTGGATGCGCACGGTGCCGACGATCTCGTCGGCCTCGCTGGCATAGGTCGACAGCGCGACGAGATGCGTGGCCACAAGGTCGATCTCGTCGCGGTCGTGGCCCTCGAAGATGCGCTGCTCGGTCACGAAGACGCGGTGACGCAGCGCCGCCGCGCCGCGCGCCTCGAACGGGGTCGAGGCGGCGCGGATGTAGTAGCCCGGGCACTGGAACTGGCGCGGTTCGACCTCGATCATGCCGCGCCCTCCGCCGGCACGCGCAGCGTCTCGTAGGAGGCAAGGGCCGAACAGGCGCCGCAGCGGCCGCAGCCGGCCTTGATGTCCTCCGACCGGATGCCGGCGCGCACGATCATCTCGCCCAGGGGGCGCAGGAGCGAGGCCATGAACTCGGGCGTCGGCGCCGGGTGGCTTTCCAGCGGCGTGCCGGAGATCGGCACGAACGGCACCACGAAGGGATAGACGCCGAGCGCGCAGAGCCTTTCGGCGGTCGACAGGATCGCCTCGCGCGTGTCGCCGAGCCCGGCGAGGATGTAGGTCGAGACCTGCCCGCGGCCGAACACGCGCACCGCCGCCTCGAAGCTGCTCCAGTACTTCTCGAGCGGCACCGACGCCTTGCCCGGCATGATGCGCTGGCGGACCTCGGGCGTCACCGCCTCCAGATGCATGCCGAGGCTGTCGATCCCGGCTTCGGCCATGCGGGCGTGCCAGGCATCGTCCTCGGGCGGCTCCACCTGCGCCTGAAGCGGCAGGTCGACGGCGGCGCGGATGGCGCGGGCGCTGTCGACCATCACCGCCGCGCCCCGGTCCTTGCCGCGGGGCGTGCCGGTGGTCAGCACCATGTGCCTGACACCGTCAAGCTCCACCGCCGCCTTCGCGACCTCGGCAAGCTGCGCGGGCGTCTTGTGCGCGACGGTGCGGCCGGCGGCGAGCGACTGGCCGATGGCGCAGAACTGGCATGTCTTCTTGCGGCTTTCGTAGCGGATGCAGGTCTGCAGCACGGTGGTCGCCAGCACGTCGCGCGAATGGAGCGCGGCGATATGGCTATAGGGGATGCCGTCCGCGGTGCGCAGCGCGTAGAACTTCGCCCGCGTGGGGAAGCGAACCGTCGCGACCTCGCGCCCCTCGCAGGTCACGCGGGCCGCGCCGGTGTCGTCGGGCGCATCGACGAGGTAGGGGCTGTCGAAGCTGGGCGCGGTGTGCACAGGGATCATCACGGTTCTCTCGCCGATGGTGATCGCCTTGTGGTCCGACGGGCCCGCGCCGCCGCGCCGGCTGTCGTGCCCGGCACGCGGATCGACGAGCCGCATCCCCCGCGTCTGCAATTCGTTGATGAGGCCGGAGTGCGAAAGTTCAGACATCCTGCTCTTCCTCCGTAGCTGGAAGGGGATCGGGAAATGTAGTCGCGTGCCTCGGCCGGGCGGGGCGCGTGTCGTGCGACAGGCTCAGAAGCTCGGGCCGGGCGTAATGGCCGACGCTGTCCATCATCCGCTTGCGCTTGGCGATCAGGCGCATGTCGAGATCGGCGATCAGGATGCCTTCGTTCTGCGTCAGCGGCTCGGCCAGGTGCCGGCCCTCGGGGGAGACGATGCAGGTCATGCAGCCATCGCGAAGGCCCTTCTGAAGCGCGGGGTCGGGGTGGATCGCGGCGATCTGCTCTTCGCTCAGCCAGCCGGTGGCGTTGACCACGAAGCAGCCCGCCTCCAGCGCGTGGTGGCGCATGGTCACCTCGATCTGCTCGCCGAAGACCGGGCCGACGAGCGATCCGGGGAACTGCGCGGCGTGGATCTCTTCGTGCTGGGTCATCAGCGCGTAGCGGGCGAGGGGATTGTAATGCTCCCAGCAGGCCAGCGCGCCGACGCGGCCGACGCGGGTCTGGACCACCGAAAGCCCGGCGCCGTCGCCTTGGCCCCAGACCATGCGCTCATGGTAGGTCGGCGTGATCTTGCGACGCCTCAGCGCCAGCATGCCGTCCGCGTCGAAGATGAGCTGCGTGTTGTAGAGCGATCCGTGATCGCGTTCGTTCACGCCAAGCACCACCACCACGCCGCGCTTGGCGCAGGCATCGGCCACCGCCTGAGTCTCGGGCGAGGGGACGACCACGGCCTCTGCCATCAGCTCCAGATGCGGCTTGCCCTGCTGCACGGGCGGCAGCACGAAGGAGAAGTAGGGATAGTAGGGCACGAAGGTCTCGGGGAAGACGATGAACTCGGCCCCCTTGTCGCCGGCTTCCGCGATGGCGTTCAGCACACGCTCCATTGTGCCGGCGCGGCCCGAAAGGTCGGGCGCGATCTGGACGGCGGCGGCGCGGACGGTGTCGGTTCTCATTCTCGTGGCCTTTCCGGGGAAGGGAATGGCCCGGGCCGCCAACGCGCGGCGGCCCGGCGACGGGCGGCGGCTCTCACACCGTCCAGGTGTCGAGGATCACGGCGTCGGCCTTCTTGTGCAGCAGGATGCAGTCGAGCACGTCCTGCGGCGCGATCGGCGTGATCCCGGGCAACAGCGACGGCTCCCCGTGGCCATAGAGCGCCTGCAACGCGAAGCGGCAGGCATAGATCTTGCCGCCTTCGCCCATGAACTTATTGAGGTTGGCGGCGAAATTCTGGTGGCCGGGAAACGCCTCGTCCCCGAGCGTCGGAAACCCGCGCTGGATGCCCAGCGTCACGCCCGGCCCATAGAGCAGGATCGACGTCTCGTAGCCCTTCCGGTTGAGCCGGATGGCGTTGAGGATGTTCACGAGCCCGATGGACCCCTCGAAGGCCACCGTGTGGAAGGTGACGAGCGCCTTCTCCCCTCCCTCGGCCTTCACGTCCTCGAAGACCTTGTCCTCGTAGTCGACGAAGTAGTCGCCGTCCTTGTGCGCTTCCGCGGTGACTGCAGGCATCTTCCACTCCTGTTGGTTACGTGAGTCGGATGGAGCCTGCTGCGATTGATCCGATCAAATGGCAGTGTAATATGCATACAATAATTGCCCCGGTTTGATGGCTGCAGGCGTTACAAACGCATAAAGCGCGTGCATAAGCTGCCTTGAGGAGCAGAACGTAAAACCAAGCGGAGGGCATGGAGCATTCAATTTTGCATACAAATTGGGTTCAATCGGCCATGCGGGTCACGTAGAACCTGACAACACGGGGGACGATTCGTGACGGACTGGATACCGGGGACGCTCGAGCGCGGCGCGCCGCGCTACATCGCCATCGCGGACGCCATCGCCCGCGACATAAGGGACGGCCGGCTATCGGACGGGATGCGCCTGCCGCCGCAGCGCCAGCTTGCCGAAGCGCTGGGCATCGACTTCACCACCGTCTCGCGCGCCTACGCGGAGGCGCGGGCGCGAGGACACGTCGAGGGGCATGTCGGCCGCGGCACCTTCGTGCGCGGCAGCGTCGTGTCGACCCGGCCCGATCCCGCGCGGACGGGTGAGGCGGATTTCTCCATGAACATGCCACCCGAGCCGGCGGACCCCGCCCTTTGCCGTCGGATGCAGGAGGGGCTGGGCTACGTGTCGGCAAACCTCGTCGCGCTGCTGCGCTACCAGGCGCCGCTGGGCTCGGACCGCGACAAGGCCGCGGCGTCGAGCTGGCTGTCCATGCGCGGCATGGTGCCGAGCCTCGAACGGGTGGCGGTCACGCCCGGCGCGCACGCGACCATGGCCGCGATCCTCTCCATCGTCACCCGCCCCGGCGATACCGTGCTGTGCGAGGCCGTCACCTATCCCGGCTTTCGCAACGTCGCGGGCCGTTTCGGCCTGCGGCTCGTCGGGATCGAGATGGATGATTGCGGCATTGTGCCCGAGGCGCTGGAGGCGGAGATCCGGGCGCATGGGCCGAAGGCGCTTTATCTCAACCCGACACTCCAGAACCCCACGACGCTGACCATGCCGCCGGCGCGGCGCGAGGCTGTGGCGGAGATCCTGCTGCGCCATGGCCTGCGTCTGATCGAGGACGACGCCTACGGCTTCATCCCGGTCAAGGCGCCGGCGCCCATCGCGCTCGCCGCGCCGGAGCTGACCTGGCATATCGGCGGGCTGGCCAAGTGCATCGGGGCGGGGCTGCGCCTCGCCTTCACCATCGCACCGACGCCCGATTGCGCGCATCGGCTGTTCCAGGCGATCCGGGCGCTGTCGGTGATGCCCTCGCCCCTGTCGATGGCGCTGACAACCCAGTGGATCGAGGACGGCACCGCCGACGGCATCCGCCGCTTCATCCGCGCCGAAAGCGCCGCGCGGCAGGACATCGCGGCGGAGGTCCTGAGCGCCCTGCGGTTCCGCGCCGCGGACCACGCCTTCAACCTCTGGCTCGACCTGCCCGAAGGCGTCAGCCGCGCGGAGGTGGTGGCGCGCATGACGCGCCGGCCGCTCGGCCTGATGCCCTCGGACACCTTCACCGTGGAGGGGCCGCCGGCCGAACGGCTGCGCGTCTGTCTCGGCGGTCCGATCGGGCGCGAGGCGCTGCGCGAGAACCTGCGCCACCTCGTGAACGCCTGTGGCGCGCCCGCCTTCATCGGGTAGGGGTGGCCCTCAGCGGGCCGGCAGGCGCCGCTCCACGATCTCGGCCCACCACGAACAGCCGGCGGGAATCGTCTCGTCGTTGAAGTCGTAATCGGGCGAATGCACCGACGCGGTGTCGCCGTTGCCGACGAGGATGTAGGCGCCGGGCCGCTCTTCCAGCATGAAGGCGAAATCCTCGCCGCCCATGACGAGGTCCGCATCCTCGCAGCTTCCCGCGACAGCCTGCGCCACCTCGGCGGCAAAGGCGGTCTGTTCCTCGGCGTTCACCATCACCGGGTAGTTGCGGATGTAATCGACGCTCGCCCGCGCGCCGAAGGCTTCCGCCACGGAGGTGCAGATCGCGGTGAGCCGCGTTTCGGCCAGGTCGCGCACCTCGGGCGACAGGGTGCGCACGGTGCCCTTCAGGTGGACCTTCTGCGGGATCACGTTGAAGGCCGAGGACGAGGTCCGGAACGACGTGACCGACACCACCACTTGCGCCACCGGGTCGGCGTTGCGGCTGGCGATGGTCTGGAGCGCGGTGACGATCTGCGCGGCGACGACCGTGGTGTCGATGGTCTCGTGCGGCTTGGCGGCATGGCCGCCGCGGCCCTCCACCTCGACCTCGAAGAGGTCGGTGGCGGCGAAGAAGGGACCGGGGCGGATCTGGAACTGGCCCACCGGCACGCCGGGCCAGTTGTGCATGCCGTAGACCTCCTCGATCCCCCAGCGGTCCATCATCCCGTCGCGGCACATCTCGCGCCCGCCGCCGCCGCCCTCCTCGGCCGGCTGGAAGATCACCACGACGGTGCCGTCGAAATTGCGCGTCTCGCACAGGTACTGCGCCGCGCCCAGCAGCATCGCCGTGTGTCCGTCATGGCCGCAGGCATGCATCGCCCCGTCGACCGTGGAGGCATGATCGGCCCCCGTGGTCTCGTGGATCGGCAGCGCGTCCATGTCCGCGCGCAACCCGATCGTCCGCCCCGAGGCGGTGGAGCGCCCTCGGATCACCCCGACGACGCCGGTGCGCCCGATGCCGGTCGTGACCTCGTCGCAGCCGAAGGCGCGCAGCTTCTCGGCCACGATGCCGGCGGTGCGGTGCGTCTCGAACAGGATCTCGGGGTGCCGGTGCAGGTCGCGGCGCCAGGCGGTGATGTCGCCGTGCAGTTCGGCAAAGCGGTTCTTGACCGGCATGAAGGCTCCGAAGGATTTGATCAGGTTTCCGCGACACTGCCCGAGCGCACGCCGGGCTGCAAGGTCGCCGCCGGCTCCGGGCCCCGTGCCGGGCGGCGCGGTGGGCAGGCTCTGGCCCCTTGCGCCGCAACGCGCTACCGCTGGGGCCATGACCGCCCGCCTGTCCCCCCGCGAAATCCTCGATGCGCTCGTCGCCTTCCCGACGGTGAGCCGCGACAGCAACCTTGCGCTCGTCGACTGGGTCGAGCGCTACCTCGCCGCGCACGGCATCGCCGCGCACCGCCACTGGAACGAGGCGGGGGACAAGGCGGCGCTCTACGCCCATGTCGGGCCGGATGTGCCCGGCGGCGTCATCCTGTCCGGGCACAGCGACGTGGTGCCGGTCGACGGGCAGGACTGGACCGTCGATCCCTGGACGGTGACGGAGCGGGACGGGAAACTGATCGGGCGCGGCACGACCGACATGAAGGGCTTCGACGCGCTGGCAATCTGGGCGCTGGTGGAGGCTCGGCACGCGCGCCTTTCGCGCCCCCTGCAACTTGCCCTGTCCTACGACGAGGAGATCGGCTGCGCCGGCGCGCCGCCGCTCATCGCCGCGATGGCGAGGCTGCCGCGCGCGGGCACGGTCATCGTCGGTGAGCCGACGGGGCTGCGCCCCGTAACCGGCCACAAGGGCGGCGTGAGCTTCGCCGTCCATGTCCTTGGATTTGAAATACATTCCTCCATGCAGCACCGCGGCGTGTCGGCGATCATGTGGGGTGCGAAGCTGATCGACTGGGCCAACGGGGTAAACGAGTCCGGCTTCGCGGCGGAGCCCAGCGCACTGGCCGCGCCGTTCGAGCCATCGTGCACCACGCTGCATGTGGGGCAGATTTCCGGCGGCACCGCCCACAACATCACCGCGAAGGACTGCACCTTTTCGCTCGGCGCGCGGGTCGTCCCGGGCGAGTCGCCCGACGACTGGCGCGCGCGGATCCGGGGCGCGGCGGCAGCCATTTCCACCGACATGCGCGCGGTCCGCCCCGAGACCGGCATCGAGATCACCGAAACCTTCGCGCTGCCCCCGCTGGTGCCCGAAGCGGGCGGTGCGGCCGAGGCCCTGGTGCGCCGCCTGACCGGCGACAACGGCCCGGCCGGGGCGGTCAGCTTCGGCACGGAGGCGAGCCATTTCCAGGCCGCCGGCTACTCGACGGTGGTCTGCGGGCCGGGCGACATCGCCGTCGCGCATCAGCCGGACGAGTTCATCACCGTCGCCCAGTTCGAAGCCGGCCACGCCTTCATGCACCGCCTGATCGAGGAGCTGTCCGCATGACCTTCCCCTTCACGATGCCCGCCGAGCCCGAACATGGCGGCGCGCTGCCCGAGGCCGCGGATGTCGTGGTCATCGGCGGCGGCGTGATCGGCGTGTCCGCCGCGCTCTGGCTGGCGCGCGCCGGGGTTTCCGTGGTGCTCCTCGAAAAGGGCCGCGTCGCCGCGGAGCAGAGCTCCCGCAACTGGGGCTGGATCCGCGTGCAGGGCCGGGACCCGGCCGAGATCCCCCTCGCGCTCGAGGCGCAGCGCCTCTGGCAGGACCTGGAGGCGGAGTGCCAGGGCCGGCTCGGCCTGCGCCGGATCGGGGTGAACTACCTCGCCAACAGCGAGGCCGAGGTCGCGAAGTACGAAGCCTGGCTCGACTCGGCGAAACCCCTCGGCGTTTCCAGCCACATCCTCGGCCGCGAGGCGCTGGCCGACCACATTCCCGGCGCGCAGGCGGGATGGGCCGGGGCGCTCTGCACGCCCACCGACATGAAGGCCGAGCCCTGGGTGGCGGTGCCCGAGCTGGCCCGCCTCGCCGCCGCCTCGGGCGCCACGATCCGCGAAGCCTGCGCGGTCCGCGCGCTCGACATCGAGGCCGGGCGCGTGGCCGGCGTGATCACCGAACGCGGCCGCATCCGCGCGGCAGAGGTGCTGGTCGCGGGCGGCGCCTGGTCCTCGCTGTTCCTGCGCCGGCAGGGCGTGTCGATCCCGCAGCTCTCGGTGCGCGCCACGGCGCTGGAGACAGGGCCGTTGCCGCAGGTCACCGGCACCGCCGGGGTCGACCGTCATCTCGCCTTCCGCCCACGTGCGGACGGCGGCTACACGCTCGCCCCCTCGACCGCGTCCGAGATCTATGTCGGCCCCGACGCGCTCCGCGCCGCGCGCAAGTACTGGACGGTGCTGCGCGAGATCGGCTTCGACATCCGCCTGCACCCGCGCGCCCCTTCCGGTTTTCCCGATGCCTGGGGCACCCCGCGACGATGGGCGGAGGACGAGGAGACCCCGTTCGAGCGCAAGCGCATCCTCACGCCTCCGCCGAACATGACCAAGGCGGAGGCCGCCTGCGCCGCCTTCGCCCGGACCTTCCCCGAGGTCGGCACGGTCCGGCCCCGCACCGCCTGGGCCGGCATGATCGACACCATGCCCGACGTCGTCCCGGTGGTCGACCGCACCGCCGCTCTGCCCGGCCTGACCATCGCCACCGGCATGAGCGGCCATGGCTTCGGCATCGGCCCCGCCTTCGGCCGTGTCGCCGCCGACCTGATCCGCGGCGCGGCGCCGGGCCACGACCTCTCGCGCTTCCGCCTCACGCGCTTCACCGACGGCTCCCCCATGCGCCCCGGCCCCGGCTTCTGAGGCCGCGCCGACGATAGGGTCACGCCGCCCCGGACAAGCCGGCGCCCCTGTCTTCATCTGCCCTCAAATACCCCGGGGAGCGCGAGGGGCTGGCCCCTCGCTCCGCCGGTTGCCGCTCGCGTTGGCCGACGGTCCGCACCGACCGCCCTTGCCGCGCCCCGGCCCGCCGGGTAATCGACGCGGCATGGAGCGCGCGACGATCGTCTGCATCAAGTGGGGCACCCTGTTCGGGGCGGATTACGTGAACCGGCTCTATTCCGGCGTGCGCCGCAACCTCTCGCGCCCGGTGCGCTTCGTCTGCATGACCGAGCATCCCGAAGGCCTGCACCCGGACGTGGAGGTCCTCGACCTGCCGACCGAACCCTTCCGGGCCGAGATGGACGCCGCGCTGGCCGTCGCCAACCGGCAGGGGGCGATGCGCAAGGTGTCCCTGTTCCGTCCCGGCGCGATCCCGAACCTGACCGGTCCGGTGCTGGGCTTCGATCTCGACGTGGTGATCACCGGCGCGCTCGATCCGATCCTCGATCTGGCGCCGGGCCATGTCGCGATGCGTCACGACTGGACCGAGAAGCGCAAGGGGCGCCCGACCGGCCACGGGTCGGTCTTCCGCTTCGATCCTTCGGTGCACGGCTTTCTCTACGACGACCTCGCCGCCGCCCCCTACGCCGAGACCGAGAAGGCCCGCGGCTCGGAGCAGCGCTACACCAGTCACAAGGCGATGGACCGGGGTCGTTTTTCCTATATTCCAGAGCGTTGGGTCGTGTCCTTCAAGTATGACTGCAACCCGTTTCCGGGCAACTGGCTGCGTCCGCCGCATCTGCCGGAGGACGCCCGCGTCGTCTGCTTCCACGGCCGCCCGAAGATGCCGGAGGCGATCGAGGGCTATTCCGGCTCCCTCATCCGCCGCTCGCGGCCCTGCGGCTGGCTGCGCGAGCACTGGATCGACCGGGCGCGCGCCGATCTCGGCCCCGACTGGGCCTAAAGACCCGCCCTCTCGGCGATAATCCGATCAGCTCGAGGCCCGGTCGCTCTTGCTCCTGTCCCCCGCCGCGGGATAAGACCGTCGCCGTCGATAACGCGAGGAAGGGCAGCCGAAATGCGTCGAGTCGTGGTCACCGGAATGGGCCTTGTCACCCCGCTCGCCTGCGGGCTGGAGGAAAGCTGGACGCGGATCCTGGACGGCAAGTCCGGCGCCGGGACCATCACGCGGTTCGACGCCAGCCATCTGGCCACCACCTATGCGTGCGAAGTGCCCTATGGCGACGGTTCGGACGGCAGCTTCAATCCCGACGACTGGCTCTCCGCGAAAGAGCGGCGCAAGGTCGACGATTTCATCCTTTACGGCATCGCCGCCGCCGAACAGGCGGTGGCGCAGGCCGGCTACAAGGATGTGTCCGAAGAGGCCAGGCTGCGCACCGGCGTGATGATCGGCTCGGGGATCGGCGGGCTCAATTCCATCGCCGAGACCGCCTACCTCATCCGCGACAAGGGCGCGCGGCGCGTGTCGCCGTTCTTCATCCCCGGCGCGCTGATCAACCTGATCTCCGGTCAGGTGTCGATCCGCTACGGCTTCAAGGGGCCGAACCATTCGGTGGTGACGGCCTGCTCTACGGGTGCGCACGCCATCGGCGATGCGGCGCGGCTCATCCGCGACGACGATGCCGACGTGATGATCGCCGGCGGCGCCGAAAGCGCCATCTCGGAGATCGGCATCGCCGGCTTCAACGCCTGCAAGGCGCTCTCCACCAAGCGCGGGAACGCGCCCGAGACCGCCTCGCGCCCCTATGACAGCGACCGCGACGGCTTCGTGATGGGCGAGGGCGCGGGCGTCGTCGTTCTGGAAGAATACGAACACGCCAAGGCCCGCGGCGCGACCATCTTCGCCGAAGTGATCGGTTACGGTCTGTCGGGCGACGCCTACCACATCACCGCCCCGTCCGAGGACGGCGACGGCGCCGAACGCTCCATGCGCGCGGCGCTCAAGCGCGCGGGCCTGGAGCCGGGCGATCTCGACTACATCAACGCGCACGGCACCTCGACCATGGCCGACGTGATCGAGCTCGGCGCGGTGGAGAGGATGCTCGGCGACGCCGCCGGCAAGGTCACGATGTCGTCGACGAAATCCGCGACCGGGCACCTTCTGGGCGCCGCCGGCGCGATCGAGGCGATCTTCTCCATCCTCGCGATCCGCGACCAGGTGGCGCCGCCGACCATCAACCTCGACGATCCGGCGGTGGAGACCGCCATCGACCTCGCTCCCAACGCAAAGCGCGAGCGCGAGATCACCTACGCGCTGTCGAACTCCTTCGGGTTCGGCGGCACCAATGCCAGCGTCCTCTTCGGAAAGGTGGCCTGACCTCATGTGGCGACA
The DNA here is from genome assembly GCF_900112685.1 of Roseivivax sediminis. Lineage (GTDB taxonomy): Bacteria > Pseudomonadota > Alphaproteobacteria > Rhodobacterales > Rhodobacteraceae > Roseivivax > Roseivivax sediminis. Next base: position 99,428 of record NZ_FOMS01000012.1, read on the forward strand.
CATCGCCTCCAACGCCCTGACCTTTCTGGTCGTCGCCGTCTTCCTCGTCGGGGGTGTGCTGATCTGGGCGAAGTCCGAATACGACAATCCGGGCCCGCTGGCCCAGGCGATCTGTCTCGATGTGCCGCGCGGCACGAACATGGGCGCGGTATCCGAGAACCTTGCCGGCGAAGGCGCGGTCAGCTCGGCCATGCTGTTCCGCCTGGGCGCCGACTACAACGACAAGGCGGGATCGCTGAAGGCCGGCTCCTACCTCGTGCCCGAAGGCGCCTCGATGGCCGAGATCGTCGACATCGTCACCCGCGGCGGCGCGTCGACCTGCGGCACCGAAGTGATCTACCGCATCGGCATCAACGCCGCCGAGGTGGAGGTGCGAGAGCTCGACCCGGCCACCGGTCGCTTCGCCGAGGTGGTGGAGTTCGATCCGGCCGCCGACGAGACGCCCGAGGAATATGCCCGCGTGCGCGACGCCGCCGATACCCGGTTTCGTGTCGCTCTCGCCGAGGGTGTGACCTCCTGGCAGGTGGTCGAGGAACTGAAGTCGGTCGACGTTCTCGACGGCGAGGTGGAGGTGCCCGAGGAAGGCTCGCTCGCGCCCGACGCCTACGAGATCGCGCCGGGCGACGACCGCGCGGACCTGATCGACCGGATGCAGCGCGCGCAGGAGGCGATCCTGGCCGAGGCCTGGGCGAACCGCGCCGAGGATCTGCCACTGGAGTCGCCGGCCGACGCGCTCATCCTCGCCTCCATCGTCGAGAAGGAAACCGGTGTCGCCGAGGAACGCCCGCAGGTGGCAAGCGTCTTCGTCAACCGCCTGCGCCGCGGCATGCGCCTGCAGACCGACCCGACGGTGATCTACGGCATCACCGAGGGGGAGGGTGTGCTCGGACGCGGCATCCGCCAATCGGAGCTGCGCGCGGCGACGCCCTACAACACCTACGTGATCGAGGGCCTGCCGCCGACGCCCATTGCCAATCCGGGCCGCGCGGCGATCGAGGCCGCGCTCAATCCGGCCGAGACGCGCTACGTCTTCTTCGTCGCCGATGGCACCGGGGGGCACGCCTTCGCCGAAACCCTCGACGAGCACAACGAGAACGTCGCCCGCTGGCGCCAGATCGAGGCGGAGCGCGGCGAGGAGACGCAGGCCAACTGAGCGCGACGCCGGGCGCGGGCGCGCTCGGTCCCTCCCAAACGAGATCGGCCCCGGCACGGCGCCCTGCGCCGGCTGGGCGTCGCCCCTGTTTTCATCTGCCCGGAAATATCCCGGGGGTGTGGGGGCTGGCCCCCACTGCGCCCCGGGCCGCCCCGCGCACGGGGCGCGGTCGGCGCCCTGCGCTCAGAGCTGCTCCATCACCTCGTCGGAGGCCTCGAAATTGGTCGTCACGCGCTGCACGTCGTCGTCGTCCTCCAGCGCGTCGATCAGCTTCATCAGAGACTGCATGCCCTCGAGGTCAAGCTCGGTCGTGTTCTGCGGCTTCCAGACCAGTTTTGTCGACTGGCTCTCGCCGAGCTGCTCTTCCAGCATTGTCGAGACATCGTTGAGATCGGTGTCCGCGCACCAGATCACGTGCCCGTCCTCGGAGCTCTCGACGTCCTCCGCCCCGGCCTCGATGGCTGCCTCGAGCACGTCCTCGGCGCCACCGACCTCGGCCGGGTAGACGATCTCGCCCTTGCGGTCGAACATGAAGCCGACGGAGCCCGTCTCGCCCATGTTGCCGCCGTTCTTGGAGAAGGTGGATCGGACGTTGGACGCGGTGCGGTTGCGGTTGTCGGTCATCGCCTCGACGATCACCGCAACACCGTTCGGCCCGTAGCCTTCGTAGCGGATCTCCTCGTAGGCGTCGCCGTCACCGCCGGTCGCCTTCTTGATGGCGCGGTCGATGTTGTCCTTGGGCATGGACTGCCCCTTGGCTTCCTTGACCGCCATCCGCAGGCGCGGATTCTTCTCGGGGTCGGGATCGCCCATCTTCGCGGCGACGGTGATCTCTTTCGAGAGTTTCGAGAAGAGCTTGGAGCGCGCCGCATCCTGCCGCCCCTTGCGGTGCTGGATGTTCGCCCATTTGGAATGGCCGGCCATGATCGTGCCTCGTCAGATCGGATGTCCTGAAATCGCCCGTCTCTATAGGGCAGGGCGGCGGGGCGGAGCAAGCCTACGCTACGATGCCTCCTGGCGCGGCCGCGGATCAGCCCGGAAGCGTCAGGACGATGGCGCGGCCCGCGGTCGCGACAACGGTGTGTTCGTATTGCACGACCGGGGCGACGGGCTCGGCCGTCAGGGTCCAGCCGTCCGTCTCCTGCGCGGCCCAGAGCGCGCCGGTGGACAGGAACGGCTCCACCGTCAGCACGAGGCCGTCGGTGATGCGCCGCCGGTCGCCGCGTGTCGGCCAGGTGGCGATTTCCTCGGGATATTCGTGCAGCGCTCGGCCGACGCCGTGGCTGGCGAGGTTGCGCACCAGCGTGTAGCCCCGATCCGAGGCGAAGCGCCCGATTGCGTGGCCGATAGTGGCCACCGGCCGTCCCTCGCGGACCTGAGCGATGCCGATCTGCATCGCGCGCCGCCCGTCGCGGCAAAGCCGGTCGATGGAGGGGCGCACCGGCGGCACGCGGACGCTGGCGCCGGTATCGGCGAAATAGCCGTCCTTCGACGCGGAGACGTCGATGTTCACGAGGTCCCCAGCAGCGATCGTCCGGTCGCCCGGGATGCCGTGGGCAATCTCTTCGTTCACGCTGATGCAGGTTGCGCCGGGAAAGCCGTAGGTGGACTCGGGCGCAGGTTCCGCGCCCGAGCGGTCAAGCAGGGCACGCCCGATGTCGTCCAGTTCCGCGGTGGTCATGCCCGGCTCGAGCGCATGGGCCATCGCCTGCAGGGTGTTGGCGACGATGCGGCCGATCTCCCGCATGCCGCGCAGCTCGTCTTCGTTGCCGATGGTCATCTCTTGCCCTTTCCCGAACGTCCCCCGTCGGCACGCTAGACCGGTTGTCCGGGGATGTCTGCCACCGATCGCACCGATGGTGCTGGCCTGCGCCGCGGCGGCGGGATAGGTCGCGCCCATGCCAGGACCGGACCTCACCGCTGCGCTGGCCGGCTTCACGCTCGGGCTGTCGCTGATCCTCGCCATCGGGGCGCAGAACGCCTTCGTGCTGCGGCAGGGGCTGGTGCGGCGCCACGTTCTGGCGGTGGTGCTGACCTGTGCGGCCTCGGACGCGGCACTGATCGCCGCGGGGGTGTCCGGGATGGGCGCGCTCGGCGCGCGCCTGCCGTGGTTCGCGCCGGCGATGCGCCTCGGCGGGGCGGCGTTCCTGCTCTGGTACGGCGCGCGCGCCCTGCACACGGCCTGGCGCGGCGGCATGACGATGGAGGCAGGGGGCGCGGCGCAGTCGCTGCGCGCGGCGCTTCTGACCTGCCTCGCGCTCACCTGGCTGAACCCGCATGTCTACCTCGATACCGTGGTTCTGCTGGGGGCGGTGGCGGCGGGCTACGACAACCGTCTCGCCTTCGGGATCGGGGCCGTCACGGCGTCCTTCGTGTTCTTCTTCGCGCTTGGCTACGGGGCACGGGCACTGGCGCCGCTCTTTGCCGCACCGGCCGCGTGGCGGGCGCTCGACGCCGTCGTCGGGGTGACCATGTGGGCGATCGCGGCGTCCCTGCTGCTTCACTGAGCCGTCCCGGGTGCGGGCGTCGCGGGACGGACCGGGGCGCTGCCCCGGACCCCGGGATATTTCGGGGCAGATGAAATCCGGGGGCGGGCGCACACGCGCCGGCGGGGCAGCGGGGGACATCGGGAAGGGGTGAGCGTGCGCCGCGTGCTTCCGGGGCAATCGACTTGCATGTCGGGCCGGGCGCGCGCTTGATGCGCGGCATGACACAGGCGGGACAGACAGGGATGACGCAAGCTGCGGGGCCGGCTGCCACGGCGGAGGAGGCGGCGGCGACCCCGGCGGGCCGGCCGCTCGAGGGTATCTTGTGGATGGCCGTCACGGGCATGTGCTTCGTGATGGTCACGGCGCTGGTCAAGACGCTGGGCGGGCGCATCCCCGCCGCCGAAAGCGCTTTCCTGCGCTACCTCCTCGGGCTGGTGTTTCTCGTGCCGGCCTGGCGCCAGCTGGCCGCGCTGCGCCTGACGCGGCGGGAGGGCGGTCTTTTCGCGCTGCGCGGGGTATTCCACACCGCGGCGGTCATCTGCTGGTTCTATGCGATGACGCGCATCCCGCTCGCCGAGGTCACGGCGATGAACTATCTCAACCCGGTCTATGTCTCGATCCTCGCGGTGGTCTTTCTGGGCGAACGCATGGCGGCGCGGCGCATTCTGGCGGTCTGCGCGGCGCTGGCCGGTGCGCTGCTGATCCTGCGGCCGGGGGTGCGGACGCTCGATCCCGGGCACATCGCGATGCTGTTCACCGCGCTTTTCTTCGCGGGATCGTATCTCGTGATGAAGATCCTGTCGGGGCGGCATTCGGCGGCCGTGGTGGTGGCGATGATGTCGATCACGGTGACCGTCGGCCTTGCCCCTTTCGCGATTGCCGACTGGGTCACGCCGGGTTGGGGCGAGCTCGCGCTTCTCTTCGGGGTCGCCTGTTTCGCCACCGCCGGGCATTACACGATGACGCGCGCCTTCGCCGCCGCGCCGGTCACGGTGACGCAGCCGGTGACCTTCCTGCAGCTCGTCTGGTCGGTGGCGATCGGCGCGCTGTTCTTCGCCGAGCCGCCCGACCCCTTCGTGATCGCCGGCGGCGGCCTCATCATCGCCGCGGTGACCTTCATCACCTGGCGCGAGGCGCGGGCGCGCCGGCGGCAGGTCATGCCGCCGATCCACGCAACAAAGTACTGATCGACACAATTGTTGTTTCCGATCCGGAAAATCGCCGCGTGGAGCGCAAGGTGCTGCCGCATTTCCGGTGGATTGTCTCAGTTACACCAACTTGCGGAGGAGTGGACCGAGATGTTTGCCGACAATACCCTGACCGACAATTTTCGCGACGTGCGTGCCTTCATCCTCGCCGAGCGCGAGAAGACCGTGTCGGATCGCGAATGGAGTTTCCGCTTGCGCGGCTACGGCTACCGCCTGAACAAGACCGAGCGCGGCTACGAAGTGGCGCGGCTGTCGCGGGGCGAGGTGCTTGGCGTGATCGACGCCTGACCGCCACATGACAGTCCGGACCTGACAGCCCGGCCGGTCCCGCGCGGATCGCGCCGGGTTTGCTGTTTCCACAACCGGCGATCCGGGCGCCTTTTTTCTCCGATAGGTTGCGTCAAGTCAGGAATGCACGCTTGACGTGTTTTCCTTCGCACTGGATACTCACGGCACTTTACGCGACGTCACTTTATTTGAAATCCAGATTTCGGAGAAGTCATCATGCCTGAAGATATGCGGAGCAGCACGCCAATCCTGCCGACCGACCGCCACGCCACGGCCAAGCGCGTCCGCGAGAAGGTGGCCGATTTTCACAATGCCGGGGCCTTCGAACCCGAACAGCCGAACGGCGACGAGGCCGCGCCGTACCTTTTCAGCTTCACCAAGGGGCTCGAACACGACGCGCACGGCCTTCTCATCGACGACGCGCATTTCGCCGCGTTCCGCACCGGCACGCTGTCGGCAGATCCCAAGATCTTCGAGCAGGTGCCATTGGTGAACCGCAAGGAGGTCTTTCCCGGCCACGGCGCGTTCCCGGACGCCTTCGGCGATCCGGTGCGCAAGTGGGAGAGCCCGACCGCCGGCTTTTGCTACGTGCTGCAGGGCCCCGATCCGCAGGCGATCAAGATGCCGCCGGCGCCGGCCGCCGGCAGCGACGAGCTTGCCGCAGAGATGGCCGAAGTCTACCAGATGGCGCTGCACCGGGATCTTCCGGTCGCGGCCTACATGGAGGAGAGCCTCGTCGACGCGCTCGACGATCCTTTCGCCAGCGCCTCTTTCGGCGCGGTGGAGGCGGCGAGCGGGACCCTCTCGACCCTGCGCTGGTTCGCCGGCAAGACGGAGTTCGGAGACGGCGCACCGGACGTGGCGCTGACGCCGGAGGTCGCCGCGCACCGCCGCTGCGGCCAGGCGCAGACCCCGGCCTCGCTGTTCCGCGGCGTGGGCGAGGGCACGCAGGACGGCCCGTTCGTGTCGCAGTTCATGGTGGTGGGCACCAGGGCCCCGAAGGCCGACAGGCCCGGCAGGGCCAGCGGCAAGGTGCGGTACGGCAACCAGGTCCTGCCGCAGATTGTCCGGATGGCCCATCCCCACGTAGACTACATGACCGCCTGGGGCGACTGGTTGGACGTACAGAACGGGCTGCATGCGCGCCGCCTGAACGAGCTGACGGGCAAGTCGGAATTCGTCACCGACGCGGACGGTATCGTGCACCGGCCGATCGCGACGCTTCGGGATCTGGCGACCTACGTGCACGACGATGCGCTCTACCAGGCGTATCTGAACGCCGCGCTCATCCTGCTGTCTGAAGGGGCTGAGACGGACCGGGGCATTCCCTACCACGGCTCCGCGCACAACCTGTTCGGCGGCAACCAGGCGCCCTTTGCCGTCTTCGGCGGGCCGCACCTGCTCACGCTGGTGACGGAAGTGTCGAGCCGGGCGCTGCGCGCGGTCCGGGCCAACAAGTTTTCCATCCATCGCCGGCTGCGGCCCGAGGCGCTCGGCGGGCTCTTCCACATGGTGCTGAGTGGTTACACGCCGAACGGGGCGGACGAATTCGGTGGCGACGACGACACCGATCTGCGGCGGACGGCGCGGGCGCAGTTGGCCGACAAGATCGCGCCCTACACCCATCCGACCGACAAGCCACCGCGCGAGCCCGGACTCTACAAGATCCTCGAGAAGGTGCGCGAGCACAACGGGGCGACGGGGCATGCCCCGAGCTGGCTGTTGCCCATGGCCTTCCCCGAAGGATCGCCCATGCACCCGGCCTACGGCGCGGGCCATGCGACCGTGGCGGGGGCCTGCGTGACGGTGCTCAAGGCGTTCTTCGAGATGAACGCTTACGACGACAGCGGGAAGAAGACCGGACGCAAGCTCTTCGTCGATCCCGCCGACACGGAGACCGACGCCAATGTCGCCTACGTGCCGGTGGCGGCGAACGCTCAGGACCCGCACGCGCGGCTGAAGGCGCTGGAGATCCCTTGCGGGCTGACGCTGGTGGGTGAGCTCAACAAGCTGGCCTGGAACATCTCCAACGCGCGCAACATCGCCGGGGTGCATTACTACACCGACTACATCGAGTCGCTGCTTCTGGGTGAGGCGATTACCATCGGCATCCTGCGCGAGCAGATGTGCACCTACGATCCCGAGGAAAAGGTGTCGATGACGCTGCCGCTCTTCGTGCCGCGGCGGCTGCCGGCGGTGCTGCTCGGCGGGTCCGACATCAAGCCGGACGACGTGGTCGAGGAGATCGTGATCCGCTCCGACGGGACGCTGGCGCTGCCGCAGCACTGACGCCGGAACGCACGACACCACCGGCCCGCGCCGCGACCCGAAAGGGCCGCGGCGTTTCTCGTTCGTCTTTGCAAGGCGCTATTGATTGACGAGTCAATCAGCGACCTGTAACGCTGCCGAGGACGGACATGCGCACAAGGGAGGCCGGCATGGCGAAGCCCAACATCCTCGTTCTGATGGTGGATCAGCTGAACGGGACGCTGTTTCCCGACGGGCCGGCCGACTGGCTTCACGCGCCGAACCTCAAGCGGCTGGCGGCGCGCTCCACCCGGTTCCGGAACGCCTACACGGCCTCCCCTCTCTGCGCGCCGGGGCGGGCGTCGTTCATGTCCGGCCAGCTTCCGAGCGTCAGCCGGGTCTACGACAACGCCGCCGAGTTCTCCTCGGACATTCCGACCTATGCCCATCACCTGCGGCGCGCGGGGTACCAGACGTGCCTGTCGGGCAAGATGCATTTCGTCGGGCCGGACCAGCTGCACGGCTTCGAGGAGCGTCTGACCACCGACATCTACCCGGCCGATTTCGGCTGGACGCCCGATTACCGCAAGCCGGGGGAGCGGATCGACTGGTGGTACCACAACCTCGGCTCGGTCACCGGCGCGGGCGTGGCGGAGATCTCCAACCAGATGGAATACGACGACGAGGTTGCCTACGAGGCGGAGCGCAAGCTCTATGACCTCTCGCGCGATCACGATGCGCGGCCCTGGATGCTGACGGTCAGCTTCACGCATCCGCACGATCCTTACGTCGCGCGCCGCAAGTACTGGGATCTCTACGCGGAGTGCGAGCACCTGCAGCCGGAAGTGCCGGCCTTCGATTACGAGGACCACGACCCGCATTCCAAGCGCATCTTCGACGCCAACGACTGGCGCAAGTTCGACATCACCGAGACCGATATCGAACGCTCGCGCCGCGCCTACTTCGCCAACATCTCGTATCTCGACGACAAGATCGGCCAGATCCTCGACGTGCTGGAGCGCACGCGGCAGGAGGCGATCGTGGTCTTCGTGTCCGATCACGGGGACATGCTGGGCGAGCGGGGGCTGTGGTTCAAGATGTCGCTCCACGAGGGTTCCGCCCGCGTGCCGCTGATGATCTCCGCCCCGGACATGGAGCCGGGACTGGTGGAGGCGCCGGTGTCGACCATCGACGTCTGCCCGACGCTTTGCGATCTCGCCGGCGTGTCGATGGCCGAGGTGATGCCCTGGACCGAGGGCGAAAGCCTGGTGAAGCTGGGGCAGGGCGGCGCGCGGAAGAGCCCGGTGGCGATGGAATACGCCGCGGAGGCCTCCTATTCGCCGCTGATCGCGCTGCGCGAGGGGCGGTGGAAATACACCAATTGCGCGCTCGACCCCGAGCAGCTTTTCGACCTCGAGGCCGATCCGCACGAGCTGACCAACCTCGCCGAGGATCCCGAACATGCCGCGGTGCTGGAGCGCTTCCGCGAGATGGCGGCCCTGCGCTGGGATCTCGAACGTTTCGACGGCGAGGTGCGGCAGAGCCAGGCGCGCCGCTGGGTGGTCTACGACGCGCTGCGCCAGGGCGGCTATTACCCGTGGGACTTCCAGCCGCTCAAGACCGCCTCCGAGCGGTACATGCGCAACCACATGGATCTGAACATCGTCGAGGAGAGCCAGCGCTTCCCGCGCGGCGAGTGAATGATGAGCTACGACACGAAGCCGAATGCCAGCCATTTCGTGGACGGCCAATACGTCGAGGACACGGACGGCGAGCCGATCGAGGTGATCTATCCCGCCACCGGTGAGGTGATCGCGACCGTGCACGCCGCGACCGACGCCGTGATCGAGCGTGCTTTCGAAAGCGCGCGCGCCGCGCAGGAAGCGTGGGCGGCAACGTCGCCGCGCGAGCGCGGCCGGGTGCTGACCCGCGCCGCGCAGCTCCTGCGCGAGCGCAACCGCGAGCTGTCGGAACTGGAGACGCGCGACACCGGCAAGCCGCTGCAGGAAACGCTGGTCGCGGACGCGACCTCGGGCGCCGATGCGCTGGAATATTTCGGCGGCATCGCGGCGGGCCTGACCGGCGAGCACATTCCGCTGGGTGAGGACTGGGCCTACACGATCCGCGAGCCGCTCGGCGTCTGCGTCGGCATCGGCGCGTGGAACTATCCCACGCAGATCGCCTGCTGGAAGGCGGGCCCGGCGCTCGCCTGTGGCAACGCGATGGTGTTCAAACCCTCCGAGACGACGCCGCTGTGTACGCTGAAGGTGGCGGAAATCCTCGTGGAGGCGGGGCTGCCCGCCGGCCTGTTCAACGTGGTGCAGGGGGCGGGGCCGGTGGGCGCCGCGCTCACCACCGATCCGCGCGCCGACAAGGTGTCGCTGACGGGATCGGTGCCGACGGGGCGCAAGGTCTATTCCGCCGCCGCCGAGAGCATGAAGCACGTCACGATGGAGCTTGGGGGCAAGTCCCCGATGCTGGTCTTCGACGATGCCGATCTCGAGGATGCGATCGGCGGCGCGATCCTTGGCAACTTCTATTCCTCGGGCCAGATCTGCACCAACGGCACGCGGGTCTTCGTGCAGAAGGGCCTGCGCGAGCGGTTCGTCGCGCGCATGGCCGAGCGGATGCAGGGCGCGGTGATCGGCGATCCGCTGGACGAGGAGACGAATTTCGGCCCGATGGTCTCGGCGCGGCAGATGGAGATCGTGGAGCGCTACCTGAAGATCGCCGAGGACGAGGGCGCCCGGCGCGTCTGCGGCGGCGAGCGGCTGGACCGGCCGGGCTACTGGCTGACGCCGGCGCTCTTCGACGGCGTGACCGACGAGATGACCATGGCGCGCGAGGAGATCTTCGGGCCGGTCCTTTCGGTTCTGGAATTCGTGGACGAGGACGAGGGCATCGCGCGCGCCAACGCGACGGAGTTCGGGCTGTCCGCGGGTGTGTTCACACGTGACATCTCCCGCGCGCACCGGGTGATCGGGCGGCTGCGGGCCGGGACCTGTTTCATCAACTCCTACAACGACGCGCCGGTGGAGATGCCCTTCGGCGGCGTGAAGATGTCGGGGATCGGCCGCGAGAACGCCAAGGCGGCGATCGAGCATTACAGTCAGGTGAAGTCCGTCTACGTGCGGATGGGGCGCGTCGAGGCGCCGTTCTGAGGGCATCTCATCCGCCCTTGCGGGCGTCTTCGAGCCGACCGCCGGCCCCGGAATGGCGGGCCGGTCGAGGGGCGGATGCGAGAAAGAATTTGCTGAGAGGCGCCCCGGAGGCAGGTCTGCCCCACGAGGCGCCATGTCGAGTGTGATGGGCCCGCCACCCGAGCCTCAAGGACGCTGCGCGCCGCCTGCCGGCGGTGGCCTGACGGCCATCCTTGACCCTCGGGCGGCGCGCCGTGGCGGGAGACGGGTGTGATGGAAGCGGATTACGTGATCGTCGGGGCGGGCAGCGCGGGCTGCGCCATGGCCTTTCGGCTGGCCGAGGCCGGCAAGTCGGTGATCGTGGTGGAGCATGGCGGCTGGGACGGCGGCCCGTTCATCAACATGCCAGGCGCGCTCAGTTACCCGATGAACATGAAGCGCTACGACTGGGGCTATTTGTCCGAGCCCGAGCCGCATCTCGGCGGGCGGCGGCTGGCGGCGCCGCGCGGCAAGGTGATCGGCGGGTCGTCCTCGATCAACGGCATGGTCTACGTGCGCGGGCACGCGATGGACTATGACCACTGGCGCGACCAGGGCGCGGACGGCTGGGGCTATGCCGACGTGCTGCCCTATTTCAAGCGTCTGGAGACGAGCCATGGCGGCCAGGAGGGCTGGCGCGGCACGGACGGGCCGCTGCATGTGAGCCGCGGCAAGCGGGACAATCCGCTGACCCGCGCCTTCGAGGCGGCGGGCCGCGAGGCCGGTTACGAGACCACCGCCGATTACAACGGCGAGAAGCAGGAAGGCTTCGGCCCGATGGAGGCGACGATCCATCGTGGCGCGCGCTGGTCGGCGGCGCGGGCCTATCTGCGTCCGGCGCAGAAGATGGGGGCGGTGCTGCATCGCGGGATGGTCACGCGCGTGGTCATGGACGAGGGGCGCGCAACCGGCGTCGAGGTGGAGCGCGGCGGCGCGCGAGAGATCGTGCGCGCCCGTGCGGAGGTGATCCTGTCGGCCTCGGCCTTCAACACGCCGAAGCTTCTGATGCTGTCGGGGATCGGGCCGGCGGCGCACCTGGCCGAGCACGGCATCGACTTGGTCGCCGACCGTCCGGGCGTCGGCGGCAATCTGCAGGACCACCTGGAGCTCTATCTGCAAATGGCGGCGACGCAGCCGGTGAGCCTGTTCAAGTACTGGAACCTTGCGGGGAAGGCCTATGTCGGGGCGCGCTGGCTCCTGACGCGGACGGGGCCGGGGGCGTCGAACCAGTTCGAGAGCGCGGCCTTCATCCGCTCGAAGGCCGGCGTGCAGTACCCTGATATCCAGTATCATTTCCTGCCGATCGCGGTGCGCTACGACGGCCAGGCGGCGGCCGAGGGGCACGGTTTCCAGGCGCATGTGGGGCCGATGCGTTCGGCCTCGCGCGGGTCTGTGCGGCTGACCTCGGCCGATCCGGCGGCGGCGCCGGAGATCCGCTTCAACTACATGAGCGAGGCGAGCGACTGGGAGGATTTCCGCACCTGCATCCGGCTGACGCGCGAGATTTTCGCGCAGCCGGCCTTTGCCCCCCATGCCGGCCACGAGATCCAGCCGGGCGCGGCGGTGCAGTCGGATGCGGAACTCGACGGCTTCATCCGCGAGCATGTGGAGAGCGCCTATCACCCCTGCGGCACCTGCCGGATGGGGCGGCGCGACGATCCCGGCGCGGTGGTCGACCCCGAGGGCCGGGTGATCGGGGTCGAGGGGCTGCGCGTGGCCGACAGTTCGGTCTTTCCGCGCATCACCAACGGCAACCTCAACGGGCCGTCGATTCTCGTGGGCGAGAAGATCGCCGATCACGTGCTGGGCCGGCGCCTGCCGCCCGAGAACGCGGCGCCGTGGATTCATCCGGAGTGGCAGACCGAGCAGCGCTGACACTTGATCCGGATCAAGGACTCGAGCGCCGCGGGCGGGACAGAGTGCGCGCATCCAGAGAGGAAGAGCGCCATGACACACACGCCCCACCGCCTTGCCGAAGAGTTCCCGGCCTTTCGCGAAACGATTGCCGAGCTGCGGCGCAGCGATGCGCATTTCGCCAAGATCGCTGCGGAGTACGAGGCCGTGAACGACGAGATACACCTCGCCGAAAGCAACGTGCATCCGATGGAAGACCTGCAAGAGGTGCACAAGCGCAAGGAGCGCGCGGCGCTCAAGGATGCGATCTACGCGATGCTTACCCGCGAGGGGTTGAAAGAAGAGGCTCGATCCGAGACGTGATCGCGGCGGACAGCGGCTGCGTCGACGAGCCCCAGGTCGCCTCGACCTCGCCCGCCGGGTCGATCAGGACCTTGTTGAAGTTCCAGGCGGGCTCGAACGCCGCCTCCGTCGCGAGCCAGCGGTAGAAGGGGTGCGCGGCGGGCCCGCGAACATGGGTGATCGTGGTCATCGGAAGATCGAGGTTGAAGTTCAGCGCGCAGAAATCCTTCACCGCTTCGTCGGAGCCGAGCTCCTGGCGGAAATCGTCGGAGGGTACGGCGAGGACGACAAGGCCCCGGTCGCGGTAGCGATCGTAGAGCGCCTGGAGCGCGTCGTATTGCGGCGTGAAGGCGCAGCGCGAGGCGGTGTTGACCACGAGCACCGGCCGGCCCTTCCAGTCGTCGCTGTCGATGGTGCCGCCGTCGATCGACCGGAAGGTGACACGGTCGAGCGCGGCGGCGGGCAGCGCCGAGAAGAGGGCGAGCGCGAGGGCGGTGAGCAGGCGGATCATGTGGCCTCCGTCAGTTGACGCCGAGGTAGGCCATGTCCGCCCGGCGTCGAGACGGGACTGGCCAGCGCCGGGCCCGACGTGGCAGAATGCCGCTCTGGCACAGGAGGATTCCATGGCCGGAGGCTGGACCCGGGACGGCGCCGTCGGTGAGCAGATCGAGGCGTCGATCAACGAGGAACTGGAGCGGTTGCGCGGGCGCGCGGCGCCGGCGGGCGAGAGCCGGACGCATTGCGCCGAATGCGAGGAGCCGATCCCCGAAAAGCGGCGCCAGGCGCTGCCGGGGGTGAAGCTTTGCATCGACTGCCAGGAGGAGCGTGACGGCCGCGCGGCGCCGCGCGGCGGGATCAACCGGCGCGGGTCGAAGGACAGCCAGCTGAAATAGCGCGGGGGCGGGGCATCTCATCCGCCCTTGCGGGCGTCTTCGAGCGGGCCGCGCTCAGCGCCAGAGGTGGGCGCGGGAGGCCAGCAGGCCTTGCAGCTTGGACAGCGCGCGATTGCCGGCGCCGGGATGCGCCACCACGCCGCGGGCGAGTCGTTCGGCGACGATTTCGGGCGGGCAGGGGCGCCGCGTGAGCGGATCGAGGTAGCGCGGATAGGCGATCAGCGTCGCATGCACGAGCCCTTCGAGCGTCGGGCGCGGCCCGCCGAGGCGGCGCGCGGGCACCGGGCCGAGATCGCGGGTCAGCCCCCAGCCGGCGTAGAACGGCGCGCCCAGCGTCACCACCCGGCAGCCGCGCAGGAGCGCCTCGAATCCCGTCAGCGAGGTCATCGTCCAGATCTCGTCGACCTGGGACAGAAGCGCCGCGATGTCGCCCGTGACCACTGCGTCGGCCCAAAGCTCGGGCGTTTCCACCGCGCCGGGCCGCAGGCCGGCGATCACGTCGGGATGCGGTTTCCAGACGATGACGGCGCGCGGGTTCTCCGCCCGCGTGCGCCGCAGGAGCGCTTCGTTGGACTGCATTTCCGGGCTGCCGAGGCGGATGGAGGCGTCGTCCTCCACCTGGCCCGGCACCAGGATGCGGTGGCCCGGCGGCAGACGCGGGATCTCTCCGGCGAGGTTGTATTTCGACAGCGCGTTGGTGACGAGGAAGCGGATCAGCTGGCGCGCGCGCGCCTCGGCGTCGGATGGCAGCGGGGCGCTTTCGGCGATCAGTTGCTCGAGCCGCGAGGGCCGGCCCGGGTCGTAGTAGATGCCGAGGTCGTCGGCGACGAGGGAGGCCGGCGGCACCAGCTCCGCGCCGAGCCCGCGCGAGCGCAGGAAGCCGTCCTCGATGCGCACGGCATTGTCGCCTTCGGCAGCACGGCCGGCCCAGACCATGACCCGCCGACCAGTGCGCGCCGCGAGAAAGTCCGCTCCGGCCTCGGCGAACCGAATGCGCCGCTGGCTGCCGTAGAAGCGCTGCAGCGGCCGGCGTTTCCAGAGGCGCATGCCGCGCGCGACCCAGCCGGCGCGGTCCTCGCGCCAGGCCCGTACCTCGGCTTCGAGCGCGCCGATCGCGTCCTCGATTTCGCCCCTGCGGTCGCGGTAGGGATCGTACCAGACCGGGTAGAGGATCGCTGCCCCGGCAAAGAGCTGCGCGCGGGTCAGCCGGCGGCTGCGGCGCGCGACGGGACGGTCGTCATCGGTCAGGCCCCAGCCGGCATAGAACGGCTGGCCGAAGACGCGCGGGCGGTGCCCGGCCAGGATCGCCTCGAACCCGAGCTGCGAGGAGATCGTGTAGACCCCCACGGCGCCGTCGAGCAGGGCCCAGGGCGACAGGTCCGCGTCGCAGAAGGCGATCCGGTCCGACAGGTCGGCCTCGGTGAAGTGGCCGGGGCGGAAGCCTTGCGCGGTTTCCGGATGGGTCTTGATGAGGATCCGGGTGCCGGGATGTTCCTCTTGCGCGAAGATCAGCATCTCGCGGAACCGTGCCGTGTCGGCGCCGCTGGCGCGGACCGAGGCGTCGCCGCGCGTCTGGTCAATCACCAGGACGTAGCCGGGCGCCGGTGCGGGCAGGGCGGGGTCGACCGCGCTGTACTTGGTCAGATGCGCGCGACGGATGCGGGCGACGGCATGGCGCGCCCGGGTCAGGAGGGCCGCGTCGTCGAGCGGATGCGTGGCCAGCAGGTCCTCCAGATCGGAGGGTTGCGCGGGGTCGAAATGCAGGCCCCTGCGGTCGATCAAAAGGCCGATGGGGGGCTCGCCCGCGCGGCCCGGATGCAGCGAACGCAGCCAGGCATCCTCGATCCGCACCAGCGGGGCGCCGCTGCGCGCTGCCACGCGCTCGCCGCGCCAGGCATGGGGGGAGGCGCCCCAGACGCCGACCGCGTCGCCGGCGCGCGGCCAGCCGAGCGACACGCGTTCTCCACCTAGCGCGAGGATGCGGCGGATGCGGGCGCTGCGCGCGATCCCCGCGGCGTAGACGCAAAGACGCCGGGGCGCGGCGGCCCCGGCGTCACCGTGCTGACCCGGTCGGGTCATGCCTAACTGCCGGATCCCGAAACCGCGTCGGCCGTGGTGGCGAGGGTGGAGACCGTGCCGAGCGTCCCCGTGATCGAGGAGATCACCTTGCTCCACTGCGTGAACGGCGCCTCGGTGACGTAGACGGTGTCCTGGTCGCGGATGACGAAATCGCGCGCGGTGAACATGCCGTTCGGCTGCGTGAGGTCGAGCACGTAGACGAAACGCTGCGCGCCGATCAGGTCGTCGCGTCCGAGCACCTGGTTGGCGATGTCCGCCGGTTCGTTGCGGAACACGAAGACGCCCGTCGGGTCGGAGGCAGTGGCGACGAGGCCGCCGACCTGTGCCAGCGCCTCGACCGCGGAAATCGTCTGGCTCTCGAACGGCACGCGCGCCTGGGTGCCGGTCGCGCCGAGCGCGGTGAAGGAGCGGGTGTCCTCCTCCACCAGGATCTTGTCGCCGCCGCGCAGCGCGATGTCCATCGACGGGTGGTCGTAGAGGTCCTGGAACCAGACCGTGCCCGTGGAACCGCCGCGCTGCAGCTTGATCTGCGCGATCTCGGGCTCGATCGCGACCCCGCCGGCATTGGCTAGCATGGCGCCGAGCGTGCGGGTCGGCCGTTCGATCGGATAGACGCCCTGCGCGCCGACGGCGCCGAGGATCGACACGGTCTGCCCGTCGCCAGCCAGGCGGCGCACCTGCACCTGCGGATCGGGCGTCTGGTCGCCGAGCCGGTCGGTAATGATCCGGCGCACGGACTCGGGCGAATTCCCGGCGGCGCGGATGCGCCCGGCATAGGGCACGAAGATGAAGCCCGACCCGTCCACCTGCACCTCTTCGAGGAGGGTGGCGTTGGTGCCTTCGCCGGCCAGAAGGCCGTCGTCGACGTTTTCCCAGATCGTTAGACCGAGCGTGTCGCCGGGAGATATCGTGTCGGAGCCGACGACGCCGGCGCCCTGAAGCTGGTCGGCGAAACCGAGAGCGGGGACGACTGCGGTGGCGCGGGTGACGCGATCGTTGGCCTCGACGACGAAGGCGTCGCCCTGGCGCTGTACGGAGCCTGCGAAGATTTCGCGTTTGTTGGGGCCGACACGGGGCAAGCCGCAGGACGCCAGAACGGAGGCGGCGACCAAAAGGGCGACACCCCGCGTGAGGCGCGATGGGGTACGTTTCACTGCACGGTCTCCTCGACCTGTTCTTGTCTGCCTCGGTGTTTTTTTGCCACTCTAGCAAAGTTTCGAGTGAACGGAAGCTTGTCGCGGTGGCGGCGCCGGCCGGGTGCGGCGGTGTTGCCGCAGCGCCGCGGTTGGCTTGCGCCGCAATTTCAGTCGGCTGCGTCGCCGGTCGGCTGCATCGCGATGTTGTCGCCTGCCCCGGCCGAGCGCGGCAGCGATCCGCCCGAACAGCACCGCGGGCCTCGGATGCGCGCCGGACCGTCCCGCGGTCTGGCGCGATGTCGCCCTCGTGCACCGGTCGGATGACGGAGGTATATGGCTGGCATGAAGCGCGGACCTCCGAGCTCGCAGCGCCAGCCCCCGGTCCGGTGCGCGCCGACGCCTTCCGCGGTCGCTGGCAGGACCTTTCAGGTCACCACGCGCAGGACCTGACGCGGCGTGGCCGTGCCGTGGCGCAGCGCGTCGTAGGGATCGTCCGGCGCCAGCATCATGTCGACCACCTGGCGCAGGAGCTGGCGCCGGCCGCGCGCGGAATAGAAACCGCCGGGAAGCTGGCTCGTCTCCAGCAGGTAACGCCGGTAGTCCTTGTAGGCGCGGTTGTCGGGACGCGAGGGCTGGGCGAAGAACTCCGCCAGCGGCTGGGTCGAGACGAATTCGGGCTTGGCATAGACCGCGTCGCCGAAGACCTTGAGCGGGATGCCGCGCCACAGTACCTGCTGTGCCGCGGTGGAATTCACGGTGACCGCCGTGCGAGCGTCGTTGAGAAGCTGCGCGAGCTTGCCGCCGCGCACGAAATGCACGCGGTCCGCGACGCCGTGCGCCGAGGCCAGATCCCGGATCGTGCGGCGCACGGGCACGCGGCCATCCTCCAGCGGATGGGCCTTGAACACCAGGTGGTGATGGCCCGGCGCACCCTTGGCGAACCCCTCGATCACCACCGACAGGAAGTCCGTCAGGGTCGAGAAGGGCGAATGCTTCTGGAAGCTCGAGTCGTGTTCGAGCTGCAGGAGCGCCAGGTGATACGGAAAGCCGCCCAGGCGGATGCGCGATTGCGCCACGGCCCGGTCGAGTGCCGTGTACGGCATCAGCATCAGCCGCCGCAGGTAGAGCGCGAATTCCTGCCGCACGCTGAGCGCGCGGTGCGGGCGGAAGGTGCGGTAGGCCCCGTTCCGGCAAAGCACGAAGAAATGATACAGCGCGCCGTAGAAGATGTGGTGGCGCATGTCGCCCCAATGCGCTGGCGGCAGCGGTGCCTCCATGTCCGACTGGGCCAGCGCCGCCTGCATGTCGGCGATCGACATCTCCATCAGCCGCGAATGCCCGTTCGACCCGCCGCGTTCGTAGCTTACCCAGTACGGGCGCATGTAGCCTTCCTCGAACACGTGCACGGTGATCCCGCTGGTGCGCGCCTGCGCCACCGCTTCGGCGTGGATCGGGCGCACGTCGCCGTAGAGAACAAGGTCGGTGACCCCTTTCGCCTCGATCAGGCGGGCGAAATGCCCGGGCCATGACTCTTGCGTGTCGGCATGCGAGATGTATGACGCGCGGTGCGGCCAGAAGGCGCGATCCCCGGCGTTGAAGCCGACGCGCCAGACCTCCGCCCCGGTCTTGCGCAGCATCGCGCCGAGCCGGTGGAAGAACGGCCCGTGCGGTCCCTGCAGGAACAGAAAAACCCGTCTCTCTCCGGTTGCGTTGGTCATGGGCTGCGACTATTCCCGAGGCCGTTCGGAGCGCCACGTTACGTGTGGAGTTCGGCGAAATTAAGGCCCGTGCGCCGGATTGGGGCGGGACAGCCCGAAAGGGGGCAGCGCATGTTTACCGGAATCGTGACCGACGTGGGCGAGATCCGCGATGTCGAGCAGAGGGGCGATCTGCGCGCGCGCATCGCCACCGCATACGACACCGCGACCATCGAACTGGGGGCGTCCATCGCCTGTGACGGCGTCTGCCTGACGGTGATCGGCACCGGCACCGACTGGTTCGACGTGGAGATCAGCGCAGAGACCGTCTCCAAGACCAATCTCGGCGCCTGGAACGTGGGCTACCGGCTCAATCTCGAGAGGTCGCTGAAGGTCGGCGACGAATTGGGCGGGCACATCGTGTCGGGGCACGTCGACGGCGTCGCCGAGGTTCTGTCGATCCGGGACGAGGGCGACAGCACCCGGGTGCGTCTGCGCGCGCCGGAGGCTCTGGCGCGGTTCATCGCGCCGAAGGGGTCGATCGCGCTCAACGGCACGTCGCTGACGGTGAACGAGGTCGAGGGCGCGGAATTCGGCATCAACTTCATCCCGCACACCAAGGAGGTCACGACCTGGGGCGCGGTGGAGGTCGGCGACCGCGTGAACCTCGAGATCGACACGCTGGCGCGCTATGTCGCGCGGCTCGCCGAGGCGGGCTGACGCCGTCGCCGCGCCAGCGCGACGGGGCCAGCGCAGCGATCGGCACGCGCCGCCGCCTCACGCGGGCGACGACATTCCCGAGACGAGGCCGAAGAGCAGGCCGCAGAGGCTCAGCAGCGACAGCGCGAGACCGATCGCGCTGCCGGCGCCGGGATAGGCGGCCGGCCGGACGGCGGCGATCTTGGCGAGCTGGTCGGACGCGCCCGGACCGGCGGCCCGAAGGGCGAAGATGGTGATCTTGGTGCGCAATGTGTCCCCTCAGGCCACGCGGACGGTGCGCGGCCAAGCCGTGCCCTTGATCGCGCGGTCCCCCTGGCCCTACCTCTTGCGCGTAACGGAGAGTCCATGCCCCACGATCATCATCATGCCCATGTGGGCCCGGAGGCGGGTGACCGGCGCGTTGCGGCCGCCGTTGGCGTCAACCTTCTGCTGACCGTCGTGCAGATCGTCGGCGGGCTGCTGTCGGGATCGCTCGCCATGATCGCCGACGCGATCCACAACCTCTCCGACGCCGCGTCGCTGGTGATCGCCTTCGTCGCGCGGCGCATCGCCCGGCGCCCGGCGGATGCGGCGATGACCTTCGGCTACGGCCGGGCCGAGGTGGTCGCGGCACTGGTGAACTACACCACGCTGGTGCTGATCGGGCTCTACCTCGTCTACGAGGCGGTGCTGCGCATCTTTGCGCCCGAGCCCGTGACCGGCTGGCTGGTCGTGGTGATCGCCGCCGTTGCGCTGGTGGTGGACCTCGCAACCGCGGCGCTGACCTGGGCGATGTCGAAGGACAGCATGAACATCCGCGCGGCCTTCCTGCACAACCTCGCCGACGCGCTGGGATCGGTCGCGGTGATCGCTGCGGGCACGCTGATCCTGCTCTTCGGCTGGACCTGGGTGGACCCGGTCGTGACGCTGGCCATCGCCGGCTACATCCTCTGGATGAGCCTGTCGGAGATGCCGGGGGTGATCCGAATCCTGATGCTGGGCGCCCCGCCGCAGATCGACGCCGAAGCGGTGGTCGAGGCGGCGCGCACGGTGCCGGGCGTCGCAGAGATCCACCATGCGCATCTGTGGCAGATGCAAGAGCATGCCGCCTCCTTCGAGGCGCACGTGGTCGTGGCGCCGGGCGCCTGGGACCGGGCCGACGCGATCAAGGCCGCTGTAAAGGAGCGTCTGCGGGAGCGCTTCGGCATCGCCCATTCGACGCTGGAGATGGAATGCTCGGCCCATGCCTGCGCTGACGTTCAGGTGTTCGGCGCGGCCTGAGTGTGGCGCCCGCGTGCAACGTCCGCTGCCACCGCTGAATCGCCGTGCGCCCCTTGCGGGTGCTCCGGGCCGTCACTAAGACTCCCTTAAAGCCGTACGGGCTACACTTTCCGGCAATTCGAGGCAGGCGACAATGACCGATCCGTTCGAGACCTACATGAACACGCTGGTGCCGATGGTGGTCGAACAGACCAGCCGCGGCGAGCGTGCCTACGACATCTTCTCGCGCCTGTTGAAGGAGCGGATCATCTTCGTGAACGGCCCCGTCCACGACGGGATGTCGTCGCTGATCGTGGCGCAGCTTCTGCACCTCGAGGCGGAGAATCCGTCGAAGGACATCTCCATGTACATCAATTCGCCCGGCGGCGTGGTGACGAGCGGGCTGTCGATCTACGACACGATGCAGTACGTGAAGCCGAAGGTGTCCACGCTGGTGATCGGGCAGGCGGCCTCCATGGGCTCGCTCCTGCTGACCGCGGGCGCGCCGGGCATGCGCTTTTCGCTGCCCAACAGCCGCATCATGGTGCACCAGCCCTCCGGCGGCTACCAGGGTCAGGCGACGGATATCATGATCCACGCCGAAGAGACGCTGAAGCTGAAAAAGCGGCTCAACGAGATCTATGTGAAGCACACCGGCCAGACACTCAAGAAGGTGGAAGCGGCGCTGGAGCGCGACCACTTCATGTCGCCCGAGGATGCGAAGGACTGGGGCCTCATCGACGAGATCGTCGAGAACCGCGAAGCCGCAACCGACACGGCCGGCTAGGCGTTAAGCACGTATGCGGGGGTGACGGTCCCGTGACAACATTTCGGATTGTGACAGGCAGCCCACTGTCCTAGTCTCCTCGTCAAGCTGTCGCTCCGCGGGCCGTGCGGGGCGACGGACAGAGGTGGCCGAAGACTGACGAAGGCCGGGAAAGGTTTGATATGGCGACGAACTCTGGCGGCGACAGCAAGAACACGCTCTACTGCAGTTTCTGCGGCAAGAGCCAGCACGAGGTTCGCAAGCTCATCGCCGGCCCGACCGTGTTCATCTGCGACGAATGCGTCGAGCTGTGCATGGACATCATCCGCGAAGAGACCAAGGGATCGGGGCTCAAGAGCCATGACGGCGTTCCGACGCCGCACGAGATCGCCAAGGTTCTCGACGATTACGTGATCGGCCAGGCGATGGCCAAGCGCGTGCTCTCTGTCGCGGTGCACAACCACTACAAGCGCCTGAACCACGCGGCGAAATCTTCCGACATCGAATTGTCGAAGTCTAACATCCTGCTGATCGGTCCGACGGGCTGCGGCAAGACGCTGCTGGCGCAGACGCTGGCGCGCATTCTCGACGTGCCGTTCACCATGGCGGACGCGACCACGCTGACCGAAGCCGGTTACGTGGGCGAGGATGTGGAGAACATCATCCTCAAGCTGCTGCAGTCGAGCGAATACAATGTCGAACGGGCGCAGCGCGGCATCGTCTATATCGACGAGGTCGACAAGATCACGCGGAAGTCCGAAAACCCGTCGATCACCCGTGATGTATCGGGCGAAGGCGTGCAGCAGGCGCTTCTGAAGCTGATGGAAGGGACCGTGGCAAGCGTGCCGCCGCAGGGCGGGCGCAAGCATCCGCAGCAGGAATTCCTGCAGGTGGACACGACGAACATTCTGTTCATCTGTGGCGGCGCATTCGCGGGCCTCGACAAGATCATCTCGCAGCGCGGCAAGGGGTCGGCCATGGGCTTCGGCGCCGATGTGCGCAACGTCGAGGACCGTAACATCGGCGAGGTCTTCCAGGATCTCGAGCCCGAGGACCTGCTCAAATTCGGCCTGATCCCGGAATTCGTCGGCCGTCTGCCGGTTCTGGCGACATTGGAGGATCTGGACGAGGATGCGCTCATCACGATCCTCACCCAGCCGAAGAACGCATTGGTCAAGCAATACCAGCGTCTGTTCGAGCTCGAGGACACGACGCTGACTTTCACCGACGACGCGCTGAGCGCCATCGCCAAGAAGGCGATCGCGCGCAAAACCGGCGCACGCGGTCTGCGGTCGATCCTCGAGGACATTCTGCTCGACACGATGTTCGATTTGCCGGGCATGGACGAGGTGACCGAGGTCGTGGTGAACGACGAGGCGGTGAATTCGGATGCCAAGCCGCTGATGATCTACGCCGACCAGAAGAAGGAATCGGCGACCGCGGGCTGACCGTTCCGCCCGGGGGCGATAGGCAGCTTATATACCCTTACGACGGCCGCGACTTCCGCGGCCGTCTTTTTTTTGTCCTGGAGCGTCTCTTTCGATTTTGGAACGTGCGCCGACTGCACGTGTTTCGGGGATGACCCGCAACGCAAAGGCAAAGGGAGCCACGTTATGAAAACGATGTTCGCAACCACCGCCGCCGCGCTTCTTGGTACGGTCGCCATGGCCGACAATCACAACCAGGAGGCCGACGCCTCCGGCAGCATGCAGTCCGAGTCCGGCAACGAGGTGCAAGCCGCATCCAATGACGGCAACATGGACAGCAACGATCTGTCGGCCATGCAAGGTCAACTGATCCGCACGACCGACATCACCGGCGCACCCATCTACACGACCAACGAAGCCCAGGACGAAGGCTGGGATCCGGATTTCACCTATGATGCCGTCGGTGGCGACTGGAACCAGATCGGCACGATCACCGATGTCGCGCTCGACCAATCCGGGAACCTGCGCGGCTTCGTCGCCTCGATTGGCGGGTTCCTCGACATTGGCGACAAGGACGTGCTGATCTCCGTCGAAGACGCGAACTTCGTGGCGGCGGACGATTATTCCTTCGTGACCCGTCTCAACGAGGAAGACCTCGAATCCATGGACAGCGTCAGCGCCGATTTCTGGAGCTGAGACGCGATATCCATCCGGGGCCTGCAGGGCCCCGGATTTGTTCCGGGGACATTCTCAGAAAACCGATTGCCCCCGTGCCGCGCGACCGCGCGTCGTTTTCTCCGACACCACTGGACCTATGCGCCGCCCTGCGGCATAACCGGCCCGTTCACAACGGAGTCGTCCATGGGCATCCTCAAGACGCTGCTGCAAGCCGTCACCTGGTGGAACGGTGGCACGCTGAACACTCTGATCTATACCCGCCGTAACGGGCAGAAGGTGGGCGAGGACGCACAAGGCAATACGTTCTACCAGACCAAGGACGGTAAGCGCCGCTGGGTGATCTTCAACGGCGAAGCCGAGGCGAGCCGGGTCGACCCCGACTGGCACGGCTGGCTGCACCACACCTGGAAGGAGCCGCCGACGGAACGGCCGCTGGTTCACCGGGCTTGGGAAAAACCCCACGTGGAGAACCTGACCGGCACCGCTCTGGCCTATGCGCCGAAGGGCTCCATCCGGCAGGACAAACCCGTGGAGCGCGCCGACTACGAGGCGTGGAGCCCCGAATAATGCGTCTGCACATGCTGGCGGGGGCCTTGGGCCTCTGGGCCGCGGCAAGCTGCGCCTCGGCGCAGCAGGCGACCGCGCAGGGCGGCGGAGCGGCACTCCGCGCGCTCGACAAGTTGACTGGTCAGGTGTCGGACGTCGAACTGGCTGCCGGGGGAACGCAGTCCGTGGGCCGGATCGAGATCGAGCTGGGCGAATGCCGCTATCCTCAGGGCGATCCCGCCGGAGACGCCTTCGCCTTTCTCACCGTGCGCGAGATCGGCGTGGCCGAGCCTGTCTTCCGCGGCTGGATGATCGCCACGGCCCCGGCGCTCAATCCGATGGATCATCCGCGCTACGACGTCTGGGTGATGCGCTGCACCACGTCCTGACCGCTGGCGGCCAGCGGGACGGCGTGAAAATCGGCGGATTGCGCCATCGCCTCCTTCAGCCGGGCATGATAGTCCGCGCGCGGGATCTCCACTCCGCCGAGCGAGGCGAGGTGCGCGGTCAGGAACTGCGTGTCGAACAGCCGGAACCCGGCGCGGTTCAGGTGATCGACCAGCCAGGCCAGGGCGATCTTCGATCCGTCGCGGATCCGGCTGAACATGCTCTCGCCGCAAAACACCGCGTCGAAGGTGACGCCGTAAACGCCGCCGGCCAGCGCGCCGTCCTGCCAGACCTCAAGCGAATGGGCGTCGCCGCGCGCGTGCAGCGCTGCGTATAACGCCGTGATCTCTTCGTTGATCCAGGTCTCCGGCCGATCGGCGCAGGCGGACATCACGCCCTCGAAGTCCCGGTCGAGTGTCACCTCGTAGCGGTTCCGCCGCAGCGTCCGGGCGAGACTGCGCGAGACGTGGAACCCGTCCAGCGGTAGGATGCCGCGATGACGCGGATCGACCCAGAAGATCTCGGGATCGTTGCGATGCTCCGCCATTGGGAAGACACCGACGCGGTAGGCCTGCAGGACGAGGTCCGGAGAGACCGTCACGCCTCGCCCTGGGCCAGCCATTGCTCCAGCCAGTGAATGTTGTAGGCGCCGGTTTTCACCGCCTCTTCCTCCAGCAGCGCCCGGAACAGCGGGATCGTGGTGTCCACGCCGTCGACGATCAGCTCGCCAAGCGCGCGGTTCATGCGGGCCAGCGCCTCGTCGCGGTCGCGGCCGTGCACGATGAGCTTGCCGATCAGGCTGTCGTAATAGGGCGGGATCCGGTAGCCGTCGTAGAGCGCGCTGTCGATCCGCACGCCAAGCCCGCCGGGCGCGTGGTACTGCGTGATCCGGCCGGGGGAGGGCGCAAAGCTCGGCAGTTTCTCCGCGTTGATGCGCGCCTCGATGGCGTGACCGTTGATCTTCAGGTCCTCCTGCGCGAAGGACAGCGGCGCGCCTGCGGCGACGCGGATCTGTTCGCGGACGAGATCGACACCGAAGATCGCCTCGGTCACCGGATGCTCGACCTGCAGTCGGGTGTTCATCTCGATGAAGTAGAACTCGCCGTTCTCGTAGAGGAACTCGATCGTGCCGGCCCCGGCATAGCCGATCTCGGCCACCGCGTCCGCGCAGACCTTGCCGATGCGCGCGCGTTCCTCGCCGCTGATCGACGGGCCGGGC
Source organism: Roseivivax sediminis (assembly GCF_900112685.1). Classification (GTDB taxonomy): domain Bacteria; phylum Pseudomonadota; class Alphaproteobacteria; order Rhodobacterales; family Rhodobacteraceae; genus Roseivivax; species Roseivivax sediminis. The sequence goes on from NZ_FOMS01000012.1 coordinate 124,975, forward strand.
GCCTCTTCGAGCACCTTCTGGTGCCGGCGCTGCAGCGAACAGTCGCGCTCGCCGAGATGTACGGCGCCGCCCTTGCCGTCGCCGAAAACCTGCACCTCGATGTGGCGGGGCGTGGTCAGATATTTCTCGATATAGACGGCGTCGTTGCCAAAGGCGGCCTGCGCCTCGGAGCGCGCGGTCTGGAAGGCGCGCTCGAGCTCGGCCTCGGTGCCGGCAACCTTCATGCCGCGCCCGCCGCCGCCGGCGGTTGCCTTGATGATCACCGGGTAGCCCATGTCCGCCGCCAGCTCGCGCGCGGTATCGAGATCGGCAACCCCGCCTTCGGAGCCGGGCACGCAGGGCACGCCGAGCGCCTTCATCGTCTCCTTCGCGGTGATCTTGTCACCCATTATGCTGATGTGTTCGGAGGACGGGCCGATGAAGGTCAGCCCGTGATCCTCCACGATCTGTACGAAGCGCGCGTTTTCGGACAGGAAGCCGTAGCCGGGATGGATCGCCTGGGCGCCGGTGACCTCGCAGGCGGAGATGATCGCCGGGATCGACAGGTAGGATTGCGCGGAAGGGGCGGGGCCGATGCAGATCGTCTCGTCGGCCATGCGCACATGCATGGCGTCGGCGTCGGCGGTGGAATGCACGGCGACGCTGGCGATGCCCATCTCGCGGCAGGCCCGGATGACACGCAGCGCGATCTCGCCCCGGTTGGCGATAAGGATCTTGTCGAACATGGGGCTCACTCGAGGATGACGAGGGGGGCGCCGTATTCGACCGGCGCGCCGTCGTCGACGAGGATCTGCTTCACGGTGCCGGAACGGGGCGCGGGGATATGGTTCATCGTCTTCATCGCCTCGACGATGAGCAGCGTGTCGCCTTCGCTGACTTGCGCGCCCACGCTGATGAAGGCGCCCGCGCCGGGTTCGGGTTGCATGTAGACGGTGCCGACCATTGGCGAGGTCACTGCGCCGGGATGCTGTGCCGGGTCCTCGGGTTCAGCCGGCGCCTCGGCCTGCGGCGCGGGGGCGGGTTGCTGCTGCGGCGGTGCCGGCGCGGCGACCTGCATCTGCGGCGCCGGCTGGGCCTGGGGCACTGCGCGGCTGACACGGACGCTGAGACTGTCGTCGTCGCCGTATTCGCGCTTGACCTGAAGCTCTGTCAGATCGTTGTCGCGCAGAAGTTCGGCGAGCGCCTGGATGAACGCCACGTCCGCGTCGTGCTGTCTGTCTGCCATGTGATCCTCGACCTTGTCTGCCCGGGTCCCGCGCGACGTGCCGCGGGTCAGGCGGCTTATAGGCGAAGGTCGGACGCAAGAAAAGCAGTCCGCTTGGCGGGCAGATGGGCTGCGAGATTGCCTGGCTTCAACGGCGCTCGGGTTCGGGGCTATCGGCCGTCGGCTCTGGGCGCGGCGCAGGCGCGGCGGCTTCGGGCTCCGGAGCGCTGTCGGTATCGGCATTCGCGCCCAGCCCCTCCGCCGGAGGAGCGTTGTCGTAGGCGCTGCGGGCGCGCGCTTCGATGCCGGGTTCGGGGGCGGGCGCCGGTGTCGAGCGCTCTGCCAGCAGGGCGGAGATGCGCAGTTGCATGATGGACGGCGGCGCCACGTGGTCGCCCGGGTCGTCGAGCGCGGCTTCCAGCTTGTCGGACGGCGAACCCGCCGCCGGTTGACGGTCAGGCATGTTGTCGGCGGTCTGGCTGTCCGTGGCGGCCTCGACACGTCGCGGATCCGGGGACCGGGGCGGGACGCCCGGCAATCCGAAGGGATGGCCCGAGACGATGGGGGCCGCCGGAACTGCAGGTGTGGTGATCTGCATCTGGCGGTCTCCGCGAAAGGATTTCGATTTCGTGATGTTACCATGAAACGGCGGATCGGCGGCGTGGATTCCGTGCACGTGGTAAACGTCGGGTTCACCTTGTCCGGAGATGCAGGAGCGCTCCGCCGACAGGGCAGGGAGATTGCGAGGGCCGCGGGGATACCCGCGGCCCAGCATCCCCTCAGCCCCTGTTTTCGCGGTGTTCGATGAGGTTGTCGACGACGGAGGGGTCGGCGAGGGTGGATGTGTCGCCGAGGGATCCGTGGTCGTTCTCGGCGATCTTGCGCAGGATGCGGCGCATGATCTTGCCCGAGCGGGTCTTGGGCAGGCCGGGGGCCCACTGGATGAGGTCGGGCTTGGCGATCGGGCCGATTTCCTGGCGCACCCAGGCCTGCAATTCGGCCTTGAGCTCGTCGGAGGGCTCGACCCCGTTCATCAGCGTCACGTAGCAGTAGATGCCCTGGCCCTTGACCTCGTGCGGGTAGCCGACGACGGCGGC
>NZ_FOMS01000013.1:0-44872 GCF_900112685.1 Roseivivax sediminis
CTTCATGTCGAGCTTGTCGTCCGGAGACTCGAAGCGTCTGGTTTCAATTGCACTGGTCATGGTAATTGGCTCCTTCCTGTCTTGCCGTGTGGTCGCGGATGTGAGCCGTCCTTTCAGACGCGGACAATGTCGTCCTTCAGCGCATAGAGCATTGCTGCAATCTCTTTGCGCGTATCCTCGGCATGGCCCAACGATTTCATAGTTTCGAGGATATCGTCCATCGCCGCTATATATTCCGTCTCGTCGATGTTCATGCCGCGATGGGTCTCGTGCATGCTGCGCCCGTCGTATGCGCCCGGCCCGTTCGAGAGCTCCTCGAACAAAGTGCAGTAATGTTGCTTGATCTTTTCCACCCGGTCCGGCTGATCGAGATAGGGTGTAAAGCGCGGCTTGATGGCGGGATTGTCCAAATGCGCGTCGACCATGCCGTCGACAATTCGCCTGATGCCGGTGGATCCGCCCAACCGTTCGTAGAGGGATACTGTGCTCAGTTGCTCTGCCGCAGATGTGGTCATTGGTCTCTCCTTTCAGGATGCAGGTTATTCCGGCCCGCCAGCCATCGCGTCGATCGGATCGACGAAAGCGATGAAAAGGGTGCAGGGGTCGGACGACAGGCAGATGGCGCCATGCGGCTTCTTTGCTGGCCCATAGGCATAGGTCCCCGGGCTCAGAACCACCCGGTCCTGGCCGTCATATGTCACCCCCATCTCGCCGGTGACCAACACCATGCGCTCGGGCGAGTTGTGCCAGTGCCGCGCGATCTCGGCGCCACCGGGCACGCGATAGAAGATGTCCGGGTTCGATTTCGCCGGATCGCCGTGCAGCACCGCGATTTGGCAGTCCTCGGGCATGAAGCCCGGACACGGACCCCATTCGAGCGCCGGATCGTCAGGCGTGCGAGTGATGGCCTGTTCCTGCGCCGAGACGGGCGTTGCGGACGCCTCGGCGACAAGCAGCCCAGAAAGAAGTGCGGGACAGGCGGAGCTGGTACGTTTCATCGTCATCTCCTGTGAATTGCATGTTGCAGCCGCCGCGCGGCCATCGAGCCGACATTACGAACCGAGCTTGAGCGCTCGATCTGTGCGCGAAGCTCAGCCGTCTTGCCGCTGCACCGCCTTGACGTCGGCCGCGGTCATCGGTCTGCCGCCGATGCCCCAGGCACCGCTGGCGAGTTCCTGCACGCGGACCCAGGTCACGCCGCGCATGGTTTCGCCTTCGATCCTGACCATCGTGTCGGTAACATCTTCGATCATCTGCCGTTTCTGGTCGTCGTCGAAGACTCCTTCGATCAGTTGGATATCTACGAGCGGCATATCCGTGTCCTCCGGTTTCGCTGTGCCTCGGTTGCCATCGAACCGCGTCCGATGTCCGGGAAGGCTCGCAACGTCGAGGGGCGGACCGCTAGTTCACGGACTGAATCCCGCACGATACAGTTTCTGAACTGGCCGGATGAGGACCGTTTCTGGCAATATGGCGGCGTCTGGAGAAAAGGAGGCCGCGATGACGAATGCGAGCTACAAACAGTTTTGTCCCGTCGCCATGGCGGCGGAAACCCTGTGCACGCGCTGGACCGTGGTTCTGCTGCGCGAGTTGGTCGCCGGCTCCACTCGCTTCAACGAGATCAGACGCGGCGTGCCGCGCATGTCGCCGGCGCTGTTGTCGAAACGCCTGCAGGAATTGGAGGCGGCCGGCATCGTGACGCGTGAACCACTGGCGGAGACGCCGGAGATCAACGAATACCGGTTGACTGAGGCAGGACTTGACCTTCGGCCGGTGATCGAGGCCATCGGGATCTGGGGACAGAAATGGGTTGAGACCGAACCATCGCTGGAAAACCTCGATCCGGAAGTGCTGATGTGGGACATGCGGCGAAATCTCGATACGGATCCGGTGCCGGACGGGCGGCGTGTGATCGAGTTCATCTACCCGGAACTACCGGCCTCGCGGCGCAATTGGTGGCTCATCGTCGAGCCCGACCGCGCTGTGGATCTGTGCCATATCGATCCGGGCTTCGACGTCGATCTCTACGTCTCTGTCGACCTGCGCACCATGACCGAAATCTGGATGGGTCTGAAGTCTGTCGCGACGGCGGACAAGGACGGGAAACTCACCATGGTCGGGCACAGACGCCTCGCGGGCGCCATGCAGGCATGGCTGGGGCTCAGCCCGTTCGCGCAGCAGAAAAAGCTGGCGGCCTGAACGCCACGAGGGGTCGGAAAACAGAGTAGAAGAAAAGCGCACATTGCCGACATCAATAGCCCGCGCAGCGAACTCACGTTTCGTCCCGGACCACTGATCTTGCCCCTAGCGCATGCTGCACGAGGTCACGGATGACCGGTTCACAGAAGCCGCACCGCAACGTCGACCATTCCGGTGTAGGTTGGTTCTGGGCCGCGCGCGCTATTTTGGCTGGACCAAGTGTTCCGGCTTGCAAGTTGACTGGTCGCGGCACCCGGACCCTCAATCGGGATGAATGTCCCGCGGCGCGCAACCGGCGTCGAGCACGACGGCCATCCAGTTCACTTCCGCAGATAGCCCTTGAGCCGCGAGCCACGCCTCTTGCAACTGGTATGCCGACAGCTCCTGTGCGGCCGGGCAATACCAGTGATGCGGCGCCTGCCGATGGTGCGTCAACTCGTGGAGCAGCACGCCGACATCGGATGCGTTCCGCGCGTTCCAGGGACGCACCAGCAGGATCTCCGATTGTTCCGGGTCGTAGAGCCCCTGAAGACGCCCCCGCTGAAAACTCGCCGTCGCGCCCTGCCGCGCCGCCGCCTGCCAATCGCTGACAAGTCGCACGCTGGGAGGCGTTGCCCGCCGTGGCCAGTCCGTCTGCGTATCGAGCCAGCCGTCGAGCGAGGCGACAAGCGCGGTCAAACTGTTCGCGGTTTGCCATTCTTCGGCCGCCACGGGCATCTGAGTCTCGGCTTGCGAGTGCGTCGGGCACAAGGCGATGAGGGCCGTGGCAACGGCCACGGCGAAAGGGGAACGGATCATCGGACCCTCCGGTGCGTGATTTTGAGATCTGGTAGCGCGATGTTACTCTTGTCTCGTTACGGCACCGAACGATCGCTTTTCAGTCTCGCGTGATTTCAGTTCAGGCAGAAAGATGGGACGCAAACTTCCGCCCTTCGCCGCCGTCCGCGCCTTCGAGGCCACCGCGCGGCACATGTCGGTCAAGGCCGCCGCAGAGGAGCTCTGCCTGACGCCCTCGGCCATCAGCCATCAGATCAAGGCACTGGAGGGCTTTCTCGACACGCAGCTTTTCGAGCGTGCGGGCAATCGGCTCGCACTGACCCTCACGGGCGAGACCTATGCCGGGAAGCTCACCAACCTGCTCGACACGTTCCTCGAAGAGACCGACGCCGTGCGCGAGGCGCCGCGACCCCTGCGCGTCCTCTCGACGCCGGGTTTTGCGGCGCGCTGGCTGGTGCCGCGCCTGCCGCGGCTCAGCTTTGCCCGCGACATCCGGCTGCGGGTGTCGAACGGCGCGCCGTCGCTGGACTTCGCGACCAACGACGCGGACGTCGTGATCCAGTGGTCCGACCGCCCGACGCCCGGCTTGCGCGTCGAGCCTCTCATGGCCTCGGCAAGGTATCCGGTGATCTCCCCGACATTGTGCGAGCGCGAGAACGTGCGGCATCCGGAGGATCTCCTGCGCCTCACGCTCTTCTACGACGAGACGGACGATGCCTGGCCCGAATGGTTCGCCGAGGCGGGCCTTGCTGGGGTCGAGTTGCCGCCGGGTCCCACCTATCCCAATTGCGAGCTGTCGACGACCATGGTCGAGCAGCACCAGGGCGTATCGCTGGCCTACGACGCCGTGGTCCGCGGCACGATCACATCGGGCCGCCTCAAGCGGCTTTTCGACGTGACAACGTTGCCGATGTCGATCTACGCGATCGCCACCCCCGAGGCCCGTGCGGACGATGAGCGGATCGCAGCATTTCGTTACTGGCTGCGCGCCGAAGCCGAGGCCGAAGGCGTCGTACCGGAACTTCTTCCCGAAGCCGCGGAGTAATTGCTCCGGAACCACTCCGCCAATTGACGCGGCGTCCCCGATCGAGCGGTTGCTGTGAACGTCGCAACGGACCGCATTGCTTCCAAACGCTCCGGCGGGCTTGAGGCCACTCGTTTCTTGGGAACGCGCGCTTTCCAGTTTGCGAAGGTCTTGCAGCCAGGACCGGCGGCGCCTGCGACAGGGTTATCGCGTACACGTCGGCCGTTGGACAAGATGGTGCCCGGGGGCGGAATCGAACCACCGACACGAGGATTTTCAATCCACTGCTCTACCCCTGAGCTACCCGGGCACCGGGGAACGGAGGCCTAGCTCCGTTCGGGTGGAGCGGGGATAGCCGAGGCCTCGGGGAGTGTCCAGAGGGGCGTGCGAGAAAATCCGCCACCTTCGCGAAGGTCTTTCCGAGGCGGGCCGGAGCGGCTAGATCGGCGTGCATGCCTCTTGCCGTGACCGACCTCGAACAGATCCTCGACCATGGGTTCGACACCCTCATCGACGTCCGCTCACCGGCGGAATTCGCGGAAGATCACGTCCCCGGCGCGATCAGCCTGCCGGTCCTCGACAACGAGGAGCGCGCCCGCGTCGGCACGATCTACAAGCAGCAATCGCCGTTCCTTGCGCGCAAGATCGGGGCCGCGCTGGTCTTCCGCAATGCCGCGGCGCATATCGAGGGGCCGCTGGCGCTGCATGACGGCGGCTGGCGGCCGCTGGTCTATTGCTGGCGCGGCGGGCAGCGGTCCGGCGCGTTCCGCTGGATGCTGGGCGAGATCGGCTGGCGGGCGGAGTCTCTGGAAGGCGGCTACCGCAGCTATCGGCGGCTGGTGACGCAGGCGCTCTACGACACCGCCTTGCCGCACAGGCTGGTGCAACTTGGTGGGTATACCGGGACGGCGAAGACGGCGCTGCTGCGGCGGCTTGCGGCCCGCGGCGTGCAGGTGCTGGACCTCGAGGGGCTGGCGCGGCACCGCGGGTCGCTGCTCGGGGCGCGGCCGGGCGGGCAGCCGGCGCAGAAGGGGTTCGAGACGGCGCTGGTGCAGGCGCTGCACGGGCTCGATCCGGCGCGGCCGGTGGTGGTGGAGGCCGAAAGCTCCAAGATCGGCCGGCTCAACCTGCCGCCGATGCTGTGGGACGCGATGAAGGCGGCGCCCTGGATCGAGGTGCGTGCGCCGGTGGCGGCGCGGGCGGCCTACCTTGCGGAGGCTTACGACGATATCCTGTCGGATGCAGAGGCGCTGAAGGCCAAGCTGCAGCCGCTGCGGCGCTATCGCGGTCACGCGGTGGTCGACGGCTGGTTCGAGAAGATCGACGCCGGCGACCGGCGCGGCCTTTGCGCGGCGCTGGCCGAAGAGCACTACGATCCGGCCTACGAGACCTCGATGCGGGCGGTGGCGCCGGACGTGCGCGCGCAGGTGGACACCGCGCGGCTGGATGGCGCGTCGCTGGACGATGTGGCGGCGCGGATCGAGGCCGCGCTTCAGTCGATCAGGTCGAGCTGACCGGCGGGGCCGTCGGTCAGACGCCCGATCTCCGCCGCGTCCGCGTAGCCCGCCGCGTGCAGGCTGCGTATCAGTTCGGCGGCTGTATCCGGCGGAACGGCGGCGAGCAGTCCGCCGGCGGTCTGGGGGTCGAACAGAAGCGCGGTGTCCGGCGTCTCGGGCCAGTGCGGCGCGGCGGCGCGGTTCTGCGGATAGAGCGTGGAGCGCGTCCCGGCCTTGGCGAGCGCGCGGGCGCCGGGCAGGTGCGGAATGGCCTGCAAGTGGATCTCCGCGCCAGTGCCCGAGGCGGCGGCCAGGTTCGACAGATGCCCCGCGAGGCCGAAGCCGGTCACGTCGGTCATGGCGTGGGCGGAGCCGAGCAGGCGCGCGGCCGCCGCCTCCGACCGGGTCATCGCCGCGAGCACGGAGGCGACGACAGCGCCGGGCGCGTTCATCGCCATCTCGGCCGCGAGGATGGTGCCCGAGCCGAGCCCCTTGGTCAGGATGAGCGCGTCGCCGGGGCGCCCGCCGGCCAGCGTGATCGGATCGGCGGGGCAGAGGCCGGTGATCGAGAAGCCGATGGTCAGCTCGTCCCCGACGGAGCTGTGGCCGCCGACGATGTCGGCGCCGGCGGCCTGAAGGACCTCTTCGGCCGTCTGCAGAATCTCGTCGAGCGTGCGGGCGGAGAGCGTCTCGGATAGGCGCGGCAGCACGAGGTTCACGGTCGCCGCCTGCGGCTCCGCGCCCATGGCAAGGATGTCGCCGAGCGCATGGGTCGCGGCGATACGGGTCATCGTCACCGGGTCGTCGACGAGGCTGCGCAGATGATCGGTAGTCAGAACCGCGCGGGCGCCGCCGATGGTCAGGACGGCGGCGTCGTCCCCGGGCAGCGGCGTGACATCCCTCCGCTTCGGCGGGCCGAGGCGATCCAGCGCACCGGTCAGGACGCCGCGGCCGACCTTGGCGCCGCATCCGCCGCAGAGCGGTTTCGGCCCCATCGTCTCGATGACGCCGGCGGCGTGGACATGCGGCGGCTTCGGGGGCTCCATGCGGGGCAACTCGCGGAACTTCTCCATGAAGTTGCGGTCGATGCGGTCCTTCCAGGCCCAGACCCAGGGGCCGGAGACGACAAGGCCCCGGCGTTCGCCGAGCGCCGCGCGACTGCCGAGCGAGACGAGCTTGAGATAGTCGCGCTGGGGCAGGTAGCGGCGCAAACTGCCGTGCCCGGCGGCGGCACGCAGGTTGTGAAAGAGGTACGGTGCCTCGCGCACCGCGTAGACCCCGGCCTTGGGGCGCGGGGTTTCGCGCAGATGTGCGCAGTCCCCGGCGGCGAAAACCGACAGGTCGGAGGATTGCAGCCGCGCATCGACGCCGATGAAGCCGTCGACATGCGCCAGCCCCGACTGCGCGAGCCAGGGATGCGGGGTGGCGCCGGCGGCGCCGACGACGAATCCGGCGGCGATCTCGGAGCCGTCGGCGAGCGCCAGGCCCGCCTCGGTGATCCGTTCGATCAAGCTGGCCTCGTGCAGCGTGACGCCGCTGGCGCGCAGGGCGGTCATCAGCCGCCGCCGCGCGCCGCCGTGCATGGCGGCGAGGGCGCGACCGCGCTCCACCAGGTGGACGGCGCGGCCCGAGCCGCGCAGGCGGTGCGCCATGGCCATGGCAAGCTCCACCCCCGCGACGCCGGCGCCGAGGATCGCGGCGTCACCGGGGGCGCCGTCGGCCAGGAAGGCCTCCCACCGGGCGGCGAAGGGCCCGAGCGGCTTGGCCGGGACGGCGTGCTCGGCAAAGCCGGGCAGGTCCGGCAGGTCGGAGGTGACGCCGACGTCGAGCGAGGCGACATCGTAGCCGATCGGCGGGCGGCCCTCGACGGAGATCCGTTTTGCGACGGGATCGAGTGCGGTGGCCCGTCCCAGGACCAGCCGCGCGCCGGCAAAGCGCGCGAGGCGCACCAGGTCGATGTCGAGCGCCTCGCGCGGGTAATGGCCGGCGACATGGCCCGGAAGCATGCCCGAATAGGCGGCCGTGGGGCCTGGGTCGACCAGCGTCAGCCGCGCGCCGGGCAGGGGATCCATTCCCCACTTGCGCAGGACGAGCGCATGGGTGTGGCCGCCGCCCACAAGGACGACATCGCAGGTGAGGGGCAGGGGCGCGGCGTGCATCGTCTCTCCTCGGTCGGGGAGGGCATAGCACGGCAGGCCGGCTCCTCAAGCCCTCGCGGGCTTTCCTCGCGGGAACCCGCAGACGGTGTCAGATGGAGACTTGGGCGAGCAGCGTCTCGCGATCGATCTCTCCGGCCCGGCCCTGAAGCGACACCGCGCCGCGGGTGACGGCGACGAAGCGGTCGGCGAGGCCCCAGGTGAAATCGAAATACTGCTCCACCAGCACGATGGCCATCTCGCCCTCGTCGCGCAGCCGCGCGATCACCCGGCCGATATCCTGGATGATGTTGGGCTGGATCCCTTCGGTCGGCTCGTCGAGCAGAAGCACCCGCGGCCGGGTGATCAGCGCGCGCGCGATGGCGAGCTGCTGCTGCTGGCCGCCCGAGAGGTCGCCGCCGCGGCGACCGCGCATCTCCCTCAGGACGGGAAACAGCTCCCAGATATGATCGGGCACGCCGTGGGTGCCGCGGGGCAGGCAGGCGAAGCCGGTCTCGAGGTTCTCCTGCACCGTCATCAGCGGAAAGACCTCGCGCCCCTGCGGCACGTAGGCGATGCCGGCGCGCGCGGCCTCCTTGGCCGAGAGATGGTCGAGCGTCTTTCCGTCGAGTTCGATCGTCCCGCCGGAATAGGGGTGGCGCCCGGCGATGGCCTTCAGAAGCGAGGTCTTGCCGACGCCGTTGGTGCCCATGACGGCGGTGACGCGGCCGGCCTCGGCCAGAAGGTCGATACCGTGGAGGATCTGGCTCTGCCGGTAATGGAGGGTAAGGCCTTTGACTGTCAGCATGTTCTAGCGCCCCAGATAGACATCGATGACCTGCTGGTTGGAGGTGACGTGATCGAGGCTGCCCTCGGCGAGCACCGAGCCCTCGTGCAGCACCGTCACCTTGCAGTCGAGACGGCGCACGAACTCCATGTCGTGCTCGACCACCACCACCGCGTGCCGCCGCGCAAGACGTTTCAGAAGGTCCGTGGTGTGTTCGCGCTCTGCCGGGGTCATGCCGGCGGCGGGTTCGTCCACCAGGAGAAGGCGCGGCGCCTGCGCCAGCAGCATGCCGATCTCCAGCCATTGCTTCTGGCCGTGGCTGAGCTCTCCGGCGGTGCGGGGCAGGTGATCGGCAAGGCCGATCTCGCGCGCGATCTCCTCGATCCGGCGAGCGCCGTCCTCGGTCTTGCGGTAGAGCAGCACGTCGAAGGGGCCGCGCGGGTTCTTCAGCGCCATGGCGAGGTTCTCGCGCACGCTCTGCGCCTCGAAGACGGTGGGTTTCTGGAACTTGCGGCCGATGCCCTCGCGGGCGATGCGGCTTTCGGAGAGCTTGAGGAGGTTCACGCTCTTCTCGCCCCAGAGGACGTGGCCCTCGTCCGGGCGGGTCTTTCCCGTGACGATGTCCATGAAGGTGGTCTTGCCGGCGCCGTTCGGGCCGATGACGGCGCGCAGTTCGGGCTCGCCGATCTGGAACGACAGGTTGTTGATCGCCCGGAAGCCGTCGAAGGACACCGACACGCCGGAGAGCTCCAAGAGCGTCGATTTGCGGGTCGAGGCGGGCGCCTCGGGGGCGAGGACGACGTCGGTCATTCCGCGGCTTCCGTCTTGCGCAGGGCGCTTGTGTCGGGGCCGAGATCGCCGGTGCGGGCCGGGCGGCGGCGCTCCGCGATGAGGTCGACGAGACCGCCGATGCCCTTGGGCGCGTAGAGCGTCACCGCGACGAAGGACACGCCGAGCAACACCAGCCACCAGTCGGTCCACTGGATCTCGTAGAAGCCGAGGTCGATGTCCGGGGCGCCGCCGCCGGTGAACCACGACGACAGGAGCGAGACGAGCGCGGCGCCGATCGCCGCGCCGTAGAGCCGCCCGCGCCCGCCGATCGCCACCCAGACGGCGAGGTAGATCGACGCGATGGGCGCGATCTCGGCCGGGTTGATGATGCCGGCCTGCGGGTAATAGAGCGCGCCGGCGAGGCCGGAGACGATGGCCGTCAGGGTGAAGACGAAGAGCTTGAAGCTTTCCACGTGGTAGCCGAGGAAGCGCACCCGTGCCTCGTTGTCGCGGATCCCGCGCACCACGGAGCCCATCTTGCCCGACACCGCCCAGGCGAAGGCGAGGTAGCCGGCGGCGAGCGCGAGCGCCGAGGCCCAGAAGAAGGCGATGGAGACGACGCTTTGCGGCACGGCGCCGAGGCCGGGCAGGTTCTGCAGGCCCGAGAGCCCGTTGTTGCCGCGTAGCCCGCTGTCGTTCTGGAAGAGGTAGAGCGACAGCGCCAGCGTCATCGCCTGCGTGAGGATCGAGAGGTAGACGCCGGTCACGCGGCTGCGGAAGGCCAGCCAGCCGAAGACGAGAGCGAGAAGGCCCGGCACCAGCACCACCATCGCCATCTGCAAAACGAAACTGTCCGCGAAGGCCCAGATCGCGGGGAAGTCCGAGGCGCCGACGACGCCGAAGATCTGGGAGGCGATGGCGTCCTCGACCTCTTGCGGGGTCGGCGGAATCGGGGCGTTCGCGAGGCTCTCGGCGACGATGAGCTCGGTCCGGGCGTACATCAGCCACATGCCGATGGCGTAGCCGCCGAGCCCGAAGAAGGCCATGTGGCCGAGCGACAGGATCCCGCAATAGCCCCAGACCACGTCCATGGCGATGGCGACGAGGCAGAGGCAGAGCGTCCTGCCCAGCGTCTTGACGAAGGAGGTCGAGAGCGCGCCGGTGCCGGTCGCCTCGGCGAGGAACGTCACGCCGAGGCAGAAGGCGGCGAGGATGCCGAGGAACCAGGGGATCGAGGGGTTGGAGCGGACGAGCTCTCTCATGCTTGGGCTCCGTGCGCGGGGTTGCGGCGCGCGGGCGCGCGCCGCCGCGGGGCGGGCGCGGCTGCGCCGCGCCCGCGGGTCGTGGCGACCGGTGCGCGCCGGGGGCGGACCAGCGGCGCGTGGCGCGCTTGGGTGGGGGCGCTGCCCCCTACATCCCCCGGAGTATTTGTGGCCCAAAGAAGCCGGGAGGCGTGGAAGGAAGGATGGGGCATCGCGTCAGTCTCCCGCCGCGCGGCCCTTGAGGGCGACGATGCCCTTGGGGCGGACCTGGATGAAGAGGATGATGAAGAGGATCATGTAGGTCTGTGCGGCGAGGGTGTTGGAGGGGTTGAACCACTCGATCCCCTTCTGCAGCCCGCCGATCAGGGTGGCGCCGGCGAGCGTGCCCCAGACATTGCCGACGCCGCCAACGACCACGGTCATGAAGCTTTGCACGATGTAGGCGGAGCCCATCTCGGACGTGACCTGGGCGTAGAGGCCGATGGCGACGCCCGCGACGCCGGCGATGCCGGAGCCGAGCCCGAAGGTCATCATGTTGATGCGCCCCGGGTCGATGCCCATGGAGCCGGCCATGCCGGGGTTCTGCGTCACCGCGCGAACCTCGAGCCCGAGACGGGTGCGCTTGAGGATGAACAGCAGGAGCGCCAGGAAGATCAGCGCCAGCACGAAGATGGCGATGCGGATGTTGGCGATGCCGACCACGTCGTTCATCACCCAAGCGCCGTCGAGCCAGGAGGGCGCGGTCAGCGGACGCGCCTGGGTGCCGAAGATGTTCTTGGCCAGCTGCTGGAGCGCGATGGAAATGCCGAAGGTGGCCAGCAGCGTTTCCAGCGGGCGGTGGTAGAGGTGGCGGATCACCAGCCGTTCGAGCGCGACCCCCGCGGCAAAGGCGACGAGGAACGCGAGCGGCAGCGCGACGATCAGCGAGGCGGTGTAGTTCGGGATCACCTGCTGCACGACGTAGCCGGTATAGGCGCCCATCATGATGAACTCGCCATGCGCCATGTTGATCACCCCCATCACGCCGAAGGTGATGGCAAGGCCGATGGCGGCGAGGAAGTAGATCGAGGCGAGCGAGACCGCGTCGAGCCCCAGATCGAGCACCTGGTGACGGGCGACGCGGGCCTCGACCTCGGACAGGGCGGCGGAGGCGGCGTCGGTCACGGCCGGGTTCGGTTCGTCGTAGACCTCGTAGAAGACATGGGCCCGGGCCGCCTGCGCCTGCTCTTCGGGCGTGACGAGGGGCGGCACGGTGCCGGCCTCGGCGAGCGCGGCATAGGCGCGGGTGCGAGCCTCGGGATCCGAGAGCTCGGCCACCGGGACGCCGCCGACCGCGCCATCCTCGATATTCGCGGCGAGGGCGTCGCGGATGTCGGCATTGGTGACGAGGGGCGCGGCGAGGTCCGCGCCGACGAGGCGGGCATAGGCATCCGCCTCGGTCAGGTCGTCGCCGACCTCGAGTTCGCGGGCGATGTTGGCGTCGGCGGGGAGATCCGGTGCCACGCCGCTTTCGGCCGACAGGATCCGTGACAGCCCGGCGCGGGTTTCCAGATCGACGGCGCCTGACAGCCGTTCGATGGCGGCGACGCGCGTTTCGGTGTCGGCGCCGAAACGGGCGGTCATCAGATTGGCGAGCCGTTCCTTGCGGGCCTTGAGGGCGGGATCGGGTTCGCCCTCGATGGACTCGCGCAAAGGGCCGAGTTGGTCGGCCGTCGGGCGGCGGGAGATCGAATCGAGCGCATCGACGCGGGCCGCGCGGTCGGGGTCCGAAAGCTGGAACTCGACCAGCGCGCCGGAAATGACGCGGCGCACGCCGCCATTGGGGCGGATCTCTTCCATCGCCGCGGCGGGGGCGGTGCCAACAGGTTCGTCGCTGGCGATGTCTCGCAAGGCGAAGCTGCCGTCCTCCGTCTCGCCGTAATAGAAGCGGCCGTCCTCTTTGTTGAGGTAGACCTTTTTGTCGGCCCAGCGTTCGAGAAAGCGCGCGACGCCCGGCAGGTCGGAGGCGGCGAGATCGTCCATCAGCGCGCCGACGGAACGACGGCCGGGATCGGCGACCTCTTCGGCATGGGTCTGCAGCAGGTCCTGCAGGGCGCTGTCCTGGGCGTGGGCGGCGGGCGCGAGGCACAGCAAAAGCGCCGAGGCGGCGAGGATCAGGGCGCGCAACTTGGGCAGCATGGGGCAGCTTTCGAGCGTTGGAGAAGGGGCCGGGCGGGCGCGGCAGGAGACGACCGCGCCCGTCCTTCACATGCGTCCGATCAGTAGTTGGACTCGATCTGGACGCAGGTCTCGGTCTCGGTGTTGTACATGCCGCAGCCGAGTTCCTGCCAATCGGACTTCAGCACCGCGCTGTCGGGCAGGTAATCGGTCCAGGCATCGCCGGGGACCTCTTCGGTCTGGCTGATGATGTCGAACTGGCCGTCGTCGCGGATCTCGCCGATCAGGACCGGCTTGGAGAGGTGATGGTTGGCGTTCATCACCGCGGTCCCCCCGGTCAGGTTCGGGACCTCCTGGCCGTACATCGCGTCGCGCACGGCATCGACATCGGTGGTGCCGGCTTCCTCGACCGCGTTCACCCACATGTTGAAGCCGATGTAATGGGCCTCCATCGGGTCGTTGGTCACGCGGTCTTCGCTTCCGATGAACTCGTGCCAGGCGGAGATGAATTCCTCGTTCTCCGGCGTGTCGGCCGACATGAAGTAGTTCCAGGCCGCGAGGTGCCCGACGAGGTTGGAGGTGTCGAAGCCCGAAAGCTCCTCCTCGCCGACCGAGAAGGCGACAACGGGGATGTCGGCGGCGTCGATGCCCTGGGCGCCGAGCTCCTTGTAGAAGCCGACATTGGCGTCGCCGTTGATCGTGGAGATCACGCCCACGAAGCTGCCGTCGGCGGCCAGTTCCTGCACGTCCGAGACGATCGTCGACCAGTCGGAATGGCCGAAGGGCGTGTAGTTGACGAAGATGTCCTCGGACGGGATGCCGGCATCCTGCAGGTAGCTCTCGAGGATGTTGTTGGTGGTGCGCGGGTAGACATAGTCGGTGCCGAGAAGCGCGAATTTCTCGATGCCGAGCTCTTCGAGGAAGTAGTCGACTGCCGGGATCGCCTGCTGGTTCGGCGCGGCGCCGGTGTAGAACACGTTCTTGGAGCTTTCCTCGCCCTCGTACTGGACGGGGTAGAACATCAGGCCGTTGAGCTCTTCGAGCACCGGCAGCACCGACTTGCGGCTGACCGAGGTCCAGGAGCCGAAGATCACGTCGACCTCGTTCACGGTCAGAAGCTCGCGCGCCTTCTCGGCGAAGAGCGGCCAGTCGGAGGCCGGGTCGACCACGACCGCCTCCAGGTCGCAGCCGAGCAGGCCGCCGGCCTCGTTCTGCTGCTCCACGAGCATCAGCATGGTGTCCTTCAGCGTCGTCTCGGAAATCGCCATCGTGCCCGAGAGCGAGTGCAGCACGCCGACCTTGATCGGGCAGGACGCGTCCTGCGCGAGGGCGGGCGCGGCGCCGGCGATCAGCGCGGCAGCAGCGGCGGTGAGCGTGAGTTTCGAGTGCATGTTTCAACTTCCCCGTGGGCAGCGGCGCGCAACTGGGCGGGCGGGGCAGGCCGCAGGCCTGCTTCCCGCCGATGGACGGCGCGGCGCGTTTTGTCGTTTTTCCCCGCGCGGGGCGAGGCGGGCGCATCTGGCCCGATCACCTCGCGCGGGGGTTCCCCGTGCCGGACTTGGCACATCCATGGGGTAAACGCGGTGGGCGTAGCTCACACCCAAAATGCCGCCGTCGCCAGCGTTCGCGCGCATTTATGAACAATTTTTAGGCGACTTTTTGGCCATTTTGCTCAAAGGTTGGACGACTCGGCGCCTCCCGGCCTGGGTCAGGTCGACGGTCAGGTCGGGACATGGCCAAGCCTTGAGCGTTCTGCCTTGTCTGACGCCGCAGGCAGGTGTTTCCTGATCCACAAACGTTGCGGAGCTGGCGCAGCCGGTGCTTACCTGTCGCCGAAGGGGCAATTGAATGACGCGACAAGAACAGACCTTTTTCAATGAGATGCTGACCGGCTCTGACGTGCGGGCGGCCTACGAGAGCCTGCAGCGCTGGCAGGCGGACATGCCGAGCGAGCTGCGCACGCTCAAGCAGCACGAGGCCGAGGAGCTCTTCCGGCGGGTGGGGATCACCTTCGCCGTGTACGGCGAGGGCGGCGATCCCGAGCGGCTGATTCCGTTCGACATGTTCCCGCGGGTCTTCACTGCGGACGAGTGGCGCAAGCTCGACCGGGGGATCCGTCAGCGTGCGGCGGCGCTCAACGCCTTCATCGCCGACGTCTACGACCGGCGCGAGATCATCAAGGCCGGGCGCATCCCCGAGCACCTCGTTACCCGCAACGAGGCGTTCGAGAAAGCGGTGGTCGGCATGCGCCCGCCGCGCAATGTCTGGTCCCACATCGTCGGCATCGACCTCGTGCGCACGGGCCGCGACCAGTTCTACGTGCTGGAGGACAATTGCCGCACGCCCTCGGGCGTGTCGTACATGCTGCAGAACCGCGAGATCATGATGCGCATGTTCCCGCAGCTTTTCCACGAGAACCGCATTGCACCGGTGGACGGCTACGCCTCGGCGCTCAAGCGGACGCTCGCCTCGGTCGCGCCGCAGAAATGCGACGGCGAGCCGAATGTGGTGATCCTGACGCCGGGCCAGTTCAATTCGGCCTATTACGAGCATTCCTTCCTCGCCGACCTGATGGGGGTCGATCTCGTGGAGGGGCAGGACCTGTTCGTGGAAGGCGATTTCGTCTGGATGAAGACCACCGAGGGCCCGCGCAAGGTGGACGTGATCTACCGACGCATCGACGATGCGTTCCTCGACCCCTTGTGCTTCCGCCCCGATTCCATGCTGGGCGTGCCGGGCTTGATGAACGTCTACCGCTCGGGCGGGGTGGCGATCTGCTCGGCCCCCGGCGCGGGCGTGGCGGACGACAAGGCGGTCTATACCTTCGTGCCCGAGATGGTGCGCTTCTATCTCGGCGAGGCGCCGATCCTGGAGAACGTGCCGACCTGGCAATGCGCCAAGGCCGACGATTGCAAATACGTGCAGGAGAACCTCTCCGAGCTGGTGGTCAAGGAGGTGCACGGATCGGGCGGCTACGGCATGCTCGTCGGGCCCAAGGCGGACAAGGCCCAGATCGAGGCGTTCCGCGCCAAGATCGCCGAGCGGCCCGAGAACTACATTGCCCAGCCGACGCTGGCGCTGTCGACGGTGCCCACCTTCGTGGACGAGGGCGTGGCGCCGCGGCACGTGGACCTGCGCCCCTACTGCCTTGTCGGCGAGAAGATCGAACTTGTCCCCGGCGGGCTCACCCGCGTCGCGCTGAAGGAGGGATCGCTCGTCGTGAACTCCAGCCAGGGCGGCGGGGTCAAGGACACCTGGGTTCTGGCGGAGTGATCAAGACATGCTGAGCCGGACGGCCTCTCACCTTTACTGGATGGCGCGCTATATCGAGCGCGCGGAAACCACCGCGCGGCTGATGCAGGTCGGCGCGCGCAACGCGCTCATGCCCGATATCGGCGGCGGTTATCGCAACGACTGGGAAGCGATCCTTCAGGCGTCGGGGACGCTCGAGGTGTTTCGCGACAAGTACGGCGAGACGCGCCAGCGCAACCTCGAAACCTTCCTGTTCTTCGATCAGGACAACCCCGCCTCGGTCATGTCCTGCATGGCCCAGGCGCGCGAGAATGCGCGGGTGGTGCGCACCGGCCTGACCTCGCAGACCTGGGACGCGATGAATTCGTCGTTCCAGGATCTCAAGCGCATGCACCGGACCGAACGCTCCAAGCTGTCACTGCAGGATCTGGCGGAGTGGACGTCGAACGCCTGCGCGCTCATCCGCGGGTCGATCGCCTCCACGCAGCTGCGCAACGACGGCTATCACTTCATGGGCCTCGGCTTCACGCTTGAACGGGCGGACAACACCGCTCGGCTTCTCGACGTGAAGTACTACGTGCTGCTGCCGTCGCTGACCTATATCGGCTCGGGTCTCGACCAGACGCAATGGGTCACGCTCCTGCGGTCGATGTCGGCGCACCGCGCCTTCCACTGGACCTACAAGGGAGAGATCACGGCCTCGCGCATCGCGCATTTCCTGATCCTCAACAGCCAGTTTCCCCGGTCGCTTCTGACCGCGGTGCAGGGGACGTGCGAGCATCTCGATCACCTTGCGCGCGGCTACCGCCAGACCAGCCGGGCGCAGTCGGCGGCGCGCGCGCTTTACGGCGAGCTGGCCGAGGCGCAGGTTGAGGATATCTTCGACGAGGGCCTGCACGAGTTCCTGGCGCGTTTCATGCGCCAGAACGCGGGCATCGCCGGGATCGTGCAGGACACCTACCTGATCGGAGAACCGGCATGAGGCTCAGCGTCCGCCACGTCACCCGCTACGTCTTCGAGGCGCCCGTGAAGCGGCTGATCCAGTCGCACAGGCTCTGGCCGTCGGAACATGGCGGCCAGCGCATCCTGTCCTGGCAGGTGGACACCGGCGCGGCGAACGCCGGCGCTGGCTTTCGCGACGGTGCCGGCGACTGGACCCAGACGGTCAGCATGAAGGGGCCGGTGACGGAATTCGCGATCACCGTCTCGGGCGTGGTGGAGACCGAGGATCTGTCCGGCGTGCTGCGCGGCTACCGCGAACAGGTGCCGGCTTCCGCGTATCTTACCAGCACGCGCGCCACCGCGCCGACGGTTGAACTGCGCACCCTCGCCGCCGATGCACTCGACGGCTTGGACGGCGCCAGCACGCTCGACCGGGCGCACGCGCTCGCCCGCGCGGTGCGCGACGCGATTGCCTATGCCGGCGGTCGTACCGAGCCCGCCACCACCGCCGCCGAGGCGCTCGAGGGCGGGCAGGGGGTGTGCCAGGATCAGACCCACGTGCTGATCGCGCTGGCCCATATTGCCGATATCCCCGCGCGCTACGTGACCGGCTATCTCTTCGCGACCGAGGACAGCGTCGGCGCCGAGGCGAGCCACGCCTGGGCCGAGCTCTTCGTCGGAGGTCTGGGCTGGGTCGGCTTCGACGCCGCCAACGGATGCTGCCCCGACGCACGTTACATCCGACTGGGTTCGGGCTTCGACGCCAGCGACGGTGCGCCGATCCGCGGCGTGGTCGAGGGCGCGGCGACCGAAACGCTCGAAGTGTCCGTCGCCGTCACGCAGGGGGGACAGCAGCAGGTGCAGCAGTAACCGGATCGTCACTGTCCGGCGCTATGCGGGGGTTCGGGAACGGGCGCGATTGCGTTTGCGGCCCGAACGTCCTAGCAAGCTGTGTCGGGGCGACAGCCCCAGCGGGGTGATACCATGACCTATTGCGTCGGCCTGCTTCTGAAGGCGGGCGTCGTGCTTCTGGCCGATACGCGCACGAATGCGGGGCTGGACAACATCGCGACCTTTCGCAAGCTCTTTACCTTCGAGGCGCCGGGGGAGCGTGTGGTCGCGATCATGACCGCGGGCAGCCTCTCGGTCACGCAGACGACGCTTGCGCGGCTCACCGATGCCGCCGAGGATCCCGACGCGGACGAACGCACGTCGATTCTCAAGGCGCCGACGATGCTGAAGGTGGCCGAACTGATCGGGGCTACCCTGGCGGATGTGCGCGCCGAGGTTTCCGAGAAATTGGACCGGATGAAGCAGTCGGCCTCCGCCACGATGATCGTCGCCGGCCAGCGCCGCGGCGGCCCGATGCGCCTGTTCCTGGTGTATCCCGAGGGCAATTTCATCGAGGCGACGGCGGACACACCCTACCTGCAAATCGGCGAGCACAAGTACGGCAAGCCGATTCTCGACAGGGTCATCACGCCCGATACCTCAATCGCGGAGGCGCAGAAGGCGGTGCTTCTGTCGATGGATTCGACCCTGCGCTCCAACCTGTCGGTCGGCATGCCGCTCGATTTGGCCGTGATCGAAGCCGGCACGCACGCGGTGACAAGCCAGCGCCGTATCGAGGCCGCCGACGAAGGCTTCGCGCGCATGAGCCGTGCCTGGTCCGACGCCCTGCGCGACGCCTTCCAGAAGATCGAAGCGGTCTGAACTCTGGCCACGCGCGCGACGATCTGTTCTCGACAGTAACCGGTCATGCGGGCGTTCTTATGCGGATTGTTCATCCTTGCGGACGGACGATGCTGCCGTTGAACGACGGATCAAGGCGATTGCAAAGACGCGGATGCGCAACAGCCGGAAAACTCTAGAACCCGGAGGTCCGAGGTTGGGGAGCAGTGCAGTAGTCCTCTGATGCGTCCCAAAAGCCAACGCAAGTGCTCTACATGCAGGGGGGTGGTGCAAGTGCTTGAAAGTAAATGGAGGCGAGTACCGGAATCGAACCGGTGTACACGGATTTGCAATCCGCTGCGTCACCACTCCGCCAACTCGCCAGAGTGACGCTTCTATTAGACGTCTGGCGGGGGCGGTGCAAGGGGGCAGCGCGTCTGTCTTACCAATCATGTGTGCGGCGGTGGCATCGCCGACGATCGAAAGAGGCGACTTCAAACAGCCCGGAACCGAAGCGGGTCGGGTGTCGTTGGAATGCGAAAGACTCATTCATTCCGGGGGACCACATGGCCAACGCGACCACCAGCACCACGACGCAATCCGGCGAGACCACTGGCAGCACCACGACGAAGGCCAGCGACACCGAGGCGCTGTCCGCACAGATGGATGTGCTGCGCAACGATCTCGCGGCGATCACCGACATGCTCGGCCAGATGGGCATGCGCCGCAAGGACGAGACCGTCGCCGCCGCGCGCGAGCGTGTGGAGCGCATGCGCAGCGACGGCGAGGCACGCTGGCAGCACGCCCAGGCCAAGGCTTACGAGACGCAGGACGAGTTGCTGGAATCGATCCGGCGCCAGCCCGGCACGGCCATCGGCATTGCCGTGGCTGCGGGCTTCCTCGCGGGGCTGATCACCAGCCGCAAATAAGTCAGATGGCCATTTTCGCCTATTATCAGGCCCTGCTGCGCCGAAAGGTGCGGGGGGCCATGTTTTCGCTCACCGGCGGGATCTTCCTGCTCATTGGGGTCGCGTTCCTGACCGCGGCGCTGTGGATTCTTCTGGTTGAATGGCGCAGCGCTCTGTTCGCGGCCACGGTGATCGGTTTGGTTTTCTGTGCCATCGGCTTCATCGCAATGGGAATCGGCGCCATCGTCGGTCGCCTGCGCGTGCGCCACGTGCCGCCGATGCATCGGGCGGCCGCAGGTGCGCCGCTTCTGCAGTTGCTCGAAGGCTTTCTGGTCGGCATCGACGCCGGCCGCAGGTCTCGAAGACCCCCGCGCGAGTGAGGACACCGCATGGACAATCTGACCACGGTCGCCGCGAGCGTCTCGTGAAATCGGCTCCGGATTCTCTCCGCGTGCCGCTTGTGATTCTTGCGGTCATCGCCACGGGGACGGTGCTGCGCATCGCAAGCGACATCGTCGCGCCGATGACGCTGGCCGTGGTGATCGGCATCATCGTCGCGCCGGTGATGGACGGGTTCCGGCGCGTCGGATTGCCCGAGGGCTTCTCGGCGACGCTTATCCTCGTGGTGACGGTCGCGGGCCTCGCCGCGCTGGGCTTCGCGCTGGAGCCGCTGTTCTGGCGCATCGTCGACGAGCTGCCGACCATCCGGCTGGAGTTGCGGGGGCTGGTATACCAGTTCCAGGGCGTGATCCAGGGCATCGGAGACGCGCAGGAAGAGATGCAACAGGCGCTGGGCGCCGCCCAGGAGGCCGCGGAATCGACGGCAGAGGAGGCGGATGGCGAAGGCGAGGGAGGCGGACCGAAGATCCCGTCGTTGTCGGACGCGATCTTCCTCGCGCCGATCGTGCTGGGGCAATTTCTCATCTTCGCCGGCACGCTCTACTTTTTCCTCGTCACCCGTCATCGGGTCTACGCGGCGCTGGCGCAACGGCTCAGCGATCTCGGCGAGTCGACCCGTCTGCTGTCGCGTTTCCATCGGGCCGAGTATCTCGTGTCGCGTTACTTCATCACGATCGCGTGCATCAACGCGGTGCTGGGGCTGGCGACAGCCGGCTATCTGACCGCGATCGGCCTGCCGCTGCCGCTGGTCTGGGGCGCGGCGGCGGCGATCCTGAATTTCGTGCTTTACGTGGGTCCGGCCTGTGTCGTGGCGGGGCTTCTGCTGAGCGGTCTCATCGCCTTCGACGGGCTGATGGTGCTGGCGCCGGCGGCGGGCTATCTGTGCCTCAACATGACGGAGGCGCAGTTCGTCACGCCGTCTCTCGTGGGCAAGCATGTGTCGCTGAACCCTCTGCTGGTATTTACCGCACTGTGTTTCGGTATCTGGTTCTGGGGGCCGATCGGCGGAATCGTGGCGATCCCCGTCATTGTCATCATCATGGCGTTGCTGGACGATCCCGCCAGCCGCGGGCGCGATCCGATGTCGAGCCGCGCCGACATCGCGGGGAGTTGATGCGTCGCAGCGTGACCTTCGAGCATACGCGCCCGGATAATCCACGCTGATCCGTTGCCGGCCCCGGCGCGCTGTGGCAGAACCGTCTGGACAGACACTGAACGGATGAGTTTAGTCCATGGCAGACGACGCCAAGCGCCGCAGAATGATGGTCGACACCCAGATCCGTCCGGCCGACGTGACCAAGTTCCCGATCATCGCCGCGATGCTCAAGGTTCCGCGAGAGGCGTTCCTGCCCAGCGACCGCGCGGCCGCCGCCTATATCAGCGAGAACGTCCCGCTGACGCAGGATCGCGTCCTGCTGGAGCCGCGGACCTTCGCAAAGATGCTCGACATGCTGTCGATCACCGGGGAGATGCTCGTGCTCGATATCGGCTGCGGCTATGGGTACTCGGCCGCCGTGATCGCGCAGATCGCGGAGGCCGTGGTCGCGGTGGAATCCGATGACAGTCTGGCCGACGAAGCGGAGACGCTGTTGAGCGAACATCACGCGGACAACGTGGTCCTGCATCGCGGCCCGCTGACCGACGGGGCGCCCGAACACGGCCCCTACGATGCGATTCTCGTCGAAGGCGCGGTCGAGGACGTGCCGGACACGCTGCTCGCTCAGCTCAAGGACGGCGGGCGCATCGCGTGCCTCTTCCAGGAGGGGCGTCTGGGTGTCGTCCGCATCGGTTACAAGCTGGACGGGCACGTGTCCTGGCGGTTCGGCTTCAACGCCGGGGCCCCCGTGTTGCCGGGGTTCGAGAAACACACCTCTTTCGCGCTCTGAAGTCCGGGCGCGCCGGGACGCGGGTTCGCGGTCCGACACAACAGGCAGGGATGAAGAGCATGGCCACGAACCGAGTGAAGCGGCTTGTCGCGTGCGGCTGCGTCGCGTTCGGCCTCGCCGCGGGCGCGGCGCAGGCGGACACGCTGGCCGACGCCATGGTCGGCGCCTACGAGACGAGCGGGCTGCTGGAGCAGAATCGCGCCGTTCTGCGCGCCGCCGACGAAGATGTCGCGCAGGCGCTGGCCGGGCTTCGGCCGGTGCTGAGCTGGACGGCGAACGCCACCCGCAATTTCGGCGAAGCGCGCTCGACCAATACCACCACGAACCCATTGACCGGCCAGTCCTCCACGCGGCAGGTGACCAGCCCTACGGTATCGAACTCGGCATCTGTGGGGTTGTCGCTCAGCCTCATGGTCTACGATTTCGGCCGCACCCGCATGGGTGTGGACCTGGCCAAGGAAAGCGTGCTCGCGGCCCGTCACAGCCTAGTCGGGGTCGAGCAGCGTGTGCTGCTGCGTGCGACGGAGGCGTTCTACGAGGTGCGCCGTGCCCAGCAGACAGTCGATCTTCGCGAGAGCAACCTGAGGCTGATCCAGCAGGAATTGCAGGCCGCCCGCGACCGTTTCGAGGTCGGCGAGGTGACCCGGACCGATGTCGCGCTGGCCGAGGCCCGGCTCGCCGAGGCACGCAGCCAGCTGGCGGCGGCGCGCGGCAACCTGACCATCGCGCAGGAGGAATACCTCGCCGCGGTGGGTCAGCGGCCCGGCCCGCTGCAGCCGCCCGCCTCCGAACCGGAGCTGCCCGCCACCGTGGAGGCGGCGACGCAGACCGCGCTCAGAATTCATCCCGACATCGTCGCGCAGCAGCACTCCGTGACCGTGGCCGAGTTGCAGATCGCCATCGCCGAAGCGGCGATGAAGCCACGCGTCAGCCTGTCCGGCAACCTCGGCTACCAGGCCGACATTGACAGCACCGATTACAGCCGCTCTGGCTCCGTGAGCCTGGGGGCCGAAGGGCCGATCTACCAGGGCGGGGAGCTCAGCTCGCTCGTTCGGCAGGCTATGGCGCAGCGCGACCAGCAGCGCGCCCTGCTTCTGCAGGCCACACGCCAGGTTCGTCAGGGCGTCGCCAACGCCTATATCCAGCTTGAGGTGGCCCGGTCGAGCATCACCTCGGGCAACGATCAGGTGCGTGCGGCACGCGTCGCCTTCGAAGGCATCCGCGAAGAGGCGACACTGGGCGCGCGCACGACCCTCGACGTGCTGAACGCCGAGCAGGACCTTCTGGACGCCCGGACGCTGCTGATCTCGGCGCAGGTGGACGAGTTCGTCGCGGCCTACAACGTGATCGCGGCGATGGGGCTGCTGACCGTCGATCAACTCGATCTGCCGGTCCAGCGTTACGACCCGTCGGTGTACTACAATCTGGTGAAGACCGGCCCGGCTCGCAGCCAGGAAGGCGAGAAACTCGACCGTGTCTTGCGGGCTTTGGGAAAACAATAGAATACGACCAGTCTGTTGTGCCGATTCAGCCTTCAGGATACCATTCGCGCCTGAGGTGAGATTGGTACGGCAATGACAAATCACGCGTCAAACGTGGAGATCGAGGATGTGCTGTCCTCGATCCGTCGGCTGGTTTCCGAAGACGGTCGTGCGCGGCTGCGTCCTGAGGAGCCGCCTGCCGAAGAAAGCGAAACGCTCGTCCTGACCCCGCAGCAGCGCGTGCGCGAAAGCGATGACGACGGCGGTTCGGCGGAGCCTGCAACCGGCACCGGGCCCATGCTGCTGTCGCAACCCCTGGCGGACACCGGCGAGGGGCAGAACGGCGATGGCCCTCTCGATCTTCAAACCCTCGTGGAACGTGAGGTCGCGGCTGCGCTTGTCGCGGGAGATGAGGCTCCGGAGGGCGACGCGGCGCGCGAAGAGGTGGTGTCGCCCTGGTCGGAAGAAGCCGAAGCGATGGCCGGCAAGGCGTTCGATCTTCGGCGGGCCGAAGCCGAGGTGCCGCCGCTCGAGATCGCCGGCGGCGTGGATGTCGGGGACGGCGCGCCCGAGGGCGCGGACGGAGCCGGCGAGGCGTCGGACGGGAAAGGCGTGGCCGGCGACCTCGAAGGAGGGCAGGCCAATGAGGCGCCGTCGGAAGGCGTCCAGACCGGGCTGGAACCGCGCTCCGATACGGAGGCTGCGCGTGCGGCGCAAGAAGCCGCACATGTCCTCTTCCAGGCAGAGCGCGCTGGACCGGGCAAGTCGGCGCAATCGCTCGAAGACAAGATCTCCGAACTCGAGGCCATGATCGATCAGTCCGACGACGGGTCGGACACCGCCGCCCGGGATATGCGCCAGCAGGATCCGCTCCCCGGATTGTCGCCCGCCTCGGCGCCGCCGGATGCGGAAGCGCTGCGCGAGATCGTGGCCGATATCGTCCGGCAGGAACTTCAGGGCGCCTTGGGCGAGCGCATCACCCGCAACGTCCGCAAGCTGGTGCGCCGGGAGATTCAGCGCGCCTTGGCGGAGGTCGATGCGGAGTAAGGCGCCGCCCGTGGCGCCGATGGCCGTTTGGACATGAAAAAAGCGCGCCCCGCGGGGCGCGCCAATTTCATCCGGACGAGCCGGAGATCGCCTCAGGCGGCTTCCGCTGCCTCGGCCAGAAGCGCCGCGTTGCGGCGCTCGCTTTCCTCGCGCGAGAGCGCGACCGAGGTGCGCACGCCCTTGGACACGAATTCCATCAGGCCGGCCACCACCCGTTCCGTCGGGTCGATGCCGGCGCAGCTCAGGACTTCGCGCCCGTCGCGCGAGCGCGCCCACCGGGCGATCTGTTCAGGGCCGTTGCCGTACTTCTTGTCGTCGGCAATGGCGTCGTCGAGAGCGGCGAGAACAACGGCAGCGAACAGTTTGCGGGCACGATTACCCTGTTCGGCGTTGAACGCCGTCCCATCCACGAAATCTCGCATGAAGTGCGTCCTTGCTTTATTGGTCTTGTAATTCCGGGCGTGAGGGGCCTTATGGGGCATTCGATCCGATTCGCATACCCCAACAACGCATGTCTCTGTTGCGCTCCGCGCATGCCTCGATGACGGGGCATACGATATCTGGTGAGCTTGCAGGGCACGCATCGGCAAGATATAGGGTCTGCCGGAAAGCTATCAACCATTGGCCACGGTTTCGACACATGCCCAAGATCAACGGAAACGAGATCCGCCCCGGCAACGTCCTGGAGCACAACGGCGGCCTCTGGGCCGCAGTCAAGGTGGACCATGTCAAGCCCGGAAAAGGTGGGGCTTTTGCGCAAGTCGAGCTGCGCAACCTGCGCAACGGCTCCAAGCTGAACGAACGCTTCCGGTCCGCCGACAAGGTGGAGCGCGTGCGGCTCGAGCAGCGCGACATGCAGTTCCTGTTCGAGGCCGACGGCCAGCTGACCTTCATGGACGCGGAAACCTTCGACCAGGTCACCGTCGATGCCGAGCTTCTGGGCGAGCGCCGGGCGTTCCTGCAGGACGGGATGACCATCGTGGTTGAATTCCACGAGAGCGAGGCGCTGAACGCGACGCTGCCGCAGAAGGTCACCTGCAAGGTCGTCGAGACCGAGCCGGTGGTGAAGGGGCAGACGGCGGCGAACTCCTTCAAGCCCGCCGTGCTCGACAACGGCGTGAAGGTGCAGGTGCCGCCCTTCGTTGGCCAGGACGAGGACATCGTCGTCAACACCGAGACCATGGAATACGCCGAGCGCGCCTGACGCGCGCCGGCCTTGGCGGCGCGCCTTCGGCGCCCACTAAGTTTGGGGGCGGAGCCCCCAAGCCCCCCTCGCGAGGGCGCTGCCCTCGCGCTCCCGGAGTACTTGCCGGCCCAAAGAAGCAGGTGCGGGGTATTCAGACGCCGATGTCGTCGAGGAGTCCGGTGGCCATCGCGTGGTAGCCGCCGCCGAAGAGGCGCAGATGCACGAGGGCCGGCCAGAGCTGGTAGACCGGGCGGCGGTCTTCCACTCCGGGATCGGGTTTGCCGTAGCCGCGCCAGAAAGCCTGGTCGGGCGTGCCGAACAGCGTCAGCATGGCGAGGTCGACTTCCGAGTGACCGTAATAGGACGCCGGGTCGATCATCACCGCGCGATCCTCGGTGAAGTGCAGATTGCCGCCCCAGAGGTCGCCGTGCAGGAGCGACGCGCGCGGCGATTCGGGGAGCATCTCGGGCAGGCGCGCGGCGAGCCGTTCGACGCGCCGCGCGATATCGGGCGGCAGGGCGGATGGGTCGGCGAGGAGCCGGCGTTCGGCCCAGAATTCCGGCCAGGTGTCGGTTTTGCCGTTGGGGATGGGCACGGGTCCGAAGGCGTAATCCTCGTCCCAGCCGTAGTAGCCGCCGTCCCAGGAATGGAGGGTGGCGAGCGCTTCCCCGAAGCCGCGCCAGGTCTCGCGCGTGGCGGGCGCTTCGGGCAGGTAGTCGAGGCAGATCAGGCGGTGTTCGGTGTGCAGCAGCTCCGGCACCGGCGCATGCAGCATCGCCATGGCGGCGAGCATGCGCGCCTCCACGTGCACGAGCGGGCCGGTCTTGACCACGAGCTCGCGGCCGGTGTCGAGGCGGATATAGGCGACCTCGGACAGATCGCCGCCGGAGAGGGGCCTGGTCTCGGCGATCTCTGCGCCGAAGGCGTCGAGCAGCGGTTGCGGCAGGGTGGTCATGCCTCGTACCTCACGATGGCGTCGCCGGCCTGCATCTTGGCCGTCGCCTGGGGAAAGCGCAGATGCGCGAGACCGGCGCCGCCGGCCTGGGTGAAGAGCGTTCCGACACGCTTGGCGCCCGCGGTGATGTCGGTGCCCACGGGGGCCGTGCCCTCGACGGTGACGCGGGCGAGGCCTTTCTTGAGCTCGGTCTTGTGCTTCATGCGGGCGGTGACCTCCTGGCCGACATAGCAGCCCTTGCGGAAATCCACGCCGCCGAGCCGTTCGAACCCGGCCTCGAGGATGAAGGTGTCGGGCGTCAGCTCGATCCCGCTTTCGGGCACGGCTGCGGCGACGCGCAGGGCGGGCCAGTCGACGTCGGTCTCCGAGGGACGGCCGTCATAGGCGCGCCAGCCGAGCGCGGGATCGCGCGGGTCGGCGAAGGCGCCGTCAGGGGCGGGGCCGGTGCCGCGGGCGGGGACGAGGCCGGTCTGTTCCAGCGTGACCTTGGCGCGCAGCTTGTAGAGCTTCAGCGCCTTGGTCAGGTCTTCCGCGAGCGGTTCGGCCACGTCGACGAGGATGTCCTCGCCGTCGGGGACGAGGAAGAAATCGGCCCGGTACTTGCCCTGCGGTGTCAGCAGCGCGGTGTAGACGAGGCCGTCCTTCAGCCTCTCCACGTCGTTGGTGACGAGGTTCTGCAGGAAATCCGTGGTCTCGGGCCCCGAAAGGCGCAAGACGCGGCGGTCCGGATCGGTCATGACATCGGCTCCCGTCGTCGCAAGGGAGTGTTTATGTAACAGTCCGGACCGCCCTGTGACAGGGGTCAGGGCGTATCGGATTGCAGGCGGTGAAGCTCGGCATAGGTGCCGCCGCGGGCGAGAAGCTCTTCGTGGGTGCCCTGGTCGACCACGCGGCCCGCCTCCATCACCACGATCTTGTGGGCGTCGCGGACGGTCGACAGGCGGTGCGCGATGACCAGCGTGGTGCGGCCCTGGCTGAGCCGCTCCAGCGCGGCCTGCACCATCGCCTCGCTCGCCGCGTCGAGGGCCGAGGTCGCCTCGTCGAGAAGCAGGATCGGCGTGTCGCGCAGGAGCGCGCGGGCGATGGCGACGCGCTGGCGTTGCCCGCCCGAGAGATTGGAGCCGCGGGCGCCGACCTGGGTGTCGAGCCCGTTCGGCAGGCGCGGCAGGAAGTCGGTGACGTGCGCGGCGTCCAGCACCTCCTGCAGGCGCGCGTCGCTGACGTCGGTCCGGCCGAGCACGATGTTCTCGCGCAGCGTCTCGTCGAACAGCAGCGCGTCCTGGCTGACGACGGAGAAGAGCTGGCGAAGATCTTTGAGGCGCATCTCGTCGATGCCGACGTCCCCGATGGTCACGCGGCCCGATTCGGCGTCGACGAGGCGGGTCAGCAGGTTGAAGATCGTCGACTTGCCGGCGCCGGAGGGGCCGACCAGCGCGGTGACCTCGCCGGCCTTCGCGGTCAGCGTCACGCCGCCGAGGACAGCGGTTTCACCGTAGCGGGCGCGCACGTCGCTGAGAACGATGTCGGGCACCCCTTCGGGCGCCGGGCGCGGGACGGCCGGATCGGCGATCTCGGGCGCCATGTCGAAGATCTCCTTGATCCGCTCCAGTCCCGCGGCGGCGACCTGCAGGATGCCTGAGACCGCGCCGAGCCTGCGCAGGGGTTCGAAGGCGAGGCCGATGGCGGTGAAGAAGGCCATGAAATCGCCGACGGTCTTCTCGCCGGCCAGGATCTCCCCGCCGCCGTAGAGAAGCACGCCGGCAAAGCCGAGGCCGGACATGATGTCGATGAGGCCGGGGATCGAGGCTTGGCCCGCGGAGGAGCGGACCTCGGTGCGGATGCGGCGACGGGTCAGGCGGCGGTATCGGTCGGCCTGGTAACGCTCCAGCGTGTTGAGCTTGATCGGGACGATGCCGTGGAGAACCTCGTTCAGGCGGGTCGACAGCGCCGCGGCGATGTCGCGGGCCGATCGGGCGTTGCCGCGCACGAAGCGTTGCAGGAAGAGCGCAGGCGCCACCAGAAGCGGCGCGCCGACCAGCGCCACCAGGGTCCAGCGCCAGTCGATCGCGAAGGCCACGCCGAAGAGCGAGATGAGCGCGATCACGTCGCGCCCCGCGCCGGTGATGAGCGAGCGCCAGACCTTGGTGATGGAGCCGACATCGCCTTCGACGCGCTGCATCAGGTAGCCGGGCGAATAGGCGCCGTGAAACGCGCCGTCGAGGGTCATCATGTGTTGGATCATGTCGACGCGCAGTTCCGACACGCTTTCCTGGCTGACCTTGGCCAGCACCACCTTCTGGATCACGCTGGCGACCGCGCGGATCGCGAAGATGCCGAAGAAGGCGACCGCGACGAGCGGGACATACTCGCTCTGCCCGCCGACGAAGACCTCGTCGAACATCGGCTTCATCATGTAGCTGAGAGCGCCGAACATCGCCCCTTCGAGCGACATGAAGACGACGGCAAGCAGGATCAGCGGCCAGTGCCGACGCAGGTAGTTGCGCCAGAGCCAGAGAAAGAGTTTCGTGCGCTCCTTGGCCGAGGTGTCGGGTGCGGTATCTCCGAGCGGATCGCGGGTCATGCGGGCTTTGCGGCCTCGTTCGGCGGCAGGCGGGCGTCGAAGGCCCTTTGCAGCCGCTTGTGATCGTATTCGGTGCGGATCCAGTCCTCGAACCCGATTTCGCCATACCCCTGTCGGGCGGCGTAGACATCGATGATGTAGTCCTGGATACCGGTCTTCGTCCAGTCGAGGTGGATGTACCGGATGCCGAGTTGCTTCTTGGCCTCGAGGATCGTCGCGTTCTCGAAGACGAGCAGGTAGAGCGCGCCGACGAAGCCGGTGCGGTCGGCACCGGACTTGCAGTGGAAGACCAGCGGGCGTTCTGCCGCGCGGATGGCGTCGATCACGTCGGTGATGCGCGCCCGCCGGGCGGCCTGTCGCGCCATCAGCTTGGCGTCGACGAGGGTCAGGCCGAGGCGGTCGCAGGTCTCTTTCTCGAAGAGGTAGTAGGAATACTTGTCCTCTCCGCGCAGGTTGATGACCGTCCGGATGCCCATCTTCGCGTAAGTGCGGAAGCGGCGGTGCGTGGGCTGGTTGGAGCGGTACACGCCCGGCGCGATCTCGTGGAAATTGTGCCAGAAGGAGCGCAGGAACGCGTGGTCGAAGAGGTGGTAGTGCAGCCAGGCGGCAAAGCGGCCCTTGGGCGTGCCGATGTCGCGGCCGAAGGACCGCCGGAAGCGGCGTTCGGCATCGTCGATCCGGTCCCAGAGTTTGGCGAGCATCGCGGAAGGTGTCCTGACAGGGTCTCGCGGGGGTCTAGCCGAGCGGCAGGCCGGAAGAAACCGGTTTCGCGGGGGGCTGCCCGGGGTGGGCGGATCGCCCACCCTACCAGATTGACCGCGCGCGCCGGCCGGATAGGTTGGGCGCCGCGCCGCCCGGTTCAAGGGGCGCGGTTTTCCGGAGATGCTTCATGTCGCTTGCCCACGGCCGTCCCTACCTCGCGATTCCGGGCCCGTCGGTCATGCCCGACCGGGTGCTGCAGGCCATGCACCGGGCGGCGCCGAACATCTACGAGGGCGCGCTGGTGGACATGGTCGCGGGCATGGTGCCCGATCTTGCCCGCGTCGCGCGGACCGAGGGAAACGTGGCTATCTACATCGCCAACGGGCACGGCGCCTGGGAGGCGGCGCTCGCCAACACCGTTGCGCCCGGCGAGAAGGTGCTGGTCTGCGCCACCGGGCGCTTCGGCCACGGCTGGGCGGAGATGGGCGAGGCGATGGGGATTGAGATCGAGCTTCTCGATTTCGGGCGCAAGACGCCGATCGACGCGCAGGCGGTGAAGGAGGCGCTGGAGGCCGACGGCGCGCAGGCGATCAAGGCGGTGCTGGCGGTCCACGTGGACACGTCTAGCTCGCTGCGCTCGGACATCGCCGAGATCCGCCGCGCGCTGGACGAGACCGGGCACCCGGCGCTTCTGATGGCCGATTGCATCGCCTCGCTCGGCTGCGACGTGTTCGAGATGGACCTCTGGGGCGCCGACGTGACGGTCACAGGCTCGCAGAAGGGGCTGATGGTGCCGCCGGGTCTGGCGTTCCTGTTCTTCTCGGAGCGCGCGGCCGAGGTGCGGCGGGCCATGCCGCGCGTGTCGCGCTACTGGGATTGGGCGCCGCGGGCCGATCCGGCCTTCTTCTATCAGTATTTCGGCGGCACTGCCCCGACCCACCACCTCTACGGGCTGCGCGCGGCGCTGGACATGATCCACGAAGAGGGGCTGGAGGCGATCTGGGCGCGGCACGCCACGCTCGCCCGCGCGATCTGGGCCGCGGCGGAGGTCTGGGGCGAGGGCGGGCCGCTGACGCTGAACGTCGCCGAGCCGCGCCACCGCAGCCACGCGGTCACCGCCCTGCGCCTCGGCACGCCGCACGGCGCGCGGCTGCGCGAATGGACCGACCGGCAGGCGGGCGTGACGCTCGGGATCGGGCTCGGCATGAGCGAGGAGGGCGATCCGGACGGGCGCGGCTTCTTCCGCTTCGGACATATGGGGCATGTGAACGCGCACATGGTGCTGGGGCTTCTGGGCACCGTCGAGGCCGGGCTGTCGGCGCTGGGAATCCCGCACGGACGCGGCGGTGTCGCGGCGGCGGCGGAGGTGATCGCGGGGTCTGAGCCGCGGCGCGGGTGAAACGGGAGGGAGCGAGGGCGCTGCCCTCGCGCTCCCGGAGTATTTGGAACGAGAAGAAGAGGCGTTTGGTGCCTCTTGCGGGCCCGGTCAGGAAGAAAGTGCTGACCGGCGGCGCGCGGCGAGGCGGTCGATCAGGCGGTTGAGGCCCCAGCCGATCAGGAGCACCGCGGGCAGGCCGAAGAGCACCCAGATCACGCCGAGAATCCACAGCAGATTGACGAGGCCCATGGCGAGGGCGGCGTTGGTGTAGTCGGGGGCGCGGCCGGGGTGGTCCATGGGCAGGCTTTCCTCGAGGCTCTTGGCACAGTGGATAAGGCGGGCGCGCGCCCCGCAAAGGGCGCTCAGGCCGGGGCGGCGGCGCGGGCCTCTTCGAGGGCTGCGGGCAGTTCGGCGGCGAGCACGTCGAGTTCCTCGGGCAGGCCGGCGCCGAAGCGGATGCAGCGGTCCTGCGGCGGGCGGAAGGGCATGCGCACGAAGACGCCGCGGGCGATCAGCGCGCGCAGCACAGCACGGGCGAAATCGCCGTCCGCGCCGCAATCGACGGTAACGAAATTGGCCGCCGAGGGCAGGGGAGTGAGGCCGTTCGCGCGGGCGATGTCGTCGATCCGGTCCTTCGCGGCGGCGACCTTCTCCTGCACTTCGCCGAGCCAGGCGTCGTCGCCGATGGCGGCGAGCGCGGCCTCCTGGCTGGGGCGGGTCATGCCGAAATGGTCGCGCACCTTGTCGAAGGATTTCACCAGTGATCGGGCGCCGACTCCGTAGCCCACGCGCGCGCCGGCCATGCCGTAGGCCTTGGAGAAAGTGCGGAAGCGCATGACGCGGGGGTCTTCCGGATCGATCCGGGGCGCCGTGCCGGCGGGTGCGAATTCCACGTAGGCCTCGTCGAGGACCAGGAGCGTGCCGTTCGGGATGCGATCCAGCGCCGCCTCGATCGTGGCGGCGTCGTGCCATGTGCCCATCGGGTTGTCGGGGTTGGACAGGTAGACGAGCTTGGCGTTCGTTTCGGCCGCCTTCGCCAGGAGCGCGGGGAGGTCTTCGAGGTCGTCGCGGTAGGGAACCTTGTGCAGGACCCCGCCGAAGCCGTTCACGTGGTAGTTGAAGGTCGGGTAGGCGCCGTCGGAGGTGACGACCGCGTCGCCTTCGGCCACCGTCAGACGTACGAGCGTGCCAAGCAGCCCGTCGATGCCGCCGCCGACGATCACCTGGTCGGGCTCGGCCTCCATCTTCGTGGCGAGCGCGTGGCGCAGGTCGTGATTCGTCGCCTCGGAGTATTTCCACACCTCGTCGGCGGCGCGGCGCAGGGCGGCGACGGCGTGGGGCGACGGCCCGAACGGGTTCTCGTTGGCGCCGAGGCGCGCGCGGAAGGCGAAGCCGAGGTCGCGCTCCTGCACTTCGGGGCCGACGAAGGGCACGTCTGCGGGCAAGGAGGTGGCGAGCGGGGTATAGCGAGGTCCGGTCATACCGCAGGAGTATGCGCCCCGGGGCGCCCCGGGCAAGGGGCGCTCAGCCGCGGCCGCGGCGGCGCTGCTCCACCGCCATGGCGTGGCGCATGCCAAGCTCGGAGATTTCCGCCATCAGGCGATCGCGTTCCGCCGGATCCTCGCTCTCGCGCCATGTCGCGCGTGCTTCCTGCAGCGCACGGCGCAGGCGCAGCTCCTCGGGAACGGCGCCGGCCTCGGCCATGACCTTGTAACCGAAGAGCGTCACCGGATCGTCGGGGCCGGCCCAGTCGTCCGTCGGCAGCGGCTTGCCTGCGCCCTCGAGGTTGTCGAAGGCGCCGTCCTCCATCGCCTCCTTGATGCGTTGCTCCGTCAGGATCGGGAACAGGGCCATGCGCGCCTCCTGCGCTCGCATTCCGGCGCCCCGCGGCGCGAAGCGGACGTGGGAGGTCAGCGCGTCAGCACCGGCGCCTGCCCGACGAGGCTGTCGTCCGTCGCGGCCCTGACCAGGAAATCGGCGACGTCGGCGCGGCTGATCAGGCCCATGCGCCAGTCCTTGGGGTCGGTCAGGACCTTGTAGCCCTCGGTGCGCTTGCCGTTCGTCAGGATCACCGGCCGCGCGAAGGTCCAGCGCAGGGAGGAGGCGCGAATCATGTCCTCCTGCCGCGTCTTGTCCTTGTAGGGCTCGCCCAGAAGGATGGAGTGGCCCAGCCTCTCGATCCGGCTCAGCGCCTCGATGCTCTCGGACGTGCCGATGCCGGTCAGGCAGACCAGCCGGTCGGGGCCGGTCGATTGCATCGCGTCGATCAGCACGCGCGTCGCCTCCGAGAACAGCGTGACCTTCTGCCAGAGCATCGCCACGCTTTCCTTGATGCCGAGCGTGAGGATCACCGCGTCGACCCCGGTGAGGGCGCGGCGCACGTCCTCGAGGTTCGTCGCGTCGCCCTGGACCGCCTCGAAACGGGAATCGACGATGTCGATGCGCGAGGGCGATCGGGCGAGCCCGCGCATGTGATGACCAAGCTCGAGGCCGCGCTGCACGGTCTGAAGGCCGATGCCGCGGCTCGCGCCGATGACGAGGATATGGGCCATGGATGCCTCCGGTTGCTTTCTTCGAAGCTATGCGCCGCGGCCCGCGTTTCAACGCACGGCGCCTTGCATCGGCGACGACAAGCCGTCACTTATCGCCCGGCCTCAGCGCGGCCCCGCGCTCCACCAGGGAGGACCAGATGGCCCGACGCACGCCCCCCTTCGCGCCGTTCGAATGGATGATCGCCTGGCGCTACCTGCGCGCCAAGCGCGCCGAGGGCGGGGTCAGCGTGATGACCTGGATCAGCCTAGTCGGGATCACGCTCGCCGTCTTCGCGCTGATCGCGACGCTGGCGGTGCGCTCGGGCTTCCGCACGGAGTTCGTGGACACGATCCTGGGCGCGAACGCGCATGTGACGGTCTATTCCGGCGGCGTCCGGGACGCCGAGACCGGGCAGGTGGACCGGTCCATCCCCGATTACGCCGAGATGGCCGAACGGGTGCGCGAGGTCGAGGGCGTCACCCGCGTCGCGCCGCTGGTGAAGGGGCAGGTGATGGGCACCGCGAACCAGCGCAATTCCGGCGTGGAGGTGTTCGGCATCGCGCCGGGCGATCTGGCCACCATTCCCCGCATCGCCGATCCCGAGACGGCGCGCGGCGATCTCGATGCCTTCGGGGGGGAGGTCATCGCCATCGGGTCGGGCATCGCGCGCGAGCTAGATCTCGGCGTCGGTGACAGCATCCGTCTGATCTCGCCCGACGGGGTGAAGACCGCCTTCGGCACGTCGCCGCGCGTCAAGGCCTACGAGATCGGTTACATATTCACCGCAGGGCGCTACGACATCGACCGCACGCGCGTCTACATGCCCTTCGAGGAGGCGCAGCTCTACTTCAACCGCGAGGACGCGGCGGACGAGCTTGAAGTGATGGTCGAGGATGCCGAGGAGGTGGGCCGGCTCGTCGGCCCGATCCTCGCCGCGGCCGGGGGCAACGCCTATGCCTGGACCTGGCAGGACGCATCGGGCAGTTTCCTGCGCGCGCTGGAAGTCGAGGACAACGTGATGTTCATCATCCTGTCGATCCTCGTGCTGATCGCGGCGATGAATATCGTCTCGGGGCTCATCATGCTGGTGAAGAACAAGGGCCGCGACATCGGCATCCTGCGCACGATGGGCTTGACCGAGGGCGCGGTGCTGCGGGTCTTCTTCATCTGCGGGGCGTTCACCGGGCTGCTGGGGACGCTCGCCGGGACTGTCCTCGGCTGTGTCTTCGCGATCTACATCGACCCGATCTTCAGCCTGGTGAACTACGTCTCGGGCGGCGGCGTCTGGGATCCGGCGGTGCGCGGGATCTACGCGCTGCCCGCCGAACTTCAGCTTTGGGACGTGCTGTCGGCGGTGGCGCTGTCGCTGGGTCTGTCCTTCGTCGTGACGATCTTTCCTGCCCGCCGCGCGGCGCGGATGAACCCGGTGGAGGCGCTGCGCTATGAGTGACAAGGTTCTGCGCCTCTCGGGCGTCTCCAAGGGCTACAATCACGGTCTGCCGACCGAGGTGCAGGTGCTGCGCGGGGTCGACCTGTCGGTCGCGGCCGGCGAGATCGTCGCGCTGGTCGCGCCCTCCGGGGCGGGCAAGTCGACGCTCCTGCACATCGCCGGGTTGCTCGACACGCCCGACACGGGGCGGGTGGAGATCGCCGGCGAGGACATGACCGGCGTGCCCGACCGGCGGCGGACCGCCGTCCGGCGCGAGGCGGTGGGCTTCGTCTACCAGTTCCACCACCTGCTGCCGGAGTTCACTGCGGCCGAGAACATCGTGCTGCCTCAGCTCGCGAACGGCGCACCCCGCCGCGAGGCCGAGGCGCGCGCCGCCACGCTTCTGGACAGCGTCGGCGTCGGCCCCCGCGCGACACACCGGCCCGCCGCGCTCTCGGGAGGGGAACAGCAGCGCGTCGCCTTCTGCCGTGCCATGGCGAACGCGCCGAAGCTTCTGTTGGCGGACGAGCCGACCGGCAACCTCGACCCGGAGACCTCCGACCGGGTCTTTGCGGCGCTCATGCACCTCGTGCGGGACACCGGA
This sequence comes from Roseivivax sediminis, assembly GCF_900112685.1. Lineage (GTDB taxonomy): Bacteria > Pseudomonadota > Alphaproteobacteria > Rhodobacterales > Rhodobacteraceae > Roseivivax > Roseivivax sediminis. Next base: position 35,562 of record NZ_FOMS01000013.1, read on the forward strand.
CTTGCCGCGCTGATCGCGACGCACAACCTCGAGCTGGCTGCGCGCATGGACCGGCAGGTGGCGCTCGACCAGGGCGTCCTAGCCTGACGGGCTGGGCCGGACAGGGCTTGGAAATGCCGCGCCTGTGCGCCGCCCGAGGGTGGCCGGGACGAGATCGGACTTGAAGAAAGAGGCCCCGCCCGTGCAGACAAGACGAAACGATATGTTCGGGGGTTTCATGACACGTGCCATTCTGGCGGGACTTGCCGCCGCCGCGTTTGCCCTGACCGCCTGCGACGAGGCCGGCACGACCGGCCGGGCGGACAGCGCCGCGATGCCGACGGCGGAGGAGGGCCGCGCGCTCTTCACCGAGTATTGCGTGGTCTGCCACGGCAGCGATGCCACGGGGGGCGGCGAGCTTGCGAGTTCGCTGAACCGCAGCCCGGCGGACCTGACGCGGGTGGCCGCGCGCAACGGCGGGAGTTTCCCGGCCGCGCGGGTGCTGTCCCACGTCGACGGCTACACCAAGACCGACTTCGAGTCGCAGGTCATGCCGGAATTCGGCGAGCTTCTCGCCGGAGAGGCGGTGCCCTACGACAGCGGCGACGGCACGTACACGCCGACGCCGCGGCGGCTGGTGGCGCTGGTGGAGTATCTGCGCTCCATCCAGGAGGCGGAGTGATGACCCGGGCACGGCGCCCCGGCCCGTGGGGCCGCGCATGATACGGAGTCTCGGCGTGCTCGCGCTGCTGGCGGGGTGCGCCACGTTCCCCGAGGTCGAAGCGGTGGAAAGCGCCGACGTGGACACGGCGGACTATCCCCGGCTGGTCAACATCGACACGCTGATCGCCCGGACAGCGCCGCGCGCGACGCCTGATCTGCGCGCCGGTGTCGAGGCGCGTGCCGCCGGGCTGCGCGCGCGGGCGGACGCGCTGCGCGGCCCGATCATCGACGACGCGACCCGCGCGCGCATGGACGCCGGCGTCGACGGGGCCGGCTGAGAGCCGCAGCCTTCGGCGGCGAACGGTCTGCGCCACCCCGCGCGGCGGGCGTTGCAGCCAAGTTGCGGACGGGCTACCAGTCCGGCGGACCGGCCGCCGCCCCGCGGCGCCTTCCCCAAAGCATCAGGACCGCCCAGGCCCGCCGGAAAGGGCCTTGGCGCAGCACGAAGGAGCCTAACCCATGACCTCACCCTTGCGTCTCGGCATCGCGGGCCTCGGCACGGTCGGCGCGGGCGTGGTCAAGATTGTGCGCCAGAAGGCAGAGCTGCTCAGCGCCCGCTCGGGGCGACCGATCGCGGTCGTCGCCGTGTCTGCCCGCAACCGCGACAAGGATCGCGGCGTGTCGCTGACCTCCTATGCCTGGGAAGACGATCCGGTCACGCTCGCCACCCGCGACGACGTCGATGTCTTCGTCGAGCTGATGGGCGGCGCCGACGGCTCGGCGAAGGCGGCGACCGAGGCCGCGCTCGACGCCGGCAAGGACGTCGTGACGGCGAACAAGGCAATGCTCGCCCATCACGGCCAGGCGCTGGCCGAACGCGCCGAGGCGAACGGCGCCATCCTGCGCTTCGAAGCCGCCGTCGCCGGCGGCATCCCGGTGATCAAGGCGCTGACAGAGGCGCTGGCGGGCAACGACATCACCCGCGTGATGGGCGTGATGAACGGCACCTGCAACTACATCCTGACGCGGATGGAGGGCGCGGGCCTGAGCTATGCCGAGGCCTTCGAGGAAGCTGACGCGCTGGGCTATCTTGAGGCCGACCCCGAACTCGACGTCGGCGGTATCGACGCGGCCCACAAGCTCGCGCTGCTGTCGTCGATCGCCTACGGCACGCAGGTTGCCTTCGACGCGGTGGAGCTGGAGGGGATCGGCAAGGTCTCCATCGACGATATCCGCCAGGCCGCCGACATGGGCTTCAAGATCAAGCTCCTGGGCGTGTGCCGGATGACCGGCCGGGGGCTGGAGCAGCGCATGGCGCCGTGCCTCGTGCCAGAGGGCTCGCCGCTCGGCCAGCTCGACGGCGGCACCAACATGGTGGTGATCGAGGGCGATCAGGTGGGCCAGATCGTGATGCGCGGTGCCGGCGCGGGCGAGGGGCCGACGGCGAGCGCGGTGATGGGCGACGTGATGGACCTCGCGCGCGGCTTCCGGGTGTCGACCTTCGGGCAGGCGGCCTCGTCGCTGACGCCGGCGGTGCCGGCGAAGACCGCAACGCCGGCGAGCTTCTACCTGCGCATGGCGCTTGCCGACCGCCCCGGCGCGCTCGCCAAGGTGGCGACGGCGCTGGGCGAATCGGGCATCTCCATCGACCGGATGCGGCAATACGGGCACCAATCCGATGCCGCGCCGGTGCTGATCGTCACCCACAAGACCACGCGCAGCGCGCTCGACCAGGCGATCGCCGCGATGGAACGGACGGGCGTCGTGCAGGCCGCGCCGGTCGCCCTTCGGATCGAGCGTGTGTGACGACGTCATCCGCGCCGCGCTCGCGGTGGTGATCCGGGAAAGCCGGACGCTGCTGGTGCGGCGGCGCAACAAGCCCGACGCGGGGCTCTGGGGCTTTCCCGGCGGCAAGCTGGAACCCGGCGAGAGCGTGGAAGATGCGGCGGTCCGCGAATTGCAGGAAGAGACAGGACTGGTGTCGCGTGCGGTGAGGCGTCTCGGCACGTTCCGCGTGGATCATGTCAGCCCGCCATTCCGGCTCGACGCGGTGCTGTGCGAAGCGCCCTCGGGGGAGCCTGTCGCCGCCGACGACGCCGAGGAGGTGGCCTGGTTCGACGTGAACGAGGTGGTCGCCGGTCGGCTCCTGGCCAGCCGCGATGTGGACCGGCTGGCCCTGCGCGCCGCCCTCAACGCCCGCCCCGCACAATCTTGAGCGAGATCGTGAGCCGGATTCTCGGATAAAATCCTGCACCGCCCCGTGGCGCACCGGGGTGGCTTGCGCGGCGGTCGCGCTGCGGGGTAGACGAGTCACGACTGTTTGACCCGACCTCAATTCCGGAGCCCACCACATGGCCGCGCCCAAGGATTTCAACGACCGCATGCTGTCCCTGGGCCTTGCCCGGGTTGCCGAACAGGCCGCCATCGCCTCGGCTGCCTTCATCGGCCGCGGCGACGAGAAGGCCGCCGATCAGGCAGCCGTCAACGCCATGCGCGAGCAGCTCAACAAGCTGGAGATCCGCGGCACCGTCGTCATCGGCGAGGGCGAGCGCGACGAGGCACCGATGCTGTTCATCGGCGAAGAGGTCGGATCGGGCTCCGGCCCCGAGGTCGACATCGCGCTCGACCCGCTCGAGGGCACGACGCTCACCGCCAAGGACATGCCGAACGCGCTGACCGTCATCGCCATGGGTCCGCGCGGCACGATGCTGCACGCCCCCGACGTCTACATGGACAAGCTCGCCATCGGGCCGGGCTATGCCGAAGGCGTCGTCTCCCTCGACATGTCGCCGAAAGAGCGGGTCGAGGCGCTGGCCAAGGCCAAGGGCGCCAAGACCGACGAGGTCACCGTCTGCATCCTCGAACGCCCCCGGCACGAGGAGATGATCGCCGAGGTCCGTGCCACCGGCGCCGCGATCCGCCTGATCACCGACGGCGACGTCGCCGGTGTCATGCACACCGCCGAGCCAGGGACCACCGGCATCGACATGTACATGGGATCGGGCGGGGCGCCCGAAGGCGTGCTCGCGGCATCCGCGCTGAAATGCATGGGGGGCCAGATGTTCGGCCGCCTGACGTTCCGCAACGACGACGAGCGGGGCCGCGCCGAGAAGGCGGGGATCACCGATCTCGACAAGATCTACACCCGCGACGACATGGTCACCGACAACGTGATCTTCGCCGCGACGGGCGTGACCAGCGGCTCGCTGGTGCCCGGCATCAAGCGCGAGGTCGGCTACCTGACGACGGAGACGATCCTGATGCGTTCGCGCACCGGATCGGTCCGGCGCATGAGCTACCGCAACCCGACGCGCTGACGCTCACCATATCTGGTGTCCTGCGGGCGCGGCGTCGCCACATGAGCCCGCAGGCGCTGGCCTTGCCGCGCTTTCCCGCGTAGTGTTTCCAACAGGTAGGGACCCCGGTGCCGCCAGAACGCGCCGGACCGTGGACAGGCAGAGGGACAGGGCAGACATGCTCGACAACGGTGCGATGGGCTATCTTGGCGTGGAACATTCGCTCAGCGGCCGGCGCTGGGTGGGGCCGTCGCCCGACATCGCCAGGGCGGCCGAAGCGCTGGAGCAGTCGACCGGGCTCGCGCCCGGCCTTTGCGCGACCCTGGCCCGGCTTGGCGTGCCTCCCGAAGAGGCGCCGGCCTATCTCGAACCCACCTTGCGGGACCTGCTGCCCGACCCGCGCAGCCTGCGCGACATGGAAGCGGCGGCCGAACGGTTGTGCCGCGCTGTGGCCCGCGGCGAGCGCATCGCCGTCTTCGCCGATTACGACGTGGACGGCGGCGCCTCCGCCGCGCTGCTGATCGACTGGCTGCGCCAGCAGGGGCATCGCGCGACGCTCTACGTCCCCGACCGGATCGACGAAGGCTATGGCCCGAACGAGGCGGCGATGGCGGACCTTGCCGGCGCGCACGACCTCATCGTCTGCGTCGATTGCGGCACGCTCAGCCATGCGCCCATCGCCGCGGCGGCTGCCGCCGATGTCGTGGTGCTCGATCACCACCTGGGTGGCGAGACGCTGCCCGGCGCGCTCGCCGTGGTGAACCCGAACCGGCAGGACGAGGACGGCTCGCTCGGCCATCTCTGCGCGGCCGCGGTGGTTTTCCTGATGCTGGTGGAGGCCGGGCGCCAGATGCGTGACGCCGGGACACGCGGCCCCGACCTGATGGCGATGCTCGATCTCGTCGCTCTGGCCACCGTTGCCGATGTGGCGCCGTTGCGCGGCGTGAACCGCGCGCTGGTGCGGCAGGGCCTGAAGGTGATGGCGCGGCGGGAGCGCGCCGGGCTGGTTGCGCTGGCCGATGTCGCGCGGCTCGACACCGCACCGTCGAGTTATCACCTCGGCTACGTTCTCGGCCCGCGCGTGAATGCCGGCGGGCGCATCGGGCAGGCCGATCTTGGCGCCCGGCTGCTCGCGGAGACCGATCCCCACGCCGCGCGCGCCATGGCCGAACGGCTCGAAGCGCTCAACGTCGAGCGGCGCGAGGTCGAGGCCGCGGTGCGCGCCGCCGCCCTGGCGCAGGCGGAGGCGCGCGGCCTCGATGCGCCGCTGGTCTGGGCGGCGGGCGAGGGCTGGCACCCCGGCGTCGTCGGCATCGTCGCCTCGCGCCTGAAGGAGCTGACCAACCGTCCCGCCGTGGTCATCGGCCTCGCCGACGGCGTTGGCAAGGGCTCCGGCCGCTCGGTCGCGGGTGTCGATCTCGGCGCGGCGGTGCAACGGCTCGCGGGCGAAGGGCTCCTGCTCAAGGGCGGCGGACATCGCATGGCGGCGGGTCTGACCGTGGAGGCCGGGACGCTGGAGTCGGCGATGGGGCGCCTCGGCGAGCTGCTGGCGCGGCAGGGCGCGGGAGAGGGCGGCGCGGCGGACCTCCGGATCGATGCCGTGCTCATGCCCGGCGCGGCGAGCGTGGAGCTGATCGAGGCGCTCGAGCAGGCCGGCCCGTTCGGCGCCGGCGCCGGGGCGCCGCGATTCGCCTTTCCCGATGTCCGCATCTCCCATGCCAAGCGGGTGGGCGAGTCGCATCTGAAGCTGACCTTCGGCGACGGCCTCGGCGCGTCGCTCGGGGGAATCGCGTTTGGCGCCCTGGACGGGCCAATGGGGCCGGCGCTGCTGAACCACGGCGGTGCGCGTTTCCACCTCGCTGGGCGGATCGAGATCAACGAATGGCAAGGCCGCCGCAGCGTTCAGCTGCGCCTGGACGACGCCGCGCCGGCCTGACCCTGCGGCAGTCGGAAAAATCGCGAAAAATCCTCTTGCAGGGGTCAGCGATCTTTTCTAGACACCCTGCACGCCAAGCGCGGCCCGTTCGTCTATCGGTTAGGACGCCAGGTTTTCAACCTGGAAAGAGGGGTTCGATTCCCCTACGGGCTGCCACTTTCTCCCTAACATGCAGAAAGTGTTGCGATTTTTCCGTGCTGCCAATCGGGCTGAGCGGGGTGTCAACGACTTCTCCTGATCTGACCCGGCGCGGGTTCCCAACCTAGCGGTAACGGGACGTCTCGTGCTCCGTCTCCGGCAGATGCGTGAGGTTCGGATCGGCAGGAATGATGTCGGACCCGGCGAACCGGGCCGGTGCCTGCGGCGCCGTTCTTCTGATTGCCTGATGGCGGGCAAGGATGCCGCGCCCGGGACCGCCCGTTGGCGGGCATTATCCGGTTGAACGCCGCAATACGGACCTTACAACTCGCCGCGCGGAAAGGTCGGCGCGACGCACCCGGGCGATCCGCATATTGCCTGCACCAGATCCGGGGGACCCATGATCCGTCACATCGTCTTCTTCACCGCCCGGCACGACGGCGATATCGAGGCCATCCGCGACGGGCTCCGGAAACTCACCGGGATCCCGCATGCGCAGCATCTCGAGATCGCGCTCAACCGCAAGTCGGACCCGAACAGCAAGGAAGTCGATGTCGTGGTCTATGGGGAATTCGCTGACGATGCGGCACTGGCGGCCTACAAGGCACATGAGACCTACGCGGAATCGATCCGCCAGGTGAAGCCGCTCCGCGAGATGCGCTTCGCGGTGGACTACGATCAGAGCAAGGCCGTCAAGAGCCCCGATGAACACCCCTGAGACTTCATGTCGCGCGGACGGGCCGGGCGTATTGCTGCGCGACGATCTTGCGGGCCGGGATATGCGGTTCGCCGCGCCGAGCGAGTTGATCCGGGCCGACGACGCCGATGACGTGCCATCCGCGCTGGACCGCATCGAGCGCGCTCGGGAAGCGGGCAAGTGGTGCGCCGGCTACGTGAGCTACGAGGCCGGTTACGCGCTCGAGCCGAAGCTGCATGACCACATGCCGCACGGGCGGCGCCTGCCCCTGGTCCTGATGGGGGTCTTCGACGCGCCCGAGACCGGGCCGGTCGGGTTACGTTCGGAAAACACCGCTACCCTCACGGATGTCCGGCCCGTATGGTCCTACGAGGAGTACCGGCCTCGGTTCGAACAGGTGCACCGGCACCTGCGGGCGGGAGATTGCTATCAGGCAAACCTGACCTTTCCGGTCGCGGCAAGATGGGCTGGCGACCCGGCGGCACTCTTCGACGAGATGACTGGCCGGCAACCGGTTCGCTATGCCGCGCTGGTCGAACTTGGCGATGCGGTCATCCTGTCGCGCTCCCCGGAACTTTTCTTCCAGGTCGACGCGGAGGGCTGGATTGAGACCCATCCGATGAAAGGCACCATCCGGCGCGGCACGACCGCGCAGGAAGACGCCACCCTGGCCGAGGCCCTGCGCCAGGACGGCAAGAACCGCGCCGAGAACCTGATGATCGTCGACCTGTTGCGCAACGACATTTCCCGCATCTGCGAACTCGGCACGCTCGACGTCCCCGAGCTGTTCCGGATAGAGAGCTATCCGACGGTCCACCAGATGGTCAGCCGTGTCCGCGCCCGGCTGACCGCCGGGACGACGATCCCCGAGATATTCGCCGCCCTATTCCCCTGCGGTTCGATCACCGGCGCGCCGAAGATCCGCGCGATGCAGATCCTGCGCGCGCTCGAAACACGGCCGCGCGACATCTATTGCGGCGCGATCGGCTTCGTCGCGCCTACAGGTCGGATGTGCTTCAATGTCGCGATCCGCACACTCACCCTGCACAAGGACGGCGAGGCGATCTTCAATGTCGGCGGCGGTATCGTCTTCGACTCCGAGCTCCGCTCGGAATATGAGGAATGCCTGCTCAAGGCCCGCTTCGCGAGCGGCGCCGCTCTGGACACCGCGCACGCATAGCCGGACTGAGCCGTCGTGACGGACATCCTGGCTTCGCACGGCATCACGTCGCGACGCGGCATTCAGCTCCACCGCTCCGGCAAGCGCTCAACCAGTTCGCGAGTGTAGAGCGGTTTCCGTTGGGCGGCGTCGATCTGCCCGCCATCGCGGAAGAAAGTGAAGGCTTCACCGTCGCTCTGAGGAGCGACACCCGTGTCACGGGGTGGATGGATGGTCGGCAGCGACGGGGATGACCTCTCTACCGGCGTGGCCGAGGTGAACGCCTCTCACGCCCACGACGGTGACGATGAACGCGTCGGCAAGGCCGAGGACGGCTTTCCATGCGTCGCTACCTGATCCAGCGGTTTGCAACGCCTTGTACGGGCCATGCGCTTGATCCATGGAACGGTGAAAAACCTCGCCCCCGGAAGGGCGAGGTTCAATTGCCTTGTCGGCGGGACCACCGGGCCCACGAGAAGGCCTCAGAGGAATTCGAAGTCGTCGAGGGTCAGATCGGCCGACGTCACTCCCAGGACCTCGATGGTCTGGTCCTGATAGCTCAATTCGACCGCGGCCTCTCCGTCGATGGTCACGTCGGTCATGTCGAGCGCATCTAGCTTGCCGGCGAGACCGGAGCCCTCCGGGTTCTCGACATTCACGAGGAAGAGCGTGTCCTCGCCGTCCTCGAAATCGGTGATGCGGTCGACGTCGCCCGCCGGGCCCGAGTTCCAGACGAACGTGTCCGCACCTTCGCCGCCGGTGAGGGTATCGTTGCCCGATCCCCCATTCAGCGTATCGTCACCGGCGCCGCCAGAAAGCATGTCGTCTCGGCCGCCTCCGGCAATGAAATCGTCGCCGCCGCCCCCGTCGAGGGTGTCGTCACCGATCCCGCCGCCGAGCGAGTCGTCGCCTTCGCCGCCTTCCAGCGTATCCCTGCCGCTGCCGCCGCCCAGGGAATCGTCACCCTCGTTGCCGGTCACCGAGTCGTCGCCGAAGGAGCCGCCGACGGTGTCGTCGCCGGTCCCGCCCACGGCGATGTCGTCGCCTGCGCCGGACGCAAGTACGTCGTCGCCGGCGCCGCCGTCGATGGTGTCATCGCCGTCCCCACCGCCGATCGTGTCGTTGCCTTGCTGGCCGTCGAGGCTGTCGTTGCCGGCGCCGCCGCCGATGTCGTCGTCTCCGCTACCTCCGAACACGTGGTCGTCACCATCGGAAGCGGCGATGTTGTCGTCTCCTGCACCGCCATCGATCGTGTCATTGCCGGTTCCGCCGAGAATGCCGTCGTCGCTCTCGAGACCGCGGATGCTGTCATCGCCACCGAGCCCTTCGAGACGATCCTCCTGCGGCGTGCCGATGATGATATCCGCACCGGAGGTGGCGCCCTGCGTATCGTCGCCGCCCCCGGAGCCGTCGTCGCCGCCATCGGAGCCGTCGTCGCCGCCA
>NZ_FOMS01000013.1:45131-126030 GCF_900112685.1 Roseivivax sediminis
TCGTCGCCGCCATCGGAGCCGTCGTCGCCGCCCCCGGAGCCGTCATCGCCGCCATCGGAGCCGTCATCGCCGCCACCGGAGCCGTCGTCCGGGCCGTTGCCTGCCAGCAAATCCTCGGCCGTCACAACGCCATCGGTAAATTCGAAGAACTCCACTCCGGAAACAGTGTCACTGCCGGTTTCGCTGTTGAGGATGATTTGGGACGTATCGCCCGACGCAGATGCGTCCTGGAAGGCGACGCCGGCCTGCACCGTGTCGTCACCGTCGCCGCCCTCGATCACGTCCGATCCGGCACCGCCGTTCAGGAGGTCCGCGCCGGTGCCTCCGTCAATCGTGTCGGACCCCGTGCCGCCGGAAAGTTCGTCGTTTCCCGCGCCGCCTGCGATCTCGTCGTCTCCGCCGGCGCCGGCAATTGTATCGTCGTCGCCAGCGCCACTCATTATGTTGTCAAAGCTGTCTCCGGTGAAGTCGTCGGCGGCTGGCGTTCCCAAATATGGATTGGCAAATACCGACACGTCTTGGTCTTGGTCGATGTTCAGGGAGAGAAGCACCGCGCTCAACTCTCCGGGGGCTCCATCGGGATAGTGGAAAAAGATATCTCCGCCTGCCTCCAGCACGGCGACTTCGACCTGTTCGCCGAGCGAGACGAACAGCCCGGTGAGGGGTTCCTCGAGACCGACCTGGGCCGTGCCGCCGCCGATATAGGTGACCGGTTCGCCGTTCAGTGTCGATATGCCATCGTCGTCTGTCGACAAGGTTCCGTCGTTGTCGGCGAAGGTTGCCGATTGCTCGCTCCCGAACGCCGAAAGCACGAGCGTGGTGTTTTCCTGTAGCAGATCCGCGGAGACAAGGGTGCCGTCGTACGGGGTCACGTTGATCGTTTCGGTTGGCATGTTTTGGCCCTTTTTTGAGTGAGAACCTTCAATCTCAGGAATGATCCGAACAGCGCGCCGCCAATCGGGCGGCACGGTTCGCTTTCCTCTCGCATATGCTCCGCGGACTCGCGGAGCATTCGGATTGAATTTTTAATATGACCCGACGTGACGAAATGTCGTCCACACACGCCCCCATTGCGCATGTCGAGTGTCTTACGGCTGAAACTTTGGCGCTGTCATCCTCCTCCAATGGCTGCCAGCGTAACGACCGTAAGCCGACATTATACCGATTCCAATTCCGGTCAAAAACTTTCTCGCTTTATTAACATGCGATTAATCATATCTCAGGGGCGCTTGATCGCTTTGTCACGAAATCGGCTTTTTAAGACTTTCGTCGGAAAGGGCGTGGTAGAAGATAATAAAAACAAAATCTTAAGGATTCTGGAGATGTTTATGTCCAGCGATCGGTAGCTTCAATTTCGGGATGAAATATGGCCGGCTGACTGTATTTTGCCGTATTGATGTCGCTGCCGGCGGAGCTTGCCATTTCCATGTCGAATTCATCGGCAGTAAGTCGATCCCGATGTCTCGTAGCCCTTCGGCGCCCGGACTGATTTTATCGGAGGCGTTTTGGGATGTCAGAGTGTCGTTGTCGACCTTGACATGGCGCGCCTCTGCAAGCCGCGCTGCGGCATGTCCGTCGAGATATGCCCCGACGCAGACTTCACGCGCGGATCGATACCCCATACGCAGTTGCGCCCATCCGAGCCGGATGCCCGGAGCCCGCTTCTGCCCGACTTCCTCGATCAAAGCGGTTCGGACAGGGTGCGCGAAAACATTATCGCCCGCTACCGGTCGGCGCGATGCGCGTGCCACACCGTCCTTGCGCTCGCGATCGTCCGACCACTGGGCTGCGGCCGATGGACGGGATCGCGCTCGCGGCCCGAATCGCGCCGCGCACCAGGTGCATGCGATGCGGTGGCCGCTCGGTCGATCTGCGGATCGCCTGGGGCCGCAAGCCAACCCGCTGGACGGCGCTAGTGCGCAGAGTGAAGCAAGATCTCAATGATCCATTGAAGGCCACGACAATGGATGAACGCGAGTTTGGGTTCTTTGGCGTTGATTTTGAAACTTAAATTGGGGTCATGGTAGGCCCGGCAGGACTCGAACCCGCAACCAAAGCGTTATGAGCGCTCTGCTCTAACCAATTGAGCTACAGGCCCCCGTCGCATGTGGTGCCGCGTCGGGACGGCGCCGTCAAGCATCGCCGCGGCGCGCCCGTCAGATGAACGTCGCAAGATCCTCCAGCGCGACGGAGCCCGCCCCGAGGCCCTCGAACTCGACCTGCGCGGAGAGATCATCGCGGCTGAACAGGATGAGCGCGTCGCCGTCCTCGGCCGTGCCGAAGGTCACTTCACTGCGGCGGACCCCCTGGAATTGGATGATGTCCTCGCCGGGGGCGAAGTCGGTGACCAGGTCGCTGCCGAACGCGGCCTCGAAATTGACCGCGAAGACGAAGGTGTCGGCCCCGGCGCCGCCGGTCACGGTGTCATTGCCGCCGCCGCCGTTCAGCTTGTCCGCGCCGCTCCCGCCGGTCAGTGTGTCGGCGCCGGGTCCGCCGCGCAGGTCGTCGGCGCCCAGTCCGCCCGCAAGACGATCCTCGCCCGCCGCGCCGAGCAATGTGTCCCGTCCGGCGCCGCCCTCCAGCTCCTCGCCGGCGGTGTGCCCTTCGAGCCGATCGTGCCCGATCCCGCCGCGAAGTGTGTCGGCGCCGCCGCTCTCGTAACTGCCGTTGAAATTCGGCGCCGCGCTCAGCCAGTCGTCCCCGAGGCCGCCCGACAAAAGGTCGGCGCCGGGCCCGGCATTCAGGGTGTCGTCGCCGCGTCCGGCATGGAGCGAATCGTTCCCCGCGCCGCCAAACATCTCGTCGTCGCCGAGCCCGCCGCCCAGGAGGTCGTCACCGCGTCCTCCGTCGACGATGTCCCCGCCATTTCCGCCCGAGAGCGAATCATCGCCCGCATTGCCGTAAAGTTCATCCCACCCAGGTCCGCCGGCGAGGATGTCGTTGCCATCGCCGCCCGATAGGATGTCGGCATGTCGCCCGCCGAACAGTCGGTCGCCGCCAGCCCCGCCCGAGAGCGCGTCGCGACCCGGACCACCGCCGACGAGATCGGCTCCGGGCCCGCCATCGACCCGGTCGGGTCCGGCCCCGGCGCCTATGATATCGTTGCCCGTTCCGCCGGAGATGTCGTCGCCGCCGCCGAGGCCCCAGAGCGCATCCCCGCCGCCTCCGCCCTCGATCGTGTCCCAAGTCTCAGCGCCGATGAGGTTGTCGCCTCGGCCGGTGCCGATGAGAGGCGGGATCGCGGGCAGGTCCGGTTCGGGATAGCCGCCGGTCGCCGCGGTCAGCAGCGAAAACGGTCCTCCGCCTAGGAGCGGTCCGCTCTGGATCGGCTCAAAGGACACGCGGCCGTCCTCCTCAAGGAACGCGATGTCGGAATAATCGAGGTCGGGCAGGGGCGGACCGTTCAGGACAATGTAATCGGTCTCGTGCTCGCTGTCGCCGAAACCGCCATACACAGTGTCCTGCATGCGCACGAGCACGTCGCGCGGGACGTCGTCCACCACCATCCGGCGCAAGGAGAACACGACGCTGTCGTACTCTTCTAGGCGGTCCGACGGTATGTCGGCGCCGAGCTCGGTAAAGTAGTCAGGCCTTGGATCGCCCTCGTTGCCGCCCAGACTCGTCTCGATCCCGCGGATTGTCCCCGAGACCGTACGCAGCCCGTCGTCGTCCAGCAGCATCATGTGATCGTCGCTCACGTCGAGCGCGAGCCTGATGTCCGTGGCGCCGTAGTCGTAATCTCCGCCGTCCGTACTGTAGGCGAACCAAGAAAAGGTCCGGATGCCGGTAAATGAAATCTCGGGCATGCGTGTCTTCCCCGCTCAAAATGACTGGAAACAGGCTAATCTTCGGGATGCGTTCTGGCAACGAGGCGCTTCGGCGCCATGATGGCGGCCCCGCTCTGCGGTGCCCGTGACCATTGCCGTCGCGGTGCCCCTGCGCTAGGGCGCAGGGCGACAGCAGCCGGGATGCGCGCCGATGACAAACAAGACCGGGATCACCTATGCCGAGGCGGGCGTCGACATCGCCGCCGGAAACGCGCTCGTCGACCGGATCAAGCCGGCGGCGAAACGCACCGACCGGCCCGGCACGATGTCGGGCCTCGGCGGCTTCGGTGCGCTTTTCGATCTGAAGGCCGCGGGCTTCTCCGACCCGGTGCTGGTCGCCGCCACCGACGGGGTGGGCACCAAGCTGCGCATCGCCATCGACACCGGGCACCTGTCGGGCGTCGGCATCGACCTCGTGGCGATGTGCGTGAACGACCTCGTCTGCCAGGGGGCGGAGCCGCTCTTCTTTCTCGACTACTTCGCCACCGGCAAGCTCGACACAGAAAGCGCCGCGCAGGTGATCGAGGGCATTGCCGAGGGCTGCGCGCGCGCGCGCTGCGCGCTCATCGGCGGCGAGACGGCCGAGATGCCGGGCATGTACCCGCCGGGCGATTTCGACCTCGCAGGCTTTGCCGTGGGCGCGATGGAACGGGGCACGGCGCTGCCCGCCGACGTGGCCGAGGGCGACGTGCTTCTCGGTCTTGCCTCGGACGGGGTGCATTCCAACGGCTACAGCCTGGTGCGCCGGCTGGTGGAGATGTCGGGTCTCGGCTGGGACGCGCACTGCCCGTGGCAGGACGGCCCGCTGGGCGCCGCGCTTCTGGCGCCGACGCGCCTCTACGTGCGGCCGGCGCTTGAGGCGATCCGCGCAGGCGGCGTGCACGCGCTTGCCCACATCACCGGCGGCGGCCTGACCGAGAATATCCCCCGCGTCCTGCCGGAGGGCCTTGGCGCTGAGATCGACCTCGGGGCCTGGGAACTGCCGGGCGTCTTCGCCTGGCTTCGCGAACAGGGCGATATCGAGGCGGGCGAGCTACTCAAGACCTTCAACTGCGGCATCGGCATGGTCCTCGCCGTCGCGCCGGACCGCGCGGAGGCGCTGAGCGCCACGCTCTCGGAAGCCGGGGAGCGCGTGGTCCCGCTCGGCCGCGTGGTGCCGGGGCAGGGGGTCGCCTATACCGGCACGCTGAGGTGATGCGTGTCGCCATCCTGATCTCGGGCGGCGGGTCGAACATGACCGCGCTCGCCGACAGCATGACCGGCGATCACCCCGCGCGGCCGGTTCTGGTGCTGTCAAACCGGCCCGACGCCGGCGGGCTCGCGCGGGCCGACGCCCGGGGCATCCCCACGGCAGCCGTCGACCACCGCCCGTACAAGGGCGACCGCGCGGCGTTCGAGGCTGCGCTGCACGACACGCTTTGCGCGGCGCAGCCCGACCTGATCTGCCTTGCCGGCTTCATGCGGGTTCTGACCGAGGGCTTCGTGGCGCGCTGGCAGGGCCGGATGATCAATATCCACCCCTCGCTCCTGCCGAAATATCGCGGGCTCGACACCCATGCCCGGGCGCTCGAGGCCGGCGACACGGAAGCCGGCTGCACCGTGCACGAGGTCACACCGGCGCTCGATGATGGCCCGATCCTCGGGCAGGCGCGGGTGCCGGTGCGGGCGGGCGACACGCCCGACAGCCTCGCCGCGCGGGTGCTGGAGGCGGAACACCGGCTCTATCCGGCGGTGCTCCGCAGGCTGGCCGAGGGCGACAGGAAGCGGCTCGATCTGCCTCAGCGATAGGCCGGACTGACCGAAACGTTGCCGTGCCACTCGCGCGGGCCGCCCTGCATCTCGGGCGGCTGGCTGACGAGGGCGAGCGTGCCGATCAGCAGCACGGCGGCGGTCAGCGCCGCGGCCCAGGTGCCGAGGTCGTGGCGCTGGGTGCGGGACGGGGTCGGGGACAGGTCTATGGCGGTCATGGCGGTTCTCCTTTCAAGGGCCGGACAGCCCCGAGATAGGCATGCGTCATCAATTCCTGAAACGAATGTTCGTGGTCCGCGTCATCGCGTTTCGTGATGAAAGCCGCGCGCCATCGCCACTTTGCTTCACCTGCCGCAATCCGATAGGGTGCTCCGGATTGACACCGAATTCGAACAGCGGGCCCGCATGATCACCATCACCACCACGGACGACCTGGCCGCGTTCTGCGACAGGGCGAAGGGCCAGCCGTACGTGACGGTCGACACCGAATTCCTGCGCGAGCGCACGTATTACTCCAAGCTCTGCCTGATCCAGCTGGCGCTGCCCGGCTCCGACGAGGGCGGCGACGTCGCTCTGGTCGATCCGATCGAAGGACTGGAGATGTCGCTCGAGCCGCTGATGGACCTCTTTCGCGATACATCCGTGGTCAAGGTCTTCCACGCCGCAAGACAGGATCTGGAGATCTTCCATGTCGATCATGGCGTGATCCCCGAACCCCTGTTCGACACGCAGGTCGCTGCGATGGTCTGCGGCTTCGGCGAACAGGTGGGCTACGAGACGCTGGTCAAGCGCATCGCCAAGTCGTCGCTCGACAAGTCCTCGCGCTTCACCGACTGGTCGCGCCGGCCGCTGTCGGACGCACAGAAGACCTACGCCGCCGCTGACGTGACGCACCTGCGGCAGATCTACGAATATCTCGACCGCCGCCTGCGCGACACCGGCCGCCATCGCTGGGTGGCCGAGGAGATCGCCGCGCTGCTCGACCCGGCCACCTACACCACGAAACCCGAGGAAGCCTGGCAGCGGATCAAGACCCGCTCCTCCTCGCCGCGCTTTCTCGCGCTGGTGCAGGAGCTGGCGCGTTTCCGTGAGGCTTACGCGCAGGAGCGCAACATCCCCCGCAACCGCGTCTTCAAGGACGATGCGCTGTCCGAGCTCGCCTCCACCAAACCGCAGAGCCTTGCCGATCTCGGCCGCTCGCGGCTCTTGCTGCGCGAGGCGCGCAAGGGCGACATCGCCGAGGGGATCATCGAGGCGGTCTCGCGCGCGCTTGCCCTTCCCAAGGAGGAGCTCCCCGAGCCCGATCAGTCCCGCGACCGGCTGCAGGTGAACCCGGCGCTGGCGGACCTCCTGCGTGTGCTTCTGAAGGCCAAGACCGAAAGCTCGGGCGTCGCGCCGAAGCTGATCGCCCCGGCGGCCGAACTCGACGCCATCGCGGCGGGGGAACGGGACGTGCCCGCGCTCAAGGGCTGGCGGCGCGAGGTCTTCGGAGAAGACGCGCTGCGCCTCTGCGAGGGTCGAATCGCGCTTTCGGCCAAGGGGCGGAACGTGTCGGTGATCGAGCTCTGATAGGCGGCGGGGGCGTCCCGTCCGACCCGGTCGAGCCAAGCTCCACCCGCCCGAATATCACCGAAGGTGCCGGGCGTGCGCCGGTCCGGCCCGGCGGTCTGGCGCGATGTCACCCTTGTGCGCCGGTCGTATTGCGGAGGGAGTGGCGGGGATAAAGCGCAGACCTCGGAGGACCGAGCGCCAGCCTCCGGTCCGCCGCGCGCCCGACACCTGCGGTCGTTCAGCGGTGAAGCCATCCTTTCGGGCCGGTTCCGTGTGCCGTCCGGACGGAGCCCAGTGGTAGCAGCGCCCCGCGCGCAGCGGGGCCCGCTCAGCGCCGCGAGGTCAGGATGTTCTGGCGACCCCGCACTTCGATCCGGCTGATCCCGGCCAGTTCGTTGTCAGTGAGCCAGACCGCAGCCGTCGCCTTGCGCGCATCGGGACCGGTGTCGCGCGGACCCGGGCGCTGCAGTGCGTTGAACGTGTAGACCAGAGCGCCGCCCCCGGCCGTCTCGTCCGGGATCAGGCGGATGTCGAAGGGGCCGGCGCGGTCGGCGATGCCGGTGGCGCGGATGATCGCGCCGCCAGGGCGCCGCTCCACCAGGAGTTCGTCGATGACGGCAATGGGCGTGCCTGCATAGACCTGGTCCTCACTCCGCTCGCGGCGGAAGATCGATACGCCGCTGCTGCGCCGTGGCAGTAGAGGATTAACCTCGGACCCGGCTTCGACCGTCACCGGCCGCGACGTGGCGCCGCCGAACCAGTTGAACGGATTGAGGCGCGAGTCGCGCACAGTGCCGCAACTCGTCAGCACCAGCGCCGACACCAGCAGGACCCCGATAGATGTCTTCATGGCAATGCCCCGTCCCCGGTCCCGCCGTCCGGGCGGCAGGTCTTGTCCCGTGGGTTATCCGATTGCGCGGGCTTTGAAAAGCACCGCGGCACGGCGAAGGCTGGACGCGAGCCCGCCGGGATCATACGTCAGCGGGGACCGAAGGAACGGGGTATCCGGCAATGGCGCAGCAGGCATTCGAGGACGTGGTCGAGGATTTCGAGTTCCTCGAGGACTGGGAAGACCGCTACCGCATGGTGATCGAGATGGGCAAGGAGATGCCCGCGCTCGACGATGCCTTGAAGGTGCCGGCGACCAAGGTGGACGGCTGCGCCAGCCAGGTCTGGCTGCATCCACGCATCGAGGACGGCCGCTTCCATTTCCGCGGCGACAGCGACGCGATGATCGTGCGCGGGCTGATCGCCCTTCTGTTGCGCCTCTACGACGGGCTTGAGTTGCCGGCGGTGCGGGAGGTCGACGCCAAGGCGGAACTGTCGCGGCTGGGGCTGGAGGAGAACCTGTCCTCCCAGCGCTCCAACGGGCTGCGCGCGATGATCGAGCGCATCCGCGCCCTGGCCGCCGAGACCGCCTGACGGGACAGGTTGGGCAGATTGCCCACCCTACGGGTGTCGTGCTGAACGGGCCGGTGCTGGCCGGTGCTTTCGGGCCGGTGGTCACGCTCCCCGCTCCGAGCCACTCCGCAAGCTCAAGAGAATAGGGCGGCCCCGCAGGACCGCCCCCACTCATGCCTCTAAAGCCTCTGGACTCAAAGGCCCTTGCAGTTGGCGTAGTAGGTCACCGTTGCGGGCCAGTCGGAGAACACGCCGACCACGCCGACCTCCTGCGCCATCACGTCGAGCACCTCGAAATAGTCGCCATCGGTGTCGATCACGTCGTTGACCGACTCGTAGTACCAGCCGCCGCCCTCGTGCAGCGGGCCGGAGCGCTCCAGCGTCCAGGTGATCAGCTCGAGACCGGCCTCCTTGGCGGCCATCGCGTAGTCGGACGCGGTGATCGCGTCATCCTCGCCCACGGTCATCAGCATGTTCAGCGACGGCGCGAGGTAGTTCACGCCCTGTTCGGCGAGGGACGCGAAATCCTCCTGCCAGGTCTCGGGATCCTGCTCGTCGAAGCCCTCGGTCCACTCGACCAGGAACACCGCCTGCTCGCCGAATTCCGGTTCGTTCTCGATCCAGTAGAGCACGTCCTCGAGGTTGAACGATTGCGGCCAGACGCGCGACGGGTCGATGCCGGCGTCCTGGTACTCGTCGATCATCTTCTGCGCGTAGGCTTCCTGCGTGAACTCGCCCATCGGCATCTCGACCGACGGCGACTTCAGCTCGGGCGTGAAGTCGGCGCCCAGCTCGTCGAAAAGCGCGATCGATTCCGCGTGAGTCATCAGAGTCGCGCCGTTCGCGTAAAGGTCGGTGCGCCAGTCGGCGGTGCCGCCCACGTACTCCTCGGCCGTGGTCGCGGAGGCGTCCGCGGCGTCCATCTTCGGCTCGAGCGTGCGGAATTCCTCGAGCGTGATCTCCGAGGTGCGGCACTCGGCGGTGGCGTCCTCACCCTCGGTGGCCGGCGTGAACGGCGTCGTGCAGGTCTCGGCCAGATCGGTCGTGACGATGTTGGTGGTGGTGTGCAGGTCGTTCTGCGCGTGGCGGCAGACCAGTTGCTCGTCCGAGGTGAAGGTCACGTCGCATTCGAGGATGCCGGCGCCCTGGACCGCGGCGGCGCGGTTCGATTCGACCGTGTGCTCGGGGAACATCAGCGGCGCGCCGCGGTGGCCAATCGAGAACTTGGTGGTCTGCGGCTCCTGACCCCGGCAGGACATCAGCTCCGACTTCAGCTCGCTGTCGGCCATCTTGTCGATGAGGTAGAACGGGCGCGGGCCGTAGCTCAGCGCCTGCGCGTCTCCGCCCTCGGACTGGGCGAAGGACGAAACGGGCAGCGCCAGAAGGGCGGAGCCGAGAAGAAACGCACGGGTCATGGGAAAACCTCTCTGTTGATCCGAGGCCTTCGAGTGCCTGCAACCGGCAACGAAGACGTGACGGGGATGTTACGTTTCGATGACGCCCTCAGGCAATCATCCCGCGTCCATCGCGGAGACCTTCGGGAAGATCGGGTGCGCCTCGGTCGCCAGCTCGGCCGCCGCGGCCAAGATGCGCTCGCGCACCTCGCAGATGCGTGGCCAGGCGCTGTTGGGATCGGCGCAGGGCACCATGAACAGCACCTCCTGGCCGAAAACGTCGTGCCCGGCGACATAGACGCCGCGATCGACCTCCAGCGCCTTCTCCTCGTCGGTGTCGAGCCCGTCTAGCACCTCGTAATAGCGCCGGCGCAGCGCGGCCACGTCGGCGTCGTGCGCCAGCCGCAGCCGCACCTCGCCGATCAGGGCCGGATCGCGCATGGTCCAGTTCTCGAACGGCTCGTCGGCGAAATCGACGACCGGCACGACGATGCGCTTGCCGGTCCATTCGCGCAGCTGGACATAGGTGAAATGGATCCGCTCGACCGAGCACAGGTGCCCGTCATACACGATCTTGTCGCCGATCCGCGCCGACTGGTTCAGCGCGATCTGCATCGAGGCCATCACGTTGGACAGCATGTTGCGCGCCGCGAAGGCCAGGACCAGCGTGAACGCGCCGGCAGAGGCCAGGAGCGAGAAGCCCAGCGTGTTCATCAGGTTGGCTTCGCGCAGGATGATCCCGGCGCCGGCCACGACGACCACGACGATCATGCCGCGCCGGATCGCGGCGACCTTGGTGGCCTTCTCGCGCTTGCGCTCCTGCCCCTCGCCGGTGGCGGTCAGCGCGTCGCCGTCGAAGCTGATCAGCCGGTCCATGAACGCGTCGGCGACGTTGATGATCGCCCAGATGGTCGCGGTGACGAAGCCGATCGCGATGAGCGGGGACAAGAGCGTGTCGATTCGCCCCGAGAACAGGAAGACGTTCTGCGTGCAGATCGCCAGCGTGCTCGCCACCACCGCGAGGATCACCGGCGGCCGCAGCGCCACGAGGAAGCTGTCGCTGCCGCTATCGCGCCGCGTGCGGCCCAGCCCGCGCGACATCACCCTGTAGGTCAGCCGCCCCAGCCCCACGGACAGGCCGATGACCAGCGGCAGGCCGATGACCTCCCACCAGCGCAGGCCCCAGAAGGCGCGGGTGCGCAGGGGATCGGGTAGCCAGGCTTCGAGCCGCGAGGGGCCGTAGGCCTCGTAGAGTGCGGGGACATTGTCGACCGTCTGCCGCGAGATCACCCAGACCGGATCGGCATCCGGCACCTTCATGCGGTTGAGCCGTAGGCTGATCGGCCGGCCGTCGAGCTCTACCAGCGCCATGAGCAGGGACCGGCGCGGTTGCCCGGCCATGGCACTGTCGCTGGCGGCCTGCGCATCGAGCGCGTCGGGCCGGTCAAGAAGCTGGTACCAGTTCACCACCACCTTGCGGTCGATCACGGTGAAGAACTCGCGTGCGATCCGAGGGCCGTACTCCTCTTGCTCGTCTTCCGGCCAGCCGGCGAGGTCGAGCAGGTGCGCCGCCTCCTCGAAGCGGCTCGCCCGTCCGAGAGACAGGAAGCTTTCCACCGTCGATTGCGGCGTGGTCCGGTCGAGGTCCACGGGCGCCGGGCCGAGCCCGCGATTGAGCGCCTCGACCTCGTACCACGAGGTGGTTGCCGCGTTCTGCTGCGCCCCCGCCGCAACGGGTAGGAGCAGGGCAAGGCAGGTCAGGACGAATATGATAGGCCGCATATGCGGCGAAATGTAACGGCGCCGCCCCGGATCAAGCAACGCCGTGCACATTGTCGGCCCGGGCGCCGTCGCGCGAGGCCTCGCGCCCGGCCGCGCTTACATGAAGCCCAGCTCGAGCCGTGCCTCGTCGGACATCATGTCCATACCCCAGGGCGGATCCCACGTGATCTCCACGTCGACCTGTTTCACGCCGCCGATGGGCTCCACCGCGTCGGCGATCCAGCCCGGCATCTCGCCGGCGACGGGGCAACCCGGCGCGGTCAGCGTCATGATCACCTTCACCGCGTTCTCGGACGAGATGTCGATCGTGTAGATCAGGCCGAGATCGTAGATATTCACCGGAATCTCGGGATCGTAGACGCCGCGGCAGGCCTCGACCACCTGATCGTAGAGCGGATGGTCGGTGGTCGACGGCGCGATCAGCGGCGCGCCTTCGAGCTTGGGGCTGGCTTCGGTCATGACGGAGCGTCCTCTCCTGTAATCCGACCAAAGATATAGGGATCGGGGTTGCGGCGGTAAAGCCCGCGCTAGGGCCGCAGGGTCACGTCGGTCAGGATCGCAGCCACGGTCTCCAGTGCCGCGCGCACCGGCGGATCGTGGCGCGCGTCGTGATGGGCGACGAGCCATTCCTCGTGCGCGAGCGCGTCGATCTCGGCCCCGATCTGCACGAGCCCGCCCGCGGCGAAGATCGGCAGCACCACGCGCCCGATCCCGGCGCGGGCCATTTCCCGTGCGAGCCCCATGTCCGAGGCGGTGGTCGTGATGGCCCCCGCATGCGTCTCGCGCAGCCAGCGTTCGGAGGGGGCGGTGGCTGCGCCCCGGGGAAGGGCGATGTATCCCTCGATCCCGTCATGCACCGCGAAGACCGCGTAGCGGATTGTCGCGGTGACCCGCCCTGCCAGCCAGGGCTGATCGGGCCGGCGGTTGCGCACGCCGATATCGGCCTCGCGACGCGCGATGTCCACCTGCGCGTTGGAGGCGAGCATCTCCGGCACCCAACCCGCCCGCTTCGCCGGCAGGTGACGCGCCAGCAGCCGCGATGTCCAGAGCCCGGCGGTGATCCGAACCCGGGGCACGGCCTCGGCGGCGGCGAACCGATCCAGCCGGGTAGCGAAACCGCGCAGATCCGCAGCTTGCTCGGCCAGGTCGCGTCCATGCGCGGTCAGCCGGTAGCCCTGTGCGCCGCGCTCGAACAGCCGCGCGCCGAGCTGGCGTTCCAGCGCGGCCATCCTGCGACTGAGCGTCGGTGCCGAGACGCCCGTCGCCCGCGCCGCCGGTTCGAGCCTGCCGGCATCGGCCACCGCCAGGAACAGTCGCAACGCATCGAGCGACAGGTCTTTCATTTCTGAAAGTCTGCCTGCGGCATTCGTGTCTCCTGTCGGCGCATTTGCCGCGGCAGGATGGAACCGTTCTTCCATTATCGCAAGGAGTTGTCGCTTGTCCCCGCCAGACCTGGACCCGCCGAACGATCCCGCCCCGACGATCTACGCCGCCGAACGACGCTCATTCGAGCGTCAGGCCCGCCGCCGCCGCGCCCGGCTGCGGCGCGCGCGCCTCCTGCGCCTTGCCCGCGCCCTGCGCCGGATACGCTGGACGCGGGCGCCCGCCGGGATACCTCGCCGGTCGTAGTACCGATGGGGGGGATGAGGATGAGCACCCGCAACGATCTGACGATCTACGACGGCGCCGCCGCGCGCTGGTGGTCGGATGACATCCGCTGGGTGCGCACGCTCAGGAACCTCGTCCCCGGCCGCTTCGCCTTCTTCGACCGGCACGTGACCTGGGAGGGCAAGCGCGTCCTCGATCTCGGCTGCGCCGGCGGTTTCATGGCCGAGCCGATGACGCGGCGCGGCGCAGAGGTCACCGGCCTCGACCCGGCGGAGGAGGCGATCCGCGCCGCCCGCGACCATGCCGCCTCAGAAGGGCTCGACATCGCCTACGCCGTCGGTGTGGGTGAGGCGCTCCCCTTCGAGCCGGCCCGCTTCGACATCGTCGTCTGCGTCGATGTGCTGGAACACGTCGCTGACCGCGCTCAGGTCCTTTCCGAGGTGGCGCGCGTTCTGGCGCCGGGCGGGGTCTTCCTGTTCGACACCATAGCCCGCAACCGCCTAGCGGCGCTCCTGACCGTCCGTCTGGCCGAGGATGTGCTCGGCCTCCTGCCGCGTGGCACGCACGATCCCGACCTGTTCATCTCCCCCAAGACGCTGAAGGCGGAACTGCGGGCGGCCGGGCTGGAGCCCGGCCCCTTCAGCGGCCTCGGACCGCGCGGCATCACCCGCCGCGGCGATCTGACCTTCGGGCCGGTGCCCGTGCAGAGCGTGCAATACATGGGGATCGCGACGAAGCCGGGCTGACCGCCCGCGGCGCCCGGGGCGGACAGACGCCAAATCGCGCGCCTATCCCAGCAGCTTGCGCCGGCGCACGGGGGCGGGGCGCACCCGCTCCTCGATATGGTCGTAGAGCATCCCGGCGACGTTCTTCTTCGACGCGATCTCGATCCCCTCGAGCCCGGGCGAGGAATTGACCTCCAGCACCTTCGGCCCCGATTCCGACCGGAGCAGGTCAACCCCCGCGAAATTCAGCTTGAACGCCCTGGCCGCGCGTACCGCGGTCTCTCGCTCTTCCCGGCTGATCCGCACGACCATGGCCGATCCGCCGCGGTGCAGGTTCGACCGGAAATCGCCCTCCGCCCCGGTGCGCTTCATGGAGGCGACAACGCGCCCGCCCACGACGAGGCAGCGGATGTCTTCTCCGGCCGCCTCCTTCACGAAGTCCTGTACGAGGAAGTTCGCGCGCAGACCCCGGAAGGCGTCGATCACCGATTGCGCGGCCTTCTTGGTCTCGGCCAGCACCACGCCCTTGCCTTGCGTCGATTCCAGCAGCTTCACGATCATCGGCGCGGTGCCGACCAGCCGCATCAGCGAGTCGGTGTCCTTGGGCGAGGACGCGAAGGCGGTGTTGGGCATGCCGATCTTGTGCCGGGCCATCAGCTGGTGGGCATAGAGCTTGTCGCGCGACGCCGTGATCCCCTCGGAGCCATTGGTGCAGAACGTGCCGATGGTCTCGAACTGGCGGATCACGGCGGTCCCGTAGGAGGTCACGCTCGCCCCGATGCGCGGGATCACCGCGTCGTAACGGGGCAGGCGGGCGCCGTCGTAATGCACCTCGGGCGCCATCGCGTTGATCGCCATGTAGCAGCGGGTGGTGTCGATCACCTCGACCGTGTGGCCGCGTTTCTCGCCTTCCTCGACGAGCCGCCGGGTGGAGTAGTTGTTCTCCCGGCTCAGCACCGCGATCCGGAGCGCCCGGTTCGGCGCCCGCTTGCGCACCGCCGAAGAGGCGTAGACGTCGTAGCTCAGCTCTTTCTGCAAGAACCGGTCGGTGGCGACGATGGTGATGTGGTCCTTCAGCGCCTCGCGTCCCAGCAGCATCCGGCTGGCCATGCTGGCCCGGTTGGTCAGGGTCAGTTCGATCGGCCAGGCCTCGCCGCCGACCTCCAGCGTGCAGCCGATGACGTAGCGGCTCTCGCTCTCGCCGTTGGAACTCGTCACCATGCGCCGGTCGAGCACCTTGGCCGAGCAGGGAATGATCAGGTCGTCACGTCCCGGCACCGGGTGCACGGTGAAGCGCACCTGGGGGTTCTTGGACGAGCCAAAGGTCTCGATGTCATAGGCGTGCAGCGCCGAGGTCCGCGCGCCGGTATCGACCTTCGCGCGCAGCGCCGGCAGGCCGAGATCGGGCAGCGCCACCCATTCCTCCCATCCGAAACGGATGAGGTCCTGCGCGGGGTCTTCGGTGTCGCTCATGGCGGGTCCTCGTCGGGGGGATGGCCCCACGCAGCTATCAAGGCGCCGCGCGCCCGGCAAGCTCGCGCCGGGCAGGCAGGTCAGTCCAGCGCCCCCGCCGCGCGGGCCCGACCGTAGAGATGCCAGCTCGCGTGCCCCAGCACCGGCAGCACCACGAAGAGCCCCAGGAAGGCCGGCAACAGCGCCAGCAGCGTCGCGCCCGCGATGATCGCCGCCCAGAGCGTCATCACCCCGGGGTTTGTCCGTACCAGCCCCAGGCTCGCCCGCATCGCGGTGACGAAATCCACCTCCCGGTCGAGCAGCATCGGCAGGCTCACCGCCGTCAGCGCGAACAGAAGATAGGCCAGCACTGCGCCCACCGCCGCCTCCACCGCCAGCATCGTCAGCCCGTCGCCCGTCAGGTACGTCGCCAGCGCGTCGTGGCGCCCCATCAGCACCGACGGACCCATGAAGAGCGCGAAGAGCATGTGCGCCAGAAAACTCCAGAACAGCACGTAGATCAGGATCACCGCGCCGGCCCACGGGATCTGCCGGGTGCGCTCCGCCCAGACCACGCCGAGGACGCCGCGCCAGCTCAGCGCCTCGCCGCGCGCCCGCCGCCGGCTCACCTCGTAGAGGCCCACCGCCAGGAACGGCGCGGCCAACGGAAAGGCGAGCGTCATCGTCAGTGTCCAGGTCAGAAGCCCGGCGCCAAGCTGCACCAGCGCCAGCCCGAGCACGACGTAGACCCCGCTGAAGAACAGCCCGAACAGCGGCGCCGCCCGGAAATCGGCGAGCCCGGCGCGCAGCGCGGCCCCAAGGTCCGCCGCCTCCAGGCGTGCCGCCGCTCCACGCTCCGTCGTCGCGGGTATCACGGTCATGACATTCTCCTCCTTGGCTCCCCTAGGGCGAGGATATCGCAGGCGGCGCCTGCCGTCTCGCCCCGTGGGCCGCGACACCTCTGCGTCCGCAACGACCGACGTACGGGCAAGGGCGCGTGCCTCCCTTCATCTAACCAGGTAAACCCCGGGGAGCGCGAGCGGTTGGCCCCTCGCCGCGCAACGTCGGCATCCGGCGTCGCGCGCGCCCAAGGCCGAAAACGCGGCCACCGGGCCGCCCGTCCGGACCGCGTCGCGTATCCTCCGATCTCAGGACACTATCGCCACCGACTGCACAATCCGCCTACTTGTTCACGTCGTCCTCGACGATCCGCGCGCGCCCGTCGGGCCGGCCGAAGACTGCGCGCAGCACCAGCCACGAGGCGGCCGACAGCCCCGCCCAGATCGCCAGCAGCGCCGGCAGGCTCGCCGACAGCCAGATCCACATCATCAGCGACAGCGCCCCGGCGCCAAGCGCGAAACCGAGGAAGATGTAGCCCGGCACGAGCACTTCGAGGATCGCCAGCACGACCGCGCCGCAGAGCCAGAGCCACCAGATGTCCCAGGGCATGCGCTCAGTCCTTCTTCGGCGTTTTCAGCATCTTGAAGGCATCTCCGAAGGCGTCGAGCAGGTTCGACGGCAGGATCAGCGTCTGCCGTCCCTCGCTCTCGCCCAGCCTCGACAGCGCCTCCACCTGTTTGAGCGCCACCTGGTACTGCGCCGCCTCGAGCCCGTTGGCCTTGATCACCTCGGCGACCACGCCGGTGGCGTAGGCCTCGGCGTCGGCGGTGATGCGCCGCGCCTTGGCCTCCTGCTCCGAGGCGTAGAGCTTGGCGTCCGCGGCCAGTTCCACCGCGCGCTTTTCCCCCTCGGCCTCGGTCACCTGCGCCCGCCGCGCGCGTTCGGCATTGAGCTGCTGGAGCATCGCAGCCCGCGTGGCATCGTCGAGGTTGACGTCCAGAAGCTCGGCCCGCGTGACCTCGATCCCCCAATCGTCCACGACCGACACGAGCTGCTCCTTGATCGACGCGGTCAGCGCGGAGCGGTTGGACTGCACCTGGTCGAGTTCCATCTTGCCGATCTCCGAGCGCACGATCCCCGCGACGGTGGTAGAGATCGCGCCGTCCACGTCGCGGATGCGGTAGACGGTCTTTTCCGGCTGCACGATGCGATAGAAAACAGAGGTGTCGACCTTCACCAGCACATTGTCGTGTGTGATTGCGTCCTGCTGCATGGTCGGCAATTGTCGCTCGAGGATCGAAATACGGTGCGCCACGCTGTCGATCACCGGCACGATCAGGTTGATGCCGGGCGACAGGACCGACCGCAACCGGCCGAAGCGTTCGACCACGAACTGCTCCGATTGCGGGACGATCTTCACCGCGCGAAAGACGAGGACCACGATCAGGATGGCGATCAGCAGGAAGATCAGCCCGCCGCCGCCTTGAAGGATCATGTCGAAAATCGCGTCGGGTGTCATGGCGGGCGCTCCTGCACGGGGTCTGACCTGTTGAAGCAAGACGCGGCGGCTTTTTCAACGCTTCTCGCGCGGGGTTGCCGGCTGCGGCGGCTTGCGGCAAAGGGCAGCAATGCCTGCGTTCTCCTTCACCCTCGCCGCCCGAGACGGCGCAGCCCGCACCGGGCGGATCGACACGCCGCGCGGTTCGATCCGCACGCCCGCTTTCATGCCCGTCGGCACCGCCGCCACGGTCAAGGCGATGCTGCCCGAAAGCGTCGCCGCGACCGGCGCCGACATCCTTCTGGGCAACACCTACCACCTGATGCTGCGCCCGGGGGCGGAGCGGGTGGCCGCGCTCGGGGGGCTGCACCGGTTCATGAACTGGGACCGGCCGATCCTCACGGATTCGGGGGGCTTTCAGGTCATGTCGCTGGCGGACCTGCGCAAGCTCGACGAGAACGGCGTGACCTTCCGCAGCCATATCGACGGCTCGCGCCACGCGCTCAGCCCCGAGCGGTCGATGGAGATCCAGCGGCTTCTGGGCTCGGACATCGTGATGGCCTTCGACGAATGCCCGGCGCTGCCCGCTGATCGCGACCGGATCGAGCAATCCATGCGCCTGTCGATGCGCTGGGCGGCGCGCTCGCGCGAGGCGTTCGGCGACCGGCCGGGTCACGCGCTCTTCGGCATCCAGCAGGGCGGGCTGGAGCCCGATCTGCGCGAGGAAAGCGCCACGGCCCTGCGCGAGATCGGCTTCGAGGGCTACGCCATCGGCGGGCTCGCCGTAGGTGAGGGGCAGGAGGCGATGTTCGGCTGTCTCGACCACGCCGTCGGCTGGCTGCCCGAGGACCGGCCGCGCTATCTCATGGGCGTGGGCAAGCCGGACGACATCGTTGGCGCAGTGGCGCGTGGCGTGGACATGATGGATTGCGTGCTGCCCTCCCGCTCGGGGCGCACCGGGCAGGCCTGGACGCGGCGCGGACAGGTCAACCTGCGCAATGCCCGCCACGCGGACGATCCGCGCCCGCTCGACGAGACCTGCACCTGCCCGGCCTGCCGCGGCTATTCGCGCGCGTACTTGCACCACGTCGTGCGCGCCCGGGAAATGATCGCCGGCATGCTGCTGACCTGGCACAACCTGCATTACTATCAGGAACTCATGCAGGATCTGCGGGACGCGGTTGCGGAGGGACGTTTCGCGGCCTTCGAGTCGGCGTTCCACGCCGCGCGGGCCGAGGGGGATATCGAGCGGCTGTGAGCCTGCGCGCGCAGCTCTCGGTTCGCCGCCTTGTCGGTCTTACGCTCGAAGTCTGAGGCGTCGTTGGCGCTGCCGCCTTTGAATCGGCGCCCTCTTCCATTCGCGGCCTGCCACGGGCCGCGCCGCGCAAATGCGGTGCGGCTTGCGTTCCGCCGCCGCGCGGGGCTTTCTGTGGCCGAGCCCGCCGCCCGGCCGAGAGGACCCGCATGACATCTTCCCTGCGAACCGCCGACATCCTCGCGCGCCGGCTTGCCGCCGCGGGCTGCCGCACCGCCTTCGGGATGCCGGGCGGCGAGGTGCTGACCTTCGTCGACGCGCTGGGCGCGGCGGGTCTGCGGTTCGTGCTGGTGCGGCACGAGAACGCCGGCGGCTTCATGGCCGAGGGCGTGCATCACCGCGACGACGCGCCCGGCGTGCTGGTGGCGACGGTAGGCCCGGGCGCGCTCAACGCCGTGAACGTGGCCGAGAACGCGCGCGAGGACCGGGTGCCGCTGATCGTGGTGACCGGCGCCGTCGATACGGACACGGCGGCGCGCTACACCCATCAGGTGCTCGACCAGCGGGCGGTCTTCGGCGCGGTCTGCAAGGCCAGTCTCACCATGGTCCCCGGCGCCGCCGAGGCGATTGCCGACAAGGCCATCGCCATCGCCACGGACGGGCGGCCCGGCCCGGTGCATATCGACCTGCCGATTTCGGTGGCCGACGCGCCGGCGGTGGAGGCCGCGGCGCAGCGTCGCCGCCCCACGCTGCCGCTCGTCCCGGCGCAAACGCCCGCTTTCGAGGCGGCGCGCGCGGCCCTCGCAGGTGCCAGGCGGCCGCTCATCGTCGCCGGGGTGGATGCCGTCAACGAGGGGTTGACCGGCCTGACCGCCACGGCAGAGGCGCTCGGCGCCCCGGTGATCACCTCCTACAAGGCCAAGGGCCTGATCGCGGAGGATCATCCGCTCGCGCTCGGCGGCGCGGGCCTGTCGCCACTTGCCGACACCCACCTTCTGCCGCTGGTGCGCGAGGCGGACGCGGTGATCCTGGCCGGTTACGACCCGGTGGAAATGCGCATCGGTTGGCAGGACGCGTTCGATCCGGACGCACAGACCGTCATCGACATCTCGGCGGTGCCGAACACGCATTACATGCACCAGGGCAGCGTGAACGTGCACGGCGCCATCGGTCCGACCCTCGCCGCCCTGACCGAGGGTACGGGGCAGGCGACCGGGTGGAGCGGGCGCATCGAGGAGGTGCGCGCCGCGCTGGGCGCCGCCTTCGCGACAGGGCCGGACTGGGGGCCGGCGGCGGTGATCGACACCTGCCGCCGCGTCCTGCCGCGCGACGCACTGGCCAGCGCGGACAGCGGCGCGCACCGAATCCTCCTCAGCCAGATGTGGCGCTGCTTCGAGACGCGGGCGCTGGTGCAATCCTCGGGTCTGTGCACGATGGGCTGCGCGGTGCCGCTGGCGATGGGCATGTCGCTGGCCTCGCCCGACAGGACGGTGGTGTCGTTCTCGGGCGATGCCGGCTTCCTGATGGTCGCCGGAGAGCTCGCGACCGCCGCCGATCTCGGCCTGCGCACCATCTTCGTGGTGTTCGTCGACCGCTCGCTCGCGCTCATAGAGCTCAAGCAGCGCCAGCGGCAGATGAACAATGCCGGCGTCGATTTCGGCCGCACCGATTTCGCCGCGCTCGGCCGCGCCATGGGCGGGCAGGGCGCCAGTGTCGCCTCCGTCGCCGATCTGGAGGCCGCGCTCGAGGCCGCGTTGGCGGCCGACACCTTCACCGTGATCGCGGCGGAAATCGACCGGAGAGCCTATGACGGACGCATCTGAACCAAAAGGCCCGCTGGACGGGCTGATCGTCTGCGATCTGTCGCGGATCCTTGCCGGGCCGACGGCGACGCAGCTTCTGGGCGACATGGGCGCGCTGGTGCTGAAGATCGAGAACCCGAAGACCGGCGGCGACGACACCCGCGCCTGGGGCCCGCCCTATGCCGAGACGACGGACGGCGTGCAGGACCTCTCGGCCTATTTCATGGCGGCCAACCGCTCCAAGCTGTCGGTTGCGGCGGACATCGCGACGCCCGAGGGGCAGGCGCTGGTGCGCGAGATCGCCATGTCGGCGGACGTGGTGATCGAGAATTTCAAGCCCGGCGGGCTGGAGAAATACGGGCTCGATCACGGGACGCTCTGCGCCGCGCGGCCGGATCTCGTCTATTGCTCGATCTCGGGCTTCGGACAGACCGGGCCGAACCGGCACCTTGCGGGCTACGACCTGATGGCGCAGGGCTATGGCGGGATTATGTCGCTGACCGGGCCGGCGGACGGCGCGCCGCACAAGGTCGGCGTCGGGATCGCGGACGTGATGTGCGGGATGTATGCCTGTATCGGCATCCTCGCCGCCCTGCGCCACCGCGACGCGACCGGAGAGGGCCAGCATATCGACCTCTCGCTGGTCGACAGCCAGATGGCCTGGCTCATCAACGAGGGTACCAATTACCTTTCGTCCGGGCTGCCGCCGGCGCGGCGCGGCAATGCGCATCCCAATATCTGCCCGTACGACGTATTCCCGTGCGCGGACGGCTACATCATCCTCGCGGTCGGCAACGATGGCCAGTTCCGCCGCTTTGCCGGCGCGATGGGCCGGCCGGAGCTTGCCGACGATCCGCGCTTCCTGACCAATCCGCTCAGGCTGGAGAACCGCGCCCCGCTCACGGAAATTGTTACAGATATGCTCGCCGCAGAGCGCCAGAGCAGCATTCTTGAGCGGCTAGGCGCGGTCACGGTGCCGGCCGGTCCAATTCACACGGTGGCGCAGGCCTTGACCTCGGACCAGGCCCGCTCGCGCGAAGCGGTGATCGCAGCGCCGCGGCCCGATGTGGTCGGCGGTTCGGTGCAACTCCTTGGCAATCCGCTGAAATTCTCGCGCACACCGGCGCGGGCCACCGCCCCTCCGCCGCGGGTCGGGGAGCATACGGACATCGCGATGGAGCGGCTGCGCGCGGCTCTGGCCCGGCGCAAGGACGGGTGAGGGGCCACTAGGCGCCGTTCACAAATGCGCAGGCTGGCGGCCATGTGACATGAGCGGGCAACCTCTGCGGCTTAGGCTTGGAACACGGAAGGCGCGCGTCTGCGTGCCTGCCGCGTATGCCCTGCCTGCGAGGATCGACGCCGCCATGCCTTTCGACATCTGCCGCGCCGAGACCGGTCTCGAGACGCCGGAGGCCGCGGAGGCCTGGGACAGGATGGTGGTCGCCGTCCTGAGCCACGGCGCCGCCGCGCCCGAACTCCTGGGCCGGGTGCTCGCGCTGGAGCCGGATGCGCCGCTGCCGCTGGCGGCCAAGGGTCTCTTCTGCCTGATGCTCGGCCGGCGCGAGATGACCGAGGCGGCGCGCGCGGCGCATTCACGCGCCGAGCGAGGGCTGCGCGAGGGTCACGCGCCGCCGCGCGCGCGGGCGTGGGTAGCGGCGCTGGGTTGCTGGCTGGCCGGGCAACCGGGCGGCGCGGTCTTTCACCTGGAGGGGGTGCTGGTCGCCAACCCAGCCGACACGCTGACAATGAAGGTCGTGCACGGCATCCGCTTCATCCTCGGCGACGGGCCGGGGATGCGCCGATCGGTGGAACGCGCGCTGGACGGGCACGATGCCGAGCACCCACTCCTCGGCTACGCGTTCGGCTGTCACGCCTTCGCGCTGGAAGAAACGGGGGACTACGCAGAGGCCGAGGCGGTCGGCCTGCGCGGGCTGCGCCACGCACCGGCGGACGCCTGGGGCCTGCACGCGGTCGCGCATGTCCACGACATGACGCACCGGCCGGATGCCGGCATCGCCCTGATCGAGGGCAACCGCGCGGCCTGGGGCCATTGCAACAATTTCCGCTACCATGTCTGGTGGCACAAGGCGTTGCTGCATCTCGACCGGGGGGAGCACGAAACTGTCCTCGATCTCTACGACACCCGCATCCGCCACGAGAAGACCGACGATTACCGCGATTTCGCGAACGCCGCCTCGCTGCTGATGCGGCTGGAACTGGAGGGTGTGGCCTGCGGGAGGCGCTGGGCAGAACTGGCGGACCTTGCCGAGACGCGGCTGTCGGACGGCTGCCTCGTTTTCGCGGATCTGCACTACATGCTGGCACTGGCCGGCGACGACCGACCGGGGGCGGCGGCGCGGCTGGCCGCGCGGATCGCCGCGCGCGGCGACGGCACGACCGAGACGGGCCGCATCGCCGCTCATCCCGGGGTCGCCGCCGCCGAGGGTCTCGCCGCGTTCGGAGAGGGCCAGTATGCCAGCGCCTTCGCCCGGCTCGTGGCGGCGCGCGCCCACATGCGCACGATCGGCGGCAGCCATGCGCAGCGCGACGTGTTCGAACGGATTACCGTCGATGCCGGCCTGCGCGCCGGCTGTCACGAGGCGGTGGCGGCGATCCTCGCGGAACGGACGGCCTTGCGCTCGGGCCGCGCAGACGCTTTTGCTGAAAGCCGCATGGCCGCGCTGGCCGAGGCGACTCGCGGCGCGCAGAACCCGCTTTTTGCCGCGCAATGACCGCGCCGCCGGATTGAAACGACCGAAATGACACTGGCCCAGAGCGACGCGGCGCCGGCCGCCCAGACCACGCCGCCCACGCTCGCCGCGCACAATGCGCCGCGCGCCCGCATCCGCGACCCCCGGCTCGACTTCTTCCGCGGACTGGCGATGTTCATCATCCTCATAGCGCACGTGCCCGGCAACTGGGTGACGCGCTGGATTCCGGCGCGTTTCGGCTTCTCCGACGCGACGGAGATCTTCGTCTTCTGCTCGGGCATGGCCTCGGCCATCGCCTTTGGCCGGGTGTTCCGCGAACGGTCCTGGTGGCTCGGCACGGCGCGGATCGCGTTTCGCTGCTGGCAGGTCTACTGGGCGCATATCGGGCTCTTCCTCGCCATCGCCGCCTATGTTGCGGCGATGGACGCCACCGGCGCCTTCGCGCGCGACTATGTCGGCCAGCTCAACCTTTATCCGTTCTTCGAGGACACGCAGCAGAACCTCGTGGCGCTGCTTACGCTGACCTACGTGCCGAACTATTTCGACATCCTGCCGATGTACCTGGTGATCCTGGCGATGATGCCGGTGCTGGTGGCGCTGGTGAATGTGCACCGATGGCTCGGCGCGGCGGCGGTGATCGCGGTCTGGGCGCTGGCGCAGGCGCAGGTGCTGGCCTTCCCGGCAGAGCCCTGGTCGAACCGCGAGTGGTTCTTCAACCCGTTCGGCTGGCAGCTCGTGTTCTTCACCGGGTTCGCGTTCATGACCGGCTGGCTGCCGGCGCCGCCGCGGTTGCGCTGGCTGATCTGGATCTGCATCGCGTTTCTTGTGGTGACGACGCCGCTGTCCTCGCCGCGCGTCGTCGACCTTCTGCGCATCCTCTGGCCGGCGGCGGCGGAGTGGGCGATGGGCCTCTATCCCGAGATCCGGCCGCTGAGCTGGAAGACCGATTTCGGCGTGCTGCGCTACCTGCACTTTCTCGCGCTGGCCTATGTCGCCTGGATCGCGGTCGGCCCCGCGGGCGAGCGGTTGAAGCCGCCGCCGGGGGACGGCGCCGTCGCGCGGATGTGGCGCGCGGGCCTCGCGGCGATCCTGAAAGTGGGTCAGCAATCGCTCGCCATTTTCATCACCTCGATGT
Source organism: Roseivivax sediminis (assembly GCF_900112685.1). Taxonomy (GTDB): domain Bacteria; phylum Pseudomonadota; class Alphaproteobacteria; order Rhodobacterales; family Rhodobacteraceae; genus Roseivivax; species Roseivivax sediminis. The sequence goes on from NZ_FOMS01000013.1 coordinate 69,862, forward strand.
TCCTGGCGCGCGTCCTCGGCGCCGTTCTCGACGTCGTCGGGCGGAACCATCTGTCGATGTTCCTCGTTAACTGCTGCGGTGCGGCGATCCTTGTCGCGATGGCGTATGCGGTCGGCTGGTTCAAATCGCAGCCCTGGCGACAGGCGAAGACATAGGATTTAACATGTTCAGACGAGAGGTCCTGGCCGGTCTGGCGGCTTGCCTTGCAACGCGCGTGCAGGCGCAGGATCCTGAAGGCGAAGCGGGCAACGATCACGTCCCCGGCCTGCGGCTCGGCGATCCGTCGCCCTTCGCGCCCGACGACGTGCGCGAGCTTGCCCGACAGCGGGCCGCCGCGCCCTACGAGGCGCCACAGCGCGTTCCCGAGGCGTGGAACCAGATCGACTATGACGATTACCGCGCGATCTGGTTCGACCCGCGCAACGCGCTGTGGAACCAGAGCGGGAAAGAGCCCTTCCGCCTCGACGTCTTCGCACCCGGCCTCTACTTCCCGACGCCCATCGACATCGACATCGTCGAGGCCGGGGAGGCGCGGCCCATCGCCTTCGATCTGGAAGTCTTCGACCGCTCCGACCGCTTCCCGGACCTGCCGATCGACGACACGCTGGGCTATTCCGGCTTCCGCCTGCGGGCGGAGCTCGAACATCCCGACATCTTTACCGAATTCGCCGTGTTCCAGGGCGCGAGCTATTTCCGTGGCATCGGCACCGGAGAGATCTACGGCCTGTCGGCGCGCGGGCTGGCCATCGACACCGCCGAGCCCGACGGTGAGGAATTCCCCGAGTTCCGCCGCTTCTGGATCGAACGGCCGCGGCCGGGCGCCGATTCCATCGTCGTCCACGCGCTTCTCGACAGCCCGAGCGCGACCGGCGCCTACCGCTTCGTCCTGAAACCGGGCAAGGCCCTGCAAATCGGCGTCGAGGTAGAGATCTTCGCGCGCGAGCAGCTGACCCATGTCGGCTTCGCGCCGCTGACTTCCATGTTCCAGTTCGACGAGACCAACCGCGACCGGTTCTCGGATTTCCGTTCGGCCATCCACGACAGCGACGGGCTGCTGATCCACAACGGCGCGGGCGAGACGCTGTGGCGCGCGCTCGCAAACCCGAAGCACCTGCAGATCAGTTCCTTCGTGGACGACAATCCGCGCGGCTTCGGCCTCATGCAGCGGGCGCGCGATTTCGAGGATTACGGCGATCTGCAGGCACTTTATCACCGGCGGCCGTCGCTCTGGATCGCGCCGCGGGACGGCTGGGGGCCGGGGGCGGTGACGCTGGTGGAGATCCCGACCGATGACGAGGTCTACGACAACATCGTCGCCTATTGGCGCCCGGCAGAGCCGATGAGCCCCGGCGCGTCGCGCGTCTTCGCCTATGACATGACATGGTCGCAGGAAAGCGACTACGGCACCGGGCTGCGCGTGCTCAACACCCGCGCGGGCGCGGCCCGTGACGGCGGGTTGCGCTTTGCCATCGACTTCGAGGACGGCGATGCGCTGCCGGACGATCTGTCGAAGGTCGATGCGCTGGCGCGTGGCACGGGCGGAGAGATCAGCCCGGCGATCCTCCAGCGCAATCCCGAAACGGGTGGCGCCCGGTTGGCCTTCACCCTGCATCCGGGTGACGCCTCGCAGGTGGAGATGCGCGCGCAGCTGCGGATTAACGGCGCACCGCTGAGCGAGGTCTGGCTGTACAGATGGACCGCCTGACCCCCGATCCCGGCTTCATGCCACCACGCGCACCGCTTGCGATGCGCGAACAGAGCTTCCGCACCCGTCCCGAGGCGCCGCGCAAGCTGCCGCGTTGGCGGCTGTCCGACATCGCCTGGCGGCTCGGCGCCTTCGGCCCGGCGGTGGCGATCACGCTGTCGCTGATCTTCGGGATCGCGCGCTGGTTCCGGTCGGGCGGCTTCACGGTTCAGGAAGGGCTCGTCGTCCTTCTGATCGGTTTCACCTTCATCTGGGTGTCGCTGTCGGTCTCGGCGGTGCTGATGGCGATGCTGCGGCTCTGGCTGGGGCGAACCCCCGCGCCCTCGGGGCCGCGGCCACGCCAGCGCATCGCGCTCCTGGTGCCGGTCTACAACGAATGCCCGTGGGAGGTGATGGGCAACGTCGCGGCGATGCGGCGCGAACTGGCGCAGGGGCCGCACGGCGACGACTACGCCTTCTTCATCCTCAGCGACACCGGCGACGAGGCCATCGCGGCGGCAGAGCGGCGCGCCGTCGCCGCCTTGCGCAGCGAGCCGGGCATCCACGTGCACTACCGCCGGCGGGCCGAGAACACCGACAAGAAGATCGGCAACATCAACGACTGGATCGCCGGCTGGGGCGCCGACTGGGACGCGATGGTCGTGCTCGACGCCGACAGCCTGATGACCGGCGCGGGGCTGCGGATGCTGGCCGACGCACTGGCGCGGGATCCCGATGCGGGGCTGGTGCAGTCCTTCCCGGTGCTGATCTCGGCCGAGACGCTGTTCGGCCGGATGCAGCAATTCGCCACCTCGGTCTACGGCTGGCTTCTGGCCGAGGGGCTGGCGCTCTGGTCGCGGTCCGAAGGCAATTACTGGGGCCACAACGCCATCATCCGCACCCGCGCCTTCGCCGACAGCGCGCGCCTGCCATACCTGCGCGGGCGCGGGGGGCGCGAGTCGCTTATCCTCAGCCACGATTTCGTGGAGGCGGGGATGCTGCGCCGCGCCGGCTGGGCGGTGCGCTTCCTGCCGCGCGCGGGCGGCTCCTTCGAAGAGACTCCGGCGACGCTGATCGACTACATCCTGCGCGACCGGCGCTGGTGCCAGGGCAACATGCAGCACCTGCGGCTCCTGCGCGCGCGCGGCTTCCACCCGATCTCGCGCTTTCACATGGTGCAGGGGGCCTTCGCCTACCTTCTGTCGCCGGCCTGGATCGTGCTGCTGGTCGTCTGGGCCATCTTCCTGCCGATGACGGCCGATGCGCCGGTGAGCTATTTCAGCACCTCCAACCCGCTCTACCCGGTCTGGCCGCAGATGAGCCGGATCGACGGCGGCTGGTTCCTGCTGTTCATCTACACGATGCTGCTTCTGCCGAAGATCGCAGCGGCGGCGCTTCTGGCCGGCACGCGTGGGGTGGTGCGGCTTTACGGCGGGGCGGCGCGGTTCACGGCGACGACGCTGACCGAAATCGCGCTCGCCATCCTCTACGCGCCGATCCTGATGGTTCAGCAGAGCGTGGCGGTCCTGCGTGCGGCGTTCGGCAGGCCGAACCCCTGGGCACCGCAACGGCGCGGTCGCGCTGTTCATGGCTGGGCCACGCTGCTGCGCTTTCACTGGCTGGAGACGCTGCTGGGCGCGGGCATGCTGATCGGCATGGGGGCGGGTCTGTTGTCCCTTTGGCTCGCACCGGTTGCGGCCAGCCTGACGGCGGCGGTTGTGCTGTCGCGCCTCTCCGGCCTGCGCGTGTCCGAATGCCGGGTGGCGCCGCTGCGCCTCGAGACGCCGCTCAGCTTGCGCGAGCCGCGGGTGCAGACCCGCGCCCGTGCCGAGCGCGCCCGCCTGCGCGTGCTTATCGAGGCGCCGGAGGCGGCGTCCATTGCCGCCGAGTAGCGGTGCGAGTGTCTCAGGCCGTGGACGCATGCCCGCGGCGCGTCACATAGGGGGAGGGCGGGTGCAGCCGCGCCCCCGGCTTCGTCGTCCGTCGTCCATGTCGAAAGAGGTGCCCATGCCCGTGCCGATCCTTCGCATCGCTGCGCTTGCCTGCCTCGGCGCCATGAGCGCCGTCGCCGCCGAAGCCGGCTGCGGCCCGGTGGCCGAGCCGTGTGAGGTCGAGGCCGGCACCTACCATGTGGAGCAGCCGGACATGCCCGCGGAGGGCGCCCCGGCGCTCATGTTCATTCATGGCTGGGGGGCATCCGGCGAAGGCACGCTGACCATGCGCGGCGTGGTCGAGACGGCGCTGGCGCGGGGTTACGCCGTGATCGCGCCGGACGGCATCCCGCGCGAAGGTCGATCGGGCAGAACCTGGGCGTTTCATCCGGACCGCCCGCAGCGTCGTGACGAGATCGCCTTCCTTACGGAGGTGCGCGACGACGCGGCAACGCGATTCGACCTCGATGCGGGCAAGATGCTGCTGGCGGGGTTCTCCATCGGCGGGTCGATGACCAGCTATCTCGCCTGTGCGGAGCCCGAGGCGTTCGCCGCCTACGCACCGGTATCGGGCAGCTTCTGGCGGCCGCATCCCGAGGGCTGCGCGGGCCCGGTGCGACTTCTGCACACACATGGCTGGCGTGACGGGACTGTGCCGCTCGAAGGACGGCTCCTGCGGGGCGAGAACCTCGAGGCTCCGGATGCGGTTGCGCAGGGAGATGTCTGGTACGCCATGGATCTCTGGCGCCAGGCGGGCGGGTGCCGTCTTCAGGCGGACACGTTCGGCGACGACGGGACCTATTGGCGCAAGGACTGGACCTCCTGCGTCGATGGCGCGAGGCTTGCATTCGCGCTCTTCGACGGCGGGCACGCCGTGCCGCCGGGTTGGGCGAGGATGGCGCTCGACTGGTTCGAGGCCCGCTGAGCGGGCGGGAGTCCGGCCCCTGTCGCCCCGTCCGGCAGGTCGCTGACGGCTTCGCATCGACCGACCCGCCGGAGGCAGTTTGTCCGCGGTCGAGGCCTATCGCGAGCGCCCGGACGCCTGGCGCCGGCTGGTACTGGGCGTGCCCGGGACGTCCGGTGTGCCCGGCTTTCCGCGACTTGGACCATGAGGCGCATTCCTTGGCCGGGCAAAGCGGAGGGAACATTAGCCACTGTTAAGTCTGATGAATTTGTTCTCGGCGGTTCTCCGCGGACCGCCGGTTAATTGACCATCCCACAAACATCAATTATCTTGCCACTTGGTGTGTGGTATGCCAGCGTACCAGCGCGGGCTGTTCGGCGACGCGGTGTCGGCATTCGCGAATCGTCACCATGCCCCAAGACAACCGCATTCGCCCGACGGGGACGGCATCACATTCGGCAAGACTTGATTCGCCGGATGCAGTCGTTTGTTGGGGGGACATGTTTCATGTCTGGGAGGACAAGACTTGACTGACACTTTGACGAACCCCGGTGTCGCGGGTCCGAGCGCTTCGGACGACGACGCGCAACGGGGCAGCGACATCTACATCGACGCGCCGGGGACGACCCTGACCGACACCTGGAAGAACGCGGGTCCCGGCATCGCCGCCGCGATGACGGGGATCGGCGCCAGCCACATCATGCACGGGCCGACAGCGGGTGCGCAGTTCGGCTATGCGCTGCTTTGGATCGTCCCCGTCGCCTACATCCTGAAGTACTGCTGTTTCGAGTTTGCCCACCGCTACACGATGGTGAAGGGCGAGACGATCATGAACGCCTATGCGCGTCTCGGCAAATGGCCGTTCTGGTACCTGGGCTTCCAATCGCTGGCCAACACATTCGGCATCGCCGGCCGTGCCCTGGGTTGCGGCGCGATGCTCTGGGCCGCGTTCCCGATCATGCCGCTCGAAGCCTGGTCGATGCTCGTCCTGCTGGTGACGATCGCCATCCTGTGGCTCGGCAAGTACAGCGTGTTCGAAGGCATCGTGAAGGTCGCGATCATCGTCTTCGCGCTGTCGTCGTTCGTCGCCTTCGCGCTGCAGGCGCCGCCCGCCGCCGACTACCTGTCGCGGCTGCTGCCGACCCTGCCACCTGCCGGTGCGATGATCCTCTTCGGGTCGATGTTCGGGTACTTCCCGACCACGACCGAGGTCTCGGCGATGCAGTCGAACTGGGCCGTCGATAAGAAAAGCGGCATGGTCTACGTCAAGGAAATGCGGGCCAAGGGGTACAAGGTCGAGGTTCACCCCGACTACATGAAGAACTCCATGACCCTGTACCGTCGCGACATGAACGTGTCCTACATCGTCGCCGCTCTGACCGGCATGGTGTTCGTGATCGTCGGTGCCGTCGTGCTGAACCCGATCGGCCTCGTTCCCGAAGGCCGCGAGATGGGCGTGACCATCGCACGCATCTACACCGACACGTTCGGCGCCTGGGTGTTCCCGATCATCATCGCCGGCGGCATCGCCGCGCTGTTCTCGACCGTCTTCACCTATTTCGACGGTCAGGCCCGCGTGTTCGAGGAATGCTGCGTCCGCCTGAAGACCGACTGGGACAAGCCGACGACGCGCAAGCTGATCAACCGGGGCTTCCAGGTGCTCTGGGTCATCGGCGGTGCGGCCGTGATGTTCGGCATGCCCAAGCCGATCGTCGTCGTGCAGGCTGCGTCGATCCTCGCGCTGATCTTCTCGCCGATCATCTACTGGATGACGATCAAGGCGGTCACGGACGGCTTCGAGACGCCCGAAGAGCGTGAGCACATGCCCGGTAAGTTCATGCTGGGTCTGGCTTGGACCGGGACCATCGGGCTGGCAATCGTCTCGATCTACGTGCTGATCGCGATGGCCATCGCTTAAGCTGAGATCCCTGAAAAAAGTGGCGCCGCGCCGGGAGAGGTCCCGGCGCGGCGTTTTCTAATCGGAAGTGTGGCGACGTGGCTGGCGCCGCACGGTCGCGCTTCAGGCCACCTCCTCGGCGGTCAGGCGGCCGGGAAAGAGGCAGGCGCATTGGTGCCGGCCGCGCCCGGGCTGCGGCACCTCCTCGGCGCAGGCGGCTTCGGCGCGCGGGCAGCGGGTGCGAAAGACGCAGCCCGAGGGCGGCGCCATCGGTGAGGGCAGATCGCCGTGCAGCGGGATGATCGTCTTTTCGCGCTCGATCACCGGGTCCGGGACTGGCACCGCCGACATGAGCGCTTGCGTGTATGGGTGCTGCGGGTCGGCATAAAGAAGCTCCGACGGTGCCTTTTCCATCATCCGGCCGAGATAGAGCACCATCACCTCGTCCGAGATGTGCTTCACCACCGACAGGTCGTGCGCGATGAAGATCATCGCGAGGCCGAGGTCGCTCTGAAGCTCCTGCAGAAGCTCGATCACCTGCGCCTGGATAGACACGTCGAGCGCCGAGACCGGCTCGTCGCAGATCAGCAGCTTGGGCTCCACGATCAGCGCGCGGGCGATGCCGATGCGCTGGCATTGCCCGCCCGAGAACTCGTGCGGGTAGCGGTTGATCATCTGCGGCAGCAGGCCGACGCGGTCCATCATGTCGCGCACACGTGTTTTCACCTCGTCCCGGCCGAGGTCGGGGCGATGGGTGCGCAGCGGCTCCGCAATGATCTGGCCCAGCGTCATGCGCGGGTTGAGCGAGGCCAGCGGGTCCTGGAAGATCATCTGGATCTCGGAGCGGTAGCGCTTCATCCGCGACGGCGATAGCGCCAGAAGATCGTCGCTGCCCTGCCAGATCACCTGGCCCTCGGCCGGGGCCATCTGGATCAGCGCGCGCGCCAAGGTGGACTTGCCGCAGCCCGATTCGCCGACGATTCCGAGCGTCTGGCCGGGCATGAGATCGAAGCTCACCCCGTTCACGGCGTGCAAGTGGCGCGGCGCCGTCCACGGCATGTCGCCGGGCCGGGTGATCCGGAAGCGAACGTTCACGTCACGCGCGGAAATCAGTGGCGTGGTCATGCGGCGACCTCCTTCACGGGGCGGTGACAGGCGCGCTCGCGGGCCTCGCCGGCTGGGGCGAGGGGCGGCATCACCGCGCAATCCTCGTCGGCGAAGGCGCAACGCGGCCGGAACGGGCAGCCGGACGGCGGGCGCGCCATGTTCGGCGGGTTGCCGGGGATCGCCTGCATCGTCTCCTGACCCCGGTCGACGCGCGGCACGGCCTGCAGAAGCCCGCGCGTATAGGGGTGCGTCGGCTGGGCAAAGATCGGATGGACGGGCGCGCGCTCCATCACCTTGCCACCGTACATCACCGTCACACGCTCGCAGAAGCCGGCGACCACGCCGAGATCGTGCGTGATGAGCATGGTTGCCATGCCGAACTCGGCCTGCAATTCCTGCAGGAGGCGCATGATCTGCGCCTGAACGGTGACGTCGAGGGCGGTGGTCGGCTCGTCCGCGATCAGAAGGTCGGGCTGGCACAGCAGCGACATGGCGATCATCACCCGCTGGCGCATCCCGCCCGAGAATTCGTGCGGGTAGAGCCGGATGCGGTCCTTCGCGCCGGGGATGCGCACGGCGTCGAGCATCCGCACCGCCTCGGCCAATGCGGCGCGCTTGCCAAGACCCTTGTGCAGCATCAGCACCTCGGCCATCTGGTCGGAGATGCGCATGTAGGGGTTCAGCGACGTCATCGGATCCTGGAAGATGATTGCGATGCGCTCGGCGCGGATGCGGTTGAGCGTGCGCGCGGGGGCGTTCAGGATTTCCTCCCCGTCGAAACGGATGGAGCCGGAGGCGCGGCCGTTCTTCGCCAGCAGGCCGAGTGTCGCAAAGGCGGTCTGGGACTTGCCCGAACCGCTTTCGCCGACGATGCCCAGCGTCTCGCCGCGGTCGAGCGTCAGCGACAGGCCGTTGACGGCGTGAACTTCGCCGTCGCCGGTATCGAAGGACACGTTCAGGTCGTCGATCTCGAGAAGGGGCATGTCAGGGGGCCTCCTGGCGGTGCGGGTCGTGGTGTGGGGCCGGGCTGCGCCGCCCCGGGGGGGCGGGCCGGCGCTGCCCGGCGTAGCCGCCGGGCGGGCGCGTCGATCGCGCGGGTGCCCTGCATCCTCACCGATCCTTCGGGTCAAGGGCGTCGCGCAGCCCGTCGCCCACGAAGAAGAAGCCGAAGAGCGTCAGGCAGAAGAACAGGAGCGGAAAGGCAAGCTGCCAGATCGTGCCGTAGGCCATGGTCGACGCGCCCTGCGAGATCAGTGCGCCGAGCGAGGTCAACGGCTCCTGCACGCCGAGGCCGAGAAACGAGATGAAACTCTCCGTCAGGATCATCAGCGGTACCAGAAGCGTCGCGTAGACGGCGATCACCCCCAGCAGGTTCGGCACGATGTGGCGGCGGATGATGGTCACGCCCGAGACGCCCGTCGCTCGCGCCGCCTCGATGAACTCGCGGTTCTTGAGGCTGAGCGTCTGGCCCCGGACGATCCGGCTCATCTCCAGCCAGGAGATCAGGCCGAGCCCGACGAACAGCGCCGTCATCGACCGGCCGTACATCACCAGGATCAGGATCAGCACGAACATGTACGGTATCGCCATCAGGATATCGACCGCGCGCATCATCGCCGCGTCGACGCGTCCGCCGACATATCCCGCCGTCGCGCCGTACATCGTGCCGACCACCACCGCGACGAGCGCGCCGACAAGGCCCACCATGAGCGACACCTGCGTGCCCTGAACGGTGCGCGCGTAAAGATCGCGGCCAAGCTCGTCCACGCCGAAATAATGCCCGTTTTCCAGCGACGGGCCGCCCTCCTGCGCGACGACGCCCATGACGTTGTAATCGAGCTCTTCGTTGGACCACTGGGCGAGGTATCCGCCGAAGAGGGCGAAGAGCGTGACGAAGACCAGAAGGACCAGCCCCACCATCGCCGCCTTGTTGGACAGGAAGCGCCGCCGCGCATCGGCCCAGAGCGAGCGGCCCGCGACCTCGTCCTCGCCCATCCGTTCGGCGATCGCTTCCATGCGTTCGGAATCGTAGACCATGGGCTCAGTACCGGATCTTGGGGTCGATCCACCCGTAAAGGATGTCGACCACGAGGTTGAACAGGATCGTCAGCGTGCCCATCAGGATCGTCACCCCCATCATCACCGCATAGTCGCGGTTGAGCGCCGAATCGACGAAGGCCTTCCCGATGCCGCCGGTGGAGAAGTAGACGTCCACCACCACGGACCCGGTGATCATCCCCACGAAGGCCGGCCCGAGATAGGAGATCACCGGCAGCATCGCGGGTTTCAGCGCATGGCGCAGGATCACCCGCCGCTCGGGCAGGCCCTTGGCCCGCGCCGTGCGGATATGGTTCATGTTCAGCGTCTCCAGCATCGAGGACCGGGTGATCCGCGCGATGGAGGCCATGAACGATGTCGACAGCGCGATCACCGGCATGACCAGGTATTCCCACTGGCCGCCCTGCCAGCCGCCGCCCGGCAGCCAGCCGAGCCAGAGCGTGAAGGTCAGCACCAGGATCGGGGCCATCACGAAGTTCGGCAGCACCTGCGCGCCGATCGAGACGCCCACCGCGAAATAATCGAGGACGGAGTTCTGCCTGATCGCCGCAACGACGCCGAGCGTGACGCCGACGACCACCGCGACGATGAAGGACAGTATCCCGTAGGTCAGCGTGACCGGAAAGCCCTGCGCGATGATCTCGTTCACCGTGCGGTCCTTGTAGATGAAGGACGGGCCGAAATCGAACTCGGTCACGATGCCCCAGATATAAGTGAAGATCTGGCGCCAGAGCGGCTGGTCCAGCCCGTACTTGGCGTTGAGGTTCGCCAGCACCTCGGGCGGCAATTCGCGTTCGGACGTGAACGGCCCGCCGGGCGCGGCGTGCATCAGCACGAAGGACACCACGATCAGGATAAGGAGCGTCGGCACCGCGATGGCAAGACGCTTGAACGTATAGGACAGCATGGGCGGCTCCCCGGAGGCTGGGCGACGCGGCGGTGAAGCGGTCAATCGACGGAAGGTAGCGCGGTGCGGCCGGCTGGCAGCCCCGCGGGCGGGGCCGGAGCGGGGCGCCCGGGCAGGGGCGCCCCGTGCGGCGTCACTCCGCCATGCGGTAGAGGTCCTTGCCGTACCAGGTCTGCATCACGTTCTCGGTCGGGATGCCGCCGATCTCGGGGCTCAGCATGTCGACGTTGGCGTAATGGTAGATCGGGATGATCGGCATTTCCGCGGCCAGGATGCGCTCGGCCTCCTGGTACATCGGCAGCGGATCCTCGGCGGTCTTCGACTCCGCCATCACGGCGTCGTACTCGTCGTTGAAGAACTCGCCGTTGTTGTGGCCCGAATACGAGGTGAAGAGGTCGAGATAAGTCGACGCCTCGTTGTAGTCGCCGCACCAGGCATAGCGCGCCAGGTCGAAATCCTGGCTCTGCATGCGGTCGGTATGCACCTTCCACTCGTAGTTCGACAGCGTGATGTTCACGCCGATGGCCTTGAGCATCTGGCTCGCCGCGATGGCGATCTTCTTGTGGTCCTCGGACGTGTTGTACTGCAGCGACAGCTCGAGCGGATCGTCGGGGCTGTAGCCGGCCTCTGCCATCAGCTCCTTGGCCTTCTCGAGCCGTTCCTCCTGGCTCCAGTCCGCCCAGTCGAGGTCGGGGCGTTCGAATCCCGCGGTAGCCCAGTGGGTCCAGTTGTAGCTTGGCTCCTGGCCGCCCTGGAGGATGCGGTCCACGATGATGTCGCGGTCGATGGCATAGGCCAGCGCCTTGCGCACGTTGACGTCGTTGAGCGCCTCGGGGCCCTTGTCGCCCACGTTCATCATGTAGATGTAGCTGCACGAATATGGGGTGGAGGTCGCCTGGTCGGGATATTCCTCCTTCAGGCGCGGGAACTGGCCGGCCGGAATGTCGACGCGGTCGAGCTCTCCGGCGAGGTAGCGGGTCAGCGCCTGGTTCACGTCGTTGATCGTCAGCGCGGTGAGGTTTTCCATCACCACGTTCTCGGCGTCCCAGTAGGTGCCCGACTTGGACATTTCCACGCGCTCGCCCAGGATGTGCTCATCGAGGACGTAGGCGCCGTTGCCGACCATGTTCTCGGGCCGGGTCCAGTTGTCGCCGTGCTCCTCGATCGTCGCCTGATGCACCGGGAAGGTGGAGGCATGCACCACCATCTGCGGGAAGTAGGGCAGGGGCGTGGTGATCGTCACTTCGAGGGTGTGGTCGTCCACGGCGCGCACGCCGAGTTCCGATGGCTCCACGTCGCCGGCGATGATCTCGGCGGCGTTCTCGATCTGCATCAGCTCCATGTACCAGGCGTATTCCGACGCGGTCGCCGGATCGGCAAGGCGCTGCCAAGCATAGACGAAATCGCCGGCGGTGACCGGATCGCCGTTCGACCATTGCGCATCCTCGCGCAGGGTGAAGGTGTAGGTCTTCTGATCGTCGGACACCGTGTGATCGGTCGCGACGCCGGGCACCAGCGCACCCTGCGCGTCCTCGTTGTAGAGCCCCTCGAAGAGGTTGCGCAGGATGTCCGAGCCCTCGACGTCGGTGTTGATCTGCGGATCCATCGACTTGATCGCGTCGAGCAGCCAGAACGTGTAGCTCTGCTCTTCGGCCAGTTCCACGCCCTCGGGCACGGGGTTGTCGGCAAGGGCGGGGCTTGCGGCGAGAAGCGCGACCGCGGACGCGGCGAGGCTGTGTTTCAGCACGGGTGTCATACCTCCGGATAGAATTATGGCCCGGGTCGGTTGCCCGCCCGGAATGATCAAATTTGACGGACGAAGGGGGGAGGGCTTCAAGCCTATCGTTGCGGAAGGCGGGTTTGCGTACGTGTATCGGCCAGAATTTGCCTACCGCGTAGGTTGCGTGCAAGGGGAACGGCAGCGCTGCCGTCAGGCGCTTTTACGATCATGACGCGAGACGGGGGCTGCGCTTGGCAAATGTTGCGAATAGCGATTCGCGGTCGGCGGCTTTCCTGCCGAGTGACCCTTGGACCCTCGGTCGGTTCTTGCATGCGCGTCTCCGGACGTTCGTTCGTTGGGCATTTCGAATTTTTGCAACTTGTTGAAAGTAGATAAAATTCGTTGCGCGTTGACTTGCGCGGGGCGCTCCGATACCAGACCGGCGGCGTTAGCGGAAACGAGGAGCAGGCACGTGCGGGTGATGGTCAAGATCAGCGGCGAGGCCTTGGCCAGTGGTGCCGCCGGCGTCTTTTCGGACGATGCGATTTCGGCGGTCGTGAAGGAGATCCTGAAGCTGCAGGACACCGGGGCGGAGGTTGCCTGCGTCATCGGCGGTGGCAACATCTTCCGCGGCTCGGTCTCTTCGGACTGGAACATCGAGAGGGTCGAGGCCGACAACGTCGGCATGCTCGGCACCATCGCCAACGGCATCCTCCTCCGCGCCAAGATCGAGGCGACCTCCGATATCGAGGTGCGCCTGATGTCGGCGCTCACCATTCCCCAGATCGGGGAGCCCTACATCCGCCGCCGCGCCCAGCGGCACCTCGAGAAGCGGCGGATCGTGCTTCTGTGTGGCGGCATCGGAGAGCCGTACCTGACCACCGACTACCCGTCGGTGCAGCGCGCGATCGAGCTCGACTGCGACTGCGTGCTGGCGATGAAGAACGGCATCGACGGCGTCTATGTCAGCGATCCCCGCAAGGATCCGGATGCCAAGCTCTACAAGACGCTGACCTTCGAGAAGGCGATCAAGGATCGGCTGACCTTCATGGATCACGCCGCTCTCGTGCTTGCTCAGCAGCACCGGATGCGCGTTCACGTGGTCGGCTTCGACGAACCCGGCGCGGCCGGACGCGTGCTGAACGGCGAACAGGTGGGCACCACCATCACCGACGACGGCGGCGTGACCTTCTACGAAGACGCCTGAGTGGCGCGCGCGGCTTTGCCGCGATAGGGTCCGGCGGCACGGTCCGGGATCTCCCCACATGCACGACGGCCTGTCCGCCGAACCTCTTCCGACCGCGATCCGCGATGCGCTGAGCACACCGGCGCCGCGCGCCACGCGCTTCATCGTCACGATCTACGGCGATGTGGCCGAGCCGCGGGGCGGCACGCTTGCGATGGGCACGCTGATCGAGACCTGCGCGGCGCACGGCATTTCCGAAAGCCTTGCGCGGACAGCAGTGTCGCGGCTCGTCGCGTCGGGACGGCTCGACGGCGAGCGCGTCGGCCGGCGCAGTTTCTATCGGCTCACGGACGCCGCGCGGGCGGAGTTCCGCGCCGCGGCGCGGCTCTTCTACGATCCCTGGTCGGAGGCGCGCGGCTGGCTCTTCGCGCTGGGGGAAGCGGCGCTGCCGGAGGATCTGTCGTCTGTCGCCTGGGCGCGCATCGCGCCCGACCTCGCGCTGGCCCCCGACCGGCCGGACGTCACCCGGCCCGATGCGCCGCTTGTCGCCGGGACAGCGCTGACGGGGCAGGCGCCCGTGGCGTTCGCCGCCGCGCACTGGGATCTCTCCGGCGTGGGCGAGGCCTATCGCGCCTTCCTGCGCCGCTACGCGCCGGTCGCCGCCGCGCTCGGCTCCGGGCCACTGCCGGAGGCTGAGGTCTGCCTCGCACTTCGCCTGCGGCTCGTCCACGCTTACCGCCAGGCGGTTCTGTCCGATCCGCGCCTGCCGGTCGGGACGCTGCCGCGCGACTGGCCGGGGCCGGAGGCTCGCACGGTTTTCGCGACTGCCTATCTGAGACTGGCGGAGATGGCGGACGCTCATATCGGGGCCAGCTTCGTCGACGCCGGCGGCGCGCTGCCCGCGGAGACGGACGCGACGCGCGCGCGTCTTGCGAGCCTGCGCCGGGTGCTCGCCCCGGCAGCGGGCCCCGCGCGCTGAAAGCGTCACGCCAAATCGGATATCCGTACTTTAAGTGTGACGTCTCGTGCGTTATGTTCTTAGCAACGGCACCCCCGGCAGGAGGCACCCCATGTACGCCCAGATGGTGAAATCCGAACCCACCGATCGCGATCCGACGCCCGAGGAGCAGGCGTTCCAGGCGCGCATCGACGCGGGCGAGAAGATCGAGCCGAAGGAGTGGATGCCCGAGGGCTACCGCAAGACGCTGGTGCGTCAGATCGGCCAGCACGCGCATTCCGAGATCGTAGGGCAGTTGCCCGAGGGCAACTGGATCACCCGCGCCCCGACGCTGGAGCGCAAGGCGATCCTGCTGGCCAAGGTGCAGGACGAGGCGGGCCACGGGCTCTACCTCTACTCGGCCGCCGAAACGCTCGGCATCAGCCGCGACGAGATGTTCGAACAGCTTCATTCCGGCAAGGCGAAGTATTCGTCGATCTTCAACTACCCGACGCTGACCTGGGCCGATATCGGCGCGATCGGCTGGTTGGTGGACGGCGCGGCGATCATGAACCAGGTGCCGCTCCAGCGGACGTCCTACGGGCCCTATGCCCGCGCGATGGTCCGCATATGCAAGGAAGAAAGCTTCCACCAGCGTCAGGGCTACCACATCATGATGAAGATGGCCCGCGGGACCGACGCGCAGCGCGAGATGGCGCAGGATGCGCTCAACCGGTTCTGGTTCCCGTCGCTGATGATGTTCGGCCCGTCCGACAAGGACAGCGTGCATTCCAAGCAGTCGATGGCCTGGAAGATCAAGATCAACACCAACGACGAGCTGCGCCAGCGCTTCGTCAACGAGACCGTGCCGCAGGCGGAGTTCCTGGGTCTGACCGTGCCCGACCCGGACCTTGCCTGGAACGAGGAGAAGGGCGGTTACGACTTCTCCGAACCGGACTGGGACGAGTTCTACGAGGTGCTGAAGGGCAACGGCCCGTGCAATCGCGAACGGCTCGGCGCCCGCGTGACGGCATGGGAGGACGGCGCGTGGTTCCGCGAGGGGCTGACGGCCTACGCGGAGAAGGCGGCGACGCGGCGCGCGGCCTCGGCCACCGCGGCGGAGTGAGCGGCGCGCCCCACCGGGTGCATTTGCGGGCCGGGAGAGGCCCAACCTGAGGAGGAGACGATGCGCAAGGAATGGCCCCTCTGGGAGGTCTTCATCCGTTCGGCCCACGGGCTGAACCACCGTCACGTGGGCAGCCTGCACGCCTCCGACGCGGAGACCGCGATCCGCAATGCCCGTGACGTCTACACCCGCCGCAAGGAAGGCGTGTCGATCTGGGTGGTGAAGTCGGCGGACATTACCGCCACGGCCCCGTCCGAGAAGGGACCGCTCTTCGATCCGGCGGAGGACAAGGTCTACCGTCACCCGACCTTCTACGACATCCCCGACGACGTGGAGCATATGTGATGCCCTCGCTGCCCGACATGGCGACGCCGAACGTGACGGAGCTTGCCGCCGGCAGGCGCGGCGCGTCGCGCGACATGCTGGCGGAGGTGCCGGACCTCAAGCCGGCGTTCTTCGAATGGCTCTGCCGGATGGGCGACACGACGCTGATCCTTGGCCATCGGCTGTCGGAATGGTGCGGGCACGGGCCCGCGCTCGAGGA
The DNA here is from genome assembly GCF_900112685.1 of Roseivivax sediminis. Classification (GTDB taxonomy): domain Bacteria; phylum Pseudomonadota; class Alphaproteobacteria; order Rhodobacterales; family Rhodobacteraceae; genus Roseivivax; species Roseivivax sediminis. Next base: position 85,863 of record NZ_FOMS01000013.1, read on the forward strand.
AGACATCGCCATCGCAAACACCGCGCTCGACCTCATCGGGCACACGCAGATGTGGCTGAACCTCGCCGGCGAGGTGGAGGGGCAGGGCCGGTCGGCCGACGATCTGGCCTATCTGCGGGACGCCATGCACTTTCGCAACGCGCTGCTTGTCGAGCTGCCGAACGGCGACATCGGCCGCACGCTGATGCGCCAGTTCCTGTTCGACGCCTGGCACCACGAGATGCTGGGGCGGCTCGAAGGCTCCGCCGTCACCGAGGTCGCGGAGATTGCGGCGAAGGCGAAGAAGGAAGTCGCCTACCACCTGGACCGGTCCAGCGACCTTGTCGTGCGGCTCGGCGACGGGACGGAGGAGAGCCACGCCCGGATGCAGGACGCGCTCGATATCCTCTGGCCCTATACCGGTGAGTTTTGCACCGGCGACGCGGTGGACGCGGCGGTGGCCAAGGCCGGCATCGCCCCGCGCCCCGAGGATCTGCGCGCGCCCTGGCTCGCCTTCGTGGGCGAGGTGCTGGAGGAGGCGACGCTGGACATGCCGCAGAACGGCCATGCCCAGAAGGGCGGCCGGCAGGGGCGGCACACGGAGCACCTGGGCTATCTTCTGGCCGAGATGCAGTTCCTCCAGCGCGCCTATCCGGGGGCGGAATGGTGACCGAGACGCTGCCCGACACCGCCACCGTGCGCGCCTGGCTGGACGAGGTGCCAGACCCGGAGATCCCGGTGATCTCCGTCACCGATCTGGGCATCGTGCGCGACGTGGGCTGGCAGGGCGACACGCTCGTCGTGGGCGTGACGCCGACCTATTCGGGCTGTCCGGCGGTCGCCGTGATCGAGTTCGAGATAGAGGCGCATCTGCGCGCGCGCGGCATCGAAGAGGTGCGCATCGAACGGCGCCTGTCGCCGCCCTGGACGACCGACTGGCTGACCGACGCGGGCCGCGAGAAGCTGCGCGCCTACGGCATCGCGCCCCCGGTGGACGGCACCGCGCAGGACGTCTCCACCTTGCGCGCGGCGCGGATGGCGGGGGGGACGAACCTCGTCGTGGAATGCCCCCGCTGCGGGTCCGGCGCGACCGAGAAGCTCAGCCAGCACGGCTCCACGCCCTGCAAGGCAGCCTATCGCTGCCACGAGTGCCTCGAGCCCTTCGACTACTTCAAGTGCATCTGAGAAAGACGGGGAGCCTGATGTCTGCCGCAGCGTTCAAGCCTGTTCGACCGGTCCAGGAGGGGGTCTGATGGCCCGCTTCCACCCCCTCACCGTCACCGACGTGCAGAAGACGACGCGCGACGCCGTGGTCGTCACGCTGACGCCCGGCGAGGCGGACGCGCCCGCCTTCGATTTCACGCAAGGCCAGTACCTGACCTTCCGGCGCGATTTCGACGGGACGGAGCTGCGCCGCTGCTATTCGATCTGCGCCGGGCTCGACGACGGGGCGCTGCGCGTCGGGATCAAGCGGGTGGATGGCGGCGCCTTCTCGACCTGGGCGAACGAGGAGCTGCGCCCCGGCGACACGCTCGACGCGATGCCACCCATGGGCAGTTTTCACACGCCGCTCGATGCCTCTGCCGACCGCCACTACCTGGCCTTCGCGGGCGGGTCGGGGATCACGCCGGTCCTGTCGCTTCTGCGCACGATCCTCGCGCGAGAGCCGGGCGCGCGCTTCACGCTGGTCTTTGCCAACCGGCAGGTCGGCTCCATCATGTTTCGCGAAGAGATCGAGGATCTCAAGAACACCTATCTGGGGCGCCTGTCGGTGATCCACATCCTCGAAAGCGAGGCGCAGGAGATCGACCTTTTTTCCGGCCGGATCGACGCGGAGAAGATGGAGGCGCTGTTCACCCACTGGATCGACGCAGGCGATATCGACACCGCGTTCATCTGCGGGCCCGAGCCGATGATGCTGACCATCGCCGACAGTCTGAAGGCGCACGGGCTGCCAGAGGACCGCATCAAGTTCGAGCTCTTCGCGTCCGCCCAGCCCGGCCGTGCGAAGACACGCGCGGTGTCGAAAGAGGCGGCGGCCTCCGGCGCGGTCTGCGCAGTGCAGGTGACACTCGACGGCACGACGCGCAGCTTCGCGATGCCGCGCGACGGCACGGTGCTGCTGGATGCCGCGCTCGACAGCGCGCTGGATGCGCCGTTCTCCTGCCGCGCCGGGGTCTGTTCCACCTGCCGGGCCAAGGTGCTTCAGGGCGAGGTGGAGATGGAGACGAACCACGCGCTCGAGGATTACGAGCTGCGCGCGGGCTACGTGCTGACCTGCCAGTGCGTGCCGCTCTCGGACACGCTGGTGGTGAGCTACGATGAGTGAGCCACGCGGGGCTACGGGCGTCGCGCCGCGCATGCAAGGCGCCGCGGCGGCGGCCCTCGTCTGATACGGGAAAGGACCGGTCCAATGCTCAAGAGCGCACCGCGCCGACTGGAAAGCTACGTCTCGGGCGCGTGGCGTCCCGGCGCAGGCGAGGGGGCAGAACTGCTCGATGCCGCGACCGGCACCGCCGTCGCGCGGATCGGCGCGGACGGGATCGACCGCGCCGCCGCGCTTGCCCATGCGCGCGAGGTTGGTGGGCCGGCGCTGCGGGCCCTGACGCTGCACCAGCGCGCACTGATGCTGAAGGAGATCGGCCTTCGGCTCATGGACGGAAAGGAGGAGTTCTACCTCGAGAACTTTCATACCGGGGCGACGCGCAAGGACGGCTGGATCGACATCGACGGCGGCATCGGCACGATGCTGACCTTCGCCTCGCGCGCCAGGCGCGAGTTTCCGAACGCCCACGTGATCCCGGAAGGCCCGGTCGAGCAGCTCTCGCAGGACCAAAGCTTCTCGGCCCAGCACATCCTGACGCCGCGCCCCGGTGTCGCGATCCACATCAACGCCTTCAACTTCCCCGTCTGGGGCATGCTGGAGAAGATCGCGCCGTCGCTCATCGCCGGGATGCCGTGCGTGGTGAAACCCGCCTCCCAGACAGCCTACCTGACGGAGTTGGTGGTGCGGCGGATCCTCGGGATGGGCGTTCTGCCGGAAGGCGCGCTCCAGCTTCTTTGCGGCTCGGCAGGCGATCTTCTCGACCATGTCGAAGAGGCGGACGTCGTCACCTTCACCGGCTCCGCGGCGACGGGTCAGAAGCTGCGCGTGCATCCGACGATCGTCGCCCGTTCGGTGCCGTTCACGATGGAGGCCGACAGCCTCAATTGTTCGATCCTCGGCGCCGATGCCGGGCCGGGCACGCCGGAATTCGACCTTTTCGTGCGTGAGGCGGTGCGCGAGATGATTGTGAAGGCCGGGCAGAAATGCACCGCGATCCGCCGGCTGATCGTGCCCGAGGCGCATGCCGACGCGGTGTCCGAGGCGATTTCGGACCGGCTCACGAAAACTGCTGTGGGCCTTCCCGATGACGAGACCGCGCGCATGGGCGCGCTGGTCAGCCGCGGCGACCGCGACGGGGTGCGCGCCCGGATCGCGGAGCTTCAGGCAGAGGCGGAGATCGTCGCCGGAAACCCCGGCGAGGTGCGCGTCGTGTCCGGCGATCCCGACCAGGGCGCCTTCCTCAACCCTGTCCTGCTGCGCTGCGCCGCGCCGCTGACCGCGCGCGCCGTGCACGACGTGGAGGCGTTCGGCCCGGTCGCCACGCTGATGAGCTACGACGCCCCCGAAGAGGCGGTGGCGCTGGCGCGGATGGGGCGCGGATCGCTCTGCTCCTCGCTTTTCACGAACGATCCGGGCACGGCGCAGGCGATGGTCGCCGGCATCGCGCCGTTTCACGGCCGGGTGTTGATCGGCAACCGCGCCTCGGCGAAATCGTCCACCGGTCATGGCTCCCCGCTCGCGCCGCTCGTGCATGGCGGGCCGGGCCGCGCCGGCGGCGGGGAGGAGATGGGCGGCATGCGGGGCGTGAAGCATTTCATGATGCGCACCGCGGTGCAGGGCGCGCCGCACCTTCTGACCGCCGTCACCGGCCAATGGTCGGACGGCGGCGCCACGGATCGCGGCACCCATCCTTTCCGCAAGTCGCTGGGCGAGCTGCAGCTGGGCGATCAGCTTCTGACCGAGGCGCGCACCATCACCGAAGATGACACGGAGCATTTCGCCCGCTTCACCGGCGACACGTTCTACGCCCACATGGACGAGGCCGCCGCGCAGGCGAACCCGTTCTTCGAGGGGCGCGTCGCGCACGGCTACCTGATCGTGTCCTTCGCGGCGGGCCTCTTCGTCTGGCCCGATCCGGGGCCGGTGCTGGCCAACTACGGCATCGACAACCTGCGGTTCCTGACGCCGGTCTATTTCGGAGACACGCTGCAAGTGCGCTTGACCTGCAAGGAGATCAATCCGCGCGAAGAGGCCGAACATGGCGAGGTGCGCTGGGATTGCCTCGTCGCCAACCAGCACGGCGAGACGGTGGCGCAATACGACGTGTTGACGATGGTGGCGAAGAGCTGGACCTGAGCGGTCAGCGCAGACCGCGCACGCCGTCGAGGATCAGCGCCGTGGCGAGGTCGGCATAGCTGTCGCGGGTGATCGGCCCACCATCGTGGAACCACATGTAGACCCAGTTCATCATCCCGAAGAGCGACATGGTGACGGGCATCAACCGCTTCTTCTCGCCTTCGTCGAGCCCGGGATGCACCTCTGCGATCACCTCGGAGAAGCGCCGCACGATGCGCCGCTCGATGGCGCGGATCTCGGCCTGTTCGACCGCGGGCAGCTGCGCGTTGAGCTGTACATTGTGGAAATCGTCGGCACCGCGATAGGCCTCCAGCACCGTGCCGACTAGGCCGCGCAGCCGCTCTTCGGGCGGCGCGGCCGGATCGTCGGCGGTCTCCAGCGCGGTGTCGAGCGCCTCCAGATGCGTGGAGATGATCGCGAAGATAAGCGCGTCCTTCGACGGGTAGTAGTGGTAGAGCAGGGACTTCGACACGCCCGCCGCGCTCGCGATCTGCGCCATCGACGCGCGTTCCATCCCCATGGCGGCGAAGACGCGCGCGGCCTCCACCAAGAGGCCGTGGCGCTTTGCGTCGAAGTCGCGGGCGCGCGGGCGGGCCATCTCAGCCCGGCTCGCGATTATCGACGACGCGCCGCGCCTTGCCCTCGGACCGCGCGACGCCGGACGGTTCGTGCACCTCGACCGTCGCGGTGACCCCGATCACGGACTTGATGTGCTCCGCCAGGTCCCGGCCAGCCGCAGCGCGCGCCTCGGGCGCGGCATGGGTCGCCGTCGCCTCGGCGTGCACGATCATCGTGTCCATGCGACCCTCGCTGCGCAGCTCGATCTGGAAATGCGGGGCGAGGCCGGCGCATTTCAGCACCTGTTCCTCGATTTGCGTCGGGAAGACGTTCACGCCGCGCAGGATCATCATGTCGTCCGACCGGCCGGTGATCTTCTCCATCCGCCGCATGGAGCGCGCGGTACCCGGATGCAGGCGTGTGAGGTCGCGCGTGCGGTAGCGCACGACCGGCAGCCCTTCCTTGGTGAGCGTGGTGAACACCAGCTCCCCCATCTCGCCGTCGGGAAGGACCTCGCCGGTCTCTGGGTCGATCACCTCGGGGTAGAAGTGATCCTCCCAGATATGCAGGCCGTCCTTGGTCTCCACGCATTCCTGGGCGACGCCGGGGCCCATCACCTCGGACAGCCCGTAGATGTCGACGGCGTGCATGTCGAAGGCCGCCTCGATCTCGAGGCGCATGGCGTTGGTCCAGGGCTCCGCCCCGAAGATGCCGACCTTGAGCGAGGACTCGCGCGGGTCGATCCCCTGAGCGCGGAACGCATCGAGGATCGACAGCATGTAGGACGGCGTGACCATGATGATGTCGGGCCGGAAATCGGTGATCAGCGTCACCTGCCGTTCGGTCATCCCGCCCGACACGGGCACCACGGTGCAGCCGAGCTTCTCCGCCCCGTAATGCGCGCCGAGCCCGCCGGTAAAGAGCCCGTAGCCATAGGCGACATGCGCGATGTCGCCCTGCCGGCCGCCCGAGGCGCGGATCGAGCGGGCCACGATGTCCGCCCAGCGGTCGACATCGCCCTGCGTGTAGCCCACCACAGTCGGCTTGCCGGTCGTGCCCGAAGAGGCATGGATGCGCGCGATCCGATCGCGCGGGACGGCGAACATGCCGAACGGGTAGGCGTCGCGCAGGTCCTGTTTCGTCGTGAACGGAAACCGCGCGAGATCGGTGAGCGAGGTGAGGTCGTCCGGATGCACACCCGCCGCGTCGAACTTTGCGCGGTAGACCGGCGCGTTGTCGTAGGCATGACGCAGCGACCATTTCAGCCGCTCGAGCTGCAGCGCCGCGATCTCGTCGCGGCTGGCGATCTCGATGGGATCGAGGATCTCCTTCGGCGGGGTCAGGTCCAGCATCATGTCTCCTCCCTTGGATCGGCGGGGAGCACCCCGGCGATGTCGCGGCCAAGCTCGCGCGACTGCCCGCGGAACTCCGCGATCACGGTGCCGTCCTGCCGCGCGATGGTCACGTCGTAGAGCCCCGAGCGCCCGGCCAGCGCCACTTCCCGCGCGGTGGCGGTCAGCGTCTCCCCCACCGGGCCGGGGCTGAGATAGGTGATGGTGTTCGACTGCGCGACGGTCACGCGGCCGTAGCTGTTGCAGGCGAAGGCGAAGGCGCTGTCGGCCAGCGTGAAGATGTAGCCGCCGTGGCAGATGCCGTGCCCGTTCGCCATGTCGCCCCGCACCGTCATGGTCAGCACCGCCTCGCCCGGCGCGATGCGCAGGATGTCCATGCCGAGCGCCTGGCTCGCGCGGTCGGTGCGCCACATCGCCTCGGCGCTGGCGCGGGCGACCTCTTCGGGCGTCACGTCACTTGCCCTGAAAGCGCGGCGCGCGCTTCTCGAGGAAGGCGGTCACCCCTTCGGCGTAATCGGCGGAGCGCCCGGCCTTGGCCTGCGAATCCCGCTCCGCGTCGAGCTGCGTGTCGAAGTCGCGCTGCGCCGCGCCTTGGATCAGCCGCTTGGTCATGCCGAGGCCGAGCGTCGGCCCCCCGGCCAGCCGCGCGGCCAGCGCGCGGGCCTCCTCCATCAGCGCGTCGTCCTCGACCGCTTTCCAGATCATGCCCCAGGCGGCGGCGTCCTCTGCGCCGACCGGCTCCCCGGTCAGGGCGATCGCCTTGGCGCGCGCCTCCCCTATGAGGTGCGGCAGCATCCATGTACCGCCGGCGTCCGGCACCAGGCCGACCTTCGCGAAGGCCTCGATGAACCGCGCCGAGCGCGCGGCGAGCACGATGTCGCAGGCCAGTGCGATATTCGCCCCGGCGCCCGCCGCGACGCCGTTCACCGCCGCGACCACGGGCTTGTCCAGCCCCCGGATGCGCCGCATCAAGGGGTTGTAGAAGGTCTCCAGCGTACGGCCGAGATTGGGCGGCTCGGTCCAGTTGCGCGGATCGCGGTCGCCGAGATCCTGGCCCGACGAAAACGCCCGACCCGCACCGGTCAGCAGCACCGCGCGGATCTCCGGCTCCACGTTGGCGCGGTCGAAGGCCGCGCGCAGCCCCAGATGCATCGCCTCGTTGAAGGCGTTGAGCGTCTCCGGCCTGTTGAGCGTGATCTCGAGCACGCCGCCCTCGAGCCGGGTCAGGACCGGCACGCCGTCTGGATCGTCCATGTCTCCTCCCGTGCGACTCCTCCATCGCTGCCGGCATTCCATGATAAACCGTCCGGTCGGTCAATGAATTCCTGCAACCGCCATCAGCACAGGCGGTCTTGCATCGCCGCGCGGCCTCGCGTCATGTGGCGGGCGAGGGGGACCTGACATGCGCCACGCCATCCTGGCCGGGATCCTGGCCGCCTCCACGCCCGCGGTCGCCGGGCCCGATCTGCCGCCGCCGCTGACCGATGCCGACTTCCTGCCGGTGCGCGCGGACGAGGCGCGGCTCGGCCAATTGCTGTTCTGGGACCCGATCCTGTCGGGCAACCGCAACATCTCCTGCGGGACCTGCCATCATCCGCGCTTCGCGACCGGCGACGGCGTGTCGCTGGGCCTCGGGGAGGGTGGCATCGGCCTTGGCCCGAAGCGCGTCGCAGACCCGGAGAATCCGCCCGAGGAGCTGATCCCGCGCAACGCCCCACCGCTCTTCAACATGGGCGCGCGGGCTGTCACGGCGATGTTCGCCGACGGACGGATCGAGGTCGATCCCGCGCGCCCCTCGGGCCTGCGGACCCCGATGGAAGAGGAGATGGTCGCCGGCTTCGACAACTTGCTGTCGGCCCAGACCATGTTCCCGGTCCTCAGCCAGGACGAGATGGCCGGGCATTATTCGGAGAACGAGGTCGCGCAGGCCGCGCGGCAGGGCTTCATCACCGGGAAGGGCGGTGCCTGGGCGCTGCTGTCGGACCGGATCGCGGCGATCCCCGCCTACCGGGCGCGGTTCGAGGCGGTCTATCCCGCGATCGCGGCGGGGCGCGAGATCGCCTTCACCGATATCTCCAACGCCATCGCCGCCTTCGTTGCGTTCGAGTGGCGCTCGGACACCGCGCCCTTCGACGAGGTGTTGCGCGGTCAGGCGCAGCTCGACGGCGCGGCGGCCCGAGGCGCGGCACTGTTCTACGGCGATGCGGGTTGCACGGGCTGCCATTCCGGCCCGCTCCAGTCCGATTTCGATTTTCACGCCACCGGCCAGCCGCAGCTCGGCCCGGGCAAGGCGGCGCGGTTCGAGCGACATTCCCGCGATGTCGGCCGGATGCGCGTGACCGGCCGGGACGAGGACGCCTATGCCTTCCGCACGCCCTCCCTGCGCAACGTCGCGAAGACCGGGCCGTGGGGGCATGCCGGCGCCTTCACCGACCTCGGCGCTTTCGTTGCACAGCACGCCGATCCCTCCGCCGGCCTCGACTCCTATCCACGCGCGGTCACGCTGCCCGAGACGGAGCTTGCAGAAGGCCTCTGGACAATCCTCGACGATCCTGCGGAGCGGGAGGAGATCCGCGCCGCCGCGCGCCTCGGCCGTGCCCTGAGCGACGGCGAGATCACCGACATCCTCGCCTTCCTCGACACGCTCACCGATCCCGCCGCGCTCGAGGGGCGCCTCGGCATCCCCGAAAGCGTGCCGAGCGGCCTTCCGATCGACCGCTGAGCATCACCGACCGCCCGCGCGTCCCACATTGGACCGATGCGCATACCCCCGGCTTCTTTGGGCTTCAAATACTCAAATCCCGACCGTACCGCCCGCGCCGTCGCAGGGCAGGCGCGTCCACGTCACCGTAGCGGCGGCAGCGTCTCGCGCTCGAGCCTCACGCGCTGTCCAGCATCCACGCTTTGCCAGGCACTCCAGTCCGCACCCGGCCAGCGAACGCGCAGATCCGCCCGCGTCGCGCCTCCGAGCCCGAAATGGACCGGTCCGGCCTGGCCCCCGGCGTGCCCGCCGCCCACCGTGACCTCGCGCGCGACGACGCCGGCTTCGGTACGCCGCTCGATCCACGCGCCGACCGCGCGGGTGTTCGGCGCCGCCTGCCGCAGCTCGACCGACAGCCAGTGCCCCGTGTCCGGCGTCCGGTTCTGCCAAAGCTCCATCGGCGCGCGGCGGTTCACCACCGCGAGGTCGAGCCGCCCGTCGCCGTCGAAATCGACGAGCGCCGCGCCGCGCGACCGCGCCGTCGTGGCGATCCCCGCCGCCACCGAGGCCTCCGCGAATACGGCCTCCGGCCCCTGCATCAGCAGGTTGTTGGGGTCTTTCATGGCGTTCGACGGCATCTGGTCGACGTTGCCCTTGGCGATGAAGAGATCGAGCCGCCCGTCGTTGTCGATATCGCCGAACTCCGCGTGCCAGCCCGTCGCCGGGCGCCCGTCGTCGCCCACATGCGGACGCTGCGCGTAAGTGCCGACGCTGTAGGGCGCGCTTACGAACTCTGTGCCGTTGCCGAACTGCAGAAGCTGGTCGCCCATGGAGGTCAGCATCACGTCCGGAAAGCCGTTGCCGTCCACGTCCGCAGAGGCGATGCCCATGCCCCAGAGCGACACCTCCTCCCAGCCGTCATCGGTCCCGCGCGGCTCGAGCGGATCGAGCCGCCACATCTCCTCGTGCCCGCCGCGCACGTAGTAATGGCGGTCGTTGGAGATGCGCAGCTCCGGCGTGCCGGTGCGCTGCCAGTCGGAGATCAGCATCGACAGCGCGCACCAGCCCGGCGAGAGCGGCACCGGCGGGCCGTAGAGGTCGCCGTCCGGTCGGATCAGCGCGTTGTCGTCGCATGCCTCGAAGGGGCCATCGGGATCGGACCGGTCCACGTAGTTGCCGAAAGCGAGCGTCGGCAGTGTCTCGCCGTCCTCCCAGGTTGCGCTGAAGGCGGTCGTCCAGGCCGCGCCGGGGTCGAGCCCCAGGTCCGCCGTCGCATCGGTGAAGCCGCAGGCGCCGTCGCCCTTCAGGATCGCGTTCGCGCCGACCCGCAGCACGACGAGGTCGAGGGGGCCGTCTCCGTCGATGTCGAGGGGATAGGCTCCGGTCACGCCCGTCATCTCCGGCAGCTCGCCCGTCTCGAAGCGCAGCGGCGCGCCCGGGCCTTGCGTGGCGTTGACGAAGAGTCGGGCGGGCGCCGCGCCGCCCGCCGCCAACATGTCCGGTCGGGCGTCGCCGTTGCAGTCGAGCACCGCCAGCCCGCCACCGACGAAATGCTCCCAGCCGCCGGAATAAACGTGCGCCACAGGCAGGCCGCCGGAGCGGTCCACGAAGGTCGGCTCCGCCGCCACAGGTGCGGCGAGAAAGAGCGCGAGCCACTTCATGCCGGCTCCTCCCGCGCGGCACCGAGATGGCGTTCGGTCACCGTCGACAGTGCCAGCGCCGCGGCGCCGTAGCCCCAAAGCTGGTCGCCCCAGGCGTGAACCTCGATCCGCGGCGCGGTGCGGCCGGTTTCCAGAATCAGGCGGTTCATCTCGGACAGGGTGTCGTCGGCATAAAGAAAATCGTAGCGCATCCGTTCCCCGGCGAGGATGACCAGTTCGGGATCGAACAGGTTCACCACGTTGGCCAGCCCCACCGCCAGGAACCGCCCCGCGCGGTGGAAGATCGACCGCGCGGCCGCGTCGCCGTCCTTGGCCCGGGCGTGGAGCGTGCCGAGAAGCTGGGACAGCGGCAGTGCAGGCTGCCCGATCCGGCCGAGCGCCACCGCCGCTTCGCGTGCCAGCGCGTAATCGGCCACGTAAGCCTCGAGGCAGCCGCGCTGCCCGCAGCGGCAGAGCGCCCCGTCGAGCTGCACCTTGGTGTGGCCAAGTTCCATCCCCAGCCCGCGCGCGCCGCGATACAGACGGTGGTTCAGCACCAACCCCATGCCGACGCCGTGCTCGATGGTGACCACGGCGAAATCGGCGATCCGGCGGCCCACGCCGAACCACAGCTCTGCCAGCGCCACGAGGTTGGCGTCGTTGTCGATCGCGACCGGCAGGCCCAGCCGTGCCTCCGCGGCAGCGGCGAGCGCGACGTCACGTTCCGGCAGGAGCGGCGACCAGACCACCCGGCCGGACGGCGCATCGACGAAGCCCGGCAGCCCGACGCCGAGCGCCGAGAGGTCGCGACGGTCGATCCCGGCGCGGCTGCAGACATCCTCGATCAGGCGGTCGAGCGTGCTCAGCGTCTCGTCGAGGGTTTCGGTCCCGGCGGCCGGCGCACAGGTGGCGGCCAGTTCGCGTCCCGCGAAGTCGAGGATGACCACGCCATGCTCGCGATCCGACAGCTTGATGCCGCAGACCGCGAAGGCATCCGCCCGGACGCCGAGGGCGACCGGCGGGCGCCCGCGGCTGCCGTCCTGGCCGTCGCGCGGGGCGGCGACCTCCGTCAGGAAGCCCGCCTCGATCAAGTCCGAGGTCAGCGTCGTCACCGAGGCCGGCGAGATGCCGAGATCCTTGGCCACTTGCGCACGGCTGATGGCGCCCGACGCGCGGACGCGTTCGAAGATCTGCTGGCGCAGGGGGCGCTGCACGTCGGACATCGGCGCGATCAGCGGGCCGAAGCCCTGCGGGGCGCTCTCGGCCAAGGGTTCCGTAAGGTCGTCCATTTGTTCGCTCTCCGAACTAATCCAGCCGATCTCCTGCGGCGCGGACCGGTCCGCTCCTCCCCTCAGAGCAGTGTGCAGGCGATCTCGCCCACAATCGCCACTATCTTCAACGAAATTTATTTTGACAACCGAATTTAATGTGGCACTTTTGGAGCCGTCACGGCGATTCCGCCGCAATGGCCCGCGGGGACGGGTCGCGACATGGGAGGATATCTTATGCAAAGAAGAACGCTGGTCGCGGCATTGGCCGCGGCGACCTGCCTGACGGCGCCGGCCTTCGCGCAGGACGACATGACCGTGGGCGTGAGCTGGTCGAACTTCCAGGAGGAACGCTGGAAGACCGACGAGGCCGCGATCCAGGGCGCGCTGGACGAGGCGGGCGCCGACTACGTGTCCACGGACGCGCAATCGTCCTCGGCCAAGCAATTGTCCGACGTGGAAAGCCTGATCGCGCAGGGCGTCGATGCGCTCATCATCCTTGCGCAGGACGCGTCGGCCATCGGCCCCGCCGTGCAGGCCGCCGCGGACGAAGGCATCCCGGTCATCGCCTATGACCGCCTCATCGAGGACGAGCGCGCCTTCTACCTGACCTTCGACAACATCGAGGTCGGCCGCATGCAGGCGCGCGCGATCCTCGAAGAGCAGCCGTCCGGCAACTACGTCATGATCAAGGGCTCGCCCACCGATCCCAACGCGGATTTCCTGCGCGGCGGTCAGCAGGAGGTCCTGCAGGAGGCGATCGACGCGGGCGACATCACCATCGTCGGCGAAGCTTATACCGACGGTTGGCTGCCGGCGAACGCCCAGCGCAACATGGAACAGATCCTGACCGCCGAAGGCAACGAGGTCGACGCGGTCGTCGCCTCGAACGACGGGACCGCGGGCGGCGCCGTGGCGGCGCTGACGGCCCAGGGCATGGACGGGATTCCGGTCTCGGGGCAGGACGCCGACCACGCCGCGCTCAACCGCATCGCCAAGGGCACGCAGACGGTGTCCGTCTGGAAGGACAGCCGCGAGCTCGGCAAGCGCGCGGGTGAGATCGCCATCGAGCTCGCCTCCGGCACGCAGATGTCCGAGATCGAGGGCGCCGAGTCCTGGACCTCCCCCGGAGGCACCACGCTGTGGTCGGAGTTCCTGAACCCCGTGCCGATCACCCAGGACAACCTGGAGACCGTGGTCGAGGCCGGCTGGATCGAGCAGGATGCACTCTGCCAGGGCGTCTCGGACGGCCCGGCGCCCTGCAACTGATGCCGCAGGCGGATGGCGGCCCGAGTCGCCATCCGCTCCACCGGACCGGCCGGAGCCGCGCGGAGCACCCCGCTGCGCCCGGCCGCGATCCGTGATACGTTTTTCCTGACATCGGAGGGGACAATGGCCGAGACCGCCGAAGCCAAGGCCGGATCGCCGCAGCGCAAGCGCCTTCTGGATACGCTGGAGGTCGACTCGCGCCTTCTGGGCATGATCGGCGCCTTCGTGGTGCTTTGCCTCGTGTTCAACGTCTTCACCGACGGGCGTTTCCTGACACCGCGCAACATCTTCAACCTGTCGATCCAGACCGTGAGCGTGGCCCTGATGGCGACCGGCATGGTGTTCGTCATTGTCACGCGGCACATCGACCTGTCGGTCGGCTCGCTGCTGGCCACCTGTTCGGCGGTGATGGCGATGACGCAGACGGTGGTGACGCCGGAATGGCTGGGCCTGGGTCTCAATCACCCGCTGACGGCGCCCATCGCGCTGCTGTTCGGGTTGATCTGCGGTACCGCCATCGGCGCGTTCAACGGCTGGCTCGTCGGGTACCTGACGATCCCCGCCTTCATCGTGACGCTGGGGGGCTTGCTCGTCTGGCGCAACGTCGCCTGGTATCTCACCAATGGGCAGACCATCGGCCCGCTCGATTCAAACTTCGTCCTGCTCGGCGGTATCAACGGCACGCTCGGGGAAAGCGCCTCCTGGGTCGTTGGCGTCATCGCCGTGGTGGCCGCGATCCTCGCGCTGGCCGCGGGGCGCCGCTCGAAAAAGGCACATGACTTCCCGGTCAAACCGCTCTGGGCCGAGGCGTTTCTCGCCGTGGTGATCGCGGCGGTGATCCTAGGCTTCGTCGCCACGCTCAACGCCTATGACGTGCCCAGCAACCGGCTGGAACGGATGTTCGAGGCGCGCGGAGAGACGATGCCCGAGGGCTACTCCACCGGCTACGGCATCCCGTACTCGGTCCTGCTCCTGATCCTCGTGGCGATCGTGATGACGGTGGTGGCGCGCAAGACGCGGCTCGGCCGTTACATCTTCGCAACCGGCGGCAACCCCGACGCGGCAGAGCTGTCGGGCATCAACACCCGCCTCCTGACGGTGAAGGTCTTCGCGATCATGGGCTTTCTGTGCGCGCTGTCGGCCGCCGTCGCCGCCGCCCGCCTGACATTCCATTCCAACGATATCGGCACGCTGGACGAGCTGCGCGTGATCGCCGCGGCGGTGATCGGCGGTACCGCGCTCGCCGGCGGGATCGGCACGATCTACGGCGCCATCCTCGGTGCGCTGATCATGCAGTCGCTGCAATCGGGCATGGCCATGGTCGGCGTCGACGCGCCGTTCCAGAACATCGTCGTCGGGTCGGTGCTGGTCGTCGCCGTCCTCGTCGACATCATCTACCGCAAGCGCACGGGAGCGAAGTGATGGTGGACCGCAGCGGAACGCCCCTTGTCGAGCTCAAGGACATCTCCATCGCATTCGGCGGCATCAAGGCCGTCGATCACGTGTCGGTGGATCTTTACCCCGGCGAGGTCGTCGGCCTTCTGGGCCATAACGGCGCGGGCAAGTCGACGCTGATCAAGTGCCTGTCGGGCGCCTACCGGCAGGATTCCGGCGATGTCTACATCAACGGCGAGAAGGCGACGATCAACAACCCCCGCGACGCGCGCGGCTACAACATCGAGACGATCTACCAGACGCTCGCGCTGGCCGACAATCTCGACGCGGCCTCCAACCTCTTTCTCGGTCGAGAGATCGTCACGCCGCTCGGCCTCGTGAACGAAAGCGCGATGGAGGCGGAGACGCGCAAGGTGATGCACCGGCTCAACCCCAATTTCCGCAAGTTCAACGCGCCGGTCTCGGCGCTGTCGGGCGGGCAGCGGCAATCGGTGGCGATCGCGCGGGCGGTCTACTTCAACGCGCGCATTCTTATCATGGACGAGCCGACCGCCGCGCTCGGCCCCGCCGAGACGCAGATGGTGGCCGAGATCATCGGAGAGCTGAAGCGCCAGGGCATCGGCATCTTCCTGATCGACCATGACGTGCATCAGGTCAAACGCCTCTGCGACCGCGCTGCGGTGATGAAGAACGGCGAGCTTGTCGGCGGGGTGGTTGAGGTCGACAAGGTGTCGACCGACGATCTTCTGGGCATGATCATCGCCGGCAAGACGCCGGCGCATCTCGCGGCCTGACGCGCGGCACGGATCTATGCCCGGAGATGGAAAGGAGCCCCCGCGGGGGCTCCTCGTCGTTTTGGCCTGGCGCCGGATCAGACGAAGAGGAAGTCGTCCGTGCTCAGGTCCGCCGCGTCCAAGCCTGTCAGGGTGATCGTGGTATCCGCCACTGCGACGACCGCGCCGTCGTCGCCGTCCGTGATCGACAGCGCGCCGAAGCCGCCCTGACCGATCACCCGGATCATGTCGGTGCCGTCCACGAAGTCGGTGATGACGTCCGCATCGCCCGCGCCGAAGTCGCGGAAGACGAAGATGTCGGCGCCGTCACCGCCGGTCAGCACGTCCGACCCGACCCCGCCGTTGATGACGTCGTCGCCGTCGCCCCCGTCGATGGTGTCGTCGCGGCCGCCGCCGGCGATGAAGTCGTCGCCGGCGCCGCCGGAGAGCAGGTCGCTGCCGAGGCCGCCGCCGATGGCGTCGTCACCCTCGCCGCCGGAGATGGTGTCCATCCCGTTGCCGCCGCCGAGGCTGTCGTCGCCGGCGCCGCCCATGACCATGTCGTCCTGGAAGCCGCCGCCCATCGTGTCATCGCCGTTGCCACCATCGAGCGTGTCGTTGCCCGATCCGCCGGCCACGACGTCGTCGCCGTCGCCCGCGGTGACCCGGTCGTTGCGGCCACCCGCGCCGATCGTGTCGTTGCCGGTGCCGCCGTCGATCACGTCATCGCCGAAGCCGCCGCCGATCATGTCGTCGCCGCCGCCGCCGTAGACGATGTCACGGCCCGCGCCTGCACCGATCACGTCGTCACCGTCGCCGCCATCGATCACGTCCGCGCCGATCCGGCCGAACAGCAGATCGCGGCCCGCGCCGCCGGTCAGGTCGTCGTCGAGATTGCCGCCGAGCAGAAGCTCGCCCGCGTCACCGGCGACCAGCGACACGCCCGGGTTGATGCCCGACACGGTATAGACCGCCGTGTTGCCGTCGCCTTCATAGGACACGTAGATCTTGTCGGTGCCGTCGATGCTTTCGGATGCCGGCACGAAGTCGATCACCTCGGGGCTGATATTCCCGTAAGCCTCGCTGTCGATGTAGTTGACGTAGCTCGGGTTTTCCGGGTTGGAGAGATCGAAGACGAACACACCGTTGTCACGCTCCAGCCCGATGAAGGCCAGCGGGCGGCCGTCCACCATGCCGACCGCGACCGCCTCGGGCTCCACGCCCTTGTTGTCGGAGCGGTCGTCGAAGTCGCCCTCGTCCTGATTGAAGAGCTCCGGCCGGATTTCCGCGATCAGGCGCGAGAACTGGGCGCCGCTGTCGAACACCACGTTGCCCTCGGTGTCGAGGACGGTGAAGGAGCGGGAGCCGTAGGCATAAAGCTCGTCGTAATCGCCGTCACCGTCGGTGTCGCCGAGATCCGAGCGGATGCCCTGCGGCCCGAGGTTTTCGTCCCGCTGGAGGACCTCCGCGTTCGGGAAGGCGGTGGGGTCAAGCTCCACGTCGCCGACCTCGGTCTCGGTGTCGTCCCGTGCGTCGCCCTCGTTGGCGGAGACGATATAGGTCTCGCCCTCGAACTCGTAGGAGGCGATGGCGTCGGGCTGACGCATCCCGAAGACGTTGTCATAGGTCTGCAGGTTGATCGCGTTGTCGTCGTTCGAGGCGTCGAACGGCACTTCGCCGCGATCGGTGAGCCCGAAGGAGCGGATGTCCGTCACCTCCATGTTCACCAGGTCGATCACCGCGTAGGCGTTGGCCTCCTGCAGCGACACCCAGGCTTCCTCGCCGCCCGGCAGGACGGTGATGTATTCGGGCTCCAGATCCTCGGAAACCGAAACGCCCGGCTCCAGCAGCACGCCGGCTTCGCGCAGCTCGTCCTCCATGCCGTCGAAGGCGGTGAAGTCGAGCGTCGTCACGGTCGCCGCGGCGGCGCCGCTCGACACGTCGATGACCGATACGCTGCCCTGCGGATTGCCCGCGTCGGTCGGCTCGCCCTCGTTCGCCACGAGGATCGTCGAACCGTCCGCGTTGAAGGTCACCATGTCCGGCAGGTTGCCGACCGCGACGGTGTTCAGGAGCGTCCCGGCCTCGTCATAAAGCACGACGACGCCGTCGACCGCGTTGCCGTCTTCGTCCTCGACGTTGATCGCGGCGGCGATCAGGCCGTTCTTTGCGGCGACCGACTGCACGCCAGCATAGCCTTCCACCTCGGTCAGGTCGAACGTGCCGACCTTTTCCAGCGTCGCGGTGCTGAAGATGTCGATCTGGTCCTGCGCGGCGTTGGTGACATAGGCGAACGCGCCGTCCACCGACACGACCTCGGAGCCGCCGGTGAAGAGCTCGGTCTCACCCGAGTCGAGCTGACCGTCACGCAGGATGCGGATGGAGCGGTCGGGCTCGTCGATGGTGATGAAGTCCTGGCCGCCGTTCTGGGCGAGCTGGACGATGCGGGTGTCGTTGGACGGGCTGACTTCGGCATTGTCGAAGGCGTTGTCCTCGTCCGCGAAGTTGGCTTCGAGATATTCGCGGAACGCCTGCTGCTCGCCGAGGATGTTGTCCGCGTCGGGATCGGTGGTCACCGTGCCGTCGTCAGTGACGAAGCGGATGTTGGTCGCCAGTTCCTGGAAGGGGTAGCTGTCGCCGTTGTTGTTCACCAGGAAGTCGAGCGCGACCATGCCGATCGTGTCGGGCGCGGCGCCCGTGAAGCCGCCATCCCGGTAGACGACGATGTCCTCGCCGGTCTCGGGATCGACGATGGCGATGGTCTGCACGCGCTCGCCCGCGGTCGCGGTCTCCACGGTGCCGTTCGCCGCCGGGATGTAGTCGCCGTCCTCGTTCGTGGCGAAGTCCTGCGCCGTCTGCGTCTCGTCGAAGGAGAAGCGCAGGCCGCCGATCTGGGCGAACTGGCCGGGCGTGCTGCCGGCCTCGGTGTCGGTGGCCGCGACCGCGTGCTCCAGGAGCTGTTTCAGCCCCTCCTTGGTCACGTCGAAGAGCGCCAGGCCGTTGTCGAAGCGCAGCGAGTTCTCGACATCGAGCTGGCTGACAAGGCCGTCGCCCTCGGTCGGGGTGCCGTCCGCGTCGACGCTGCCGATCTCGGCGCGGATGCCGCCGCCGTTCTTGAACGACACGACGATGTTGTCATCGACCTCGCGCGCGGCGGCGAGGTTGGCGTCGGCGGTGAGGTTGCCGAGGTTCGTCTCTTCGGTGCGGACCGATTCCCGGCGGCCGTCGAGGAACACCTCGTGCGCGCCGTAGATGACGCCGTCGCGTTCTTCCACGATCCCGGCGACGGCCGAGGTCAGGTCCTCGACGATGTCGGCTCTGGTGGAGCCGTCGATCGCCTCCTCGACGCTGTCTGCGCCGGTGGCGGCGAGCGTTCCGGCCTCGTCGGTGGCGAAGACGCCGGATTCGGCGGCATCGACGCTGGAGGTGTCGACCACGCCGTTGTCGTCGAAAGTCACGACGAGGCGGCCGACATAGGAATATTCACCATCGGTACCGACGATCAGCGTCGGCTCGCCGTCGGCGTTGGTGGTGGCGAACGGATAGGTTTCCTCGGCCTCGTCACCGTCGCGCAGGGTATCCTGCTCGTCCGCCTGCAGCGTGTTGGAGCCGCCGGCGATGATGATGTCGACGCCCGACAGAAGGCCCGCCAGCTCCTGCTCCAGCGCGAACTGCTGCAGGTGCGAGGTGACGATGATCTTGTTCACGCCGTCCGCGATCAGCGCGTCGATCTGCGGCTGCAGCACCTCGGCGAGGGCCGCCATGTCGTTGGCGCCGCCCGAGGTTTCGTCCACGCCGCCCGTGGAAGAGATGCTCTCGATGATCTGGGTGGTCGCGCCGACCACGCCGATGCGCTCGCCGCCTTCCTTGATGATCGTCGCAGGCGCGATGGAGGGCCCGGCCTCGCCCGCGGCGAGGGCTTCCAGGGTTTCGTTGTAGCGGTCCGAGAACAGGATCTCGTCGGTGGCGAGGCCTGAAAGGTTGCCATCGCCAGAGAAGTCGAGGTTCGCCGACAGGTACGGGAAGAAGGAGCCGGCCCATTCGACCACGCCTTCGCTACCCTCGGCGCCGATGATCTCCGAAAACGCGCTGGTGCCGGCGTCGAACTCGTGGTTGCCCACGGCGGAGGCGTCGAAGCCGATGAAATTCATGATCGACACGTCGACCCGGCCGGCCCCGCGGCCGAGGTCGAGCTCGGGCAGCGTGTCGGCGTCGAGGCCGAGCACCTCTGTGTAGTAGCGGGCATAGGCGTCGGTCAGGATGCCGCCGAAGGAGAAGTCCGCGGCGGTCGAGAAGAACACTCCGGGAATGTAGTTGTCGCCGGACGAGATGGTGACCGTGTTCTCGTAGGTGTCATCGAGCGAATCGACGATCGCGGCGAAGTTGGGCGCGTTGTCGAGAGCTTCGACCCCGCCTTCGAGATCGTTGGCGTGAAGCAGTTGCAGCGTATAAGGCATTCAAGTCCCCGAAGCATTCGATTGGTGAGCGAGCTGGGGGCTATCATGCCAATGTGACAGTTTTGTCAGGCGTACATCGATGGGGAACCCACCCGTCGCTGCACCGTCAGGAAAACCTTGCCTTCGGAAGGCTTTAATCGTCAGAAGAATACGCACGACAAGATGACGACCCAGACCGCACCGCCAGCCAGCGTCGCGGGCACCACCCACCATCCCGTCAATATCGGTGGCGTATCCTGCGCGTCGGCGTGCTGCGTGTCGGTCGGCCGCTCCGGGTCGTGCGCCATGGCGCAGCCCCCGGACTTGTCATGTATGACCATCCTGTGTCTCCCTGCCCGAACAATAGCGGCATTCGACACATTTTTTACAGTCCAAAGGCTAATAATTGGCAAATGCGGTCGGCCCTCGTCGTTCGGGTCGGGCCTGCTCCGCGCGGTGCGGTCTTCCGCGCGAGGCAGGTCCGATGCCCTCTGGCCTTTTGCCCCCGTGACGGATAGGTGCCCGGCGAAGAGCCCCGAAGGATGACATATATGGACCTGCGCAACGTCGCGATCATCGCCCACGTGGACCACGGCAAGACGACCCTGGTGGACGAATTGCTGAAGCAATCGGGCGCGTTCCGCGAGAATCAGGCCGTGGCCGAGCGGGCGATGGACAGCAACGATCTCGAACGCGAGCGCGGCATCACCATCCTCGCAAAGGCGACGTCGGTGGAATGGAAGGGCACGCGCATCAACATCGTCGACACCCCCGGCCACGCCGATTTCGGCGGCGAGGTGGAGCGCATCCTGTCGATGGTCGACGGCGTGGTGCTGCTGGTGGACGCCGCCGAAGGGCCGATGCCGCAGACCAAGTTCGTTACGTCCAAGGCGCTCGCGCTCGGCCTGCGCCCCATCGTGGTGCTGAACAAGGTCGACAAGCCGGACGCGGAGCCCGACCGTGCCCTCGACGAGTGCTTCGATCTCTTCGCCAATCTCGGCGCCGACGACGATCAGCTCGACTTTCCGCACATGTATGCGTCGGGCCGGTCCGGCTGGGCCGATCACGACCTGGAGGGGCCGCGGAAGGATCTCTCCGCGCTGTTCCGGCTGATCGTCGATCACGTCCCGGCCCCCAAGCAGGTGGCGCATGTGGACGAGGATTTCAGCATGTTGGCGACGACGCTGTCGGCCGACCCGTTCCTCGGCCGCATCCTCACCGGCCGCGTAGAGAGCGGCAAGGTCAAGGTGGGCGCGACGCTGCAGGCGCTGTCCCGCGTCGGCCAGAAGATCGAGCAGTTCCGCGTCAGCCGCATCCAGGCCTTCCGCGGCCTGAGCTACCAGGACATTGAGGAGGCGCGCGCCGGCGACATCGTCACGCTCGCCGGCATGCAGAAGGCGACCGTGTCCGACACGCTCTGCGCGCTCGCGGTGGACGAACCGCTCGAGTCGCTGCCGATCGACCCGCCGACGATCACCGTGACTTTCGGCATCAACGACAGCCCGCTTGCCGGCCGCGACGGCAAGAAGGTGCAGTCCCGCGTGATCCGCGACCGCCTGATGAAGGAGGCGGAAAGCAATATCGCCATCAAGGTGAAGGATACGCCCGGCGGCGAGGCGTTCGAGGTGTCGGGCCGCGGCGAATTGCAGATGGGCGTGCTGATCGAGAACATGCGCCGCGAGGGTTTCGAGCTTTCCATCGCGCGCCCGCAGGTCATCATGCGCGACGGCGAGGACGGGCGCGAGGAGCCGGTCGAGGAAGTCACCATCGATGTCGACGAGGACTATTCCGGGGCGGTGATCGAGAAGCTGACCGGTGTGCGCAAGGGCGAACTGGTGGAAATGAAGCCCTCGGGCACCGGCAAGACGCGCATCATCGCGCATGTCCCGGCGCGCGGACTGATCGGCTACCAGGGGGAATTCCTGACCGACACGCGCGGCACCGGCGTGATGAACCGGGTGTTCCACGGCTGGACGCCCTACCGGGGCAAGATCGAGGGTCGCCGGGCCGGCGTGCTGATCTCCATGGAGTCTGGCGAGGCGGTGGCCTTCGCATTGTGGAACCTCGAAGAGCGCGGCAAGATGTTCATCGGGCCGCAGGAGAAGGTCTACGAGGGCATGATCATCGGCGAGCACAGCCGCGACAACGATCTCGAGGTGAACCCGCTCAAGGGCAAGAAGCTCACCAACGTGCGGGCCAGTGGGTCCGACGACGCGGTTCGCCTGACGCCGGCGACGGTGCTGTCGCTGGAAGAAGCGATCGCCTACGTCAACGATGACGAATTGGTGGAGGTCACGCCCAACGCCATCCGTCTGCGCAAGCGCTACCTCGATCCGCACGAGCGCAAGCGCATGAACAAGGCGCCGTGACGGGCCTCAAGCGCAGTCCGGGCCTGACGGGCCACGTTACGGGCCGTGACCTCGAATGCGGGGTCACGGTCCTTTTCGTGACGGTGGACGAAATCGGGAAGGGGCCCAAGCTGCATTGGCATCCCTATGACGAATTGTTCGTGATCCGGCGCGGGCGGGCGCGTTTCACCGTCGGCGACGAGGTGATCGAAGGCGGGCCGGGCGACGTAATCCGTGGCCCCGCGCGCATCCCGCATCGTTTCGAGGTGATTGAGGCGCCCTACGAGGCGCAAGATATCCACCTCAACGACGAGTGGATCCAGACCGATCTCGAGTAGCGGTCAGAGCGGCCCGCGAAAGATGAAGAACGCGCCGGCGGCGATGAAGGCAAAGCCCACCGCGTGGTTCAGGGTGATCGGCTCTTTCAGATAGGTCACGGAGAACCCGGCGAAGATGGCGAGGGTGATCACCTCCTGCATCGTCTTGAGCTCCGCCGCCGAATAGACCCGGTGGCCGAGCCGGTTCGCCGGAACCGCCAGACAGTATTCCAGGAGCGCGATCGACCAGCTCACCAAGA
Organism: Roseivivax sediminis; assembly: GCF_900112685.1. GTDB lineage: Bacteria > Pseudomonadota > Alphaproteobacteria > Rhodobacterales > Rhodobacteraceae > Roseivivax > Roseivivax sediminis. The sequence continues at coordinate 108,621 of NZ_FOMS01000013.1, forward strand.
TGACGAGCCAGAGCGCGCGATACGGGAATTTCAGATGCCCGTACCAGGCCAGTGTCATGAAGACGTTGGAGGCGACGAGCAGCAGCGGCGGCACGACATGCGCCGGCGTCATTCCGAGGTTTCGACGATCAGCAATTCGCGCTCGGAGGCGCCGCGCGCATGGCTCAGTGCCTCCTGGTAGGCGTCCGAGTGATAGCAGGCCTCTGCCGCCTCGACGCTGTCGAACCTGGCGACCACGTTACGCGGCCGTTCCTTGCCCTCGAGCTGCACGAAGCGGCCGCCGCGCGCGATGAAGCGGCCGCCATGCGCGGCGATCGCCGGGCCGGCGAGCTCGGCGTATTTCTTGTAGGCGGCCTCGTCGGTGACGGTGACGTGGGCAATCCAGAGTGCGGGCATCTTTATCCTCCGATCACGGCCTGCGCCGCCTTGATGGCCGCCTCGGCGTTGTCCGCCGACGGCCCGCCGCCCTGCGCCATGTCGGGGCGGCCGCCGCCGCCCTTGCCGCCGAGTTCCGCCACCGCGGCTTTCACGAGATCCACCGCCGAGACCCGGCCGGTCAGATCCTCGGTGACGCCTGCGGCGACCGCCGCCTTGCCGCCGGAATCGGCGATCAGCAGCACCGCGCCAGATCCGATGCGCGCCTTGTGCTCGTCGATGAGCGGCGGCAGGTCCTTGCCGGTGACGCCCGCGACCACCTGGCCGAGGAACGACACGCCGTCCACCTGCGTGGCCTCCGGCGCGGCGCCGCCGCTGCCGGCCATCGCCAGTTCGCGGCGCAGCTGCGCGACCTCGTTCTGCAGCGCCCGGCGCTCTTCGGCGAGGGTCTTGACCCGCTCCCTCAGATCGGCGCGCGAGGTCTTCAGCTCGGTCGCCAGCTCGCCCACCGTGCGGGCCTGCGCGGCGAGGAAGTCGAAGGCCGCGCTGCCAGTCAGCGCCTCGATCCGCCGCACCCCGGCCGAGGACGCGCTGTCGGCGGTCACCACGAAGACGCCGATATCGCCGGTCTGCGCCACATGCGTCCCGCCGCAGAGTTCGATCGAATAGGTCGACCCGTCCGGGCCCTTGCCCGATCCCGGCGCGCCGCCCATGGAGACCACGCGCACCTCGTCGCCGTATTTCTCTCCGAACAGCGCCTGCGCACCGATTTCGCGCGCATCGTCGGGGGACATGATCCGCGTCGTCACCGGCGCGTTCTGCCGGATGTAGTCGTTCACTTCCGCCTCGATCCGGCGCACTTCCTCGACCGTCAGCGCCTTGCCGTGGCTGAAGTCGAAGCGCAGCCGGTCCGGCGCGTTGAGCGACCCGCGCTGCGCCACGTGATCGCCGAGCGCGCCGCGCAGCGCCTCGTGCAGCAGGTGCGTCGCCGAGTGGTTCGCGCGGATCGACGTGCGGCGCGCGTGGTCGACCTCCAGCTTGGCATAGGCGCCGGCCTCGATCGTGCCCTCGGTGACCTCGGCGAAATGCAGGAAGACGCCGGCAACCTTCTTGGTGTCGGTCACCCGCGCTCGGCCCGCGTCGGTCACGATCTCGCCGGTGTCGCCCACCTGGCCGCCGGCCTCCGCGTAGAACGGCGTCTGGTTCAGGACGATCTGCACGCTCTCGCCGGCGCGCGCCGCGTCCACGCTGGCGCCGTCGCGGACGACGGCCTGAACCTGGCCCTCGGCCGTTTCGGTGTCGTAGCCGAGGAAGTCCGTCGCGCCGTGCTCGTCCGCGATGTCGAACCAGATCTCCGCGTCCGCCGCTTCGCCCGAGCCGGACCAGGCGGCGCGCGCGCGGGCCTTCTGCTCGGCCATCGCCGCATCGAAACCCTCGGTGTCGACACTGCGCTCACGCTCGCGCAGCGCGTCCTGCGTCAGGTCGAGCGGGAAGCCGAATGTGTCGTATAGCTTAAAGGCCGAGGCGCCGGGCAGGGGCGTCCCCTCCGGCAGACCCGACAGTTCCTCGTCCAGTAGCTTCAGGCCGCGATCGAGCGTCGCCTTGAACTTGCTCTCCTCGAGCTTCAGCGTCTCCTCGATCAGCGCCTGCGCGCGGCCGAGCTCCGGATAGGCGGCGCCCATCTTCTGCACCAGGCTCGGCACCAGCCGGTGCATCACCGGATCCTTCGCGCCCAGAAGGTGCGCGTGGCGCATCGCCCGGCGCATGATCCGCCGCAGCACGTAGCCGCGCCCGTCGTTCGACGGCATCACCCCGTCCGCGATCAGGAAGGAGGTGGAGCGCAGGTGGTCGGCGATCACCCGGTGATGGGTCGATCCCGGCCCGTCCGGATCGGTCGAGGTCACGTCCGCCGAGGCCTCGATCAGCGCGCGCATGAGGTCGGTCGCGTAATTGTCGTTGGTGCCCTGCAGCAGCGCCGCGACCCTCTCGATTCCCATGCCGGTGTCGATCGACTGCGCGTCGAGCTCGCGCATCGAGCCGTCCTCGAAGAGCTCGTTCTGCATGAAGACGATGTTCCAGATCTCCACGAACCGGTCGCCGTCCTCCTCGGGCGTGCCCGGAGGGCCGCCCCAGTACTGGTCGCCATGGTCGAAGAAGATTTCCGAGCATGGCCCGCAGGGCCCCGTCGATCCCATCTGCCAGAAATTGTCCGAGGTGGGGATGCGCAGGATCCGCTCGTCGGGCAGCCCAGCGACTTTCTTCCAGATATCGGCGGCCTCGTCGTCGGTATGGTAGACGGTGACGAGAAGCCGGCTCTTGTCGATGCCGAGTTCCTTCGTCACCAGCTCCCACGCGAAGGGGATCGCGTCGGACTTGAAATAATCCCCGAACGAGAAGTTTCCGAGCATCTCGAAGAAGGTGTGGTGCCGCCGGGTGTAGCCGACGTTGTCCAGGTCGTTGTGCTTGCCGCCGGCGCGGACGCATTTCTGCGCCGTGGTCGCACGGGTGTAGTCGCGCGTCTCGACCCCGGTGAAGAGGTTCTTGAACTGCACCATGCCCGAATTGGCGAACATCAGGGTGGGGTCGTTGCGCGGCACGAGCGGCGAGGACGGCACAACCCTGTGGCCCTGCTTCTCGAAATAACCCAGAAAGGTCGAGCGGATGTCGTTGAGGCTCGGCATGACGGTCCTATCGGTCGAACGGCTGCATCGGTCCCGCCGGTCTAGCGCCGGGGCGGAGGGGTGTCCATAAGCCACCGGGCCGGCGGAACTTCGCCGGCGGTGCGCGGTTTCGACGTTACGCGAGGTGAAGGACTTAACGAACCACAGGGAGATCGCGATCATGGCCGAGGACACATCCGCCGACGACGACACGCTGCGGGACCCGCGCTGGCTCTGGGGTCTGCGCGCGCTGGGGCTTATCGCCGCGCTCGCCGTCTACCTGGCTCTCGGCGGCTCCGACGGGTTGTCCGAGGAGGCGCGGCGCGTCGCCGCCGTGGGTACGCTCATGGCGATATGGTGGATGACCGAAGCGCTTCCGCTGTCGGCCACCGCGCTGCTGCCGATCGTTCTGCTGCCCGCGCTTGCGGGGATCGAGGTCGGCGATGCCACCGCGCCCTATGCAAGCTCGGTGGTGTTCCTGTTTCTCGGCGGGTTTCTCATCGCCATCGCGATGGAGAAGTGGAACCTGCATACGCGCATCGCACTGATGACGCTGGCGCGGGTCGGCGTGTCGCCGTCGCGCATCGTCCTCGGGATGATGCTGGCGACCGGGTTCCTGTCGATGTGGGTGTCGAACACGGCAACGACGCTGATGATGCTGCCCATCGGCATCTCGATCCTGTCGCTGGTGGTGGACCGGTCCGACACCGACCAGGGCGCGGAAGTCGGAGACGAGGTCGCCGAGGGCAAGGCGGTGAGCGACGTGGTGCGCGACCCGCAGATCCAGCGCTTCGGCATCTGCCTTGTGCTCGCCATCGCGTGGTCGGCGTCGATGGGCGGGCTCGGCACGCTGCTCGGCTCCCCGCCCAACGCCATCGTCGCTGGCTACGCGGCGGACGAGCTCGACCGCGACATCAGCTTTCTCGGCTGGATGCTGATCGGCGTGCCGCTGGCGTTCACCTTCATCCTGATCGGCTGGGCGCTGATGACGCGGGTGCTCTACCGCTTCAAGCTCGACGAGATTCCCGGCGGGCAGGAGATGATCGAGGATCGCCTGAAGGACCTGGGCGCGCTGGGGCAGGGCGAGCGGATGGTGCTGATCGTCTTCGTCTCCGCCGCGTTCCTGTGGATCGTGCCGGGCCTTCTGAGCGAGGTCGGCTTCATCGATAGCGCGCTGCCCTGGCTCGGCATGCTCGACGACACGGCCATCGCGATCGCGGCGGGCATCGCGCTGTTCCTGCTGCCGGGCGCAACGGGCGGACGCATGGTGCTGAACTGGCGCGATGCGGAGAAGGGGCTGCCCTGGGGCGTGCTGCTGCTGTTCGGAGGCGGTCTGAGCCTGGCTTCGGCGGTGGCGGAGACCGGCCTCGACAGCTGGCTCGGCGATCAGGTCGAGGGGCTGGGCGGGCTGCCGATGCTGGCGCTGGTGGCGGCGGTCGTGACGATCGTGCTGTTCTTGACAGAGATCACGTCGAACACGGCCACGGCGGCGACCTTCATCCCGATCCTCGGCGGGGTCGCGGTGGGGCTCGACGTCGATGCGCTGACGCTGCTGATCCCGGCCGCCTTCGCGGCGACCTGCGCCTTCATGTTGCCGGTAGGCACGCCGCCAAACGCCATCGTTTTCGGCACCGGGGCGGTGACGATCGGCCAGATGGCCCGCGGCGGCGTGGTGCTGAACGCGATCGGCATCATGCTGGTCACGCTCTTCGCCTACATGCTGGGCGGGATCGCGCTGGGGCTGGAGTTCTGACCGGGGCGGGCAGGTTGCCCACCCTACGGGAGAGGATAATGCGCCGGGACGAGCGGCTACCGCGGAGTGGGGGCCAGCCCCCACGCCCCCGGAGTATTTTTCGGCCCAAAGAAGCAGGGACGCGGAAGAGAAGCGGGCGGTGGCGCGCCTGGGCGTGTCAGCCTTCGACCAATTCCTCGCCGCTGTCGTCTTCCGACATGTGGAACTCGAGGCCGTGCGCGGCGCGGATCTTGTCCTCGATGTCGAGGGCCATGGCGCCGTTCTCGCGCAGGAAGGTCTTGGCGTTCTCGCGGCCCTGGCCGATGCGTTCGTCGCCGTAGGAGTACCAGGCGCCGGATTTCTCGACCACGCCGGCCTTCACCCCGAGGTCGAGAAGCTCGCCGGTCTTGGAGATGCCTTCGCCGTACATGATGTCGAACTCGACCTGCTTGAACGGCGGCGCGACCTTGTTCTTCACGACCTTAACGCGGGTGGCGTTGCCGACGACCTCGTCGCGGTCCTTGATCGCGCCGATGCGGCGGATGTCGAGGCGCACGGAGGAGTAGAACTTGAGCGCGTTGCCGCCCGTCGTCGTCTCGGGCGAGCCGAACATCACGCCAATCTTCATGCGGATCTGGTTGATGAAAATCACCATGCAGTTCGAGCGCGAGATCGAGCCGGTCAGCTTGCGCATCGCCTGGCTCATCAGGCGGGCCTGCACGCCGACATTCGAATCGCCCATGTCGCCCTCGAGTTCCGACTTCGGCGTCAGCGCCGCGACGGAATCGACCACGACCATGGAGACCGCGCCGGAGCGCACCAGCGTATCGGTGATCTCGAGCGCCTGTTCGCCGGTATCGGGCTGGGAGATCAGGAGCTCGTCGAGGTCGACGCCGAGTTTCTTGGCGTATTGCGGGTCGAGCGCGTGTTCGGCGTCGACGAAGGCGCAGACGCCGCCCTTCTTCTGCTCTTCGGCCACGCAATGCAGCGTCAGGGTCGTCTTGCCCGAGGATTCGGGGCCGTAGACCTCGACGATGCGGCCCTTGGGCAGGCCGCCGATGCCGAGCGCGATGTCGAGCCCGAGCGAACCGGTGGAGGTCGACTCGATATCCTTGAACGGGTTGTCCCCGCCCAGTTTCATGATCGAGCCCTTGCCGAACTGCCGTTCGATCTGCGCCAGCGCCGAGTCGAGCGCCTTCTGCTTGTTCGCGTCGCTCTTGGAAGCCATGTTCAGAAGGTCTGCCGTTGCCATGAGATTTCCGCCCTTATTCCATACGTGCCGCCGCACGGCAATCGCTGCTTCGTTCACTTATTGTTCGCGCCAAGGTGCGATCAAAAGGGGAACAATTCAAGTCCGTTCTTCCCTTCGGCAGAGTTTCGCAACATTGTTAACGGCAGGTTACCGGGACGGACAAAAGACGGCGGTGCGGCACGATGCTGGTATTCTGGAAAGCGCGGCTGGTGCTTCTGGCGGTGCCGAAGACGGGAAGCTCGGCCTACGCCGCCGCGCTCGCACCGCATGCGGGAATGGTGATCACCGATCCGCCGCAGCTCAAGCACGCGCCGGTCTATCGTTACAACCGCTTCTTCCGCCCGATGTTCGAGAAGATGGGGGCGGAGAGCATGGACGTCGTCGCCGTTATCCGGGAGCCGATTTCGTGGCTCGGGTCGTGGTGGCGTTACCGGCAGCGACCGTTCCTCGATGGCAAGCCGGTCTCCACGCGGGGGGTGAGTTTCGACCAATTCGCAGGGGCCTGGTGCCGGGGGGAGCGTCCGCCTTTCGCCGATGTCGGCGACCAGTCGAAGTTCGTCGAGACGCGGCCGAACGGCACGCAGGTGACGCACCTGTTCCGCTACGAGGAACGCGAGGCCCTCGACGCCTTCCTGTCGGAGCGGCTTGGCGTGACCGTGGCGCCGGGGCGGGAGAACGTATCCCTGGCCGCGCGTCTGGAGCTCTCTCCGCGGACCGAGGCGAAGCTGCGCCGCAAACGCGCCGCCGATTTCGCGTTGTGGGACGGGATCGAGAGCGGAAGGCGCATCGCCGAGCCGCAGGTCTGAGTCATGGCGCCGAGGGCCCGCGCCAGGCGCGGACCGACCGGTCCAGTTCGTCCGTGATCCAGTCGCGGAAGGCCCGCGCGGCGGGCTTGCGGTCGGACCTCGGGCTCAGCGCCAGCCAGTAGCTTTGCCCGGTGGCGTGCCGGCCCGGCAGCGGCGCGCAAAGCTGTCCGGCCTCGACCGCATCGGCGGCCAGGGTTTCCCAGGCCATGAACACACCATGCCCGGCGATCGCCGCGTCGAGGCAGAGCGAGGCATCGGCATAGGTGGGGCCGGAAAGGTGCTCCGGCACCGTCATCCCGTGTGCGGAGAGCCAGACCTGCCAGCCGAACAGCGACGGCGTCTCGCGGATCACGGGCAGCGACAGGAGATCCTCGGGCCGGCCGATCCGGCCGGCGAGGGCGGGCGAGCAGACCGGAAAGACCCGCTGTTCCAGCAGTCGTGTCGCCGCGATGCCGCGGCCCGGAGAGGCGCCCACACGGATGCCGATATCGACTTCGGAGCTGCGGAAATCGGTCATCTCGGTGCGCGGCTCCACCCGCACGCTGACCGAGGGGACCCGCGCGTGGAACCGGTGCAGCCGCCAGATCAGCCAGCGGCTGGCGAAGATCGGCGCGACCGAGATCGTCAGGGACTGGCCGTCCTCCTCGGCCAGCTGGCCCAGCGCGGCGGCGAGATGCTCCATCCCGAGCGTGAGGCGCGGCAGGATGCGGGCGCAGGCCTCCGTCGGGCACAGGCCGGCCGCCTGGCGGGTAAAGAGCGTCGCGCCGAGCCGGTCCTCGGCCTTGGCGAGCCGCTGGCTGACCGCGCCCGGGGTCACGCCGAGCTCATCCGCCGCAGCCGAGAGCGAGCCGGTCCGGCCGATCGCCTCGACCGCCCGGAGCGCGGAAAGCGGCACCCGGTTCAGGTGTCTCATTTTAGATTTTCTAAACACCGGGCGTCGCGAAGTCGATGCCCGAAAGCGCGCCGGCATGGCATCCTGCGCGCATGAACACATTTCTTCGATATGTATTTGAAACGCTGGCCGGGACCCCGAAAGACATGTGCCCCGGCCCTGACGACTGGCGGCGCGATCCGCTGTCGCATCCCGATCTGCGGGGGATGTCGCTGCGCGAACTTGCCGACCTGCCGTTCGATCCGCGCGATATCGCTCCGGATTGACCGGGGCGGTCAGTCCTTTGCGATATGCTGGATCGGCGCGAAGCCCTCGAAGCTGGGCGCGCCGTCGTAGAGCTTCTTGGTCGTGCCGGCATCCTTGTGCGCGGCGCGGAACGCCTCCGATTTCGTCCAGCCGATGAAAGCCTCCTCGCTCTCCCAGATCGTGTGCGAGGCGTAGAGAACCTTGCCGTCCGCCTCGGGGCCTTTGAGCATGTGGAACTCGACGAAGCCGGGCACCTGCTTGAGGTGACTGTCGCGGCCGAGCCACAGGTCCTCGAAGGCCTGGGCGTTCTCGGTCGGGACGGTGAAGCGGTTCATGGCGATGTACATGGATGTCCTCCGGGTCTGGGTCCTGCTTCCTGATCTGGAGCGGTTCGTTGGCCGTGTCACCCCCCTGACGGGCACGGTGCTGCCAGTTGCCGGCCACGTCCCGGTTCGGTGCGCCCGGGGGTCATCGGCATGCTCTAGGTCGGTGGGGAGATCGGTCTTCCCGAAGAAGACGGTATCAGCGCACCGGCTGTGCGGGTTGCGCCCCGAAAAGGGGTGTCTCGCGCTGCTCAGGCTGCGCAACACGTTGGGCCCGCACTTCGACCTTTACCTGAATTGTTCGTATCAAGCATCTGATTACAAATAAATTTTGTCCTCTGATCCGAGCCCGTTCATGCGGAGGCAGACGGCCCGCCATTGTAGGATTTGCGGGGGCGGGCCTCAGGTCGCGGTCGAACTACGCAGACCGCCCGCCGCCCGCGCCGGCACGAGATCGAGCATGTTGCGGATCAGGCGCAGCCCCATGTCGCCCTTGGACGTGATGATCGACTCGGGGTGGAACTGCACGGAATGGACGGGCAACGTCCGGTGCGAGAGGCCCATGACAACGCCGTCCGCCGACCGCGCCGTCACCTCCAGAGCCTCGGGAACCTTCTCCTCCAGCGCGTAGAGCGAATGGTAGCGCGCGACGTCGAACCCCTGCGGCAGCCTGTGGAAGAGCCCCTTGCCTCCGTGACTGATGCTTGTGGACACGCCGTGGCGCGGCTCGTCGAGCACGCCGAGCGTGCCGCCGAAATGCTCTGCGATGCCCTGAAGGCCGAGGCATACGCCGAAAACGGGAATACCAAGCGACACCGCCTTGGCGATCGTCGCGTCCAGGTCGAAGTCGACCGGTCTGCCGGGGCCGGGGGAAAGCACGACGAGATCGACGCCGTCATCCATCATCACGCGGGCCGGCTCTGCGCGGTAGGTGCGCAAGGCCGGCTCGAAGGTGCGGATGTAGCTGGCGAGGGTGTTCACGAAGCTGTCCTCGTGATCGACCATCAGCACGTTCAGACCGCGGCCGGTGTAGCCGTCCGTGGCGCGGCGGGGCAGCGCGTGGGTCGTGCCCGGCGCGGCCTCCGCGTCCAGGGCGGCGAGGAAGGCCGACGCCTTCACCCGCGTCTCCCGCTCTTCCGCCGCCGGGTCGGAATAGTAGAGCGTGGTGGCCCCCGCCCGCACGTTGGCAATGCCGCGGCGCACCTGCACCATTCGGATCGACAGCGCGGTGTTGAGCGATCCGTCCGCCATCATCCCGCCGATTGCCCCTGCATACCAACGCCTTGGAGACTTTTCTTCACGTTCCAGAAAGCGTACCGCCCAGGTCTTCGGCGCGCCCGTCACGGTCACCGCCCACATGTGCGAGATGAAGGCGTCGAGCCCGTCATATCCTTCCGCCAGCTCTCCGACGACGTGATCGACGGTGTGGATCAGGCGCGAATAGAACTCGATCTGCCGGCGCCCGCGCACCTCGATGGAGCCGGGCACGCAGATGCGCGCCTTGTCGTTGCGGTCGACGTCGGTGCACATGGTCAGCTCCGCCTCGTCCTTGGTGGACGACAGCAGCTTCAGCACCTGGTCGGCATCCTCCAGCGGGTCGGCGCCGCGCGGGATGGTGCCGGAGATTGGGCAGGTCTCCACCTTGCGGCCGGTGGTGCGCACGTACATCTCGGGCGAGGCGCCGATGAGGAACTCGTCCGCGCCGAGGTTCATCAGGAACGCGAAGGGCGAGGGGTTGGTCTTCATCAGCCGCCGGAAGACGGTCGAGGGCGCCGAGTGCATCGGTTTGGAAAAGCACTGGCCCGGCACCGCCTCGAAGAGGTTGCCCTGAAGGAATTCATTCCGTGCGCGCTCGACCACCGCCTCGTATTCGCCGGGGTCGTGGTCGCAGACGATGTCGGCGGAATTGTCGGCCTTGCGCTGGAACGGCGCGGGCACATCGGCGCGCGGGTGATCCTCGGACCGGTGGCCGTCATAGTCGAAAGCGTAGCGCACCATCACGCCGAGTTCGGACCCGACCGCGGACTTGAAGAGCCGGTCGGGCACGAAGAGCACGATGTCGCGCTGGTCGTCCTCGCGCGCCATCTGCATCTCGATATCGTCGAAACCGAAGATCAGATCGTAGCCGAACGCGCCGTAGAGCCCGAAATCGCCCAGCGCCGGGTGCTGGACGGCCTGCCAAAGCGCCCGGATCGCAGTGAAGATCGACGGCTTGCGCGTCCGCTCCTCCTCCGCGATGACCGCGCCGTCCGGCAGGGGGTCGACGCTGCCGAAGATACGGTCCGGCTCATCCTCTCCCAGGGTGATGCCGGGCGTGTGCTCCAGCACGTCGCGGAAGAACGCCAGCAGGCCCGCGCCACGTTGGCAGAACGCGCGCAGGGTAAACGCGCGGCCCGTCGCCTCGAACGCGATCAGGGGATTGGTGAAGCCGAAGTTCCAGATGGAATAGCGCGAGGGGTACTCGTAGTTCGACGCGAGCGCGAGGCCGAGCACCTCGTCGAGGTCACCGATGATGCGATCGAAGGCACCTTTTTCGGCCACCGCCGTGGTGGCGGTCACGCGCAGCGTGCGCCCGCCCGGAGCGGTGAGGTCGGCGATGTCCTGGCGGGTCTCTTGGTCCATTTCGGCGGTCCGGCAACTGGGCGTGGGAATGGCGGCGACCATAGGCCGCCGCGCCGCGCGATGTCCAGACGGGCAGCGGGGCGGAGTGCGCGCGCTCTATCTTCCAGCGGAGGGCTGACCGGACTTTCGATCCTTGCCCAAGCGTCACGGGCATTGGTTCGCGTCCGTTGCCGAAGCCGCGGGGCAGGGCGCCGGGACCCAGACCCGAACGATCAGCTCTGGATGCCGCGCTTCCGCCCTCGGATCAGGATGGCGTAGACGAACACCACCGTCAGCGCGAGGAAGAACAGGCTGTCGGGGCTCGTCAGGAAGACCATCGGATTGCCGTCGTTCAGCGACAGCGATCGCCTGAGGTACTGTTCCAGGTCCGGCCCGAGGATGAAGCCGAGCAGCATCGACACCGTCGAGTAGTTGTTGCGCCGCATCACGTAGGCCAGCACGCCGAAGCCGAGCGCGAGCGACATCTGGAAGGCCGAGTAGGTGGCGACGTAGCTGCCCACCAGCGCGACCACCGCGATGGCGCTGTAAAGCAGGCCCTTGGGGATCGACACGATCCGCACGAACCACGGCCCGAACAGGAACAGCGTCAGCGGCACCAGGATCAGCGCGCTGATCAGGAGCGAGGCGAACATAGGTGCGAGCAGGTCGGCCTGGTTCTCCAGAAGGCGCGGGCCGGGCTGGAGCCCGTTGATGACCAGCACGCCGAGGACGATGGCCGTGGTCGGATCGCCGGGGATGCCGAACATCAGCATCGGCACGAACGCCCCGCCGCACATGGAGTTGTTGGCCGATTCCGCCGCCGCTATCCCTTCGCGCGATCCCTTGCCGTATTCCTCGGGGTGCTTCGACGACGAGCGCGCCGTGGCATAGGACACGAAGGCCGCCATCGACCCGCCGGCGCCCGGCAGGATGCCGATGCCGTAGCCGATGAACGCGCTCTTGATGTAGGTGAATAGCCCGATGCGCCGGATCTCGGACATCGGCGGAACGAAGTCGCGGCGTCGGATGCCCATCTCCTCGGCTCTGGTGTCGGGTGTGCCGATGGAGGCGCGCCACGTCTGCGCCTGAATCAGTACCTCGCTGATTGCGAAGGCGCCGATCACGATGGGCATGATGTCGATGCCCTCGACCAGCGTCTCGGTGCCGAAGTTGAAGCGCGGGATCGGCTGGAGCACGTCGATGCCGATGGTGGCCAGCATCACGCCGAGCAGCGTTGCCACCACACCCTTGGCGATGGCGCCCTTGTCGACGATGATGATGACGACGAGCGCGAACAGCACCAGCGCGAACTTGCCCGGCGTGCGGATCAGAAGGGATATCTCGGCCGCCAGCGGCATGAAGGCCATGAGGAGGATCGCACCGACGCTGCCGCCGATCATGGAGCCGATCGCGGCATGGCCGAGCGCGTTGGCGCCCTTGCCCTGCTTCATCAGCCGGTTGCCCTCGATCGCCGTCATCATCGACGAGGGGGCACCGGGGATGTTGATCGTCGTCGCGGTGATGGAGCCCGAATACATCCCGGCCATGAAGATCGACGCGCTCATCACCAGGGCCGGGATCACGTCGATCGTGTAGGTGATCGGCAGAAGCAGCGCGATGGCGAGGACCGAGGTCAGGCCCGGCATCGCGCCGAAGAAGGTGCCGATCAGGAAACCGGCCACCATGAAGGCCAGCACGGTCCAGTCGAGCAGGGCGCCGAAACCGCCGGCGAGCGTCAGAAAGGTGTCCATCAGATCGGCCCCCCGGCGAGGGTGGGCAGGCGCACGCCGAAGATCACAGCGAAGAGGCCGTAGAACACGGCCGTCACTGCCACGGCGTAGAGCGCGAAGCGCACGGGACGGCGCGTCTCGAAACCGAAGGTGAGAAACAAAGCGGCCACGAAGAGCAGAGTGGAGAGGCTGTAGCCCAGCGTCCGGAAGAGAGCGATGTAGGCACCAGTGGCGACAACCACGAGCACCGGGCGCAGGAGCGATCCGCCATCCGCGTCGCCCTCGGGTTCGGGGGGATTGCGGACCTCCTGAACAAGAACGATCAGCAGCGCGGCGTACATCAGCACCGCGGCCAGCACGGGGATCGTGCGCGGTCCGATATCGCCGGCCGCGCTGAACTGCGTGCGGATGTCGAAGGCCGCGGCCAGGTAGATCGTCGTCACCACGATCAGCACCAGCGGGAACACGATCCCGCCGCGCGCGAAACGGCCGTTCAGGTTCATCTGCTCCTCCCGTTCAAAAAGGGCGCCGGGGCGGACCCCGACGCCGGCTTGGTCATCTTGCTGCCGGGATCACTCCGACAGGACGCCCGCTTCCTTCAGGGCGTCCATCTCGTCGAAGAGGCCTTGGGCAGTCTCTTCGGCCCACTGGGTCACCTCGTCGGTGCCCAGCCAGTTCGGGGTCACGCCGATCTCGGCCACCCAGTTCTGGAACTCATCGCTCTCGTAGGCCGCCTGGTAGGCGCTCTCGAGCGCCGTGATCGCCTCGTCCGGCGTGTCCGCCGGTGCGGCGAAGACGATGAACGACCCGTTCTGCAGGTCGACGCCGGCTTCGGGCGCGGTCGGCACGTCGTAGGTCGGGTTCTTGGCGGTGGAGAACTCCACGAGGCCCCGCACGGTGCCGTCGTCGATCAGGTTGGCGAAATCGCCGAGCGAGGTCAGCGCCACGTCCACCTCGTCCGACAGAATCGCTTCCTTCTGGGGCGCGGCGCCGCCGGGATAGGAGACGATCTTGAACTCGGTGTCGGTGAGGTTCTGAAGCTGCAGCAGCGTCAGGTGAACCCGCCCGCCGAGGTTCTGCACCGCCACGCGCACCTGGCCGGGATCGTCCTGCGCGGCGTCGAGAAGGTCCTGCAGGTTCTCGTAATCGCTGTCCGCGTCGACGATGATCGCGTCGGGCTCGCTTGTGATCCGCGCGATCAGCTTGAGCTTGTCCATGCTGTAGGTCGGCAGCATGTCCTGGTAGGGCACGGTGACGATGCTGTCATAGGTCAGCGCGGCGATGGTGTAGCCGTCGGCACGGGCGCTCATCACCTGGCCGACGCCGGTGGCGCTGACGCCGCCCTCGATGTTCTCCACGTACATGGAGGCATCCTCGAACTCGTTCTCGGCGATGTTGGTGATCTTGCGCACGATACCGTCGGTGCCGCCGCCGGCGCCCCACGGCACGACCACGCGGATGTCGCGCTCGGGATACTCGGCGAGTGCCGCGGCGGGCACCAGCGCGGTGGCCGTAAGCGCGGCCGCGGCGAACAGTTTGCGTCCTTGCATGTCGTCTCCTCCTCTGATCGCGGCGGTCCCAAATGCGCCGCTTCGGGCCGTCCGGCCCGGGTTCTGGCCGTGCATCCGGACGCGCCGGCTTGCCTTTCGACCAACTGATACATTACTATATGAATTGAGCGCCGGCTGGCAAGACGTTTCGGCCGGGGCCGCGCCCATAGGCGTCAAGCAATTGATTCGGGAAAGAAATCACATGATCTACGACCACCGCACCTATACCTGCCGGCCGGGAACGATCGGCAAGCACATGGCGCTTTACGGCGAACACGGCTGGCCGATTCAGCGCAAACACCTGGGCGATCCGGTCGTCTACGGCGCCGTGGAGACCGGCGACGTGAACTCCTACGTCCATATCTGGGTGTTCGACGACGCGGCCGACCGCGCGACCAAGCGCGCGGCCCTCGCGGCGGACCCCGAATGGCAGGAATACCTCAAGAAGAGCGCCGAGGCCGGCTACCTCGTCAGCCAGGTCAACAAGATCCTCAAGCCGGCGCCCTTCTTCAAGGGCTGACGCGCCTTGTGTCACGCCGGCAGGTCCATATGCGCGAGGATCGCGTCGAGCTCTGCGATATCCTCGGCGGTCAGCGTACCGCCGGGGGCACGCATCGCCGCGTGGGCGAGCGCCCCGCGGCGGCGCATCACCTCCTTGCGAAGGGCGATGCCCATGGCACCCTGCGCCTCGTGCTTCAGGAGCGGCAGGTAACGGTTGAAGAGCGCGTGCGCGCCCGCGACATCATTGTCGAAGCGCATCAGCCGGTCGACGCCCGACAGCATCTCGGGGTAGGAAAAGCCCGCCATCGGCCCGTCGGCGCCCCGCGCCAGTTCCTGCGGCAGGTAGAGCCCGTTGTTGCCGGTCAGGATCCGCACCGGCCAGGGCACCGTGGCCCGCAGCGCGGCGACCTTGCGCGCGCTCGGCATGTCCTCTTCCTTGACCACGGCGATCTGCGGGAAGGCGCCGATCAGCCGCGCCATCGCCGGCACCGACATCTTCACGCCGCTGGAGGCGGGGAAGTCCTGCAGGACCACCGGCACATCGCCGATGCGGGCGAAGACGGCGTCGAAATAGGCCATCAGATCCTCGTCCGTCCGCACGCTGGCGGGCGGAGAGATCATCACCCCCGCCGCACCCTCGGCCCGGACCTGCGCAGTGACCTCCGCGAGGAGTGCGAGGTTGGGCGAGGACACGCCGGCGATCACGGGCCGCCCGTTCGAGGCGGCGACATAGGCGGCGGCGACGCCGACCGTCTCGTCCGGTGTCAGCGTCTGGGCCTCGCCGCTGACCCCGAGGACGAGCAGGCCCTTCGCCCCGTGGCGGTGATAGAACGCGGTCAGCGTGTCGATGCTGTCGTGATCGACGGTGTCGTCCGGGGCAAAGGGGGTCTGGGCGACGACGTGCAGGCCCTGGGTGTCTTCAAGCATGACTCCTCCGTTGCGCGGCGCCGGGCGCGCGCAGGTGTTAGGGGTTGCGGGGCAGGGCGCGCGTGGCGGCGCCGGTCAGGCGAAATAATCCTCGTGCGTGGCGCGGAATTCGCCCACCCAGTCGGGCGACTTGAACAGGTGATCGCGCATCGCCGACATGGCGGCCTCCACGTCGCGGGCTTCGATCGCGTCGACGATGGCGTCGTGGCCGCGCAGGATGGCGCGGATCTTTTCGGGCGAATGGCTCTGCAGCCGGCGCACGCGGTCGAGGTGCCCGGCGCGGGACCGGATCAGGTCGTGCAGCGCTTCCCGTCCGAGCCCGTCGAACAGCGTGCGGTGGAAATGCTCGTCGAGTTCCTGGAAGAGGCGCAGCTGGCCGTCCTCGTCCCGGACCGAGCGCTGCAGCGCGATCACCGAGCGCGCGCGCTCCACCGTCTCGGGCGCGCCGCGCTCGGCAAGGTGGCGCACGACCTCGGTCTCGAGCGCGCGGCGCAGGAAATGGCCTTCGTGCACCAGCGCTTCGTCGATACGCGTCACCAGCGTGCGCGATTGCGGATAGATGCGGACGAGCCCGTCGGTCTCGAGCTTCTGCAGGGCGTCGCGCAGGGGCGTGACGCTCACCTCGTAATGCTGCGCGAGTTCCGCACGCAGAAGGTTGGTGCCCGGCGGCAGCTCCAGCGACAGGATCCGCTGGCGCAGGTCGTCGTAGATCCGCGAGGACGCGGAGGGACGGGTCTGCGGGGCGTCGCGCCGCACCAGCTCCAATGCCGCTTTCACAGATGTGTCCATCCTCGTCCTCCCGGTCGGTGCCGCCGGCATCATTCCACGGTTGACCCCAAGGATAAACTAAAATATTAGTGCATATCAAGGGGCGTGTTCGATCGCGCTCACCGGACCCGCATTGCGATCCCTCATCAGACAGCAGGAGGACCGACCATTATGGATGGCTCCCATTCCGATTTCACCCCGCACGGCCAGCACCTGATCGCGGGTGCCTGGGTTGCGGGCGAGACGACGTTCCGCTCGGAGCCGGCGCACGGCACGGCGCACGTCTACTCGGTGGGCACGCCGGCGCTGGTGGACCGCGCCTGCGAGGCCGCCGAGGAGGCGTTCGCCAGCTACGGCCAGTCGAGCCGTGAGGACCGCGCGGCGTTCCTCGACGCGATCGCCGAGGAGATGGAGGCGCGGGTCGACGCCATCACCGGGATCGCCATGTCCGAGACCGGCCTGCCCGAGCCGCGCATCCGCTCGGTGGAGCTGCCGCGCACCGCCAACCAGCTGCGGCTGTTCGCGAAACACATCCGCGACGGCGCCTATCTCGACCGGCGTCACGACGCGGCCATGCCGGACCGCCAGCCGATGCCGCGCCCGGACCTCAAGATGGTGCAGCGCCCGATCGGGCCGGTCGCCGTCTTCGGCGCCTCGAACTTCCCGCTGGCCTTCTCGACCGCGGGCGGGGACACCGCCTCGGCGCTCGCCGCCGGCTGCCCGGTCGTCGTCAAGGGCCACGGCGCCCATCCCGGCACGTCCGAGATCGTCGCCGAGGCGATCAAGGCCGCGGTGGAGCGCTGCGGCATGCCCGCGGGCGTCTTCTCCCTCGTGCAGGGCGGCAAGCGCGATGTCGGCCAGGCGCTGGTGCAGCATCCGCTGATCAAGGCGGTGGGCTTCACCGGCTCGCTCGGCGGCGGGCGCGCGCTGTTCGACCTCTGCGCGCAGCGGCCGGAGCCGATCCCGTTCTACGGCGAGCTCGGCTCGGTCAACCCGATGTTCCTTTTGCCCGAGGCGGTCAAGGCGCGCGGCGCCGAGATCGGCAAG
>NZ_FOMS01000014.1 GCF_900112685.1 Roseivivax sediminis
AGGCCGGTGAAGTTCCAGGACTGCTCGATCGCGGTCTCGGGGATGACGAGCGAGGGCTCCATCTCGGCAGGGCCGTCGGCCATCGCCGCGGTGCCGACCGCAGCGAGCAGCGCGGCTGTGAGGGTGAGGAAACGAGGCATGCGCTCTCCGGAATCTGTGATCTTCGACATATCCGGGCCGGAGTGGTTCTCTCCGGACCCGAATGCGCTCAATCCTGTATTGGCCGAACGGGCCCTTGCTGGCACATCGCGGGGACCGGCGGAAGTCCGCGCGGCCCGGGTGACACGCCCCCCGGCCCCGTTGCATGCGATATGTGGAAACGGCGCCACACTCGGTGACCGGCCTCAGCGGTTCGCCATTTTTTCAGGCAAGTTTTGCCCGCATATTTCCGGCACTTTTCTCCTGTCGGTCGCGGAAACAAGAAAGCCGGGTCTTTACACTGGCACGAAGCCGGCCCCGCAGCTCCGACCGGTTTTTGCGCGATCGCCCGCACCGGCGCGACTGGGCCGCGCGCACAGACCCCAGTATATTGCGGTTCCGCCCGCCCCCATGATCTGGTGCAGCGGCGCATGCGCGATTCGAAGTCGAACGCAAGGAAGTGTCGATGGCGGTCCTCAGATATCACGTCCCCCTCTCTCTCGATGAGATGTTTCTCCTCGAGGGCGAGTTGCAGGAGGTGGGAAATTCCAGGATCGCCGTAAAAGACGGAGATCGCAGAGCGATCTACGAAGGCGATTTCGACATCGACTCCGACGGGTTCGTCTTCGGCGATCTGGAGACTTTTACCCTCGAATTCGGCGATACCGTCGTCCTCGAATCCACCGGACTCGAAGCGGATGCGCGGCGCTTCGTCTGGAGCCTCGAGGCGGAAAATTCGGCGCGCGCCTACCGGCTCATCGCCGACGGATCTGACGAGATCTTCGGGTCCCCCGGTGCCGACACCCTGGACGGCTATCTCGGCGACGACGTCATCCGTGGCGGCACCGGCGACGACAGCCTCTTGGGCGACCGTGGCAACGATACCCTCGTCGGCGGTCCCGGCGACGACACGCTCAATGGTGAGGCGGGCACCGACACGGCGGTCTTCGAGACGCCGCGCCAGCTAGTCACGATCTACCGGGACGGCTCCGACATTCTGGTGCGATCTGCCGACGATTGGGACAGGCTCTCCAATATCGAGACCTTCGTGTTTGCCGATGTCAGCCTGGGTGAGAACGAGCTGGAGTCGCTTTCCATCGACGAGTCGACACGGCTCGTCGGCGCGGAGTTCGCCGACCGCTTCGCCGGCGGGTCCTGGCACGACACGATCGGCGGTCACGGCGGCGACGACACGCTGCTCGGCCGCGCAGGCGACGATCTGCTGCGCGGGGGCGCCGGGGACGACGTGATTTCGGCCTCCGACGGGAACGACACCATCTACGGCGACGAGGGCGACGATTTCATCGGCGGCGGCATCGGCCACGACCGGATCGAAGGCGGCGCCGACAACGATACCGTCGGCGGCGGCTTCGGCGACGATACGGTCCTGGCGGGAACGGGCGACGATGTCGTGGCCGGCGGGCCAGGCGACGATCGGCTCTTCGGGGGGGGCGGGGCCGACACGATGGGCGGCAGCTACCAGGACGACAGGCTCGAGGGCGGGTCCGGCGACGACAGCCTCGGCGGCGGCACCGGCCGCGATACGCTGCTCGGCGGCACGGGCGACGACGCCATCGGCGGCGGCGAGGGCGACGACGTCGTGGAGGGCGGTGCCGGCGACGATTTCCTGGCCGGCGGCGGGCGCAACGACCGGCTCGAGGGGGACGAGGGCCGCGACACTCTGAACGGCGGGGAAGGCGATGACACCCTGGACGGGGGAGCCGGGGCCGACCTCTTCGTCTTCAACGACCTCGTGGCGGGAGAGACGGACGTCGTTCTGGGCTTCGAGGACGGGATCGACCGGATCCGCCTCAGCGGCGTGCAAAGTTCCCCACAAAGCGGTCTGGCGGGATATCTCGACGCGCTGAACCTCACGGATGTCACGGTCGAGGGCGCTCCCGGCGTGTCCCTGCAGGCGGGCGGACACACGATCCTCGTGCAAGGCGTGACGGCGGCCGAGTTCGGGCTCGACGACATCACCTTTCTCTGAGCCGGCTTCCGGCTGGATTCGCGTTGCCGCCCCCACATGCCGACGCATCTCGATTGGCGGCACTCCGATTCCTCAGAAAATCATGCACGTGGCCGAACAAAGAGCGTGGGGACACCGAACATCCCATCGCCCCCCGCGATATTGTCGTCCGCTTCGAAAATCGCAAAGGAATCTGCCTTTTAGGTAAATCGCGACCAATACACGCCGCGACGCAGAAAAATCTTGCGGAGCCGTTGTGAAAATTTGGCGACTTGGCTACCCAATCGAAATTGAACGCACTCATTGGCAGAATGATATATGTCGCAAACCACCTTGACCCCTGTTCTTCTGTGCGGTGGATCCGGCACGCGGCTCTGGCCTTTGTCCCGCAAGAGCTATCCTAAGCAGTTTGCGCCTCTGATGGGCGAGGAAACGCTCTTTCAGGCCTCCGCCAAGCGCCTTTCGGGTGAAACCGACGAGATCGCCTTCACCCCGCCCACGGTGCTGACCAACTCCGACTTTCGGTTCATCGTGACCGAGCAGCTGGCCAATGCTGGAATCGATCCCGGCCCGGTGCTGATCGAACCCGAAGGCCGCAACACAGCCCCGGCTGTGCTCGCCGCAACGCTGCACGCCGCCAGGACCGATCCCGAGGCGATCCTTCTGGTCGCGCCGTCCGACCACGTGGTGCCGGATACAGAGGCCTTCCGCGCCGCGGTGGTGCGCGGACTCGAGGCGGTGCGGGCCGGCGATCTCGTCACCTTCGGCATCGCTCCGACCCATCCCGAAACCGCCTACGGGTATCTCGAGTTGTCCGGCCAGCCGGACAGCGCCGGGATGCCGGTGAAGCTCTCGCGCTTTGTCGAGAAGCCGGACGAGGCCCGTGCCGCAGAGATGCTGGAGGCCGGCACCTTCCAATGGAACGCGGGCATCTTCCTCTTCCGCGCCGCCGACATGATCGCGGCCTTCGAAAGCCATGCGCCCACCCTGATGGGTCCGGTGCGCGCGGCGCTCGACGAGGCAGAGGTCGACCTGGGGTTCCTGCGCCTCGCCCCGGGCCCCTGGGCCGGGTGCGAGGACATCTCCGTCGACTACGCGGTGATGGAGAAGGCGCAGAATCTCTCCGTCGTGCCCTTCGATGCGGCCTGGTCCGATCTCGGCGGCTGGGACGCTGTCTGGCGCGAGAGCGGACCGGACGCGGATGGCGTCGTGACCTCGCAGCATGCCACCGCGATCGACTGCCGCAACACGCTCCTGAGGTCCGAGAACGAGCGGCTCGAGGTCGTCGGGATCGGCCTCGAGAACCTCATCGCCGTGGCCATGAACGATGCGGTGCTGGTGGCCGACATGTCCCGCGCGCAGGATGTCAAGGAGGCGGTCGCGGCGCTGAAGCAGAAGGGCGCCGACCAGGCTGTCGCCTTCCCCAAGGATCACCGCCCCTGGGGCTGGTTCGAGAGCCTCGTCGTCGGCGGGCGCTTCCAGGTCAAGCGCATCCTCGTCCACCCCGGCGCGTCGCTGTCGCTGCAGAGCCACTTCCACCGCTCGGAACACTGGATCGTGGTCGAGGGCACCGCCCGCGTGGCGATCGACGACGAGGTGAAACTCGTGACCGAGAACGAGAGCGTCTACATCCCGCTCGGCGCGGTGCACCGGATGGAGAACCCCGGCCGCGTGCCGATGGTCCTCATCGAGGTGCAGACAGGCACCTATGTCGGCGAGGACGACATCGTCCGCTACGAGGATATCTACGTGCGGGGATAATACGGCCAGCTGACCTTCACCCACCACCTGCCGACCGCCATCGCAGCCTTCATCGCCGTCGGCACGCCCGACACCAAGACGCTTGCGTGGATCGGCCAAGACCCTGCCAGGGCGGGCAGGTCATCCAGATTAAGGAGGAGGTCAAATGCTGCATGGTCGACCTCTGGATGGGGTTTCAATGGCAAGAGCGTCGCAATCCTTGGCGTGACCTTCAAGTTGAACACCGACGACATGCGCAAGGCGCCTTCGCTGACGATTGTGACGGCGATGGTCAGGTCGGCTGCGCTGACACCCACCAGAAAGGGCAGGGGCGTTTCGCACGCGAAACATCTGCCGGCCCTAGTGAAGAACCTGCTCGCCCGACGTTATGCAAGCTGGGAGCTACGTTGCCGCGCGCCCGGAGCGTTTCGACCTGACTCTGAGCCATCTTCACAAACTGCGGTCATCCCGGCAGTGCCAGCGCTATACAGGAGATAAGTCGCACGATGGACGTGATCCCGTGCGGCGCCACGGTAATTTCATACGAGACAGAAAGATGAACTCACCCGCTTGGGAGCCCGTTGCCGCATCGCGGAACGTCGTCCCGTTTGTGAACCCGGCTGCCGAAGCCGATCCGGTCCCGACAGACCGGTCCGACGGTCTGCCAAAAGGCTACCATCTGCGCGACGATGGGATCTGGATGGACCAGGTCGATGACGACGGTCACTTCGAGACGATCCGCCTCTGTGCCCCGTTCCGTGTGAGCGCGACGTGCTGCCGCTCCGATGGGGGGGGCTGGGCGCGTGTGGTCGAGTTTGAAGACAGCGCCGGACACGAGCACAAGGTTTTTATCGAGGAAGCATCGTTCGCGGTTGCCCCGCAGAAAATCCTCGCCACGCTGGTCGACCAGGGCCTTGTGACGGAGCCTGACGAGCAGGCGGACAAGGCGCTCAAGGCGCTGCTGCGTGCCTGGCGCCCCGATCGCCGCCTTCTTCTGGTCGACGCCCACGGGTGGGTCGATGAGCGCTACGAGACGTTTGTGCTGCCGGACGGCCGGGTTCTCGGAAACACGCCCGTCGTCACCCGGCTTGCGCAGGCCTCCGGCTCCGGCCCTGAAAAGGGCTCTCCGGAGACATGGAAGGCCGAGGTGGCCTCGCGCTGTCTCGGGAATCCTGTACCCGTTCTCGCTGTCTGCCAGGCGCTTACGGGGCCTCTTCTGCAGCCGCTCGGTCTCGGGGGCGGAGGCTTTCATCTCTGGGGCGCATCGACCTGTGGAAAGTCGACGTTGATGGACGTGGCCCTGTCTGTGTGGGGCTCGCCAACCGGGTTCCTGAGCTGGCGCGCGACCGATAATGGCCTCGAAGCCAGCGCGGCCTCACGCAGCGGGATGCTGCTCGCGCTCGACGAGATCGGCGAAGCGCTTAGTCCTCGGGTTGCCGGCGAAGCTGTCTATGTTCTCGCGAACGGCCGTCCCAAGCAGCGCATGGGGCGTGACGGCACCGCCCGGAACGCCGCCCGCTGGCACGTGGCGCTTCTCTCGAACGGAGAGATTTCATTTCAAGAATATATGGCTATAGGCAGGCGCACGACGTATGCGGGCCAGGAAGTGCGGTTGCTCGATCTCAACGTGGAGGGCCGGGCTTATGGCGCCTTCGATACCCTGCATGGTGAGGCTGGCGCCAGGGAGTTCGCCGAGGCACTGTCGCGTTTCGCAGCGGAAGCCTATGGCCACGCCGGGGCAGCGTTCGTTGCATCTCTGATACCGACGCTTAAAAAGCGCGAGGTCTTGCGCCGTTACATGCAGTCATTCTGCACGGCAGCCATCAAACGGTTCGGGTTGTCCAGCGACGGGCAGACTATGCGGATGCTCACACGTTTCGGCGTATGTGCCTTGGCTGGAGAACTGGCCTCGCGTGCCGGGGTGACGGGGTGGCCGAGTGGTACCGCATACAACGCCATGCTCGAGCTCGTCGGTCTTTGGGTGCGTGGGGCCGATCGCGCCACCAAGAGCGAGGTCGATACGGTTCTCGATCGGACGCGGGCATATCTGCGTGCCTCTGCGACCAGCCGGTTGCTGCCTGTCGGGGTGAGCGGTCAGCCATTGCTCGACGGCTGGCGTGACGCGGAGATCTACTATCTTCTGCCCGAGACATGGCGGCAGATTCACGCTGGGGGAAATCCGGTCGAAGCGGCACGCCTGCTGCGCGCGGCCGGCCTCCTGCAGTGCAACGATACCAGGACCTGTCAGTATCGGATGGGGCGTAACGTGCCGGGCCGCCCGCGCACCTATGCCGTGCGCTCGCGGATCCTCGACGAGGATGCCGGATCATGACGGGCCCGGTTCGGTAACTTCAAGGGCGCCGTTGTGCGGCCTGCCTCGAAGGCCGGGACCGCGTGGACCAGTAAAGATCAGCGATATCAAGCTGGTCCAACCGGTCCAAGCGGTCCGGCATGGTCGGTCAGGAGAGACCTGCAAGCGCGGCTCACAAGACCGAGCTACAACACTCGCAGCCACCCCCCGACAACCTCACGCTTTATACAGCGTATACAGGACGTTAAGCAGTGTTTAACCACACTTCCGAACCTACGGAAATTCTCCTCCCGAAACGCCGCCGTGTCATCCTATACGCACGCGTCTCATCGACGAAGCAGTCCATCGACTCGTCGAGCCTCGAGGAACAGCTCGTGGCGATGCAGATCTATGCCAGGAGCAACCGGATGGAGGTTATCGATGTCACCATCGACAAGATGTCCGCATACGGCCCGGGCTCCGAGAACCGCCCCGGTTTGCAGAAGGCGATCCGGGTCGCGCAGACACAGAACGCGGCCATCCTCGTGCTCCGCGTCGACAGGCTCTCGAGGTGGCTTCCGACGGTTGCCTATCTTCATGACCGGGGTATCCGCGTTTACGCAGTCGATCTCGGTTACGTAGGCAGGACGCGCCTTCGGGAAGAAGTGCTCAAAGCGCAGGCCGAAAGCGACGCGAAATCGAAGGCCCAGGTTGCCTCACAGGCTCTGGTGCGGCTACGGGAGGCAAAGAAGCGCCGTGGCCGCTTGAGCCGGGAACAGCAGCGCAGGGGAGTGACGAGCAACCTTGTCAGGCGCGACCGGAACATCCGTCTTGCGGCCGAGCATTTCAATCGCCTGCCAGACGCCCGGTCCATGACGCACAAGGAACGGGCTGCCAGTCTCAACATGGCAGGCATCCTTCTGCTCACGAGCATCCGGACCGGAATGTCGGTAACATGGGATCGTAACAGTATGCGCAAGCGGTGGCCGCAGATCCAGGACGAGATCGCGCGGTTGTCCGGAGATGATCCATACACCCCCGGACCGTGATCTGCGCTCGGCGCCACCCTCTGCCGTCCGTGCGGCCTTTCCGGGCCGAACCTGCGGGGCAACCCATCCCTTGAGACCAGACAATCGTATCTGATCGACGCACGGCTTTCTGTGGGGTCGCCTCAATTCCAGATGCGGGAGATGCGCAACTCGTCGAACACGGCGTCGGAGGACACGAGCGGCAGCTTCTCCTGCATCGAGACGGTGGCGATCATCCGATCGAAAGGATCGCGATGATCCCACTCCATCACCGACGCTGCCAGCGCGGCCGCCGGACTCAAAGGAAGTACCTCGAAGCCGTCGGTGCGCGCGCGTTCTGCAAGGCCGGCAACATGCGGGGCCATCTCCGGCCACTTCCCGAGCCGGACCTTCTGACCGATCTCGTAGAAGCTGATGGCGGATAGAACAGCGCGCACCGTCGCCGATATCCGGTCCCGTGCCGTTGCGGCCAGGCGCGGATCGTCTGTCAGGGCCATGGCAAAGGCGTTGGTATCCAACAGAAGGCCGCTCACACCGTCTCCCAATCTGCCAGCTCATCCTCGCTCATGGGCGCCAGGAACGTATCGGGCGGCGGGCCTACGACATCTCCGAGGCTGCCGATCCTCACGCGGCGAGGTTGGGCCGGAATGAGCTCTGCCGCAGGCACGCCGTTCCGGGTGATGATCACGCGCTCGCCTCGCTCCACCGCTTCGAGCAGGCGCGAGAGGTTCGTCTTGGCTTCATGCACGGATGCCTGCATCGGCTTACCCTATCTTGCCTAGCCAACACTTAGCTAATCCGCATGAGGGCATCGGTCAACGAGACAGGAGCGTCCCTTCTGCTGACCGACTTGCAGGTCGACAATCCGCACGCCCGTCGACAAGGCCCGGGCAGGTAGCCTCCCGAGAGTTAGTGTGGAACCGGTCTCCGCCTGCCTGTTCGCGACCGGGTCTGGTCCTCGTGCCGAGCCTGAAGCCGAGGATCTGCAAGGCAGGATGGCTCCCGCCAGAACCCAACGCGTTCCCGTTATCGCCGTCGCTACACGTGATGCAGCAGCAAGACGCTGCGTCTATTGGAGACCACCAAGTGGCACGCAAATACCCCAACGAAAATTCCCGGCTCGCCCGGTTTCTGGACCGGCGCCTCGCCGAACTCTCGCCCGTGAAGTCGCAGCGCCAGGTCGCGATCGAAGCCGGCTACGTGAATCCCAACATCCTCTCGCAGCTTAAGGCGGGAAACGGGAAACTCGCGCTTGATCGCGTTCCGGGCCTGGCCAGGGCGCTCGATGTCGACCCCCGCTATCTCTTTAGGTTGGCGATCGAGCAGCACGGTTACGAAACGCTGCAGTCGGCGATCGACGAGATTTTCGGCGCGGTCGTCACGGAGAACGAGATCGGCTGGCTCTTGGCGATTCGTGAGGCATCCGACAATTCCGATCCGAGGCTGACACGCCGGGCTCGCGCGGCAATCAATGCGATCTTTGGCCGGTGACAAGGATGGAAAACGAGAACATGAACACTTTCCAGCAACCAGATCATCGCCTCGAACTGACACCGGCCGAACACGCGTGGGTCGGCTTCTTGCGCGACATCTGTGATGGAGACGTGCCCCGCCCCACCTTGCGCGCCGTTCAGGCTCTCCGGCTGGCGCTCTGGTCATCCGGCCACGGTAACCGCACCAGGAAGGAGCAAACGGAATGACCCCGGAAGTCCAGGTCGCCTTCGCCGGCATCGCTCTCGCGCTCGCGAGCGTCGCGATGGTCAAGACCATGATCTGGTTTGATAAGCGCGAAGCGCGCCTGCGGAAACTCGAGGCGGATCTGCACGCGCTGCAGGCGGCCAGGCCGGTCGATAACACGGCGGCCGCCTCCACGCTCGTCGCCGCCTTCGGGATGGGGGTAGCACTTGCCTTGCAGATGAGGGGCGGCGCTGCACCGAAGGCCTCGGGAGATCGGGGCGGCGCAACCAACCGGCCCGAGGCGCGCAAGGGTACTTCCATCGACGAACATTCCGTGACCGTCACGACTGCCGCGACCAGCGGCCTGTAGCTCGGGATCGGATTATCCATGGCAACCGCGACGGTCATGTCCGACCCTTGCGGTTGCCAGCCCGGACAGCATTCGCGTCCTTTCCCGCGAGACGTTCGGCCATATTTGTGGCCTGTTAGCGTCGTGCCCCATCCTGCTGTGACGTTGGCTTCACGGATGGTGATTATCCCGCTGACACATCAGCTACCAGATCTTGTGGTGGCCTGACGGCCGCCTGATCCGGTGCAGAGGATCTCTGGAACTTGTCCGCCGCGTCGAGAGGTGTCTCTGCCGTCAGCACGCTGAGGGCATCGCCCCGCCTTGCTCCAGCCCGTGGATCGGCCTACCTGTGATCTGGCCAGCTAGCTGGCCAGGAGCCGTGCCATGATCAATCTTGAGGATGCCAAAAACCGCTTCAGCGCGCTTGTCGATGCCGCTCTCGCCGGACGACCTCAGGAGGTGTCGCGGCGGGGTAAGCTGGCCGTGGTGATCCTCGCCGCCGATGAGTATCACCGGCTTGTGGCGGGTGCGCGGGCCGAGCGGCCAAGCTTTGCCGAGCATCTGATGAGCTTTCCGGCCGATGAGGGCAGGGGAGAGACACCCCCCGCGCAGGGGCCGCGCCGCGCGACGTGGCCTTCTGAGGGACGACGCTTTCCCGGGGTCGCGACCCGGCAAGGGTCTGACCGCCAGTGTGTCCGGGATCAGCGCGCCCGGATCAACAGCTTTCGCCGACCCGCCTTGCGACTAAATACGTGATTCCAACAGATCACGGGTTACCAACCTGCCAAAACCTGCGCGAACCGGTCGCCCTGTCAGGTTTGACGCTCCCCAAACCGGTCCGCTGTCAGGTTTCGGTCGTCAGTAAACCGGTCGCCCGATCCTGCGCAGCCCCGGATCTGTCAGGTTTATATGACTCCAAACCTGACAAGAGGACCGGAAAACCTGTCACCAAAAATTCGGGTATATCCGTGAAGCGAAATCATCACTAGACCCCCGAAAAATCGCGCTACAGCACGTCTGAACACCCAGACGCACACCGACACCGAGAGCGCAGAACTCACGGACAGCATCAGGTGACGCTCTACGACGCTCCCAGACATGACCGTAGCTATGCAGCTAGATAGCCCGACAGCTAGACGCGCAAGAGGGCATGATCGGCAGAGACCAGACGCAGACGAGCACCGGAGCGTGAGAGAGCGTGCAGAGGGGCACCGGAGCGCGTAGAGGGCAGTGCGTGAGAGGATGCTTGCCGGAGAGTGCGCGTGTAGACGAGGGGCACCCGGAGTGCGTGCTTGGTGTAGGGCGTCAGGTGCGCCCCGGAGTGCGTGCTTGGTGCGAGCGTGTCTGGCAGGTGGAGTTGTGCGGCGCCACCTCCACGGATCACCAGACGCCACCGCGGACACCTTGCCCACTCCGCGCGCATCCATGGACACTCACGCGCATCCATGGACGCCCCGGAGCCCCGGACACCGTCACAAGCCTCCCGACGCCGCTCGCACCCCTGAAAAGCCAGTGCTATCGTAAGACATCAGTTCGACGCACGGTCCAGCGTCGTAGCGGCCAGCACGCTCCCGGTGAGCCGAGGCCGCATCTCTCGATTGCTGCGGTGATGGGCCTAAGTCCGCTACCTGCCGGAGAGACAGCCAGTCCAGCACCCCGGGCGCGGCGTCTCTCCGGACCCTTTTCCCTCTCAGCAGCAGCAGCACGCGGCCACGTCGGACCGGAAGAGGTCTTGCCGGAGGTGAGGATGATGGTCCCGGACGAGATCCGAAGTCCGTTCATCGTAAAGAAGTAAGAAGTAGTAGGTAAGAAGTAGTAAGTATTTACGATAGACGGCTCGGTTTATACCTTAGGTTGTATTCTCCGGAACCATACACCTCCGGGGCGACACAGCCTATATTTTCACGTTTCGTTCTCATTTCCGCCACCTCCGGGGCGAGGAATGGACGCTGCCGCCTACACCCATGGGTGCCCAGACACGTCCGCGGATGCGCACGGACACCCATGGTCGTCCATGGGAAGAGCCCCTGCCGGGTAGGCACGGCGCGGGGCAGGGGCCCACCGCGTGCCCTGTCCGCACCCTGTCCGACGCCGCTCCAGCGCCACCCCTCGAAAAACGCCCCGTGGAGCGCGCTGACACCTCTCCGGCTATCCCTCCGCCCCGGAGCCCCCAAACGCGCTCCAGCATGCCCCCCCAGAGTCGCTGACAAGCCATTGCTTGCCTGGCACCCCGTCCGGCTCGACAACGGCGACTGGGTGTGGTTCGAGAAGGTCGAGCGGCGCAGGATCGAAGGCAGTCCGGCCGCGATCGGCTGCTCGCCTTATACCTGGCGGCACCGCGGCGTGGGAGAACGGGAATGAAGCCAGCCGATCCCGCGACGATCTACAACGAGCGGATCAAGTCGAGCGTGATCCTCTGCAATGCGGTCGCGGTTGGCGTCTCCCTCGTCGCCTTTCGCGAAGCCTTGCAGGGTCTCTACGTGTTCCTGGTCTTCGTTCCGCCCATGCTTGCCCTGCACGGCCTTGGGCACTATCTTTTAGGCAGATTGAGGAAGGAACCATGAGCGACACCTTCATCACGCTGACGATCCTGACCGTGTTCGGCTTCACCTATGCCGGCGCGGCTATCGCTTGGGCGCACTGGGAAGGCCGGCGCCTCGACAAGCTGGATCAGTCGAAGAACCGGTGAGCTCCGGCTACCGCGCTCTCTGGGTCCTCTGCGCCTGCGGCCACCACGATACCGTGCGCTGGCCGATGAACCGCACCACGCGGCACAAGGACATACTGCACGATGCGCCAGGTGCGGTCAGAAAACCGCCGTCGACATGCGCGTGATCTGGGTGCCGGATGCCGACGCGCTGGAAGGCGCCCGGGTTCCGGACTAGGGCCGCCCGCGCTTGTCATACCATTTGCGGCAGAAACCGAGGAAGGCCATCTCCGGGCTGCGCGGCACCTCCGTCACCCAGCTCCGCCACTCGGCCTCGATCATCCGAACGTCCCAGCCCGGCGCGGCCTGCCGCGCCATGGCGTAGACGTCAGAGTCGAGCGGCGGGATGATCACCCGCCCACTCTCGACTGCGGCACCGAGCCGCGCGACTGGAACACCACCTGCTTGCCATCCTCGGTGGAGCGCCCCCCTGTGCGTGGACAGGATCAGGCGGCATTTTTGACACCTCTGGGAGAACGGGAAGCTGGCGTAGGCTCGACGGCATCGGTGACAATCCGTTCATCTGGCTCTACCACAACTGAGGACGTGTTATGCGCCCCAAGGTTCGCGACGAGCGCATCAAGCTCTTTGCCACGCTCAACAACAACGTCGCCATCGGTTTCATCGGCTTCGCGCTGATCCGGCCGGTGGTATCGGCCGAGCCCGTGCTGTGGGCCTATGTCGCGATCGGGGTTGGCGCGCACGGCGTAGCGCTCTACATTCTGAGGTACCTGTCGGAGGACAAAGCATGAGCCCTGAAGTCCAGGTCGGCCTTGTCGGCATCGCCATCCCGGTCGCCACCCTGATCGCGGTAAAGCTCATGGTATGGCACGACGAGCGGAGCAAGCGCGACTAGGGCCGGCCGCGCTTCTCGAACCACTTCCGGCAGAAGCCCAGGAAGGTCATTTCCGGGCTGCGCGGCGCCCCGTCACCGGGGGGCGCCATTCGGTCTCGGACATGTTCAAATCCCGGCCCGGAGTCATCTTGCGCGCAGTGTCGTTTGGCGCGCCCCCAGAAAATCGAAAAAGGTGCGGTGAAGGTCACGGGGAAGATCGACGTCGGTGGCTGGGCGCTCATCGCCTTGATGAACACCAACGCCTCCGTCGAAGACTTGGCCTCGTCTCAGGCAAGGACACTATGCGGCCATTAAGAGGTCTCATGTAATGGCGGCCGCCGAGGACTGAAGCGCTGGCAGGCAAACGCGGCGTCCATCGGCCGTGCGCTCGACTGTCAGCGGGACGCCGTAGATCTCGGAAAGGCGCGCGGGCGTCAGGACCTCCACCGCCGGGCCCTCGGCCAACATCCGTCCCGCCGACATCGCAAGCACGCGCGCCTGAAGCGCCAGCGCCTGATCTGGGTCATGCGTGGACAGGATCACGCCGCGACCGCTCCCGGTCAGGGACGCGATCCGGTCGAGCACCGCGACGGTCCGCGCGGTTGCCGGCGCGGCAAGCAGCGCGAAGGCGACGAGCGTTCGGAAGATCATGCCGTCATTCCTTCGGCAGGCTTGGCGCATCGAATCCGTAATCCGCGAGCACGGCCTGTCCGGCAGGCGAGAGGATGTGGAACGCCAGCCGCCAAGCGGCGTCCGGCGCGCCATCGAGCACCATCAGCCCGTAATCGGCACCCACGGAGAGCGCCCCGGGCACCTGCACGATCTGCAGGTCCGGCACTTCGCGCTGCGCCAGCACGGCGTTGGTGCAATAGGTCAGGAGCAGGTCCGCGCGGTCGTTCTCCATCACCCAGGCATAGGTGTTGTGGTCCTCCGGCGCAGGCTCGCTGTCCGGCCCGCCGGTCAGCTGCAACGCCTTCCCTTCAAGCGCCTCCTGCGCGCCTGGGCTCAGGCCTTCGGCCTTTCCGAAGAGCTCCCACGCGTAATCCCCCGACGGATCGGCACCGGGCGTCGAGGTGCCGAGGCGCGTGTTCTCGGAGAGCATGACGTCCAGAAGGGTCTCGGAGGTGACATCGAGATCCGGCTGCGCGATCCCGCAAAGACGGTTCCGGGCGAAGAGCGCCACCGGGCCGCCGCGACCTTCCTCTTCCAGGCTGCGCGGATGGGCCATGTTCGCGGACGCAAAGACATGCGCCGCCGCACCGCCTTCGATCTCCTGCCGCATGAGCCCGGAGGGTCCGAACCTCGTTTCGACGGTCGTGCCTGTGGAGGCCCCGTAGTCGGATGCGACCTGCCCGAGCGCCGTGCGCAGGCTGCCGGCCGCGATCAGAGACACGGTCTCCTGACCGATCGCAGGACCAGCACTCAGGAGCGCTGCCCCGATGATGGGTATTGTCGATAGTCGCATGTTGCTCCTCCCCGCATGAACGCTCGCTTCGGTTGGTCGTTGTGTGCCGACATAGTGGCACGGGAATTTTTGCAGTCAAATGCAAGGCTTAATGGGCTGCAAGCAATTGCGCAGGTGCCGAAAGTCTCACAAAGTTCGATTTATATGTTGAATTATTGGCCTGAGCGCTCAGTGTGTCGAAGATAGGGCAACCCGGCGGTCAGAAAAATTTGCAGCAAAACGCAGAAGCTTTGAGCTATTTCGACACGAAGTCGGCGATCGCAAGCCGCCTTATGCCCTTCGTGGCAGAGAGGCTGACCCTGCGGTTCGGCGACCATGCCGTGCTCGACGGCCTCGATCTTCGGCTCGATGGGCCGGGCTGCACCATGCTTTTAGGGCCCAATGGCGCGGGAAAGAGCCTCCTGCTGAAGACCATGCACGGCCTGATCGAACCAAATGCAGGACATGCGGCCTGGGCCGGTAATGCCGCGGCGGAGGTCACACGTTTTCAATCCCTCGTCTTCCAGGCTCCGACGCTCCTGCGCCGCTCGGTCGCGGCGAACATCGACTTCGTCCTGAAGGCCCGGGGCTTGAAACGCGCACGCGGGCCGCGCCTGCTCGACCATGTCGGCCTCGCGCACAAGGCGGAGCAGCCGGCGCGGCTTCTCTCGGGCGGCGAGGCGCAGAGGCTCGCGCTCGCCCGTGCGCTCGCGATCGATCCCGAGATCCTGCTGCTCGACGAGCCGACGGCGAGCCTCGATCCTGCGTCCGTCCTTGCCATCGAGCGCATCGTTGGGGACGCGCGGGACCGCGGCGTGCGCATCGTCTTCGTCACCCACGATGTCGGGCAGGCCCGCCGCATGGCCGACGATGTCGTGTTCCTGTTTCGCGGTCGGGTGGAGGAGCACCGACCGGCGCAGGACTTCTTCCGGGCACCCGCTTCGCAGGCGGCCCGGGACTACCTCGGCGGCAACATCGTTGTCTGAACGTCAAAAACCAGGGGAGAACCACATGCTCAAACGCACCTTCTGCACCTCCATCGCCGCGCTTCTGCTGACGGGGGCCGCATACGCCCAGGACCAGTCGATCATCGTGCAATCCACGACGTCGACCGCCAACTCGGGCCTCTATGATTATCTCCTGCCGATGTTCGAGCAGGAGAGCGGTATCCAGGTCAACGTCGTCGCGGTTGGCACCGGCCAGTCGATCAACAACGCCGAGAACTGCGACGGGGATCTCCTGCTCGTGCATGCCAGGCCCGCCGAGGAGGCCTTCGTCGAAGCGGGTTACGGCACCGAACGGACGGACCTGATGTACAACGACTTCGTCATCGTCGGTCCCTCTGAGGACCCGGCGGGTGTAAGCGGCATGAGCGATGCGCAGGACGCCCTGAGCCAGATCGCCGGAAGCGGCGCGACTTTCGCCTCGCGCGGCGACGACAGCGGCACGCACAAGAAAGAGATGTCGCTCTGGGCCGGCGCCGATGCCGATCCGACCTCGGGCTCCGGAAACTGGTATCGCGAAACGGGCTCGGGCATGGGTGCGACGCTGAACGCCGGTATCGGCATGGGCGCCTACGTCATGACCGACCGCGCCACCTGGATCAGCTTCGGGAACAAGCAGGATTACGAGATCCTGGTCGAGGGCGACGAGGATCTCTTCAACCAGTATGGCGTGATCCCGGTCAGCCCCGAGCATTGTCCGAGCGTGAACATCGATGGGGCGCAGGCGTTCGCCGACTGGTTACTCTCGGCCGAAGGCCAGGAGGCGATAGGCGCCTACGAGGTCGAAGGCCAGCAGCTCTTCTTCCCGAACGCGCCGAAGAGCTGACTTCTGCTCCGGGTGGCCTGACTGGGCCACCCGGTTTCCGGTAGCATCAATGCCTTGTTGTGCAAAATGAGTGTTTCCACGCCACCGCACAGGCAATGACCGCGTCGAGACCACGGCACGGGCTGCAAGCAGGCTCGACCAAGACCGGCAATTCAAGGGCCGGGTCACACTTTGCCAAGAGCGAGCGTTGTGTTGGCTCTGTGTCGGGCGTTCAATGGCCTCGCGACGTTTCGGCCCGCCAAGCGCCCAGGGATCGAGAACATCCGCGCCGAGGGCCACGAAGGGCGTCCGGTCGCGCGTGGCGACCATCGCCCCCCGGCCGGGAGAGCGCAGTCGCCGCAATCTGTCCGTCCGCCATCGTGATCGCGTGGCCGCGCTTGAGGGCATTTGCCGCCGCCGGTTTCGGCCTCTGTGTCGGGGGCCCGAGGAAAGGCGCTATGCGCACGGATCCGCGGGTGGATCCCGCGATGTCCTAGAACTTCCGTGGATGCATATGGGGATGGATCGGGGTGCCGGCGAACTCCGGCGATCAATTCTGCCGCTGTGCCCACGAGCCCAAGGTGCGGCTTACGAAAGGTGGCCTCCGAGGCCATGGAGACTGGGACGGCCTCGGAGAAACATCTGATAGAGACGCTGACAAGCTGCTACCGAGCGATGGTCACCCGCTCGGTGGCACGGGTGAGGGCCGTGTAGAGCCACTTTGCCGCATGGTCCTGGAAGCATGCGCTCTCGTCGATCACGAGCACGTTCGGCCACTGCGAGCCCTGGGCCTTGTGTGCCGTGATCGCATAGCCGTAATCGAAGCGCGGCTTCGGGTTACGCTCCCAGACCTGGGAGGCACGGGGATCCATGAAGCCCGACGCGGAGATCGTCACCTCGATCGGATCCTCCCCGGGCGCGCTGACCGACCTGATCAAGAACGTGAGATCGTCCCCTTTTGCGGTGGGCATGCTGACGACGTCGAACGTCTCCCCATTGCACAAGCCGAGCCTGTTGTGGTTCGCGGTGCAGACCAGCCGGTCCCCGAGAACCGGGAGCTCGCCGCCGTGGCCCTTCAACGCGCGGACGATGCAATTGTAAGTATCGCGCGTATCGTTGCGCCCGACGATGATCTGGTCGGCCGCCAGGAGATCGGCCTCGCAGAGGTCCTCCTCCCGCATCACGCGGCTCGTGCCGTAGATGCCCGGCTCGAGGCGACGTCCTGCCCGGACATCGATCGACATCCTGAGAACCGGGTTGCCCTGGGCCTGCCGGTGCACCTCGCTCAGAAGGATGTCCGCTGCACCGCCGGCGAAGACCCCGGCGCCATTGACGGGCGGCAGCTGCGCAGGGTCTCCCAGCAGGAGGACCGGGATGCCAAAACTCAGAAGATCGGCGGCCAGATCATCATCGATCATCGAGGCTTCGTCGGCGATGATCAGGCGGGCCGAGAAGACGGCCCCGTCGACCCTGCGGTGATACCGGATCGAGCCGTCGGCCGTCTTCCGCGGTTCGTAGATCAGGCTGTGGATCGTCGTGGCATCCTCGCAGCCGCTCTGGCGCAAGACGCTGGCGGCCTTGCCCGTTACGGCGCAGAAGGCGACTTCGTCATCGACGAGCGCCGCGATGTGGCGGGCAATCGTGGTCTTGCCGCTGCCGGCATATCCGAAGAGGCGGAGCACGGGCTTGGCGGCGGTTTCGGTTTCAAGCCAGGCCTTGGCACGATCGAGTGCCGCAAGCTGGTGCGGCGAAAGGGCGAAGTCGATTGCAGACATGTCTGCGGTTTCCATTTCATGAAGTTGGGCCCTGTGGCCATCGGCATCGACAGGGCACGAGATGATGTGACCCGCGCCGGTCGTCCGGCGCAGGAGGGGGCAGGCGTTGGATTTTCAGAACGTTGGCGCCAACGCGGCGCGCTGCATAAGGAAGCGGTCGGAACGAGGGTCTCTTGCCCGGCGCTGAAAGCGCCCGGGCCGCGTGTCGCTGGTGATCTCCGAAAGTTCTCTATGCCATTGTATATAGCGCCCGAGGCCGGGGGATGCGCTCAGTTTCTGGATAACCGGTTATTGAAACAAAGCATGAACACAACATGGCTTGTTGTCATGAGCATGATCCGGTTCATTCAAAGGTTCTCGACGGATGCGGCGTGCTGCGCCTTCATGGAAGTGAACCGCTTCGGCTTCGCTGGAGGTGAGTATGGACGGAGCCTATGGAACGAGACAACAGAGCGAACCGCTATACGCCTGAGACCCGCGAGCGCGCGGTTCACAACGATGAAGACGCTCGCAGCCGCAGAACAAGGTTTCGCGGCGCGGATCGCTGAGGCGGTTTTTTAAGGCTTCGCCAGCTCGAAGCATCTAACCCACCATTCGCTGCGTCTCGTCTCAGCGCCGCCGATGCGGGACGAAGTGGCTTTCGCTGCTCGGTGCACGGAGGTCCGCTTCGATTTTGATCGCAGTGTCACCTCCCTGTCTCGATACTGACACGTACGTCTTCTTGCTTGTGCGTGATCCGTACCGTGGCAGGAGGAGACGAACGATGGCCAGAATGATCCTTTCGCGTCGGCAGGCACTCGCCGCCGGTGCCGCAGCGAGTGCCATGCTCGCGGCTCCGAGTCTTTCGCGAGCGCAATCCCGACCTGTTATGGCGCACGGGATCATGTCGGGGGATGTCGCCCATGACAGTGCCATGATTTGGGCCCACGCTGACCGGGAAGCCCGCATGCTCGTCGAATGGGCGACGACTGAGAGCATGACGGATGCAACGCGGATGCCGGCTCTCAATGTTGGCCCGGCCACCGGCCAAACAGGCAAGTTCCTGATGAATGGGCTGCCTTCGGACCAAGAGATTTTCTACCGCGTGCGCATGGAGGATCTTTCCGACCCAACCGCTATTTCCGAACCTCTCACCGGACATTTCCGCACCGCGCCAACCGGATTGCGTGACATCCGCTTCGTCTGGTCGGGCGACACGGCCGGACAGGGTTGGGGCATCGACCGGGACCGGGGCGGGATGCGCACCTATGCCACGATGTTGCAGCATCAGCCGGACTTCATGATCCATTCGGGCGACACCGTTTATGCCGACGGCCCGATGGAGGAGGAAGTCCTGCTGGAGGACGGCTCGACCTGGCGCAACCTGGTCACCCCGTCCAAGCGCAAGGTCGCCGAGACACTCGACGAGTTTCGCGGCCAGCATCTCTACAACTACCTCGACGCCAATGTGCGAGCCTTCAACGCCGAAGTGCCGATCCTGGCGCAGTGGGACGACCACGAGGTGACGAACAACTGGTACCCGGCCGAGATCCTCGAGGACGACCGGTACACCGAGAAGAACGTGGCCCTGCTGGCGGCGCGAGGCGCCCGAGCGTTCCACGAGATGCTGCCGACCCGGCAGCATCTCGTGGAGCCGGCACGCGTATACCGCAAGGTCGCCTACGGGCCGCTGCTCGACATCTTCTTCCTCGACATGCGTAGCTATCGCGGAGACAATTCGCCCAACCGGCAGGAGGGAGGTGCTCCCTTCCTCGGCGCCGAACAGCTCGCCTGGCTCAAGCGCGAATTGGCCGGATCGCGGGCAACGTGGAAGGTGCTCGCCTCGGACATGCCGATCGGCATGATGGTGCGCGACGGCGAGAACAATTTCGAGAACATGGCCAACGGCGACGGACCACCGCTCGGGCGCGAGCAGGACATCGCCGAGATCCTCTCCTTCATCCGCGCCGCGGACATCGGCAATACGGTGTGGCTGACGGCCGACGTGCATTATACCGCAGCGCACCATTACAGTCCCGAGCGCGCCGTGTTCCAGGATTTCCAGCCGTTCTGGGAATTCGTCTCGGGACCGCTGCATTCCGGCACGTTCGGTCCCTCCGAGTACGACAACACGTTTGGTCCAGAGGTACGGTTCGCCAAGCATCCCCAGGAGGGCCAGGCGAACCTTCCGCCCTCCGAGGGGCTTCAGTTTTTCGGCCTAGTCGATATCAATGCCGCAACGCGCGAGATGACGGTGCGTCTGATGGATGCCGGCGACACCGAGCTTTGGTCAACGACGCTCGCGCCTCGTTCGGTCTGATCCATGGCAATCGAGGCCTTCCGGACATACAGATCCGTGAGGCGGCGCGCGACCTCCGGAGGAGCTTGATGCGAGCTCACCCGGTTGATGCCGCAACCTGGCGAGCCGCGCATACTGCCGCGTGGAGATGTGCGGTCTTCCATGAAACCGGCTCGAGAACAGGAATGCGCAGCCGATCATTTCGGGCCGCGCCACCCACGCCGAGGTCGAAGCACAGGTGTTTTCCGTGACGTCGAACTGAACAGGACGCGGCCTCTTGCTCTGAACCATTGACCCGCGTTCGCGTACCCGATCGCCGACAACGAGGTCGGCGACCCTGAGACGGACGAGGTCACAGCCGCGAAGCTTGCTGTCGATGGCCAGGTTGAACAGCGCGAGATCGCGCAGATTGCCCGCGAGTCTGAGACGCGTGCGGATCGCCGACGAGTTTGCCGATCGTCTCAATGTTGCGCTTCCGAGCGGCGACTTCACCACAATGGCCGGTCTGGTCATTCAGCTTTCCGGTGAACTGCCCCGGCTCGGGCAAAGTGTAAGCGTCGGGGGCCTGCGGCTTGAAGTCGTCGACATGGACGGGCGGCGTATCGACAAGCTGTTCGTGTAGAAGATAACCTCGCAGCTCACCTGGCGTGGCTCTGATCACGGCCAGATCGCATAGACATAGATCAGGTATCCGCCAAGGAGCACGGCGCCCTCCCACCGCGCGACCCTGAGACCCGTCCATGCGAAACCAACTAACGCCAGCGAAACGCCGATCATGACGAGGTTGTCGAAGCTTACGATTTCCGTCGGAACGGCGCCGGGCGCAATTAACGCCGTAAAGCCGCCGATGCCGAGGATATTGTAGATGTTGGAACCGACGATGTTGCCGAAGGCCACGTCGCCCTGTTTTCGCAGCCCTGCGACAACGGAGGTGACGAGTTCCGGCATGGACGTGCCCACCGCGACAATGGTGAGCCCGATGACCGTCTCCGAGATCCCGAAGCCCCGTGCCAGCGACACTGCGCCGTCCACGAGAAACCGCCCGCCGATAACTACCAGAGCCAGCCCGGCAAGCGCGATGAGCGCGGATACCAGGAATGATGTCCGCGGCGTGGCAGGAGGTGCAAGCGCCGCATCCGTCTCCTGCAGAGCGAGGCTCTTGTCATAGACCGCGCCGTGGTCCGATTTCGAGGACGACATCTCCTGGCGGAACGCCAGGTAGACGTAGGTTGCAAGGGCTGAGATGAATATCACGCCGACCATGCGCCCAAGCGGCATTGTGAATGCCGCGAGCCCAAAAACAACGGCCACAACAAGCATCACCGCGCCGTCGCGCTTAAGCGCCGCGGATGCAACCACCATCGGGCTAATCATCGCCGCAATGCCCGCGATTAGGAGGATGTTGGCGATGTTGGAGCCGACGATGTTGCCGTACGCGATGCCGGGCGCGTCTGACATGGCCGCCTGAACCGAGGTGACGAGTTCCGGCGTCGAGGTTCCAAAACCAACGAGGGTGAGCCCGATGACGAGGGGTGAAACACCGAGACCTGTTGCAACCTGAACCGCGCCGCGAACGAGGAATTCCCCTCCGGCGATCAGGAGAACAAGCCCTCCGATAATCGGCAGCCAAATGTCTAGCATGTAAAAACTCCTTCTATGCTCAACGCTTGGAGGCGCGAGTGACCCAATGAAGTGTTAGACTGCGACTTGCGAGCCCATCTCCACGACCCGATCCCGGGGGAGGTGATAATAGTCGCTCGGGTCCGCTGCGAGACGCGACATCAAGATGTAGAGACGATCTTGCCAGACCGGCATACCGACCGTTGGACTCGCCACGAGCTTGCGACGTCCCAAGAAGAACGAAAGCTTCCTGCCCTCGAAATCTAGGCGCTCCTTCCGCAGCTCGCCCAGGGCGCGGTTCACGTTCGGGGGTTCCATGAACCCGAACCGAACCGAGACCCGCGTGAAGCGGTCGTCGATCGGTTCGATCCTTGCGCGCTCGGATGCAGGGACACGGGGCTCCTCCCCCGTTTCTACCGTTAGAACGATGATCTGATCGTGCAGGACGTGATTGTGCTTGAGGTTGTGTAGCAACGCGGGCGGCGTCGCGGCCGGATCGCTGGTCAGGTAGACAGCAGTTCCGGGAGCTTGCAGGGCACTACCGCCGTCGATCTGCAGTATGAAACGGTCGAGCGGGATGGCCTGCGCGCGGCTTTTCTGGAAGAGTTGCAGCGTCCCGCGCGACCATGTCCACATGGCGATGCCGATGCACGCGCCCAAGAGCAGGGGCACATACCCGCCTTGCGGCACCTTGAGCAGGTTTGCCGAGAAGAATGCGCATTCGATGACGGCAATTGGGGCGATGACCAGAGCAACGGCCACCCACGACCATTGTCGAACATTGCGCAGCATCAGGGCTGCAAGCCCCGTCGTGACCAGCATCGTACCGCTCACCGCGATTCCATAGGCCGCGGCCATGCTGCTCGAAGTTTGAAACGTCAGGACGAGGGCCAGGACCCCGACAACAAGCACCATGTTGATCGCGGGAAGATAGATCTGGCCACTTTCACGGTCCGACGTGTGGCGGATAGCAAAGCGCGGCAGAAGGCCGAGCTGCGCTGCCTGGCGGGTCATCGAGAAGGCACCAGTAATAACCGCTTGGCTGGCGATGATGGTCGCGAGCGTGGCGAGGATCACCAATGGCAGCAGCGCCCAGTCCGGCGCCAGCAGGAAGAACGGATTGTCCAGTGACGCCGGGTCCGACAGCACCAATGCGCCTTGGCCGAGGTAATTGAGGGCCAGTCCAGGAAAGACCAGCACAAACCATGCATACTGGATCGGGCGCCGCCCGAAATGGCCGAGGTCGGCATAGAGCGCTTCAGCCCCCGTCACGGCAAGAAAGACCGCGCCCAGAACGAAGAGGGCGACAAGCCCGTGTTCGAGCAGGAAGCCGACGGCGAAGGCGGGGTTGAAGGCCGCGAGAATACCCGGCGTCTCGATCACCTGTACCAGGCCGAGGGCCCCCATCGCGGCAAACCAGATCGCGGTGATCGGGCCGAACCAGCGCGCGAGCAGTCCGGTCCCGCGGCTCTGGATCAGAAAGAGTGCGACAAGTATCGTGGTGGCGATCGGCAAGACATACGGTTCGAAGACCGGCGTCACCAGCTTCAGGCCCTCGACAGCGGAAAGGACCGAGATCGCCGGCGTGATGATCGCGTCGCCGAAGAACAGCGCAGCGCCGGCAATGGCCAAAAGGAACATCGCCAACCCGCCGCGCCGGTTGGCAGACTGGACGAGAGCATAGAGCGCCAGCACGCCACCCTCGCCGCGATTGTCGGCCCGCAGCAGGAACAGGACATACTTCGCCGTCACGACGAGGATCAGGGCCCAAACTAGGAGCGACACCACACCGATAACTTCGCCTGGCGCCAAGCCATCCTGGGCCGCGGGGCGCAGTGCCTCGCGCAGCGCGTAGAGTGGGCTTGTCCCGATGTCGCCATAGACGACGCCGACCGCGCCGATCATCAGGGCTAGGGCGCGCCCATTCTCGCTTTGAGACGCATCTTTCATGGTATTCAAGCTAGTAAACGCCGCCGCCTTGCCCATCAGAAGATCCGAGTGAGA
The DNA here is from genome assembly GCF_900112685.1 of Roseivivax sediminis. Taxonomy (GTDB): domain Bacteria; phylum Pseudomonadota; class Alphaproteobacteria; order Rhodobacterales; family Rhodobacteraceae; genus Roseivivax; species Roseivivax sediminis. The sequence continues at coordinate 23,664 of NZ_FOMS01000014.1, forward strand.
GCGAGCGCGCCGCCACCAATGATTGCGGCGCCGAATACCACGGCGAAGGTCGCGGTCAGGATCCCCAGAATGAGCCAGAGCCCATCCCGTTCGCTGAGCGCGAGGCTCAGGGCGATAATCGCCAGCGCGGGCGCGGCATTGCCAAACGGGATCGGCAGGAACAGCAGCAGCGCCATCACGAAACAAACAAGTCCGATGAGAGGGTCGATGAAGGAGGTGCCCCCGGGCCAAAGCCGCGGTCGCGCCAGGCCTTCTATGCGTTCGACCCAGGGCAGCGAGTGGCGGACGATCCGTGCGAAGCCGTCGCGCTCCACGGACCGGTCACTCAAAGCGCGCGGCAGCCAGACGGACCGCCGTCCGACGACGAGCTGCAGCGCGAGGAGCATCAGCGGCACGCCTGTGAGGGCCGAAGTCCCGGGGATGTAGAGGAAAGCGTTGGGTACCGCGAAGAGCACCAAAAGCGGGGCGAAGCCGCGGTCACTCAATCCAGAGACGAGGTCGCCAAGTGCAACGCGGGGGCCGAGCCCTGTCTCGAGCTTGCGCAGTACGTCCGAAAGGCGGAGTGGTGCGGCGCCGATAGCCGGATCCATGGTCATTTCTGGATCGGCTCCACGGCAGCAACGGGCTGCGGGCTGGCCGAGACCTTGCCCGTCTTCCAGAGCGAGAGCGTCACTCCCGCGCCGAGGATCGCGAAGGTGATACCCAGCGACCAAGCAGGGGGAAACTTCTCCCAGCCCATGAGGTCAGCGACGAATATCTTCGAGCCGATAAAGACCAGCAGGACCGACAGAGCATACTTCAGATAAGCGAAGCGATGGAGGATGGCCGCCAACGCGAAGTAAAGCGCGCGCAGGCCGAGGATGGCGAAGATGTTCGATGTGTAGACGATGTAGGGATCGGTTGTGATCGTGAAGACGGCCGGGACGGAGTCGACCGCGAAGACGAGGTCCGCGATCTCGATCATGATAAGCGCGAGAAACAGGGGCGTTGCGTAGCGGACGAGGCGCCCGGTTTGGGGATTGGATTTGCGCACGAAGAACGCATGGCCGCGGACCTCGTCGGTCACGTGCATCCGGCGCTTCAGGAACCGGATCAGCCCATTTTCCTCGATCTTGTGTTCCTTGTCCGCGATGAAGAGCATCTTGATCCCGGTGAAGATCAGGAAGGCCGCGAAGAGGTAGAGCACCCAGTGATACTGATCGACGATTGTGGCCCCGAGGCCGATCATGATGCCGCGCAGTAGGATCACGCCGAGAATGCCCCAGAACAGCACGCGGTGCTGGTACTCTCGCGGGATGGCGAAGAAGCCGAAGATGAGCGCGATGACGAAGATGTTGTCCATCGCGAGCGTCTTTTCGACGACGAACGCCGTCAGATACTGCGCGGTCGCCTCGGCATCCATCTGCCACCAGATGAAACCCGAGAAGGATAGACCCAGAGCGATGTACATGGCCGAGAGCTTGAGGCTTTCGGCGACCCCGATCTCGTGGTCGTCTTTATGCAGCACACCGAGGTCGAAAGCAAGAAGCGCGACGACGAGCGTAAAGAACAGCAGCCACATCCAGAGCGGCTTGCCGAGAACCAGCAGGAGCAAGAATTCCAAATACGAGACCTTTCGGCACATCACGCCTGGGAGGTCACGGGCACACCAATGCGCCAAGGACACCGGGCGGAGAGGTGCGGTCCGACATCACGAAGGTCATCCGTCGTCAGAGGGGCCCGGGCCGCGTGCGAGAGGTGGAGATTGCCCGGCGCCTTTCAATGGACCGGCACGCGAATCTTTTTTTCACGCTGACACTTGTGGGCGCCTCTCCGGCATCTGATCTCCTATCGGCCAGTTGCAGAGCAGGTCCGGTGGGCCACGCCCAACGACCCCGCTTCGCTTCGATGATCGGCGAAGCGCACCCGGCGCTTCCGGGTTGGAGACCTCGGTCTTGAAGCTGCCCATTTGGCGTTTCGCCCTCTACGCGCTGGTCATCCTGACCGGCATTGCGATAGCTCTACCGACTTTCCTGCCGCGACACCTCGCTCAATCCTGGCCGACTGCGCCGGTAGCGCTCGGCCTCGATCTCCGGGGCGGCGCCTCCCTGACGCTGCGTGCCGACGAAGCCGCAATCCGTGCGGGACTGGTCTCCAATTTTGTCGTGGCATTGACCGAAGCAGAGCCCGATCTGATCGCCGGAGCAACAAAGGACGGGGACCGACTGCTCATCGCGATCCCGGAAGGAATGACCCGGGATGTAGCGATGAGCATTGCCAGCGGGGTCATCCCCGACGTGGGCGGCGGCCCCATGCAGAGCGCTCAGCCGGCCTTCACATTGGCCGGGGACGAAGATGTGGTCACTGCCACTCTACGACCTGCAGCGGTTGCACTCGCTCAGGCAGATGCCGTCGCGCGCAGCATCGAGGTCATCCGGAACCGGATCGACGAGGCCGGCGTGGCCGAACCGTCGATCCAGTCGCTGGGTCGGGATCGGATCCTTGTTCAGATGCCGGGCGTCTCCGATCCCCAGGGCTTGCGGTCCCTCCTTGGGGCCACGGCGGAACTCACTTTTCATGAGGTTCTCCCTGCGGACACCGAAGGCGCGATGCGCCTTCCGGAGGTTGGGGGCACGGAGATATGGGTTTCCGGCCGCCCTGCGCTAGATGGCGAGCGGTTGGTCGACGCCAGCGCCGCGTTCGATCCGGAAACCGGCGCTCCCGTCGTCCAGTTTCGCTTCGATACCGAAGGGGCGCGCCTTTTTGGCGAGCTCACCCAGGAGTTCCTCGGGCAGAGGTTCGCCATCGTTCTCGACGGACAGGTCATTTCCGCGCCTGTGATCCAGGCGCCGATCCTTGGGGGATCAGGCGTCATCAGCGGCGCTTTCACTGTGGATGAGACATCGACGCTGGCGGCTCTGCTGCGCGCGGGAGCCCTCCCTGTGCCCCTCGAGATCATCGAGGAACGCACCGTCGGTGCCGACCTTGGCGCCGATGCCATTGCGATGGGGCTATGGACCGGGCTTGCGGGGTTCGCGCTGATAGCGGCGATGATGATCGCGCTCTACGGCACCTGGGGCGCGGTGGCGACCGGGGCGCTCTTGATAAATGTCGCTCTTACCATATCCGCACTCGTTCTGCTGGGCGCGACCCTGACGCTTCCTGGCATCGCCGGCCTGATCCTTGGCATGGGGCTGGCTGTCGATGCCAACGTGCTCATAAACGAACGCATCCGCGAGGAGACACGGGCCGGAAAGCGAGCGGCTTCGGCGGTGCAGTCGGGCTTTGACAGGGCCTACCGCGCGATCCTCGATTCCAACCTGACGACGCTCATTGCGACCGCGCTGCTCTTCTGGCTGGGATCGGGCCCGGTGCGGGGTTTCGCCCTTACAATGGGTCTCGGCATCGCGATTTCGCTCTTCACCGCCGTCGCCGTGGTGCGGGCCGCAATGGATATTCACCTGCGCAAGCGCGGGCCAAAGACGTTCAAGATCAAGCCGCTGTTCAGTTTTCTGGCCCCCGCGCGCGTACCCTCCTATCGCTTCATGCGAGCACGGTTCGTCGGTCTTGCTGTGTCGCTGCTACTGTCCTTGGCCTCTATCGGTCTCTTCGTTTCGCCGGGCCTGAACTACGGAGTGGATTTCCGCGGCGGCGTGCTGATCGAGGCGAGCAGCGACACCCCGGCCGATCTCGGCGCGATGCGCACCGGCATGGAAGTGCTGAGCCTTGGCGAAGTCTCGCTCCAGGAAAGTGAGGGCGGGCGCTCGGTCCTGATCCGCGTCGAGGAGCAGCCCGGTGGCGAAGCTGCACAGACGGCCGCGGCCGAAGCCGTGCGAGGTGTTGTGGCGGAGGTGTCTCCGGGTACCGATATCGACCGGGTCGAGATCGTCGGCCCCCGCGTCAGCGCGGAACTGGCTATCGCGGGCCTCATCGCTGTCGCCGCGGCGAGCCTAGCCATGCTCGGCTACATCTGGGCGCGCTTCGACTGGCCCTATGCCGTGGGCGCCATCGTGACGCTGGTGCTCGACATCACCAAGACCGTGGGGTTTCTCGCGCTCACGGGGCTCGATTTCGGGCTGACTGCCATCGCGGCACTGTTGACGCTGATTGGCTATTCGGTCAACGACAAGGTCGTGGTTTACGATCGGATGCGCGAGAATGCGGGTCGGTACCCGGAAATGTCATTGCGCGAGCTGATCGAACTATCGATCAACCAGACACTCGCGCGGTCGCTCTACACCTCCGGCACAGCTCTGCTGGCGATGCTGCCGATGGCAATCTGGGGCGGCGCCGCCGTCCAGAGCTTCGCCATTCCGATGGCCTTCGGCATCGTGGTTGCGGCCTTGTCGTCAATCTTCATCGCGGCGCCTATCCTTCTTTTCCTTGGGGACTGGTGCCGTCGGCATCGGCTCGTAGAGCCGATGCCCTCAAAGCCGCTTATTAAGCCATGATAGAGGATTTCTGGCAAATTGCAGCGGTCGGGTTCGCTGCGCAGATGTTCGACGGCGCGCTCGGTATGGCCTACGGGCTCACCTCCACGTCGCTCCTGCTCACTCTCGGGTACTCGCCAGCCGCAGCGAGCGCAGCGGTCCACTTGGCGGAAACCGCGACCACCGCCGTCAGCGCTGGCTCACATCACCTTGCCCGGAACGTCGACTGGAAGCTGGTTCGCCCACTATGTAACCACCGGCCCAATTCTGAGTTCCATGCGATGCCGCGGTGCGGCGTCCCGATACGGCCGTTCGGATCGTCGTACAGCGCCGGTTGCATCATGGACATCGGCGACGCGGGGCAAAGCGGACTTCAGATGCTGCCCCGATGCAGCTGAAGAGTCTCCGCCGGCTGGCCACGGCCGCAGCACTGTTTTTGCCGATGCCAAAGGCCGTTCGGGTTAATGCGCGTGGCCGGCGTGGCTGTGGCCGGTCGCATCGGCGGCGCCGACCTCCACGTCCATCGGGATCGGGCCGCGGTCGGTGGCGAGGGTCACCTCAATATACCCGCCTTCACCCAGTTCGGCACGCAGGCCTGTTAGGCGGATCGCAAGCTCCTGCGGGGCAAAGCGCAGGGAACCGCCGGGCGGGAGAGGCATCTCGGCAAGCGGCGCGTAGCTCCCTGTGCCATCGCCGAGGCTGAAGCCGACGATCTCGGCGTCGTCGGCGAGGTCGCTCGAGGCGCCGGTGAGCACGACGCGGTCCTCGGACGGATTCTCGACCGCCAGAAACACGAGCGCGGCGTCGCCGGTCGTCGCACGGGTCCAGGCATGGACGGCGCGCAGACCGTGCGCCTCGGTCACGTGCGAGACCGATCCGCCCTCGGCGTGGTCATCGTGATCTTCTTCGTGCGCGTGGTCGTCGTGGACATGATCCTCGCCGGTCTCGGCGTGGCCGTGACCGTCATCGGCGAGGGCCGGCGTAGCGGCGAGCAGGAGGGCGAGAAGTGCGGCGCGAGACATGGCGCATCTCTTTTCAGATGTCAGGCGCGCAGGCCGCCGACGACGGACTGGCGACGTTGGGCAAGGACCGGCAGCAGCGACAGGATCGTGGTGACGCTGAGAAAGCCGGCGACGAGGTGGAACTCGCTCCAGCCGAGCGAGGCGCTGACGACGATGTCGGTGCGCTCGGTCACGATGCGCGAGAGGATCGCTGTGGCCGCATAACCGACGCCGAGGCCGAGCGTCGCGCCCGTCGCCAGAAGTGCAGTGCCATAGGACCACATCACTGCGAGCACGAAGCGCGAGGACGCGCCGAGCGCGCGCAGTAGCGCGATCTGCCGGCGAAAGAGCCGCGAGAGGATGAAGAGCCCGAGAAGGACGCTCGCCGCGACGAGGCCTTGCGTGACGAGAGCCATGATCGACATCGCCTGGCGCACGTCGCCCATGACGATGTAGAGGTTCGACAAGACGGTGCCGGGGAAGAAGGCCATCGTTTCGCCGTCGCGGGTGAATTCCGAGCGCAGCGCGTAGTTGGCCCAGAGCTCGTCCGCGCGCACCACGATGGCGGGTGTGCCGGGAAAGTGGTCCGGGTCAAAGGGCGGACCGATACGGCCGGCGTCCGAGGGTGCGTGGCCGTTGGCAAGGCCGTGGGTTTCCCACACGGTCTCGACCGGCACGAGGATCGAGCGGTCCCACGGCGTGCCGGTCGGGGCCATGCGGCCGACGACCTCGATCTCGGTGCCGGCATGGGCGCCCTCTTCGAGGGCGCTGCCGTGGCCGTGGGCAGGTGTAAAAACCGCGCCAATCTCGAGTTCCGAGAGCGCGCCGGCGATGGCCTCGCCGCTCGATCGCCACATCCGACCCTCGATCCGGTTGTCGCTGAGGTGGCGCGCGAAGCTCTCGATCGTGCCGACGACGGGGGCCGAGCGGTAGCTGTCGCCGAAGGCAAGAGGGGCGGCGATCTCGACGTTCTCGTGCGAGGCCACGCGCTCGAAGGCGGCGCCGCCGAGAAGGGGGACGTCCTGCGGCTGCAGGAAGACGGTGGCGAAGAGCATGGTCAGCTCGCTGCCCGGCGCGGTGACGACGAGGTCGAACTTGTCGGCCGCCTGCGCGGTGCCGGCGCGCAGGCCGCGCTCCTGCGCGACGAGGCCGATACCCATGCCGACCGAGATCGCGATGAGCGCAACGAACATCGTGTTGGCCCAGCGGAAACGCCAGAGGATCGCCGAGACGAGCGGAAACGGGGCCACCCCGCGCAGGAGCGCCACGCCGATCGCAAGGGCCGGGACGAGAAAGAGCGCGAGGATCAGAGCGTCCTGTGCGCCGGAGGGAAGCGAGAGCCAAATGTCTCTCATGCCGCCTCTGCCCGCGCATCGGAGACGAGGCGGCCGTCCTCGACGGTCAGCACGCGGTCCATCCGCGCCAGCAGCGCACCGTCGTGGCTGACTGCGACCATGGTCTTGCCGCCCTCGCGGGCGAGCGCCACCAGATCCTCGATCAGCTGGTCGGCGGCCTCGCGGTGCAGGCTCGCTGTCGGCTCATCCGCGAGCAGGATGCCAGCGTCGTTCGCCAGCGCCCGGGCTATGGCAACGCGCTGGCGCTCCCCGCCCGAGAAGGTCGCAACCGTACGGCGATCCACGGGCACGCCGAGGCGCGACAGGTGGCTTGCGGCACGCGCGACGATGTCCGTGCGGTCCTTGCGCGGGCGGAACTGAGCGGCGAGGGACGCGTTTCCGAGGGCGCCGAGCTCGTCGAAAAGCAGGAAATCCTGGAAGATCAGACCGATGCGGCGCGCGCGGAACACCGCGCGGGCGCCCGGCGTGAGCGCGGCGAGGTCGGTGTCGCCCCAGTGGACGGAACCGGTTAAGCCCTCGAGAAGCCCCGCGAGCGCGTAGAGCAGCGTCGATTTGCCGGCACCCGAGGGGCCGCGCACGCCGATCAGGCTGCCCGCAGGCACCTCGAGGCGGTCCACGTCAAGGAGCCGGCGTCCACGGTCGCTCGTCACGGCGAGCGCTTTCAGGGTGAGATCGAGGGTCATGACACCTTACGAATAGGTCGCGTCTTCGAGCCGGGCCTGGCTCAGGAACCCGGTCTCGGGGTCGCGGTATTCGTCCAGCACGAGAATCCCTTCGGCCACGAGCTCGACCGTGTAATAGACCGGATCGACGGTTCGCTTGGTGTAGACGGCGAGAATGTCGTCGGGCCAGTCGGCCGATGTCTCGCAGAACGGGCAGACCGCCATCGGGCGCTGGGTGAGCACGAAGAACTGCGCCTCAGCCTTGAGAGGAGGGGCCATGTAGCCCTCGAGCCGGACACGTTGTCCGGCCATGGATCGCGCGATGTCCGAAAAGCTGCCGTCGCGGTCGTAGAGCTCGCGCGGCATGATCGGCTGCTCCTGCGCTGCGGCGAGCGTGCGGGTAAGCGGGATCAGGGCGAGGCCGGCGGTCGTGCGGCCGAGAAAGCATCTGCGGTGCATGTCGCCCTCCTGTCAGATCATTGGCTGGTGCGACTGTAATCCCGCGCCGGCCTGCCAGGGAGCCCCGCGGCATGAAGTTTGGGTGAAGATGACAGGGGCCGCGCGGTGGCGCCCCCCGGAACAATGCGGATTGCCGCGTACGATCACTCGGCGGTCATCGCATGGTGCATCACGTGGAAGATCACGTTCTGCTCGATTGTGCCGTCATAGAGATGCGCGAACGGGCCCTTGGCGTAGACCGCGACGTCCTCGCCCGAGTGGCTCTCGGAACTCTTGGGGATCAGCGCTTGTTGGAGGTAGTCGATGTCGGTCGCCTCTTCGTTGGTCACGTCGGCGCGGGTGCCGGTGAACTCGCCCTCATCGTTCGGTACGAGGATCGAACCGGGGCCGTTGAGGTAACCGATCACGGTGTAGGGCTTCTCGTCGGCGCCAAGCTCGGGCTCGCCTGAATGCTCGACCTGGTCGTCCGAGGCCGTCATGCAGAGCCCGAGGATGTCCGAGCCGCGGCCGCAATAGCCGTTGAACGCCAGCGAGTGCTCGTGGTCGGCGGTGACGACGATCAACGTATCCGCGTCGTCGGTCATCTCGTCGGCGAGCGCCACGGCCTCGGCGAACGCCATGCCGTCACGCACCATGCGCGCGGCGTTGCCGGCATGGTTGGCGTGGTCGACGCGGCCGGCCTCGACCTGCAGGAAGAAGCCGTTCTCGCCGCCCTTGGCCTGAAGCGCGGTGATCGCGGCCTCGGTCATCTCGGCCAGCGAGGGCTCGTCGTTGCGGTCGGCCTCGTACATCATATGGCTCATCTCGAAGAGACCGAGGATCGGGGCGTCTGCCTCGGGGTCGATCTCGCCGAAGGTGACCATGTCGGAGGCGAACTGCGCGCCGAGCTCGTTCTGCGCGACCTCGACGAGGTTCTGGCCGTCTGCGCGGCGGCCGCCTTCTTCGCTCTCGGGCAGGAAGTGACGCATGCCGCCGCCCATGGCGACATCGATCACGCCGGCTTCCATCGCCGCCAACAGCTGCTGGGCGATGTCGCTCTGGCTTTCGCAGCCTTCGGGGACCGCGTCCTCGAAGTTGCGGTCGACCGACTTGGCGTAGGCCGAGGCCGGGGTGGCGTGCGTGATGCGCGCGGTCGAGACGATGCCGGTGGCCTTGCCCATCCCGTCCGCAATCTCGTTGAACGAGGCGACGGTGTTGCCCTCGAGGGTTGAGCAGTCGCCGCGGACGACCTCCGAGGTCACGCCGACGACGCCGATGTTGGTCTTCACGCCCGACATCATCGCGGTGCCGGTACCGGCCGAATCCGGCGTCTGCGAGTTGACGTTGTAGGTCTTCACCAGCGCGAGGTTCGGGAAGGTCTCGAACGGCAGCACGTGCTCGTCGCCGAAATTGCCGGCCTGCTGACCCGCGAAGAGGCGCGTTGCATAGTTCGAGCCGACGCCGTTGCCGTCCGAGACCATCAGAATTATGTTAAGGGCGCGGTCGGTGTTCTGCTGACGCTCAAGCGCGGCTGCGACGGTGTCTTGTGCGGCGATGAACCACTCGTTGCCGGTCTGCGGCAGATCCTGCGCAAAGGCGGGCATAGCCGTGGCGGCGGCCAGCGCGAAGGTGGAGGCCGTGAGAGTTCTGGTCATGGAGTCCATCCCTGTCTTCGTTCCAAATCGGCGGCACCGGGCGGCGCCACACGGGGCGACGCGTAGACCCCGCAGATGACAGTTCCTTGAAGACGGGCGGCACTCAATTTCGGCAGTTCAGCGACGAAGCCGTGAGGGCGCTACGACAAATCACGCCAAGTCCTTAATCTGTCAATGAATACTCGCGATCGAGCCGTGCCTTCTGGAGTCGAGACGGTTGGGCCTTGGGCGAAGATGACGCGGGCACGGCACGTGGCCCAAGGCGCCGGAAGAAACGGGTCTCAGGTCAATATCCCGAAAGTAATGAATCTTTTTAAGTTATGCGAAATTTGAACTGTAGGTGATTGCGTTCGTTTGAGTCGATATTGGTTGATTTGGCTGAGGGTTCGAACATAAACTTTATGATATAAATATCAAAGCCAGACCGGTAAGTATAATTAGCGCTGGCCAGAACGGATCGCATCGCATGTTTGCAGTGATCCTGGTAAATATTGATGATCGAATTAATCTGATGTATCTCCTGGATGTGTCGGAGATTGATTTTTTGCGCACCTTCAGGATATCCTGATTTATTCCGTATGTTTTATGCAGTCTTCTCTAGGGCGCTATGCCAAGATCAGGCGATACTACCCTCTTATATTTGTGAAGTTAGTTTTGCATTATGCCTGACCCTTTCGAGAGGCCAGGATTTTTTCCATAATTTTGGCCTGATGTTCCATCGAGTGTGTCGGCCATGATGCCCTTAGTTTGTGTTCCTAGGGATTTGAAATCAGGTTCCAACGTCGCAGGCGGAGATGTTTCATTTCGCATCTCGCTTCTCACTGTCTCTGCGAGATGACGAGCCTCAGCCTTCGGAAGACGAGTCGCGATGGAGGATGCTAGGGGACCGTCATGCCAGTATGAAAGCGCTACTCCGTAACGTTCGTCTTCGACAATTGTTCCGGGCCGGTCCTCCCAGCGGGGAGCAAGAAACAGTGTGAATGAGCGGCCGTCTTGAGCCACGTAGTCCAGTGCGACGATGCGGGCGTCTTTGTCGTGAACCGCACGTTTATCGATCAACTGGAAGCCCTCGGATGACAAGTCGGGTGCGGATAGCCGGATGGCGACATCTTCCTGCAACCATCCAATCGCATGTTGTGCGCCGGAAGAGGTCGGCGTGAGCGGAGAGTTCGCATGTTCCGGGGGGTGTGCGGTAAACTGTCGGTAGCTTTCATCCAACAGGGCCTGGCCTGAAGAATCCACTTCTCGTTGGCTACCTGCCCACCATCCGCCCAAAGCTGCCGTGGAAATCAGCACGCTCGCCACGGCTCTACGGAACCACGGACGAGACCGCTCGTCATTTTCCTCGATTAGCCTGGAGAAGCGCTCGGGAACGGCTTCAGCGATGATGCCGGAATGGGCGGCACGAAGGGCAGCCGTTTGCGCGCGATAGTCTTTCAAACGAAGCGATGCTTGATTGTCACTTTCTACGAGTGCCTCCACCTCGGCCTTCCTGGCCGGGTCATGGTCCAGAAACCCGTCGGCAAGCGCCAGGAGGTCCAATTCCTCAATGTTGTCATGGTTTGTCATGTCATTTGACCTGCCGAAGATGGGGTTCGCTGGTATCAAAGGTCTCGCGCAGGCGCTCCCGGCCGCGTGAAAGTCGTGAGCGCAGAGTACCTATGGGGATAGAAAGGACCGCGGCAGCCTCGTCGTAGCTCAACCCTTCGATCGCGGTGAGGGCGATGGCAGCACGCTGCTCGACGGGGAGATCCTGCATCGCATTCACGATGTCCCGCTGAGCCAGCTGGGTCTCGGGTGTCCCTGTGTCGGCAAGTTCCGGGGCATCATTCAGGTCTACTTCGTGTGCCCGTCGCCAGCGTTGTGTACGTTGGTTCAGAAAAACGCGGTAAAGTATCTTGTAGAGCCACCCACGCAAGCTGCCTTTGCGGCGCCACAGATGGCGCTTGCGGATCGCCCGCTCAAGCGTGTCCTGAACCAAGTCGTCCGCCAGGACCGGGTCCCGGGTCAGTGCCAGCGCATAGCGGCGTAAACGCGGGATTTCACGCGCGATGAGCCATTTGGTTTCCTGCATCTCGCCCCTTGGACTGTCGGTCACAGCTTACGTGACAGGGCCGCAGAGTAAAAAGTTCCCAAGAAAAGCCATGGACTGAAAAATTTTTCAGAGCCGGAACTTTGGTCTCCGCATGCCTGTCGGTTCAGTAGGTCGGGTGGAGATTGCACCACGCGATCCATGATACGAGAATAGGAGAATTCGCATGTTTTTCGCACGGAAAGCAAAAGTAACTCTTACCGCATACGGCTTGATCGTGGCGGGCGCGATGACACCGGTTGCAGTGGCGGCCAACGAAGCTGGCTCCGGTAATCCGCCGCTGATCCCGGTTCAAGCAACCACCTTCGACCAGGAGACAATCGATGCGTTTGCGGCCGCGCGCACACGGGTCGATGAAATCCGCTCCACATATCTGCCTCAGTTTCAGCAAGCTCAAACTGAAGCAGAGCAGCAGAAGATCAATCAACAAGCCACCCAGGAGATGGCGGAAGCAGTCGAGGCCACGCCGAACATCACCATTGAAGAATATGATGCCGTCGTCAGAGCGGTGCGCGAGGACCCAAACCTCTCGGATCGTATCGATGAAGCGATGGCAGAACCGGACATCTGACGCGGTTTGTCGTCATCAGTTCTCGTAGAGATTAGTTTTCCGTTTCGCTCATCTTCCAGGCTGGACTGCGCTATCGCAGTCCAGCCTTTGGAGAATGGAAATTGCGAACACATAGCAAAATCCCATTTCCGTATTTTCAGATCAACCTCGTGAACGCATCAATCGCAATCATCTGGTTTCGGAATGTCTCGGCAGGCATTTTGCCGCCGAGGCTCTTGTGGGGCGTTGCCTTGAGACGCGAATAAACCGACTTCAGTAATCGATTTGTGAGTGGCGTCGGATGCGTCTCGCGCGGCAGGAAGGCGCATAGCCCGGTTGCTGCTGTTCTCCACGGTGTCTTTCTACCAAGATGGTTAAGGATCGCAAAACCAAGTCTGCAATCCGAGCCTGGCCTGCAGATGCTCCCATGCCGAGCGCTCGGCGCCGCGGTCGAACGTGATCGAGCGACGGGCCGGCAGCCTTTACTCTGTCGCAAAGAACGGTCGAATGAAGCTCTGTCGGACTCGCCGTCCGTGCCTTACTGCGCCGGTCGTATTTCGGTTTGGCTCATCTTTGGTTCGCGGGGTAGCGCACGGCGGCGTAGGTAGACCTTCCACAGCTCGGTGTCTGTCTCGAGCCGGAAATTCTCCTCGAGATGCGCGCCGTAGATTTCAAGCATCAGTTTGGTGGTCCCCCCGGCGACCGGGCGCTTGGGGACCATCACGACGTTGACGCCGCCCATGACCTCTTCGGCGGGAAAATGGTTCTCCGCGTCGAAGTTGCGCCCGTTATGCATCCACGCCGGGCCGCCGTCGGGCGGTGCGATCCCGAGGAGCGACGAAAAGGGGCTGACGAAGTCGAAAACCAGCACCCGGCTCGGCGCGACCTCGAGCGTCCGGAGAAGCCGCGCGCCGGCGTCGAGGGACTCGACGTAGCGCGCGTAGAAGGCGAATTGCCCTGCATTGGTGGTGTTCATCACGCGCAGGCCTTGGCCGTTCGGTGTCTCAAGCGCAATGCCGGAGCGGGTCGCCGCCGCGGCGGCGTGCAGGCCGAGTGCCCCGGCCGAGGACACCCCGATGGGCAGAAGCAAGAGGATCGCGGCGAGCGGCGCGCCGCGCGTGACCGCGTCCGCGAACAAGCCCATCCGGGGCCGCGCGCTCCGCGCGAGGGTCTCGGCCGCGACGGCGGCGCCGACGAGGAGGCTGACGATCCCTTCGGTCTGGAAGTTCTGGCTGAGAAGCATCAGTCCCGCCGCGATGCAGAAGCCGTAGAACAGAGCGTCCGTGACACTCGGGCGGATCCACAAAGCGACCGCCGCGAACGCGAGGAAGAGGACATACTCGCCGGAGGTCTCGAGCGCCGAGCGCACGTAGGACATGGCCGATCGGCCGCCGCTCGTCTGCGTCGCGACGATCAGGTCCCCGATATGGATTCGGGTGCCGCCCCAGGCCAGCTCGGCAAGGCCGACGCCAACGAGCCCGCCAAGGATCGCCAGCATCGCAAAGCGTCGCCCCCCCGGCTGCAGCAGGAGCATCAGCAGAAACCCGGCCGCCACCACGCCGTAGGTCGCCTTGGTATAGCCGGCTAGAAGCGCGAGCATAGTCGCCGCGGCCGCGTCCAGTGCCGTCTGGCGACGGGTCGGGCGCTCCGGCCGGAGAAAGAGGATCAGCAGCAATGCCAGCAACGCCCAGCCGATCCGGTTGTAGTACATCGCGAAGGACACGCGGCTGAACGCCTCCCCGGTGTTCATGGGCGTCGCGAGGAGCAGCATGACGAAGATCGCAACCGGCACGCCGATCAGGGGCCGCATCCGCGACCCGATCACGTGGATGGCGATCGGCGCGATGACCAGAATGAGAAGCGACATGCCGACCGGCATGGCGAGGCCGAGCGAGCCCGACAGCCAGTATCCGGCGCCGGGAATGTAGAACGAGAGCGGCCCGAGCGCCGTGCTGAAATCGATGTTCGGAACCTGTCCGTGGACCACCCGGTAGCCGCCGTCGAGAAAGATCAGCAGGTCGTTGAAGTACATCGACGACACCGTGACCCCGGGCAGGATCAGCAACGCACAGCAAAGCGCCGTGGTCAGAAGCACCGCCAGCGGAACCGGCCGGGTGACGGCGCTCATGCCACGATCCTCACAGCTTGAGCTTCTTGAAGATCGCCTCGGGAATGGCGCGGATGATCAGCATCACCAGCCGCCATCGGCGCAGGACATAGACGACGTCGCGCGGGCGATCCTCGAGCGCGACGATGCGCTCGGCCACCGTGGCGGGCGCGGCGGTCAACGGGCCGGGCAGGTCCATGCCCTCGGTCATGCGTGTGCGCACAAAGCCGGGCTTGACGGTCGCGACGTGCACGCCGCTCTTGGCGAGACGGTTGCGCAGACCCGACAGGTAGGCGGTGAACCCGGCCTTGCCCGCGCCATAGACGTAGTTGGTGGCGCGCCCGCGGTCACCTGCGACGGAACTGATGCCGACGATGAGCCCGCGTCCTCGCGCCGCAAAACGGCCCGCCACGGCTTCGAGCAGGAGCGCGGGGCCCTCGAAATTCGTGCGCAGCACCTCGGCGGCGTGGGCCGGGTCGCGCTCGGCGCGGGCCTGCTCTCCCATCGCGCCGACGACACAGACGACGGTGTCGGGCAGGGTGGGCAGGGCATCGAGGAAGCCGGGAAACGCGTCGGTTTCGAGGATGTCGAGCGTGCGGGTCTCGACCCGCGCGCCCTCGTGACGCGCGTTCAGATCGGCGGCCTCGCGGTCGGCCGCCTCCGGATTACGAGCGGCGAGCGTGACGTGCCAGCCCCGGGCGGCGTAGGCCGAGGCCACGGCCCGTCCGATATCCGAGGTGCCGCCCACGAGGAGGACCGATTTCGCCGGTGCGTCGCTCATAACCCGAGCCTTTCCGATTGCTTGGAGGACATGTGCCCGAGGGCGCCCGCGTCGCGGCGCACCTCGTGAAACGCGGCGATGTTGGGATACCCGGCCTCGAAGGTCTCACGCGACTGGCAGGCGTCCTTGGCCAGATAGAGACGCCCTCCCGCCTCGGAGACGAGACCGTCGATCTCGGCCAGAAGCGCGAGCCCCCGTTCGCTGACGGGGATGTCGAGCGCGAGCGTCAGCCCGTCCATCGGGAAGGACATGAGGCCCGTTCCGGCGCGCAGCCGCTTCAGCACCGCGAGGAACGACCCCGTGCCGGTCTGCGACAGCCGTTCGAGAATGATGGACAGCACCGCTTCGGCCCGCTCTTCGGGGATCACGCATTGATGCTGAACGAAACCGCGCGGCCCGTAGATGCGGTTCCACCGGGCGATGCCATCGAGCGGAAAGAAATAGCTGTCCCACGGCACGAGCGACGTCTGTCCGGCTCGCAGCGCGCCCTTGCGGTAGTAGAGCGCATTGAACGCCGACACGGTCTTGGCGTTCAAAAGCCCGCTGGGCATGTCGAAGGGAACGCTCACGCGGCCGGCTCGCGCGGGCGGGAAGGGCGCTTGCCGTGGTCCGAGCTCGTCGCGCGCCGCGTGCCCACCTTCGAGGATGAGCGACCGGCCGAGCGCGGCCCCGCGCGCCAGCACATCGATCCACGCAACGGTGTAGGTGGCGCCCGACGTCCGGCTGAGAAGTCCGATGGCGTCCGACAGGTTGTTGGCAACGCTGGTGGTCTGGCGGATCCAGCCGGTGTCGACCCGGCGCAGGCGAAAGGACGCGTCGAGGATCGTGCCGGTCAGGCCCATCCCACCGATGGTGGCGTGAAAGAGGTCCGTGTTCTGGTCCCTGGCACAGCGGACTGTACGCCCGTCGGGCAGCGCCAGGGTGAACGCCTCCACATGTTCGCCGAAGGTGCCATCGTTATGTTGGTTCTTGCCGTGCACGTCCGACGCGATCATGCCGCCGACGGTCACGAAGCGCGTGCCAGGGACGACCGGGGGAAAGAACCCGCGCGGCACGAACGTGGTCAGGATATCGTCGAGGCTGACAGCTGCCTCGGCCCGCAGGAGGCCGGTGTCGGGATCGAACCCCTGCAGCCGGTCGAGACCGGCGGGGGCGAGCGTGCGGTCGCGCCCGATGGCCGCGTCGCCGTAAGCCCGGCCCAAACCGCGTGCCACGACCCCCGGTGCGGCCGCGGTCAGCCGCGCCGCCGACGCAGCTGTCAAGGCGGTCGTCAAAGGCCCGAACAGCCGGGGATAACGGCCCCACCCGCTGAGGTCCTTCATACCGTCGCCTCGCAAAACACCATGCGGCGATCGAGCATGTACTTGACCACGTAGCCGATGCCGAGGCCCAGGACAGCGCCCGCATACTTGGCAAAATCCGTACCCCAGATCGCGTAGAAGCCGAGTTCGAAGCCCCAGAAGATCACCGTGGTCAGAACGCTGAAAAGGCCCGACAGCGTGATCCGCCACGCCTCGGCGGCCGGCGTGATGTAGGGCTCGCGGAAGGTCCAGGTCTTGTCGATGACGTGCTTCACGAGAAAGCCCACGCCGGTGCCAATAATGATCGACACCATCAGTGGCGCGCTCGGCGCTGCCCGCACCACCGCCTCCTGTGCCGCGAGGTTGGTCGCGACGCAGATGACGGCCGCTGCAGCGTAGCGCACGAACGGTTGCGCATCACGCAGCCTGCGTTGTGGGAACGACGACCGCGTCATGTCAGATCGCGGCGATGAAGACGCCGAGCATTGCGATCCCCGTGATCCGGCTCTGCGGATCCTTGATCGCGAAGAGCACCGGGTCGTCGGCCATTTGCCGCCTCTGTGCGAGGATCAGCGCCCGGCCAATCCAGTAGGTCAGGATCGGGCACACGAGCAGCAGAAGCTCCGGCCGGCTGTAGAGCGTGCTGACCGAACTGCCCGAAACGTAGAGCGCGAGCACCGTGACCGCGTTGAACCCCGCCGCTGCCGAGAGCGCTGCGAGCATGCCGAGATCGAGCGTTTCGTAGTCGCGATTGGTGGGAGAGGGCTTATTGGCGTCCACGAGGGCGGCGAGCTCGGTAAAGCGCTTCATCAGCGCCAGCGAGACGAAGATCGACAGCGAGAAGACAATGAGCCACGAGGACATCGCGATGCCTACGGCCACCGCGCCGCCGAGCATCCGGATCGTGTAAAGTCCGGCGAGTGTCAGGACGTCGATCAGCAGGATGCGTTTCAGCACGAAGCTGTAGGCCGTCGTGGTCGCGAAGTAGATCGCGAGCACCAGTGCGAAGGTCGGCGAAATGGCGAGGGAGATCGTCGCCGCCGTCAGCAGGAGTACGGGGATCGCTGCGACCGCGTGCGCGACCGACAGATCGCCCCGTGCGAGCGGACGGTTGCACTTGGAGTGATGCGCCCGGTCCTCCTGCAGGTCCACGAGGTCGTTCAGGATGTAGCAGGCCGATGCTGCCATGCAGAACGCAAGCGCGGCGAGGCTCGCGAGGGCGACATTCTCGAAGGTGAGCGCGTGCCCGGCGATCATCGGCACGAACACGAGCACGTTCTTGGCGTATTGATGGACCCGGAACTGACGGGCCCAGATCGAAACGCCGGGAGTCGGTTGATCGATCAGCGTGGCATCTCCCGAAACCTCGCCCATTCGCGCGGTGACCCGGCGGGAAGTCCGTACGGCGAAGGCGCGCCGCGCCGCCTGCCAGACCGGCAGGTCCGCGGCCTCGTTGCCGATGTAGTCGAACCGGCCCACACCGAAACGCTCCCGCAGCCGCGCCGCCTTGGCCGGACCCGTCAGGTTGGTGTCGCCCTCCGTGGCGAACCAGCCGTCGAAGACATCGAGGTGTTCGGCGATGGCGGAGACGAAGTCCGCGTGCGATCCGGACGCAAGGTAAACGGGCCGCCTGGCAAGCCGCGCCCGGCGCGCAAGCGCGAGCACGTCGTGGTCGTAGGGCAGGGTGGCTGGGTCGACACGCACCACGCCCGCTAGGTGCGCTTTCAGCGCGGCCTTGCCATGCCGCGCCGCGCGCAGCAGTGCCAGAGCCTGCAGCGGCGCGCTCCCGGCGTGCCGCAACGACGTTTCGACCAAGAGATCCGAGCGTAGCAGCGTGCCATCGAGGTCGATAACGAGCGGCACGTTGGGTGCGGACGCAAGATCAATAGCCTCGGATGGGAGGCAAACGACATCGGCCGGCGCTCCCGCGGACTTGTCGAAAGGATTTTGCGGTGGCTCGGCCGGGGCGGGCACGGCACGTGTCACGTTCGGATCCGACGTCATTCTCGTTGTGCTCCTATCGGGACGCCGTGCAGGTGTACCGCCTCGGCACCGCCGACGGACGCCGTACGACGCGGGCGGTGCGTTCGAGAGCGGCACTGATTCAGAGTGGCTCGGCGCCAAAACATGTCCTGAAAACTAGCAATAGGACGCCGGGTTCCTGGAGGCCTCTGCCGTGCGGCAAGAACGCGCCAGTCTCGCCGCCGATCGGCAAAAATCCGATTATATTGGGATATACTGCGTCCTTGACGGCAGAATTCCGCGCTCGCGCCTCTGGATTATCGGCAGGTGGCACCATCTCATTCAATGTCATAATCGGATCCTGCGAGCCGAATCCTTCTTTGGCGACACCACGGGATTCTGGTTGCATGCGATCGTCCGGTCGCGGGGATACACCCGTGATGCGGCACGGCGAGCGCGAAACGGTTGGAAGGCATGCAGACACCGTGTGATGACAAACCCATGTGATGACAAACATGCTGTTCATCGGATGCGTCGACTGGTGATTGCCGGTCTCGTCGTGGTGTCGATCGTTGCGGCAGCCGCTGTCGCGGTCTATTTCACACTGCCTTCCGCGGTCCCCGAGCGCGTCGTGCGCGCGCAGCTCGAGGCGCATTTCGAGGAGCTGAGCGACGGCGCAGTCACGATTGGACGGCACGAGGGCGTGTCGCTGCATCCTGGCGGGCGCGTGCAGATTGCAGGCCCGGAATTCGTGCCGACCGTGGTCGCCCCCGCACGGTGGAGCGGGCGGGCCGAGGCCATCGAAGCAACGCTGCGGCTCGCGCCGCTCTTTGCCGGCCGGGTCGAGATCGTCCGGCCGCGCATCGTTCGCCCGGAAATCACGCTGACCGGCCGCACTCGCCTGCAACCCTCGCAGGTCAAGGCCGCGGCGGCGTTTGGGCTCGGCGACCCGAACAAGGCACTCGAGGTGACAGAAGGGACGATCCACTATGACGACGGCAGCGCGCGGCAGGTGATCCTGACCGGGCTCGACCTGCGCGTAGCGGGGACCGAGCCACCGGGTGGCGTTGCCGTCACTTCCAGCTTCGATGCCGGGGCGGTGCACGTCGACGCCGACCTCGCGCTCGAAGATCTGCGGCTGCTCGGGACGTCCGGCGGCAGCCCCGGCCGCATATCCCTCGACGTCGCAGCGGCGGGCCGGGCCGGCGAGTTGCCGGCGGAACTACGCGATCTCGCCGCGAGCGGCGATATCGCTACGCTGTTCCGCAAGCTGGGCGCCGGAATCGGTCTGCCATCGCTCACCCGCATGGACGCTGAAGGCCGGATCTCGATGACGCCGTCGGCCGTCGCCCTCGAGGACGCGACCTTCTCGGTCGGCGGCATATCGCTCGACGGTCGGGCCAGGGCCGCCGTTGCGCCGGACCAATCGCTCCTGCCGCGGTTGCGCGCACTGCAGGACGATGCCGAGCGGGCCATCGCCAGGGGTCGTGCCACGATGGAAAACGACGACTGGGTCTCCGTGTCGATCGGCACCGACTGGCTGTCGCAGGTGGTGTTCGATTTCGAGCTGTCAGGGCAGGACCTGTCCGCCTCCGGCCTCACCTTCGAGCAGGCCGCGCTGGAACTGTCGGTCGGGGAGGGCGCCGCGAGGCTTCTTTTCGACGGCGCGAGTGAAGCGTTCGGCACGTTCCGTACTCTCGCGACCCTGAGCGCGGCGGACGCGGCGGCTCACCTCGATCTGTCGAGCCAGATCGCGGGTCTGTCGCTTGATAAGACCGTGGAACTCGTCACCCGATTCGCTACGGATCCGCTCGTCGGGACGCCTCAACGGCCCGGAGGGCGGCTGGACGCCGTGGTGCGGGCGGAGGCCACGGGCCGCACCTTGGGCGATCTTGTCGCTTCTCTGACCGGCAGCGCCTCGGCCCATGTCGCGGACGGCAGCCTGTCGGGCGGCAACGTCATCGCGACTCTCGACTCACTGGCGGAGGGGCGCGAATTCATGACCGAGGACAAGGGGCCGTTGATCCCCTCTGCCGGGCGCACGCCGTTTGACACGATCGACATGCAGCTCGACTTCGCAGCGGGCGCCGCCGATCTTTCGCGCCTGACCATCGCTGGCGATCGATACCGCATCGACATGGATGGCGCGATCGGGCTTCGGAGCGGCACTGCAGAGGTCGAGGGCAACGCCATCCTCTTCAGCGAGGCGGAACCGGAGCCGGCTGAGCAGGTGGTCGACCTGCCCTTCGGCGTCGGTGGCACGCTTCTGGCCCCGGTGATCGCGGCCGGGGTGCCGACCGTGGCGGCCAACCTCACCCGGACGAATGCCGGGGAGGAGGAGTGATGTGGCAATGTACGTAGAGGGCGTGGCATCCCTGTCGCGCGCGGGCGCATCGAGCGACGTGCGCAACCGCCGTCTGATCGCGTTCGGGATACTCGCGTTCTGGTTGGTCTACTACGGCGGCTGTCAGTTTCCGGGGTTGGGCGGAGAGCTGAATGCCGGGGACTCAGCCAAATTCCAGACGCTCGGGCACACCTCGATCCTCGTTCATGGGCCGGGCTATCCGCTCGTCCTGCTGCTCGGGACGCTCGTGCGCGCGCTGTCGCTCCCGGTCGAACCCTGGTGGGCGATGACCTTCGCCATGGCGTCCTTGCCGGGCGCAATCGCCAACACGATGGCGTTCCTCATCGTGGCGCGGCTGACCCGCAGCCGGCTGTTCGCTCTCGCCGCGGCGATGCTGCTGGGAAGCGCCGGCCTGATGGCGGTGCAGGCGACCGAGGCCGAGGTCTATCCGCTGGCGCTCTGCTTCATCCTCTCGGTGACCTACCTGCTGCTAAGCTTCGTCGACACCAAGAACCCGCGCTGGTTCATCGCCGCGGTCGCGGTCTATGCGCTGTCCTTCGGCAATCACCTGATGATGATAATGCTGGCGCCCGTGGGCCTCTGGGTAATGATCGCGCACCATCGCCTGCTTGTGCGGCTTCGCGTCATCGCGGCGATGGTGGGCCTTCTGATGCTCGGGGCGTGCCAGTATCTCTATCTCTACTGGGTCACGCACCAGCCGAGCACCGCCTATTCCGAGTACATGCCCCTGCCGCCCACGGTCGGGGAGCTGATCGACTATATCCGGGGCACCTATTTCGGGGATCTTTACGGCTCGGGCCTCTCTTCGCCGCAAACGCGAGAGGTTCTGCTCGACACGTTGTCGTATGCGCATCCCAACGTCTCTGGGCCGCTGATGCTCTCCGGCCTCGCGATCCTCGTGCTGGGGTGGCGCCGCCGCGACGCCGGCTGGACCGGGCTCGCGCTTGTTTTCGGCGTGGCCTTCGCCTTCGTCCCGTTCATGCTGTGGTACGGCGCCTACGACATCCGCGCCTTTCACCTGCCGGTGCTCGGCCCGCTCCTTGTCGCGTCGGTCGCCGCGATCGGCTGGCGGCTTGCGTCTATGCCGCGGGTGCACGCCGTCGTCGGGCTGATCCTCCTGGCGTTCGCCGTGGTGCGCACGGGGGGGGTCGCGACGGAGCTGCGCGCCCGGGAGGCGCCGTTCGACGGCATGATGTCCGCCTTGGACGCGGCGGTGGCGCAGGCGCCGGTCGAGAACCCGCTGGTGTCGATGACCTACTACGAGCGCATGGTGACGCTCTATCACGAGCTCCTCGGGCAGGCGCCTGCGCCGGCCGAGTACCGCGTGACCTGGCGCACACAGGATGAGGTCGAACGCCGCGACGTCGTGGGGGGCATTGTGTTTCCCACCGACGGGGGACAGTTTCTTCGCTGGGTCGAGCACCGCCGGCCCGACCTGAGCTGCACCGCGATCCCGCTCGATCAGCCCTCGGCACCGAATTGGCCGGCCGAAGGATTTCTGTGCTGTCCGAACGAGTGACCGGCAGCATCCCGGGCATCGGCGCTCCAAACACCCGCGTGCCGGACAATAGGCGGCAGAGATCTGCCGAACGTGGGTGATCCGCGACATTCCGACACATTCCGGTCGCTCCACTTGATCGAAATCTCGGCCCGGTGCATGCCTGACGAGGCTGTTTTTCCTGACAGTTCCGGCCGGGATGGGCGCTTCGCATTTCGGCATGAATTCGCTTTCCTGTCAGAGGATGTCTTCGTGCGCGTCGCGTTGTCTCTTGCCGTAACCTTTCTGAGCATCGCTAGCCTTGCCCACGCCGCGCCGCCGGTCTTCGACGTCACCGTGCCGGATCTTGCACGGGCCGAAACCGCAATGAGCGCGGACGTCCCGCGGGACGAGCTCGATGCACCCCATCCCGACACGAGCCTTGCCGGCGCGCTCGTGGTGGGCGCGACCGAACTCGTGCGCCAGCTGACCGGCGCCGCCTCACACAACGACACCGCCGCGCGCTGGAACGTGCACGGCACGGACCTTGGCCACATGTTCCGCCACGACGGCGCGCTCTACATGGTGTTCGGTGACACCTACGGCGCAGACGGAGGCGACTGGCGCAGCAACACGATGGCCCGGATCGACGATCCCGATCCCGCCGGCGGGCTGCCCTTCGCGGCGATGATCGCGGAGACCACGGGTGCGGCGAAGGAACTGGTGCGCTCCGCCAAGATCCCCGGCCACGAATGGACGGTGATCCCGACGAACGGCATCTCTGTCGCGGGGCAGATGGTTCTGCACTACATGTCGGTGCGGTTCTGGGGCGCGGACGACCAGTGGTTCGTGCGCCGCTCCGGCCTCGCGTTTTCGGACGATCACGGTCAGTCCTGGACGAAATCCGACCGGGCGATCTGGGCCTCGGGGCTTGGCTTCGAGCAGGTGGCCTATGCCGAGCACGACGGCATGATCTACGTTTTCGGTATCCCGCAGGGGCGCTACGGCGCGGTGCGGCTCGGTCGCGTGGCGCCCGAAAGCCTGCTGGATCCGGCCGCCTACAGCTATTGGGACGGTGCCGCGTGGAGCCACGAGATCACGCGCTCGGCCCCTGTCGTGCCCGCCCCGGCCGGGGAACTCTCGGTCGCCTGGAGCGAAACCCATGGGCGCTGGCTGATGCTCTACTTCGAACCGGCCCGGGCCGAGATCGTGCTCCGCACCGCCCCCGCGCCGACCGGGCCGTGGAGCGCGGCACAGCGCGTCGTCTCCTCTGCCGACTACCCGGGGCTTTATGCGCCCTACATCGTGCCCATCGACGATATCGGAGACTCGCTCTATTTCACGATGTCCATGTGGAAGCCGGTCTACAACGTCTTCCTGATGAAGACGACGCTCGAGGGCGGGGCCGGCGTGATGGCCACCAACGACGTGCCGACCGAGGCCCTGCTGCCCGCCACGGAGTGAGGCCGCCAGCCACCAAATGAGTGGAAATCTGCCGGCCGGCTCCCGTTTCTGGCACGATGACGCTTGTCAGCGCGGGGGCGCGGGAACCGCGACGCCACCTCTGGCGTAACGTGCATGACCCAGGGTCATTTATGAGGTTGCCGTGCGTCCCCATGTGTCAAAACCTCTCCGGTTCGTCGCCCTGCCGATCGCGGTCGGCGCAGCCTGTCTTCCCGTCTCCGCCCAAGCCTATGTCGGCCCGGGCGCGAGCCTGACCGCGATCGGCATGCTGATCGCGCTCGTCGCGGCCATCCTGCTCGCGCTTGTCGGGTTCGTCTGGTACCCGATGAAGCGCGTGATGAGGAACCGCGCGGACCGGCAGGACGCCCGGACCATGGGCGCTAGCGACGAGCGACGCCGCGAGTGATCATCGCGGCCCTTTTGCTGGGGCTGATCGCGTTCGTCGGCGTCCTGCGGAGCCTGCGCGCCGAAGTTGTCGCGCGCCGGGTCGTGGCAACCGCGCAGGAGGCGTTGCAGGTCATCAGCAACCCCGACCTCTCCGACATCGAAAAGGAGAGGAAGGTGCGGCACGCTTCCATCTCTCTCTTCGGACAGTTCCTGGCGATCGCCGGCATCGGCTTGGCCTCGTTCAGCGCCGCGGCGGCCCTCGTCTGGGGGGGTGCGAAGGCCGGTCTCTACGGTCTCGGCACAGCGATGTCGGTGGCGATGGACTGGCCCTTCCTGCTCGGCTCGACACTCGCCGCCATCGCGCTCTGGCTGGCGCTCGACCGGATTGGAGGACGGCGCGAGGCCGCGCCCACGGAAACAGGCGAGGTGCCGTACGGACCGATGGAGCAGGCCCTCCACAATTTCGCTTTCGCCTCGCCCGTCCGGCAGCGCAGGCTCGGCGCGCTCGAGACCTATCTCTATCGCAGCCGCATCGACCACAGCCGCGCCACGCGGCCCGTGTTCGTCACCTCGCTGCCCCGCGCAGGGACAACGATCATGTTGAACTTGCTCGCGGAGACCCCCGAGTTCGCCTCGGCGACCTACCGGCACATGCCGTTCACGCTCGCGCCGCTTCTCTGGGGGCGCATCGTGCCAATGATCCAGAAAACCGCCGCGCGCACGGAACGCGCGCATGGCGACGGGATCGAGGTTTCGGGCGACAGTCCTGAGGCGTTCGAGGAAATGCTCTGGATGGCGTTCTGGCCGGATCACTACCGCCCCGACCGGATCGAGACCTGGAGCGCTCGGGAGAACGACGCGGCCTTCGCGCAATCCTTCCGTACCCATATGGCCAAGATCGTCGCATCGAAACCCGGTGCCAGCCGCTACGTGTCGAAGAACAACGCAAACATCGCGCGCCTGCCGCTGCTCGACACGATCTGCCCTGACGCCGCGATCGTGATTCCGGTTCGGGATCCGCGGGCGCAGGTCGTGTCGCTTATGCGCCAGCACGAGCGCTTTCTCAACCTGCATGCGCGCGAGCCGTTCGGGCGCCGTTACATGGAGGGTGTCGGGCATTTCGAGTTTGGGCAGGCGCTGCGTCCCATCGCGTTCGGCGGAACGACCCCGGATATCGAGACGGCGACCGGCCCGGATTTCTGGCTGCGCTACTGGATCAGCGCCTACGAGCACGTGCTGGCGACGGCCGGACGGAACGCCGTCTTTGTCGACCACGACGCGCTTTGCGCCGCGCCGCACGAGACCCTGCCGGTTCTGGCAGAGGCCATCGGCGCCGATTCGAAGGCAGACATCGTTGGCCGCGCCTCGATCTTCCGTGCACCCGGGCCGCCGCTCGAGCTCGACGGCGCCAGCCCGCCGCTGCTGGCGTGCGCACGGGCGGTGCATGCCGCGCTTCTGGACCGCGCGCTCGCACCGTCGGCGTCGCGCTATCGCAAGGAGGTCACGGTATGAACAAACCGTCTCTCTCTGACCACCTGGCCCCGGTGGTCTTTGCCGTCTCCATCGGGGTCCTCGGCATCGTCTACGGCACCGTGGCCTCGTGGTGGGGCTGGTTCCCCGCGCCGCAGCTCGGCCTTGCGCACCGGACCTACGTGGACCTCAAGGAAAACTGGCGAAACGATATCGGGCTCGAGCCGACCCGCCACCTCGTGCCCCCCGGCGGCACCGATACGCCGGACCCGGCGCGTGGCTTCACCGCGCATCAGCCGCAAAAGGCGCAGGGCGGCTTCACCCTCGTGTCCGGCCTCAACACCGACCCCGAGGGCACGTTTCACACGGTCAGGCTCTACGACTCGGACGGGAAGGAGGTACATCGCTGGCCGATCCCCTATGCCGAGCTCGATGGCGACATCCGGCCCCAGAACACGATGCTGCACGGCATGGAGGTCTTCGAGGACGGCTCCATCGCCGTCACCTTCGACACCGGGCAGGTGCTGACCCGGCTCGATTCCTGTGGCGAGCCGATGTGGAGCAACATCGACTGGTACCACCATACCCTGACCCGGGACGGGCAGGGCAACATGGTCACCTGGCGCGGCGAGACGATCGTCTGGGTCAACGAGGACACCGGCGAGGAGGTCCGCAGCCTCGATCTGCGCGGAGCCATCGCGGGCGGGAACGATCGAGCACAGCAAGGCTATCTCGACCTGCGCACCGTCGCGCTCGACAAAACTAACGGCGAGATCCGATATGGTCACGACCCGTTCCACCCGAACGACGCCGAACCGCTGACCGAAGATCTGGCCGAGGCCTTCCCGATGTTCGAGACGGGCGACGTGATGATTAGCCTGCGTGAGATCAACCTCGTAGCCGTGGTCGACCCCGAGACAGGCCGGATGAAGTGGTGGCAGCACGGACCGTGGCTCAAGCAGCACGATCCCGACTTTCAGCCCGACGGCACCATCACCGTGTATGACAACAATCCCGGCACAAAGGTGTCGCGGATCATGCGCATAGACCCCGAAACGCGAGAGGTCGGCATCGACTTCACCGGATCCGAAGAGGTGCCGTTCTATTCATGGCGCCGCGGCAAGCACCAGGTCCTGCCGAACGGCAACCTGCTCCTGACAGAGGCCGAACGCGGCCGTCTCCTCGAAGTCGATCCCGCCGGCCAGCTCGTGTGGGAGCGCCATATGGTCTGGGACGCGGCCTCGAACGTGATCGTCACCGAGGCGCGCAACATCCCGGAGGACTTCTTCGCCGATGGCGTCCCAAGCTGCGCGACCGGGGCCTCGGATTCGGCGGAAGCGGCCTCGGGTTGAGATCGCGCTTGCAAAGCACGTCCAATGATAACCGAGCCTGAAGTGGGTAGATGGTATGGTTGCCGCCCTCCCCTGACGGCATCGCGATGTGCCAAGATCGTGGTGTTCGAAGCCATGCAACGGAGAGGACGGCCGCATGAAAGATACGATGATCACGAGAGATCTCAGGATGGCGGCATAGATCTTCGAGTTTTTCGTCCAAGCCGCGCAGATAGGTATCTGCCTGGTCAGACGACCACATCTCTGCAGTGTAGTCCCAAATGCCGCTTAGATCGATCCGCGTGGCCGGTGAGACGCGATATTCCTCAATCGGGCTTTTCTTCCGCATGGTCCTCCCCCTTGCCCGTCAGGAACGCCTCCATGTCGAACTTCTGCGGCGGGCCACTTGCAAGCCCTTCATCTACGAGTTTTTGCAACTCCGCTACAGCTGTCTGACGATCCTGGTCTCGGCGGATCAGGTCGCGCACGTAGTCGCTGGCGTTGCTGTAGCGCCCGCTCTTGGTCTGTCTTTCGACCCAGTTTTTCATCGGGTCAGGCAGGGATACGTTCATCGTTGCCATAGGCGCCTCTATCCACCAAGATGGTGATATAGATTGGCAAATTATGTCAAACTATCCAAGAGGTTCTGCACACGTCCCTGCGCAGTCGCGCCGGAAGCTGCCGTTGACTGAAAGTCCGCAACGTACGCATTGTGTGAGTCCGTCAGACCGTGGTGTTCGGCCAGCATCTCGGCCGCCAGCGTCGGCCCGAAATCCGCGTAGCTCTCCTTGATCACGGTGACCGCGTAGTCGCGTTTGGCCTGGTGGATGCGATTGTTCGGCGCACGTCCGCGCGCCTTGTGCCGGATCGCCGCTGCGCCGTCCGCGCGATACCGCTTCAGCAGCCGAAACACCTGGCGCCGGGACAGCACGAGAACGTTCGCGCCGCTCTCGACGCTCAGCCGGCCGTCATTGATCTGCGCCAGCACCTCGATCCGCTGCAACTCGCGCTCGCTCATCATCACCCATCCCATGCCCGAACTCTCTGCCAAGCTTCGCCACGGAGGAGAGTGACACTTGTGCTTTGCGCACGGGTGACATTATCGATTTGCGTGAAGGCTCAAGGGTCCGATAATGTGTGTTATGTGAACTTTTATCATATTGGTTGCACGGCACTTTGGGTAACAAATGCTCAAAAGCCTGCCTACACTGACCGGACGATATTTCCCGCACGGCGATTATAAACGCATCAAGATATTGATTTTAATGCCTTTAAAAAATCCTTGCGAAACTCCGAATCCTCTGTAACGTCAAGGCGAGCGCTCAACAGCGAGCGCAGCCAGATCCCGCCCGAGCCTGAGTGCGGGATTCCTGTCTCCCCAAAAAATCAATCTGACACGACCCAAACGCCGCGACTCCGTTCGGAATCTGGCGTGGTCCTTGCTGTCAAAGCCCGAGAGGATTCCGAGAATGCCCATGGATGGAAACGTAGTGCAATCATCGGCCGAAAAGCCGAATGTGCGAATGGCGATCGACGTGGGCGGCACGTTCACCGACATCTTCGTTCTGGGGGGCGACGGCATCCAGAAAGTTGCCAAGGTGCCCAGCACCGCCAACCCGATCGACGCGGTCATGAACGGGGCCGAGGCGGTGGGCGTGAACTGGGCCGACGTGGAGCTGTTCACCCACGGCACCACCACCGCGACGAACGCCCTCATCACCCGGAACTTCAAGCCCGCCGCGATGGTCACCACCAAGGGCTTCCGCGACGTACTCGAGATCGGCCGGGGCACCCGCGAGGATCCGTGGGACGCCTACAAGGAAGGCACTCCGCCCTATGTCCGCCGTCGGGACCGCTTCGCCGTGGCCGAGCGCATCAACTACCGAGGCGAGATCGTCGAGCCGCTGGACGAGGAAGCCGCCCGGGAGGTCGCCCGTATCCTGAAGAAGCGCAATGTCAGCGCGGTCGCGGTCTGCTTCATCAACGCCTATATCAACGGTGCGCATGAACTGCGCATGGCCGAGATCCTCGCAGAGGTGCTGGGTCCCGACGTGGCCATCACCACTTCGCACGAGACCCATCCCGAGATCTTCGAGGATGACCGCTTCTCGACCACCGTGGCCAACACCATCCTCGCCCCGATCATCCGGCCCTATGCCCGCGACCTGGCCCAACGCACCAGCGACGCCGGTTATGCCTCCGACGTGCTGCTGTTTCATTCCGGCGGCGGGGTGATGACCCCGGCCTCGGCCGAGAATTACGCCGCGCGGCTTGCTGCGTCGGGCATCGCGGCAGGTGCCATTGCCAGCAAGTATTTCGCCGGGCTCTGCGGCTATGACAACGCTATCGGGCTCGACATGGGCGGCACCTCCGCCGATATCTCGCTGGCGGAGAACGGCGCCCTGCGCATGACCGACAAGTGGGAGGTCGACTGGGGCCACCCGATATGCTTCCCCTCGATCGAGGTGCTGACCATCGGCGCCGGCGGCGGCTCCATCTCCTGGCTCGACAAGGCCGGATCGCTGCGCAACGGCCCGCACTCCGCAGGCTCCGTTCCCGGCCCGGCCTGCTACAATAGCGGCGGCACCGAGGCGACGAACACCGATGCCAACATCATCCTCGGCCGGGTCGGCACCGCGCTGGTGGGTGGCAAGAAGAAGTTGGACCGCGAGGCCGCGGTGACGGCCATGGGCAAGATTGGCGATGCGCTGGGGCTGGATGTCGTGCAGGCCTCGCTGGCGACGCTGAGGGTGGCCAATGCCAACATGGCCGACGCGGTGCGCCTGATCTCGATCGCGCGGGGCCACGACCCGAGGGATTTCGTGCTGGTCGCCTTTGGCGGTGCAGGCCCCCTCCATGGCGCCGATATCGCGCGGGAGCTGAATATCCCCGCCGTGGTGGTGCCGCCAAACCCCGGCGTGACCTCCGCCGTCGGCTGCATGCTGGTCGATGTGCAGCATGACGTGACCAGGATGTTCTTCGCCGATGCCTCCGAAGTCGACCCGGCAAAGCTGGAGACCGCCTTCGGCGAGATCGAGGTCGAAGGGCGCGAGCGCCTTCTGAAGGACGGCGTGCGCGAAGAGGACATGACCTTCCAGCGGCTGGTCGACATGCGCTACCGCGGCCAGTGGCGATCGCTCGCGGTGCCGCTGCCGGGCACCGTCACCTCGATGGACGAGGCCATCGCGATCTTCCATGACGAGTACGAGAAGGCGCACAATTTCCGGCGCGAGGATTTCCCGGTCGAGGTCTACCGCCTGACCGTACGCGCCATCGGCGTCACGCCGAAACCGTCCTTCCCCAGGATCGAGATCGGAGAGGCTCCCGGGGCGAGCCCCAAGGGCACGCGGGAAGTGTGGTTCCATGGCCATGACAGCGCGCTGCCGACCAACCTCTACGACCGCGACGACCTGCCCGTCGGAGTCACCATCGAGGGACCCGCGATCATCGACCAGCTCGATTCCACCACGGTCGTTCCGCCCAACGCTACCGCCGAAATCGACGAGTGGTTGAACATCCAGATCAAGCTTGGCGCCGAATAGCAGCCGCTGATCCCAGACAGTGAAAAGGATACGACCATGAAAGACCTGACCGCCTGTTCCGGGCTCTCCGACAAGGGCATCCAGAGCCCCCCTGCCCCCGAGGACCGCCTGACCGAGTTCAACACCAGCCTCGACCCGATCACCTTCGAGGTCCTGCGCAACGCCTTCGTCAACATCGTCGACCAGATGGCCGAGCAGCTGCTGCGGACCTGCTATTCCTTCGTGATCTACTGCCGCGACTTCTCGTCCGGTCTGTGCGATCCGCAGGGCAACCTTGTGATGCAGGGCACGGGCGACATCGCCGCCCACGTCGGCACGCTGCACTATACCTGCAAGGCGATCATCGAGGAGTTCGGCGATGACATCCATCCCGGCGACGTGTTCATCGTCAATGACCCGTTCCGGGGCGGCAGCCACTTCAACGACACGCGGATCGTCCGCCCGATGTTCTACAAGGGCGAGCTGATCGGCTATTCGCAGGCCAATGGCCATTGGGCCGATGTGGGCGGCGCGGCGCCCGGCTCGTTCAACATCACAGCGCTCGATCACATGGGCGAAGGGCTGCGCATCACCCCCGTGCGGGTCTGGAGCAAGGGCGTCTGGCTGGCCGATGTGGCCAAGCTGATGGCCGCGAACACCCGCAACCCGGGTGACGTGATCGGCGACATGCAGGCGCAGGCCGAGGCGACCGCCGTGTCGGAACGCGAAATCGTCCGGCTGTGCGACAAGTACGGAGTCGAGACGATCAAGGCGGCCTTCCAGGAAGTGCAGGATTACGTCGAGGTGTTGACCCGCACCCGCCTGGCAGAGTTGCCCGACGGCACTTGGTACGCCGAAGATTACATCGACCAGGATCCCAAGCTCGGCGAGGGCATGATCCCGATCAAGATCAAGCTGACGATCGATGGCAATCACGCCCACTACGACCTGTCGGGCTCGCACCCGCAGATCTCGACCTTTCTCAACGCGGCCTATGGCGGCTCCTTCGCGGGAGTCGTGGCGGGCACCAAGTACCAGTTCCCTGACCTGCCGCTGAACTCCGGCCTCTACCGGGCGGTGACCGTCGACGTGGGCGAGCCGGGAACGGTGGTGAACGCGCAATGGCCTAGCCCAAGCGCGGGGTTCTGTTCCGGCCCGTTCGAGAAGCTGATGAACTCGGTCTTCGGCATGTGGGCCGATATCCTGCCTGATCGGACCATGGGCTGCGCCTTCAATCTCGAATACCTGCTGGTCGGGGGCCGCGACACGCGGATCGAGGAGAAGCCCTATTTCATGTGGTATGACTGGATGGCCGGTGGATGGGGTGGCCGCAACGGGCGCGACGGCTTCAACGCCACCGCCCCGGTCTTCGGGGCGCAATACGGCATCCAGCCGCTCGAGGGCCAGGAACGGCTGGCGCCGGTCATCACCGAATGCCACGACTTCGTGCAGGACTCCGCCGGGCCGGGGGAATCCCGTGGCGGGCTGGGCGCGCAGAAAGGCGGCGCCGTGTTCGAGGGCGAACGGATCGTGATGTCCTATTGCTGCGACCGCGAACGCTCGGTGACATGGGGCATGTGGGGCGGACTGCCTTCCATCCCGCACGGCGTCTGGCTCAACAAGGGCACCGAGAAGGAGCGCTATCTCGGCTCGATCTTCTCGAACATGCCTCTGGAGGTGAACGACGTGTTCACCCGCCCCTCGGCCGGAGGCGGCGGCGTGGGCGATCCGCTCATGCGTGATGCGCAGGCTGTCTGCGAGGACGTGGCGGATGAATACGTCAGCGTAGAGCGTGCCCTGATCGACTACGGCGTCGTCATCAAGGTGATCGACAGGGACCTTGCCGAATACGAAGTCGACGAAGAGGCGACCCGGGCGGCGCGAACGCGGATCGCCACGGAGCGGGCCGGATGGCTGGACGCGGATCCCGAAGCCGTGGCCGCGCGCTACCGTGCGGGCGAAATCAAGGACATGGACTGCATCCGCCAGTATGGCGTGATCCTCGACTGGGGCGACGGCACGCTTCTGGCCAACACCACCAGCCAGTTCCGCGAGATGCTCAAGCGCCGGACCCTGCCCTATTGGGGCAAGACGCTCGCCGCGCTGAGCGACGAAGCCAGGGAGCGCTACAAGGCGGCATGATCCGAACGCGGCGGGGCGGCGCAGATCCTGTGTCGTCCCGCGGCAAATGTCCCTTCGGGATGAATTCGGCAAAGCCAATTCCACTGACGGGACTTGAATGGAACATTCGCGCTTTTCATACATCGGGATACCTGAACTCCGCTCCCGACCTGCGATCCGACCATGCCGGACAATCGGGTAGGCCAGTCACCAGGCTCGCCCTGTCCGCGGCAGCCCGCCCCCCGTACTACCGGCAGACACTCAGCATTGCAGAGGGCCAAGTTTGAAGAAATCCAAGTCAAAATTCCGCATTGGTGTCCTGCACTCGGTGACCGGCGTGACCGCAAGTACCGAACGGCTGATGCTCACGGCGCTGAAATTCGCGGTCTCCGAGATAAACGCCGCCGGCGGCATTGAGGGCGAAGAGCTGCAGATCGTGCATTTCGACCCCGGCTCCGACGTCGTCTATTACCGCTTTCTCGCCGACGAGCTGATCTCCAAGCACGGGGTGCGCCTGATCTTCGGCGCCTACCGCTCCAGCACCCGGATGGCGGTGAAATCCGTGGTCGAACACAAGAACGGCCTGCTGTTCTACCCTACCCAGTACGAGGGCTTCGAATATTCCCCGAACGTGATCTATGGCGGGGCCGTGGCCAACCAGAATTCCAGCCAGATGGCGGAATTCATCGCCGAGACCGCAGGCCCCCGCATCGCCATCATCGGCTCGGATTACATCTGGCCACGCGTCGCCTCCCGCACCATGGCCGAGCAGGTCTGCCCCGACGACCAGCCCCCCCTGACCGATTTCTTCGTCAAGCTGGACGCGCCCCGGGATGAATTCGACAATTACCTCCGGGAAATCCTGAAAACCTCGCCCGACGGCATCTATTGCAACCTCGTCGGCCCCTCGATCACGCATTTCTACCAGGCCTACCGCGCCATGGGGCTGGATCCGGCAAAGCTGCCGATCTTCAGCCTCACCACCTCAGAGACGGATATCTCGATGATGGGCTTTGACGCAGGCGAAGGTCATTTCACCGCCGCCCCCTATTTCCAGTCGCTGGACAATGCCCGCAACCGGCAGGTTCTGGGCGATTTCTACGACTGGCTGGGGCAGAGAACCCCCACGAACCTGGTCTGGGAAGCGACCTATTCCCAGGTGCACCTGGCCGCAAAGGCGATGCAGGCCTGCGGCACTGATGATCCTCACCAGGTGCGCGAGGCGCTGATGGGCGCCACGTTCGATGCCCCGCAGGGCCGGATCAAGATCGATGCCGATAACGGCCATACCTATCTCTGGCCCCGGATCGGCAGGATCAACGCAAGCGGCCAGTTCGACGTGATCCGCGAATCCGTCAGCGCCGTGAAACCCGACCCCTATTCACCCTTCGTGCACGAAAAGACATGGGTGATGCGGGAGCCGGCCCTGCTGTCAGGGAGCAAGAATTGAGCCGATGGCCGCGCCGGATAGACCAAGCAAGCCGATACGGGAATTGGTCCAGAGCTTTCGGAGCTTGCGGATCCACCTTCTGGTGCCCCCCGGGGGCGAGGCCAACGAGTTGATCCAGCACCTGCGCCGCATGGGCTGTTCGGCCGTCACCTCCTGGCCGCCGCCGCCACAGGCAGAGATCGACGCCGATGTGGTCTTCATCTCCATCCGTCACCTGATCGAGGATCCGCCCCCCTTCGACTGGAATGTCGAGGACCCCTCCGCCGCGCTGATCGCCATCGCCGATTACGAGAACCCGCTGATGGTCGAGAAGACGCTGTCGATAAATGCACAATCCATCATCACCATGCCCCTGCGGACCTTCGGGGTGCTGATGGAAGTGCTGCTGAGCGTCGCCAATTTCAAGCGCGAGCAGGAACGCCGAGCCCACATCAGGCGGCTGGAGGAGAAAGTGCGATTCAGCGACAAGATCGAGAAAGCCAAGGCGATCGTCGCCAGGCAACATGGCGTCAACCGGGACGAAGGCTACACGCTCCTGCGGCAATTCGCGATGCGAAAGCGCGTGACCATAGCCGAGATCGTCGAGGAGCTGATCGCCGGCGCGGAGTGAGATGATGCGCATTGGCACAGAGAAGGAGGACAGGACGAAAGATGAAGCCCGGCATGCCGGGCGGCGTGCCCCTGACACGGTTCCGAAACCGAACCCGAACGAGACGCGAGAAACGATGAATAAACCGTCACTTTCGGAGATTTCTCGTCGAGAAACAGCCCCGGACCAAGATTGAGAGCACCCTTTTCTTGACTGGCTTCAACCAGCGAATCTAGCTTGTCCCGAATGCGGCAACAGCGCCGCACCTGCGCCTTCTGGGAGACAACCCGAAAAGGCGCCTATCCGGAAAACGAACGCATATGCGCGCTATCGCTCGCCGCGTCCAGCAACCGGAAAATCCACAAAAGCAAAACATGATTGGCTCAATTCGGCTCCCGCCATTTGAGTCCACAGGAGAGGACTGTCCAATGAAATTCAGCAGAAGAAACTTCATGAAAGCTGCCAGTGGTGCCCTGGCCTATGCCAGCGCCCCCAGCATTCTCGCCACCGCCGGTATCGCACAGGAAAAGCCGATCGTGATCGGCAACATTCTCGATCAGACCGGGGGCCTGAACATCTACAGCCTGCAGCAGATCAAGACGACGGCCATGGCCGTGGACGAGATCAACGCCGCCGGCGGCGTGGTCGGACGGCCCCTGGAACTGGTGTTCTACGATTCCCAGTCGAACAACCAACTCAACGCGCAATACATGACCGAGGCGCTGGTCCGGGACGAGGCCGTCGTCGTGCATGGCGGCGTCACGTCCTCGGCGCGCGAGGTGATGCGTCCCATCGTCAGCAAGTTCGGCGGGCTCTATTTCTACAACTCGATGTACGAGGGCGGGGTCTGCGATCCCCGCCATGTCTGCCCGGCGATGGTGCCTTCGCAGCAACTCAAGCCACTGGTGCCGCACGTGGTGCAGAACATGGGCAAGCGTGCCTATGTGCTGGGCGCCGACTACCTCTACCCCCACACGATGGGCGAATGGATCAAGAGATACACGGAGGAAGCCGGCGGCGAGGTGATCCAGACCGAGTTCTTCCCGCTCGACGTGTCAAACTTTGCCTCCGCCATCACCCGCATCCAGGCCGAAAAGCCCGACGTGGTGTGGTCCGTCCTGGTCGGCAACGCCCATAACGCCTTCTACCGCCAGTACGAGGCGACCGTGGGCAAGGACACGATTCCGCTTGCGTCCTGCATGTTCGGAATCGGGCGCGAACAGACCTATCTCAGCGCCGACGAATCCGCCGGCATCGTCAACGCCACCTCCTTCCATGATGGGCTGGAAACCGAGGCGGCGCGGGTCTTCCTCAAGAATTTCAGGGCCTATACCGGCGACGAGTCCTACGTGGGCGATTATGGCGAGTTGGGCTACCGGGGCGTGAAACTCTGGGCCCTGGCGGCGGAAAAGGCCGGCGATCCATCCGCCGATGCGGTGATCGAAGCCCTGCCGGGCACCAGCTTCGACGCGCCGGGCGGCAAGGTCACGATCGACGGTCAGACCAATCATGCCGTGATGGATATCCACCTGATCCGCGCGAACCGCGAACAGGGCTGGGATCACCTCGGCACAACCGAGCAGCTGGAACCGGTCGATACGCAGGCGGTCTGCAGCCTCGGCAGCTAACTCCAACCCGTCAGGCGGCGTGTCCAAGCTCGCGCCGCCCGCGAGGAGCGCACCATGTATGACGCGATAATATTCCTCTACCAGATCCTGTTCTCGATCAGCCTGTTCATCCTGATCAGTACGGGCCTGGCGGTGATCTTCGGCATGATGAAGGTCATCAACCTCGCGCAGGGGGAGTTCATCATGCTCGGCGCGTATTTCGCGCTGTTGGGCGAAGTGATCGGACTTCCCTTCATCCTGTCGGTCGTGCTGGCGATGGTCGGCGTGGGCCTCTTCGGCGTGCTGGTCGAACGGCTGCTGATCCGGTTTCTCTACGGACGCCTCACGGACACGCTGCTGGCGACATGGGGCCTCAGCCTGCTGATGATCGGCGCCGTGACCACGTTCCTCGGCCCACAGGTCGCGGGCGTCAGCGTCGAGACCGGGCGCATCGCCGTCGGTGAGGTCTACTCGATTTCGGTCTATAACCTCTACATTATCCTCGTGGCCTTCGCCGCCCTTGCGAGTTGCTGGGCGCTCTGGCGATACACGACGTTCGGAATGATCGCCCGGGCGGTCATGGCCAATCCCGGCATGACCTCCGCCCTCGGTGTCGACTGCCACAGGTACTACATGCTCACATTCGGGATCGGCTCTGCCATCTCCGGCCTCGCCGGGGCAATGCTGGCGCCCATCGTCGGCACCCAGCCGACGATGGGCGGACTCTACGTAGCGCAGGCCTTCGTATCCGTGATCACCGGCGGCGAGCTGCCCTTTCTCGGCACGCTTCTGGCCGGCGGGCTGTTCGGCACGACCAATGGCGTCCTCTCTTATGCCTATTCCCAGGTGATTGGCGAGATTGGCGTTTTCCTGATCGCAATCGTGCTCTTGCGGTTCCTCCCGCACGGGATGACATCGCAGAAAGGACGTTCCTGATGACCCCGAAACTTTCCACGACCGAGATCGCGACGCTTATCATCCTGGCACTGGCGAGCGTCGCCATCCTGGCGGTCCCGAAATTCGCCGGGCTAAGCCTGCAGCTCGACCTGTCGATCATCTTTGTCTACGCCATCCTCGCCCTCTCCATGGGGTTCATGTGGGGACAGGTCGGCATGCTGAGCTTCGGCCAGACGGTGTTCTTCGGCATCGGCGGCTACAGCTACGCGATTTTCGCGCTGAACACCGGCGACACCACCACCGCCATGTTGCTGGCGATCCTGCTGCCGATGCTCGTCGCCGCGCTGCTGGGCTATTTCATCATCTATGGCGGCATCAACGATATCTATTTCGCGGTGATCACCATGGTCGCCACCATCGCGCTGGAAAAGGCCGTACGCGCCACCTCGGACCCGCGGATCAAGATCGGTGACGTCAGGCTGCAGGGGCAGAACGGCATCGCCGCCCTGCCCGACCTCAAAGTCCCGTGGAACCCGTCCGAGACGCTGTTCGTGACGGAGGTCTACTACCTCATCTTCATCGCCATGCTGCTGGTGACCGCGGCCTATGCCCTGCTGCTGCGCGCCAGGGTCGGGCGTGTGCTGGTGGGAATCCGCGAAAATGAGCAGCGCATCGCCCTGCTGGGCTATGACCCGCGCCGCTACAAGCTGCTGATCTTCGTCATCTCCGGCGGCGTGGCCGGGCTGGCGGGCGGGCTGTACGCCGTCTGGGGCAACTTCGTCGCACCGGAAATGATGAACCTCAACGCCTCCGCCTCGGTGGTGATCAACGTGCTCGTCGGCGGCAAGGCCAGCCTTCTCGGCCCTCTGGTCGGCACCGGCATCGTGCAGTCACTGACAAGTTGGCTGGGTTCGGCCGGGGTCGGACAGGTCAACGTCGTGCTGGGCCTCATCCTGATCGCTGCCGTGCAGGTCTTCCCGCAAGGGGTGGTTCCGATGGTCTCTGCCATCTGCAGATGGGGCCTGGGACATCTGGTAAGACTGGCGCAGCCGTCGCGGCGCGCCTCGGCCACCGGAGGAAAGCAATGACCGCGCTTCTGGAAACACGCGATCTGACGCGGCGCTTTGGCGGGGTCACGGCGATCGACAATGTCAACTTCGCCGTGGACCACAAGGAACTGCGCTGCCTGATCGGCTCCAACGGCGCGGGCAAGAGCACCTTCTTCAAGATGCTCACCGCGCAGATGCCACCCAGCACCGGCCGGATCATCTTTGACAATCGCGACATCACCGACCTGGAGCCGAGCGAGATTGCCCGGCTGGGCATCGGCATCAAGAACCAGGTGCCGGACGTGCTGGACGGGATGAGCGTGGAGGAAAACATCTGGCTGGCCGCGCGGTCCCGCGTAGGCAGGGAGGGCGCACTGTCCGTCGTAGAGGACACGCTGGCGCTCTTGGATCTCAGGGTGCGGCGCAAGGATCTTGTCGGCAATCTCGCCCATGGCCAGCGGCAGTGGGTGGAGTTCGGCATGGTCATCGCGCTGGCCCCGAGACTGGCCCTCCTGGATGAGCCGACCGCCGGCATGACCGCCGCCGAAACCATCCGCACGGCAGAGCTGATCGCCGAGTTGAACAAGACCATGGCGGTGATCGTGGTCGAGCATGACATGCAGTTCATCCGGCGCCTGAACGCCTTTGTCACCGTCTTCCACCAGGGCCGCGTCCTGGCCGAGGGGCCTATGCACAGGATCATGGAGAACGAGGAGGTGAGGAATGTATATCTCGGACGCGATGCAGCTTGAGGTGGACGGGCTGACCTCCGGCTACGGCGGGATCACCGTGCTGGAGGGGCTGACGCTGGCCGTGGCCGAGGGGGAGCTCGTGGGCATTCTCGGCCATAACGGTATGGGTAAGACGACCCTGATGCGCAGCCTGATCGGCGCGGTTCCGGCACGGGCCGGGCGGCTGTCCTTCATGGGTACGGACATCACAAATCTGCCGCCACACCGACGCAACCAGCTCGGCATCGGCTACGTGCCGCAGGGACGCGAGATCATCAAGGGCCTCTCGGTGAAAGAGAACCTGCTGCTGGGTCAGGCGGCGCACAGGGGCGCGTCGGAATATGACAGGACGCTGGCGCTCTTCCCCGAGCTGGTGGAACTTCTGGAACGTCCAGGCAGCCGCCTGTCGGGCGGACAGCAACAGCTTCTCGCGCTGGCCCGCTGTCTGATGGGCCGTCCCCGCCTGCTGCTCCTGGACGAGCCGACGGAGGGCATCCAGCCTTCGATCGTCAGCGACATCGCCCAGAAACTGAGACACCTGCGCTCCGAGCTGGGGCTGACGATCATCGTGGTGGAACAGAACCTCGACTTCCTGTGCAGCATTGCCGATCGCAGTATCGTCCTGCGCGGAGGCCGGATCGTCGCCGACCTGCGCGGTGCGGCCGTCCCGGACCGGGACGAGATCGAGCAGCACCTGCTGATCAACGCCTGAGGCGCCGTCCCCTCGGAATGTCGTCCGTTTCTGCAACCGGGTAAACTGCCCGCCGCATCCCGCGTCGGGGCTTTTCATGTCCCGGCTCTCACGGAACAGAAACGATACGGCGGTCTCTGGAGCAATCCTGACGAGGTCCTTGACCTGACATCTTGGGAGTGCGTGATGTGCTTAATGCCGCGCCGGTTCGGCGAGATCGGCCAAAGCCCCCATCACCGAAGGTTCAATGGTGCTCACAGCGATGGATCTGAACACCATCGGGCAGTTCGCTAAAAGACTTGGATCGTGCTCGACCTATGCCTACGGCGTCACAGCATGCCTCGATTTGGTCGAAATACTCGTCCGCCTGCTCGACACCCCACGTGTCGTAGGTGTAGCGTCAGATGCCTCGCAAATCGTCTTCGGCTGCGAGTGATAGGTCATACGTCGTCATGCCGTCGATTACAGTCCGGCTTGCTTGCGCGCTTCGCGGCGGATGTCACCTAGGGACTTGGTGGATAGCTCACCGTGACGCGCCTGCTCGATTCGAGGCTTCAGGAAACTCGCCACGGCGCTGAAGGCCTCGTCCTCGCTCATGCTGTCAAGGGCAGGAGCCTCGCGGAGAGTGCAGTTCAGGACATAGTCCTTTATACTCTGACCCTTAAGCGCAGCAATGGCTTTGAGCTTCTGGTACTCTTCAGGGGTTATATCAATGGATATCCTAGGCATAGATTCCATATAGCGCAACGCGAACAACATAACAACATTTGCGCTCGTGACCTGAGCCCCGATGAGTAGAAGACCACGTCGTCGCGCGGCAACTCCTTCAGTGTCGCGCCGATGGCGGCGAAGGCCTCGTCCCCCGTCGTCTCGACGTATCGGTCGGTGGCGGCGTCACAGCGCGTCGGGTGGGTGAGCCGACCGGTGCTCTCGAGCTCGTGGTCGGTCCAGTCGCGCAGGTCCGCGGCGGTATGGTCTTTTCAGAAGTCCGGCGTGCAACGCGCCGTGGTGGGTTCCCAGATCGTCGCCTTGGCGCCGTTCTCGCAGAATTCGAACGGCTTGTAATTCGCGGGCTTCGGTCAGGCGCAGGAAACGCACATGAAGCCGCCGGTCTTGTTCTGCCGCAGCAGCGTCTCGACCAGGCCCCCAGCCCCCTGCGGGGCCATGATCGGACATCTCGTTTTCATCTTTATTGTGGTTCGGCTTGAACGCGCCTGTTTCGGAATCTATGCAAATATAGTAAATAATGCAATTATACGCAGTCATATACCGAACAAGGCGCTGTATGATCGACAAGCTCGAGATGTTCATTGCCGTGGCGACAGAGGCGCATTTCGGGCGTGCCGCCGAACTCCTCGGCATCAGCCAGCCGACGCTTTCGTCCGGGATCAAGCAGCTCGAGGACCAGCTGGGCGTGCAGTTGATCGTGCGCGGGTCGCGCTATGGCGGGCTGACGGCCGAAGGGGAGGTCGCGCTCCAGCGCGCGCGGCAGATCGTCGGCGATGCCCGTATGCTGCGGGACGAGATGCGCTTTTCCCGCAACGAAATCTCGGGCGAGCTGCGCCTTGCGGTCATTCCGACCGCACTCAACTGCGCCGCCGACCTGGCGGCGCGTTTCAGCGACCTGCATCCGCATGTCCACGCGACGGTGCTGTCGCGCAACTCGACCGAGATCCTGCGCATGATCGACAACCTCGAAGTCGATGCGGGCCTGTCGTATCTCGACAACGAACCGCTCGGCCGCGCGACGACGGCGCCGCTCTACCGCGAAAGCTACGCGCTGCTGTGTTCTCCGGAGGGCGCGTTCGCGCAGCGGCAGGCGGTGTCGTGGAGCGATCTCGACGGCGCGCCCCTCGCGCTGCTGACGGGCGACATGCAGAACCGCCGGATCATGAACCGCAACCTGGCCGATGTGGGCGCGCGGCCGGTGATCGCGCTCGAATCGAATTCCCTGATCGTGCTGGCAGCGACGTCCGCGCGTCACGGCTGCATGACGATCCTGCCGGACGACGTGGCGCGCGTCCTCGCCGCAGGAAACGGCCTTGCCGTCGTTCCCATTGAGGGCGGCCGCCCGGGGCATACCGTCGGCCTCGTGGTACGCAGAAGCGAGCCGCACACGCCGATGATCCGCGCGCTGCTCACAGAAGCGCGGCGCATGACCCGCGTGCCGGAGGTCGCCTGACGGCGCTCGATAGGGAACGCCGATCACCCGACGGAAAGCCATTATTGATGGTACGGGGCGGCATGGCGACACTCCGGGCAGCCAAGGAGACCGCCATGACCGACATCGTTCCGCCCACAGCGGATGAAATGCGCGAGATCATCGCCGCGCATCAGGGCCTCGAAGGGCCGCTCTTGCCTATCCTCCACGCCATGCAGGACACGTTCGGATACGTGCCCGAGGATGCCGTCGCGCTGATCGCCGACGCGCTGAACCAGACGCGGGCCGAGATCCACGGCACGATTTCGTTCTACCACGATTTCCGCCGCGCGCCCGCCGGCCGCCACGTTCTGAAGATCTGCCGGGCGGAGGCCTGCCAGGCGATGGGCGGCGCCCAGTTGGCCGCCGCGACGCTCGGCAAGCTGGGCGTCGACTGGCACGGCACCAACGCCAACGGCGCAGTGACGGTCGAACCCGTCTACTGCCTTGGCATGTGCGCCTGCGCGCCGGCGGCGATGATGGATGATCGCGTCGCCGCGCGGCTCGACGAGGCGGGCATGGGCGAGCTGCTGGCGGAGGCCGGGGCATGAAGATCTACGTCTCGCGCGACAGTGCCGCCAAGGCGGTGGGCGCCGACCGCGTCGCCACCGCGATCGAGGCCGAGGCGATCCGCCGCGGCGAGCAGATCGAGATGATCCGCACCGGCAGCCGCGGCATGGTCTGGCTGGAGCCGCTGGTCGAGATCGACCGGGGCGAGGGCCGGATGACCTTCGGTCCCGTCGCCCCCGGCGATGCCGCGGCGCTGCTCGACGGCACGCTGGAGGGCCACGGCCCGACCGAGGAGATCCCGTTCTTCGCCCGCCAGACCCGGCTGACCTTTGCCCGCTGCGGGGTGATCGACCCGCT
Organism: Roseivivax sediminis; assembly: GCF_900112685.1. Taxonomy (GTDB): domain Bacteria; phylum Pseudomonadota; class Alphaproteobacteria; order Rhodobacterales; family Rhodobacteraceae; genus Roseivivax; species Roseivivax sediminis. The sequence continues at coordinate 66,194 of NZ_FOMS01000014.1, forward strand.
CGACCTCGATGCCTACGCCGCGCATGGCGGGCTCGCCGGGCTGCGCCGCGCACTTGAGATGACGGCGGAGGATATCGTCGAAGAGGTCAAGACCTCGGGCCTGCGCGGCCGCGGCGGGGCCGGTTTCCCGACCGGCATCAAGTGGGACACCGTGCGCAAGGCCGAGGCGGAGCAGAAATACATCGTCTGCAACGCCGACGAAGGCGACAGCGGCACCTTTGCCGACCGCATGATCATGGAGGGCGACCCCTTCACCCTGATCGAGGGCATGGCCATCGCCGGGCTCGCGGTCGGCGCGACCAAGGGCTACGTCTACCTGCGCTCCGAATATCCCGACGCCATCGCGGTGATGCGCGCGGCGGTGGAGCTCGGGCGCCGCAAGGGCGTGCTCGGCGGCGATATCCTCGGCTCGGGCCGCGCCTTCGACATGGAGATCCGCGCCGGCGCAGGGGCTTATGTCTGCGGCGAGGAAACCTCGCTCCTGAACTCGCTGGAGGGCAAGCGCGGCGTCGTGCGTGCCAAGCCGCCGCTGCCGGCGCTCGAGGGGTTTCTCGGCAAGCCGACGGTGGTCAACAACGTCATCTCGCTCGCCACCGTGCCGGTGATCTTCGAGAAGGGCGCACAGCACTACGCCGATTTCGGGCTCGGACGCTCGCGCGGGACCGCGACGCTGCAGATCGCCGGCAACGTGAAGTATGGCGGCCTTTTCGAGACCGCGTTTGGTCTGCCGCTGGGCGAGATCGTCGAAGAGATCGGCGGCGGCACCGCGACCGGACGGCCGATCAAGGCGGTGCAGATCGGCGGCCCGCTCGGCGCCTATTTCCCGCCCGAGAAGTTCGACACGCTGTTCGGATACGAGGAATTCGACGCCAATGACGGGCTGATCGGCCATGCCGGCATCACCGTCTTCGACGACAGCGCCGACATGCTGTCGATGGCGCGCTTCGCGATGGAGTTCTGCGCCGTGGAGAGCTGCGGCAAGTGCACGCCCTGCCGGATCGGCGCGGTGCGCGGGGTGGAGACGCTCGACCGTATCGCGGCGGGGGAAGCCGATGCGCTGCCGCTTCTGACCGAACTTTGCGACACCATGACGGACGGCTCGCTCTGCGCGCTCGGGGGGCTCACGCCCTATCCGGTAATGAGCGCCGTCCGCGACTTTCCCGACGACTTCGCACGCCACAAGGAGGCCGCGGAATGAAGGACTTCATCATCCCCACCGACGACCGCGACATGGGCACCCCCGCCAAGACCGGCGCGCCGGTCAGCCTGATCGTCGACGGATTCGAGATCACCGTGCCCGAGGGCACATCGGTCATGCGCGCCGCCGCCGAGGCCGGCATCGACGTGCCCAAGCTCTGCGCCTCGGACAACCTGGAGGCGTTCGGGTCCTGCCGGCTCTGCGTGGTGGAGATCGAGGGGCGGCGCGGCACGCCGGCCTCGTGCACCACGCCGGTGACCCAGGGCATGGTCGTCCACACCCAGACCTCGCGCGTGAAAAAGGTGCGGACGGGTGTGATGGAGCTCTACATCTCCGACCACCCGCTCGATTGCCTGACCTGTTCGGCGAACGGCGATTGCGAGTTGCAGGACATGGCCGGCGCCGTCGGCCTGCGCGACGTGCGCTACACCAGCGGGCGGAACCACTACGACCCCTCGGGCGCCGGGACGCTGGCGCAGGGCGACATCCGCGCGCGGGCGCCGGGAACGGACCTCGGCAACCCCGACTTCATCCCGAAGGACGACTCGAACCCGTACTTCACCTACGATCCGTCCAAGTGCATCGTCTGCAACCGCTGCGTCCGCGCCTGCGAAGAGGTGCAGGGCACCTTCGCGCTGACCATTGAGGGGCGCGGGTTCGACAGCCGCGTCAAGGCGGGCAACGAAGGCGACGATTTCCTGACCTCCGATTGCGTGAGCTGCGGGGCCTGCGTGCAGGCCTGCCCGACCGCGACGTTGCAGGAGAAATCCGTGGTCGAGATGGGCACGCCCGACCGCTCGGTCGTCACGACCTGCGCCTATTGCGGCGTCGGCTGCTCGTTCAAGGCCGAGATGAAGGGCGACCAGCTTGTCCGCATGGTGCCCTACAAGCACGGCAAGGCGAACAGGGGCCATTCCTGCGTGAAGGGCCGCTTTGCCTACGGCTACGCCCACCACCCCGACCGGATCCTGTCGCCGATGATCCGTGACAGCATCGACGAGCCCTGGCGCGAGGTCGGCTGGGAAGAGGCGCTGGAGTTTGCCGCGACCAAGATGAAGAGCCTGCAGGAAAAGCACGGCCGCCGCTCCATCGGCGTGATCACGTCGAGCCGCTGCACCAACGAGGAAACCTACCTCGTCCAGAAGCTCGCCCGCGGCGTCTTCATGAACAACAACACCGACACCTGCGCACGGGTGTGCCATTCGCCCACGGGCTACGGGCTGGGCCAGACCTACGGCACCTCCGCCGGCACGCAGGATTTCGACAGCGTCGAGAAGGCCGACGTGGTCGTGGTGATCGGCGCCAACCCGACCGACGGGCACCCGGTCTTCGCCTCGCGAATGAAGAAGCGGCTGCGCGAGGGGGCCAAGCTGATCGTGGTCGACCCGCGCCGCATCGACCTTGTCCGCTCGGCCCATATCGAGGCGTCGCACCACCTGCCCCTGCGGCCCGGCACCAACGTTGCCGTCGTCACCGCGATGGCGCATGTGATCGTCACCGAGGGTCTGATGGACGAGGCGTTCATCCGCGAGCGCTGCGACGGCGAGAGCTTCCGCGACTACATGGACTTCGTGAGCGATCCGCGCCACGCGCCCGAGGCGATCGAAGCCCAGACCGGCGTGCCGGCGCAGGAGCTGCGCGAGGCCGCGCGCCTCTACGCCACCGGCGGCAACGGCGCGATCTACTACGGCCTCGGCGTGACCGAGCACAGCCAGGGCTCGACCACCGTCATCGGTATCGCCAACCTTGCGATGCTGACCGGCAATATCGGGCGCGAGGGCGTCGGCGTGAACCCGCTGCGCGGGCAGAACAACGTGCAGGGCTCCTGCGACATGGGCTCCTTCCCGCACGAGCTGCCGGGCTACCGGCACGTGAAGCTGCCCGAAGCGCGCAAGGTCTATGAAGACCTCTGGGGCGTCGAGATCGACCCCGAGCCGGGCCTGCGCATTCCCAACATGCTCGACGCCGCGGTCGACGGCACGTTCAAGGGACTCTACTGCCAGGGTGAGGACATCCTGCAATCGGACCCCGACACCAAGCACGTGGCCGCCGGCCTCGCCGCGATGGAATGCGTGATCGTGCACGATCTCTTCCTGAACGAGACGGCGAACTACGCGCATGTCTTCCTGCCGGGGTCGAGCTTCCTCGAGAAGGACGGCACGTTCACCAACGCCGAGCGGCGGATCAACCGCGTGCGCCGCGTGATGTCGCCGCGCGCGACCTATGCCGACTGGGAGGTCACGCAGCTTCTCGCCAAGGCGATGGGGGCAAACTGGAACTACACCCACCCCGCGCAGATCATGGCCGAGATCGCCGCGACAACGCCGACCTTCTCCAATGTCGACTACCCGCTGCTCGATACCCAGGGCTCCGTTCAGTGGCCGTGCAACGACGCCGCGCCCGAGGGCACGCCGATGATGCACGTGGACGAGTTCAAGCGCGGCAAGGGGCGGTTCATCGTCACCGAATACGTGTCGACCGACGAGAAGACCGGCCCGCGCTTCCCGCTCCTGCTCACCACCGGGCGGATCCTGTCGCACTACAACGTGGGCGCGCAGACCCGGCGCACCGCCAACACCGCCTGGCACCCCGAGGACCTCCTGGAGGTGCATCCCCACGACGCGGAGACCCGCGGCATCAAGGAGGGCGACTGGGTGCGCCTTGCGAGCCGCGCCGGGGAGACGACGCTGCGCGCCAAGCTGACGGAACGGGTGAGCCCGGGCGTGGTCTACACCACGTTCCACCACCCCGAGACGCAGGCCAACGTCATCACCACCGATTTCTCGGACTGGGCGACGAACTGCCCAGAATACAAGGTGACGGCGGTGCAGATCAGCCCCTCGAACGGGCCGACGGACTGGCAAGAGGATTACGCCGCGCAGGCCGAGCAGGCGCGGCGCATCCTGCCCGCGGCAGAATGATGATGGAGCGCGATACCGCGCTCAGCGTACCGGGGCGCGCCGTGCAGGACAGCGGTGCGCTCCACGTCTCGCGCGCGCTGCCCGAGGAGACGCCGGTCGCCATCGTCTGCAACGGCACCACCCAGGCGGTGATGATGGCGACCCCGGCCGATATCGAGGACTTTGCGATCGGGTTCTCCCTGACAGAGGGGTTCATCGGCAGCGGCGCCGATGTGCGCGACATCGAGGTGGTCGAACATGCCAAGGGCATCGAGGCGCGGCTCTGGCTGAGCGAGGCGCGGGCGGACGCGCTGCGCGCGCGGCGGCGTGCGATGGCGGGGCCGGTGGGCTGCGGCCTGTGCGGCATCGACAGCCTGGAGGAGGCCGACCGCCCGCTGCCAAGCGTTGCCGATGCGGGCGTGCGGCTGACCGAGCGGGAGACCGGGCAGGCCACCGACATGCTACGCACCCATCAGCCGCTGCACGACCGCACGCGGGCCACTCATGCGGCGGGCTTCCTCGTGCCCGGCGACGGTATCCTGGCCAGCCGCGAGGATGTTGGCCGGCACAACGCGCTCGACAAGCTGCTCGGCGCCCTGCACCGGCAGGGCATCGATCCGGGCTCAGGCGCCGTGGTGATGACCAGCCGCGTCTCGGTCGAGCTGGTGCAGAAATGCGCCCTGGTCGGGGTGCCGGTGCTGATCGCCGTCTCGGCCCCCACGGCGGCGGCGCTACGCGCCGCGCATGCTGCCGGGATCACGCTTGTCGCCTTTGCCCGCGGCAACGGCTTCGACGTCTATTCCCATTCCCATCGCATCGGCAGCGGAGAGCCACCATGTCGCCAGACAAGATGACCCACATGGCCAATCAGATCGCCACCTTCTTCAAGACCCAGCCCGGGGATGACGGAGCGAACAAGGTCGCCTCGCATATCAACGACTTCTGGGAGCCTCGGATGCGTGCGCAACTGTTCGACTATGTCGACAATGGCGGGGCAGGCCTCGACCCGTTGGTGCTGGAGGCGGTCGAAAAGAATCTCGTCGCGCCGGTGTGACCGTAGGACGACGGCGCATCGACACCGAAGTCCCGCCCCGGGGAGGGAGACTGCAGCATGACTGACATGGATTCTGAGGCCGCCTCCGCGCGAGATTGTCTGACCGACCTCATAGCGCAGGCCGCGATCCTCGTTGTCGATGATGAGCCCGGTATGAGAAATGTCCTCGCGAAATGTCTCTCCCCGCATGCGCGTGTCGTTGTCGAAGCTGCATCGTCCGAGGAGGCCGGAACCCTGCCACAGCTTCGGCACGCGCAGGTTCAGGGCGCCAAGGCGTGTCTTCAGCTCACGGTCTCGGTAGCCGTTGCGCCAGGTCTGCCGCCCGTCACCGCGTTCGTAGCGGCCAGCGCCGATCAGCCCTTCGACGTCGTGCTCCATCAGGGTCTGGAGCACCGCCTCGGTGACGGCGCGGAGAAAGTCTCCCTCGTCGTGCTTTTGCAGCAGCTCGACCAGGGGCATGTTGGCCTCGGTCATCGAGGTCTCCATCGGTCCGTGGTTGAAGTCCGTAAACTCCACCATCACCGACGCCCTCGATGGCTACACCGTCGGCGCGGTGCCAAATTCCACCACGTGCTCGGAGACTACCTGAAGGGGAGCTTCGCTGGACGCTCGAGGTCGTGGGTGAAGGGAACACGTCCCATATCTGGGAGGATACCTTTGCTTCGGACTTCGCTGCCCTAGTGGAAGCGCAGAAGGCAATCCTGACCCTCGGCCCGGAGGCATTCATCGGGGGCGATGCAATTCCGACCATCCTCTGAGAGCCCGCGCTTGGATCGTCATGCTTACCCGTAGCCGCGCTTCGCCTTCGCCATGTGGAGTTCGAACCGCGCGTTCTTGGCTTCTGCTTCCGTGTTGAACCAGTCGATGCGCATCTGCCCGGACCGTCCGATCCGCCCCCATTCCCGGACCAAGGCCCACTCCCCGAAGAGGCCGGGGACGATCTCCATTCGGTAGTAGCGATGGAGGTTGGCTTCGGGAACGCTCCTGGTCAGGTCCATGTCTATCCCCCCATCATGGCTGCGATGTCCTGCTCTTCTTTGCCGGCAGGACGGGCACGGTCCGGTGGACCACCTTCGCCCGGCCCGTGGTGTCCTCGCGCTTCCTCAGGCTGCGGATGGCGATGATGCCACCGCAGAAATCGACCCGGGCCGGAGTGATCTGCATGAGTTCAGAGGGCCGGCAGCGGGTGAAATGCAGCGTCTCGCAAAGAGTCCGGTCGCGGGCGGGCTGCCGGTGGGCCACGGCGAGAAAGGCAGCGCGCTCCTCGGCGTTGAGATAGAGGCGGTTGCCGGCAGGGTCATGGAGGCGCATTCTGAGCATATCTAACAGTTTACGGAATATCCGTTAACAACCCGAGCGAAATCGGCCTCCCCTGCCCGCTCCGGGAGGACGGATGGGAGGGGGGCTTGTACCGCGAACGGCGGCTCCGGGCCCTTACGGTTAATTGGTGCCCCGACGATAAATGACGGCTTCGACCTAAAAGTCTCCGTGTGCGCCCCCGGAGCTATTCCGGCGCGGAAGAGGCGCGGAGCACCAGTGCGGGCTCCGGCAGGAGGCGTACGGGAGGCGTCTCGGCGCCTTCGATCATGTCGAGGAGCGCGAGCGTTCCGCGCTCGGCGGCCTCCTCGAGATGCAGGTCCACCGCAGTCAGGGGCGGCGTCTCGGTCCGTGCGCGCAGCCCGTCATAGCGTGTCACCACCCTGACGTCTCGAGGAACGTTGCGACCTGCAGCGCGCAAGCCTGCCATCACTCCGGTGGCCAGCGCGTCGACCGGCACGAGAACGCCGTCGAGCGCAGGGTCCTCTGCAAGCCGCGCCTCGACCGCCGCGGCGCCGGCCTCTTCGCCATGCGCCTCGTCCACGCGGATTACCCTCGGCACAAGTCCCGCGCTGGCCAGAATCGTGCAATACATCTCCTCGAACTCGCGATAATACTGCCGCGCGCTGGTGCCGATAACGAGCGGAAAGGAGCGCGAGCCCGCGGAAAGCAGATGCTCGGTCAGCAGCTTTGCGGTGGCGCGGTAGTGCAGGTCAATGCAGGGCATGCCGGCACGCGGCGCGGCGCCAATGCCGACGACGGGGACGGCGCGGGCCGACAGCAGATCGAGGAACGGGTCGTCCTCGGCCGGCTCCACCAGAAGCGCACCGTCGAAGGGAACGTTACGTAGCGCGTCCGCCGGTGCGGCGATGGGCGGGACGAGCACCAGCGCCACGTTGCGCCGCAGCGCCACCTGGGCGGCCGAGGCGGCGATCTCCATCATGAAGCCGAGCTTGGAGGCGCCCGCGGCAACCGCCGTCGGCATCGAAGAGAAGAGCGCGATGGTGCCCGCGCGCCCCGTGCGCATGCCACGGGCGGCCATGTTGGGCACATAACCGAGCGTCGCGATGGCCTTCTCGATCCGGGCGCGCGTCTCCGAATCGACCGGGCGTTTTCCGTTGATCGCGTTCGACACCGTGCCCGGAGAGACCTGCGCGGCCCGCGCCACGTCGATCACCGTGACCCGCTTTTCCGGCCGTTTCGTCGTCTCTGTCATTCGCGTTTCGCTCAAAATTTCAGTTTTTGGACGCGTTCGGCGCTTATGGGCGTGCAACTGGAGTCTCAGGATCCTCGCTGCGATTAAAACGTTTTAAGTCACGCTTCACAAGTGATTAACGTTGTTAAAACGTTTTAACGGCATCGGCGGTCCCTTGCCGCCTCACGGACAGAAAGGAGACCCCATGACCGCCACGACCCTCAAACGCCCAACCGAGCTGCTGCCCGACCAGGTCACGCTGCGGCGCCGCGCGCTCGGGCTGACCGCGCACGATCCGGCGCGCACCGCGGGAGGCTACACGCTCTTCGCCGGGCAGACCGCGGAAGGCCGCGTCGACCTCGTCGATATCGACGGGCGGCGGGTGCACAAGTGGCAGATGCCGGTTCGCGCCGGGCGCGACGCAGTGATCCTGCCGAATGGCAATCTCGGCTACAACGGCAGCCACGCCATCTCTGCGGATCTCTATCCCGCCTGGGACCTCTGGCATGGCGGCGACTTCTACGAGGCCACACCGGACGGCGAGATCGTCTGGCGACACGAGGACATCCATCACCACCACGACGCACAATGGCTGGACAACGGCAACCTCCTGTACACTGTCGCCGCACCCTTGCCGGCGGAGAAGGCTGCACGCATCACCGGCGGCGACCCGCGCAAGGACGCTGCCGACGGCATCGTACAATCCGACATCGTGCGCGAGGTGAACCGCGCCGGCGAGACAGTCTGGGAATGGCGCATCTGGGATCATCTCGATCCGGCCGACTTCCCGGTGCACCAGATCTTCGACCGCCGTCACTGGCCGATGATCAATGGGCTGTCGGTGACCGCCTCCGGGCTGATCCTGATGAGTCTGCGCACGACAAGCGGCATCATCGCCGTCGACCGCGCCACCGGCCGCGTCATCTGGAATGTGGGCTCCGACGTCGTCGCCCAGCAGCACACGCCGGTCGAGACCGAAGGCGGACAGGTTCTGTGCTTTGACAACGGCAACCTGCGCCAGGGCTCCACCTCGCCGTTCTCGCGCGCGCTGGAATTCGATCCGGCCACGGGCGACGTGGTCTGGAGCTACACCGACCCGATGCCTTCGGCGTTCTTCTCGCCCTACATGGGCGGCGCCCAGCGACTCTGGAACGGAAACACCTTCATCTGTGAGAGCGCCTTCGGCCGGCTCTTCGAGGTCACGCCCGAGGGCGAGACTGTCTGGGAATACGTCATTCCCGACTTCGCCGAATACCCCGCGCCACTCAGCGGCTTCATCCGCGGGCTGCACAATTCGTGTTTCCGTGCCCATCGCTACACCAAGGACCAGGTGCCATGGCTGTGACCGATCTCCTCCCCCCCTCTGAGCGCAAGGGCCGGCAACGGCCCGGCGCGACCGCCCTCAGAAGCATGGCCGCCGGCGCGCTCCTACGCGGGCCGCTCATCTCCTTCGTCTTCGTCTTGGGGCTCTGGTCGGTCGTCGGCGTATTGCAGCTTGTACCCGAGTCGATCTTCCCGGCCCCGTGGTCGGTCTGGTCCGCGACGGTGGAAATGTGGGCGAACGGCACCCTGCCGAACGACCTTTCCGTCTCGCGCAGCCGCGCCGCCATCGGCTTCACCATCGGCGCGAGTCTCGGCGTCGCGCTCGGCCTGATGACCGGCCGCATCGCGGTGGTGCGCACGCTCCTCAACCCGTTCCTGACGGTGCTGCGGCCGATCCCGGCCATCGCGCTGGTGCCCGTCGCCATCGTCTGGTTCGGCATCGGCGAGGGTTCGAAGTACTTCGTGATTTCCTACACCGTCTTCCTGACCGTCTGGTTCAACACCCATCACGGTATGGAATACGTGCCCGAGGTCTATCTCCGCGCCGCGCGCTCGCTCGGGGTGTCGCGCCTGCGCGAGTTCCTGACCGTCATCGTTCCCGCCGCCGCCCCCTACATCTTCGCCGGGCTTCGGCTGGGGGTCGCACTCGCCTTCCTCAGCCTCGTTGCAGCGGAACTGTCGGGCGCGTCCTCGGGGATCGGCTACCGCCTGCAGGAGGCACGGCAGTACATCCGCACCGACAGAATGTTCTCGCTCTTGATCATCCTCGGCCTGATGGGAGCGACCGTCGACCTGATCGTCCACCGCATATCCCGCAAGCTCGTGCACTGGGAGCAATCGTGATGACCAACGACATCAAGGAAGGCCATGTTCGCGTCGAGGACGTGACGATCAACTTCGCCGGCAAGTCTGGCCCCGTGACCGCGCTCGACACCACGTCGGTTGAGCTGAAGCCCGGCACCTTCACCGCGTTGATCGGCCCGTCGGGTTGCGGCAAGTCCACGCTGATGAACGCGATCGGCGGGTTCGTGACACCCTCCACAGGCCGGATCACCCTCGACGGCACGCCGATCACCGGCCCGTCCACGAAGGTGGGCGTGATCTTCCAGCAATACGGCCTCTTTCCGTGGTTCACCGCGCTCGGTAATGTACGCTTCGGTCTGAAGCGCTACGGCCTGCCGAAATCCGAGGAGATCGACCGCGCCCGCGCCGCGCTCGACGAGGTCGGCCTCGGCGCTCATGCGGACAAGTTCCCGCAGCAGCTCTCGGGCGGCATGAAGCAGCGGGTCGCGATCGCGCGTACCTTCGCCGTCGGGCCCAAGGTGCTGCTGATGGACGAGCCCTTTGGTGCGCTCGACGCGCAGACCCGGCTCGTGATGCACGATCTGCTGCTCGACGTCTGGCAGAAGCATCGCGCCACGGTGCTCTTCGTCACCCATGACGTGGACGAGGCGCTGCTCCTCGCCGATGACGTGCGGGTGATGAGCCAGGCGCCTGGCCGGCTGATCCGACACTACGAGATAAGGCAGCCGCGCCCCCGCGCGCTCAGCCGGTCCGGGTCGGACCTGCTCGCCACCCGCGACGAGATTATCGACCTGCTGCGCCCCGCCGGCGCACTGGCCGACGTGCACTGAAACCCACGACCGAAACGCATGACCGACAGGAGAGACAGATGACCGTTTTCAAGACCCTGGCCCTGACTGCCACGCTCGCCCTTGCACCCTCTTTCGCCAGCGCCGAAGAACTCGTCTTCGCCTGGAGTCCCAACCCGCAGACCCCGCAGGTCGATGTCGCGCTTGCCCAGGGGTATTTCGAGGAGGCCGGCGTCGACGTGTCGCTCGTCTCCTTCGCCTCGGGCCGAGAGGGCTTCGAGGCGCTGCTCGGCGGACAAGTGGATGTGGCCTTCATGGCCGAGTTTCCCGCCGCCACCGGCGCGCTGACCGGTCAGCCCTTCCGGATCGTCGGCGATCTTGCGCGCTACACCGGCAGTCGCGTGATCGGCAACGCCGAGGCCGGCCCGCTCGAGAGCGCGGCCGATCTCGCGGGACGTCGCATCGGCACGACGATCGGCACGAATGTCCACTATTTCCTCGACGGCCTTCTGAGCGAGGCGGGCATCGAGGCGGAGATCATCTCCGCTGCGCCGCCGGACCTGGTGCCGGCAGTCGAGCGGGGCGATGTGGACGCGATCGTCGCCTTCCCGACCTTCTACGCCGCAGCGGAGGAAACGCTGGGCGATAGCTACACCGAGCTGCGCGGCAGCGACTACCAGGTGCATTACATCCTCGCCACGACGCCCGAGATGACCGAGGCGAAACGCGGTACGCTCGAAGCCTTCATCGGCGCGCTTGCAAAGGCTGACGCGGACGTCGCCGCCGATCCGGATATGGCGATGGAGGCGGTCGCGGCCTCGATGAGCGGGGCGATGTCCGTCGCTGAGCTCGAGGCGATGTGGCGCGACGTCGATATCGGTCTGACGCTGGACGATGACCTGACCGATCTGATCACGGCCGAAGCGGGCTGGATCCTCGATCAGGGCGTCATCCGGGCCGAGCCTCTCTCGCGCGACGCGGTCGCGGCCTTTGTCGCGCCGGGTCCGCTTGAGGCGGTGGCCCCCGAAGCGGTGTCGCTCGCCAACTGAGCGCGTCCGGGGTGGGCAGAACCGGGCATTGAACCAAGCCGTCGCGCTCCACCGGCCGCGGCGTGGTGGCGAAGAAGCTCGCCGAACTGAACGCGCGCTACGGCATCGAGATCCACAAGGTGGAGCCGGCCTACACCTCGAAGACCTGCTCGGCCTGCGGCTATGTCGACGGCCGGCAGCGATCGGAAGAGACATACCACTGCCGCCATTGCGGCAGGAAGTTGCATGCAGACGTGAACGGCGCCCGGAACATCGCCAAGGCGGTGACTGGGCATCCGGCGGATCACGAAGCAGCCAAGGGGGACGGACGTTCCGCTCGCCCTGGCACACCATCGCCCGCCGGACGCGCACGCTCACGCAAGGCCTCGTCGTCGCCCCGAGCCCGGAGCGTCACGCTCCGCGATCTGGTCCGGCGCTTCGGTGAGAGCATAGCCCGGATTCCAGTTGAGAGCGGCTCAGTTCTCAGGGGGCAGAGCGTGTCTCACGAGGACGGGCTGGCTGCGTCATCGGGCGCTCTGGCTCCGGCCATGCGTCGGCTGGTCGGGGCCGAGGGGCTGCTTGCCGCGTTTCCCGGTTGCCGGGCGCCTACCGTCCGGTAATTCCCGGGAAGGTGACGAGCAGGCCCACGGCGAGCACCTGGAGCGCGATGAAGGGCAAAAGCGACTTGAAGATCTCTCCCAGCGAGATCTCCGGCGGGGCCACGGACTTGAGGTAGAAGGCAGCCGGGCCGAAGGGGGGCGAGAGGAAGCTGACCTGCATGTTCATGGCGAAGAGCACCCCGAACCACACGGGATCGAGTCCCAGCGACTTCACGATGGGCACGAAGATCGGCATGGTCAGGAGCGCGATGCCCACCCAGTCGAGGAAGGCCCCGAGCACGAAGAGGATCGCCATCATCACGAGCACGATGACGGTGGGATTGTCGGAGATCCCGGTCATCAGATCCGAGATGAAGCGGATCCCGCCCATGAGGTTGTAGACCCCGACGAGAGCCGTCGCGCCGATACCGATCCAGACGATCATGCCGACCGTGGCAAGGGTCTGCATGGCGCTGTCGCGGAGCATCGCGAAGGTCAGCTCGCCGCGCAACAGGGTCGAGAGCAGCACCCCACCCACGCCGACGGCGGAGGCCTCCGTCACCGAGGCGATGCCCGCGTAGATCGAGCCCAGCACGAAAAAGACCACGAGGAAGGGCAGGATCAGACCCTTGAGGAGCCTGATCTTCTCGGCGCGGGGGATGGGTTCGGCTTCGGGGGGTGGGGCGATGCCGGCACCGGTATAGGAGCGCACCAGCACGTAGGCGACGTAGAACATCGCCAGCATGAAGCCGGGCAGGAAGGACGCGGTGAAGAGGTCTCCGATCGAGACGTTCGCCGTGAGTCCGTAGATGATGAGCACGATGGAGGGCGGCACCATGGTGCCGAGCGAGCCGCCCGCGCAGACGACACCGATGGCGAGGCGGCGGTCGTAGCCCTGGCGCAGCATCTGCGGCAGGGCGATGAGGCCGAGAAGCACGATCTCGCCGCCGATGATGCCGGACATGGCCGCTAGGATGACCGAGACGAAGATGGTCTGCACCGCGACGCCGCCCCGGATGCGACCCCCGACGAGGCGCATGGCGTCGAAGAGGTCGCGCGCGATGCCGGACCGGTCGAGCAGCGCGGCCATGAGCACGAACATCGGGACCGAGACGAAGACGAAGCTCTCGACGAAGGTGTAGATGCGGCTCGTGATGATCGGCACGGCCAGGGTGCCGTAGCCGAGCAGCGTGAAGACGAGGGCGACAAGCAGCGTGACGAAGGCCAGCGGCATGCCCGTGAGCAGCAGCACCACCATGAGGCCGAACATGTAGAGCGTGAGCGGGCCGATCCCGATGGCGGCGAAGTCGAGAAGGGCGCTCATTCGAAGGACTCCGTGCCGCGGACGGGGCGGCGCAGGTAGCCGTGCGCGAGAACGAGGAACTGCACGGCCATGACGATCAGGATGACGAGGAGGAACGCCTTCACCAGGGCCGGAGTCGGGGGGTTCCAGGCGCTGCCGGACGTTTCCATGCGGACGTCTCCCTGGGGCGTCCAGAACGCCTTGCCCACCATGATCCAGGCCGCGAAGGCGAAGAAGCCCGCAGCGACCATGGAGAGGAGCGACAGGAAGATGTTCAGGATGCGCCGCGCGCCCGCGGGCAGGGCGTCGTAGATCAGGACCACGCGGATATGGCTGTTGCGCGAGACGCAGAAGAGGCCGCCGTAGAGGAAGGCGAGGCCGCACAGGAAGGTGGTCGTCTCGTGCGCCCAGATGGTGGGGCGGTTGAAGACGTAGCGCAGGAAGACCTCCATCAACAGGATGCAGGCCGCCAGCACGATTCCGGCAGCGAAGAGGTAGGCCCCCTTCTCGATTGCGCGCCCGAGGCGTCCCGCCTCGGGGATCGCACGAGGCGCCTCTCGGACTGGGCTTTCGACGTCGGTCTGGCTCATGGCTCTTCTTCCTGAGAGACGCGGGGAGCGGGGGCGGTCCGGTCCGCCCCCGGGGTCCATCACTGGATGAGGCCCTTGGACTCCAGGTAGGCGTTGAGCGTGTCGTAGACCTTTTGCGCCATCTGCGACTCCGCGGCGACCTTCTCCCACTCGCCGCGGGCGATTCCGCGGAAGCGGGCGCGCTCCTCGTCCGACCAGTCGTGGACGGTAATCTCCCCGCCGGCCTTGGCCTCCTCGACGGCGGCCAGATCACGCTCCCTGAGCGAGTCGACCTGCGTCTGCTGGAACCGCTTCACTGACTCGCGGAACATCTGCTTCACGTCGTCAGGCAGCGCATCCCACTTGGCCTTGTTCATCGAGACCTCGACGAGGGGCAGCGAGTGAAAGCCCGGGTAGACGGGGTTGGGAGCCACGTCGTTCATGCCGACCTCCTGGTTGACCGAGAACACCGAGTAGTCGGCGGCGTCGATCACGCCCTTGTCGACGGAGGTATAGACCTCGGAGGCGGGCAGGTTCACCGGCGCGGCGCCGGCGGCGCGGAAGACGTTGGCGATCAGACCCTCGGGGGTGCGGACCTTGAGGCCCTGCAGGTCGTCCACGCCCTCGAGGGGCACCTTCGAGACGAAGGCTTCGAGGCCGGGTGTGGAAACGCCGATGAACTCGAGCCCGTAGGGGTTGAGAAGCTCGTTCATCAGCTCGGCCCCGCCGCCGTTCTCGACGAAATCGATCATCTCCGCGGGCGACGACCAGGCCCCCACCGGGTTGGCGATGAGGCCGAAGGCCGGGTCCTTGCCCGCGAAGTAGGAGGTGTCGGTGATGTGACCGTCGATGATGCCCGCGCCGACGGCGTCCTGCGTCTCCTTGTAGTCGACGATGGAGCCGACGGGCAGGAGTTCGACCACCACGTTGCCGTCGCTCATCTCCTTCAGGGTCTCGGTCCAGCCCTGCTGGAACTCGAAGTTGGGATTGCCCGCCGGGTCCGAGGACTGGAAGCGGAACGAATGCTCCTGCGCCTGAGCGGCGAGGCTCGTCGCGGCGATGGCGGCGGTTGCGAGTAGGGTCGTCAGTCTCATGGTCTCTCCTCCCTTGAAACTCGGGTTGGACCCCGGCCGTCAGGGGCCGGGGAAGCGGATCTGCACCTTCATGGCGCGGGACTTGTCGGCGGCGAGGTCGAAGGCCTCCCGCGCCTCCTCCGCCTCGTGAACGCCGGTCAGCAGGGGGGCGGGGTCGATGCGCCCCGTCTCGATCATGCGGGCGGCGAGAGCGAACTCCTCGTGGAAGCGGAACGTGCCGCGCAGGGTGAGCTCCTTGGCGACGGCGGTGCCGAGAGGCAGGGGCACCTCGCCGCCGATGCCGACCAGCACGACCGTTCCGCCCGCGCGGGTGGCCCCGAGGGTGCCGGCAATCGCGGGCGGCGCGGCCGAGCACTCGAAGCTGGCATCCACCGTGCCCTTGCCGCGCGAGAGCGTCTCCATCGCCTCGGGGCTACGCCCAAGGTCGATGACCTCGTCCGCGCCCATGCCCCGGGCGATCCCGAGCGGAGCCTCGGCGATATCGGTGGCGACGATCTGCGCCGCTCCCGCGAGACGCGCGGCGGAGATCACGAGGCACCCGATGGGGCCGCAACCCGTCACGAGCACCCGCTTGCCGACAAGGCTGCCCGCCTGGCGAACCGCATGAAGCGCGACGGCGAGCGGCTCGGTCATGGCGGCCAGCGCGAGATCGGTACCGGGCGCGAGGCGCACGGCCTGCGCGGCGGGGAGGGTCAGCTGCGCGCGCATCAGGCCCTGCTCGTGAGGCGTGCGCATGGCCGACCCGTTGAAGCGCATGTCGAGGCACTGGTTCGGCTGGCCGCGCAGGCAGTAGGCGCAGGTTCCACAGGGCCGCGAGGGGTTCACGGCCACGCGGTCCCCGACGGCCAGCCCCTGCGTCTCCGGCCCGAGGGCGGTGACGATGCCCGAGACCTCGTGCCCGAGGATCAGCGGCTCGACGAGGCGCACCGCGCCGAAGCCGCCGTGAAGATAGTAGTGCAGGTCCGAGCCGCAAATGCCGCCGTGGGAGATGGCGATCTGCGCCTCTCCGGGGCCGGGGGCGGCGGCCTCGGGGCGGTCCTCGATCCGCAGGTCGCGCGGGGCGTGGCAGACGACGGCCTTCATGGGCGCACCACATCGAGGAGGGGCTTTCCGGCGGCGAGGCGGTTGATGTTCTCGGCCACCGCGGCGCGGCGACGGGCGATGGTGCCCTCGGTCCAGCCGGACATGTGCGGAGAGAGGGTCACGTTCGAGAGCTCGTGGAACGGATGCCGCGAGGGAAGAGGATCGGGGGTCTCCTCGCTGGGATAGGTATACCAGGTGTCGAGGATGGCGGTCAGACGGCCGTCCTTCACCGCCTCCCACAGCGCGTCCTCGTCGACCACCGGTCCGCGGCCGACATTCACCACGATGGCGCCGTCCTTCATCGCCGAGAGCGTGCCGACGTCGATCAGCGAGCGCGTCCCGTCGGTCAGGGGAAGGGTGTTCACGAGGATGTCCACCTCGCCCGCAACCTCGTCCAGCCGGTCCAGGGTCGCCGCACCGGCATAGCGCGGCTCCTCCACGGGGGAGCGGTTGACGACATGGACCGCCATGCCGAAGGCGAGCGCGCGATCGGCGACGGCCTTGCCGATATGCCCGTGCCCGACGATGCCGATGGACCGGCTGCCCAGTTCCGTGCGCGGCGCGCCGGTCCCGGCCCAGTAGTGCCAGTCGCCCTTGCGCAGCCGCGCGTCGGCGTCGGCAAGCGGGACATGCCGCGCCAGCAGCACGGCGAAGGTCCATTCGGCGATGGCGGCCTCGTGACCGAAGGCGTTGCAGACGGTGCAGCCATCGGGCAGCGCGTCCATGTCGATGCCGTCGTAGCCCGCGGCGGGAAGCTGGTAGAGCCGCGCCGAAAGGGGCGGATCGCCCGCGCGGTAACGCACGCCCACCACCACGTCGGCATTCGAGAGCGCCTCGGCCTCGCCGGGCTGGTCGACGGTCGGAGAGAGGACCCGGATGTCATGATCCCCGTCCAGCATGTCCTCGATACCGGGGGCGAAGGCGGCGGCGTTGGTGCCGTGAAAGACGATCCGCATCAGAGCACCGAGATCATGCCGCCGTCGGCATAGATGATCTGCCCCGAGACGTAGTTCGACGCATCCGAGGCAAGGTAGATGCAGGTCCCCGCCAGTTCCTCGGGCAGGCCCCAGCGGCGCATCGGCGTGCGGCCCTTCACCCAGGCGTCGAACTCGGGATTCGACGTCAACGCCTCGTTCATGTCCGTCACCATGTAGCCCGGCCCGATGGCATTGGCCTGGATACCCTTCTCGCCCCATTCGGCGGCCATGGCCTTGGTGAGCATCTTCACGCCCCCCTTGGCGACCGTATAGGGGGCCACCGTCGCCCGCGCGAGTTCCGAGGTCAGCGAGCCGATATTGACCACCTTGCCCCGGCCCCGGCCCGCCATGCGCCTGGCGGCCTCGCGCCCCACGACGAAGGCGGCGGTGAGGTTGATGTCGATGACGCGGCGCCAATCCTCCGTCTCCAGCTCCAGCATGGGCTTGCGAAACTGGATGCCGGCGTTGTTCACGAGGATGTCGATTTCGGTGCCGGCCGTATCGAAGGCCTCGAAGGCGGCAATCACGGCGGCCTCGTCGGCCACGTCGAAGGCGGAGATCAGCACGTCATGGCCCGCCTCGCGCATCTCGGCGGCGGCCTGTTCCAGCCGCTCGGTGTTCACGCCGTTGAGCACGACGCGTGCCCCCGCGCTCGCGAGGCCTTCGGCGAAGGCGCGGCCGAGGCCCCGCGAGGAGCCGGTGATGAGCGCCGTGCGCCCGGTCAGGTCGAAGAGGTTCGTGGGCATCAATCTGCCTCCGAGAGTCGCGTGGTCAGGTCGGATCGCTCGAAGAAGCCGGGCAGCAGTTCGGTGCCGAGGCCCGGCCCCTCCATGGGAAGGATGCAGCCGTTCTCCACCCTGGGAACTTCGGTGACGAGTTCGCGATACCAGCCCTCGTAGAAGGCGCGGACGGATTCCTGGATCAGCGTGTTGGGCTGGCTGATCGACATGTGGACGGCGGCGGCGAAGCCCACGGGGCCGATGCAGTCGTGGGGCGCGAAGGGGCGGTGGTAGGTGTCGGCCATGGCGGCGATCTTGCGCCCCTCTGTCAGCCCCCCGGTCCAGCACAGGTCGGCCATGACCACATGGGCGGCGTCCCGGTCGAGGTAGTCCTTGTAGGCGAAGCGCGAGCCCAGTGTTTCGGAGGCGCAGGTCCAGACCGGGGTGGAGCGGGCGAACTCGCCCAACGCCTGCGGGCTGTTCATGCGGATGGGGTCCTCGAACCAGCGCGGGGCGTAGGGCTCCAGCGCGCGGGCGATCTCCATTGCGGCGGGCAGGTTCCACAGGGAGTGCATCTCCACCATGATCTCCATGCGGTCCCCCACCGCGGCGCGGATCTGCTCGAAGGGGCGCAGGGCCTCCTTCATCTGCGCTCCGGAGATGAAGACGCCCTTGTTCTCGATGGCCGCCGGATCGAAGGGCCAGATCTTCATGGCAGTGATGCCGCTGTCGAGGAGGTTCTCGGCCAGCGCCCCCGCGTCGGTCATGAAGGCGTCGAGATCCTCGTAGGGGCCGTCTGCGCCACGGTTCCAGGTGTCCACCGGCTTGATGCGGTTGGTGCGCACGTAGCGGGTGCCGGCGCAGGTGTTGTAGGTGCGGATCTTGTCCCACGTCCGCCCGCCCAGCATGACGTGGACGGGCTGGCCGGAAACCTTGCCGAAGAGATCCCAGAGCGCGATGTCGACAGCCGAGGCGGCGCGATACTCGACCCCGGTGGAGGCCTGCGCGTTCGGCAGGCTCACCATCTCCTTGTGGAGCGCCTCGATGTTCAGGGGATCCTGCCCGAGGAGGCGTACGGAAAGAGTGTCGTGGATATGCGCCTCGCAGGCGGCGGCGCCGTAGAAGGTCTCGCCAAGACCGGTGATCCCGGCGTCGGTCTCGACATGGACCCACAGGACGTTGGCGAACTCCTCCAGGCGGAACGTGCGGATGGCGGTGATTTTCAAAGGTGTCCTCCCAGCTCCGCCCGGCGGGCGGCGTCCTCCTGTCGGGATGCTTAGAAAAGTCAGGGCATATGGACAAACCGAGTTTACGAAAACTACCGGATTGTCAGACAATTTTGGAGAGTTTATCGTCAACTCCTCGAAAACCCGGGCCCGGTTCGCCGGCTCCGCCGCACTTCGTCAGGAGGTTTCCATGAAGGCACCCATCCCCCAGGAGCGACATCCCGAGACGAGCCTCGCCGAACGCGCGATGGTCGGTATCCGGGACCTGATCCGCTCCAGGGGGCTGCGCCCCGGCGACAGCCTGCCCTCGGAGGCGGCGCTCGCCGCCCATCTCGGGGTTTCGCGCCCGGTCACGCGCGAGGCGCTGAGGGGATTGGCCACGCTGCAGCTTCTCGACATCGGAGGCTCGCGCAAGGCGCAGGTGGCAATGCCGGATGCGGGGGCGATCAGCGTGATCCTCGATCACGCGACCCATGCCAACGGGATGAGCATCCAGCAGGTGCTCGACGTGCGCAGGACGCTGGAAATGCGCACGGTCTGCCTCGCGGCCCTGCGCCGGAGCGACGCCGAGGCCGCCGAACTGCTCGACCTCTCCGCGCGCATGATCGCCGCACTCGACACGAATCACTCGGTGGTCATGGAACTCGACCTCCGCTTCCATTCGGTCATCGCCCGAGCCTCGGGCAACGCCCTTTACGCCATGCTCGTGGACAGCTTCCGCGTCATCACCCGCAAGACATGGGCCATCGGCTGGCGCTCGCGCGGGACGCGGGAAAACCGGCTGGAAAACCTGAAATGCCACGAGCGCATCGCCACCGCCATCACCGCGCAGGACGCGGGGCGGGCCGAACAGGCCATGTCGGAGCATTTCGACAGCGCCGTGAACGTTCTCCTGCGCGCGGGTGTGACCTGACGCACTCGCTGTCCGGGACACATGATCTTTGGCTAGGCCCAGGGGACCACGAACATCGTACTTGGAGACCAGAAGCGGCACCGGCCCGCCATACTGCCCGGACAGGGACGGCGCGGTGGCGGGGCGTCGCCTCAACCGCTGCGGCCGGTGATGGCAGCAACGTAACCAAGGCGGAAAACCACTTACGAAAAGCCCGGACCTTGTTCAGATCAGCCGAGCCGTCTCCGTGACCTCGCGAGGCGCGCGTCCCGGTGATCATCGAGGCAGACCTCTCGCTGCGGAAAGGCGGGGATGTGAATGGCATTCGCCTCAGCGAGGCCCCATCACGATCGAGCGCGCTCCTTGAAGGCCGGAATCTTGTCGGCAAGAGCCTTGTACCACAATTGCCGCGACAAGTTGCGGTTCGGATGGTGATCGAGGCGGAACTGGCCCGCGTATTTGTTGTCGATCACGCCGGTCTCTGCGAGCATCGCCTTGTCGATACGATGGAAGCTGATGCGGTTATCGAACCGCGGCAATTCCTGCTCCAACGCATCGTTGAGGGCGAGACCCCGCTTCGTACGGGCGACCTGCGAGAGGTCCATACGTTTTCCCAGCTCCTCGAAGGCCGAGCGTTCGAGCTTGGTCTGTGGCCCCGTGACATCGATGAAGTTCTCATCGAGCACGGGTGTCGGATGTGCGCCAAGGACGCAAATGTCCTCGATGACGGAGTCGGGGAAATCGTCGTCACACAGCAGAGTCAGAAAGGAGATGTAGTTGCGGACCCTGTCGGCGATGAAACGCTCCAGGGTGACGTCTGGGTCAAGCGCGCTGGAGCGATAGAAAGTGAAATCGATATCGACGTTCCCGAACATCAGGACAAGCGTCTTAGTCTCCGGCGCGCGCGCAAGATGCCGAATGATCGCGCCGTGCTGGGTGTGAGACCTCGGCGAGGGAAGACCCGCGATCGTCGCTCCGGAAAAGGAGGTGAAAGAAAACTTTCCCCATGTATCGATCTGAAAGATCCTTGAATGGGAATCCCCGCAAAACATGAACATTTATTCGAACACCTTTTCTTATCGCCCGCCGGCCGTTTTCTTTTCGGCTTTGGCCACTCTTTTTATCAACTTCTTTGTCGCCTTTCTATACGTGTCCAGCATGACCTTGGACATGTTATTTTCGGCGTCGGCCGCGGTGACGGCAGAGGACAGTTCGATATCCGGACAGAACGTCTTCAGAAGGGATATGTCGAGTTTGTTCTGCGACTCCACGCTTTCGAGCTGTTCCGCGGAAAACAGGAGACGGGCATCCATCCGCCCCCGCGCGTTTTCGACGCGTTCCTGCATCGGGATGCCCCCGAGCAGTTCGGACAGATCGGTCACGGCTTGCAAGACGGATGTCTGCGCACCGAGATAGCAGTAGTCGTTGCGTACATGCTCCTTGCAGAGGTCCAGAACCTCCGCATCGGAACGCCCCCCGAAGTCCGGCTCGCTCAGCCCGCTGATGAAGCGGGCCTGAATGTTGTTGTAGAAATAGGAAATGTCCGGCTGCCGCAGCGCGTGCTCGATCGGGGTGTCGACCAGCAGGCCCGCCTTTTCGGTCCCCATGCTGGGCAGGTTGAGTTCGATGGCGTGCTTGTAATGCGAGAAGATGCGCGCCACCGGATCACGCAGAACGGAGATGTACTTGAACGGGCGCCCGTCCAGCGCACGATGCATTCCGTACATGAAATGCCCGTGCACGACCTTCACCGACGGGTTCTCGTCCAGAACCTTTCGCAGTTCCTCCAGCGAGCGGTCGATGTTGTAAGGGTTAGAGGGGTTCCAGTGAATAAAATGGCCCGGCGCCAGAGCCTCTTTCACGGACCGGAGCAGCGACGTGCCGGCCGTCTTGGGGATGTGGCTGTGGAAGACGACCCCACGTTCCATTGCGTCCGCAACGCCGTCGCTATTTTTCCAGACCATGTCTTTATTGTACCTCGGCGCGGCCGTGCGTGGGGTGATCGGGCAGTCGATATGACGCGAGATGGAAAGCGGCTCGGACGCGAAGTGTCAAGGTGATCGCGGGTCTTTACCCGACCAGGCAGGCCCCCGGACGACGCCGTGCGAAGACAGACCCGGCAAGCGGTCCCGCCAGTCTCCGGCACCCGCGCCCCAGGGTTCAGGAATGCCGATCCGGGAGAAACGTTTCGCGCGCGAAACACCCCTACCCTTTCGCGCGCGCTTTCACGAAACCCAGGAAGGCCGCGTCGGCCGAGCGCAGGCGCGGCCGGCCCGAGGCGGCCCAGTAGGCGCGCCAGTCGGCCTCGAGCGCGTAGACGTCGGCACCGGGCGTCAGGGCGCGGGCAGCCTCGAGCGTCTCCGGTGCCAGCGCGGGGGCGTCCGCGCCCTTGTCGCGCAGCGGCCGGCGGCGGGTGAAGCGGACAAGATCGCCCTCCTCCTCGGCCATGGCGTAATCCGGCAGATGGTCCGAGGCGATCATCTTGCGCAGGTTCGCCCGGAACACCCGGCGCGGCGCCGCGGAGCCGGACTTCTTCAGCAGCACCTCGACCGACACGCGCCACGACGCCTGCCGCCCGCAATGCTTGCGCGCCAGTTCATAGATCCGCCGCTCCAGCGGTTTCCTCAGTCGGAAATAATCGCGGCTGAGAGTCAGTACCGATTTCGCCATCACCGCCCGGAAGAGCCAGTCCGACAGCGTCACCGAGACCGAGATCATCCGCCCCCCGCGCGAGCGGCGCAGGATCTCCCAGCTCTCGATCAGGCCGAAGCCGGTGGTGGTCTCGACCTCGCCGGTGGAGATGTTGGTGGTGATGCGGGTGCCGGCGAGGCGTTCGAACGCCTCGCGCAGGCGGCGATAGGCGTCTCCGCTGGTTTCGCGGTTCGTCGCCACCAGAAGATCGTGGGCGCGCAGGGTGAGCGTCCGCCCGACCTCCCGGCCGGCATTGAGCGCGGCCACGAGTTGGCTGATACAGAAGATCAGAATGTCCTTGTCGTGGATCGTGGCGAGGCCCTTCACCGAGGGAATGACCTCGATCTCGGCGCCGTTATGGGCATAGCGCAGGATGCGCCGGTCGGGACGCGTGGCCAGCGAGAAGACCGGATGCTCCATCGTCGCCAGATCGTCCTTGGGGATCGCATCGAAGATGTCGCAGATGAAGAAATCCATCTGCCCGTGCCGGTCCGGCATGAGGGTCCCGCCCCCGCCGCTCTGCGCCGCTGCCATCGCCTGTCCCGTTCCTGCCGCGGCGAAGGAAGAACGCCCCGCGCCGTTTGCCGCCCGATCCGATACCGCGGCGCCGGAACTGGAGCCCGGCTTATCGTGGTTTCGGTGACGCCCAGCCTATGCGCGCCCCCTGCCCCGGTCCAGCGCCGAGATCGGGGGTTCGGAATCGCTTCATCGGGGGTTCGGAGTCGCCACGACGTGGTTTCAGAGTCGCGCAGCCTTTCAGCAAGCTCCGAAAACCCAGACAGATCAGTAGGTTTGCCAAACGCTCTGAAACCCGTAACACTATAGATAACACGATTCTAACACGTGCAGAAAATCTTGGACGTCCCCTGCCCTGCCCCCTGCGCGACCGATTACCTCCGAATTTCCTGAGAAAAATCGAATCGGATGCGGTCTTCGCTTCCATGTTCGCGGTTTTTGCGTATCCTGATAAAAACGCGGCATGTCCGGCAGGATGCTCCGGACGATGACCGCCACAGGCAGCGACCATGGATAGGACGAGGCATGAGCGGCGAGGACGTTCCCTATCACAATATCGACCCCGACCGGGCGATGCGGGATCTCGGCGATCCCTTCTCCACCGCGCGGTTCTCGGAGATCGCCGAAGCCTGTGCCCGAGGTCGGCACGACCTGGCCTCACGCGGGCTCGACGAAGGCGGATCGAAGACGCTGCGGCTCTTCTCCACGTGGGAAATCACCCGCTACATGATCCCCGTCGCCACGCCGCATTTCCGTCGCGTGCTGAAGGCCAATCCCGACCTGCCGCAGGGCCGGTCCGATACCGCCGGCGGGGCGAAGTGGTTCACCCTCGACGAAGTCTTGCGGCTGCGCGCCCATTTCGCTGCGGAAGGGTCGAAATCGAAGGGCTACCTGCCCTACCGGCCCGAGGGGCAGCCGGCGAAGATGGTGGCGGTGGCGAACTTCAAGGGCGGGGTCGGCAAGACCTCGACCGCGGCACACCTGGCGATGTCGGCGGCGCTCGACGGCTACCGGGTGCTGGTGGTCGATCTCGACAGCCAGGGCTCGATGACCTCGATCTTCGGCGGCAAGGTCGCCGACGAATGGGGCACGGTCTTTCCCCTGCTCGCGCGCCACTATGCGCAGCACCTGCGACGCGAGAACCAGGCCCGCCTCGACCGGGGCGAGGCCCCCCTGCCCCTCGACGACACGCTCTCGGAGGCGCTGGAGATCGGCGCGGCCGATATCGTCCAGAAGACCCATTGGCCGAACATCGACCTGATCGGCGCGCAGCTGAACCTCTACTGGTCCGAGTTCCAGATCCCGGTCTGGCGGATGCAGGGGCGCACCTGGAAACTGTGGGACGCGCTGACCGAGACGCTCGAGGCCGACGGGGTTCTGGACCGTTACGACGTGGTCTTCCTCGATACCCCCCCTGCCCTCGGTTACCTGACGATCAACGGGCTCGCCGCCGCCGACATCCTTCTGGTGCCGCTCGGCGCCTCATTCCTGGAATTCGATTCCACGGGGCGGTTCTTCGACATGCTGCATTCCACCTTCGCCTCGATCGAGGAGGGAGAGAACATGGCCGCGCGGGCGTTGGGTCGCGAGGGGCTGGCCTTCGAATGGGACGCGGTGCGCGCGATCCTGACACGCTACGACGGCGCCCAGCAGGGCGAGCTCGCCTCACTGATGCAGGCCTATCTGGGCGCGACTCTGTCTCCCGAGCGGCAGGACTATACCGCGCTCATCGGCCAGGCCGGGGAGCAGGTCTCGGGCATCTACGAGGCCGATTATCGCGACTTCAACCGCGAGACCTATGCCCGCGGCCGCGCCACCTTCGACGCCACCTATGCCGCCTTCAAGCGGCTGCTCGTCGGCACCTGGCGGCGCGACGAGCTGGCCCGCGCAAAGGCGGCGGAGTGAGGATGTTTCGCGTGCGAAACGCAGGAGCGCGCCCGTCCGGCCCGAACGTTTCGCGCGCGAAACATCGGACCCGGACCACGGCCCACACGAAGGAAAGTGAGACATGGCCAAGCGCAAGCGACTGACCCCGGCCAATCCCGACTATCTCGGCCAGGCCGATGCGGGGGAGGGCGACGCGGCTCCCGGGCCGAAAGCGGCCTTTGCCTCGGCGCCGTCGCGCGCGCCCATCGCCGAGATCGCGCGCGAAACCTCCTCGGCCGCCGCGCTCGGCGAGCTCAGCCGCTCCATGGAGGAGGCTCGCGCGCAGGGGCGAATGATTCTGGCGCTGCCGCTCGATCAGGTCGCGGCGGAGCACCTGGTCCGCGACCGGATGGGCGCCGATGACGAAGACTTCGCCGCCCTGATCGAGAGCCTTGCTGCCCGCGGTCAGCAGACCCCGGTGGAGGTCGTCGACCGAGGCACGGACGCCGCGCCGCGTTACGGGCTGATCTCGGGCTGGCGGCGGCTCGCCGCGCTGAGGCATCTCGCGGAGGAGGGCAGGGGGGCCGGAGAGGTGCTGGCGGTCGTCCGCGCGCCCCGCACCGCCTCGGACGCCTATGTGGCGATGGTCGAGGAGAACGAGATCCGCGTCGGCCTGAGCTATTACGAACGCGCCCGGATCGCGGTGAAAGCCGTCGAGGAGGGGGTGTTCGAGACTCGGGAGGAGGCGCTGCGCGCGCTCTTCGCGAACGTTTCGCGCGCGAAACGCTCCAAGATCCGCAGCTTCACCGAGATCGTTGTGGCGCTCGACGGGGTATTGGTATTCCCTACGGCACTCGCTGAACGCAGCGGTCTTGAGTTGGCTCGGAGACTGGCCAAAGATCCAGACTTGGCTTCGCAGATCAAGGTTGATCTCGCAGCCTATCCGCCGGCGAATGCAGCTGAGGAACTCAAGCGTCTTGCAGCACCAGCGGTAGGGCAGGGGATGCGCACGAAACACGGCAGGGCAGGGGCTCAGACAGAAGCGAAGGCCACGGCCGCTTCGGACAGTGCCGACAAATCTGCCGCTCCCGTCGCCCCGTTGCGCCTCGAAACGACCTATGATCCCGAGCGTCGGGAGATCACCGTTTCCGGGTCGGGGGTCAGCGCATCGTTGCACGCCGAACTCGAGCGCTGGCTGGCCGTCCGATTGAGCTGATGTCAGTTCAACGCCGTTAGAGTGTTTCACTTGCGCTTTGACTCGGAAGCGGATTCATGCTGGCTGCCGCGAGAAGGTTAGCATTTATGGTTCGAGCCTATAGCGCGACAATTTGGATGAGACGCGCGCGTCGATCTGGATGAGATTCTACGTCGCGACCTCTGTGACGGTATCATCCTGATTGTCGCGCGGCACGAGCCTGTTCTGATGACTTGCGTAGCTGTGTAGTGACTGCGGTCGAGGGGGATGAGCTGCCGAGCGGCGGCCACCCTGTTCGGTGTGGCGGCGTCCTCTGCAGTGAGGTGGACGCAGCGCTTCCGGCGGACGGGGTCGGTCTCACCTGCGCTCCGCGCGGAGGCTGATCGCTCTAGGCTGGCACGCGTCGTGCCTGGTTGCTGGCGTGGATCACGGCCGAGTCGCACGTCACGCCGCGCCGCGAGGGCCAGACGCAAAAGAAGACCTGCGCGCCGCGGAACTGAGCCGCGCTGACGTCACCCGCAGGCGGAGCTCCTGGCGGCGATGGCTGGTCTGGCTCGATCCCACAGGCCTGGTCTTCGTGGACGAGAGCTGAATCAAGACCAACATGGCGCCGTTGCGTGGCTGGGAACCGAAGGGTGGGCAGGTCAGGGACACCGGAATTGCTATGACTGGGTCTCGGCTGGTTGCTCGATGGCAAGGCCAGCGCACGCTTGCGATAATTTCAGCACATACTTGGCCCGGAGTAGTGGACGGAGGTCGCAATAGCCGGTACGGCAGACATTGGCGTTAGGCTACGTGGTTCAGCTTGGCGCAACAGCGTCGTTCCACAGCTTCCGGATACTTTTGTATAATGACGAGAACATTCCAGCCGGTTTCTACACTAAGATCTAGTATGGCTGCGGCACAGTCCGATATATCCGGCGAAGATGATGTGATTGATCTTGGAGCGATCCTAGGAACTCTCTGGCGCGGCAAGCTTCTCATTGTTCTCACGATGATCGCGGCGGTACTTTTAGGGGGATATTACGCCTACATTGTGGCGACGCCCTTGTTCCGCTCGACAGCCACGGTTGTACTGGAGACTCAGCAGGAACAGATCGTTGATTTTGAAAGCGTGGTCGGTGGTATGTCGGCTGACTCGACGGTGATCAACACCGAAGTCGAAATCCTGAGAAGCCGTGCCCTGATGGGACAAGTGGTCGATGAGTTGAACCTCATGGACGATCCTGAATTTAATATGTCTCTGCAGCCAGCCGGGGTCGTTGATTGGCTCACATCAAGCATAAAGGTTCTTTTGGGGACAGCGGGGGCTGATCCTGTTTCGGGAGAGGCCACGGACAACCAGCAGCGAAACGCCACGATCAGTACGCTGCAGAAGGCCGTAAGCGTGCGCAACGTGCCACAGACCTACGTCTTCGAGGTCACGGCCGAGACAGCCAATTCGAGAAAGTCGGCTCGTATTTCGAACACGCTTGTGGAACTCTACATCAGCGACCAACTCGACGCGAAGTTCGAGGCCACCGAGAGTGCCACAGCATGGCTCTCGGATCGGGTGGCCGAGCTGCAGACCGAACTCGAGACCGCCGAGCAGGAGGTCAAGAACTTCCGCGCGGATATCGAGCTTATCAGTCCAGAAAGTTTGGCGGCGCTGGAACGCCAGCTCAAGGAGCTGCGCGACCGAACGACAAATCTACGCGCCGCACAGACCGAGGAACAAACGCGACTGGAGGCGTTGCGTGCGGCAGAGACCCCGGAAGAGCAGGCCGCCGCCGCTGGGGACCGGACTCTGAATTCGCTGTTGGGGCAACTTGATGAACCCGGTCGCACCGAGACGTTCGAGGCTCGTTTCGAGCAAATCGAAGCCCGCGCCGATGCTGATGTGCAGCGCAACGCCCGGCAGATAGAGACCCTCGAAGCCTCGCAGGAAAATCTCGAGACGCAGATCGCGCAGCAGAACGAGGACCTAATTACGCTGCAGCAGTTGACTCGCGAGGCGGAGGCGAGCCGGCTTCTCTATGAGTACTTCTTGTCGCGCTTGAAAGAGACTTCGGTCCAGCAGGGCATCCAAAAATCCGATAGCCGGACACTCTCCGAAGCGGTTGTGCCGGCCTCTGCATCGTCTCCCAGAAAATTTCTTGCTCTAGGTACAAGCGGCATGCTCGGCTTGCTGATCGGTGCCGCGCTCGTTCTGCTGTTGGAGGTGCGCCGTAATACGTTCCGCGATGCGACTGGTACCGAGAGGGTGACCGGCTACCCCGTTATGGGGCAGATTCCGCTCTTCCCGGCAAAAGAGCGCAAGAAAGCGGTGGCCTACATTACCGAGAAACCGACCTCCGCCGCGGCGGAAGCGCTGCGTAATCTGAGGACATCGCTGCTTTTGTCCAACGTCGACAAGCCGCCCCAGGTGGTTCTTGTCAGCTCTTCGATACCCGGGGAAGGCAAGACTACGCTTGCCATGACGTTGGCTAAGAACTTTACTGGCATGGACAAGCGCGTCTTGCTGATCGAGGGTGACATTCGTCGGCGTACGTTCGAACAATATATTGATGCTCGGAAAAGCGGCAGTCTAGTTTCGGTCATCTCCGGAGAGACCGGAATCGAGGACGCGATTGTCCACGATGAGGCGACCGGCCTCGAAGTTCTCATGGCCGAGAAGAGCCCGGTGAATGCGGCGGACCTCTTTTCTTCGCAGCGCTTTGCGGACTTTCTGGTGGAGGCACGCAAGCACTACGATCACATCATCATTGATACACCCCCGGTCTTGGTAGTGCCGGATGCCCGAGTGATTGCACAGGTCACGGATGCCGTGCTGTTCGTCATCCGCTGGGATCACACCTCTCGGGCTCAAGTGAACGAGGCACTGCAGATGTTTGAGAGCGTGAACCATCCGGTGACCGGGGTGGTGCTCAACCAGATCAGCGCGCAGGGGATGAAGCGCTATGGCTATGGCGGAAAGTACGGCGCATACAGCAGCTACGGGAAGAAATACTACACTGACTGACGTGTATCGAGCTAGGTGTTCTGCGGATCGCAGCCCCTCATCTGTCAAGACGACGGACTTGGCCCGCTTGACCGGATCGTGGATCAGGCCCTTCCGGTGCAGCCTGTCCAGCGTGGACCAATCCAAGCCCTTCCATGCACGGCGCTCTTCATGCAGCGTCAACCAGAGCAGGCCGAGCACCGCTTCGTCAATTTTGTCTTCGTCGATCTGCATCCTTCGAGATATACCACATCAGGAAGCCAAAGCGCCCGCGTTCCTCGCCGGATGGTTACCTTCGGCAGCGGATCCGGAGATCTTGCTCGAGGCGCGATTCGAGGTGGATGGCGTGACGAGTTCTTCGATCCCCGTGAGCGATGCGGCGGCGGCCCGGCCGGTGCTGGAACTGCGCCACGAGACCAGCTCCGGCGTTGCTAACATCCGCTGTGCCGGTCTGCGGGCCAAACCGGTCTGCGCCGAATGGGCCCGCGAACGCCAGGCCCGCATGGTGCAGGCATACCTCTGAACCGATCTTCTCCTGATGGAAGGCAAAACGCTCCGCGGTCCGCGGGGCGTTTCGCGTTGGTGGGGGCGGGCTCTGCCAAAGGGCGCGGAATGCCCAGATTCCCTGCAATCGACCGGCAAGTGGCCACCCCGGAGGCAGTGCAACGGGGATAGATATGGACACCATCTGGGTGCCTGATACATGTGCATTTGTGCAAAGGGTTGCAAAAGTTATGCAAATGTCTGTTTGAAAAGCACTGTACACGGTGCCGTTGATTGCCTGTGGCGCGGTGCCCGTTCTGCATTGAACCAAAGTTATTGAGAAGGCTGCTCATGAAGATTGAAGAAACACCCATTCCCGGTTTGCTGGTATTGGAACCAAAGCGGTTCGGCGATGCGCGGGGGTTCTTCAGCGAAAGCTGGAACCAGGCGACGCTGGAAGCAGCTGGCATCACCTATGATTTCGTGCAGGACAACCATTCCATGAGCGCCACTGTCGGGACCCTGCGCGGCCTGCACATGCAGACTCCGCCACATGCCCAGACCAAGCTGGTGCGCTGCGGGCGGGGCCGGCTGTTCGACGTGGCCGTCGACATCCGCAAGGGGTCGCCCACCTACGGTAAGTGGTTCGGGGTGGAGCTGAGCTTTGGCAACGGCAAGCAGCTGATGATCCCGACGGGATTCTTGCATGGCTTTATCACGCGCGAGGTCGACACAGAGATCTGCTACAAGTGTACGGACACCTATGCACCGGACTGCGACCGCAGCGTGCGTTTCGACGATCCCGAGATCGGCATCGACTGGGGGCTGGAAACCAATCCCGTGCTTTCGAGCAAGGATGAGGCTGCGCCGCTGCTGGCTGAGATCAACAACCCCTTTACCTTCGAGGGCTGAGCCATGAAAATTCTCGTAACCGGGGGCGCGGGCTTCATCGGCTCTGCAGTGGTGCGCCAAGCGATTGCCGCGGGCCATAGCGTGGTGAACCTTGATGCGCTGACCTATTCCGCCTGTCTCGAAAACGTGGCCTCGGTGGCGGACAGCCCGAACTACGCCTTCGTGCAGGCCGACCTGCGCGATCGCGCAGCATTGGACAAGGTGTTTGCCGAGCACACGCCCGAGGCGGTGATGCATCTGGCCGCGGAATCTCACGTCGACCGCTCCATCGACGGTCCGGGCGATTTCATCGAGACCAACATCCTCGGCACCTACAACCTGCTGGAAGCCACGCGCAGCTTTTGGGTGGCGAAAGACAAGCCCGAGAGCTTCCGCTTTCATCACATCTCCACCGATGAGGTCTTCGGCTCGCTGGGACCGACTGGCCAGTTCACCGAAACGACGCCCTACGATCCGCGCTCACCCTATTCGGCGTCGAAGGCGTCGTCGGACCATCTCGTGCGGGCATGGCATCACACCTACGGGCTGCCGATCGTGCTAACCAACTGCTCGAACAACTACGGGCCCTATCACTTCCCGGAAAAGCTAATCCCGGTGATCATCCTGAATGCGCTGGCCGGCAAGCCGCTGCCGATCTACGGCGACGGGTCGAACATCCGCGATTGGCTGTATGTCGAAGATCACGCTGATGCGCTGCTAACCGTGCTGGCCAAGGGTCGCAACGGCGAGTGCTACAACATCGGCGGCGAGAACGAGAAGACCAACCTCGAACTGGTGAAGACGCTCTGCGCCGTTCTCGACGACAAGCGCTCGAAAAACGAGGGCAGCTACGCCGATCAGATCACCTTTGTGGCCGACCGTCCGGGCCATGACGCGCGCTACGCCATCGATCCCACGCGGATGCAGACCGAACTGGGCTGGCGTCCCTCTGTTACCGTCGAAGAAGGGCTGGAAAAAACTGTCGACTGGTATCTCAATAACGCCGACTGGTGGCAGCCGCTGCTGGGCCGCGCCGGTGTCGGTGAACGTCTGGGAACAAAAGCATGAAGGCGCTGATCTGCGGCAAGACCGGCCAGGTAGCCACCGAGCTCGCCCACTAGCTCCCCGAGGGCGTGGAGGCGGTGTTCCTCTCGCGCGCGGATGCCGATCAGACCGACCCCAAAGCCTGCGCCGCTCTCGTGGCGCAGCACGCGCCGGAGGTGGTGATCAACGGTAACCGGCCGGTAAGGACCGCAGCTCAGGCGACGGCCTTTGCCTCCTGATCCAGCGGCACCCATTTCCACGGCAGCAGCTCATCGAGGCGGTTGATCTTGTGGTCGCCGATGCGGGACAGGATGTCGGTCAGGTAGGCTTCGGGGTCGTGGCCGCTGAGCTTCGCGCTTTCGATGATCGTCATGGCCTCCGCGAGGGGCTCGCCCCCGGCATCGGCCCCGGCGAAGAGCCAGTTCTTCCGGCCAATCACCACGGGCTTGATCGCGCGCTCGGCCGGGTCGTTGTCGATGGCCACGCGGCCGCCCTCCAGGAAGAGCGTGAAGGAGGGCCAGCGGCGGAGCGCGTAGCGGAAGGCCTTGGCCAGTGCGCTCTTGCCGGAGACACGGCCGAGCTGGGTCTCCGCCCACACCTTGAAGTCCTCCGCCAGCGGGCGTGCCTGACGCTCCGCCGCTCTTCGGCGGAGCAGCCGGTGATCTCGCGCTTGACCTGCCCCCCTTGGGTCCCTCGTTCATAGCGAGAGTCTGCGGGTTTGAGATTGGTAGTCTGAGCGGTCGTTCTGGGCAAGCGCGCCGGGCGCGGAGCCCTCAAATTGCTCAAGCGTCCGGCGCGCTTTGAGCGGCGTCTTGTTTCCCAGAGACGAGTGCGGTCTGACGGCGTTGTAATCGTAGCGCCAGAGCGCCAGCTTCCGGCGGCGTCGTCCAGGGTATCGAAGATCTCCTCGTTCAAGAGCTCGTCGCGCAGGCTGCCATTGAAGCTTTCGATGAAGGCGTTCTGCTGCGGCTTGCCCGGGTCGATGTAATGCCAGGGCACCCCGTTCTTGTCGGCCCACTTCAAGATGGCGCGGCTGGTGAACTCGATGCCGTTGTCGCTGACGATGCAAGCGGGCTTTCCGTAGATCCGCACCAGCGCATCCAGCTCGCGGGCGACACGAGCGCCCGAGATGCTGGTGTCAGCAGTCAGGCACAGGTTCTCCCGGCAGCAATCGTCGATCACCGCCAGAATGCGGAACTTGCGCGAGGCACCGAAGCTGTCCGCCAGGAAGTCGAGCGACCAGCGGGCATTGGGATGCGCCGCCTCCGGCATCGGCGTGCGTGACCCACGGGCCCGCTTGCGCCCGCGCCTTCGCTTCACCGACAGCCCCTCCTCCCGGTAGAGCCGATAGAGCTTCTTGTGGTTCATGAGCATGCCCTTGCGCTCGAGCAGGATACCGAGCCGGCGATAACCGAACCGGCGCCGTTTCCCGGCGATCTCCTTCATTTCCTCGCGGATCTCGGGGCAGTCCGGCGGGCGTGTGCGCCGGACCGTTTTGGGATCGACACCGACAAGCTGGCAGGCCCGGCGTTGCGAGATATCATGATCCCGCATGGCCCTGAGCGCTGCCTCTCGCCGCTTGGTCAATGTCGTCAGTTCTTTCCCAGAAGATCCTTCAGGACGACATTGTCGAGCATCGTGTCGGCCAGCAGGCGCTTGAGCTTGGCGTTCTCATCTTCCAAAGCCTTCAGCCTGGCGGCCTCGGAGACCTCCATGCCACCATACCTGGCTTTCAGCTTGTAGAACGTCGCCGGGCTGAGGCCATGCCTGCGGCACACCTCAGGTGTTGGCATGCCGGCCTCCTGCTCCTTGATCATCCCGATTATCTGCGCCTCGGTGAAACGGCTCTTCCTCATTCGTCTGCTCCTTCGCGGTTGAGCAGACTCTACATCAGACTGAGGGATCTTGCGGGGGGCAGGTCAAGACACGTCGCTAACGACGTAGTTATGACCGTGTCTTAGCCACTCAGGCCGTCGCCGAGCAGGTGGTGCTCATCGGGCGGTTACGGAGATCACCTCGCTGCTGGAGATGTACCTCGACGATGGCAGTCTGGATGTGCAGCGCATGGGCCGCGGCTATGCCTGGCTGGACACCGGGACGCATGACTCGCTGCTGGATGCGGGTAACTTCGTGCGGACCCTGACGAAACGCCAAGGGCTTCAGGCGGGCAACCCCGACGAGATCGCCTTTGAACAGGGGTGGATCAGCCGCGACCAGCTTGCGGAACGGGCAGAGCTGTTCCGCAAGAACTTCTACGGCCAGTATCTCAAGGATCTGTTGGAGAGCTGATCCCGGTCTGCCGCCCCTCCGCGCCGCCTTGCGCGCGTGGGGGGCGACCCCGTTCAGGCGGCGGTCCGGGCTTTTTGCGCCAGCGTGTCGTGCAGCGCCTGATCCTCGGCGTAGAACTCCGCAAGAAAGGCCATGTTGGCGGCTGTGACGGTCTCAATTGCCTCCTTGACCTGCGGGTCCTTGCGGATCAGCCGACGCGAGATGCCGTCCTTGGCCGCCTTGCCCATCCGGCCCGCCACGCGCTTGATCACCGGGTGGCGCATGAAGGACATCCACCCCGGCAGGCTGCCACCGGGATTGTCCACCGGCAGGTCCGGAAAGCGGCGGGACAGGTCGCCGATCAGGATCAGGTCACGCTGCGCCTCTGGCACGTCGGCCACGAAATCCACCTGCGGGCGTAAATGAATGTGGCGGTGATCCTCGCGGGCCGCGGCACACAATGCCTCGACCGAGGTGCCCTGCATGATGCGCTGCACCGTCTTGGCGGTAACGAAGTTCTTGTCCTGTGCCGCGAAGGTGCGGATGTATTGCAGCAGCGCGCTGGAGAATCGTGGGATCGGCGGGCGGATCACGGCGGTGATCGTGTAACCCTCGCCCACCAGATCATCACCGAAAAAGGCCGCCGCCTCGGCGGGGGTGATATGCGTCAGATCGCGGGTGCGCGGCGCCGCCTCGCCGGCCGCAATCTCGCGGCGGCCCTGATAGGCGCGGGAATCCTCCCACTGGCCCGCAAAATAGGCCCTGAGCGAAGAGCCGCCGTTCTTGGGGATGTGGCAGAACACTTTGTGACGGCTGTCGGAAATGATCATCGCCGCGCTCCGTTTGTCGGCTGTCTCAGGCGTCCGCCGTGGCGGCGAGCTGTTCGTAGAGCGCCTCGGCCTCGGCCTTGCGCGCCGCCAGCTCGGGGGCGGCGAACATCTCGAGGAAGCGGCGCTTTTCCTCATCGCGCTTGGCCCGGCGCCCGGCATCGGCATGAGGCGAGTATGCCTCGGTGCTCTGGCGGGCGCCATCGCGGGCCTTGCTGGTGGCGTCGAGCAAGGCAAAGGCCCCGGCCTCGTTCTCTGGCGTATGTCCGAAGGGTTTGAAATCGGTGCCGAACTTGGCGTTCAGCGCGGTGATCACCTTGCCGAAATCTCTGGTCACCGTGTCGAAGGTCGCCAGCACGATCTTGTCACGCACCGGGGCCAGGGCACGGTAAAAGGTGATGTATTCCCACAGCGCGAAATCGGGATCGAAGAGCGCCGGCTCCATCTGCACCAGAGAGCGTGC
Source organism: Roseivivax sediminis (assembly GCF_900112685.1). Classification (GTDB taxonomy): domain Bacteria; phylum Pseudomonadota; class Alphaproteobacteria; order Rhodobacterales; family Rhodobacteraceae; genus Roseivivax; species Roseivivax sediminis. The sequence goes on from NZ_FOMS01000014.1 coordinate 101,487, forward strand.
GGCCCCCATCGGTTGGCGGATCACCACCAGGCAGGGCACGCCGGCCTGCGCCGCCGCGATCACATGGGCCGAGGCATGGGTGTGATGCCCCAGCTTCACCTCGCGGCCCTGCGCATAAAGAAAGGCCGCCTCGCTGAATGAGTTGCCCGAACGCGGGTAGCCCTCGATCACCAACTCGGTGTCGGCGGTGAACACGCGGTCGCCCTTGGGCCCGCGACGCATCAGCGGCAGGTAGACGGCCGGCTGCGTCGAGATATGGGTGCGGAAAGTGCGACGGATCTTGCGAAGCGTGGTGGTCATGGCGGAAGGCTTTCGTGCTGAGATGAGGGCTGTGGTCAATGCTGTGCGGTTGGCTGATTGTCAGGGGGCCAGCGTCTCGGGGATGTCCCAGCGGGTGCGGATCGCCTGCTTTTCCTCCGAGGTATAGAGTGCGTCCCACAGCGCCACGTCGAGCGTGCGGCGCACAATCTGTGGCGCGGGACGCCAGGTGGCCTTCAGTCGGGTAATCGCGTCCGAATAGGACTTACGCTTGGAATCGTTGCGCCGTTCAAGCTGCACAGGCTTGCCGGCGAAATCGCTCAGGCTGGTTTCCCAGGGGGCCTGGTTTTCGTATTTCATCAGCAGGAACCGGCGCTTGTCACGGACCAGCACCTGCACCGGCTGGTCGCGCAGATTGACCTCTGCGATGTTCAGCCCGAAGGGTCGGGCCAGGTTCTGGGCAAACCAGGTCCGGGTGGTGTCATGGGGGCCGTGCTTTTCGTATAGCGCGATCAGCTCCTCGGTGGTCATGTCCTCGACCTTCACCCCCAGCTTCCAGGACTGCTCAAAAAAGGCGGACATGTTGCGCGCAAAGGGATCGCGGAAAGTGGTGACGAAACGTTTCGGACGGCTTTGCGTCAGCGCCAGCCAGCTGCGGGTCTTGACCTGAAAGGCGGCATTTTGCAGCGGCCGCTCTGGCAGCCCGTCGACAAAGAGGTATTCCTGCGGCGCGCGGTGCAGCGTGTGGGCCTGATAGGCGGGCACGCCGGCATCGACGAATCCTTGGATGATCGCCGAGGAGGCGGTCTTGCCGATGGTCAGCACGCAGATGTGTTGAGGGTCGAACCACATGCGCAGCTTCGCCCCGAGGTTGCGCGGAGTGGCGAAGGCTTTGTTCTGCTCCTGTTGCCGGGGTGTTTCCCCGGGGGCGGTGGCCTGGCTGTCGGGAAGTGTGCTGGTATCGGTCATTCAGGCAACCTTGTGTCTGGGGCTTCCTCGGGAACGTCCGGTCGGGCCATGTGTATTGCGCGAGGCGGAGACGAAGAAGGCAAGAAGCGATTTGAGAATGAAGAAGTAGAAAATCATCTTGAAACCCACTGCCCAGTCATACAGCAGCATGCGCGGGGCATAGGCGGCGAGGATGACCTGGTAGGGAAAAATGTCGGCGCCGTTACCGCGCAAAACTCGGATAAAGATCCAGGTAAAGATCGCGCACAGCACGATGCCGCCAACGAGACCCGCGAAGGCGTAGAAATAGCCGGGCATCATGCCGCCGCCGGGGATATCGAAGGCCCGCCCGGTGGCGGCCTTGAGGTCGAGCCCGCCGGGCAGCCCGCTCCGGGTGATAAAGATCGAGGCGATGTCGGAAAACAGAAAGTGCAGCCCGTTTATGTTATCGAAGGAGGCCACGTGGTCCACGTAGTAGGTATGGAACTTCGAGGTCTGAAAGGTGCCGCCGGAGGTGCTGACCAGGGCGCCCTTGTTGTACAGGTTGTCGACGGACAGGTTGCGCAGCCCCTCCATGGAAATTCCGGTGTTGCGCAGCATCCCGAGGATGAAAAGCGCAAGGGCTGCGAGCATCCCGGCGAGCTTCCAGATCGACGGAATGCGGATGCCGCCCATACAGCAAAAGACTACGATTGACACCGAGATGAAGCGCAGCCGCAGCCCCACCAGAAAGGTCGCCGCGAGGTAGACCATCGCGCAAGCCAGCAGCAGCTTGCGGGCCATGGCGCTGCGCGCGGCGCAAAATCCCACCAAGGTGATCAACGAGGAAAACTCAATGAAGCCCATACGCTCGGCCGTCACGTCGCGGTAGCCGCCCCCCAGCAGCGTCCCGCTGCGCAGCATCAACGCGCTGAACACCAAAAGCAGCACGGCCGCGAAGAACGGCACAAGGTCGGATTTCCCGATGCGGATCTCCGACAGGTCACGGTTGCGCACCGCGTTGGCACTGGGGACATACAGGCTGAAGATCCCGATGAACCAATAGAGGATCAGGATCATCTCGCGGTCGTATTCGCTGCCATTGGGCGGGATCTTCAGCGCGATGGCGGCCCCGCTGAGGATCAGCGGCGACAGGAAGACCAGCGTCATCAGCAGTAACGCGGGATAGACGAAATAGATCGTTCGATCAAAGGCGAACATCGCGATGATCAGCGCCAAGGCCGGCCAAAACACGGTAGAGACCTCCGCCAGCCCGAGGCTGGCAAGAAAGGTCATCGCCAGATGCAAGCCACACAGCGACCACAGGGTGATTAGATCGGTCGGTGCGGGCGGCGGCGCGGCCACGGTGCTGCGGGTCGCAGCGATCTGAGAAGTCAGGGCTTGGCGCATCATCTTGTCTCGTGGCGGCGCATGGGTCGGGTCACGATCAGCCCTCCCTCTTGGTATCTGGCCGGGTTTCTGGCGTGGCCTAGCCGGCCGGGATATCGAAGCCGAAGCGTTGCCGGTCCGCCGCTAGGCTGTCGTGGGCGAGGCGGCTCAGCCGGTCCAGCGTGACGGCATCCGCCGCCTGCGCCTCGGCCTCGGACAGATGCGCAGTGGCCAGCGGACGGTCCGCCACGGTGATGACGGGGATACCCCGCGACAGCGCATCCATCAACACGCCGCTGTCGCCGCAGATTGCCAGCGCAGGCGGCGGCGAGACGGTGTTAAGTGCGGCCTGCGCCAGGTCGGAATGGGCGGAGCGAAGCATAGGATGTAGCGACCAGAGTGTTTCAGTGCCTTCGGGCATATGTGTTTCCAGTTGCCGGAATATCTCGATCTGGGTCTCGTCGTAAGGGGGGCACAGCAGCACCCGCCCGGCCCGGCGGTCCTCTGCCGGTGCGAGGTGGCCGAAACCGTATTGTCCCACCACCCGCAACCGCGCGGGGTCTGTGCCCACCTCGATATAGTTTTGCCGGGTGAACCCTTCCCACAGGCAGATCTGCCCCGAGACGAAGTTGCGGATCATCATGAAGGAGCCGATGTCATCGCTGCGGTACAGCCCGTGTTGCAGCGAATAGGTGGCCCCCTCCGGCTGCGCCTGGGCGGCCAGCGACAGGGCAAAGCCAGACAGATGCCCGTCGGCGTACAGTACCAGCGGCCCGGTCCGCCGTGGCAGTACCCGCCGTGTCACCGCGATGATGCCCGTGATGGGCAGCAACGTCAGCAGGGCGGCCAGCATCAGCGCCAGCACCTTGGCCACGATCCCCATAGCGTGGGCCTCGATGATCGGGGCGCCGGGCAGCGCCGTGTCGATCTGGCCGGATCGACGGCTCTGGAACTCGCGGGTGAAGCTCAGCGCTCCGCCGCCCCACCAGTTGTGCACGATTAGCGCGCCCGCCCCCTTCCCACGCATCTGCATGAGGCACATGACCAGCGCCCAGCATTCCTTTGTCTTGTACTTCGGCCAGGCCAGGGGCTTGTGGCTCCCGGCGTGCCTGAAGTGAAAGGTCGGAGTCTCGGGGAGGCTGGCCATGGCGGCGGTCCTGTTCAGGCTTCGAAGAAGTCGATCAGGCCCGACAGGCCATCCTTGAGCGAGACCTTAGGCTCCCATCCCAGCGCGGTCTGCGCGGCGGTGATATCGGCTGCGGCGTGACGTACGTCGCCCAGGCGGTAGGCATCGCAGAACTCGGGTGCCGGGCCACCGGTCAGCTCGCAGATTTGGCTGGCCACCGCCTCCAGCGTCAGCCGCTCACCCGAGCCGATGTCATAGGTGCCCGCCGGGCCCTTGCCCGACAGGGCGGCGGCGATGGCGCTGGCGATGTCGGCCACATGCACGAAGTCGCGGGTGATGCCGCCATTCTCGTAGATGTTCACGGTCTTCTTCTGGCTCAGCATCCGCAGGAAGTGGATCAGCACGCCGGTGTAGGGGTTGGTCAGCGACTGCCCTGCCCCGTAGACGTTCTGTAGGCGCAAGATGTAGGCGTCGACGCCAAAGGACTGCGCCCAGTTGCGCAACAAGTTTTCTTGGCACAGCTTGGTCGCGCCATAGATGTTCGAGGGGTTCGGCAAGTGATCGGCTGCGCACATCGCCTGCGGAGTCAGCCCGTCGAACTCGAACTTGCCGGCCTTCAGGTCGGCCTCGGCGCGCTGCTGCGGGTAGACCAGCTTGCCGCTCTCATCGAGGTAGGGGCCCTCGCCGTAGACCGCGCGGCTGGAGGTCAGCACCACGCGCTTGGGCAGGGTGCCAATCGCGCTGAGCGCGTCGAGCACCAGCGCCGTGCCCATAGCGTTGACGCGGGTGTTCAACGTGACGTTGTGCAGCGACCGCCCGGTGCCGGTTTCGGCGGCCAGCAGCACGAGGTTCGTCGGAACGCCCTCTTCGAACAGCGCCTTCACGTCGTCGGGCTGGGTCACGTCACCGGGAAAAAATTCGACGCCGGAGCCCACGAAATCCGCGATCGACTTCTTGTTGTGGACGATGGGCGAGAGGTTGTCCGAGACTGTGAAATTCTCGGGGCCGAAGTCGGTGAACAGCCGCGTGCCGATAAAGCCGGCACCACCGATAATAAGGGTCTTTTGCATGAGAAATCGTCCTTGTAGTCTACCGTGCGACGTTCAGAAAAGGGAACGGCGTGGAATTGATGGCAAGGCGTTTGCGCACGAGCCTGTGCAGGTATATGTTCCAGGCCACAACGGTGATCGCGGTGGCAATGGCAGCGCCGGTCGGGCCGTAGATCGGGATCAACAGCGCATTGAGCACGACGTTGACGAGTGTGCCCAGCAGGACGCCCTTCATGGTGTCGACCTCGTGGCCGGTCATGTTAAGTATGGTTATCACCGATCCGAACAGAGCGCTGACCAGTTGCCCGGTCACGCGGATCACCATTGGCAGGTAACTGTCGATGTATTCCGGCCCGAAGGCCAGCGAAATCAGCGGCCGTCCCAGCGCCACCAGCAGCACCGAGGTGGGCAGCGCGGTCAGCAGGATCAGCCGCACCGACCGGGTGGCCAGCGCTTGCAGCGCGGCGGTGTTGCCTTCGCGGTGCAGGCGGGCGAAATGCGGCATCATCACCATGTTAATCGCCTGCAGCCCTGCCACGGTGACAAGCGCTGCGGTCGCGCCGAGCTTGTACAGCCCGGCCGCTTCGGCCCCGTCGAGGATGCCCAGCATGATGACATCGAGGTTGTCGTTCAAAATCTGTGCGCCGGAGATGACCCCCATCACCCCGGTCGATCCTAGCATGGCGCGCATCTGCAGCTGCGCGCCTGTCGTTGCGCCCTGCAGCGCGGGCTGCAGGCGCCACCAGATGAGCAGACCGACGCTCAGTGCCAGCGTCGCGGCCAGCGCATGCAGCCCCATGGCCGACAGGGCCGACAGCCCGCCGGTCAAGCTGGCGGGTAGCAGAACCCAGACCACTAGCAAGCATAAAAACAGCAGATGGCGCAGCACCTGCCCCACCAGCAGCCCGAGCATGTGGCCGCCGACGCCGCGCAGCGCCGCGCCGGTCACCTGTGTCAGCGCCATGGCCGGCACCAGCCCCAGCCCCAGCCAGAGCACCGCCTGCCCGGTCTGATCCGAAGAATGGATCACCAGCGTCCAGATCAACGCACCGGCGACAACCACCGCCGCCAGCATCAACACCAGCGTCACTGCGGCGCGAAAGATTTGCCGGGCAAGCCGCGGGTTGTCCTCGCTCAGCGCGCCCGCGATCTCGCGTACCACGTAGTTTGGCAAGCCCATGGCGGTGGGGATGGCCATGATGGTCACAGACGCCAGCGCCACCGAATAGATGCCATAGACCGCTGGCGACAGCACACGCGCCAGGATCGCGACCACGAGAAAGCCCAACAGGATGCTGAAGGCCTTGATGGCGATGCCGAAGATGCTTTGTCGTCCGAGGGTCATTGAGGAATACCTTCAGGCACTGCGGGCATGCAGGTGCGGCGCAGAGGCGGACTGCAGCAGCCGGTAGTCCGGCACCTCTTCGGCCAGCAGATGCGCGGCCCAAGTGCCGATGTGGTACTTGTGGTAGAACTGCTCCGCTTGGCTGCTGTCGCCGGAGGTGGGCACGCTGATGTCCAGCCGTTCGTCATCGAAGACGCTGATCGGGAAATGCGGGTAGAAGTCATGCCGCGCGATATTGGTGTTTGAGGTGGCAAAGGGCCGCCCGGCAAAGACCGCATCCATGGTGCGGATCGTCAGCCCGCCCTGATTTTGCTGTTCGATGTCCACCACGCAGGCCGATTGCGCCAGCTTTTCGAGGTAGGTCTCGAAGGGAACGCTCTCGCGCGACAGCGTGTCGGTGTAGCCAAAACGCCAGGCCGCGAGGCGGAGCAGCGCGTATTGCAGCGCCGAGGGCGCATAAAGGTAGAAGAAGGGCCGCTCGTCGCGTTCGCGAGTCTTGCGCGCGATACCCGCCAGCACCTTCACGCGGCGGATGCGCCCGGTGCCGATGAAACAGTAGTGATAGGCCGGTTCGGTCTTTTCCACTGCCGGAGCCTTGAAGGCGGTGTGGTGGTGGAACAGCGGCAGGAAGCCCAGCTGGTCAAATCTGTCGCAATCGTCCATATCAAAGCTGAAGGCGGCATCCACGCTGTCGATGGTCTGCTGGTCCAATGGCCGGTTGGCGGCGCTGTCATAGAGGTACAGCACGATGCGGATGCCCGGCAGCGCCGTGCGCAGCCGCGAGATTTCAGGGGGGCGCAGGTTCTCGGGGCTGATCAGCAGCAGCGTGTCAGCCCCGAACGCGCGGGCATCGGCGGCGAGGCGGTCGGTGTTGGCCTCGGAGATGCGCTTGATGTGCTGCAACAGGCCGAGGCGGGTAAGCGCCTTGACCATGAAGCTGTTGCTGGGTCGCGCATCCGAGAACCGCGCTGCGTGCCCCAGCGCCTCGATCGCCGCGGGAATCGATTTCTCGTACCCCTGAAAGCGGTTCATGACCACGAGGATGCGTCTTTGAGAGGTATGGGAGGGCATGGTGTCTTCCTGTCGTGCGCCGGTCAAGGGTGCGGGCATGGCTAATCTGGCGAGGGTGGGTCCAGTCGCTAGGTGCGGCTATTGTCAAATCCAGTCTGGCGCGGATTGGTAAAAACAGCATCATGGAAACGTCATTCAATGTCCTTGCCTTACGCGACGCTTTCACAAAGGACAACTGCGAGGGCCCTCTTGTCACACACTATTTTTTCCGCAGTGTTCAAAAATGAAGCAGGGGTGTTTTCTGCAAATACAACAGGAGGCTGCCTGCAGAGGTTATGCATGAAATGGCATGCTGCATCGCAGATAACTGCCTAAGCGCCTTTGCGGGTATGGATGTTTTCGCGCAGCCGACGTATGGGAGGGGCGATAGCGTGGGTTTGGATTTGCATGACTGATCAGAGGCTGAATTCGGCAACGCCAGTTGAATCGAATGTGGTCGAGTTCGTCGACCACCTGACCCAGTCGGTGCTGCTGTACCGGACCGCCGCCGCGGTCACGCTCAACAACCGCTCGGTGGTAAACACCGAGGACAAGGTGATGCGCAGCCGCCACGTGTTGGACCAGATAGTCGACGAGCTCGATCCCACCGCCGAGCCGCAGTTCAACCCGCGCAAAGGTTTCAGCCTGACGGCGGCGGCGATCTTGGACCTGTTCTTGAGCGAGATGCGCCATCTCTTGTTCCGAGCCAGCGAGGACGTCGAAGCCTTCATTTGCATGAAGTGGGCTGTGATGTGCTGTTCGGCGGCAAGAGCCTATCGGACCCGTCAGATATGATCAGGGAGCTACGCGAGAGCTATGACCAGATTGTCATCGACACGCCGCCGATCCTGCTGTTGCCTGATGCACGCATCATCGCACAATACGTCGATGCCATCGCGGTGGCGCTACGACAATTACATGGATTAAAGCTCGTCTTATTACAGCAATTGATGGGTGGCGCCGTGGTCGTCTCCCGGGCGGACCGCACGAAGCATTTGAAAAGAAGGAGTTTTGATATGGGTGATTTGGGAAGCTCTCCGACGGTGCAAACCGCGACGGACGATCTGGCGCACATGCAGCAGGTCCTGATGACCGAGGCGCGTGCGCTGGACAAGATGGGGCAGGAACTGGGCGACAACCACCTCAAGGCCATCGATCTGCTGTTTGCCGCCAAGGGGCGCATAATCATCTCGGGCGTGGGCAAGTCCGGGCACATCGGCTGCAAGATCGCAGCGACTTTTGCCTCTACCGGGACGCCGGCGCAATTCGTCCACCCCACCGAGGCCAGCCACGGCGATCTTGGCATGGTGACCGAACAGGACGTCTGCCTGGTGATCTCGAACTCCGGCGAGACCAAGGAGCTGGCGGATATCGTCACCCATTGCGGACGCTTCTCAATCCCGCTGATCGCCATCACCAGCCGCAGAGGCAGCACGCTCGATGTAGAATCGGACGTGACCTTGCTGCTGCCCGATGCGCCAGAAGCCTGTAGTATCGGCGTCGCGCCCACCACATCCACCACTGCGACACTCGCGATGGGCGATGCCCTAGCGGTAGCGCTGATGCACCGTCGTGGGTTCAAGCGTGAAGATTTCCAAGTGCTCCATCCGGGCGGCAAGCTTGGTTCCCAGCTGAAGCGAGTCGAGGCTTTGATGCACAGCGGCGACGCCATTCCTACCGTGCGTCCCGACGCCGCCATGGGCGAAGTGCTGATCGAGATGACCTCGAAAGGCTTTGGTATGGCCGGTGTCATCGAAGACGGCAAGTTGATCGGCGTTGTCACCGACGGTGACCTTCGCCGCAACCTGTCTGATCTCATGGCCCGCAGTGCGGGCGAAGTGGCAACGCTCGGTCCCAAGACCGTGCAGCGTGATATTCTGGCCTCCGAGGCGCTGAACATCATGAACACGTCTAAGATCAGCGCCCTATTCGTGCTTGATGTCACTGGTGCGGTTGTCGGCGTGCTGCACATCCACGATCTTCTGCGGGCGGGTGTTGCATGACCACGACCATTCTGATTCCGGCGCGCTACGCATCGACGCGCTATCCGGGCAAACCCTTGGCCACACTGACCGGTCCTGACGGCGCAAAGACGCTGATACAGCGCAGCTGGGAAGCGGCCATGTCGGTGCCGGAAGCGGACAACGTGTTTGTCGCCACCGATGATGAGCGCATTGCCGAAGCCTCCCGCGGGTTTGGCGCAGAGGTCATCATGACCGATGAGGCCTGCCGCAATGGCACGGAACGCTGCGCCGATGCGCTTGCCCGTACCGGCATGACCCCGGACATCGTGGTCAATCTGCAAGGTGATGCGCCTCTGACGCCTGCATGGTTCCTGTCCGACCTGATCCAGGCGATGAAGGCGGAGGAGAGCCTTGATGCGGCGACACCGGTGCTGCGCTGCGACCCCGAAACCCTGTCCATGTTAATCGAAGATCGGGACAATGGGCGCGTAGGTGGGACGACTGCCGTTTTCGACACAGATTATCGGGCGCTCTACTTCTCCAAGGAAGTGATCCCCTTTACCGGCGGCAAGACCTTTGCCGAAGGCGAGGTGCCAGTGTTCCACCACGTTGGTGTCTATGCCTACCGCACCACAGCTCTGACCCGCTACATCGATTGGCCAGAAGGCCGGATGGAAAAGCTCGAAGGGCTGGAACAGCTCCGCTTTCTTGAAAACGGCGCGCGCATGAAATGCGTCGAAGTCGACGCCCGGGGACGGATATTCTGGGAATTGAACAACCCCGAGGACATCGCTCGTATCGAGCAGGTTCTCAACCGTGATGGAACGCTATGAAAACTGTCACAGTCGGCAATATCGACATCTCCAACGAGAACCGCTTTGCCCTGCTTGCTGGTCCTTGCCAGCTTGAAAGCCTTGATCACGCCCGGATGCTGGCGGAAAAGATCGGTGAAGCCTGCGAAACCAACGGTGTGTCCTATGTCTTCAAGGCCAGCTACGACAAGGCGAACCGGACATCGTTGAGCGGCCAGCGCGGTCTCGGCATCGAAAAAGGTCTGGAGATCCTCAACAGCATCCGCGAGGAGTTCGGCTGCCCCATCGTGACAGATGTGCATGACATCCCGCAGGTGCAAGGCGCTGCTGAGGTCGTCGACATCCTGCAAATTCCAGCGTTCCTGTGCCGCCAGACCGACCTGCTGCTCGCCGCAGGTGAGACTGGCAAAGCCATCAACATCAAGAAGGGTCAGTTCCTTGCCCCGTGGGACATGATGAACGTCGCAGCCAAACTGGCCTCGACCGGCAACGAAAATATCATGCTGTGTGATCGTGGCACCTCCTTTGGCTACAACACGCTGGTCAGTGACTTCCGCGGTCTGCCCACTATGGCAGAGACCGGCTATCCGGTGGTCTTTGACGCAACCCATTCGGTGCAGCAGCCCGGCGGCAAAGGCGTCTCCTCTGGCGGTCAGCGTGAATTCGTGCCAGTGCTGGCGAGGGCGGCGGTGGCCGTGGGCGTCGGTGCGCTGTTCATGGAGGTCCACGAGGATCCCGACAATGCCCCCTCTGACGGGCCGAACATGGTCCGTATCGAAGAACTGGACGGTATCCTGTCGAAGCTGGTGGCGCTGGACAATGTCATCAAGGGCTGAGGTACCGGGATGTGCTGTGACCCCCGATTTTCCCTCCATCTGATGATAGAGTCCGGCCCAACAAGAGGACCGGAAGATGAAGAGATCGAAGTTCAGCGAAGAGCAGATCATCGCGATTCTGCGGGAGCAGGAAGCGGGCGCGAAGACTGCTGACGTCTGCCGCAGGGGCACGGGATCAGCAGCGCGACATTCTATTCCTGGAAGAGCCGCTATGGCGGCATGGATGTGTCTGACGTGAAGCGGCTGAAGGCGCTCGAGGAGGAGAACGCCAAGCTCAAGCGGCTCTATGCGGATGCGATGCTGGACAACACTGCGCTGAAGGATCTGCTCGGCCGAAAGTGGTGACGCCCGCCGCGAAGCGGCTTGCGGTCGCTCGGCTTGTGCAAGCGCACGAGATGAGCGAGCGGCGGACGTGTCACCTCATTGGCACCGATCGGTCGATGATCCGGTATTGCGCCCGGCGGCCCGAGGATGCCGCGCTCCGGGACCGTATGCGCGACCTTGCCGGGGAACGCCGGCGGTTCGGCTATCGGCGGCTCCACGTTCTGCTGCGCCAGGAAGGCCTCGTGGAGAACCGCAATAAGACTGAGCGCATCTATCGCGAGGAGGGATTGTCGGTGAAGCGCAGGCGGGGGCGCAAGAAGGCCACTGGCACGCGGGCACCCCTCCTCGTGGAGGCAGTGCCGAACGCCCGCTGGTCGGTCGACTTCGTGCATGACCAGCTCACGTCCGGACGGCGCCTGCGCATCCTGAACGTGATTGACGACGTCACCAAGGAATGCCTGGCGGTAGTCGTCGACACGTCCATCAGCGGGCGCAGAGTGGCTCGGGAGCTGTCTGGCCTCATTGCCACCCGCGGCTCGCCCGGCATGATCGTCAGCGACCACGGCACGGAATTCACCTCGAACGCCATGCTCGAATGGACGCAGAAGACCGGCGTGCCCTGGCATTTCATCGCGCCGGGAAAGCCGATGCAGAACGGGATCTGCGAAGCTTTCAATGGCCGAATGCGTGACGAACTCCTCAACGAAACTCTGTTTGTCAGCCTCGATCACGCTCGCGATGCCACCGCCCGGTGGGTCGCCGATTACAACTCGTGCCGGCCGCATTCCGCGCTCGGCTACATGCCACCGGCGGCCTATGCCGCCAAGCTCACCGCAATGGACGATCCGCTCCACGCACCTGAAACGCTGCGCGGATCGCCCATTGCTCCACCGGCGCACCCGCGCCAAGCTGACCGCCGGGCTCCGGCTTCGGGTGGATGAAAATCGGGGGTCACAGCACAGGTAATAGGGCAGGGCCCACCTCACTCTCAATTTGTTGCCTGCGCCACGGACGTCGTAATCAGCGAGGGCGTGATCTGTCGGATGACCCGGTTCCATCGGGTCACCGGTTGCTCGGCGACGAAGATCACGTCGTTCGGCCGAAGTTGGAACCGGGTGGCCAGGACCAAGTTGTTGGCATTCTTGGCATTGAGCCGCCAAGCGGTCATAGCCCCGAATTCGCGCGGATCCGGTGAGCCGCGCAGCACGTAGATCTCCGAGACGTCCCCGGTTTCGGTCGTCACGCCGCCGCTCCCTTCGTAAAGCGCGTCGGCCAAGCTCGCCTGTGTGTCGAACGGTAGCGGATAGCGGCTCTGTTCGCCAACTTCACCGGTAAGGTAGACATAGTCGCGCTCCACCGATCCAAGTTCGAGCCGTGACTGAAAATTCTGCCGCGCGTCTTGCTGGTTATTACGGCGAATGGCCACTTCGGTGTTGAGTGCGTTCAGGGCCGATACACGGGCGTCTTGGCGGAATTCCGCGAGCCGAATCTGCTCCTCGAAATAGGCTCGCGCCAGTTCGAGTTCGTAGGAGGTGTCGACAAAGACGCTGTCGCCATCAACCAGTTGGATGCGGCGCAGGGCAGAGTTGGAATAGAGTTCCTCGAGGGGGATCTGGTAGAGTGTGCCGTCGCGGTAGATCCGCACACTCGCCAGATCCTCGTCCTCAACGGTGATGCCGCCAGCGGCGGCCAGCGCCTCGTCGAGATAGATCGGTGTCAACCGGATCGGCGCCACGGTGGGCTGGGCCACGGCGCCGCCGATCGATATCTTCTTGGAGTTGAACTCGGCAATCTCCAAGCTAAACGTCGGGTCGATCTGGTTTTCAACCAGCCGCTGGAAGACCTCCGCCTCCGCCTCTTCGAGTGTCAGTCCCGAGACATTCACCCGGCCCACGTTCGGGATCGCGATCGCTCCGTCGTCCTGCACTGTATAACCTTGGCGCGCATTGGTTGCGGCCAGAAGACCAGTCAGTTCCTCGACCGTCGAGCCAGCCTGCTGCGTGGCGAGCAGCACCACGTCGCCGATGCCGATCCGGTAAGGCTGCGGCGACACCGGAGGCGGCAGACGGGTTTCGAGCGTGCCCTCCTGCGGACGACTGCTCTGGGCCGGTTGCGGCACCGCGCCGGCACCGCGCAAACCACTGCCGCTACCGGCGGTCTGAAAGAACACCTCCGGTAGACGCTTAGGACTATACGTCGATCGATTGGCGACCAGGACAGTCTCGGGTGTAATCGAGACCACGCGCACCTTGCCGTCGGGCCCCGCGTTGCGACTGACGGCCGGACTTTTGTAGGCCACGCCACAGCCGGCCAGCCAGACACTCATCGCGAGGAATGCGAAAAGGGCGCGCATCATGGTATTCTCCTTCGGTCCCCGGCACGGTTCCGCCCGCTTCGGGATCATGGTGGCTCACCGCGGATCGCCGAAGCGCCAGGCTCCAGACCCGGCGCGGGGATGCTGACGTGACGATAGCACGGCTCCCGATTCCGGCACGATGCGGTAAGTGTTCACAAAATCTTCGGTCATTCCGGTGCAGTCCTCGCTCACGCGCATCCCGGAGACGGTAACGGTGCAGACATAGCTTTCTAGCACCGTCTGGCCCTCACCATCGAGACGGGACTGAAAGCGTTCGGCCAGGCCGTCCTCTCCCGCCGACATGAGCGCAGCGAGGTCCGACACATCCGTCGACATCAGGTCGTCGCCGAGACCGCGTGTCGCCACTAGCAAGCCGCCACGGAACGTGAACCCTGCGCCGTCCGGCGCGAGCCAGAGCACGGCGCCGTCGGGCAGTGTCGAGGCCCGGCGCAGCGTGATGGTACGCTCCGTCGCCTCTTCGGTCGCGGCCCTGGTGGGCGCGTCGGCGCGGACCAGCGCCGCGTAGCGCGGATCGCTCCGTATCGGAAGGAACGGTAGGAGATGCCGCGCGGTGTCACGTGCGAAGCGTTGCGGCTCCCCAGTCGAGGAGCATCCCGCCAGCACCGCCGAGAGTGCGAAAGCCAGAGCATACCGCCTCTTCATCGCCAGAACCGTCCCCAGTCTTCCTGTAGCTCGCGCGGCTGCATGTTGCGTACCCTGTCATAGAGCCGCGCGGCCTGCTCGACCCGCGCGCCACCATCACCGGTCACCGGCCGCCAAGTGGTCGAATAGACCGATCGCGATGGCGTGCCGAACAGCCAGCTTGCCGGAACGCTGAACCGGATCCCCTTGTCAAAGCTGCCCTCGCCGAACGCGTCGGTGGACATCTCGGTGATCGTGGCATAAGCGCCGACACTGAAGCCATTGGCGAACTCGCGGTCCAAGCTGAGCGTGCCGCCGATATCCCCGGCGAGGTAGCGACCGACATCGAGCTGCAAAAGATAGTCGTCACCAAGCTCGTAATAGGCCGAGGCGAAGCCGGTTGTGGTAGTGTAGTCCTCGAAGCCGAAGACTTCGCCGGGCGCGCGCTTCGCCGCCCAGGTAAGTTCGGTCCCGAAGCCCCAGCGGCCGCCTGCGGGTTTCCACAGAAGCTCGCCCGAAACGCCTCCGTACATCTGCTCGAACATCCCGGCCGAGATCCGGCCAAATAGTTCGGGACCCGGGCGGAAATGGTAATCCGCGGTCAGCCGGCGCAGTTCGAGATCGGTATCATCGTCGTAGCGGGCCGCGTCGGTGCGCACGACCGGCCAGGTGCCGGAGCCGTCGGACAGGTTCGGCACCGGCTCCACACGTCTGACGAAAGCAGGCTGACGCAATTCGGTCTCGACCGTGAGGCCGGGCAGCAACGCCATTCGGGCGGTCGCACGCAGACCGCTTTCGGCGATGAAGTTGTCGGGGTCCGACCAGGTCGGCCCGACATAAGGCGAGAGCCCGAAGGTCAACCGCGGATAACCGCCGCTGCGCACGTCCAGAGGATAGACACTGCCCTCCTCGAGCCGCGCCCGCGCAAGGCTGTTCCAGCCGCCCTCGAGGTCGCCTTGAAGGTCAGCCAAATCGCTGCGGGCAAACGTCACTGCGGTGGGTGCAATCTCGCCCTGCCGCGGCACCAACGTGATCCGAGCCACTTCGGCAGGCAAAACCGCAGCGAGTGTGCGGGCCGCACGGCCGAGCCCCTCGGCCTCGGCGAGATAACGGTCATTTCGGTAATGCACCACGACGCGGTCGCCGTCGCGATCAAGGGACAGCAGCGCAAGTCCTTCGGCGGAGAAAGCAGCCTGAGCTTTTTCCGAGAGTGATCCCTGCGCCCCGATCAAGCCGGTGCCGGACGGCAGATCCCAGCCAAGAGCCGCGGTCGAGGCAGCGGGCACGACTGGCCCTTGTCCCGCCCGACCGTTGTCCGGCCCCAGCGGATCGGTGGCATCGAAAGTGTAGCTCAACTGCAGGCCCGCGGTCGTGCCGTAGAGCCAAGCAGCAGTCAGATCGAGCCCACCGACCCGGTAGGTGGCAGCTACATTGAAGGGACTCTGGTGGTCCAAGTCGGTCCGAGCGGTTTCGGGGTCGTAGGCGTCAGAGGAATATTCCGCACTTAGCACCAAACGGTCGGTCGCTTGGAACTGGATCCCGCCGAAAAGCGCGGCCTCACCCCGGAACCACTGATCGGCATCGAACTTGCCGGTCTGGGCGATACCCTCGCCCGAATCGTCGGGCCGGCTGTCGAAGGCTTCACTCAAAAAACCCAGCGGGTTACCGAAGCCGCCTTGGGTGCCAAGCCGTCCCCAGCCCAGACCACCAGTGGCGCGCACTCGACCGAAGGTCTTGGACGCCACAAGATATTCGCCGCCGTAGATCCCGGTGCCGCCGAAATCCTGAAGCCCGACGGTCACCGCGGGACGGCGGGCGGTCTCGTCGGCTAACTGGTAGCGAAGATCGAAACTACGGTCGTAATAGGCACCGTCACCGGAGCCATATCCCTCAATATAGCTGTAGCGGAAGACGCCCGACAGGCGCGGAGAGATCTGGAAGTGAAATACGTTGCGCTGCGTGACGTCGGTGGAATTGACTGAAAGCGTGCCGTTGGCATCGGGCATCTGGTGGGCCGTCGGCATGTCAACGATGCCGGGCACACCCTGGAAGCTCAGGATCGGACGTTTCCAGACGCTCCCCTCGTCGGAACTCTGGGAAACCGCGCTGCTGGCCCAGCAGAGATAGACGCTGCCGCACAACAGAGCATGTCGGAGTCCCACACATCCGGTCGTTCGCTTCATCAAATCCTCGCAACCCGCCGGGGTCGGGCTCGTTGTCACAGAGGCACGGATAGACCGAAGCAGTCGTGCTCGCTACCCCGTATTTCATGCTCCATACGCATCGTGCGCCGAAAACAGAGCAGCCTTGACGCCCGAATTCGAATACCCCGGCTTGGGCCTTGCCCAGCAGGCAATCGGTTCATCTGATCTGCTAAATTCAATCTGGGCGTTGCAGCTCAGCGGACACTCAGGGCCCGCTTCAACCTTGCCCCAGCTCCGACGGCAGCGATCCACTATCAACTCGCCGTGAACTTTGAGCAGTTGGCGGGTTACCATGGTCTGCGAGGGATGAAGGACAGCCCGATAACCTACCCATGATGCCGCGTTAAAGACCTTGGGCGGATATGAGCCGCGTTCTCACGGAAGGTTCTCCGGGGCTCGAAGGATCGATCCGAGCCCCGGAGAATTACAATTTACAGGAAGCTGAAGTCTTCCACAGTCAGGTCGGCCGCGGTGACGCCCACTACGACGATTTCCTGGCCCTGGTAGGTCAGCGTTGCGGCGTCGACTGCGTCCTCGCCTTCACCGTAGGTCGTATCGGTGATGTCCAGCGCGTCGACGCGGCCCGCGAGGCCGGAGCCGGGCTCGTTCTCGACACCGGTCAGGAAGATCGTGTCGACACCGTCTTCGAAGTCGAGGATCGTGTCGGTCGCACCTTCGTCGCCGCGGTTCCAGACGAACACGTCCGCGCCTTCGCCGCCAGTCATCTCGTCGCTGCCGTCGCCACCGTTGATAGTGTCGTCGCCTTCGCCGCCGAAGATGGTGTCGTTGCGGCCGCCGCCGGCGAGGAAGTCGTCGCCTTCGCCGCCGTCGATCAGGTCGTTGCCGTTACCGCCGCCGACCGAATCGTCGCCTTCGCCGGCATCGATCGTGTCCATGCCGAAGCCGCCGCCGAGGTTGTCGGAGCCTTCGCCGGTGGTGATGGAATCAGTGCCGAAAGAGCCGCCGATGACGTTGTTGCCGTTACCGGTCGCGATGGTGTCGCTGCCGGCACCGCCCGCGATGACGTTGTCGCCGTCGCCGGTGGTGATGACGTCGTCGCCGAAGCCGCCGCCGATGGTGTTGTTGCCGTTGCCGGTCGAGATAACGTCATTGCCGGTGCCGCCACCGATGAAGTTGTTGCCTTCGCCGGCGCTGATGCTGTCGTCGCCGGTGCCGCCCGCGATGGTGTTGTTGCCTTCACCGCCGTCGATGGTGTCGTTACCGTTGCCACCCAGCAGGCCATCGTTGCCGTTGCCACCGCTGAGGTTGTCGTCACCGTCGCCGCCTTCCACGCGGTCGTCGCCGTCGCTGCCCGTCAGGGTGTCGTCACCGTCCGTGCCGGGCACGACGATACCGGGTGTCGGAAGATCCTCGACGCTCTCGAGCCCGGCGATGTCGTCAAAGCTCAGCGGCGAGGCGTCGAAATCCGCGAAGCCGTCGACAGAGGTCGCGATGGCCTGGAAATCTTCCGCGGTCAGATCCTCCGGCAGCGGCGTGCCGGACACCTCGATGAGGTAGTTCTGGAAGCCGGAGGTCTGGATGCCGATGACCTGCCGCTCTGCCCCGTCCTCGAACGAGAGGTCGGCCAGGTAGAAGTCCAGGTCCGAGAAATCGAGCGGAACCCCGTCGACGGAGAAGGTCTCCGGGACGGTCAGGATGGTCGCGTTGCCCTCGTCCCCGGACAGCGTCCCGGTAATGTCGTATTCGAGGGCAGTAACATCATCGTCGAATGTGGCGACGATTTCGACGGGGCTAACCGTGAGGATGTCGTCCGCACCGGTGCCATACGTCACTTCCAGGGCCGTAAACGTGTAGGCCTGCATGATCTACACCTCTCCAATTTCGCAAGAGTCAAAACTTCGTGCCCATAGAGGGGGTAAAGCGCCGCCTATTGTCAACGCATGGAGCGAAGGTTTTAAAACTTTTCATGGATGGAGCAGTGGGGGTCTCGCCGAACGACACATAATTAGCAGCTTTGGGGCGCTTATTGGGCGGAACAGGGGGAACGCAACCCGGACACGGCGATACGGGACCCGATTCGCGGCTTTCCACCTGCAACATGCCGGCCCGGGCGGGCGTCACATCCCTGTTTCAGACGCTTGGCATCCTGGGAAAGCGACGACAAAACCTGATCCGACCGCCGCGGAGAGGCGCATTAAGCTATGGTCCGCGAGCCCTCCTATGAAATCGGCGGAGTCCGCTTTTTACTGCATGAATAAACGGCATTGTCGGGACGGCGGAAAAAAAACTGAACCAAGTCCCCCGTCCCGTGATGACAGAGCGCGGCGTCGAGGCTAAACGTCCGTTAGGAATCGTCGTCAAAGCCTTCAAGTTGGCAGGCAGCAAACTGCCTTCGCGGAAATCGGTTCAGTTCGTAGGACGAAGATGAAAGATCAGAGCACATTTCTGCCCGAATATTTCAGCCCCGACCCCGCGTCGATGCGCCTGTCTGTCCTCGCGCGCACGCGGCAATCGTATCAGCGCTTCTGGAAGCGCGTCTTCGATATCGTTCTTGCCCTGCTCATGCTGCCGGCGTTGCTGCCCGTCATTGCGGTCCTGTGGCTTCTTGTCCGGCGCGACGGCGGGTCCGGCTTCTTCGGACATCGGCGTGTCGGCCAGTGCGGCCGGACCTTCCGCTGCTACAAGATCCGCACCATGGTTCCAGATGCGGACCGCCGGCTGGCCGAGTACCTCGCCACCAATCCCGAGGCGGCAGAGGAATGGACCCGCGATCACAAGCTCACCGACGACCCCCGCATCACCTCCCTGGGCAGGTTCCTGCGCGCCAGCAGCCTCGACGAGCTGCCGCAGATCTGGAACGTGCTGCGCGGCGACATGAGCTTCGTCGGCCCGCGTCCGGTTGTCCGTGCCGAAATGCGCAGATACGGGCCGTACCGGTCGGCCTACCTTGCGCTGAAGCCCGGCATCACGGGGGTCTGGCAGGTCTCGGGACGCAACGACGTCAGCTACCAGGAACGCGTCCGGATGGATGTCTCCTACCTCGCGAACGCCTCTTTGAAGACGGATCTGTACCTTCTCTTCAAGACCGTGAACGCTGTTCTCGACCGGACGGGCCGCTGACCGGCCCGGAGACCCCGATCGGCGGAACCTTCAGATCCGGTGGAAGGCCCGGTACCACGCGACGAACCTGTCGACGCCCACCGCTACCGGCGTACCGGACCGCGCGCCGATCAGGGCCTCGAGCAGCGCGGTGTCGGCCCAGGTCGCCGGGACGTCGCCGGGTTGCATCGGCATGAGCTTCCGCTCCGCCTGCCGCCCGGTCGCCGCCTCGATCGCCGCGATGAAATCGGTCAGCTGCACCGGCTCGGAATTGCCGATGTTCACCACCCGGAACGGCGCCACCGGCGACAGGCTGTCCGCCTCGCCCTCCGGGCGGCCGCGTTCGGGCACCGCGCCCGCAAGCCGCGCGATGCCTTCCACGAGGTCGTCGATATAGGTGAAGTCGCGCTTCATGTCGCCGTGGTTGTAGACCTCGATCGGCGCGCCTTCGAGGATCGCCTTGGTGAACTTGAAGAGTGCCATGTCCGGCCGCCCCCAGGGTCCGTAGACGGTGAAGAAGCGGAACATGGTGATCGGCAGATCGTAGAGATGGGCGTAGGAATGGGCCATCGCCTCGGTCGCCTTCTTGGTGGCGGCGTAGAACGACATCTGGTGATCGGCGCGCATCGTCTCGCGATAGGGCATCTCGGTGTTCGCGCCGTAGGCCGAGGAGGTGGAGGCAAGCAGCATGTGCCGCGGCGGATGCGCGCGGGCGGCCTCCAGCAGCTCGAACGTGCCGGCGATGTTGCTCTCCAGATAGGAGCGCGGATTCTCGAGCGAGTAGCGCACCCCCGCCTGCGCGGCGAGGTGGATCACCGTGTCGAAGCCGCCGTCCGCGAAAAGACCGGCCAGCACCCCGGGATCCTCCACCGCCGCCTCGATGAAGCGGAAGCCCGGGTTGGCGCCGATCTCGGACAGCCGCGCGCGCTTCAGCGCGACATCGTAGTAATCGGTCATCGCGTCGAGCCCGACGACCTCGACCCCCGCTGCCAGCAGGCGCTGCACGCAATGGTAGCCGATGAAGCCGGCCGCGCCCGTCACAAGCGCTTTTTCCATCCAGTCTCCCACCGGCAATGCGGTTTCGGTCGAGGGCGGCAGACGGCCCGGGCGGGCGGGACCGTGTCGCATGACAGACGAACACGGCGAACACGAGACTTGAAGCCGCTACGGCCGATCGCGGGGTCTCCGGAGGACCCCAGCCCGCCACTCGCCGGGCCGGTACCCGATCAGAACCGGAAGTTCAGGCTCACGCTCGCGCTGTAGGCGGTGGCGTCGAGATCATCGTAGATACTGTCGTCGAAATCCTCGAACTTGTCGTAGTCGAACTCGAAGCCGACGGTGATCCTATCGTTCAGGAACCGCTCCGCGCCGACACCGAGGAAATATCCGGACGAATCCTCGACCTTCGGATTGTCGGTGTAGATCTCGGCGTAACCGGCGGTACCGTAGACCATGTTGCGTCCGAACGCGACACCCGCGCGGGGACCCACCCGAAAAACACCTTGCTCGGAGTCGACCCCGACATATTGCGCGCCCACGCCCAGAACGGTTGTTCCGAACTGATAGTCGAAGGCGATCCGCCCGCCCGCCGTCGGGTCTTCTCCGTCGGCGCTGGCGGCGTCGCTTTCGATCATGCCGTATCCGACGA
>NZ_FOMS01000015.1 GCF_900112685.1 Roseivivax sediminis
GCCGCCGTCGTCGGCTACCCGCACGAGGTCAAGGGCCAGGGCATCTACTGCTACGTGACGCTGATGAACGGGGTCGAGCCCTCCGACGAGCTCAAGGCCGAATTGCAGGCCTGGGTGCGCCAGGAAATCGGCCCGATCGCCAAGCCCGACCTCATCCAGTGGGCCCCCGGCCTGCCCAAGACCCGCTCGGGCAAGATCATGCGCCGCATCCTGCGCAAGATCGCCGAGAACGACCACGGATCCCTCGGCGACACATCCACCCTCGCCGACCCCTCCGTCGTCGACAACCTCATCGAACACCGCGAAAACAGGGGCTGAGGGGATGCACGGCGACACCACCGTGACCACCGCGCCCGTGTTCATCCTGCTCGGCCCACCGGGGGCCGGCAAGGGCACGCAGGCGCGGCTCCTGCAGGACCGCTTCGGCCTTCTGCAGCTTTCCACCGGCGACCTTCTGCGCAAGGCGGTCAAGGACGGCACTCCGGCTGGCCGCACCGCGAAGGAGGTCATGGACCGCGGCGATCTCGTTTCCGACGATATCGTGGTGGCCATCCTGCGCGAGCGTCTGGCCGAGCCCGACACCCGGACGGGTGTCATCCTCGACGGTTTCCCACGCACCGCGGCGCAGGCCGAGGCGCTCGACGGGCTGCTCTCCGAGGGCGGGCAGAAGATCGACGCCGCGATCAGCCTCGAGGTCGACGACGCGGAGATGGTCGAGCGCATCTCGGGCCGCTTCACCTGCGCGAAATGCGGCGAGGGCTACCACGACACGTTCAAGCCCACCGCCAAGCCCGACACCTGCGACAAGTGCGGCGGCACGGAGATGACCCGCCGCGCCGACGACAAGGCGGAAACCGTGGCCACACGGCTCGAGGCCTACCACGCCCAGACCGCCCCCCTCATCGCCCATTACGAGGCGCAGGGGGCGCTCGTCCGCGTCGGCGCGATGGGAGAGATCGGCGATATCGCCGACCGGATCGGCGCGGTGATCCGCGCCGCGCGCCACTGAAACGACCGGCAGAGCGCGCCCCGCGCGCCCTGCCCCAGCCGGGCCCGCGCCAGACGCGGACCCGATCATTGACCAGGAGGAGGACCCGCACACAATGTCGGATCAATCGCACGGCACGCCCCGCAGGGCGTCCGACGGAGTGGCCTACTGGAAGGCCAACATCCGTCTCATCATCGGCTCCCTCATCGTCTGGGCGCTGGTATCCTTCGGCTTCGGCATCCTGCTGCGGCCGCTGCTCTCGGGCATTTCCGTCGGCGGGACGGATCTGGGCTTCTGGTTCGCCCAGCAGGGATCGATCATCGTCTTTCTCTGCCTGATCTTCTTCTACGCCTGGCGGATGAACAAGCTCGACCGTGATTTCGGCGTGGACGAGGAGTAACGCGTCATGGATCAGACGATCATCAACATCATCTTCGTGGGGCTCAGCTTCGCGATCTATATCGGCATCGCCATCTGGGCGCGTGCGGGCACCACGAGCGAATTCTACGCCGCGGGGCGCGGCGTGCATCCCGTCACCAACGGCATGGCCACGGCGGCGGACTGGATGTCGGCGGCCTCGTTCATCTCCATGGCCGGGCTGATCGCCTTCACCGGCTACGACAACTCCACCTACCTCATGGGCTGGACCGGCGGCTACGTGCTCTTGGCGCTGCTGCTCGCGCCCTACCTGCGGAAGTTCGGTAAGTACACGGTCAGCGAGTTCATCGGCGACCGGTTCTACAGCCCGACGGCGCGGCTCGTCGCGGTGATCTGCCTCATCGTCGCCTCGGTGACCTACGTGATCGGGCAGATGACCGGCGTCGGCGTGGCCTTCGGCCGCTTCCTCGAGGTCGACGCGACCACCGGCCTTCTTCTCGGCGCGGTGATCGTGTTCGCCTACGCGGTGTTCGGCGGCATGAAGGGCGTGACCTACACGCAGGTGGCGCAATACGTCGTGCTGATCTTCGCCTACACGATCCCGGCGATCTTCATCTCGCTGCAGCTCACCGGCAACCCGATCCCCGCGCTCGGCCTCTTCGGCGAACACCAGGCATCGGGCGAACCGCTGCTGGCGCGTCTGGACCAGGTGGTGACGGATCTCGGCTTCAGCGAATACACCGCGCACAATGGCGACACGTTCAACATGGTGCTGTTCACGCTGTCGCTGATGATCGGCACGGCGGGTCTGCCGCACGTCATCATGCGCTTCTTCACCGTCCCGAAGGTGAGCGACGCGCGCTGGTCGGCCGGCTGGGCACTCGTCTTCATCGCACTGCTGTATTTCACCGCCCCCGCGGTGGGCGCGATGGCGCGGCTGAACATCACGGAGCTCTTCTGGCCCAACGGCACGGACGGCGAAGCGGTGGCGATCGAGACCATCGAGACCGATCCGGCCTATGACTGGATGCCGACCTGGCAGCAGACCGGCCTTCTGGGCTGGGAAGACAAGAACGGCGACGGCCGGATCCAGTATTACAACGACGGCGACGCAGACATGCAGGCGCGGGCCGAGGAGGCCGGCTGGGAAGGCAACGAGCTGACCAACTTCAACAACGACATCCTCGTTCTCGCCAACCCCGAGATCGCCAACCTGCCCGGCTGGGTCATCGGCCTCGTCGCAGCAGGCGGTATCGCGGCGGCTCTGTCGACGGCGGCGGGCCTTCTGCTCGCCATCTCCTCGGCGGTTAGCCACGATCTCGTGAAAGGCGCGATCAACCCGAGCATCTCGGAGAAGGGCGAGCTTCTGACCGCCCGGATCGCGATGGCGGTGTCGATCGCGATCGCAACGTGGCTGGGGCTCAATCCGCCGGGCTTCGCGGCGCAGACGGTGGCACTGGCCTTCGGCCTCGCGGCATCTTCGATCTTCCCGGCGCTGATGATGGGCATCTTCTCGACCCGCATCAACAATACCGGCGCCGTGGCGGGGATGCTCGCAGGGCTCGGCACGACCCTGCTCTACATCTTCCTGCACAAGGGCTGGTTCTTCATCCCCGATACCAACATGTTTACCGACGCGGAGCCGATGATCGGCACGATCAAGTCGACCTCCTTCGGCGCGGTCGGGGCGGCGATCAACTTCACGGTGGCCTTCATCGTGGCGTCGATGACCAAGCCGGTGCCGGACGACATCAAGGAACTGGTCGAGAGCGTCCGCGTACCGCGCGGCGCGGGCACGGCCCAGTCGCATTGATGCGACCGGGGGGCGGCAGCACCCCGCTGCCCCCTTTGCAACGGTCCCGTCCGCGCGGCATAACGCGGGCGGGACCACCTGTTTCTGATGGAGCGCGCGATGCCGCTCGATGACGACGCCCTGCTCGATTTTCTGTCCACTTTCGACCCGTACGCGGCGCTGCCGCTGCCGGCGCGGCGAGACCTCGTGCAGCAGTTCCGGCAGCAGCAGGTGCCGGCCGGGGCGACCGTCTACACCTTCGGAGACCGGCTCGACGGGCTCTACGTCGTGGCCTCCGGCGAGATCGAGGTGCGCGACCAACATGGCGCGCAGATCTCGCAACTCGGACCGCGAAATTCCTTTGGCGAACGCGGACTTGGCCGCGACGGCGTTGCCGCGACGACCGCGACGGCCCGCACGGATGCCACGCTGCTGTTGCTGCCCGCCGAGTCCTACCACGCCCTCCGCGCGGCGCATGACAACGTTCGCCGCTTCTTCGACCGGCGCCGGCGCGACCGACCCGAGCGCAACGACCTTGCCACCAGCCGGGTCGAGACGCTGATGAACCGCACCCTCCTGACCCGCTCCCCCGACGCTACCGCACAGGAGGCGGCGGAGGCGATGCGGGCGGCGCGCGTCTCCTCGCTTTGCGTGACCACGAAGGAGCGGCTTGAGGGGATCGTCACGCTGCGCGACATCTCGGGCAAGATCGTCGCGGCGGCGCGTCCCATAGACACGCCGCTCCGCGAGATCATGACACCCGATCCGATCACGCTGCCGCCCTCGGCGCTCGGTTCCGATGTGCTGCACGCGATGATGGAGCACCGCATCGGCCACCTGCCGATCTGCGACGGTGTGCGGCTTGTCGGGATGGTCACGCAAACCGACCTGACGCGATACCAGGCGGTCACCTCGGCCGACCTCGTCGGGCAGATCGCGGACGCCGAGAGCGCCGGGGCGATGGCAGCCGTTACCGCACGCATCCCGCAGCTCCTGGCGCAGCTCGTGGCCTCGGGCAACCGCCACGAGGTCACGACGCGGCTCATCACGGATATCGCCGACGCCGCGACGCGCCGGCTGCTGGCGCTGGCGGAGGCCGAACTCGGCCCGCCGCCGGTCCCGTATCTCTGGCTCGCCTGCGGTAGTCAGGGCCGGCAGGAACAGACCGGCGTGTCCGATCAGGACAATTGCCTGATCCTCGACGACTCGGTGACCGACGGCGACAAGCCCTATTTCGAACGGCTCGCACGCCGGGTGAGCGACGGCCTGCACGCCTGCGGCTACGTCTACTGCCCGGGCGACATGATGGCGACGAACCCGCGCTGGCGGCAACCGCTGCGTGTCTGGCGCGACTATTTCCAGCGCTGGATCGACCGGCCCGACCCCGAGGCGCAGATGCTCGCCTCGGTCATGTTCGACCTGCGCGCCATCGGCGGAACGCGGTCGCTGTTCGACAGCCTTCGTGAAGACACGCTCGCAAGCGCACAGAAAAACTCGATTTTCGTGTCGCACATGGTGTCGAATTCGCTCAAGCACACGCCACCGCTCGGGCTTATCCGCGGCTTCGCCCTGATCCGTTCAGGCGAGCACAAGAACACGCTCGATCTCAAGCATTCCGGTGTGGTGCCGGTCACCGATCTCGCCCGCATTTACGCGCTGCAGGGGCGGCTTTTGCCGGTGAACACCCGCGCTCGGCTCTCCGCGGCGCGGGCCGCCGGAGTGATATCCGAGCGCGGCGGCCAGGACCTGATCGACGCCTACGACCATATAGCGGAGACGCGCCTTGCCCACCAGGCGCGGCAGGTCCGGCGCGGCGCGGCGCCGGACAATTTCCTTGCGCCGGCGGAGTTGTCGGATTTTGATCGGGCGCATCTGCGTGACGCTTTCGTGGTGGTCAAGGGGATGCAATCGGCGGCAGGCCACGGGCGCGGCATGCTGAGCTGACGACGCGGCATCGCGAAGGGGAGGAACGATGATCTTCGAATTGATCGCGGTGGTCGTGGCAGGTTTCGCCGGCGCCGGCATCATGCTGCTGATCGCCCGGCTGGCCGGCGACCGGGTGCCGCGCTGGCTCGTGCCGGTGGCGGCCGGCGCCGCCATGCTCGCCGCGGCGGTATCCAGCGAATACGCGTGGTACCAACGCACGAGCAGCGCGCTGCCCGAAGAGATGGTCGTCGCGGAGGCGGCCCGGGGCACGAGCTGGTGGCGCCCCTGGACCTACGCGGTGCCGATGGTGGAGCGCTTCGTCGCGCTCGATACCGGCAACCTGCGCGCTAACCGCGAAGCCGAGGGACATTACCTCGCCGACCTTTACTTTTTCGGCCGGTGGCGCGCGACGCAGGCGGTGCAGATCATGGTCGATTGCCCCGGCGCCCGACGCGCCGATCCGTTCCGCGGCGATGGAGGTGAGCCGGTCTGGCGCGAGGTCGGCCCCGACGATCCGATCGTCGCCTCGGTCTGCCGGGCGGTCTGAGGCCGATGCGCGCGTCGTTCCGCCTCCGCGTCTTCGCGATGTTCGCCGCGCTGGCGGCCGGCGCGATCGCAGTCGTCGGCGGGGCCATCGCGCTCGGCGCAGGGCGCGACAGCGGCGGCTACCTGTTCGCCTTCGTTGTGTCGGGCTTCCTTCTGCTTGGACTCTGCACCCTCTTCTGGTGGCTGTTCGATACCAATGTCGCGAAACCGTTGGAGAAACTGGCGGCGGATCTGCGGGTGCGCGCGCATTCCGGCAGCACACGGGCGCTGGATCTCGGTGCCAGTCGCCACCTCGGCGATCTGGCGCCCGCGGCCGATGCGATCACGCGTGCGCTCGGCGAGTCGGCCTTCGCGACCGCGGAGGCGGTGGCCACCGAGACCGCGAAGATCGAGGCGGAACGCGCGCGGCTCACCGCGCTGCTCACGGAGATCCCGGTGGCCACGATACTGGTCAATGCCGAGGATCGCATCGTGCTCTACGACGGGCAGGCGGCGGAAGTTCTGGCCCAGGTGGCGCCGCCCCGGCTCGGCGCCCGGATGTCGGATTACTTCGAAGCGGCTGCGCTGCGCAGGATTCGCAGGACGCTCGGACGCACCGGCCTGGCGAGCGAGATCCGGCTGCCCTCCCGCGACTGCGCTCAGGACTTCGCGGCTCAGGTCAAGCCTATGGACGGTGACGGGTACCTTCTGATCATCGACGCGGCCGAGACACGGCTCGATCCGAACGCCGCGCGGCCCATCGTCTACGATTTCGGGCTGGACGGCGGCACGCCCGAGACCGATGATATCGCACAGGCACCTCTCTCTGCGCTGACCTATTGCGTCTTCGACACCGAGACGACCGGACTCCTGCCGCATCGCGACGACGTGGTGCAGATCGGCGCGGTGCGCGTTGTGAACGGGCGCATCGTGCCGGGCGAACGGTTCGAGACGCTGGTCGATCCCGGCCGGCCGATCCCCGAGGCAGCGACCCGTGTACACGGGATCTCGGATCACATGGTCGCCGGCGCGCCGGACATGCTGCGCGCCTCCCGGGACTTTCACGGCTTTGCCACGGGGGCGGTGATCGTGGCCCACAACGCGCCGTTCGACATGGCCTTCCTGCACCGGCATGCGCCGGCGGCAGGCGTAACCTGGGACCACCCGATCCTCGATACCGTGCTCCTCTCCGCCATCCTGTTCGGCACGACCGAGACACATACGCTCGACGCGCTGGCCGAGCGACTCGGTATCGACGTGCCCGCGGCGGGGCGCCACACGGCCATGGGGGACGCCGCGGTGACCGCGCAGGTATTCCTGCGCATGCGCGCGATGCTCGAAGGGCGTGGCGTCACGACCTTCGGTGCGCTTCTGGCAGAGACCCGGCGTCACGGACGCCTGCTCGAGGATCTCAACTAGCCGTCACATCGCGGCGTTGTGAGCCAAACCGGTGCAACGATATCTTCCGCTCCGGGCGGGCCGCCAGACATCCGGTCGAGAAGCCTGCGCCCGATCGTCTGCCCCAGCGCCCGACCATCAAAGCAGAGTGCGGCGCAATCGCCAGTCCGTTCGGCGTCGCCGAGTACTACGAGCCGAGCGCGCGGTACACCTACGGCACGGCAGAGCCGCCCGATTGCCGGATCGGTACAGATTATCCCGTCCGCCGGCGTGGCTGTTTGACCAAGCCGCTCCATGAATTCCGTGGCGCCCGGATGATCGAGACGCAGATGGACGGGGTCCTGACCCGCTCCCGGGACGAGAATCTCCGGCCTTCCTGCCAAAACGAAGCGCGTCGCCCCCTGCTGCTCCAGGTACTCCGTCGCGAGCCGTAGGGCCTGCGCGCCATCGAGCTGCGCGGACATCATCCCCGGCGGCGTTCCGAACAGCGCCATCGTCGGCACACCGCCGGGCGTGGTTCCGAACGGGCCGTCCCGCGCGTCGATCAGCATCGCGGACGCTCCTTCGGCATGCAGGAGGAAAGCCGTGTCTCCGCCCGCGCCCCGACGTCCCCCGAAACAGACCAGGAGCGCCTGACCCGCCTTCCCGGCCACTTCCGACAAGCCGGACAGGACCCCTGCGGAAAGCGGATCGCCGGCACCGCGCAGGGCCACCCCGAGCGGACCCGGGCGCCCCTGCCGGAACCTCACCGCGCGCGGATCGTACACGTAGTTCATCCGCGCCATGGCTGCGCGAACGGTCTCGGCTGTCTGCGGCCGGACAGAGGCCGATTCGCGCAGGACCAGCGAGACGGTCAATTTCGACACGCCGGCCAGCCGCGCCACATCGCGAATGGTGGGCCGGGCCGCACTTTCCCCGGCATTCAGAACTGCGCCGTTGCCCATCGCCGTCTCCATCGCGCTCGTTGCCAAGAAAACGACGAAGATGCTGATATTCGATTAACGGCGGCCCCTATTCCGCCGCCACCTTGCGTGGGTCCAGCATCGTGCGCAGGTAACGTCCTGTATGGGATCGTTCCTCTTGGGCGACGGTCTCCGGGGTGCCCTCGGCGACGATCTCGCCGCCGCCATCACCGCCCTCGGGACCGATGTCGATGATCCAGTCGGCGGTCTTGATGACGTCGAGATTGTGCTCGATCACCACCACGGTATTGCCGGCATCGACAAGGGAATGAAGGACTTCGAGCAGTTTCCTCACGTCCTCGAAATGCAGGCCGGTGGTCGGTTCATCGAGGATGTAGAGCGTCCGCCCGGTCGATCGCTTGGCCAGCTCCTTCGACAACTTGACGCGCTGCGCCTCCCCGCCCGACAGCGTCGTGGCCTGCTGTCCGACCCGGATATATCCTAGGCCGACCTGCACGAGCGCGTCCATCTTCTCGCGGATCGAGGGCACCGCCTGGAAGAAGTCCTGGGCATCTTCCACCGTCATATCAAGTACATCGGCGATGCTCTTGCCCTTGAACTTGATCTCCAGCGTCTCGCGGTTGTAGCGCGCGCCGTTACAGGTCTCGCAAGTGACGTAGACATCCGGCAGGAAGTGCATCTCGATCCGGATGACGCCGTCGCCCTGGCAAGCCTCGCAGCGCCCGCCCTTCACGTTGAAGGAGAAGCGGCCCGGTTTGTACCCCCGTGCCTTGGCCTCCGGCAGGCCGGCGAACCAGTCCCGGATCGGCGTGAAGGCCCCCGTGTAAGTGGCTGGATTCGAACGCGGAGTCCGACCGATGGGCCGCTGGTCGATATCGATCACCTTGTCGAGATGCTCGAACCCCTTGATTGTCTCGCAAGGCGCCGGCGTCTCGCGCGCGCCATTCAGACGCGTCGCCGCTGTCTTGTACAACGTCTCGATCGTCAGCGTCGACTTGCCGCCGCCCGACACGCCGGTCACGCAGACGAACTTGCCGAGCGGAAACTCCGTCGTCACGTCCTTGAGGTTGTTGCCGGCGGCCTTGACGATCTTCAGCTTCTTGCGGTTGCCCTTGCGCCGGGTTTTCGGCACGGGAATCTCGCGCACACCCGCAAGGTACTGACCCGTCAGGGATGTTTCGTTTGCCGCGACTTCGTCCGGAGTACCGTGCGCGATCACCTGGCCGCCATGCACGCCGGCGCCCGGCCCGATGTCGAAGACGTAGTCGGCCTCGCGGATCGCCTCCTCGTCGTGTTCCACCACGATCACCGTGTTGCCCTGGTCCCGCAGGTTCTTCAGCGTTCCGAGCAGCCGGTCGTTGTCACGCTGATGCAGTCCGATCGAGGGTTCGTCGAGCACATAGAGCACCCCCGTCAGGCCCGACCCGATCTGCGAGGCCAGGCGGATCCGTTGACTCTCTCCGCCCGACAACGTGCCGGCCGAGCGCGAGAGCGTCAGGTAGTCGAGCCCGACATTGTTCAGGAATCCAAGGCGTTCACGGATTTCCTTCAGGATCGCGCGGGCGATCTCGTTCTTTTGATGTCCGAGGCTTTCGGGCACGCCTTCGCACCAGTCATGGGCGCCGCGGATCGCCATCTCGACCACTTCGCCCACATGCAATCCGGCGATCTTCACGGCAAGCGCTTCCGGCCGCAGGCGGTATCCCCCACATGAAGAACATGGCTTATTATTCTGATATCTCTCGAATTCCTCGCGGATCCAGCTCGAGTCCGTCTCGCGGTAACGGCGCTCCATGTTGGGGATGACCCCCTCGAAAACCCGGGTGACGTTGTAGACCCGCCCGCCCTCGTCGTAGCGGAACGGGATCTCTTCCTCGCCCGACCCGAACAGGAAGACCTGCTTCACGACATCCGGCAGATCCTTCCACTTGGTCGCGGCATCGAATTCATAGTGTCTCGCAAGCGCTTGGATCGTCTGGGTAAAGTACGGAGACTTGCCCTTCCGCCAAGGCGCGATGGCGCCGTTGCCGATGGACAGGTTGGCATCCGGCACCACCAGCCGTTCGTCGAAGAAAAGCTCCACCCCCAGACCGTCGCAATCCGGGCAGGCGCCGAAGGGCGCGTTGAACGAAAACAGCCGCGGCTCGATCTCGGGGATGGTGAAGCCACTGACGGGACAGGCGAAATTCTCCGAGAAGGTGATGCGCTCGGGCTCGCCTTCCCCCTCGCGGGGCGCGGTCTCCAGCACGGCAATGCCGTCGGCGAGGTCGAGCGCGGTGCGGAAGGAATCGGCCAGCCGCGTATCCATGCCCTCGCGCACAACGATGCGGTCGACCACGACGTCGATGTCGTGGCGGTACTTCTTGTCGAGCACCGGCGGATCGTCGAGTTCGTGAAAGGTCCCGTCGACCTTCACGCGCTGGAAGCCCTGCTTACGCAACTCCAGGAATTCCTTGCGGTATTCGCCCTTTCGGTCGCGGATCATCGGGGCGAGGAGGTAGCCGCGAGTGCCCTCTTCCATCGCCATGACGCGATCGACCATGTCCTGCACCTGCTGCGCCTCGATGGGCAGGCCGGTGGCCGGCGAATAGGGCGTGCCGACGCGCGCGAACAAAAGCCGCAGGTAGTCGTAGATCTCGGTCACCGTGCCGACGGTCGAGCGCGGGTTCTTCGATGTGGTTTTCTGTTCGATCGAGATCGCCGGAGAGAGGCCGGAGATATGATCGACATCCGGCTTCTGCATCATGTCGAGGAACTGCCGCGCATAGGCCGACAGGCTTTCGACATAGCGGCGCTGCCCCTCGGCATAGATCGTGTCGAAGGCGAGGCTCGACTTGCCGGATCCCGACAGGCCGGTGATAACGACCAGCCGGTCGCGGGGGATATCGACATCGATGCCTTTGAGGTTGTGCTCGCGCGCGCCGCGCACCTCGATATGCTTCAGCTCGGGCATGTCCGCTCTCATTCCTGGGGCAATGCCGGCATGTAGGCGCGTTTTGCCGACATGCCAATCGCACTTTGGAACGATTCGGGAACATTTACCATCAATTTACTTTTCCGTGCCAAAGATGCGGTCGATCCCATGCGCTGTACCTGCTCACCATTGCCGCGGCCCGCGGCAATGGCGGACGCCGGTGGGATTCCGGACTTGGCCTCTTCGCCGGGCCTTGGCAGAACCGGGGCGCGCTGTAGTCTCGGCGCTGCCATTCCGATGACGGAGCCTTCTGCCATGCGCCGCCTTGCCGCTCTCGCCCTTACCGCCTTCTGCCTCGCTCGGACCGCTCAGGCGCAGGAGCAGGAGCAGACGATCCTCGTGCTCGATGGCTCCGGGTCCATGTGGGGGCAGATCGACGGAACCGCGAAGATCACCATCGCGCAGGACGTCGTGGGCGATCTGATGGAGAGCCTGCCAGAGGGCCGGGCATTGGGACTCGCCGCCTACGGGCACCGTGAGCGCGGCGACTGCACCGATATCGAAACGATGGTGCCGCCGGGGCGCGAGACGCGGGGCGCCATCTCTGCGGCGGTGGGTTCGATCCAGCCGAAAGGCAAGACGCCGATGACCGACGCGGTCATCGCGGCCGCGGAGGCGCTGCGCTACACGCAGGAGAAGGCGACCGTGATCCTGGTGTCCGACGGCATCGAGACCTGCCATCCCGATCCCTGCGCCGCCGCCCGTACCCTGGAAGAAACCGGACTCGACTTCACCGCCCACGTGATCGGTTTCGACGTGGAGGACAGCGACGCCATCGGCCAGATGCGCTGCCTCGCCGAAGAGACAGGCGGCCGGTTCCTCGCAGCCGCGGATGCCTCGGAACTTGGCGCGGCGCTCCAGCAAGTCGCGGCGGCAGAGCCGCAGACGACCGAGGTCACCTTTCGCGCGACGCTGGGCGAGAACGGGCCCGAGGTGACCGATCCGCTGATCTGGGACATCACCGGCGAGGGCGAGTTGCCGGATCCGGCCGAGGGCGCGATGCTCACCCTGCCCCTGCCTCCGGGTGAGTACCGCGCCACCGCGACACGCGCCTCGGACGAGGAAAGCGCCGGTGCGGATTTCACAGTGGAGGCGGGGGCCGAGGCGACCGTGACCGTGGTGCTGCCGGCGCCGCTGCCCGGCGCCACGCTCGCGGCGGCAGAAGACGCCGTTGCGGGCGCGACGATCCCGGTCACCTGGACCGGTCCGGACGCGGCGTCGGACTACATCGCCGTCTCGCAGCCGGACGACGCGGGCTACGTCAACTACACCTACACGCGCGACGGCTCCCCCCTGAACCTGACGATGCCGCCGCATTCGGGGACATATGAGCTGCGCTACATCCTGGCCGACGGCGACGCCGTGCTGGCGACCCGCGCCATCACCGTGACGCCGGTCGAAGCGGAGCTCGAGGCGGACGAGATCGCCGACGCCGGCGCGACGATCCCGGTGGTCTGGCTCGGCCCGGATTACCGCAACGATTACGTGGCCGTGGCCGTACCGGGAGAGGACGGCTATGTGAACTACACCTACACCCGGGACGGCTCCCCCCTGCGGCTGCAGATGCCCGCCGAGCCGGGTGACTACGAGTTGCGCTACGTGATGGCCCAGGACAGCACCGTCCTGACCACACGCGCGGTCCGGGTGGACCCGGTGACGGCGCGGCTCTACGCCGACGCGCGCGCCAATGCCGGCGCGACCCTGTCGGTAGACTGGGACGGCCCGGACTATGGCAACGACTATATCGCCATCGCGCGGCCCGAGGATACAGGCTACGAGACCTACAGCTACACCCGCGACGGCGCCCCGCTCGACGTGACCGTGCCACTGGAGCCGGGCCGCTACGAGCTGCGCTACGTCATGGCGCAGGAGAAGACGGTCCTCGCCGCGCAGCCGCTGGAGGTGGTGGATGTCACCGCCACGCTGAACGCGCCCGAGACCGCGCGCGCCGGCGCCCCGGTGCTGGTGACCTGGGAGGGGCCGGGCTATGACAAGGACTATGTGAGCGTGTCCTTCCCGGGCGATCCGGGTTACGCGGCATTCCGCTATACCCGCGACGGCTCCCCGCTCGTGCTCGACATGCCGACCGCGGCAGGAGAGTACGAACTGCGCTATGTCGCCGCCAGTGTGGGCGAACAGGTGCTCGCCCGCCGCGCCATCACGCTTGAGCCTGTTTCCGCAGCCATCGACGCGCCTGACACCGTAGCTCCAGCCGCCAACATCCCCGTCACCTGGGAGGGGCCGGATTATCGCCGCGACTTCGTCGGCATCGTCGGGGCCGGTGCACCGGACGGCGAGTACATCCGCTACGTCTACACCAGCGAGGACAGCCCCGTGGTTCTGGCAGCGCCGGACGCGCCGGGCGACTACGAGCTGCGCTACCACCTCGGGCGCGACAGCTCGGTCATCGCCCGCACACCGATAACGGTGGCGGAGTGAACGTCGTCCCCTAGCGATAGAGCATCGAGCGTCCCTCGTGGAAGAGGTGTACATTCTGCGGCGCCGCGGACAGCTTCACACTGCGCCCGCGCAGTTCGGCATGCACACCCGGCAGCTTGCCGATCACCGGCTGGTCCGAGCCGGTCTCGAAATAGAGCAGCGTCACCTCGCCCAGCGCCTCGGTGATGTCGACTTTGCCCTCGTAGATGTAATCGCCGTCCGTCTCCTCGAAATCCTCGGGCCGGACGCCGACATTGACCCGCTTGCCCTGATCGCCCGCCTCCGTCGCGACGGAGGATGCCGCGGTGCCGCCCCCCTCCATCTTCACGACCGTCTCAGCCCCGGTTTCGACGATCTCGCCCGGCAATAGGTTCATCGCGGGCGAGCCGATGAACTGCGCCACGAACTCGCTGTTCGGGGTCTGGTAGAGCTCCAGCGGCGTGCCCACCTGG
Source organism: Roseivivax sediminis (assembly GCF_900112685.1). Taxonomy (GTDB): domain Bacteria; phylum Pseudomonadota; class Alphaproteobacteria; order Rhodobacterales; family Rhodobacteraceae; genus Roseivivax; species Roseivivax sediminis. The sequence continues at coordinate 13,796 of NZ_FOMS01000015.1, forward strand.
GCGATGCCCTTGTTGGCGAGCACCACGATGCGGCTCGCCAGCGTCATCGCCTCGATCTGGTCGTGGGTGACGTAGATCATCGTGGAGTCGGGCATCTTCTCCTTGAGTTGCGCGATCTCGATCCGGGTCGCCACGCGCAAGGCGGCGTCGAGGTTCGACAGCGGCTCGTCGAAGAGGTAGACCTTGGGATCGCGGACGATCGACCGGCCGATGGCGACGCGCTGGCGCTGCCCGCCCGAGAGCGCCTTGGGCAGACGGTCGAGATAGGGTTCGAGCTGCAGCATCCTGGCGGCATTGGCGACGGCGTCGTCGATCTCCGTCTTCGACTTCTTGGCGATCTTGAGGGCGAAGCTCATGTTGTCGCGCACGGTCATGTGCGGGTAGAGCGCGTAGGACTGGAACACCATGGCGATCCCGCGCTGCGCCGGGGGCACATCGTTGACCTTCTGGCCGTCGATCTCGAGCGTGCCCGAGGAGATCTTTTCCAGCCCCGCGATCATCCGCAACAGCGTGGACTTGCCGCACCCCGACGGGCCGACGAAGACCACAAGCTCCCCCTGCCGGATGTCGAGGTCGATGTTCTTCAGAACCTCCACCGTGCCGCCGTATGTCTTGCCGACATCGGTGAGTTTCAGGTTCGCCATGGCCGGTCTCCTCCCGTTTTCCTCGTCACGCGGCCTTCATCAGCAGCGCCGGCTGCCACGGGCCGAGGTGAAGCCGTCCGTCCGGCGCCGGGCCGGCCGAGCCCAGCTCGATGCCGATCTGGCGCCACTCACCCTCGGGCATCGCCAGGAGCCCCGGCTCCGGCGACAGGTTGAAGGCGCAGAAGATCGTCTCCTCCCCCTCGGACCGCGTGAACGTCAGCACGTCGCCCTCGGCCTGCATCCCGGTCTGCTCCCCGGTCATCAGCGCACGGTGCGCGTGCCGGAAGGCGATGGCGCGGCGGTAGTGATGCAGGATTGCCGCCGGATCCTGTTCCTGCGTGGACACCGCGCGGTTGAGGTGCTCGTGGCTGACCGGCAGCCACGGGTGACCCGCGGAAAAGCCGCCGTTCTGGTTCGAGGGTTCCCACACCATCGGCGTGCGGCAGCCGTCGCGGCCCTTGAAGGCGGGCCAGAACTTCTTGCCATACGGGTCCTGCAGGTCATCGAAGGCGATCTCCGCTTCAGGCAGGGCCAGCTCCTCGCCTTGGTAGATGCAGCACGATCCGCGCAGGCACATCATCAGCGTGTTGAAGCAGCGCGCGCCGGCCTCCGACATCTTCCAGCGCGACAGGTGCCGCGGCACGTCGTGGTTGGAGAACGCCCAGCAGGCCCAGCCCTGGGCGGCCACTGCCTCCACCTGTTCGAAGACGCCGGCGATATAGGCGGCCGTCGGCATCTTGTCGGACAAAAGCTCGAAGGCGTAGCTCATCTGGATCTTGTCGTCGCCGCCGGTATATTCGCCCAGCACCTCGAGCCCGCGCAGATCCTCGCCGACCTCGCCCACGGCGGCGGCGTTGTATTCGTTCATCAGCACCCGCAGCTTCTTGAGGAATTCCAGGTTCTCGGGCTGCGTCTTGTCGTAGAGGTGGTTCTGCCAGGTATAGGGGTTCACCGCCGGCGCGGTGATCGGGTTGCGCTCGCCCTCCGGCAGGGGCGGGTTGTCGCGCAATTCCTTGTCGTGGACGTAGAAGTTGATCGTGTCGAGGCGGAAGCCGTCGACCCCGCGCCCCAGCCAGAAGCGCGCGATCTTCAGAAGCGCCTCCTGCACATCCATGCAGTGGAAGTTCAGGTCCGGCTGCTCCACGAGGAAGTTGTGCATGTAGTACTGCATCCGCGTGCCGTCCCATTGCCACGCGGAGCCGCCGAAAATCGACAGCCAGTTGTTGGGCGGCGTGCCGTCCGGCTTGGGATCGGCCCAGACATACCAGTCGGCCTTCTCGTTGTCGCGCGAGGTCCGCGAGAGCTTGAACCAGGGATGCTCCTCGGAGGTGTGCGACAGCACCAGGTCGATGAACACCTTGAGCCCCAGCCGGTGCGCAGTGGAAATCAGGATGTCGAAATCGGCGAGACTGCCGAACATCGGGTCGACGTCGCAGTAATCGCTGACGTCGTAGCCGAAATCCTTCATCGGAGAGGTGAAGAAGGGCGAGATCCACACCGCGTCGACACCCAGCGAGGCGACATGCGGCAGCCGCTGCGCGATCCCCAGAAGATCCCCGATCCCGTCGCCGTTGGAATCCTGGAACGAGCGCGGGTAGATCTGGTAGATCACCGCCCCGCGCCACCATTCGGTGTTCGTGTCGTCGCGGGTGGGCTGAACCGCCGAAGCCACATTCATCCGCGTATTCCTTTTTGCTTGGCGCGTCCCGCGCGCCTTATGGTCAGGTCTCGCCGCCTCCACGCGCACCGGGCGCGCCTCCCTTCCGGCGTCGAGTGCACCGTCCTCCCGGTTACTTCACGGACCCGGCAAGCAGGCCGCGCACAAGATACTTCTGCATCGCGAAGAACACCGCGAGCGGCACCGCGATCGACACGAAGGCCGCCGCCGCGAGGATCCCCCAATCGCCGCCCCGCGATCCCAGCAGGTCGTCTGCGATCTTCACCGTCATCACCCAGTAGTCGGATTGCGACGGCAGGAAGACCTTCGCCACGAGCAGGTCGTTCCACGTCCAGAGGAACTGGAAGATGGCGAAACTGGCAAGGGCCGGGAACGACAGCGGCAGCACAATCTTGGTGAAGATCTGGAAATCGGTCGCCCCGTCCACCTTCGCGCATTCGATGATGTCGCGCGGCAGGCCGATCATGTAGTTTCGCAAGAGATATATCGCGAGCGGCATCCCGAAGGCGGTGTGCGCCAGCCATACACCGAGGAAGCTCTGCCCGATCCCGACCGCGTTGTGCAGCGTCAGAAGCGGCACAAGCGCGATCTGCAAGGGCACCACCAGCAGCCCCACGACCATCGCGATCATGAAACCGCGGGCGGCGAAATCCATCCATGCCAGCGCATAGGCTGCGAACGCCGCCACCACGATGGGGATGATCGTTGCCGGAATCGCCACGGTCAGCGTGTTGATGAAGGCCTGGTCCATGTTGTCGGAGGTCAGGATCTGCTCGTAATTGTCGAGCGTGAACTCCGGCGGCTGCGGTGCGGTGATGTAGACCGAAGGCGCGCGGTCTATCTCGTCCACGTCGACGTAACGGAAATCGCCGTTCTCCTGCACCATGAGAGAGCGATCGAAGACCGGCGCGGGATCGGACAGGATCTCGTTGCCGTCCTCGTCGGTCTCGGGAAATTCCGGCTCGCCATCCGCAGGATAGGCGATCTCGAGATTGGTGTCGTCCTGCTCTCCGTCCTCCATGATGAAGACTTCGTAGCGCGCGTAGGTCTGGCCGGGATCGGCCGCCCCGGGATCGCGCGACGTGAGGCCGAAACCCGACACGGAGCCGGACCCTTCCTTGTCGCCGAAGAGGTTGCCCTCCAGCACCCAAAGGTCGCCCTCCTGCACCGCCCCCTCGGCCGAAGGCGAGACGCGGTAGGCCTGGCTCACGCTGAAGGCCGCGCGCCACCAGCCGGACTCGGAGATCTGTTCGCGTTCCCGGAACGACGAGACCAGAAGCCCCACTGTCGGGATCAGCCAGATCAGCACCAGCGCGATCACGCTGAGGTTGGTGGCGATGGACAGGCCCGATCTTTTTCCTGCGATATTGTCCATGTCCCTGCCCCTCTCAGCGCATCTCGCGGCGGGCCTGGACGATGTTCCAGACCATGACCGGGGTGACGATGACCATGATGACGAAGGCGACCGCGGTCGCGCGCCCGTCGTCGCGGAACATGTAATCCATCATGTAGGACGGCAGGATCTCGGTATCGAAGTTGCCGCCGGTCATCGCGTAGACGATGTCGAAGACCTTCAGCACCAGGATCGTGATCGTCGTCCAGACGACCAGGATCGTCGGCGTGATCTGCGGCACCTTGATCTTGAAGAAGATCTGGAACGGGTTCGCGCCGTCGATGATCGCCGCCTCGATGGTTTCCTCGGGAATGCCGCGAAGCGCCGCCGACAGGATCACCATGGCGAAGCCGGTCTGCATCCAGACCATGATGAACATGATGAAGAAGTTGTTCCAGAACGCGATCTGCAGCACGTCGATGGGCTGCATCCCGAAGAAATCCCGCACCGCGTTGATGATGCCGATGTCGGGGTCGTTGGCGTAGACGAACTTCCAGATCAGCGAAGCGCCGACGAAGCTTATCGCCATCGGCATGAAGATCAGCGACTTGGCGATGTTGCCCCATTTCAGCCGGTCGGTGAGCTGCGCCACCAGCAGCCCCATGAAGGTCGCCGCCGCGGGCACGAAGATCACCCACAGGATGTTGTTGAAGAAGGCCACGCGGAACCCTTCCTCCGCGAACATCTGCGCGTAGTTGCCGAGGCCGACGAACTGCTCGCCCGAGCGGTTGAAGAGCGAGCGCCAGAACGAGCCGACAACCGGGTAGATCAGGTAGAGCGACAGGAAGAACGCCGCCGGGAAGATGAAAAGCCACGGCCGCACCATCGTCGCGCGCGAGATGTTGCGCCCCTGGTCGTCTGTCCGCGGCGGAAAGACCAGCCGGTCGAGCACCCAGTTGGAGGCGTAGAAATATCCCGCGCAGCCGGCGACGGCGATCACGATGGTGATCAGTCCCTGGAACAACGGTGGCATGAGGGGCCTCCTCCGATGCTGGTACCGCCGTGTCGCCGGGCGGTCGCGGCGCGCGGCCCGCGTGCGGGGCCGCGCGTCTGTCAGGCGCTCAGTTGAGCGTATCCCAGCGGCTCTGGATGTCGGCGGCGACATCCGCGGCCTCGGCCCCGGTCACGTAGTCGACCATGCCGGTCCAGAACGCGCCCGCGCCGATCTCTGCCGGCATCAGGTCCGAAGCATCGAAGCGGAAGGTCGTCGCCTCCTGCAGGATCTCCGCCTGCTGCTTCAGCGCGTCGTTGGCGTAAAGATCGTTGTTCACACCCAGATGCGCGGTCAGGAAGGCGTCCTGCGCCATCCAGATCTCGTGCGCGATGGGCAACTTGAGGAACTCGATCATCGCCGAGGCGCCCTCGGACGGGTTGGTGATCGCGAACAGCGTGCCGGCGCCCAGAAGCGGCTGGCCGAGGTCGGCCTCCTCGAAGGACGGCAGGTAGAAGAAATCCACGTTCTCGCCCTGCTCGGCGTCATCGGGGAAGAACGCAGGGATGAACGAAGCCTGCCGGTGCATCGCGCATTCCGGCGGAATGGTGAACAGGCCCGCCGGGCTGTCGCGGAAGTCGGTCGTCGCCGCGTTCTCGGCGCCGCCGGCAACGAAATCGTCGTTCTTGGCGTACCAGCCGAATTCCTCGATCGCCTCGACCACCTGCGGGTCGTCGAACGGGATCTCGTTGGCCACCCACTGGTCGTAGACCTCCGGCTCATGCAGGCGCAGCATCATGTCCTCGACCCAGTCGGTCGCCGGCCAGCCGGTCGCCGCGCCGGAGCCGAGGCCGATGCACCAGGGCGTCAGCCCCTCGTCGGCCATGTCCTCGGTCAGCTCCTTCAGCTCTTCCATGCTCTCGGGCACGTCGAAACCGAACTCGTCGAAGGTGATCGGATTGTACCAGACGAGGCTCTTCACATCGATCCTGTAGAACATGCCGTAGAGGTCTTCCTCGCCGTCCTCACCCTCGTATGTGCCGAGACTCACGAGGCTGTCGCCCGCGGCGTAGTTTTCGGCCACCCAGTCACCGAGCCCGTCGGGGAGCGGCTCCAGGTGACCCTGACTGGCCATGTCGGCGGCGAGCCCCGGCTGCGGGAAGACCGCGAGGTTCGGCGCGGAGCCCGAGCGCGCCGAGATCACGATGTCCTGTTCGAAGCTGTCGGAGCCGGAGTAGTTCACGCTCGCGCCGGTCGCTTCCTCGAAATAGCGGAAGACCTCGTCGACCTTGGCTTTCTCGTTGCCTGTCCAGGGGCCGGTGATGGTCACCGTCTCGCCCGACAGGTCGGTGGCGTCGGCAAAGTCCTGATACCCGTCCCAGGTGTAGTCGCCTTCGCCGATCGGGGTGTAGAGGTCCTGCGCGTGCGCCGCGCCGGCCAGAAGCCCCAGCGTCGTCGCGCTCGCGGTCAGTGCTCGTTTCATGTGTCCAGATCCTCCCGTGATCCATGGCGCCGATGTTCCGGATACCGACGCTGACAACGCCTTCTCCAAAGCGCTTTGACGAGGTTACGCTCCCGCGTTTGTTCCACCGTGTCAACGGGAACAGAGGCGGAAAAGGGCGAAATCCCTTGCCGCGCCGCGGCATTACCGGATCGCGACGCCCCCTTTTCCCGCTCGGTGTTTTGCGGCTATCCTTCCGGCCAATTGAAAGCGCTTTGGATGGCCGGAGATGAACCTCAAGGAGCTTGCGGACCACTTGGGTCTGAGCCCGACCACGGTCAGCCGGGCGCTGAACGGCTATCCCGAGGTTAAGGAGGCGACGCGCCTTCGGGTGCAGGCGGCGGCGCGAGCGCACAACTATACGCCGAACGCCTGGGCCAAGGGGCTGGCCACCGGGCGGGCTATGTCGATCGGCCACGTGATCCCGGTGTCGAAGACGCACGAGATGGTCAATCCGGTTTTCGGCGACTTCATCACCGGCGCGTCCGAAGCCTACGTAAAGACCGGCTATGATCTCAAGCTCACGCTGGTCAGCGACGCCGACGAAGCCGAACGCTACCGTTCGCTCTCGGCGCGCGGCAATATCGACGGAATCATCCTGCACGGCCCGCATCTCAGCGACCGTCGCATCGAGCTCTTGCGCACCCTCGACCTGCCCTTCGTTGTGCATGGTCGCGCCTCCGAGATGAAGATGGATTATTCCTGGATCGACATGAACAACACGCGCGCGTTCGAGCGCGCGACCGAGCTGCTGATCGAGCTCGGGCATCGTCGCATCGCGCTGGTGAACGGGCAGGAGCACATGGATTTCGCCTTCCGCCGACGCGAGGGCTTCGTCGCGGCGCTGATACGTGCCGGAATAGACCCCGATCCCGGGCTGATGCGCGCTGGCGAGATGACCGAGGAACTAGGCTACCGCGCCGCCAGCGACATGCTGCAGCGTCCCTACCCGCCCACGGCCTTCCTTGCCTCCTCCATGGTCACCGCGCTCGGCATCCGCCGGGCGCTGGAGGGGCGCGGGCTGCGGCTTGGCACCGACGTGTCGGTCATCACCCATGACGACGATCTGGGCTATCTCCGGAACGGCACGGACGTTCCGATCTTTACCGCCACCCGCGCCTCCGTCCGCGACGCGGGGCGGCAGGCGGCCGAGATGCTGCTGCAGATGATCCGCGATCCGTCTTGCGCCCCGCTGCAAACCCTGATCGAAGCTGAACTCATCCTCGGACAATCGACCGGCCCGGCGCCGGGTTAAGGAACGGAGACGGGCATGCGCCATACCCGCCAGGATTTCCCGAAAGGCTTCCTTTTCGGGACAGCCACGTCGAGCTACCAGATCGAGGGTCACGCCTACGGCGGCGCCGGCCCGACCCACTGGGACACCTTTGCCGCCACGCCCGGCAACGTCGTCCGGGCCGAGAATGGCGATGTCGCCTGCGACCATTACCACCGCTACGAGGAAGACCTCGACCTTGTCGCCGGCGCGGGCTTCGACGCCTACCGCTTCTCGACCTCCTGGGCGCGCGTGCTGCCCGAGGGGACCGGCACTCCGAACCAGGATGGACTCGATTTCTACGACCGGCTCGTCGACGCGATGCTGGAGCGGAACCTCAAACCCTGCGCGACTCTCTACCATTGGGAACTGCCCTCGGCGCTGGCCGACCGCGGCGGCTGGACCAATCGCGACGTCGCCGGCTGGTTCGCCGATTTCACCGAAGTCATCATGTCTCGCATCGGCGACCGCGTCTTTTCGGTCGCGCCGATCAACGAGCCGTGGTGCGTCGGCTGGATGTCCCATTTCCTCGGCCTGCACGCGCCGGGCCTGCGCGACATCCGCGCCACCGCCCGCGCGATGCACCACGTCCTTCTGGCGCACGGGAGGTCGATCGAGGCGATGCGCGCCATGGGCATGGGCAACCTCGGCGGCGTGTTCAACATGGAATGGCCCGAGCCCGTCGATGACAGCCCCGAGGCCGCCCGCGCCGCCGCGACCTATGACGGCTATTACAACCGCTTCTTCCTCGACGGGATCTTCAAGGGCGCCTATCCCGACACGGTGCTGACAGGCTTCGCGCCGCACCTGCCGACCAATTACCAGGACGATTTTCCGATCATTGGCCAGAAGCTCGACTGGTGCGGGATCAACTACTACACGCGCAAGGTTCTGGCGCCCAACGATGGGCCGTGGCCCTCGCTCGACGAGGTCGGGGGGCCGCTGCCCAAGACCTTCATGGACTGGGAGATTTATCCGGAGGGGCTCTATCGCTTCCTCAAGCGCACGGCAGAGGACTATACCGGCGATCTGCCCCTATTCGTGACCGAGAACGGCATGGCCGCCCCTGACGTGATCGACGGCGGCGGCGTGGACGATCCGAACCGCATCGCCTTCCTCGACGATCACATGGACGCCATCCGCCGCGCGCAGGCCGAGGGCGTGCCTGTCGCCGGCTATTTCATCTGGTCGTGCTTCGACAATTACGAATGGGCGCTCGGCTACGAGAAGCGCTTCGGGCTCGTCCATGTCGATTTCGAGACGCTTGAACGCACGCCAAAAGCCTCCTGGCACGCGCTCCGCGCCGCGCTCGGGGGTGCCGATGGCTAAGCTTGCCGTCGTCGCCGATATCGGCGGGACCAATACGCGCGTGGCGCTGGCCCGGGGGCCGGAGGTCGATCCCAACTCCGTCGCACGGTTCCGCAACGCCGACCATTCCGGCCTGACCGAGGTGCTGCGCCACTACCTGTCGGACCGGAACGCACGCCCCGCCGCCGCCTGCGTCGCCATGGCCGGCCCGGTGCGCGATGGGGTCGGCACGCTGACCAACCTCGACTGGACGGTGGACCGTGCCGTGGTGGCCGAGGCGACGGGCGCCACCACCGTCGCCGTCCTGAACGATCTGCAGGCGCAGGGCCACGCGGTCGACCATCTTGCGCCGGAGCACCTCACGCGCATCCTGCCGGGCGCGCCCGGCAACGAGCACGCGGCGAAACTGGTGATCGGCGTCGGCACCGGGCTCAACGCGGCGCCGGTCTTCCGACTCGGCGGACAGACGCTGGTGCCGCCGTCGGAATCGGGCCACGTCTCTCTCCCGGCGCAAAGCGCCGAGGACCTCGCCCTGCGCGACTGGCTGGTCGAAGCCCACGGCTCCGCCGGCGCCGAAGAGGCGCTCTCGGGTCGCGGGTTCGAGCGCATCCACGCCTGGCTCTGCGACCGCGACGGCGGCACGCCCCTCGAGGCCGAGGCGATCATGGCCGCCCATGCCGCCGGCGACCCTCGCGCCACGCACGCCATGCGGGTCTTCGCGACGCTGCTCGGCCGCGTCGCGGGCAACCTAGCGCTGACCCTCCTGCCCTTCGGCGGCATTTACCTCTGCGGCGGCGTCGCGCGGCATTTCGGCCCGCATCTGACGGCGCTGGGCTTTGACGCCGGGTTCCGCGACAAAGGCCGGTTTACCGAGTTCATGGACCAGTTCGGGGTCCAGCTCGTCACCGACGACTACGCTGCGCTCACCGGCTCGGCCGCGCATCTGGCAGAGTTGACCTGACCCACGGCCCCAATTCTGCGCAGCCCACGGCCGACCGGGCCGTCCGGCCATCACGATCGGGCTTTTTCATGGTCTCTGTCTTGCAATGCGCACCGGTCTGCGCTTGATCACCGAAAAGCGGAGGAGCCCTTTCTCCCCGAGGAGACCGACATGAACATCGCAACGCTGCCGACCGTCTCGAGCGACAACCTCCGCGACGCGATCCTGAACCATCTCGCCTACAGCTTCGGCAAGACGCCCGAGGCCGCGCAGACCGAGGACTGGCGCATGGCGCTCAGCTTCGCGATCCGCGACCGCATGGTCGAAGCGTGGTTCGCCGCCACCCGCCGCACCTACGAGGCCGGCGCGAAACGGGTCTACTACCTGTCGATGGAATTCCTGATCGGCCGCCTTCTGGAGGACGGTATCGTCAACCTGCGCCTCGCCGACCAGGCGCGCGCGGCGCTGACCGATCTGGGCCTCGACTACGACGCGGTTCTGGCCGACGAGCCGGACGCGGCGCTCGGCAATGGCGGGCTCGGTCGGCTCGCCGCCTGTTTCCTGGAATCGCTGTCGACGCTGTCCTGCCCCGCGATGGGCTATGGCATCCGCTACGAACACGGCCTGTTCCGCCAGTCCTTCCAGGGCGGCCGGCAGGTCGAAAGCCCCGAAACCTGGCTCCTTCAGCGTCACGCCTGGGAATTCGAACGGCCCGAGGCGCGCTACCGCATCGGTTTCGGCGGCGAGGTGCGCGAGGACAGGGGCCGCTCCGTCTGGACCCCCTCCGAACAGGTCGACGCGGAGGCTTTCGACACGCCCATCGCCGGCTGGCAGGGCAAGTGGGTGAACACGCTGCGCCTGTGGTCGGCCAAGGCGGTCGCGCCGTTCGACCTCGACAGCTTCAACCGCGGCGATTTCGCCGCCGCCGCCGCGCCCGAGGCGCTGGCGCGCACGATCTCCCGCGTGCTCTACCCCGACGACACCACCGAACAAGGCAAGGAGCTGCGGCTCAAGCAGGAGTTCTTCTTCACCGCCGCCGCGCTGCGCGACATCCTGCGCCGCTTCGACAGCGAATACGACGACCTGTCGCAACTGCCCGCGAAGGTGGCGATCCAGCTCAACGACACCCACCCGGCCATCGCCGGGCCGGAGCTTGTCCGGCTGCTGCACGACGAACGCGGCCTGCCCTTCGACCGGGCGATGGAGATCGCGCAGGGCTGCCTCAACTACACCAACCACACGCTCCTGCCGGAAGCGCTGGAGTCCTGGCACGAAGGCGTCTTCGGCAAGCTCCTGCCTCGCCACCTGCAGATCGTCGACCGGATCGACGACGCGCACGGCAAGGCGCACCCGTCACGCAGCTTCTCCATGCGCGCCGACAGCCAGGTGAAAATGGGCGAGCTCAGCTTCGTCATGGCCAACCGCGTGAACGGCGTCTCCGCCCTCCACACCGGCCTGATGAAAGAGACAGTATTCGCGGAGCTTCACGCCCTCCACCCCGACAAGATCGTCAACGAAACGAACGGCGTCACCCCGCGCCGGTGGCTTCTTTCGTGCAATCCGCGCCTGTCGAACCTCGTCACCGACACGATCGGCGACGGCTGGGTCGACGACCTCGAACGGCTGAAGGAACTCGAATCCCACGTGGACGATGCCGGCTGGCGCGACCGCTTCGCCGCCGCCAAGCGCGACAACAAGGCCGACCTGTCGAACTGGCTGGCCGAGACGCAGGGCGTGAGTGTCGATCCCGAGGCGATGTTCGACATCCAGATCAAGCGCATGCACGAATACAAGCGCCAGCATCTCAACATACTCGAAGCCATCGCCCATTGGCAGGAAATCAAGGACGACCCGAACGCCGGGTGGACACCGCGGATCAAGATTTTCGCGGGCAAGGCCGCGCCCGGCTACTTTTTCGCCAAGGACATCATCCGCCTGATCAACGACGTCGCCCGCGTGGTGAACGCCGATACCGCGACCCGCGACAAGCTGCAGGTCGCCTTCCTGCCCAACTACAACGTCACCCTGGCCGAGCGCCTGATCCCGGCCGCCGACCTCTCGGAACAGATCTCCACCGCCGGCAAGGAAGCCTCCGGCACCGGCAACATGAAGTTCGCCCTGAACGGTGCGCCAACCGTCGGCACGCTCGATGGCGCCAACGTGGAAATCCGCGAGCATGTCGGCGCCGACAACTTCTTCCTTTTCGGCATGACGGCACCGGAGGTCACCGAACGCCGCATGCTGGACGGCCACGCCCGCGCCGCCATCGAGGCCGATCCGCGCCTCGCCCGCGCGCTCGACGCGATTCGCGACGGCACCTTCTCGCCCGATGACCCCGACCGCTATGCCGGCATCATCGAGAACCTGGCCGGCCACGACTATTTCCTCGTGTGCTCGGACTTCACCGACTACTGGCGGGCGCAGCGCGAGGTCGACGCGGCCTACGCCGATCCCGCGCGCTGGGCAGGCATGGCCGCCCTGAATACCGCCCGCTCCGGCTGGTTCTCCTCCGACCGCACGATCCGCGGCTACATGTCGGACATCTGGGGGGCCGCCAGCCTCTGACGGCGGCCCGCCCGCCCTTCATCTGGCCAGGCAACCCCTGGGGAGCGCAAAGGGCTAGCCCCTCGCTCCCCCGCGCGGTGCCGGACGCGCCCGAATAAACCGCACATCCCGTGCCGCGAGCGCTCGCAAGGAAACGGCGCTATTGAACCGGCGCGCGGCCTGCCTACTCTGCCTGACATGGCAGCCGCATCCCTCCCCCCGCTCGAACTTCTGCAACGCATCCCAGCAGGGCAATGCGATGATCCCTTCGCAGCGCTCGGCCCGCACACGGAGGACGGCAGCCGCCACGTCGCCGCCTTCGATCCGCATGCCGCGCAGGTCTTCGCGGTGATCGGCGCGGACGAACATCCGCTCACCCCCGTGGACCGCGCGCCAGGCGTGTTCCGCGGGCCGGTGCCCGGAGATGCGCCCTACGGTCTGCGCGGCGTTGCCGCAGACGGCACGACCTGGGACATGGAGGATCCCTACCGCTTCGCCCCGGTCCTGGGCGAGATCGACGAATACTTGCTCGGCGAAGGCACGCATCACCGGCTATGGTCCGCGCTCGGCGCGCACGTGATGCACCATGAGGGCGTCTACGGCACGCATTTCGCCGTCTGGGCGCCGAATGCCCGCCGCGTGTCGGTCGTCGGCCCGTTCAACGCCTGGGACGGGCGGCGCCACGTGATGCGCCGCCGCGGCGCCACCGGCGTGTGGGAGCTTTTCCTGCCCGGCCTCGCCGAAGGCGCCGTCTACAAGTACGAGATCCTCGGCGCGCATGGCGAGATCCTGCCGCTCAAGGCCGATCCGGTCGGCTTCGGCTCCCAGCACCCGCCCGAGAACGCCTCGGTGGTTCGTGACATCGCTGGATATGGCTGGCACGATTCGGACTGGATGCAGACCCGCGCGGAGCGCAATGCGCGCTCGGCGCCGGTCTCGGTCTACGAGGTCCACCTCGGCAGCTGGACCCGCAAGGCGCGCAACCGCCGCATCTCCTACGTCGAGGCGGCCGAGGAGCTGGTGGCCTATGTCCGCGACATGGGCTTCACCCATATCGAGCTCATGCCGATCTCCGAGTTTCCCTTCGACGGCTCTTGGGGCTACCAGCCGGTCGGGCTCTATGCCCCGACGGTCCGGCACGGGCCGCCGCACGAATTCCGCGATCTCATCGACGCCGCGCACCGCGCCGGGATCGGCATCATCCTCGACTGGGTGCCGGGGCACTTCCCCGTCGACCCGCACGGACTGGGCCAGTTCGACGGCACCGCGCTCTATGAACATGCCGACCCGCGCGAAGGCTTCCACCAGGACTGGAACACGCTGATCTACAATTACGGGCGTCGCGAGGTGCTCAATTACCTCACTGCCAACGCCCTTTACTGGCTGGAGGAATACCATGCCGACGGGCTGCGCGTGGATGCCGTCGCCTCGATGCTCTACCGCGATTATTCCCGCCAGGACGGCGAGTGGGTGCCGAACAAGGACGGCGGGCGCGAGAATTACGAGGCGATCGCCATGCTGCGCGAGATGAACGCGCTGACCTACGGCGAATGCCCCGGCATAATGACGGTGGCCGAGGAGTCCACGTCCTATCCGCAGGTCTCGCGCCCGGTGCACGAAGGCGGGCTCGGCTTCGGTTACAAGTGGAACATGGGCTGGATGAACGACACGCTCGAATACATCAAGCTCGACCCGATCCACCGCAAGCACCATCATCACAAGCTCACCTTCGGGTTGTCCTACGCCTTCTCGGAGAACTTCGTACTGCCGATCAGCCACGACGAGGTCGTGCACGGCAAAGGGTCCATGCTCGGGCGTATGCCCGGGTCCGACTGGGAAAGGTTCGCGAATCTACGGGCCTATTACGGCTTCATGTGGGGCCATCCGGGCAAGAAGCTGTTGTTCATGGGGCAGGAATTCGCACAAGCGCACGAATGGAACTTTGAGACATCCCTGGATTGGGAGATGGCAAAGCGGCCTGCGCATGCCGGAATGCAGTCGCTCGTGCGAGATCTCAACCGGCTTTACGCTGCGCAGCCGGCGCTCCATGCCAAGGATTGCGAGCCCGAGGGGTTCCAGTGGATCGAGGCGGACGATGCCGACAGATCCGTAGTCGCCTGGATCCGTCGCGGCGCCCCCGGCGATCCCGAAGTGGTGGTGCTGGTCAACTTCACTCCGGTGGCGCAAGACGCCTACAGGATGGGTCTGCCCTCCGCCGGCAGGTGGCGCGAGGCGCTCAATACCGATGCCGCGCTCTATGGCGGCGGCGACCGCGGCAACATGGGCGCGGTCGATGCGGCAGCAGAGCCGAGCCACGGGCAGGCGGCGTCCGCCACGGTCGTCATCCCACCGCTTTCGGCCGTCTTCCTCGTGAAGGATTGACCTCCCCTTCCTCGTGAAAGACCGATCCCACCGTGGGCGCCGCTTGTGCACCGCATGCGGGCGCAAGGCGGACCCTCCGGCCGGCGTGCCCGGCCGCCTCAGGCGCGGGCGCGATATGCACCCTGCTTGGCGCGCGGGTGCGAATCGCCGTCATCCACGACGTCGAAATAGGAAAGCTCCTGATGGACCTGCTTGACGAGCCGTTCGAGAGTCTCGATCCCGGCCGACGTCTCTTCGGCCATTGCGGCGTTCTGTTGGGTCGCGCGGTCGAGCGTGCTGACGGAGGCGTTCATGTCCCGGATCTTTCCGGACTGACCCTGGGCGGTCTGCGCGATCTTCTCGATGCTGTCGGAAATTTCTTTGACGCGCGTGTCGATCTGCGTCAGCGCACTGCCCGTGTCGCCGACGAGGCTCACGCCGGAACGCACCTGTTCGGTCGATTCCGTGATCAGGGTGGCGATCTCGCGAGCGGCGTCCGAGGATCGTTGCGCCAGCGCCCGAACCTCGGAGGCAACAACCGCGAAGCCACGGCCGGCATCCCCCGCCCGCGCCGCCTCCACCCCGGCGTTGAGGGCGAGCAGATTGGTCTGGAAAGCGATGTCGTCGATCACGGAGGTGATTGAGGAGATCTTGTTGGAGGACTCGGAGATCGCATCCATCGCTGCCATCGCCTTCTCGACGATGCGACGGGAGCGACCGGTCTCGTCGATGGATTCGCTCGCCTGCTCGCGCGCCTGCATGGCGGACTGGGCCGTACTCTCGACGGATGTCGTGATCTCCTGCAGCGCCGCCGCGCTTTCCTCCAGCGTCGCCGCCTGGTGCTGCGTGCGCTGCGCGAGCTGGTGGGTGGCCGAGGTGATCGCGCCCGCCTCGGCCGTCACGTCCGACGATTGCTGAACGACCTGCAGGATCACGTTGCGTATCTTGCTCGCGGCGGAGTTGAAATTCGTACGAATCTCGTCGAGTTCGCCCAGGTTCTGCGTCAGTTCGACGCTCAGTCGGCCCGCGGCAAGGTCTGCCAGCCCTTGTCGCATGACCTCGGCCGTGCGCTCGAACGTGGTGGTGTCCATGGCGAATTTGACGATCTTCGTCACGCGACCCGAGGCATCGTAGACGGGGTTGTAGCTGGCCCGAATGTGGACACGCTTGCCGTTCTTGCCGATCCGAAGGTAATCTCCGCTCGCCTCCTTGCCGGCCGCGAGGTCGCGCCAGAAAGTCTCATATCCGTCGCCGGACATCTCCTGCTCGCTCAGGAATATGCGGTGATGGCGCCCGACGATCTCGGACAGCTCGTAGCCAAGAACGCTGCAGAACAGATCGTTCGCCCGCAAGATCCTGCCGTCCGGATCGAACTCGATGACCGCCTGCACCTTCTGGATCGCGTCGATCTGGCTCTGCGCTTCGGAGGCCGCGTTCTTGGCGGCGGTGATGTCGAAGGCGTATTTCACCACCTTGAATGGCCGTCCATCGCCATCGCGCAGGGTCTCGTACGTCGCTTCGAGCCACAGCGGCTCCCCCGATTTGGAGATCCGCCGCACCTGGCCGTTTTCCGACGCACCTGAGGACAGGCGCTCCCAGAAGGCGAGATAGGCGCTGGACTGCGCTTCTTCGGGCGGCATGAAGATCCGGTGGTGCTTGCCGACGATTTCGTCGAGGCGATAACCGGTCGCGCGGCAGAAATTGTCATTCGCATCAAGAATGTGTCCGTCGAGGTCGAACTCGATCACCGCCATGCTGAGCTTGGTGGCATCGACATGTCCGCGATTGTCGCGGTTGCGCAGGTGGTGGTCGGTAACGTCACGGCCGACGACCAGGCATTCCCCCTCCTCGCCCGGCATGCGGCAAAAGCTGAGGGACAGCCACCGCTCCTCCCGCGAATGAGAGAGTACCGGAGTGATGCGGAACGTATCCTCGCCGCGGCGAACCCGACTGACGATCTGTTCCAGCCACGGCGCCCGCCGATCGTCGGGCCGCAACAGGTCGGTGAACTTCAGGCCCTCGAGCCCGCCTTCCGCGTAGCCGAGCGCATCATGGGCGGCGGCGTTGGCCGCAACGATGGTTCCCCCCGCATCGAGGCGCATGAGCACATGCGTGCGGTCCACCGCCTCCATCTGCTCTGCGCGCCCATCCGGCGCGGGAACGGTCTTTGGCCAAAAACGACCCATTTCACAATCTCCATTGAGGCCCGGAAGGACTTTCCGGCGGGATATGGCACAGGAGGAATTAACGCCCGTCTAACGCCGACTGCCGTGGGGACGCGCGCGGCCTCTAGCCTAGGGCGGTGCGGCCTGCCAAACTTCCCGCACGACCGGGCCCGGAGACCCAAGGGAGGAGTCACATGCCGTCCACCACGCGCCTTGCGCACAGATCCATGGCCTTCGTGCTGGCCGGCGGGCGCGGATCGCGCCTGCGCGAGCTGACCGACCGACGGGTGAAACCGGCCGTCTATTTCGGCGGCAAGACGCGGATCATCGACTTCGCGCTGTCGAACGCATTGAATTCCGGCATCCGCAAGATCTCGGTCGCCACGCAGTACAAGGCGCACAGCCTGATCCGCCACTGTCAGCGCGGCTGGAACTTCTTCCGGGCCGAGCGCAACGAATTTCTCGACATCCTGCCCGCCTCACAGCGCTACGACGAGAGCATGTGGTACCGCGGCACCGCCGACGCGGTGGCGCAGAACATCGACATCGTCGACAGCTACGGCGTCGATTACGTGCTCATCCTCGCCGGGGATCACATCTACAAGATGGATTACGAGCGGATGATCGAGCATCACGTGGACTCGGGCGCAGACGTCACCATCGGCTGCCTGACAGTGCCGCGGGCCGAGGCGTCGGCCTTCGGCGTGATGGCGATCGACGAGAATGACGTGATCACCTCGTTTCTGGAGAAACCCAAGGACCCGCCGGGTACGCCGGACGATCCCGACGTCACGCTCGCTTCCATGGGCATCTACGTCTTCAAGTGGGACTTTCTGCGCGACCTTCTCGTGCGCGACATGGAGGATGCGACCTCCTCCCACGATTTCGGAAACGACCTGATCCCCCAGATCGTCAAGAACGGGAGGGCGCAGGCACACCGGTTCACCGACAGCTGCGTGCGCGCCTCGTCCGAGGCGCCGGCCTACTGGCGCGACGTCGGCACCGTCGATGCGTTCTGGAAGGCCAATCTGGACCTGACGAACTTCGCGCCGGATCTCGACCTCTGGGACAACGACTGGCCGATCTGGACCTATTCGGAGAGCGTGCCGCCGGCCAAGTTCATCCATGACGAAGAGAACCGACGGGGCCTTGCGATTTCCAGCCTGATCTCGGGCGGCTGCATCATCTCGGGCACCGAGATCCGCGAGTCGCTTCTGTTCACCATGGTGCACACCAATTCGTATTCCAGCCTGGAGCGGGCGGTGGTGCTGCCGCGCGCCTACATCTCGCGCAATGCGCGGCTGAAGAACGTGGTGATCGACCGCGGCGTCTGCATACCCGAAGGGCTCGTCGTCGGAGAGGACCCCGAAGAGGATGCCAAATGGTTCCGCGTGACCGACGGAGGCGTCACGCTGATCACCCAGGACATGCTCGACCGGCGGGCGGAGGGCTGATGCGCGTCCTCTCGGTCGCTTCGGAATGCGTGCCGCTGGTCAAGACCGGCGGCCTGGCGGACGTGGCCGGCGCGCTTCCGGGTGCGCTGGCCCACGCGGGGGTGGAGATGCGCACGCTCCTTCCGGGTTACCCTTCGGTGATGGCGGCGGCGGATGGCGCGGTGCACGAGCTGGGCGATCTCTTCGGCGGCCCGGCGCGGATCGTCGAGGGGCGGCTGGGCGACACGGTGCTCTACGCGCTTGACGCCCCGCACCTCTACGACCGGGCCGGGTCGATCTACCTCGGCCCGGACGGGCGCGACTGGCCGGACAACCCGCAGCGCTTCGCGGCGCTGTCGATGGCAGCGGCGCGTCTCGGGGCCGAGGGTATCGGCGGCTGGCATCCGCAGCTTCTGCACTTGCACGACTGGCAGGCCGGGTGGACGCCGATATACCTCCGCGCGCTCGGCGCGGCGGACCGGGTGGCAACGCTGGTCACCGTGCACAACGTCGCCTTCCAGGGTGTCGCGGACGCCGACATGATCGGCCCGCTGAAGTTGCCGCCCGAGGGGTTCACGCCCGACGGTTACGAATATTGGGGCCGGATCAGCGCGCTCAAGGCCGCGCTGATCCATGTGGACGCGATCAATACCGTCAGCCCGACCTACGCCAGCGAGCTTCTGACGCCGGAGTTCGGCATGGGCCTCGATGGCGTGCTGCGGGCGCGACGCGGCGATCTGTGCGGGATCCTCAACGGCATCGACGAGGCGATCTGGACGCCGCCCTACAAGGCGCCGCGCGGCAAGGGCAAGCACACCCGTGCCCTGCGCGAGGAGCTTGGGCTGCCGCAGAAGGACGGCCCGCTCGCCATCGTCATATCGCGCCTGACCGAGCAGAAGGGTCTCGACCTCCTCCTCGCCGCGTTGCCGGCGCTGATCGACACCGGCGGGCAGCTGGCGCTCCTCGGTTCGGGCGATCCCAAGCTCGAGGCCGCCTTCCGCGATGCCGCGGCCGCCCTGCCCGACGTGTCGGTGCGCATCGGCTACGACGAGGCGCTGTCGCGGCGGATGATGGCCGGAGGCGACGCGATCCTCGTGCCATCGCGGTTCGAACCCTGCGGGCTGACCCAGCTTTACGGGCTGCGCTACGGCACGCTGCCGGTGGTGGCGCTGACCGGCGGACTTGCCGACACGGTCATCAACGCCAGCCCCGCGGGCCTTGCCGCCGGGGCCGCCACGGGACTTCAGTTCTATCCGATCAACGCCGACACGCTGGCGCAGGCGCTGGTCAAGCTCACAACGCTCTGGGGCGACCAAGCGGTCTGGCAAAGGATGATGCGCAACGCTATGGCTCATCCGGTGGGCTGGGACGTGTCGGCCCGCGCCTATGCCGACCTCATGAAAAGCCTCGACAAGTCCATATGACCAATCCCCTCAATCCCGGTCCGGGCCGCGCCCGCCCGCTGGGCGCGACCTTCGACGGCGCGGGCGTGAACTTCGCGATCTTCTCTCAGAACGCGACCAAGATGGTGCTGTGCCTCTTCTCGGACGACGGCAAGACGGAGACCGCGCGCATCCCCCTGCCCGAGCGTGACGGCGACGTCTGGCACGGCTACCTGCCCGGCATCCGGCCCGGTCAGCTTTACGGCTACCGTGCCGAAGGGCCTTTCGCGCCGGAAGAGGGACACCGCTTCAACCCGCACAAGCTGCTGATCGACCCCTATGCAAAGCGGCTGACGGGCCATCCTGAATGGAACGACGCGCTCTACGGCTACGAGGTCGGGCACGACGATGCCGATCTCAGCTTCGACACACGCGACAGCGCGCCCTTCATGCCCAAATGCGTGGTGGAGGATCCGTGCTTCGACTGGGGCCGCTCGCGCCGCCCCGAGACCGAGATGCACGACAGCATCGTCTACGAGGCGCATGTGAAGGGCGCCACGCAGCGCTTCGACGGCGCGGGCCCCAAGGGCGGCTTTCTCGCGATGGCCTCCGAGCCGATGCTTGACTACCTGACCGGCCTCGGCGTCACGGCGGTGGAACTTCTGCCGGTCCACGCCTTCGTCAATGACCGCTTTCTGGTCGACAAGGGGCTGACGAACTACTGGGGCTACCAGTCGATCGGCTTCTTCGCGCCCGATCCGCGCTACCTCGATCGCGCGCGGCTGTGGGAATTTCAGTACATGGTGGCGCGCCTCCATGCCGCCGGGATCGAGGTCATCCTCGACGTGGTCTACAACCACACCGGCGAGGGCGACGAGATGGGCCCGACGCTGGCCTTCCGCGGTCTCGACAACGCCGCCTATTACCGGCTGTCCGAGGAGAACCCGCGCCACTGCATCAACGACACCGGTACCGGAAATACGATCAACATGAGCCACCCGATGGTGCTGCGCATGGTGATGGACTCGCTGCGGTACTGGGTAGAGGTGATGGGCGTCGACGGCTTCCGCTTCGATCTCTGCGCCACGCTCGGGCGCACCGACACCGGCTTCGATCCCGGCGCGCCGTTCTTCGACGCGATCCGGCAGGATCCGGTGCTGGCGGACGTCAAGCTGATCGCGGAGCCCTGGGACATCGGCCCCGGCGGCTACCAGGTGGGCGCCTTCCCGCCGCCCTTCTCCGAATGGAACGACAAGTTCCGCGACGACGTGCGCCGCTATTGGCGCGGCGAGGACGGCACCGCGCCGGCGCTGGCCGACCGGATCACCGGCTCGGCGCTGCAATTCGACCATTCCGGGCGTCCGGCGACGTCCTCGGTGAACCTCGTCACCGCCCATGACGGCTACACGCTCGCCGACGTGACCTCCTACGAGGAGCGGCACAACGAGGCGAACGGTGAGGACAACCGTGACGGCCACGGCGCCAACCATTCCGACAATTTCGGCGTGGAGGGGCCGAGCGACGATCCCCTGATCGTCGCCGCCCGCGCGCAAAGGCGGCGCAACATGCTGGCGACGCTCCTCCTCAGTCAGGGCACGCCGATGCTGCTGGCCGGCGACGAGTTCGGCAATTCGCAGGGCGGCAACAACAACGCCTATTGCCAGGACAACGAGATCGGCTGGCTCGACTGGTCCGCGGCGGACGAGGATCTGCAGGACTTCACCCGCCGGCTGATCGCTTTCCGCAAGGCGCATCCGATCCTGCGGCAGAAACGCTTCCTGCACGCGCGCGAGCGCATCGTCGACGGGATCGAGGATCTGTTCTGGTGGCGCGAGGACGGCGCCCAGATGGAGGATGCCGACTGGGAGGATCCCGCCCGACGGCTGGTCTGCGCCGAGATGCGCATGGCCTCGGGCACGCCACCCTACGCGCAGCGCGAAGAGGCGCTGCTCATCGCGTTCAACAGCGGCGCGGCGCTCGACCTGACGCTGCCCGAACTGCCCGAGGGCCGCGTCTGGGTGCGCCATCTCGACACCGCAGATCCCGACGCCGAGCCGGTCCCGGCCGACGCGACCGTCGCGCTGGCCGGCGACAGCGTGCAGGTCTTCGTTCAGGAGCCACGCGATGGCTGAGGCGCTGGACCGCCTCGCCTCCCTCGCCGGGATCCTGCCCGGCTATACCGACGTGACCGGCCAGTATCGGCCGACCGCACCCGAGACGCGCGATGCGCTCCTCGCCGCGATGGGCCTGCCGGCAACGACGACAGAAGCGGCCGAGTGGCTGGCCGCGGAGCCTGCGCGCGATTTGCCGGAATGGACTGTGTCGGTGGACGATACCGCGCCCGACCTGACCCCTCCGGGGCCGTGGCGGCTGACGCGCGAGGACGGACACGAAGCGGAGGGCGCCGGCCCCCTGCCCGTCCTGCCGCTCGGCCGGCACCGGCTGGAGGCGGCGGGCGAGACCTGCTGGATCCTTTCGGCGCCGCCGCGCCTGCCGCTGCCGCCGCGCGGCTGGGGGCTGATGGTGCCGCTCTACGGGCTGAGGTCCGCGGCACGCGGCGGCATCGGCGACTATGCCGACCTCGCGGAGATGGGCAGCGAGCTGGCGCCGCACGGCGCGGGGTTCCTCGGGCTCAACCCGGTCCATGCCGGGTTTCCCACCGATCCGGACGCCGCCTCGCCCTACACGCCCTCGCATCGCCGGCGCCTCGCGACGCTGCACGTGGCCACCGGGCGCGCCGCGCCGCCAGCCGGGGACGGGCCCATCGACTACGCCGCGCTGATCCCGGCGCAGACCGCCGCCCTGCGCGACTCCTTCGAGGCGTTCGAGGCCGCCGGCGGCGATCCGGCCTTCGAGGCATGGCGCGCAGCCGAAGGCGCGGGCCTCGACCGCTTCGCCCTCCATCAGGCGCTGTCCGAGCGGCACGGCCCCTACTGGCACGCCTGGCCTGCACCCTTGCAGGACGCGGCCAGCCCCGAGACGCAAGCCGCCGCCGCAGAGCTCGCGCCCGACATGCGCTTTCATGCCTGGGCGCAGTGGATGGCTGAGACGCAGCTTCGCGCGGCGCAGGAGGCCGCGAAAGCCGCGGGGATGACCGAAGGGCTCTACCTCGATCTCGCCGTCGGCACGCATCCCCACGGCGCCGAGACCTGGGAGGATCCCGCGAGCTTTGCGAGCGGCGCCTCGCTCGGCGCGCCGCCAGACGCCTTCTCGGCCGAGGGGCAGAACTGGAACCTCGCCCCGTTCAACCCGCGCGCCCTGATCGCCGCCGGCTTTGCACCGCTGGCCGAAACGCTGGCGCGGCAGCTCCGTCTTTCCGGCCTTCTCCGGATCGACCATATCCTCGGCTTCGAGCGTGCGTTCTGGGTGCCGAACGGCGCCCCCGGCGGCTACGTGCAGATGCCGCGCGAAGCGATGCTTGCCGTGGCCCGGATCGAAGCGGCGCGCGCCGGCGCGACCATCGTCGGCGAGGATCTCGGCAACATTCCCGACGGGCTCGGCCACGCGCTCGACGCCTCTGGCATCCTCGGGTGCCGGCTGACGATGTTCGAAAGCGGTGCGGACGGCGCCCCGCGCCCGCCCGGCGACTATCCCGAAGCGGTGGTCGCCAGCTTCTCCACCCACGATCTGCCAACCTGGAAAGGCTGGCGCGCGGGCCGCGACATCGACAGCCGCACCGCGCTCGGCCACCTCTCCCCGGATCAGGCCGAGGACGCGCGGCAAGCGCGGACCGAGGCGGTCGCGGCCCTCGACCGCGCGAGCGCAGAGAGCACCTCGCTGCCCGCCGCCACGGCGGAGGCGATGCACGCCCACCTGGCACAGACCCGTGCCCGGCTCGTCGCCGTGCAGGTGGAAAACGTGCTGGGCATGCCAGACCAGCCCAACCTGCCGGGCACCGTGACCGAATATCCCAACTGGCGCCAGCGCCTGCCGGCCGGACCTGCGGAGATCGCCGCCGATCCGCGCCTCGCCGCGACCGCCCGGATCATGCAAGACAACGGACGATAGGACAGCGACATGGACATCATCACCGTCGAAACGCAGCCGATCGAGGGCCAGAAACCCGGCACCTCCGGCCTGCGCAAGAAGACCCGCACCTTCATGGAGCCGCATTTCCTGGAAAATTTCGTCCAGGCGATCTGGATCGGCATCGGCGGGGTGCAGGGCAAGACGCTCGTCCTCGGCGGCGACGGGCGCTACTTCTCGGACCGCGCGGCCCAGGTGATCCTGCGCATGGCCGCCGCCTTCGGCGCGGCCAAGGTGATCGTGGGCCAAAACGCGCTCCTGTCCACGCCCGCCGCCTCGCACCTCATCCGGTCGCGCAAGACCGATGGCGGGATCATCCTGTCGGCCTCGCACAATCCCGGCGGGCCGGACGGCGATTTCGGCGTGAAGTTCAACAACCCCAACGGCGGACCCGCCCCCGAAAGCGTCACCGGCAAGATTTTCGAGGCGTCGCAATCGGTCACCACTTATCGGATCATGGAGGCGCACGACGTCGACCTGTCGACGCTCGGCACCACCTCGCTCGGCCGAACCGAGATCGAGGTCGTCGACCCGGTCGAGGATTACGCGCAGCTGATGTCCGAGATCTTCGATTTCGACAAGCTGCGCGCGCTCTTCGCCGGCGGCTTCCGGATGCGCTTCGACGCGATGCACGCGGTCACCGGCCCCTACGCGAAAACGATCCTCGAGGATCATCTCGGCGCGCCCGCCGGCACCGTGATCAACGGCACGCCCTCGCCCGATTTCGGCAAGGGCCACCCCGATCCCAACCCGATCTGGGCGAAGGAACTGATGGACCTCATGCACGGGCCCGACGCCCCCGATTTCGGCGCCGCCTCGGACGGCGACGGCGACCGCAACATGATCGTCGGGCGAAACACCTATGTCACGCCGTCCGACAGTGTCGCGGTGCTGGCCGCGAACGCAACGCTCGTGCCGCGCTACGCGGACGGGCTCAAGGGTGTCGCGCGATCGATGCCGACCTCGCGCGCGCTCGACCGCGTGGCGCTGCGCCTCGATTGCGGCGCCTACGAGACGCCGACCGGCTGGAAGTTCTTCGGCAACCTGCTCGACGCCGGCATGGCCTCGCTCTGCGGAGAGGAGAGCGCCGGCACCGGCTCGGACCACGTGCGCGAGAAGGACGGGCTCTGGGCCGTGCTCTTCTGGCTCAACATCCTCGCCGAACGGCAAATGTCGGTCGCGGACCTGATGGCGGATCACTGGCGCACCTACGGGCGCAACTACTATTCGCGCCACGATTACGAGGCGGTCGACGCGGATATCGCCACCGCCCTGATCGACGATCTGCGCGGCAAGCTGGAGACCCTTCCGGGCACCACGATCGCCGGGCAGGAGGTCGAATGGGCCGACGAGTTCGCCTATGACGACCCGGTCGACGGCAGCCGTGCCGCGCAGCAGGGCCTGCGTATCGCCACGACGGACGGCGGGCGCATCGTCTTCCGCCTGTCGGGCACCGGGACCGAGGGCGCGACGATCCGCGTCTACCTCGAGAAGGAAGAGACCGACCCCGAGAAGCTCGGCCTCGACCCGCAGGAGGCGCTCTCGGACGTGATCGCCGCCGCCGACGCGGTCTCGGGCTTGTCGCAGCGCACGGGGCGCAGCGGCCCGGACGTGATCACCTGAGGGGCGGCGAACGGGCCCCGGAATCGCAGATGCTGCGAGCGGGCAAAGCCCTGCCCGCACGTTGGCCCATATGCCGGCTGCAACGACGCCGACGAAGTGGTGGCGGTTTGGACCGCGATCACGGCACGGCGCCGCGGTCCTTGCCCGGGAGGGCCCATTGATTACGTTCGATGACGATAGAGCAATGCCCCACCCGCCCGAACAGCACCGCAGATGCCGGGCGCGCGCCGGACCGTCCCCACGGTCTGGCGCGATGTCACCCTCGTGCGACGTTCATATTGCGGAGGGATGTGTCCGGGATAAAGCGATGACCTCGGAAGTCGCAGCGCCAGCCCCCGGTCCGGTGCGCGCCCGGCACCTGCGGTAGCCCTCGCCAATTGTCGCGCATAACACCATCGCGCTGACGAAACCCGCCGAACCCGGCGTGACACCAGCACCACGCCCATCAAATCCGCACTGACCGTCAGCCCCGCGCGATCCGCCCCCTGTCCTCTTGCCGCCCGCGTCCCAGTGACCCACGATCTGGTCCCACGCCGGCCCGCTCTACATCGCACCGACGAACCGAAACGACCCGAGGATCGCCCATGTCGCTCGCCGACCGCATCGTCTTCGATGAAGCCGCCGCCACCGCCCGTGCCGAAGCCTGCGAAAGGATCCTCACCGAAGCGCCCTCGCGCTTCGAAGCCGAGCAGGAGATCGCCCGCGGACTCGGCGGCCAGATCGACGCAGACGGCCTTGCCAGCTTCGGCTTCTGGGTGCCCGAGTTGCAGGATTACCGCGTGCCCTCGGGCGACATCTTCCTGGAGATCCTCAGCCCCACGGAGCCGCTCGACCTCACGCGCGCGCACCAGGATATCCGGTTCGAACGGACCTACGTGCCCGCCATCCGCCTCGAATCGCACGCCTTCGCCTGCGTGCGCGGCATGAAGGCCGGCACGCGCGACGAGGTGGGCGATTTCTACGCGCTGGTCTGGCGCGACGCCGATGATGCGTGGCACCGCATCCTCGACCCCCTGGCGATGTCCCTGCCCTTCGGCGCCATGGCCCCGGCCGAGCTTTACGATGTGGACCGAATGCTCGCAGAGCGCGGCGACAAGGGCTACTGGCAGGCGCTCGCCAGCCCCGAGCCGCACAAGTTCGGCCCGGTCACCAACATCCTGCAGCTGCACATTCCGACCGCCACGGCCGGCGGCACCATCGCCTCGCTCACCCGCCAGTTCGAACGGCTCGCCGCGCGGGTGGAGGCGGGCCTGCCGATGGATCCGGCCGACCAGATCTACCTCGGTTACGACGCCGTGCAGCCCCTGCCGGTGGAGCCGACGACGGTCTACGAGGCCGGCCCGGATTTCTGGCAGGAAAGCGAGTCCTCGGACACCGGCGTGACTGTCTCGCTCCTCAGGCCGGACACGACGAACTGGGGCTACGACAACGTCATTGCAGGCATGGCCACGGTGAACCCCGTGCTGCTGGAATCGGGGCGCCCGGACGAGCTTATCGACCTTGCGACCGTGCTGCACAACTTCCCCGGCAAGCCCAAGCGGCTGATCTTCGACGTGGTCTACGGCCATTCGGACAATCAGGGCCTGCGCGTCCTCAACGGGCACTTCTTCGGCGGGCCGAACATGTACGGCCAGAACCTCGCCTACCAGACGCCCGCCGTCCGCGCGATCCTTCTGGAGATGCAGCGCCGCAAGGTGAATTTCGGCGCCGACGGCGTGCGCGTCGACGGCGCGCAGGACTTCAAGTGGTGGGACGCCGGCGCGCAGGAGCTCAAGCATGACGACGAGTACCTGCAAAGCATGGCCGACGTCGTGCAGGAGGTCGCCGGCACGCGATACCGCCCTTGGTTCATCTTCGAGGACGGCCGCCCCTGGCCCAACGAGGACTGGGAGCTGAGCTCCACCTACCGCTGGGTGACCGAGCACCAGCGCGATCCGGACGTGTTCCAGTGGGGGCCGCTGACCTTCGCGCACAACACGCCGTTCCTCTATACCTTCTGGCTGGGCAAGTACTGGCGGATCCGCGAATGCCTGAACGTGGGCTCCCACTGGATCTCGGGCACGTCGAACCACGACACGCTGCGCCGGGGCACGCAGGTTAGCCCGAAGATGAACATCAACACCCGCCTCGGCCAGACGCGGATGGAGATCCTCGACAAGGCCTACGACAACCCCGCCGCGCACACGCTGACCTATGTCGCGCTGCCCGGCGTGCCAATGGATTTCCTCAACGCCATGGCCCGCGCCTCCTGGGGCTTCGTGCGCAACCAGGACGACAAGTACGGCGTGAAGGTCATGGCCGAGGAGGCGATTTCCCTGCGCTGGCAGGTGGACGAGTATTCCTATTCCATGCCCGCCAACTTCTCGCGGCTGAAGGCGCTGGGGTTCGAAACGCGCGCCGATCTTGCCCGCCTCTGCACCTTCCTGCCCGCGCTGGTGGAGGTCACCGACTACGATCTCGAGGATATCGCGCGGCTGCTGAACACCACCGAGCCGAAGCTTGCCGGCCCGCTCTACACACCCGAGACGCTGAAGGCGGTGGCGCGGGCGTGGATGGACGACATGCACGATTACTGCAACATCGGGCACTCGCTGGGGTCGCTCGACCCGGTGCAATCGTCCTTCGCGCTCGGCCTTCGGGACTTCCGCGCAGCGCGGCCGTGGCTGCGCGACAATTACGGGCCGAAGGACCGTTTCAGCTATCTCGACCCGATCGACGGGCGCTGCGTCTTCACCTCGCTGCGGCATGGGCCGGACGGCGAACAGGTCTTCTCGATCATACACATGGAGGGGAAGGAGACCGAGGATTTCGACCCGCTGCGCCTGAAGATCCCCGGTCTCGAAGGGTTCAACTGGGAATGCGTCCTGCGCGCGCCGGGGATCGGGGAGGATTACGTCTCAGGTCCGCTGGTCCTGCGCGATTCCATGGCGCTGGTGTTCACGCGGAAGGTTTGAGGTCGTTCGGTCGCCGGCGCCAGCGCTCCCTCTGCGGTGGGTCTCATGGTTACTTTCGGTCGGAGCAACCGAAGGTGCCGGGCGCGCGCCGGACCGGGGGCTGGCGCCGCGACCTCCGAGGTCATCGCTTTATCCCGGCCAAGCACCTCCGCAATACGAACTTCGCAAGAGGATGACATCGCGCCAGACCGCCGGGCCGGTCCGGCGCGCGCCCGGCACCTGCGGTGCTGTTCGGGCGGGTGGAGCCTTGGCCCAAGCCTCGCCCTGAGATGAGCGGCCCAGCAGACCACCTTCACCCGAACATGTCCGCCGTGATCTCGTCGTACCAGCCGAGGCTCTCGCGGTAAGTATCGGCGCGCGTCTCGGCATCCTCGCCAAGCTCCGAGATGAACCCGTCCACGCGCGCGATCTTCTCCTCCGTCGCCTCGTAGGACGCGCCGACCTTCACCCCGTCATCGGGCGCGATCAGCGACCAGCAGGTATTGGCGTAGACCGCCGGGAAGACGCGCGCATCCGTGAGCGCGCCCAGCACCGCGCTCGCGCAGACCCGCGCCTGGCTGTTGGCCGAGAACGCCGATTTCGGCATGTCCCCCTGCGCCGCGGCATCCCCCAGAACATGCACCGCCGGATCGAGGCGGGAGGACATGTCGGCGGCGTTCACCGGCGCCCAGTCGCCCTCGGTCAGGCCGGCCTCGTGCGCGACGCGGCCCGCCCGCTGCGCGGGGATGACGTTGCAGACGTCCACGTCCTCCACGATACCGTCGATGTCGATGCGCATGGCGGCGGGGTCCACCGACACCGCCGCGCCGCCGAAGTCCGGGCCGATGCGCTCGATCATGCCGCCGTAGTGCCGCTGCCAGCCCTCCTCGAAAAGCGCCTGCTTGGAGAACCCCTCCTTGGGATCGACGATCAGGATCTTGGCCCTTGGGTTCATCGCCTTGAGCGTCGTCGCGACCATGGAGATCCGCTCATAGGGGCCCGGCGGGCAGCGATAGGGATCGGGCGGCGCGATCATCGCGAATGTGCCGCCCTCGGGCATGGCGAGGATCTGCGACTTCAGGAGCTCCGCCTGCGTGCCGCCGCGATAGGCGTGCGGCATGTCGTCCTGCGCCGTGACATCCCAGCCGGGCACCGCACCGTTCTTGAAGTCGATGCCGGGCGACAGGATCAGCCGGTCATACGGCACCGACGCGCCGGAGGCGAGCGCCACCACGCGCGCATCCCTGTCCACGGCGACGGCCCAGTCGTGCACGACGTTTATGCCGTATTCGGCGGCGAGCGTCCCGTAGCCGTGCCCGAGGCTCTGCATGTCCCGCAGACCACCGATATAGAGGTTGGAGAAGAAGCAGGTGAAATAGCTGCGCGAGGGCTCGATCAGGGTGACCTCGACCGCCCCGCCGGACTCCAGAGCGAGATAGCGCGCCGCCGTGGCACCGCCGGCGCCGCCGCCGACGACCACCACGCGCGGCACCCCTTGCGCCATGACCATCGGCGCCGCGAACGCGGCGCTGCCGGCCGCGAGGCCGCCGAGGACAGTCCGTCTGTGATGGGTCATGCCGCTCCCTCTCCCTGTGTGGAACGCCGTGTCGGCACCGGACCCGGTCATTCCACAACGATCTCGCGTGCCTCTTCGTAGATCGATCCGTCATCGTCGTACCAGGCGAAGGTCATCGTCCCGCTTTCGGGGACGCGCGCATCGAACTCGAAGAACGGATTGGTGGAGATCGCCGGCTCCATCGCCACGTCGATCACCGTCTCTCCGTTGAAGCGCGCGACGAAGCGGTGGATGATCGAGCGCGGCACGCGCCGGCCGGCTTCATCCCTGCGCTCACCCGATTCCATCCGGTGGCTGATCAGCGTCTTGATCGTCACCACCTCTCCGGCGGTGGCGGTCGCGGGCACGCGCACCCGGGGGGTCACGTTCTCGGCCATCGCGGTCCTTTCGCGCTCATGTCGGCGCCCCGCAGCCGCCGAGCGTCACCTCCACCGACCGCCGCGCCTCGATGTACCGGCCGCCGTCCATGCGGGCGATCGCGATCACCTCTTGCGACTGGGCCAGCCGGATGCGGGTCGAGGCGCGCTGCGCGCCGGACAGCGGGCCGAAGGTGAAGGTCGCGACTTCCGGGTTCGGGTTCGCCGGGGCGAGGACGAGAATGGCCTCCGCCCCCGGCGCAGCGACCTCGATCGGCACGGTGAAGCCGTTCTCCGCGATCTCGGGCAGGATCAACGTGACGTCCCCGGGCGCGATGTTCGCGCCGCCCGTGAACGCGGCGATCGCGGCCTCGGCCTTCGTCGCCGCGCCCTCCCCGAACGCCGTCCCGGCCGCTGCGCCGAGCCCGAGCGCCAGGGACGTCCGGCGCGAGATGGGCCTCATGCCGAGACACCGATGCCGCGGCAGACCGGCGCGGGCCGGTCCGGCCCGGACCTCAGCGGGTACGATCCTCGCATCTTGCCTCCTCCCCAGGGCCGTGCAGGTGAGGCAAAGGCTACACGCCCCGGGCGGCCACACGCAACGACGGTGCCGCAAACGTGTGCGCATGTCGGGAAAATCGCGGCAAACGGTACGAGGCCGATCCGGTGAACGTCATCTCTACTGGAACGCCACCGACTCGTGGCGCGAGCCGTCGGGGGTTCGTTGGCTGTTGGACCTGCCCAAGGTGACAAGGTCGGCACGGCGGTTCGTCACGCGCAGGCATCCGCGGCGCCCCCGGGCCCGTGCCTCAGTCGGCCTGCGCCATGTGCGGCAGGATGAAGGAGGCCGCCTCTCCCGGCACCGCGTTCACCCGCACCCGGCAGCGATAGGCGCGCGAAAGCGTGGCGTCGGTCATCACCTCGCCCGGCGCGCCCTCGGCTATGATCCGGCCCTCGGAGAGGCACAGCATCCTGTCGCCGAACATGGCCGACAGGTTCAGATCGTGCATCACGGCGATCACGCCCCCGCCGGCATCGGCGAAATCGCGCGCCACCTGCATCACCTCGATCTGGTGACCGATGTCGAGGCTCGACACCGGCTCGTCGAGGAAGAGCCAGCGCGGCCCATCCTCCGTCACCGGCTCCCACACCTGGGCCAAAACGCGGGCGAGCTGGACGCGCTGCTGCTCTCCGCCCGACAGCTCTTGGTAGGATCGCTCGGCATAGCCCGCGAGGCCGACGCGCCCGAGCGCAGCGGCGGCGATCTCGGCGTGCTCTCCTGCATCGCCCGCGCGCAGGCCGATGCGCACGACCTCGGTCACGGTGAAGGGAAAGGCGAGCGTCGCGGCCTGCGGCAGCACCCCGCGCAGCGCCGCCAGCTCCCATGCGCGCAGGCGCGCGGTGTCGCGGCCGTTGATCGAGACGGTCCCGTCATGCCGCGCGTCCCCCGTCAAGGCGCGCAGCAGCGTCGTCTTGCCCGACCCGTTCGGGCCGACGATGCAGGACAGCGCGCCGGGCGCGGCCCGAAGGTCCACACTGTGAAGGATCTCGCGCCGACCCAGCGCCACCCTTATCCCATGCGCCTCGAGCATCAGAGGTCCACCAGCCCGCGGCGGCGCAGCAGGATCCACAGGAAGACCGGCGCGCCAAGGATCGCGGTCAGGATGCCGATCGGAAGCTCGGCCGGTGCCACGATTACCCGCGCCGCCGTATCCGCGGCCACCAGAAGCGCCGCGCCGCAGAGCGCGGAGTTGACCAGCAGCGCGCGGTGGTCCGGCCCGGTGGCCAGGCGCAGAAGATGCGGCACGACGATGCCGACGAAACCGATCCCGCCCGAGACCGCCACCGCCGCTCCGGTGCCGAGCGCCACCGACAGGATTGCCAGCGTTTTCACCCGCTCGACCTCGAAGCCGACATGCGCCGCCGTCGCCTCCCCCAAGGCCAGCGCGTTCAGCGCCGGGCCAAGCGTGCAGGCCGCGACGATGGCGAGCGCGATGGCCGGGCCGGAGGCGGCAAGCTTGACCCAGCTCGCCCCGGCGAGCGAGCCGAGGTTCCAGAAGGTCAGGTCGCGCAATTGCTGGTCGTCGGCCATGAAGATGAACACCCCCGCCAGCGCTGCGGCGAGCGCGGCCACCGCGATGCCCGCCAGCAGCATGGTGGCGACCGAGGTGCGACCGCCCCGCGTCGACACGCGGTAGAGGCCGAAGGTCACGCCCCAGGCACCGAGGAACGCCGCCACCGGCACCGCGTAGGCGCCGCTCGGGATCAGCGCCACCGACCCGCCCAGCACGATCACCGTGATCGCGCCAAGCCCGGCACCCGCGCTCACCCCGATGATGCCCGGATCGGCGAGTGGATTGCGGAAGAGCCCTTGCAGCAGCGCCCCCGACACCGCGAGCGCCGCGCCCACGGCAATACCGGTCAGAAGCCGCGGCAGGCGGATGTCGTAGAGCACCACGCGCTCGATCTCCTCCAGCGCGTGGGCGCCCGACAGCGCACCCAGGACATCCCCCAGCGTCAGGCCCGTCGCGCCGATGCCGAGGCTCGTCAGCGACACCGCCGCCAGCAGCGCAGCAAAGACCGCGTGCAGCGCCCGCGCGCGCGCCAGCCGGTCGCCGTGCCGCATCCCGCGGCCGAGGTCGGAGGCGACGGCCACCCGCCTCAATCCCCGTAGAGCGCGGTGGAAAGCTCGGCCGCCACCTCGGCCGTGCGCGGACCGAAGCCCAGGAGCTTCAGACCGTCCATGCGGATCACGCGGCCGTCCCGCGCCGCCGGCGTCGTTCGCAGGGCGGGCGAGCCGAACAGCGTTTCGTCCGAAACCGCGTGCTCGCCGCCCCGGTCCATCATCAGCACGGCCTCCGGCGCCGCGGCCGCGACCGCCTCGTCCGAGACCTGCTTGTAGCCCTGAAAGCCCCTCATCGCGTTCTCGGCGCCCGCCATGCGGATGATGCCATCGGCCGCGGTCCCCACGCCCGCCGCCATCAGGCGCCCGCCTTCGGCGCTCATCACGAAGAGGACGCGGCGCGCCGGGCCGTCGTGCGCCGCTGCCCGTTCCGAGGCGTCCCGAAGCGCGGTGCGCGTGCGCTCGGCCAGCTCGGCCGCCCTATCGGGACGGCCAAGGGCCGCGCCCACCGTCTCGATCTTCGTCAGCACCGCTTCGGCGTCGAAGCCGCCGGGCACAGTGACGAATTCGACATTCGCGGCACGCAGGACCTCCACGGCCTCGGGCGGGCCGGCGCCCTCTTCCGCGAGGATGAGGTCGGGGCTCACCGACAACACCCCTTCGGGCGAGAGCGCGCGCACATAACCCACGTCGGGCAACTCCGTCGCGTCCGGCGGCCAGGTGGACGTGCTGTCGCGCCCGACCAGGCGGTCGCCCTCGCCCAGGGCATAGACGATCTCGGTCACCGCGCCGCCGAGCGACAGAACGCGGCTTTCGCCTTCGGCGGCATTTGCCATCGGGAGCGTCGCCACCGCCCAGGCGAACGCCGTGGCGATCCCGGCGGTCATCAGGGAGAGGATCGCAACGAGGCGGCCGTCGGTGCCGCGGGTCTTGCGGGTCCGGAACATGGGAATGTCCTTTCGGTTGGGATGGGCCGGGCCGGTCACTCTGCGGGCTCGACGCCGGCGAGGCCGCCCAGCCCCTCCACGATGCGGCCCCAGGCCGGTCGGCTGTCGCGGCCTTCCTTGCCGACGCCGAAGACCTGGAAGATCAGCGCGCCGTCCGCGTCGAAGGCCTCCACCGACACCGCCGGGCCGCGCTGGGTCGGCTTCTCGACCGCCCAGACCTCGGCCACGTGATCGGCGCGCAGGTGCAGGTTGAACCCCGGATCTAGGATGTTCTGCCAAGGCCCCATCGGCTTCAGCGTATGGACCGGCCCCGAATGGATCTGGATGCAGCCGCGATTTCCGACGAAGAGCATGATCTCGATCCCCTCGTCGCGCACGCGCTCCAGCATCTGCGTCACCGCCGCCGGCGCCAGCGGCCGGACAAAGGGCGCTCCCGCGATGCGATAGGCGCCGAGCCGGTTCATCTTCAGCTTGGAGCACAGCCGCAGGAATTGGTGCGTGTCGGTCAGGCGCCGCCACTCCTTCTGCAGGATCTCCAGCTTCGCGGGGTCGGATTTCGGCGCCTCGGCCGGCACGCGGTCCGCGACGTCGAGCCTGTCGGACGCCTCCCCGGTCGCGAGCTCGCCGACCGCCCGGTCCCAGGCCGAA
Organism: Roseivivax sediminis; assembly: GCF_900112685.1. GTDB lineage: Bacteria > Pseudomonadota > Alphaproteobacteria > Rhodobacterales > Rhodobacteraceae > Roseivivax > Roseivivax sediminis. The sequence continues at coordinate 48,081 of NZ_FOMS01000015.1, forward strand.
AGGTCGCTTTCCGGGCGCAGGAACACCTTGTGCACGGCATCGCCCGCGGCATCGAAGACCTGCAGGCTGCGGCGGATCCCGGCCTCCGTCTCCTTCTCCACGGCAAAGGCATGGACCCAGTGCTTGGGAAACATCCGCAGGTCGATCGCCTCTGCCAGCACCATCGCCGCGTGCTCGCCCGGATGGTAGCCGCTGTAGCGGCCCACCTTCTCGTGCACGGCGGAGGGGTTGCGCGTCAGGGCCATGACCTCTCCGCAGGTCTCGGCCGCGGGCATGAGGCGATCGGGATGCGCCGCGATGCGGGTGACGCCGTCGCCGCTGAACGCGGCGATGAGCTGCGCCTCGGCGATGCCGAGCTGCGCCGCGAGGTCGCGCTCGCGCGTTGCGGTCTGCTGCCGGGCCTCGGCACGGATGTCGGAGGGGGTGAGGGACGTGGTCATGCGGCTCCTTCGGCATGCTGAAGTGGAGACTTCGCTGACGCACGGGAGCGGCGCTGGCTTGTTTTATACTTGACCATTTTAGTCAGCTTGAATAGCCAACTCAAGACCGGATCGACAGAAATGTCCGGCCAGATACCAGCCACGCCAGCCCCGATCCGCAAGCACGGCACGAATTCACGCTTGTCAGGGGCAGTCTCATGTCATCATCAGGAATCCTGCGCGGCGGCACCGCGCTTGCACTCGTGCTTGCCGCGGCGCCGGCCCTCGCCCAGTCCGAGGACAGTTTTACGCTCGACCCGCTCGTCATCGAAGGCTCCAAGCGCGAGGTCGCCACCGGCACCGCCGCCCCGGTCACGGTCATCGACGAGACCGAGATCCGCGACCGCCAGGCCGGCACCATCGCGGAGCTGATCGACAGCGTGCCGGGTGTGGCGCTGGTCAACGGGTCGACGCCCACGGGGTCGGGCATCTCGATCCGCGGCTACGGCGCGACCTCCACCTACGGCACCGACCAGAAGGTGCAGGTGATCGTCGACGAGGCCATCACCGGCTCCGAGGAGATTTATCGCCTCGGCACGCAGCTTTTCACCGACCCCGCGCTCTACCGCTCGGTCGAGGTGCTACGCGGCACCGTCGGCAGCTTCGAATACGGCTCCGGCATCGTCGGCGGCGTGGTCAAGGCCGAGACCAAGAACGCCTCGGACTTCACCGGCGGCGTGCCCGGCTTCCGCCTGCGCGAGACGCTGGAATATTCCTCCAACGGCGACGGCTTCGCGACCTCGACGATCCTGGCATGGCAGCCGACCGACCGGGCCGAATTCCTCGCCAACTACACGCTGCGCAAGCAGGATGCGCAGGTCGACGGATCGGGAACCACGATCGGCAACAGCCAGTTCGAAACGCCCTCCTGGCTGCTCAAGGGGCGCGTCTACCTCGACGAGGCAAAGGAACATTCGCTGACGCTGTCCTACACCGACACCAGCACCGCCGAGCGGGACGTGCCCTACGATTCCTTCGACACGAGCGGCGGCATGTTCGGCAACGTGGACCGCGACATCGACAGCCGGACCGCGACGCTGGTCTACAATTTCGCGCCGCAGACCAATCCGCTGATCGATTTCGACGTGATCCTCTCCTATGCCGACCAGCAGATCGATCAGAGCTACATTCCCGGCTCGTCGGACGCGCCCTTCGCCCCGCCGGGCGGCTTTCCCACCGTCAACGCCGATCACCGGTACGAGACGACGCGGCTGGCCTTCAAGAACACGGCGCGGTTCGGGACCGGCATGGTGGACCACGAGCTTCGGACGGGCCTCGAATTCATCCGCAAGGAGCGCGAGAGCGCCGAAAGCGCCCCGGGCGGCACCGACCGGCGCGTCGCGCTCTATGCCATCGACGAGATGCGCTTCGGCAACTGGACCGTGACGCCGGCGCTGCGCTACGAGACGCAGGAGATCGAGGACGGCACCGGTTTCGGCGGTCCGGACACCTACGACAACGACGCCCTGATGGGCGGGATCTCAGCGCGTTACGCCTTCGCCAACGGCGTCAGCCTTTTCGCGAGCGCCGCCTATACCGAGAGCCTGCCGATCCTCGACGATCTTTACGGGACGGATCGCGGCATGTCGGGCCCGGTCGCGCAGCGCGAGCTGATGTCCACCAGCGAGAAATCCCATACCTTCGAGCTGGGCGGCGCCTACGACGCCGCCGTCGTCTTCGGTACCGAGGACGAGCTGGCATTCAAGGCAACGGCCTATGCCACGACACTGTGGGACGTCACCTCCTACACGGTGCCGGACGTGACCGGGGTCCATGTCGACGAGGTCGAGACGCACGGCCTGGAACTGGAAGCCAGCTACAGCATGGAATCGGGCTTCTATTCGGACCTCAACCTCGCCGTGGCGCGGGGTGAGGAGTCCTATCCCGGCGGCCTCGGCGATGCCGACTGGCGCGCCCTGCCCGGCGACAGCGCGCGTCTGACCCTCGGCAAGCGGTTCGGCGACACGCTCGACATGAGCTGGGAAGTGGTCGCCTTCGACGACATCGAGGTGGACGACGACGAGACGCCGGGCTTCTCGGTCCACAACCTGCGCGCCACCTATACGCCGCAGGAAGGCGTGCTAGCGGGCACGGAGATGCGCTTCGGTCTCGAGAACGCCTTCGACCGGGATTACCAGCCCCGCCGCTCCACCCGCCGGGCGCCGGGGCGCAACTTCAAGGTTTCGCTCGCCAAGACGTTCTGAGGCACGGACCGATCCGGGCGAACGGGGGGCGCCGCGGGTAACCGCGGCGCCCTTTCTCATTGCAGGTCGCACCGCGCCTCCCGCCACCTTGCGACCGATAGCATGATGACAATGCCCAGTTTATTGACTAACGATAGTCATACTTTGAACTAAAGCAGGGGAACCGAATGAGCCGCCCGACGATACACGATGTCGCCCGTGTCGCCGGCGTCAGCCTGTCCACGGTCGACCGGGTGCTCAACGGCCGGGTCGGTGTCCGCGAAGGCACCCAGCTGCGTGTCGCCGAGGCCATGCGGACGCTCGGTTACGAACGCAATGTCGCGGCCGCCAACCTCTCGCGCCGCCGGCAATACCGGCTGCGTTTCTTCCTGCCCTCGGGTTCCAACTCCTTCATGCGCGGGCTCGAAGACCGGGTGCGAGAGCGCATGGCCGTGGCGGGTCGCGACTCCACCGTGATCGAGGTGACCACGGTCCCGCCCTTCGACGCCCCCGCGCTCGCTGCCGAGCTGCGCGGCCTCTGTGCGGATGCTGTCGACGGCGTCGCCATCGTCGCTACGGACGCCACCGCCATCCGCGTCGCCGTGCAGGACCTTCGAGCCCGCGGCATCGCGGTCGTCACGCTGGTATCGGACCTGCCCTCTTCGGAGCGCCAGCATTTCGTGGGAATCGACAACGTTCAGGCCGGCCGCACCGCGGCGAGCCTTCTCGGCCGGTTCTGCCGCTGGCGGCCCGGCCGGATCGCGCTCGTGGCCGGGTCCATGCTGGTGCGCGACCACGTCGAACGCCGGCTCGGCTTCGAGCAGGTGCTGCGCGCCGAGTTCCCGGACCAGGCGATCGGCGCCACGATCGAGGGCCTCGACGATCAGGACATCGTGGAGGAGCGTCTTCGCACGATTTTGGCCGAAGACCCCGGGATCACGGGGATCTACAGTTTCGGCGCCGGCAACCGGGGTGTCGCGCGGGCCGTGTCCGGGCTCTCCCCGGACCGTCGCCCTGCTGTGGTCGTCCACGAACTGACACATTATTCGCGCGACGCCCTGCTCGACGGCGTGTTCGACGCCGTCATCCATCAGGACGACGCTCGCGAAGTCGATGTCGCCATTCGCACCCTGCGTGCGCTCGCTGACGGCGAAAGTCCCGACGGGGCCGCCGAGCGCATCGGGGTCGAGGTCTTTCTGCGCGACAACCTGCCCTGACGGTGACTCGCCTTCGGCGGGTCCTTTGAGGTGTGAGCAAAAATGAGGTACGTTAATCATACGATGCGATTCGAGGCGCGGAGGGCGCCTGGAAGACACGGATGGGAGGACTTCATGAGACACAGCGTTGCGACTCTCGCGCTGCTCGCCGGCACGGCTCTTGCCGGCACGGCCGCGGCCCAGACCGAGATCAGCATCCTGCGCGTTGCCGTGAACGACGAGCAGGAACAATATTACGAGGAAATCGCCCAGGCCTTCGAGGCCGAGCACGAGGGCGTCGACGTCAATTTCGAATACATCGCGAACGAGGCCTACAAGTCGAAGCTGCCGACGCTGCTTCAGTCTGACGCCCGCCCCGACGTGTTCTACAGCTGGGGCGGCGAGACGCTGCGCCAGCAATCCGAGGCCGGCTTCCTGAAGGATATCTCGGACCTGCTGCCCGACGGCTTCCGCGAGACGATGCCCGAGGCCGCGCTCAACGCCTACTCGGTCGACGGCACGCTCTACGGGTTGCCGCTCTACGCGACCGAGGTCGTACTCTGGGTCAACACCAACTTGACCGAAGAGGCCGGCGTCGATGTCGACGCGATCGAGACCTGGGAAGATTTCCTCGGCGCGGTGCAGACGCTCAAGGACGCAGGCGTCACGCCCATCGTCGCGGGCGGGCAGGACAAGTGGCCCCTGCACTTCTACTGGAGCTACCTCGCGCTGCGCGAAGGCGGCCCGGACGTCGTGACCCAGGCGATGGGCGGCGAAGGCGACGGGTTCGAGGCCGAGGCCTTCATCGAGGCCGGCCGCGAGTTCCAGAAGCTCACCGAGATGGAGCCGTTCCAGGACGGGTTCATGGGCACCACCTACGAAACCTCCAGCGGCATGTTCGCCGACGGCGCCGGCGCCTTCTACCTGATGGGCGACTGGGATTACCTGCCGATGCGCGAGCGCTCGACCGATGGCGGTCTGTCGGACGAGGAGCTACGGATCATCTCCTTCCCGACCATCGCCGACCCGGTGACCGAGGGCGGCGACGGCGCCACTCTGGGCGGGATCAACGGCTGGGCGGTGTCGTCCACGGCGGAGCCCGAAGCGGTGGAATTCCTCGCCTTCATGCTGAACGAGGAAAACCAGCGCCAGGCGGCCAGCCAGGAGATCTTCATTCCGGTGGCCAAGGGCACCTCGGACGCGCTGCAGAATCCATTCTACCGCCAGGTCGCCGAACATATCGAGGCAAGCAGCTATCACCAGATCTTCCTCGACCAGTTCCTCGGCGCATCGGTCGGGGCGACGGTGAACGACGTCTCGGCGGACCTCGCGCAGGGAGCGATCACGCCCGAGGACGGGGCAGCGCAGGTCCAGGAGGCCTGGGACTTCCGCTGACCCGCAGCGGCCGGCGCGCAACTCCTCCGCGCGCCGGCCGTCGTCCGAATTCCGCTATCGGAGACATCGCATGGCCACCGCCGAGACCCGGCGCCTGACGGCACCGGACCGCCTGCGCCGCAGCCTGTCGAACGGCCGGGTGAGCGCCGCGCTGATCCTGCTGCCGCCCGCACTGATCCTGTTCACCCTGTTCGTGATGCTGCCCCTGGGCGAATCCGTCTGGTATTCGTTCTTCAGCTGGAACGGCTACGGCACGCCGACCGACTATGTCGGCCTTGAGAATTACCAGCGCATCGCGGGGCATTCGGTGTTTCACACGGCGGTGGGCAACACGCTGAAAATCGTCGCGATCTCGATCCTGCTGCAGATGCCGCTGGCGCTGCTTCTGGCGCTGCTGATCTACCGCAAGACGCCGACCAACGCGGTGTTCCGGCTGATCTTCTTCGTGCCCTACATCCTCGCCGAGGTCGCCGCCGGCCTGATCTGGAGCTTCGTCTTCGACGGCAATTACGGCGTCACCGCCTCCATCGCGCAAAGCCTCGGGACAGAGAGCTTCTTCATTCTCGCGGACCGCGACTGGGCCTTCGTCGCGGTGATGACGGTGATCGTCTGGAAGTATTTCGGCTTTCACATGATGATCTACATCGCCGCCCTCCAATCTGTGCCCGAGGACCTGATCGAGGCCGCGCGGATCGAGGGCGCGAAGCGCCGGCAGATCGTCCGCTATGTGCAGATCCCGCACATCAAGCCAGCCATCATTGTCTCGGCCTTCTTCGCCATCATCGGCGCGCTGCAGGTCTTCGACATCATCATCCCGCTGACGAACGGCGGCCCGTCGAACCAGACGCACACCATCGTCACCTACCTCTACACCTTCGGGCTGACCCGGCTGAACATCGGGTTCGGCAGCGCGGTGGGCGTGATCCTCTTCATCGCGGCGATCACGGTAGCGGTCTTCTACCAGCGCTTCTTCATGCAAAGGGGGCAGGCATGACCCGCGGGCATCTCATCCGCAACATCCTGCGCGTGGCCTTCCTGTGCATCGTGGCGAGCTTCGTGCTCGCTCCGATGCTCGCCACCGTTCTCGGCGGATTCAAGACGAACGCGGAGATCCGCACCTCGGCCTTCGCCCTGCCCGAAAGCTGGAACTGGGAGTTCTACGGCTCCATCGCCACCGACCCGATGTTCTGGCGCTATCTCGGCAACTCGCTCCTGATCTCCATCTCGGCGGTGGCTCTGACGCTCATCGTCGGGGCGGCGGCGGCCTACGTCTTCGCGCAGATCCGGTTCTTCGGGTCGCGGATGCTGTTTTCCTACCTGCTGCTGGGGCTGATGTTCCCCTTCGCCACCGCGATCCTGCCGCTCTTCATCAAGGTGCGGGATGTGGGACTGCTCGACACCTACTGGGCGGTGATCCTGCCGCAGGCGGCGTTCAGCCTGTCGCTCGCCATCCTGCTGTTCCGGACGTTCTTCGAACAGCTTCCGAAGGAGCTCTTCGAGGCGGCCTATATCGACGGCTGCGGCTACGTGCGCTTCTTCTGGCGCTTCACCTTGCCGCTCTCGGCGCCGATCCTGGCGACCGTGGGCGTCTTCGTCTTCGTGCAGAGCTGGAACAACTTCCTGCTGCCGCTGGTGGTGCTCAACAGCCGCGAGGTCTTCACCTGGCCGCTCGGCATGATGCAGTTCCGCGGCGAATACGTGACCGAGTGGAACCGCACGCTGGCCTTCGTGACGCTGACCATCGTGCCGGCCATCGTCTTCTTCCTCGCCGCCCAGAAATACATCGTCGCCGGACTGACCGGGGGCGCCGTCAAGGGATGACCATGACCGAGATCCAGAACCCGATCCTGCCCGGCTTCAACCCCGACCCCTCGATCGTGCGGGTGGCCGAGGATTACTACATCGCCACCTCGACCTTCGAATGGTACCCGGGCGTGCAGATCCACCATTCGCGCGACCTCGTGCACTGGCAACTCGTGACCCGGCCGCTCGACCGCGCGGCGCAGCTCGACATGCGGGGCGATCCGGATTCGGGCGGGGTCTGGGCACCCTGCCTGACCTGGGCCGACGACCGGTTCTGGCTGATCTACACCGACATGAAGCGGCGCGACGGCGCGTGGAAGGACAGCCACAACTACCTCGTCACCGCGCCGACGATCGAAGGGCCGTGGTCGGACCCGGTCTACCTAAATTCCTCGGGCTTCGATCCGTCGCTCTTTCACGACGAGGACGGGCGCAAGTGGCTCCTGAACATGATCTGGGACCACAACCAGACCGGCGGCGACCGCTTCGGCGGGATCGTCTGCCAGGAATATTCGGTGGGCGAAAAGCGGCTGGTGGGAGAGGTGCGCAACATCTACCGCGGCACCGACCACAAGCTGACAGAGGGGCCGCACCTCTATCGCCGGGACGGCTGGTATTACCTGCTGACGGCCGAGGGCGGCACGGGCTACGAGCACGCGGTGACGATGGCGCGTTCGCGCGACCTCTTCGGCCCCTACGAGACGGACCCCGCCAAGCACATCCTGACGGCCAAGGACGCGCCCGAGGCCGAGCTGCAACGCGCCGGACACGCCGACATCGTCCAGACGCAGACCGGCGAGGTCTACATGGTGCACCTGTGCTCGCGTCCGCTGGCGGAGACGCGGGGCGCGCCGGTTCAGGAGCGCTACCACATCCACACCGACGACAGCCGCCGCTCGCCGCTCGGGCGCGAGACGGCGATCCAGAAACTCGTCTGGCCCGAGGGGGAGTTTCCCCGCCTCGCCCATGGCGGCTGTGTCCCGGCGGCCCGCGTCGAAGCGCCGAACATGCCGGCCTACCCGGTGACGCCGGTCCCGGCCCTGCGTACCTTCGAGGACGGTCTGCCGCCCGAATTCCAGTGGCTGCGCAATCCGCACCGGGACCGGCTCTTCTCGCTCACCGCGCGGCCCGGCGCGCTGCGCCTCTTCGGTCGGGAATCCCCCGGCTCGCAATTCGAACACGCGCTGGTCGCGCGCAGGCAGGAGCATATCGCCTTCGCCGCGGAAACGGAGATCGACGTCGCCCCCGGCGACTATCAGCACTTCGCCGGGCTCATCTCCTGGTATGGCCGGTTCAAGTTCCACTACCTCGCCGTGACGGCGGACGCCGATGGCGCGCGCGCCCTGACGATCTATTCCTGCCCCGCCGACTGGCCGGACGCGCGCGTCGAGATCCCGGTGGAGCCGATCCCCCTGCCCGCCAGTGGCCCGATCAAGCTTGGTTGCGATATCGACGGCGCGCGGCTGACCTTCCGCTTTTCCACCGGCGGCGACTGGCAGTCGCTGGGCGTCACGCTCGACCAGTCCGCGATCTCGGACGAGGCCGGCAACGGGCCGGGCAACAACTTCACCGGCGCCTTCGTCGGCATGTGCGCGCACGACACATCGGGCCGCGGCCGTCCCGCCGATTTCCTCAGCTTCCGCTACGAGGCCAAGTGATGGACCAAAGGACCAAGACCCATGGCTGAAGTCCGACTGCAGAACGTCGAGAAGGCGTTCGGCAACCTCACCGTCATTCCCGACATGACCCTGACCGTGCCGGACGGCTCGTTCACCGTGCTCGTCGGCCCCTCGGGCTGCGGCAAGTCCACGCTGTTGCGGATCATCTCGGGGCTCGAGATGCCCACCAAAGGCGAGGTGCTGATCGGCGGCCAGGACGTCACGCTGGAGGAGCCGTCGGATCGCGGCATCTCCATGGTGTTCCAGTCCTACGCGCTTTATCCGCACATGACGGTGGCGCAGAACATCGATTTCGGTCTGCGCCTCGCCAAGACCCCGGCGGAGGAGCGCGAGCGCCGGGTGGCCGAGGCCGCGCGCATCCTCGCGCTCGAGGATTTCCTTGACCGCAAGCCGGCGCAACTTTCGGGCGGCCAGCGCCAGCGCGTCGCCATCGGCCGGTCGATCGTGCGCCAGCCGGGCGTGTTTCTCTTCGACGAGCCGCTGTCGAACCTCGACGCCGCCCTGCGCACCCAGATGCGGGTGGAGCTGGCGCAGCTTCACCAGTCGCTCGACGCCACGATGATCTACGTCACCCACGACCAGGTCGAGGCGATGACGCTGGCCGACCAGATCGTCGTGATGAACAAGGGCCGGATCGAGCAGGTGGGCGCCCCGATGGACCTCTACGACCACCCGGAGACGGAGTTCGTCGCCGGTTTCATCGGCTCGCCCAGGATGAACCTCCTGCCCGGATCGGCCATCGGCCGCGAGGATGTGAATACGGTCGGTGTCCGGCCCGAGCATATCCGCGCCGACACCGCAGACGGCGACTGGCCCGCCACCGCGCAAGTGGTGGAGACGCTGGGCGCGGATACGATCCTCTACGCCAAGGCGGAACGCATCGGCGACGTGACCGTGCGCCTGCCGGGGCACATGCGCCTTTCTGCGGGGGAGCCGCTGTTCCTGACGCCCGATCCCGACTACCTGCACCTTTTCGACGAAGGCGGACGGCGCGTGAACGCTGCCTGACCCGCCTGCCGGCCCTTCCAACCAAAAAAGACAGAGACACAGACATGACCGACTTCTTCCGCGACATCCCGACGATCGAGTACCGCGGCCCGGGCGCGGACACCGAATTCGCCTACCGCCACTACGATCCGGACGAGACGGTGATGGGCAAGCGGCTGGAGGATCACCTGCGGTTCGCCGTGGCGTACTGGCACAGCTTTGCCTGGGAAGGTGGCGATCCGTTTGGCGGGCAGACCTTCGACCGGCCGTGGTTCGGCGGCACGATGGAAGACGCCAAGCTCAAGGCCGACGCCGCCTTCGAGCTGTTCGCTTTGCTCGGCCAGCCGTTCTTCTGCTTCCACGACGCCGACGTGCGCCCCGAAGGGGACAGCTTTGCCGAAAGCCGCCGCAACCTCGAAGAGATCACCGACTATTTCGGCACCAAGATGGAGGAGACGGGCACCCGGCTCCTCTGGGGCACCGCCAACATGTTCTCGCACCGCCGGTTCATGTCGGGTGCGGCGACGAACCCCGATCCTGAGGTCTTTGCCTGGTCGGCGGCCTCGGTGAAGGCATGCATGGACGCGACCCAGAAGCTTGGCGGCGCGAACTACGTGCTCTGGGGCGGGCGCGAAGGCTACGAGACGCTGCTCAACACCGACATGGGGCGCGAGCGCCAGCAGGCCGGCCGGTTCCTGACCATGGTCGTTGACTACGCCAAGAAGATCGGCTTCGACGGCACCATCCTGATCGAGCCCAAGCCACAGGAGCCGACGAAGCATCAATACGATTACGACGTCGCGACGATCTACGGCTTCCTCAAGGATTTCGGGCTGGAGAACGAGGTCAAGCTGAACATCGAACAGGGCCACGCGATCCTCGCCGGACACAGCTTCGAGCACGAGCTGGCACTGGCGCGCGAGCTGGGGATCCTCGGTTCCATCGACATGAACCGCAACGATTACCAGTCCGGCTGGGACACCGACCAGTTTCCCAACAACGTGCCCGAGGTCGCGCTGGCCTATTACGAGGTGCTGCGCGCGGGCGGCTTCGGCACCGGCGGGACGAACTTCGACGCGAAGCTGCGGCGCCAGTCGCTCGACCCCGAGGATCTGGTGCTGGCGCATGTCGGCGCCATGGACATCTGCGCGCGCGGGCTCAAGGCCGCGGCGGCGATGCTGGAGGATGGCGGGCTCGAAGCCGCGCGGGCCGAACGCTATGCCGGCTGGGACCGGCCCGAGAACGCGGCGATGCTGACCTCGGACCTGTCCACCATCGCCGCGCGTGTGGAATCGGACGCACTGAATCCCGAGCCGCGCTCGGGCAAGCAGGAGCGTCTGGAGAACTGGGTCAGCCGGTTCGTGTGATCCCGAGGATCGGGCGCGCGACGGCGCGCCCGATCACGCCCGCAAATTCCCGGTGGTCGGAGCAACCGCAGGTGACGGGCGCGCGCTGGACCGGGGTCTGGCGCCGCGCCCTCCGAAGTCTGCGCTTTATGCCGGTCACGCTCCTCCGCAATACGAGCGGACCGCGCGCGCGTCACCTGCGGTGCTATTCGGGCGGGTGGTGCGTGGCCAGACCGTAGCGGGACCAATGCGAGACGGAACTACACGCGACGACAGGCCGAACCGCGTTTGTCACGGCGCAGCGCCTCACTGGACCGGTGCAAATCATCTTCCTGAGCATCGAGGCTCATGCGGCAAAGGCCTTCGCCGCTACCCCTCCCCGTATCCTCCCGCCGTCGGCGTCACCACGACCACCGAGTCGCCGGCCTTCAGGCTCTGCTGATCAGCGGCCCGCAGTTCCTCGACCGTGCCGCCCGCGCGGTGGATCTCCGTCCGGCCGACGCGGCCCGCGCCGCCGCCGGAAAGGCCCTGCGGCGGGCGCTCGCGATGCGACGAGAGGATCGCCATGTCCATGTCTTCGAGGAACCGCATCCGCCGGGTCGTGCCGTCGCCGGCCGAATACCGCCCGGCCCCGCCCGACCCCTCGTCGATGCGGAAATCTTCCAGCAGCACCGGGTAGCGCAGCTCCAGCACCTCGGGATCGGTCAGGCGAGAGTTGGTCATGTGGACATGCACCCCGCTCGTCCCCGCAAATCCGGAGCCGTCGTTGCGCACGCCCGCCGGGCTGCCGGAGCACAGCGTCTCGTAATACTGGTGCCGGTCGTTGCCGAAGGTGAGGTTGTTCATCGTCCCCTGACTGTTGGCCATCGCCCCCAGCGCGCCAAAGAGCGCGTTGGTGACGTGCTGGCTCGTCTCCACATTGCCGGCGACCACCGCCGCGGGATAGCGCGGCGACAGCATGGAGCCTTCGGGGATCACGATTTTCACCGGCCGAAGACAGCCGGCGTTCATCGGGATGGGCGATTCGACCATCACCCGGAAGACGTAGAGGACGGCTGCCCGCGTCACCGGCTCCGGCGCGTTGAAGTTGTTCTTCGCTGCTTCCGAGGTGCCGGTGAAATCGACCGTCGCGGTGCCCGCGTCGCGGTCCACCGTCACCTTCACGCGGATCGTCTGGCCGGTATCGGTGGGGTATTCGTATTCCCCGTCCGAAAGGCGCCCGATGACGCGCGCGACCTCTGCCGCGGCGTTGTCCTGCACGTGGTCCATGTAGGCCTGCACGACCTCGAGCCCGAACTGATCGATCATCGACCGAAGCTCTGCCGCGCCGCGGGCGTTGGCGGCAACCTGCGCCTTGAGATCGGCGATGTTCTGGTCCGGGTTGCGCGCCGGATAGGCGTGATCGGTCAGCACCTTGCGGATCTCCGCGTCGCGGAATCGCCCGCCGGCCACCAGCCGGAAGTTGTCGATCAGCACACCCTCTTCGTCCACCGAGGTGGCAAGCGGCGTCATCGAGCCCGGCGCGACGCCGCCGACATCCGCGTGGTGCCCGCGCGAGGCGACCCAGAACAGGATCTGCCGCTCGGCATCGTCGAAGACGGGCGTGACCACGGTGATGTCCGGCAGATGCGTGCCGCCGTTATAGGGCGCGTTCAGCGCGAAGACGTCGCCTGGGCGCACGTCGCCTTCGTTCAGGCGGATGATCGTCTCGACCGAGCGGTCCATGGAGCCGAGGTGCACCGGCATGTGCGGCGCGTTCGCCACCAGCGCACCGGACGCGTCGAAGACCGCGCAGGAAAAATCGAGCCGTTCCTTGATGTTCACCGAGCGCGAGGTCTTCTGCAGCGCCACGCCCATCTGCTCGGCGATGTTCATGAAGAGGTTGTTGAAGACCTCCAGAAGGACCGGATCGGCCTGTGTCCCGATCGCGCCCGCGCGCTCGGCCTTCTGCCGGCGGGTCATCATCACGTGGTCGCGCGCGGTGACCTCCGCGCGCCAGCCAGGCTCGACGACGATGGTCTGGTTCGGCTCGATGATGAGCGCGGGGCCGTCGACATGGCGGCCGGGTGTTAGCGCCTCGCGGCGGACGACGTTCGCATCGTGCGCGGCGCCGCCGGAATGGATGGCCACGGTCGCCTCGATGCCGGCCGCGCCGGGCGCGGGCGCTTCGTGCGGCTCGGGGTCGGCGGCGGGTTCGGCCGCCTGGCCCTCGATCTCCGCGGCCTCGACCACGAGCGCGGCGTCCGGATCGATAAACCCGAACTCGGTCTCGTGCGCCGTCTCGAACGCGGCGCGGGCGCTGGCGATGTCGCCTTCCCAGACCACCGGGATCGCGGTGTCGGTGCCGGCATAACGCAGGTGCAGGCGCGGGATCAGCGTGGTCCCGTCCTCGGGTACGCCCTGTGCCGCCAGCTCTGTGCGCACCTCGCCCGAAAGCGACTCCAGGGTCGTGTCGATCTCTGCGCGCTCGTCGTCCGTCAGCTCCGTCTCCAACGCGCGCTGGCGCGATTCTGTCACGCGGGCAAGGCCGATGCCGTAGGCCGACAGAAGCCCCGAGAGCGGATGCACCAGCACCTTGGTCATCCCCAGCGCGTCCGCGACAAGGCAGGCGTGCTGCCCGCCGGCGCCGCCGAAGGCGTTCAGAAGATAGCCGGTCACGTCGTAGCCGCGCTGCACGCTGATCTTCTTGATCGCGTTTGCCATGTTTTCCACGGCAATGCGCAGGAAGCCCTCGGCCACGTCCTCGGGGGCCTTGCCCTCCGCCTTCGCGATGTCCGCGAATTTCGCGGCGACGACTTCGCGGTCAAGCGGCTGGTCCTGGCCGTCCCCGAAGATCGCCGGGAAATAGTCGGGGTTGAGCTTGCCGAGCATGACGTTCGCGTCCGTCACGGTCAGCGGCCCGCCCCGGCGATAGCAGGCCGGGCCGGGATCGGCGCCGGCGCTGTCCGGCCCGACGCGGAAGCGGCCGGGATCGGCGTGCAGGATCGACCCGCCTCCCGCGGCGACGGTGTGGACCCGCAGCATCGGCGCGCGCATCCTGACGCCCGCCACCTGCGTCTCGAACGCGCGCTCGAACGACCCGTCGAAATGCGCGACGTCGGTGGAGGTGCCCCCCATGTCGAAGCCGATCACCCGGTCCTCGCCGGCGATCTGCCCGGTGCGCGCCATGCCGACGACACCGCCCGCCGGGCCCGAGAGGATCGCGTCGCGCCCCTTGAAGCGGTCCGCGGCGGTCAGCCCGCCCGAGGACATCATGAATTGCAACGTCGGGCCGTCCCGGTCGGGCGGCGTCGCGCCGAGCGCGTTCGCCACCTTCTCCACGTAGCGCGACAGGATCGGCGTGAGGTAGGCGTCGACCACCGTCGTGTCGCCGCGCCCCACCAGCTTGATGAGGGGGGAGACCTCGTGGCTCACCGACACCTGGCCGAAGCCGGCGTCGCGCGCGGCCTTCGCAAGTTCGGCCTCGTGTTCGGGCGCCATCCAGGCGTGCATGAGCGCGATGGCCACGGCATCGATGCCGTCCGCCTTGGCCTCTTCCAAAGCCGCTTTCGCCGCATCGATGTCGAGCTTGCGCTCTATCGCCCCGTCCGCACGCACCCGTTCGTCCACCTCGACGACGCGGTCGTAGAGCATTTCGGGCAGCACGATTTCCTTGGCGAAGATGTCGGGGCGGTCCTGGTAACCTATGCGCAGCGCGTCGCGGAAGCCGCGGGTGATGAGCAGCAGCGTCCGGTCGCCCTTGCGTTCCAGCAGGGCGTTGGTCGCGACCGTCGTGCCCATGCGCACGGTGCCGATGCGCTCCGGCGGGATGGCGCCGGGCGCGACGTCGAGGAACCGGCGGATCCCTTCGATCGCGGCGTCGTCGTAGGCGCCGGGGTTCTCCGACAGCAGCTTCAGCGCCGACAGCTCGCCCGAGGGCGCACGCCCGATCACGTCGGTGAAGGTGCCGCCGCGGTCGATCCAGAAATCCCACCTGGATTGTTCGTTCTTAGCCATCGCCGCACCCTTCCCTGACTTTTCGCTTACAAATCGTTGACAAATTGTCGACGTCTGGTCAAGCTTTCCCTGTCCGGGGCGACGGCGGCCGGCCCGGACGGTCGGAAAAACGCCGTCGAGACAGGGATATTCGCCATGACCATGACTTCGTTCCGCGGTCTTTCCGCGGCCCTCGCCGCTGCCATGTTCGCGCTGCCCGCCGCGGCGGCAAGCTGGGACATGCCCACGCCCTACGGCGACAGCGTCTTTCACACGCAGAACATCCAGACCTTCGCGGAAGACGTGGCATCGGCCACTGACGGCGAGGTCGAGATCACCGTGCATTCGGCCGGCTCGCTCTTTGCGCATCCCGAGATCAAGGATTCCGTGCGCCGCGGCCTCGCGCCCATCGGCGAGGTGCTGATGTCGCGCCTCGCGAACGAGGATCCGGTCTTCGCGATCGATTCGATCCCCTTCCTCGCGTCGAGCTACGAAGAGGCCCAGGCCCTTTGGGAGGCCTCCCGCCCGGTCGTGGAGGAACGGCTCGCCGAACAGGGGCTGACGCTCCTCTTCGCGGTGCCGTGGCCGGGCCAGAGCCTTTATACACAGGCCGAGGTGGCGCAAGCCTCTGACCTCGAAGGCGCGTCCTTCCGCGCCTACAACGCCGCGACCGAGCGACTCGCGCAGTTGATGGGCGCGGTGCCGACGCAGATCGAGACCGGCGACATTCCCACCGCCTTCGCAACCGGAAGGGTCGATGCGATGATCACCTCGCCCTCGACAGGCGTGTCGAGCCAGGCTTGGGACTTCACCTCGCACTACACCGACACGCAGGCTTGGCTTCCCAAGAACATGGTGATCGTGAACACCCAGGCCTTCGAGGGGCTGCCCGAAGAGCAGCGGACCGCCATCATGGACGCCGCCGCAGAGGCCGAGACCCGCGGCTGGGAGATGTCCCGCGAAGAGACCGAAAGCGGCATCGCGACGCTGGAAGAGAACGGCATGGCGATCAATGAGCCCTCCGAGGCGCTGTCGCAGGAAATGGCCGAGATCGGTGAGACCATGACCGAGGAATGGCTCGAAGAGGCCGGCGAGGCCGGCCAGGAGATCGTCGACACCTATCAGGGCGCCGAGTGATCCAATCGGGCGGGGCGCGCCGCGCGCCCTGCCCCCCTTCCACGTCCGGAGGTGCGGCATGCGCCGTTTTCTCGACCGTCTCTACGACACCGCGCTGTGGCTGTCGGCGATCACCTTCGGGCTGATCGCGGTGCTGGTGCTCTTGCAGATCCTGGGGCGGCTGGCCGACCGGATCGCGCGTCTAATGTCGCTGCCGCCTCCGGGGCTGACGATCCCGTCGCTGGCCGAATTCGGAGGGTTCCTCTTCGCTGGCGCGGTCTTTCTTGGCCTCGCCGGTACGCTGCAAGCCGGCGGGCATGTGCGGGTCAAGCTGGTCACGCGGTCCCTGCCCGACGGCGCGGCACGGTGGCTCGGCGTATTCGTGGCGCTCGCCGCCGCGGCGCTGGCCGGTTTCGCGACGTGGTCGAGCGGACTTCAAATGGCCGACAGCCTGCGCTTCGGCGCGGTGAGCTACGGCGTCGTCCCGATCCCGCTGGCGATCCCGCAGGGGGCAATGACGCTGGGCCTCGCGCTCATGTGCGTCGCGCTCCTCGACGCGGCCGCGACTGCGGCCCGCGGCGGCACGCCCGCCCACGACGCCGCCGAGGCGCGCACCGGAGGACCGGACTGATGGAGATCGCAACGCTTGCCCCGCTTCTTGTCGTCGTGCTCTTCGGCGCGCTGGCGCTCGGCCTCTGGGTCGGGTTCGCGCTGATCGCGGTGGGCATGGTGGCGATGTTCGCCGCCGCGTCCGCGCCGCCGAGCCTCGTCTTCGCCACCAAGGTCTGGGGGTCGATGACGGTCTGGGACCTCACCGCGCTGCCGATGTTCATCTGGATGGGCGAGATCCTCGTCCGCTCGCGCCTGTCCTCGGACATGTTTTCGGGCCTCGCGCCGTTCACCGCGCGGCTGCCGGGGCGCCTTCTGCACGTCAACGTCATGGGCTGCGCGCTCTTCGCCGCGGTCTCGGGCTCCTCCGCGGCGACGACGGCGACCATCGGGCGGATGTCCCTGCCCGAGCTGAAATCCCGCGGCTACGACGAGCGCATGGCCATCGGCACGCTCGCAGGATCGGGCACGTTCGGCTTCCTGATCCCGCCGTCGATCATCCTCATCGTCTACGGCGCGGCGACGGAGCAATCCATCGCGCGGCTGTTCCTCGCCGGCGTGGTGCCGGGCTTCATGCTGGCGGCGCTCTTCGGCGGCTACATCATGCTGTGGTCGCTCACGCACCGCGACCGCACGCCGCCGCCGGAACCGCCGGTGGACCGGTCCGAAACGCTGCGCGCGGCCGCACGCCTTCTGCCGGTGATCGGCCTGATCGTGGCGGTGATCGGGTCCATCTACCTCGGTCTCGCCAGCCCGACAGAGGCCGCCGTGATCGGCGTCGCCGGCGCGCTGATTCTCGCTGCCGCGACCGGCGCACTCAGCCGCGCGGGCGCACTCGACTCGCTGAAGGCCGCGACGATCACCACCTGCATGATCGCCTTCATCCTCGCCGGCGCATCGTTCCTGACCGTCGCCATGGGCTATACCGGCATCCCGCGCGAACTCGCCCGGCTGATCGGAGAGATGGGGCTGTCGCCCTACGCGCTTCTTGCGATGCTGACGGTGTTCTTCATTGTCATGGGCATGTTCCTCGACGGCATTTCCATCGTCGTTCTGACCGTGTCGATCATCCTGCCGATGGTCACGGCGGCGGGGATCGACCCGATCTGGTTCGGCATCTTCCTCGTCCTCGTGGTGGAGATGAGCCAGATCACCCCGCCGGTCGGCTTCAACCTCTTCGTGATCCAGACGATCACCGGGCGCGACATCTTCTGGGTCGCCCGCGCCGCGCTGCCGTTCTTCGGCCTGCTGGTCCTCGCGGTGGCGCTCCTGTCGCTGTTTCCCGGCCTCGCCCTCTGGCTGCCCGGCACGATGCTGTCGCGATGAGTGACGGTAACGCCCGCATCGGCCCGGTCGTCAGTTCGGCGCATCTCGCGGCCTCCGCCCTGCCCGAACTGTCAGAGCTGGAATACGCGCTGACCATGGCCAACCATGCCTTCCAGCGCTGGATCGTGCGCTGCATGGACGCTGCCGGCGCGCCGGGCATGTCGCCGCTCGAGGTGTTGATCGTGCATCTCGTCAACCACCGTGACCGCGCCAAGACGCAGAGCGACATCCGCCTCGTCCTGCATGTCGAGGACGCGCACCTCGTCACCTACGCGGTGCGCAAGCTGTCTGAACGCGGGCTGGTGACGACCGCGCGCAAGGGCAAGGACAAGACCGTGGAGATCACCGAGGAGGGCACGGCGGTGTGCACCCGCTACCGCGAGGTGCGCGAGAGCCTGCTGATCGAGCTGGCACGCGAGACCGGCTGGAAACCCGAGGAGATGTCGCGCCTCGCCGCGCTGCTGCGGGCGATGTCGGGCAATTACGACCACGCCGCGCGGGCGGCCACGACGCTGTGAGGCCTCTGGCTGCCTGCGCGCGGCACGGGCGCTGGCTGCTGGTCGCGGGGCTCTTGGCCGGCATCGCGGTGCCGGGGCTCGCGGACGCGATGGCGCCGTGGATCGTGCCGATGCTGGGCGCGATGCTCTGCCTTGCCGTCCTGCGCGAGGGTCCCTCGGCGCTGCGCCCACGGGGGCCGGAGGCACGCACCGCCCTGGTCGCCGCGCTGGCGCTGCAACTGGCGCTGCCGCTCTGCCTCGGCGGGGCGCTCTGGGCCGCGGGGCTGCTTGCCCATCCGCTCGCGGCGGCATTGGTGCTGGCCTCGGCAGCGGCGCCGATCACCGGCCTGCCCGGCCTCGCGGCGATGTCGGGCGCGGATGTGAGCGTGGCGCTGCGGCAGGTGACGCTGGGCACCGCGCTTCTGCCGCTGACGGCGCTGCCGGCCTTCGCGCTGGTGCCCGCCTTCGCCGATCTCGGCGCGGTGAGCGGCGGGGCGCTGCGGCTTCTCGCGCTCATCGCGCTCGCCGCCCTGACGGCTTTGCTGCTGCGCCGGATCTTTCCGACGCTCGCGCGGCCCGAGGCGCGTCCGGCCTATGACGGGGCGATGGCGCTGGCCATGGCGCTCGTGGTCGTGGGGCTGATGTCCGCCATCGCCCCGGCGGCGCGCGAGGCGCCGGGCGCGCTCGCCATCGCCTTCGTCCTGGCCTGCACGCTCTATGCCGCGCAGATCACGGGGGCATGGCGGGTGGCGAAGCACGCGGTCCCGCGGCACGCCGCACTCAGCCTCGCCATCGCCGCGGGCAACCGCAATCTCGCGCTGTTCCTCGCCGCGCTGCCGCCCGAGACGGCCGCACCGCTGATGGTCTTCGTCGGCTGCTATCAGGTGCCGATGTACCTTACGCCGGTGCTGCTGCCCCGGCTGACCTGCGGGCGGGCCTAAGCGCGCAGCCGCTCGGGCGCGAGCGCCGCGACAACAGCCTCCGGCAATTCCGGCGCCCGCCCCGTCAAGAGCGCACTGGCGTGCCGCGACAGGGCCGGCGAGGTCTGGATGCCGTAGCCGCCCTGCCCGGCGAGCCAGAAGAACCCCTCGGCGCTGGGATCGAAGCCGACGACCGGCGTGCGGTCGGGCGCAAAGGTGCGCATCCCGGCCCAGCTGCGTTCCACCCGCGTCACCGGCTCCGTCACCGCGCGGGCGTAGCGGTCGAGCCCCTCGGCCAGCACCATGTCCTCGGGCCAGACATCGTGCGGCGTCACAGGGTCTTGGTCGGCGGGCGAGACCATCAGCTTGCCCGCGTCGGGCTTGGCGTACCACGTCTCGGTCACCGTGCCGAAGAGCGGCCAGCGCGACACGTCGTGCCCGCCCGGCGCCGGCAGGAGCGCGGCCGAGCGGCGGTGCGGCACGAGGCCGAGCGGTGCCACGCCCGCGAGCCCCGCCAGTTCATCCGCCCAGCCGCCGGCGGCATCGACGATCACCGGCGCCTCGTAGACCGCCTTCTGCGTCTCGATCCGCCAGACACCGCCTTCGCGCGCGATCGCGGTCACGCGCGCACCTGCATCGACGCGACCGCCGCGCGCCTTCAGCCGCCGTTGGAAGCCCTGCAGCAGCCGGTCGACATCGATGTCCTGCGCGTCCGGTTCGTGCAGCGCGGCGGCGATGCGCTCGGGCCGCAGGATCGGCACGATCTTCGCCGCCTCAGCCCCGGTCATGCGCGTGAGCCCCGCCGCGCCGTCCGCATAGGCGTCGAGCGCCGCCAGCTCGTCCTCTCCGGCGATCTGCAGGACGCCGCGCGGGCCGAGGACCGGGCCGTCGCAGAACTCCGCCGCCGCCTCGAAGATCGGCGCGGAGGCGGCGTTGAGCGCGCGCAACGTGGCGTTGCCGTAATTGCGGATGAAGAGCGCGGCGGAGCGGCCCGTGGCGTGCATGCCGGCGCGCGGCTCGCTCTCCAGCACGATCACGCTTGCGTCGGCCGCGGCCTCCGACCCCGCTCCGATGCCGGCGATGCCGGCGCCGACGATGAGGATATCCGCCGTCTCGGTCACAGCTTGACCTGGTGCTCGCGCTGGCCGGTGAAGCCCATGGGCACGCAGAACGTCACGCCGCCCAGCGGATCGTCTGGCCCCGCGCCGTCCGCTGCCGACGTGGCGAAGAGCGTCGAGTAATCGGCGCCTCCAAAGGCCGGGCAGGTGATCTGTCCGGCGGCGAGGCCCGCGGCGGTCATGAACTTGCCCTCGGGATTGTAGCAAGCCACCCGCCCGGCGCCGTATTGCGCGTTCCACAGGTTGCCTTGCGTGTCGACGACGGCGCCGTCGGGGCGCTTGCGCTCCTGGCTGAGGTCGATGAACACGGACGGATCGCCCGCCGGCCAGCCCTCGTCGTCGAGCGGCACGCGCTTGATCTGGAAGGTATCGGTGTCGCCGAAATATCCGTAGGCCCCGCCCGGCGCGAAGCAGATCGCGTTCGAGATGGTGATCCGGTCGTAAAGCTGGCGCAGCTCGCCCTTGTAGTAACGGTAGATCGCGCCGGCCTCTTGCTCCTTCGCCTTGCCCATGGTGCCGATCCAGAAGCCGCCCCAGGGGTCGGCCCGGCCGTCGTTGGAGCGCGTGACCGGGTTGTCGGCCTCGAGCGGCACCACGCTCTCTTCGCTTTCGGCCTCGGTGTCGAAGACGAAGAGGTCGGTCTCGGAGGCGACCAGCAACTTGCCCTTGTCGATCCAGCCGCCGGCGGAGACGTGGCGATCGAACTGCCAGTGCCGCTCGCCGTACGCGTCGCGGCGGTAGAGCCGCTTGCCGAGGATGTCGAACCAGTAGAGCGCCTCTTCCCACGGATGCCAGAGCGGGCCCTCGCCCAGCTCGCACACAGTATCGCTGTAGATGAGATGTGACATCGCGCGCTCCCATTCGCTTTCGGCGCCACTCTGTCGCATCGCGGGTGGCTTGGCCAGAGCGCGGCTGTCTGGCTCAGGCGCCGAGCGGCACCAGGTCGACGCTGTGGCGCGAGGCCTGACGTCCGGCCGTCCGCACTGTGCCCTTGATCGGCGCGACGTCCGAATAGTCGCGCCCGACGGCGACGACGATGTGATCACTACCCACCATGACATCGTTGGTCGGATCGTATTCGATCCAGCCGATCTCCGCCCCGCACCAGGCGCGCAGCCAGGCATGCATCGCGTCCGCCCCGGCCAGCCGCTTTCGGCCCGGCGGCGGATCGGTGCGCAGAAAGCCCGAGACGTAGCCGGCCGGAATGCCGACCGAGCGCAGGCCCGCGATCATCACGTGGGTAAAGTCCTGGCAGACGCCGTGGCGTGCGGCGAAGGCCGCGCCGGGCGGCGTGTTCACGTCCGTCGCCTTGGCGTCGAAGGTCATGTGACCGTGCAGTGCCCGGCCCACAGCCCGGACCGCCGCCAGCACCGTCATGCCGGGATCGAGGCACTGGCGCGCGAATTCGGTGATCAGCATGTCCGGCGCCACGCGCGGCGAGGGCGACAGGAAATGGTGCGGCTGCTCCGGCGACAGCGCCCGGCGGGCCGCGATCTCCGCCCCGAGCCGGGGCAGCGGAGGCGAGAGGTCCAGAAGCTCCGGCCGGGTCAGCCGCTCGAGCTGTGCACGTACCTGCATCTCGAGCCGCGTGACGGGCGCATGAAAGCCCATCTCGGTCACCGGGTTTCCCCAGAAATCGGCGCGGTGCGCAATCTCTCCTGGCTCGGGGTCGACCCTGAGCCGGACATCCTCGACGATCTGCTCCTCGGCGATCTGCCTTGGCATGATCCGCATGACGTGCCGGGCGGTCGGCGCCGGCCCGCCGTAATCGTAGACAATGCGCAGGGTCAGATCGTAGCGCATCACGTCACACCAGGTAGGCGGCGGTGATCCGCTCGCCGAGATCGGTCAGATCGCGCGCAAGGCTGCGCAGGGCGGCCGCATCCATGTCCGTGGGCTCCGCTGTGGCGAGGCGGGTGTCGATGCGCATCGCCGCGCGCATCACGTCCGACAGGGTGCCGCTCACCTCCGCGCCCGGCAGTTCGGCGGCGAGCGCATGGATCCGCGCCACCTGGAACCGGACGGAGCGCGGATTGCGGTGATCAAGCGCCAGAAGGTCGATGACCGAGGTGCGGCTGCTGTCAATCTGGTAGCGGCGGCGATGGGTCATCACGCTGTCGCCGACCTCGATGGCGATGTCGAAGGCGCCATCGGGCGCGTCCTCCGCGGCGAAATCCGAGAGCGTCGACACCATGTTCTGCGCCCGTTCCAGCGCCCGGCCGATGGACAGGAAGCGCCATCCGACAAAGCGGTACATGTTGTCGTGGACGAGCCCGGCGAAACCGGCCGTGCCGCGCAGGAACTGCCCCAGCGCACGCGCCGCCTCGTCGCCCGGCTGGACGTGCCGCATATGATCGGCGACCTCGTCCTTCAGCGTCTGAAGCGCCACCCAGCCGTCGACCGAGAACCGGTCGCGCACCTTGGAGGCGGAGCGGATCGCGGCCTCGAGCGCGGCGGTCACGGCCCCCGGTTCGGCGGCCTCGCGCGGCACGCCGAGCGCGCGCAGATGCGCGGCAAGGCGGGCGACACGCGGGTCGTCCTCGCGTCCGGTCTCGGCCAGACGCAGGTGGTAGGCGCGCAAGAGGCGCACCATCGTCTCGGCCCGCTCGACGTAGCGACCGAGCCACATAAGGTTGTCGGCGGCGCGCGACGGCAGCAGGCTGTCGGCGGCGCGCTGGAACGGTGCGCCGGCGTCGTGCATCGTCTCGGGCGCAACGTCGCGGTCCGACACGACCCAGACATCGGCCACCCGGCCCCCGCGCCGCAGCGCCAGCGCGGTGGCATCCGCCGACCCGCCGATCCGGGCATAGCCCCCCGGCATCACCTTCCAGCCCGACGCCGTACGGGCGGCGAAGACCCGCAGCATCACCGGCCGCGCCTGCAGGGCGCCGTCCTCGTAGACCGGAGTGGTCGACAGGCTCACCGCCTCCTGCCCAACCAGCGCGCCTTTCTGCGCGCGCACCCAGGCCGCCGGATCGGCATCGCGTCCGTCCTGGAAACGCCCGGCTATAAGCTGCGCGCCGTCCGCCTCGAACGGCAGATCCTGGCTGAGCGCGTCTCCCACCATCATCCGGCCGAGATTCGCAGCGACGTATTCGCGCTCCCGCTCCTGCCCGCACCACCAGGTCGCGAGGTTGGGCAGCTTGAGCCGCTCGCCGGTCAGGTATTCGGCCATGCGCGGCAGGAAGGCGAGGAAGGCGCGGCTCTGCACCAGCCCGGCGCCGAGCGCGTTGGCCATGCAGACATTGCCCTCGCGCAGCGCCCTGACCAGCCCCGGCGTGCCGAGCGCGGAGCGGTCGTCAAGCTCCAACGGATCGGCAAACGCGGAATCGAGCCGCCGCCAGAGCACCGAGATCGGCTTCAGCCCGGCGACGGTGCGCACCATGACCCGGCCGCCCACCACGGTCAGGTCCTCGCCCTCCAGCAGCATCAGGCCGAGATATCGGGCGATGTAGGCGTGTTCGAAATAGGTTTCCGTCCCCAGCCCCGGCGTCAGGATCGCCATGCGCCCGTCCAGCGTCTCGGCCGAGCGTTGCAGCGCGCTGCGGAACGCCCGGAAGAACCCGGCGAGGCGGTGGATCGTACCATGCTCGAACGGGTCCGAGAAAGCGCGCATGGTCGCCACCCGGTTTTCCAGCGCGAAGCCCGCGCCCGAGGGCGCCTCGGTCCGGTCGCCGAGGACGAACCACGACCCGTCGGGCGCGCGGCCCAGTTCGAACGCGACGAAGTGCAGGTAGTGGCCCGAAGGCGGCCGCAGGCCGACCATCGGTCGCAGCCATGCGGGGTTGCCGGCGACAAGCTCGGGCGGCAGCACACCCTCGCGCACCAGCCAGCCGGCGCCGTAGAGGTCTGCCAGAACGCTTTCGAGCACCTCGGCGCGTTGTGCCACGCCGTCCGCGATCTTCAGCCACTCGGCTTCTTCCAGCAGCATCGGCACGTGGCTGAGCGGCCAGTCCCGTTCGGCCGGCCCGTCCCCGGTGGACTGGCGGAAGAACACGCCGGCATCCCGCAGGTATTGCTCGCCGCGGGCGAAGCGGCGCGAGACGTCCTCGGCCGAGAGGTGGGCGAAACGCTCCAGGAAGGGTCGCCAGACCGGGCGCACATGCCCGTCCGGTCCGAACATCTCGTCCGCCACGCCCTCCGGCACCCGATAGTCGCCGATCAGAGACGCCAGGGCGTGCCCCGCCTGCGCGTTCTGGTCCATCCGTCGTCCTTCCGCCTGATCCGCCGCCAAGCCGCAACGGGGGAATCAGAGGGGTGTATCACACCGCGGCGGGGCGGCGCAGATCCAGCGTGAAGGGAAATTCCGGGTGCGGCACCTCTGCCGCCGCGACGTATGGCCCCGGCGTATGACCCAAGGGTTCGAACCGGGCGAGCCGGCGCGCCTCCGCCTCGTTGCCGTTCACCGGGAAGGTGTCGTAGTTGCGCCCGCCCGGATGCGCGACGTGGTATGTGCAGCCGCCGAGCGCCCGTCCCGTCCAGGTGTCGTAGACATCGAAGGTCAGCGGCGCGTGCACCGGCACCGTCGGGTGCAGCGCCTCGGCCGGCTGCCACGCTTTGAAGCGCACGCCGGCGACGGACATGCCCGACGTCACCGTCCTCGTCAGCGGCACCCGCCGGCCGTTGCAGGTCACCGCGTAGCGGTCTGGATTGGCGGTGGTCAGCTGCACCTGCAGGCGCTCGACCGAGCTGTCGGTGTAGCGCACCGTCCCGCCGATGGCGCCGCGTTCGCCAAGGACGTGCCAGGGCTCCAGCGCCTGCCGGATCTCCAGATGCGTGCCCTCGTAGTCCACCTGCCCGCAGAACGGGAAGCGGAACTCGGCCTGCGCCTCGAACCACGCGGGGTCGAGCGCGAAGCCGTGGTCGCCAAGGTCGCGCAGAAGGTCGAGGAAATCCTGCCAGAGGAAATAGGGCAGCATGAAGCGGTCGTGCAGCTCCGTCCCCCAGCGCACCGGCCGGCCCGAGATCGGCGCCTGCCAGCAGCGCGCGATGATCGCCCGCAGAAGCACCTGCTGGGCCAGGCTCATCTTCGGGTCGGGCGGCATCTCGAAGCCGCGGAATTCCACGAGGCCGAGCCGGCCGGTCGGCCCGTCGGGCGAGAACAACTTGTCGATGCAGATCTCGGCGCGGTGGGTGTTGCCGGTCACATCGATCAGGATGTTCCGCAGGAGCCGGTCCACGAGCCATGGCGGCGTGCCGCCCCAGTCGGGTGACGGAATGTTCGCCAGCGCGATCTCCAGCTCGTAGAGCGAATCGTGCCGCGCCTCGTCGATCCGGGGTGCCTGCGAGGTTGGTCCGATGAAGAGACCCGAGAACAGATAGCTCAGCGACGGGTGCCGCTGCCACGTGAGGATCAGCGATTTCAGAAGGTCGGGCCGGCGCAGGAACGGCGAGTCGTTCGGCGTCGCGCCCCCCACGACGACATGGTTGCCGCCCCCGGTGCCGGTGTGGCGCCCGTCGATCATGAACTTGTCGGCGCCGAGCCGGCATTGCCGGGCCTCCTCGTAGATCGCTTCCGTCGTCGCGACGCACTCGTCCCAGCTATGGGCGGGGTGGATGTTCACCTCGATCACGCCGGGATCGGGCGCAACGCGGATCACGTTCATGCGCGGGTCGTGCGGCGGCGCATAGCCCTCGATATGGACCGGCATGCCGAGACGCCGCGCCGCCCGCTCTGCCGCCGCGACGAGATCGAGGTAATCCTCCAGGCTCTCCACCGGCGGCATGAAGACGCAAAGCTTGCCGGCTCGCGGCTCCACCGACAGCGCGGTGCGCACCGCGCCCTCGACCGGGGAGAGCTGCTGCTCGATCACGGCCTGAACCTCGGCCTGCGGCGCGGGGGCGGAGACGGGCTGCGCCCGGTCGCCCTCAACGTCCGGCCCATGGTCGTAATCGGGCAGATCGCCACGCGGCACGGTCGGATCGGTGATGTAGGTGTAGGGGTATTGCGCCGGCGGCACGTAGGGCAGCGCGCCCAGCGGGATGCGGTAGCCAACGGGGCTGTCGCCCGGCACCAGGAACACCTTGCCGCGCCGCAGTTTCCACTTCTCCGACCGCCACTTGCGCCCCGCCGCCTTCGACTGCCACGCTTGGATCGGCAGCACGTAGCCGGTGGGCTGCGTCAGCCCGCGCTCGAACACCTTCGCCATGCGGTGACGTTCCTCGGCGTCCTTGAGGCGGTTGTTCTCGGGCGTGACGTTCTCGGGCAGGTTCGCTTCCTTCAGGAGCCATTCCGCCGGGTCCTCGTAGGCCGGAACGACATAATCGGGCGTCACCGCCAGCTCCTCGGCCATGGTCGCAAGGAAGCTGCCTGCCGCCTCGGGATCGGCGGCGCCGCCCGCGCTTTCGGAGGCGACGAGGGACGCATCCTCCCAGATCGGCTTGCCGTCGCGGCGCCAGTAAAGCGAGAAGGTCCAGCGCGGCAGCGTCTCGCCGGGATACCACTTGCCCTGCCCGTAATGCAGAAAGCCCCCGGGCGCGAAGCGGGTGCGCAGACGGCGGATCAGCGTGTCGGCGAGGCCGCGCTTCATCGGGCCGACGGCGGCGGTGTTCCACTCGGCGCTCTCGTAGTCGTCGATCGACACGAAAGTCGGCTCGCCGCCCATGGTCAGGCGCACGTCACCAGCCTCCAGCGCCGCGTCGACCTTGTGGCCGAGCGCGTTCAGCGCCTGCCAGGCGTCGTCCGAGAACGGCTTGGTGATGCGCGGATGTTCCGCCACGCGCGCCACGGTCATGTCGAAATGAAAATCGGTCTTCACCTGCCCGATTGCCTGGAAACCGCCGGCGATCGGCGCGGCGTTGGCGAAATGCGGCGTCGCGGCGAGCGGGATGTGGCTTTCCCCGGCAAAAAGCCCGCTGGTCGGATCGAGCCCGATCCAGCCCGCGCCCGGCAGGAACACCTCTACCCAGGCGTGCAGGTCGGTGAAGTCGTGGTCGGTGCCCGACGGACCGTCGAGCGCCTCCAGATCCGGCTTGAGCTGGATGAGGTAACCCGACACGAAGCGCGCCGCGAAACCCAGATGCCGCAGGAGGTTCACCAGCAGCCAGGAGCTGTCCCGGCAGGAGCCCGAGCCGCGCTCCAGCGTCTCCTCCGGGGTCTGCACGCCCGGCTCCATGCGGATGAGGTACTCCACGTCGCCCGACAGCTTGGCATTGAGACCGACCAGCATGTCGACGGTGCGCGCCTCCTCACGTGGAATGCTGGCGAGGTAGTCGGCGAAACGCGGCCCCGTCGCCACAGGCTTGCGGTAGATCGACAGATCCTCGGTCAGCTCGGCCGGGTACTCGAAGGGCCATGTCTCGGCCGCTTCCTCCACGAAGAAGTCGAACGGATTGTAGACCGACATGTCCGCGACGAGGTCGACCTCGATCCGGAACTCGCGCACCGGTTCGGGGAAGACGAAGCGCGCCAGCCAGTTGCCGTAGGGGTCCTGCTGGTGGTTCACGAAATGCGGTGTCGGACCGACCTTCAGCGAATGCGAGATGACCCGCGTGCGCGAATGCGGCGCCGGGCGCAGCCGCACGATCTGCGGGCCGAGCGTGACGTTGCGATCATAGGTGTAATGGGTGAGGTGGTGGATGCTTGCGTAAATCGCCATGAGGGTCCGGGCCTGGGAAATCGTGTCGCAGTCAGCTTCTCAGGCCCCGGCGCCCTTTGCACGCCTCAATCGTGTTCGGACCGCCCGGTCCGGCGGCGAACTGCCCGCCAATTGGGCAACGGACGCGCTGCCGTGGCTCAGACGCTGCGCGATGACCCGCAATCGAACATGGTCTTGAGCGAAAAAGCGGTCTCGGACATCTCGCCGCGCGCCTCGAGGGCGAGCGACAGGTGCCCGATCCCGATGAGCGCGGCCAGCAGCACCGCCTTGCAGAGCGTGAAATCGCGAACGGTATGAGAGCGCATAATGTGTCCTCCGGCATATCTGAACCGAACGGTTCAATCATGCCCGAGACGCGTGTTTCAGTCCACTCACAAGCAGGTCACGTTCGGTGCGCTGGCGCGCACCCATCGGTGCGCCACGGCCGATCAGTCGCTTTCGGCGGCCGGACGCGAGCGCGACATCCTGTTGGCGTAGTCCGTCGCCGCATGTAGCCCGCCGAGCGGAAAGATATGCGCGCCCGCGATCTGCGTCTCGGGGTTGTCGGCGCAGTAATCTGCGAGGTCCGACAGCACCTCGGTCGGCTCGAACGGTTTGACCAGCCGGGTGACGTCCTTCGCGCGTTTCTGCAGCACCGACAGCGACGGGCCGACACCGCAGGCGATGGCGTATTTCAGCAGCGTCTGCAGCTTCGCCGGGCCGGCGACGCCGACATGGATCGGCAACGTCACGCCGCTCTGCCGCATCCGTTCGGCCCAGTCTATCACCGGCTCGGCGGCAAAGACGAACTGCGTGACCAGCCCCATCTCGGCCTCCGTGCGCTCCGAGAAGTCCTGCTTCCAGCGCGCCGCCGCGTCGATACCGCTTGTGCCGCCGTCCGGGTCGATGTCGCGGTTGCCCTCGGGATGGCCTGCGACGTGCAGCCGGTTGAAGCCGTGCTTGTCGAACAGCCCGGTCTCGAGCATCGCCATGGAACTCTCGAAGGCGCCGCCCTCGTGCAGCCGGTCGCCCGACAGGACCAGCGCCTGGCGCGCGCCCGCCTCTTCGGCGTAGCGCCGCAGCCGGGTCTCGAGCGCCTCGCGGCTGTCCAGCGTGGCGGCGGGCACGTGCGGCATCGGGGTGAAACCCTCGTCGGTCAGGCGCCGCGCGCAGGCCACCATGTCGTCCTCGGGCGTGCCCTTGATGTGGGTGATGTAGACCCGGGTGCCGGCGGGCAGGATCGTGCGCAGATCGTCGATCTCGGCGGCCGTCTTCGGCATCACCTCGATCGAGTAGCCGGACAGGAACGCCGGGACCGCGGCGCTGCGGCGGGCCGCGGCCGACTTGAAGAAATTCAGGATCGTCATGGTGTCTCCTCCTCACCACCGCACCGCTGCGGCACGGGGCCTTGCGCTCATCCGAACATGGTGTCGGGCAGGATCAGCGAAATCTGCGGCACCGCGATCAATATGGCCAGCGTGACAAGCATCGCCAACCAGAACGGCAGCACGCCGCGGAAGATCTGGCCCAGCGGCACGTCGGGTGCAACCGACTTGACGATGAACACGTTGATTCCGACCGGCGGCGAGATAAGCCCCATCTCCAAAGTCAGCACCACCAGAACGCCGAACCAGATCGGGTCTATGCCAAGCTCCGTCACCACCGGAAAGAAGATCGGCAATGTCAGCACCAGCATCGCGAAACCTTCGAGAAAGCAGCCGAGGACGAGATAGACCAGCAGGATCGCCGCAAGGGTGCCGAGGGTGCCGAGCTCCAGCGCGCTGAGGCCCGCGCCGACCGCAGACGGAATGTGGCTGAGCGCCAGGAACGGGTTGATCAGGTGCGCTGCGATCAGGATCAGCATGACCGTGGCCGTGGTCACGATGCTTTCGCGCGCCGCCTGCCAGAGCGTCGCGGGGCCGAGCGCGCGGGTGACGACACCGTAGAGGATCACCAGCGCGGCCCCCACACCCGCCGCCTCCACCGGGGAGAACATGCCGGTATAGATGCCGCCGATGGTCATCAGGATCACCCCGAGGATCGGCAGCGCCCCGCGCATTGCCCGCGCCTTTTCCGATGCGGTGGTCGACGGGCCGGCGGGCCCCATGTCCGCCCGCCACCAGCACATCAGGGCGATGGTCGTCAGGAACGCGGTCAACAGCAGGATCCCCGGCAGCACACCCGCCAGGAAGAGTCGCCCGATCGATTGCTCGGTCAGGATCGCGTAGATCACGAAGCCGGTGGAGGGAGGGATGAGGATGCCCAGCGTGCCGCCCGCCGCGACGACGCCGGTCGCCAGCCTGGGGTCGTAGTCGAACCGCTCCATTTGCGCGAGCGACACCTTGCCCATGGTGAGCGCCGAGGCGACGGACGATCCCGAGAGCGCCGCGAAGCCGCCGCAGCCGATCACCGTGGCCGACGCGAGCCCGCCACGGACCTGCCCGATGCTGGCATAGGCGGCATCGTAGAGTTGCCTGCTCATCCCCGTCGCGGTGGCCACGTTGCCCATCAGGATGAACAGCGGGATGATCACCAGTTCGGGATTGGAGGCGAGCGTGAACGTCTCGGAGGCCAGAAGCCCCGTCGCCGCGCTCCAGCCGTTGAGCATCCAGATTCCGATGAAGCCGACAAGGAACATCGCGAAGGCCACCGGGATCCGCAGGATCAACAGGACCAGCAGGACGACGATGCCGATCGTGCCGAGCGCCGCACCACTCATGCGGCCTCCTGCGCGACGTCGCTGGCGCGGCGCTCGCGGGTCACGTCGCGCCCCGACAGCGCCAGTTCCGTGGCGCGCAAGAGCATCCCCAGCGCGGTGATGACCGACAATGCGCACAGCGCGTACTGGAACCACGCTTTCGGCAGGCCGAGGAGGTTCGTGGACAGGTTCAGCATACGGCTGAGGCCCGCGCTTTCGACCACGGCCCCGGCGATGAAGGCAAAGATCACCGCGCCAAGCAGGGCCGAGACGATGTTGATCCAGCGGTTCATCGCGGGCGGATAGCTCTTTTCCAGCACGTCGACAGAGATGTGGCCGCCCACCCGGTCGCAGGCCGCCATGCCGCCGAAGACCACGATCACCAGCGTCATGGTGATGAGATCCTGGCTGCCGAAGAGCGGGGCGCCGAAGGCGCGGCCGATCACGTCGATGACGATGACCCCGACCTCGATCAGCGCCCCCACGGCGCCGAGAAAGGCGGACAGACCGATCAGCCCGTCCGCCGCCCTGCGCAGGTGCAGCAGCACGTCAGCTGCCCTCGCCGCCCGCGTTCTGCATCGCGTCGTAGGCCGCCTGGCCGCCGACCCGCTCGACATAGGCCTCGGTCACCTCGGCCACGGCGTCGTTGAAGGCCTGCGCCTCGTCTTCGGAGAGCTCCACGATGGTGTTGTCGCCCGCCTCGCGCGCCGCCTGCAGGGCCGCGTCGGCAGTGGCGTTCCACGCATCCTCCGCCGATTGCGACAACGGCATGCCCGAGGCCTCCTCGATCGCGGCCCGATGCTCTTCGGGCAGGTTGTCGAAGGTCGACTGCGTCATCACCGTGTAGAACACCAGCCGCCCGAGGTTGGCGCCCAGCGTATAGCTGTTGGCGACCTCGTCGAGCTTGAAGTCCGACAGCGTCGAGGCGCCGGTGATCACGCCGTCGATCAGCCCGGTCTGCATGGCGTTGTAGACCTGGTTGATCGGCATCTGCACCGGCGTCGCGCCGAGCGCTTCGGCCACGTCGGCCGAAGTCGAGCCGGCGACGCGGACCTTGAGTCCCGAAAGGTCTTCGGGCGTGCGGATCTCGTGGTCCTTCATGATGAAGATGTTCGGCTCGGAGGTCCAAAGCGCCAGCGGCTTGGTGCGCGGAAACTCCGATTCCAGTTCGGAGTAAGCGTTCCACAGCGCCTCGTAGCCGGGCTGATCCAGCGTCAGGGTCGTCGGCAGTTCCGCGATCATGGTCTTGGGAAACTGCGAGGAGGTGTAGCCCGGCAGACCCCAGGCCATGTCGGCGACGCCCTGCACGACGCGCACGTACTGCTCGGCCGGGCCGGCGCCGAGCTCGCCGCCGTGATAGCCGCGCACGGTCAGCTCCCCGCCCGTGGCAGAGGACACGGCCTCGTTCAGCGTCTCGATGACGCTGGCATTGATCGTGTGGAACGGCGGCGTGAAATTGGCGAACTTGAGCTCCGCCGCCTGCGCCGACATCGCCGTAACGGCGAGCGCGGTCCCGGTCAGAAAACGCTTCAGCAACATGTCTCTCTCCTCCCAGAGTGGTGAGCCGCGACGGAGCGCGGCGTCCCGCGGAACCATACCCCCTATGATCCCGCGGGCTGCATTCTTTCTGACCATGGCGCCATAAGATCGGGCGCCCGGCCGGATCACTCGGCCGCCTGTGCGCGCCACCCGCCGCCGTAATTCTCGCGCGCATCGCGACTGTAGGGCGTGGGCGACACGCGCACGCGGATGTCGGCCTGCCTGTGCTTCTCGGCCGAAGTCTTCTGCGTGTCGTCTGGCTCGCCCCATTTCAGCGTCAGCAAGTCGCCGACATTCACGCTCTGGTCGACGACGCCGAGCGACAGCACGCAGCGTTCGTTGAAGCTGTAGCCGTTGAACATCGACATGCCGACCATCTTGTCGCCGTTCATCACCGTGTCGGCCGAGGACGAGGCGTAGTTCGGCTGCGGGAAGTCGATCCACTTGTACGGCACGCCGTCCTCGAACCCCGAGGCCAGCACTTTCAGCACGTCGTCCTTGTTCCACTCGAAGGTGACCTTCTTGCGGTTGCCAGGCGCGTCCTTGAGCTTCTCCAGCGCCGCCTTGCCGACGAAATCGTCCTTCTTCCAGCCGATGTAGAAGCCGTAGCCCAGTTCGAACGGATTGACGTAGTAATCCTCGATGTCATCCGACACGAAGCTGCCGCCGATGGTGCCGTTCGCCTCGTAGCTGTCCGCGCCGAGCCAGTCGCGGTATTCCGCCAGCATTCCGTCACCTGTGTAGATCCCCGGCAGCGGCGATGGAATCCAGCCCGATTCCAGCGTGTTGGTGGAATAGGCGCGGCTGCCGACCTGGTGCAGATCGACCCCGAGGTCGCGGGCCGCCTGCAGGATCGTCGACTCGATGTAATGCTTGTCGGCATAAGGCCCCCAGATCTCCAGCCCCGGGGCGCCGGCCATGCCGTGACGCAGCGCCGGCACGCGGCGCGAGCCGACATTGATCTCGCCGACATGGAAGAACTTCACTTCCGGCACCGGGCCGCCGTTGATCTTCTCGAAGATCTTCGGCGCGTCCGGCCCCTGGATCTGGTAGCGGTAATGGGTCCTCAGAACCCGCTCCCCGTCCGGGCGCGAGGGCGAGCGCGGGTCGTGGTGCAGGCGCACCTTCCACTTGCCGATCGCGGCCTGGAACTTGGTCCAGTTGGCGGTGGGCGCGCGGCCCACCAGGATGAACTTGTCGTCACGCTCGCGGAAGATGATCATGTCGCCGACGACATGTCCGTTCGGAGTGACTGGAACGAAATGCTTGGCGCGGTTGGTGTCGAAGTTATGGAAGGCGTTGACCCCGACATGCGCGAGGAACGCCTCCGCATCCGGGCCCTCGACGATCAGCTCGTCCATGTGGTGCGACTGGTCGTAGAGCACCGCGCTTTCGCGCCACGCGCGCTGTTCGTCGCGCCAGTTGGTGAACTCCGGTGCCACCACCGGGTAGACGTAGATTCCCATGCGCGAATTGCGCAGCATCTCGACCGTGTTGGGATGTTTTTTCATTACGTCGCTGAGGCTTGCCATCTGTCGTCTCCTCCGTTGACAGCGTTCATTCGGCGACAAGCGCGAGTCCGGGGACGCGCTCGGCCAGGTTGGGATGTTCGGTCATCACGTATTCGAGGTTGGTCCGCGCCAGCCGCGCATGTTCGCGCGCCAGCGCTTCGGCACGCGCGCCCTCCCGCGCCATGATCGCCTCGAAGATGCGACGATGCTGGTGCTGCGCCCGCCCCAGGCTGACCCGAAAATCCGGGATCAGCTCCTGCCCCTGCATGAAGGCCACTGGCGAGGCGGCGGGCAGCCGGGCCGACCGCGCGACTTCCCGCGCCACGAGGTCCGAACCGGCCAGGCGCGCGAGGAGGTCGTGGAACTCCTCGTTGTGGGTGACATAGGCGCGGAAATCGAACCGGTCCGGATCGACCGCACGGTCGAGGGCCTCCAGCGTCGTCTTCATGGCCTCGCCCAGCTCGGGCACCACGCCGCGTTCGGCGGCCAGGCGCGCGGCCGTGCCTTCCAGCACTCCGCGCAGCTCGATCGCGTCGATCAGGTCATCCATCTGGAACCGCGCCACCCGGCAGCCGCCGGTGTCGATGCGCTCCAACAGGCCTTCGTCCACGAGCCGGTCCATCGCCTGCCGCAGCGGCGTGCGCGACAGATCGAGGCGCGCCGCCATGGCGGTCTCGGTCAACCGCTCGCCCGCGGGCAGCGCCCCGTGAATGATGAGCGAGCGCAACTCGATCAGGGCTCGGTTGAACTGTGCCTTGCGATCCCTCCGGGTCATGGCGAGCAGCCCTCCTCCTCTTTGTAGGAGAGCCTAGCTGTATACAAGAATCTTTCAAGAGGGCGATATCGGCGATCACTTTCAGGAGTTTTGACCAGTTCTGTATACGGGGAGATCCCCGCACGCAGATCGTGAAACGAAATCTACAGCGCGCCGCATCCCGGCGCGCGGATCCACCTTCTTGACGGCGGAGCGCGCATCCCCTAGCTAGATCGTCGACCATGCGGGTATGGTGAAAAGGTATCACACGAGCTTCCCAAGCTCTTGTTACGGGTTCGATTCCCGTTACCCGCTCCAGACTTCCCTCTACCTCATCACGCCACGCGCGCCCGTCGGGCAAGGTCGCGCACCTCGTCGCGCACGGGCCCCTCGCGCGGCGCATCGGCCAGCGTGCAGAGCAGCGCTTCCGTCGGCCGCCCGTTGCGGCTCCAGCGCAACCCGCGCAGCACCGAGGCTCCGGCGTCTGGCAACCGGTCCGGTATCTCCTCTCCCGCCAACGTGGCCCAGACCCCTGTCCATAGCCGCGCCACGCTCCACGGATTGTAGCCGCCGCCGCCCGACACGATCAGCCGCGGCGCCAGCGCGCGCAGTGCGGTCACCGTGCGCCAATGGCAAAGGTTCGACAGCGCCAGGCGCGACAGCGGATCCTCCGCCACGGCGTCCGCACCGCATTGCAGGAAGATCGCGTCGGGCCGGAAGGTCGCAACCGCGGGCAGGATCACGTCTTCCAGCAGCAGCGCGTATTCGCTGTCGTTGAAGTCGCGCGGCACCGGGAGATTCAGCGCCGCGCCGCCCGCGTCGTCCCCGGCAGCGCCGGTGAAGGGCCAGCGCCCGGCCTCGTGGACGGAGATCATGCACACCTGCTCCGACCCGCGGAACGCGTCCGCAACGCCGTCGCAGTGATGCGCGTCGATATCCACGTAGGCCACGCGCGTCAGCCCCAGGTCGAGCAGCCTCCGGATCGTCAGCACCGGCTCGTTGACGTAGCAAAAGCCCGCCGCGCGGTCGGGAAAGCCATGATGCGTACCGCCGCCGGGATTGTAGACGGCGCCGCCTCGCGCCACCAGTTCGGCCGCCAGGAGCCCGCCGCCGGCCGCGGTTGCAGGCCGGCGGTACATCTCCGGAAAGACCGGATTCGACAGCGTGCCGAGGCCGTGCCGCTCCCGCACCTCCGGCGACACCACCTGCGCGGCCTCGGCCGCCTGCAACGCGGCGACGTAATCGGCGGTGTGAAACGCCCTCAGGGCGGCCGGCTTGGCGCGCGGCGAGGTCCGGTACCGCTCCCCCGGCAGCCACCCCAGCGACCTGGCAAGATCGATCACCGCCGGCACCCGCTCGATCGACAAGGGATGCAGCCGCCCGTAGCGCGAGCCGCGATAGATGGTCGATCCGATGAAAAGCGGCCCGCTCATGACGCCGCCACCTAGGCGCTCCCGCCTGCGGAACAAGCCGCCGCGAACGCGCCCGCCCCGTCTTGACCGAGACCCTCCCGTGCGCGTGACCCTGGCTTTCATCTGCCCACAAATATCCCGGGGAGTGCGAGGGGCTGGCCCCTCGCTCCCGTCCTGGACACCATCCGGACGGCCGGCCATTGCCCCCCGGGCGCCGCCGGCCTAAACCCCCACCATGACCACACTTTTCCGACGGATCGACCTGACTGCGCTGATGCTTGCCATCGGCGGGGCCGGCGGAGCGCTGGCGCATCTCGCCGGGGCGCCGATGCCCTGGATGCTGGGGTCGCTGGCGGCGACGGCGCTGGCCGTTTCGGTGCTCGAGACGCCGCTGCTCGGGGACTACGCCTTTCCGATGTCGCTGCGCACCGCCTTCGTCGCGCTCATCGGCGTGATGATCGGCACGCAGGTCGATTCCGCGCTTTTCGACGAGCTGGTGGCGTTGCCATACCTGCTGGCGGGCCTCGTCTGCTTCGTGCTCCTCGCGCATGGCGGCAACACGCTGATCTTCCGGCGCATCGGCGGGATGGACCGGGCCACCGCTTTCTATTCCGGCACGCCCGGCGGGCTGATGGAATCGATCGCCATGGGCGAAGGCGCCGGCGCGGACATCCGGGTGCTGACCATGCAGCAATTCCTGCGCATCATCCTCGTGGTGACGCTGGTGCCGACGGCGCTGTCGATCTGGACGGGCGGGCCGGTGGGCAGCGCGGCGGGCGTCGCGCCGGGTGGCGGGGCCGATCCGGTGGGGCCTGTCGACCTCGTCATGATCGCGGCCGCGGCAGCCGTCGGGCTCGGCCTCGCCAACTTCATCCATCTGCCCGCGGCGCAGATCGTCGGGCCGCTACTGCTGTCGGCGGCGCTGACGCTCTCGGGCGGGGTCGATCTGCATCTGCCGTTCTGGCTGATCGCGTTGGCGCAGGCGGTTGTCGGTGTCGGACTCGGCATGCGCTTTCGCGGCGTGACCGGCCGGCTGATCCGCCGCTCGCTCGGGTTGTCGTTGCTGTCGGTGGCCTACATGCTGGCGATCGGCGGCGTTCTGGCGCTGGTACTGAACCGCCTGACCGGCCTTGACGTGCTGCAGCTGCTGCTCAGCTTCGCGCCGGGCGGCGTTACCGAGATGTCGCTGATCGCGCTCAGCCTCTCGGTCAATCCCGCGCTGGTGAGCGTCATGCACGTCATTCGCATCCTGATGACGGTGATCGCCCTGATCGGCGCGGCACGGCTCTTCGACCTGCGCGGTCCGGCGCCCTGACCGTCAGGCGGTGGCGAGCCGGGCCTCACGCGCATCCCGCAGCCGCGCGAAATCGTCGCCCGCATGATAGGACGACCGCGTCAGCGGCGTGGCAGAGACCATCAGGAAGCCCTTGCCGTAGGCCGATTTCTCGTATCCTGCGAACTCCTCGGGCGTGACGAACTTGCGCACCGCGTGGTGCTTGGGTGTCGGCTGCAGGTACTGGCCTATGGTCATGAAATCCACGTCGGCGGCGCGCAGATCGTCCATCACCTGAAGCACCTGGGGGCGCTCCTCGCCGAGGCCGACCATGATGCCGGACTTGGTGAAGACCGACGGGTCGATCTCCTTCACGCGCTGCAGAAGGCGCAGGGAATGGAAGTAACGCGCGCCGGGCCGCACCTCGGTGTAAAGGCCGGGCACGGTTTCGAGGTTGTGGTTGAACACGTCCGGTTTCGCGGCGACCACTGTCTCGAGCACGGAAGGGTCGCATTTCAGGAAATCCGGCGTCAGGATCTCGATCGTCGTGCCGGGGGCGCGGTGGCGCACGGCGCGGATGGTCTGGGCGAAATGCTCCGCCCCGCCATCCTCGAGGTCGTCGCGATCGACCGAGGTGATCACGACATGGTTGAGCCCCAGCTTTTGCACAGCGTCAGCCACGCGGCCCGGCTCGAACACGTCGAGCGTGTCGGGCCGGCCGGTGGCGACGTTGCAGAAGGTGCAGCCGCGCGTGCAGACCTCGCCCATGATCATCATCGTGGCATGGCCCGCGCTCCAGCATTCACCGACATTGGGGCAGCCGGCCTCTTCGCACACCGTGGTCAGGTTGTGCTCTCGCATGATCTTGCGGGTGTCGGCATAGCCCTTGCCGCCGGGCGCGCGCACGCGGATCCAGTCGGGTTTCTTCGGCTGGGCATTGTCGGGGCGGTGCGCCTTCTCGGGATGACGCTCGCCGGGGATCTTGAGATCGCGCATGAGATAGGCCCCTGAATCTTAAGAGTTGACGACAATACTAAGGCGTCGCGGAAGGGTCTGCCAGTCCTGTGATCCGGCGCATGGCAGACATGCACGGGAAACGGGGTGTACCCCAGTGGCAGATCCTTCCGCACCCGTCACGGGCAGATGCGCCGCGCCTCTGCCAGGAGCGGCTCCGCCGCCTCGCGAAAGAGTGCGGCGAGGTCGGCCATCCAGCCGTCATCGGTGGACGATGCGCGCCGCACCAGCGCAAGACGCCGCGACGGCTCTGGCGCGGCAAAGCGCATCAGCGACAGCTGGTCCGACGCCGCCGTCTCCAACCGCAGCGCAAGCTCGGGCAAGAGCGTCAGCCCGAAGCCCTCGCTCACCAGGCCCGCCAGCGTCGACAGCGACGAGGCCCCGAGATCCACCTGCCCGCGTCCCGACAGCCCGCAAACCTCGAGCGCCTGATCGGCAAGGCAATGCCCCTCTTCCAGCAACAGCAGCTGGTCGGCCTCCAGCGCGGTCGGCCGCAGCCGTTCCACGTCCGCCGCCCAGGCCTGCAGGCGCCGCGCGGAGCCGGCGAGCACGAAGCGATCCTCGAAAAGCGCGTCGACCACGACACCGTCGCCCGGCACCGGCAGCGCCACCAGCGCCGCATCGAGCTGCCCGGCGCGCAACGACTCGAGCAGCGGTTCGGTCTGCGCCTCGCGGACCCGCAGCTCCAGCGTGAGGTCGCGCGCGCGGATTCGCGTCAGCGCGGCGGGCAGAAGATAGGGCGCCACCGTCGGTATGACGCCGAGATGCAGCCGCCCCGACAGCCCCTCGCGCCAACGGATCGCCTGGGCGAGGTCGTCGACCTCGGCGAGGATCCGCCGCGCCCGCGCCAGCACCTCGTGCCCGGCCCGCGTGAGCCGGATCTCGCGCGGCAGCCGCTCCACCAGCGTCACGCCGAGCTGCGCCTCGAACTCCTTGATCTGGAGAGACAAAGCGGGCTGCGAGACATGCGCCCGCGCCGCGGCCCGGCCGAAATGGCCCGCCTCCGCCAGCGCGATGAAGTAGCTCAATTGGCGCAGCGTGACATTCATTAGGATGACTTATCAGCGCGCGCAGAAATTTCAATCTATGCCAATTGGATCGTCCTGCCCGGCTGCGCGTTGCTTCGATATCTGCGAGAGAGGATACGGCATGGCCAAGACACTCACGACGACGGCAGGCGCGCCTTACGCCAGCAACGAGACCTCCAAGACCGCCGGCCCGCGTGGCCCGGTGCTGCTGGAGGATTACCAGCTGATCGAGAAGCTGGCCCACCAGAACCGCGAACGCATTCCCGAGCGCGTTGTCCACGCCAAAGGCTGGGGTGCTCAGGGCACCTTCACCGTGACGCAGGACATCACAAAATACACCCGCGCCAAGCTCTTCGGCGAGGTCGGCAAGAAAACCGAGGTGCTCGCCCGCTGGTCGACGGTGGCCGGCGAGCAGGGCGCGGCCGACACAGAACGCGACGTTCGGGGCTTTTCGCTGAAGTTCTACACCGAGGAAGGCAACTGGGACATGGTGGGCAACAACACGCCCATCTTCTTTGTCCGCGACGCCTACAAGTTCCCCGACTTCATTCGCACGCAGAAGCGTCACCCCAAGACCAATCTACGGTCGCCCGAGGCGATGTTCGACTTCTGGGCCGGGCAACCGGAATCGGTGCACCAGGTGACGATCCTGATGTCCGACCGCGGCATCCCGAAATCGCCCTTCCACCAGAACGGCTATGGCAGCCACACGTTCTCGCTCTGGAATGATGCCGGCGAACGGTTCTGGGTGAAGTTCCACTTCCGCACGCACCAGGGTCACGAGACCTATTCGAACGAGGAAGCCGAGAGGATCATCGGCTCCACGCGCGAGCAATACCAGGAGTACCTGTACAACGAGCTCGAGGCCGGTCGCTCGGCCAAGTGGACGATGTTCATCCAGGTGATGAACGAGGAGGACGCGGCCAAGCAGCCGTTCAATCCGTTCGATCTCACGAAAGTATGGCCACACGCGGACTTTCCGCTGATCGAGGTGGGCGAGCTGGAGATCGACCGCAACGTCGAGAACTACTTCCAGATGGTCGAAAACGTCGCCTTCGCGCCGTCGAACGTGGTGCCGGGGATCGGGTTCTCGCCCGACAAGATGCTGCAGGCACGTGTGTGGTCCTATGCCGACGCGCACCGTTACCGGCTGGGCACGCATTACGAGATGCTGCCGCCGAACGCGGCGAAGAATTCGGACGTCCGGCACTACCACAAGGACGGCTCGATGCGCTTCTTCAGCAACGATTTCGGCAATCCGGACGCCTATTACGAGCCCAACCAGTGGGACGGGCCGGTGGCCGATCCGTCGACCATGGAGCCGCCGCTGAAGATCGACCCCGAGGCCTACCGCTATCCGCAGGAGGTCACGGACGACGATTTCGTGCAGCCCCGCAAGCTCTACGCCGAGGTGCTGTCGGATGAGGAACGTCAGCGGCTGCACCAGAACATGGCCGGAGCCATGGCACCGTGCTCGGACAGCGTGAAGGAACGCTGGCTGGCGGTGCTGGAACGCGTTCACCCCGACTACGCCAAGGGTGTGCGCGAAGCTGCGCCCAGCCAGCCGGCGATACCGGTCACCGACAACACGCCGGTGCAGGCGGCGGAATGACCGCGACCTGACATCAGGCGGCGCCTGCCCCGACCCTGGCGGGCGCCGCTTCGCGCGGATCAGCCGATGAGACCGCGTCCCGACCGGCCCAGGCGTTCGTAGTGCCGGGCCAGCCGCTGCAGGGCGATCCGCAGGACGATCTTGCCCGAGCGCGCGGACCAGCCAAGGTTCTGCTCGGCCGTCTCCAGGCCCTCCAGCCGGCAGCAGCAACGCATCGCCATGTCGCCGAGACCGGGGCCGAGTTCTCTCAGCGCGGCGGCAAGCCTTCGCCGTGCTTCTGCCGGGCGATCCGTCGCAGACGACGCTGCCGCGGCCTCCCCCCGCATCATCGCGTCGATGTCCGGCTCGCCGCCCTCGCCCAGCCGCGCGATCTCGTAATCCTCGCGAAGGCGCTCCGCGGCATCGAGCGCTGCGCGGTCGAGAAACGGCACACCTGCCTTGTCGCGCCGCCGGGCGAGCGCTGCCACCGGAGACTCGATCTGCAGCGTGCGAACCTGCGGCGGTCTGCGCCTTGGATCTGGCGGCATGTCGAATCCGGCCTGCGCCTCGGCGAAGCCGGCATGGGCCACGCGGTCGGCCTCGGCCACCATGCGCTGGTAGACGCCCCGGCCCGCTGCGGTGATCCGGTAGCGCGACACCCGTCCCGGATTGTCGCAGGCGATCCAGCCCTTGAGGGCCATGGCTTGCGCGATTGCGGCGTCGATCACCAACTGGCGCGCTGCGGCGCCACCCCCGCCGTCGTCGTCCTTGACCACCACCGCCTTGTCCATGTCCTGCGCCACCGCGAGCAGCGTGCCTGGCCGCCCCATCAGACGCAGGACGCGCGCAGCTTCGCGCTTCAGGGTTTCTCCGTCAATCGGTTCGGGGGCGGTTCTCTGGCTCGACACATCGACCTCCTTGGCTGCCGCAAGCGTGTCCCCCCTGTGGCCGGCGACGCCGGCGACCTCCGCACCGAGCCGCTTGAGCGCGGCGTCGACCAGTGGATCCTCTCTCCGGATCTCGATTCTTCTGACCTGGCGCATGACGGTCGAGGCATGACAGCCCGACGCTTTCGCCAGCGCCCTGAGTGACCGGCCGCTTTCGGTGTGTTCGAGATAGCGCCGCGCATCGTCCGGAACCCAGTCCGGAAGCGCGGAATCGCCGTCTGTCGTCTTCATCCTCAGCATTGTCGTGTCCCAATCTGTCCCGGACTTGTCCCCAGCATTTTCCACAAGCCCGGCGACAAGCTTTCGCCGCTATCGTTACCCATTGATTAACAAAGCGCGCACATTTTGAATTTTGTGGGGATTATGGCCACAATCCATAACTGAGCGTTCGCCTGCAGTTTCACCGCCGCAACACACGCAAAAGCTGTGGAATTATCCCGTCACACACGACGGAGATGCGATCATGCACGACCTTGCCGACACACTTCTGCAGCTGCGCCGCCCACGTCTTCTTGTCCGGGCGGCGCGGATCGGTGCGCAGGACTACCGGCGCGACCGGCATCTGGCGCGTCTCGTGGGCGGCGGCAGCGCTGGCGACGCCACGGCCCGCCCGCTGGAGCGGCTGATGGCCGCCGAGGCGCCGCTCGACCTGGCGCGGCGCGAGGGGACCGCGGGCTATTCACCCGCGCGTCACGTGGCGCTGCTCTCGGCGATCATCGCAGAACAGCGGCTTGCCCGTCTGGCATTTCAGGGCCCCGAACGGACCTGCACGCGTCAGGAAAATGCGTCCGGCTCTGAAGCGCGCTTCCCGGCGATGTACGCGCCGAGCGCCTCCGAAATCGCCGGGTCGATCGCCGGCGGCACGTAGGTGTCGAGCAGCCGCCGCGCCCGGATCTGCGCCAGCGTCGCGGTGTCGCGCGCGCCCTCTTCCGACCAGGTCTCGTAGGGCTTGTAGTCGAAGACTTCCGAGCGCCAGAACGCGGTCTTGAAGTGTTCCTGGGTGTGCGCGCAGCCAAGGTAGTGGCCGCCCGGCCCGACCTCGCGGATCGCGTCCATCGCCTGCGCCGCCTCGCCGCTATCGACGCCGGCCGCCATCCGGTGCAGCGCGCCGAGCTGGTCGGCGTCCATCACGAACTTTTCGTAGGATGCAACCAGCCCGCCCTCGAGCCAGCCGCAGGCGTGCAGCATGAAGTTGACGCCGGACAACAGCCCCATGTTGAGCGTGTTCGCGGTTTCGTAGGCGGCCTGCGCATCCGGCAGCTTGGAGCCGCAGAACGACCCTGCCGAGCGGAACGGCAGACCCAGCCGCCGCGCAAGCTGCCCCGCGCCGTAGGTGACCTGCGACGCCTCGGGCGTGCCGAAGGTCGGCGCCCCCGAATTCATGTCGATGGAGGTCACGAAGGCGCCCATGATCACCGGGGCGCCGGGCCGGATGAGCTGCGAATAGGCCACGCCCGCCATCGTCTCGGCCAGAACCTGCGTCAGCGTGCCCGCGACCGACACCGGCGCCATCGCCCCGCCGACGATGAAGGGCGAGATGATGCAGGCCTGCCCGGCGGCGGCATAGACCTCGAGCGCGCCCATCATCGTGTCGTCGAAGGTCAGCGGCGAGTTGATGTTGATCAGCGAGGTCAGCACGCAATTGTCGGCCACGAAGTCCTTGCCGAAGACGATCTCGCACATCTCCACGCTGTCGCGGGCGCGGCTGGGTTCGGTCACGGCCCCCATGAACGGCTTGTCGGTCAGCGTCACGTGCGCCTCGATCATGTCGAGGTGGCGCTTGTTGACCGGCACGTCCGTCGGCTCGCAGACCGTGCCGCCGGAATGGTGCAGCCACTTCGACATGTGGCCGAGCTTCACGAAGTTGCGGAAATCGTCGATGGTGGCATAGCGTCGCCCGCCCGTCAGATCGCGCACGAACGGAGGCCCGTAGACCGGGGCGAGCACGAGGTTGCGCCCGCCGATCGTCACCGACTTCTCCGGGTTGCGCGCATGCTGCACGAAGGAGCCCGGCGCCGTTTGGATGAGCTTGCGCGCCAGGCCGCGCGGCAGGCGCACCCGCTCTCCGGAGACGTCGGCGCCGGCGTCGCGCCAGCGCTGCAAGGCGGCGGGATTGTTGACGAAGTTGACGCCGACCTCTTCCAGCACGGTTTCCGCGTTCCACTCGATGATCTCGAGCGCCTCTTCGGTCAGCACCTCGAAATCGGGGATGTTGCGAGTGATGACCGCGGCGGTCTCGACCGCGGTGGCGCTGCGGGCGGCCCGCCGGGCGGCGCCGCCGCCTCCGCGTCCACGGCGTCTGTCGGCGCTGGT
Organism: Roseivivax sediminis; assembly: GCF_900112685.1. Lineage (GTDB taxonomy): Bacteria > Pseudomonadota > Alphaproteobacteria > Rhodobacterales > Rhodobacteraceae > Roseivivax > Roseivivax sediminis. The sequence goes on from NZ_FOMS01000015.1 coordinate 92,367, forward strand.
GTCCTGCATCGAAGAGCTCCGGAATTGCATTTCTCGCCGGTCTAGCGGCCCGGCAGCGGCCGTCGCCGTCCGTTTACGCCGTCTTGCGCCTGAATGCGACATGTTCGCGGGGCGATGCGACGTTAACCGGTTTTTCGCGGCGACCTGGTTTGCTACGCCCGTCGCCACCTGCCCTAGGATCGCCCATGACCCGCCTGCCCCTTCTTCTCGGCCTCCTCGCCATGATCGCGCTGCCCGCGGCGGCGTCAGAGGAGCTCTGTCGCGGCTATGGCCCGCAGGCGCCGCGCGACATCTCGGACCGTGCCGGCCGCAACCGGCAGGTCTGGTCGCCGGCGCCGCCGCCGCAGGATCTGCGGCTGTGCAACATGCACGTACACGCGCAGGCCGAACACAAGGGTCCGGGCTTCTCCGTGCCGGCGGGCGAGGACGCGGCCAACGGCTGGGCCTGCGGCGACACCTGGCGGCTGTCGCCGACCGACCTCGCACCGGCGGCCCAAAGGCATTTCGACGGCGTCGCCCCCGGCAACACCATCGAGGTTCACTGGGTCTACACCTCGTGCCAGGTGCCGCCGGGCGCGGGGCTCGGCGCCTGCATGTCGGAGGCCTGCGCCAATCCGCAGCTTCGGGTCGAATCGCAGGTCTTCCTGCTGGTCAACGACCCCGCGGCCCGCGACTTCAACGACTACGCCTATCGCGGCCACGCCGTCGCCGGCCGCGCGCAGCCGCGGACCCTGCCCGCGGATACCGGCACACCGGTCGTCTTCGCCGGCTCCACCACCGGGCCGGCCTATGACCAGTCCACCTGCTCGCCCATGCAGGTGACCTGGAGCGTGCGGCCCGAATGCGCCCGGCTCGACATAAATTCGCTGCACGACTGGGCGGCGGGCGGCAACGTGTTCGAGGAACACGAAGCCCACGGCGTGCGCCCGCTGGTCACCGCGCCTGACCTGCTGGCGCCGATTCCCTGACGCGCCGGCAGGAGGCGAATTGACCGCCCGCGCACCGCCGGGCATCTTTGCCCCGAACACGGGGAGGAACCGCCATCGACGACAGAGCGGAACCGCGGGGCAAGCTCGACGCGGCCGAGATCGGCGCGCTTGCCCATCTCTATCGCGGAGAGGTCTACCGCAGCACGATCTGGCGCACCCGGCTCGACACCACGACGAACTGGGCGGTGGTCACGCTGGGCGTTGCGCTGTCGATCGCCTTCGCCTCGCCGCAGGCCTCGCCGCTGCCGCTGATCCTCGTCGGCGTGCTGATCGTTCTGTTTCTCGTGCTGGAGGCGCGGCGCTACCGCTACTTCAACGTCTGGCGCGCCCGCGCGCGCTGGATGGAGACGCATTTCTACGCACCCATGCTGACCGAGGGCGACCTGCACCTCGAAGAAAACTGGCAATCGGTGCTGGCCGAGGATTACCTGCGCCCGCGCTACCATGTCAGTTTCCTCGTCGCGGTCGGCCGGCGGATCCGGCGCAATTACCTGTGGATCCTGCTGATCCAGGCGCTGGCCTTCGCCGGCAAGATCACCGTCCATCCCGAGCCTGCGCCATCGCTCGCCGCCGCCATCGAGCGCGCCGATATCGGCCCGGTGCCCGGCGTGGTGATCCTCGCGCTCGGCGCGCTCTATGTCGCCAGTTGGAGCGCCATCGCCCTCTGGAGCTGGCTGCGCGACCGCGCGGCGGGCCGGCGGTCGGGCAAGTCCAAGGCGGCCTCCATGGGCTGAGACGCGTCGCGCTTGCGCAGCGCACGGCTTGACGCTATCGCGCGGCCATGACCCAGCACGACCGCCTCCTTATCGTCGATTTCGGATCCCAGGTGACCCAGCTCATCGCCCGCCGCCTGCGCGAGCTGAACGTCTATTGCGAGATCCACCCCTTCCAGCAGGTGACCGAGGACTTCCTCGACAGCTTCGCGCCCAAGGCCGTGATCCTGTCGGGCGGCCCCGCCTCCGTCGTCGACGAAGGCTCCCCGCGCCCGCCGCAGAAGGTGTTCGAGCTTGGCGTGCCGGTCCTCGGCATCTGCTACGGCCAGCAGGTGATGACACATATGCTCGGCGGCGAGGTGCACCGCGGCGACGGCACCGCCGAGTTCGGCCGCGCCTGGGTCACGCCCGCAGAAGAGCGTATCGACCTGCTGACCGGCTGGTTCATGGACGGCACCGGGCGCGAACAGGTGTGGATGAGCCACGGCGACCACGTCGCCCGCCTCGCCCCCGGTTTCGCGGTCTACGGCACCTCGCCCGGCGCGCCCTTCGCGGTGACCGCCGACCTCGAACGGCGGTTCTACGCGGTGCAGTTCCACCCCGAAGTGCATCACACCCCGAACGGCCGGACGCTCTACGAGAACTTCGTGAAGGACGCCGGATTTGCCGGAGACTGGACGATGGGCGCCTACCGCGAGGAGGCGATCCAGAAGATCCGCGACCAGGTGGGCGACGCCAAGGTGATCTGCGGCCTTTCGGGCGGGGTCGACAGCTCCGTCGCGGCGGTGCTGATCCACGAAGCGATCGGCGACAACCTGACCTGCGTCTTCGTGGACCACGGCCTCCTGCGCCAGGGCGAGGCGGACGAGGTCGTGACGATGTTCCGCGACCATTACAACATCCCGCTGATCCACGCCGACGAGCGCGATCTGTTCCTCGGCGAGCTCGACGGCGTCTCCGACCCCGAGGTCAAGCGCAAGACCATCGGCCGGCTGTTCATCGACGTCTTCCAGAAACACGCCAACGACATCGAGGGCGCGGCCTACCTAGCGCAAGGCACGCTTTATCCCGACGTGATCGAAAGCGTCAGCTTCTCGGGCGGCCCGTCGGTGACGATCAAGTCGCACCACAATGTCGGCGGCCTGCCCGAGAAGATGGGCCTGAAGCTGGTCGAGCCGCTGCGCGAGCTCTTCAAGGACGAGGTGCGCGCGCTCGGCCGCGAACTGGGCCTGCCCGAAAGCTTCATCGGCCGCCATCCTTTCCCCGGCCCGGGCCTCGCCATCCGCTGCCCCGGAGAGATCACGCCCGAGAAGCTGGAGATCCTGCGCAAGGCCGACGCGATCTTCATCGACCAGATCCGCAAGCACGGCCTCTACGACGAGATCTGGCAGGCCTTCGTGGCGCTTCTGCCGGTGCGCACGGTGGGCGTGATGGGCGACGGGCGGACCTACGATTACGCCTGCGCGATGCGCGCGGTGACCTCCGTCGACGGGATGACGGCCGATTACTACCCGTTCAGCCACGATTTCCTTGGCGAGACGGCGACGCGCATCATCAACGAGGTGCGCGGCATCAATCGCGTGACCTACGACGTGACCTCGAAGCCTCCGGGCACCATCGAGTGGGAGTGATCGGGCCGCACTGGCGCGCTGGGCTGTCTTCGGTGTCGCATTCCCATCGCCGGTGCGCAGCCGGGTAGAGTCGCTCCCGGCCTGCGGCGCCAGCCGCGACCGAGGCGCATCCCCCTTGCCTTCCGGCCGGGCCGTGGCGCAAATGCCCCATGACCACCGTCTCGCCCACCCTGCACACCAGCGAAACCCTGCGCGCCTGCCTCTGGATGACCGGCGCGATCGTGTCGTTCAGTTCCATGGCCGTCGCCGGGCGCGAACTGAGCGTCGATCTCGACACGTTCGAGATCATGCTCTACCGCAGCCTGATCGGCATCATGATCGTGCTTGCCGTGACACAGGCCACTCGCACAAGGGGCGAGATCCGAGCGCGCCGCATGGGCCTGCACACGGTCCGTAACCTCAGTCATTTTGCCGGGCAGAACTTCTGGTTCTATGCCGTCGCAACGGTGCCGCTGGCGCAGGTTTTCGCGGTGGAATTCACCTCGCCGATCTGGGTGATGCTTCTGTCCCCCTTCGTCCTGGGCGAGCGGCTGACGCGGTTCCGGGTCGGCGCGGGGCTCGTCGGCTTTCTCGGCATACTGATCGTTGCGCGACCGGCTCCCGACAGCTTCGATCCCAACCTGCTGGCGGCAGCATTCGCGGCGATCGGCTTTGCCGGATCTGCGGTATTCACGCGGCGCCTGACGCGGACCGAGCATATCGCCTCCATCCTCTTCTGGCTGACGGTAATGCAGGCCCTGTTCGGGCTGCTCTGCGCCGGCGCGGACGGAGACATCGCCCTGCCCGAGGCGGCGGCCTGGCCGCTCCTGGCGGTGATCGGCACCGCCGGGCTCATCGCGCATTTCTGCCTGACCACGGCGCTGAAACTCGCGCCGGCAACGGTGGTCATGCCCATCGACTTCACCCGGCTGCCACTCATCGCGCTCGTCGGGATGGCGCTCTATGCCGAGCCGCTCGACCCGTTCGTATTTCTCGGCGCCGCGGTGATTTTCGCCGCGAACTACGCCAATATCTGGCGGGAGACACGGCCTGTGACAAAAGAGTGACGCTGCGTTCACCCCCCGTGCCGTGACGCTGGGTCAAAATTGACCGTTCAACGAGCCTCTTAGTAACTTTCCCGTCAGAGGAGACATCTGCGGGATGAGGGAGACGTCCATGAAAACGCTGCACACCGGGGCCTCGGCTCTCGCGCTCGTGCTCGCCGCCACCGGCGGAGCACAGGCGGCCGGGCTCGACCGGTCGGGCCAGAGCATCCTGCCGATTTTCGCTGACGACAACACCGCGGGCCTGTCCTTCGGTTTCGTCAGCCCGCATGTCTCGGGCGAGGACACCGGCAACGTCGGTGGCGACGGCGACTACGAGGTCGGCGAGAGCTACACCCAGACCGGTATGTTCTACACCAACGCGATCAATCCGAAACTCAACTACTCGTTGATTTTCGACGAACCTTACGGCGCCGATGTCGACTACGACGACAACCCGCTGACCTCCAATCTCGGCGGCACCTTCGCGGATCTCGACAGCCAGGCGTTGACCTTCGTGATGCGCTACAAGATCAACGACCGCTTCAGCGTGTTCGGCGGCGTCAAGGCCGAGCGGGTGAACTCCGACGTCGGGCTGAACGGCCTGGCCTACAATCAGGCGATTTCGGGCAACGCGACGGTGAACGGCTTCAACCAGCAGGTCCAGGCCGCCGCGCCCGGCGCGCCCCTCTTGACCACCGATCAGCTCTCCGGCGCGCTCGCCGGCGACGACGCGACCCGGGAGAGGCTCGATCAGACCTACGGCGCCGGCACGGTCGCTTCGCTCGGGCAGGCCTACCAGAACACCACGGCGTCCTTCGCGGCCAATGGCGGCTACGATTTCGAGATGGAGCAGGACACCAAGGCCGGCTACGTCCTCGGCTTCGCCTACGAGATCCCGGATATCGCGCTGCGCTTCGTCCTGGCCTATTCGCCCGAGATCGAGCACGAGGCCGACACCACCGAGAAGCTGCTCGGCATGACGGTCCGCGACGAGGTCGAATACAAGACGCCGCAATCGCTGAACCTCGACTTCCAGACCGGCATCGCGCCCGGCACGCTCTTGACCGCCAGCTACCGCTGGACCGAGTTCTCGGAGGTCAATGTGGTGCCGACGCTGCTGGACGCGGACCTCGTGAACCTCGAGGACGGGCACCGATACACGCTCGGCCTCGGGCGGGCGTTCACCAAGAATTTCGCCGGATCGATGACCGTGCTCTTCGAACCCGAGGGCGACAACGACACGGTCTCGCCGCTCGGCCCGACCGACGGGCTCTGGGGCGTGACGCTGGGCGGACGGTACACCCACGAGAACTTCAACGTCTCGGGCGGGGTGAACTATTCCTGGCTCGGCGACGCCGACGCCGGGGTGGCCGACCGCGCCGTGACCACCTTCGAGGACAACCACTCCGTCGGCGTCGGCCTCCGCGCCGAGATGACCTTCTGAGGTCACGCCGGCACGGCGATCTGCGAAGGGGCGTCGCTTGCGGCCAGCCCCTAACGTAAATGTTGATATATCGATCCCGGGCGCAGCAATGCGCCCGGGCTTCAGTTTGCAGTGAGTTCGATTGACCAGGTCGAATTCACCGCCTCCTCCGAAATCAGTCGAATGGCGGCTACGAGCCCAAACTACCAAGTGCTGAGTTGTTCGCGAGCGGCAGCAATGCGCGGTTTCCGGCTGGTCGCAAACAGGCACCGCAAAGCCAGGGTTCGCCGCGCCGCTCGCCAGTTCGGTCATTCAAGATCCTGCGCCGCAGCACTTCGGCCACCCTTGAAGTAGATGCTCGGTCCGGCCCGCAGCACTCTCGGTATACTGGCCAACGGAGAAGCGCACAGAACGGACCCTCGCCGAGCGGCGGCCAACTGGCATGGTCGACCCCTGCTACTTTCGCCCAGCCAAACAGACCGCTCCTACAGGAAGCCTTTGAGGAAAATTTCCACGGCGCGCACCAGAAAGGCATCAGCGTCGGCCAGCTCGGTGCCGGGGCTCATCATGGACCTGTGAAGCGTCGGAATGACGGTCATCGACAGGAAGACCAACGCGTCCCGCTCCAGTTGTTGCTGGGTCGCGTCCGCATCCGGGCGAATGCGGACGAGGCGTCGCACCACGACGTCGACCGTGCGCCGCGACTGCGAGCGGCGCAAATCCCACAGTTCGGGAAACGACCGCGCCATATCCAGCGTCATGCGCTCCATCGCGACGATATCCTTGTCGCTGGCGAAGGCCGTCAGCTGCTCGGCGAGCGCATGCATCACCTCGAACGGCGTGCCCTGAGGGATTTCGGCGGCCTCCAGCGCTGACATGGTCGTGTCGCCAAGCTGCTGCGCAACCAGAGAAAACAGGTCCGCCTTGGAGCCGTAGCGGCTGTAGATCGTCCGCTTCGATACGCCGGACTGTGTCGCGATCTCGTCCATGGAGGTGCGGTCATAGCCGTTGGCGACGAAAAGCGACCGGGCCTCATTTAGCACGGCCTGGCCTATGCGTTCGGCTTCTTGGAGGCTGGGCCGTCCGGGGCGCGGGGGCGTCCTCACAGAATTGTCACCCGACTTCTGACCGTTTCCCACCACTTTACCCTTCATAAACTTCACCGATCAGTTTCATTTAAAGCCATAGCCGCCCGTCGGGAATTGCAAAGGCAAATGCTCGTGAACGGACGGACACCACCGGAGGTAAGACATGCCCGATCTCTCATCCAGTTCCCGACGCACGGGTATCCTGCACTGTATCTTCCTTGTGTCGATGCTGCTGCTGGCCGGTCCCGGTCTTGCGCAGGATTCGATCCGACCGGTGAAGCTGGTGGAACTGGTGCCGCAGAGAGCCGTCGAACAGCGCAGCCTGCCGGGCCGGGTGCGGGCCCGGCAGACCGTTGACCTTGCCTTTCAGGTCGCGGGACAGATCGTCGACTTCCCGGCGATGGAGGGCGGTGTCATCGCCGAGGGAGAGACGGTAGCCGCGCTTGACCGGGACAAGTTCGAGCGCGCGCTCATGCAGGCACAGGCCACCTTCGCGCAGGACGAGCAGGATCAGGCGCGGCTTTCGCGACTGTCGGGCAATGCCGTGCCGCGCGCCGAAGTCGAGGCGGCGAATACCCAGCTGGAACTGTCGCGGCTTGCGGTGGAAGAGGCCGAGGCCAACCTCGCCGATGCCACGCTCACGTCGCCTTTCGACGCGCTGGTGTCCAGCCGCCTTGTTGCGCCATTCACCACGGTTCAGGCCGGCGAGCCCGTCGTGCGGCTGCATGACATGTCCGAGACGCTGATCGACATCCACGTGCCCGAGGTGCTGGCCGGCGACACGGGAGACGGTAACGTATCCTTCACTGCGACTTTTCCCGGGCGCGACCAGACCTTTCCGCTGTCGATCTGGGAATACGAAGCCGAAAGCGCCGATACGGACCAGACCTTTCGCCTGACCCTGCGGCTGGAGGAGGGGGCGAATGCCGGCATTCTGCCCGGCACCTCGTCCATGGTGATCATCCGGCGCGAATCCGAGACCGCAGGAACGATCCTGCTGCCGCATGAATCTCTGGTCTACGGCGCCGACGGCGAACCACATGTACTGGTCTTCTCGGCCTCCGGGGAGGACGTAGAGAGCGGGACGGTGGCCCTGCGTCCGGTGGGAATCCGGCAAAGGGACGACGGGCGCATCGCGCTTGTCGACGGTGTCGAGGCGGGGGTCGAGATCGTCGCTGCCGGGGCGGCGCTGGTCGAAGACGGCCAGACCGTCCGCCGCTTTGCCGGGCTCGGGGAGTGACCATGTTTTCCATCGCGCGTGCCTCGATCGACAGATCGCTGATCACTTGGGTCCTGATGCTGGGCTGCCTGCTGGGGGGCCTCTGGGGCTTTGCCACCGTCGGACGGCTGGAAGACCCAGCCTTCTCGATCAAGAGCGCTGTGGTCATCACCCACTATCCCGGCGCCTCGGCCGAGCAGGTCGCCCGAGAGGTTTCCGAGCCCTTGGAGTCCGCCATCCAGCAGATGGGAGAACTGGACAGCATCTCGTCGGTGAACACCCGTGGCATGAGCCGGATCACCGTCGATGTGCAGTCGACCTACGGGCCCGACGAGCTGCCGCAGATCTGGGAGACCCTGCGCAACCGGGTGAACGGCGCGCGCGGCGACCTGCCTCAGAACGCCAGCGCGCCCTTCGTCAACGACGCCTTCGGCGATGTCTACGGCCTGTTCTACGCGGTGACCGCTCCCGGCTATACCGATGCCGAAATCCATGACTTCGCCACCCACATCCGCCGCGAGTTGCTGGTGGTCGAGGGGGTCGCGGACGTCGCGCTGGACGGGTTGCCGCAAGAGGCGATCTATGTCGAACCCTACCCCTCGATCCTGAACAGCCTCGGCCTTCCGCTCTCTGCGGTCAGCGGGGCCGTCTCCACGGCGGATGCCGTGAATTCCACAGGGTCGGTCTCGCAAGACGGCCAGCGCTTGGCGATCACGCCGCCGGCAGGGGCCGGAACGGTCGAGAACATCAGCACGCTGACCATCGGCCTTGGCGGCGAGGTGGTCTCGCTGCAGGATTTCGCAACCGTGACTCGCGAAAGGGCGAGCGCGCCCAGCAAGCTCATCCGACTGAGCGGGCAAGAAGCCTTCACCGTCGGTGTCTCGGCGCTCACGACGGAAAACGTGGTCGATGTGGGCGAACGCGTCGACGCAAGGCTTGCGGAGATCTTCGAGGATCTGCCCTTCGGGGTCGAACTGCAGCCGATCTATCAGCAGCACGTGGTCGTGGACGAGGCGTCGAGCGATTTCCTCGTCAGCCTCGCGTTGTCGGTCGGTATTGTGGTGGTGGTGCTGGGTCTCTTCATGGGCTGGCGGTCCGCCGTGGTGGTGGGCACCACGCTGCTGCTGACGGTGGTGGGCACGCTGTTCTTCATGGCGATCTTCGACATCAACATGCAGCGCATCAGCCTGGGCGCGCTTATCATCGCCATGGGCATGCTGGTCGACAACGCCATCGTGGTGGCGGACGGGATGCAGGTGGACATGGCGCGGGGCACCTCGTCCCGCGATGCCGCAGAAGAGGTCGCACGCAAGACGCAGGTGCCGTTGCTGGGCGCCACGATCATCGGCATCCTCGCCTTTTCGGGCATCGGGCTCAGCCCCGATTCTACCGGGGAGTTCCTGTTCTCGCTCTTCGCGGTCGTGGGCATCTCGTTGCTGCTGTCGTGGTTGCTGGCGGTCACCGTCACGCCGCTGCTGGGGCATTACCTGTTCAAGCAGGGCAATGCCGATGCGCCCGAGCCCGCCGTGGGACGGATGCTGAGCGCCTACCAGTTGCTGCTGCGCGGCGCGCTGCGCTTTCGCTGGCTGGTGGTGGGCGGCCTGGTGGCGACCACCGTGCTGTGTGTCATCGGCTTCGGCCAGGTGAAGCAGCAGTTCTTCCCCAACTCCAACACGCCGATCTTCTTCGTCCACTACAAGAAGCCTCAGGGCACCGACCTCGAATCCACCGCCGCCGATCTTGCGCTGGTCGAGGAGTGGCTGGCCGAGCGCCCCGAGGTCGTCTCCACCGCGACCTTCGTGGGTGGCGGCGCATCGCGCTTCATGCTGACCTACCAGTCCGAGGATCCGGCCCCGTCCTATGGGCAATTGATCATCCGGGCACGATCGCTCGAGGATATCGTGCCGCTGCGCAACGCGCTGGACGATTTCGGAGCCGGGGCCCTGCCGGGGGGTGAATTCCGCACCGAGCAGCTGGTCTTCGGGCCCGGCGGTGGCACGCCGATCCAGGCGCGGTTCTCCGGGCCGGACCCGGTGGTGCTCCGGGCACTGGCCGGCGAGGCGATGGAGATCATGCAGACCCACGGGCAGGACCTGCGCAATATCCGCACGAACTGGTTCGAACAGGAGCTGGTGATGCGCCCGCTCTATGCCTCGGAACGGGCACAGGCGGCTGGGATCACCCGCGAGGATGTCTCCGAAGTGCTGCTGATGGGCAGCGAGGGTCTTCAGGCCGGCCTCTATCAGGAAGGCTCGCGGCAGATCCCGCTGATCCTGCGCAGCAAGGTGCGGTATGGCGACCGCAGCGAGACGCTGATGGACGGGATCGTATATTCCGATCCCTACAACGCCTATGTGCCGATTTCGCAGGTGGTCGACGGCTTTGCGCCGCAGGTCGAGAACTCGGTGGTCGAGCGGCGCGACCGGGTGCTGACGATCACCGTGCAGTCTGGCGTAACCACCGGCGCCAACGCCGCCAATGTTCTCGAGCAGGTGAAGGCTCCGCTCGAGGCGATGGAGCTTCCGCCCGGCTATCGTTTCGCATGGGGCGGCGAATACGAAAGCCAGCAGGACGCGCAGGGCAACCTCGGCAAGGTGCTGCCGGTCTCGCTGCTAGCGATGATCGTCACCTCGATCCTGCTGTTCGGCAAGCTGCGGCAGCCGCTGCTGATCTGGCTGCTGGTGCCCATGGCGATCAACGGCGCGGCCATCGCGCTGCTGGCGACGGGCATGCCGTTCTCCTTCACCGCGCTGTTGGGCCTGCTGAGCCTGTCGGGGATGCTGATCAAGAACGGCATTGTCCTGGTCGAAGAAATCGACATCGTGCGCGGCGAGGGAGGCAGGATGGAGGACGCCATCGTGCGCGCGTCCAGCAGCCGGGTCCGTCCGGTGATCCTTGCCGCCGCCACAACAATCCTGGGGATGATCCCGCTACTGTGGGATGCGTTCTTCGCCTCGATGGCGGTGACCATCATGGGCGGTCTCGGCTTCGCGTCGATCCTGACGCTCATTGCCGCGCCGGTGTTCTACTACATGTTCTTCTACAGGGAACGCAACACGGAGGCAGCCATCGGCAGTTGACCGAAAGTCGGCGAGGCCGACAAGAAAACATAGCAGTTTCGAGCGGAGGCCCTGCGCCATTACCGGCTTCGCACGCCGGGCGCAGGGCCCGCTTCCTGCGCTCTTGGCCAGTACGGCAAATGAAGCTGAGCGGCTGGACGTGGGCAGGCCTGGCAGCGGCGGCGCTCGTCTCCTCATCATCGTCGCGACCGGCCGGAAAGGGCCGATGGTGTTGAAAAACTCCCCAACCGGGCAATCACCGGGCTCCGACCAGAATTTCGTTCTGGTGAAAGTCAGATCTCCCTCTCTGACGCGGCATT
>NZ_FOMS01000016.1 GCF_900112685.1 Roseivivax sediminis
GCCCAGAACCCCTCGGGATCCTCCACCGACCGGCGATACATCTCCTCGTAACGCGCCTCGTCAACATGCGCCCGCGACACCGTCGCTGCGCTCGGGCTGAACGTTTTCGGCAGTTCGGTCATGCGCTCCTCCTCCGACAACGGCGCCGCGTCTGGCGGCGCCCGCACGATTTGCCGGAAGGATACGCGAATGCGAAAATAAATAAATAACCCATTAGAACCAATAAAAAAGTCAGTAAATAATTTTCCCTATGTCGGATCGCTCTGTAAATTCAGTTCACCTTTTACGCGAACACGCTGGAAAACAACGCACGTTAGCGAAAACCGCCGACGTTGCGTAACGTCACGGTCGCGCAGACCGGAGCGAAAACTGGCATCCGATCCCGGAGAGCCATCGGCGAGCGCAAAGCTTTCGCGGTGACCTTGCTGACGGGAAACCGGCCCGCCACGCACGGCTTGCATCACTTCGGTGTTCGTGACGTTACCCGAAAGTCGCCGTCGAGCACGATCTCGTAGCGCCCGTCGGGGCACAACACATCGTGCAGCGCGTAGCCCGAGCCGGCCTTCTCGATATCGGCGGGACTGACCTCGCAGCCCATCTCCGCGAGAACCTGGAGCACACGGCCCACATCCGTTCCCTGCGCGGCGGCAGGCGGCGCCAGGGCTGTCAGGCAGAGGGCGAAGGCGGCGAAGCGGGGCATCCTGGCGATCCTTCGGAGACAGGGGCGCACATCCAAGGCGCCGCTTCCTCCGAAGATGGACAACGCGGGCCTGTCCCGCAATGGACAGACCCGCAGAAAGACGGCCGAGGTGCCGCGCGGTCAGGCGCGCAGCGTCTCGGTCGACGAAAAGAACATTGCCTGGCTGATGGCCGAGCGCACCTGATCCTCCGAATAGGGCTTGGAGATCAGGAATGCGGGCTCCGGCTTGTCGCCGGTCAGCAGACGTTCCGGGAAGGCGGTGATGAAGATCACCGGACGCTCGCCCAGTTCCCCGAGGATATCGTTGACCGCGTCGACCCCAGAGGAATTGTCCGCCAGCTGGATGTCGGCGAGGATGAGATCCGGCGTTTCCTGCCCCGACAGCTTCACCGCACCTTCGCGCGTGCGCGCCACGCCCGTCACACGGTGACCCAGATCCGCGACGATGCTCTCGAGGTCCATGGCGATGATCGCCTCGTCCTCGATGATCAGCACCCGGCCGGACATGCCGTCGGCCATCTCGCGCCGTGCGGTGGAGATCAGCGTCTCGGCCTCGTCGGGACCGGTCTGCATGATTTCACCGACCTCGGACATGGTGAATTCCTCGATCGTGTGCAGCAGCAGTGCCTCGCGGCTGTTGGTCGTCAGCTTGGCGAGGTGCCGCTGCGCCGCGGCGCGCGGGCCCGTGTCGTCCTCGGTGACCGGCGCGCCGGTGGTCACCCAGATACCGTGAAACACCTGGAAAAGTCCGACTTTCCCGGAACTCGCTTCCTGCACCATCGTTCTGTCGGTGAGGACCGCCTCGAGAGTGGCGGCTGCATACTTGTCCCCGGTCGTCTGCGACCCGGTGAGCGCGCGTGCATAGCGACGCAGATACGGAAGTGCCGCGCCGATCTCGCTGCTCAGGTCTTGTGTCATGGAGTACGTCCCTTCGGAAAACTTTCTTGGGAACCGAACGCGGGTTCCCGCAGTTTGTTCCCGAGCTAGGTGGCGAGTATGTGGCCAATTTGCGCGTGAAGGACAACTATGGCTCAGACCCGGGATAAGACAAAGCAGGCCCAAGTGATCGATGATAACCTGAAGCGTGTTTACCAGGACATGCTCAACGAAGATGTGCCCGACCGATTTCTTACGCTGCTCGACCAGTTGAAAGAGCAGGAGAAGTCCGGCGCGGATGCGAGTGAGAGTGCGCCGACTCAGGTCCGGAGCGCACGCAACTCATGAGCGATGATCCCCGTGACGAGATCGTGAAGCACCTTCCGGCGATGCGGGCCTTCGCCCTCAGCCTGACGCGCAACTCCGCGCTCGCCGACGACATGGTGCAGGACAGTCTCGTCAAGGCGTGGACAAAGATCCACACCTTCGAGCCTGGCACCAACATGCGTGCGTGGTTGTTCACGATCCTGCGCAATACCTACTATTCCAACCGTCGGAAGGCGGGCCGCGAGGTATCGGATGCCGACGGTCTTATGACCGAGGGCCTCTCGGAGAAGCCGGCCCATGACGGCCGGTTGCAGCTCGCCGACTTCCGGCGCGCCTTCGCGCAGCTCAACGACGAACAGCGCGAGGCGTTGATCCTTGTCGGGGCCTCCGGTTTCTCCTACGAGGAGGCCGCAGATATGTGCGGCGTCGCAGTCGGAACCATCAAGAGCCGCACCAACCGGGCGCGGGCCCGACTCGCGCAGTTGATGAATCTGACCGAGGACGAGGCGCTCGAGATGACTGACAGCGCGACGATGGCTGTGGTGTCGGGCAACCGATCGTCCGCAGCGGGGTGATACATGATCGGCGCCACTGGTCCGAGGCCGGTCCCGAGCGGGCTCGGCGCCCGCATCATCGGCTTTCTGACCATCGCGCTGGTACCATTGGGCCTCGTTGCCTATTGGCAGACCACCCAGCTTGAGGAAGAGACGCGGGCCCGATCGCAGTTGAGCGTGACCGGCATAACCGAGAATGCCGCCACCTCTGAACGCCGGAACGTCCTGCGCGCGCTCGGCGCCGCGCAGGCGATCGGGGCGACCGGATCTATCGTCGCCGCCGACGCCGACCAGTGCGACCGGTTTCTGTCGGACTTCCGGGAGTCGAGCCAGAATTACACCTTCGTGGGCGTATTGCTGAAGAGCGGCCGCGTGAAATGTTCCTCGGCGGGACGCACCGTCGACCTTTCCGAGTTTCCGCAGATCGTCAGGTCGATCCAGGAACCGTTTCCTTCGGTGGTGCGCGTCGACAACCCTGCCGTCAGCCCCAGCCCGGTGGTCGTCGTCTCCGAACCGTTCGAGGTCGACGGCGTGCTGCAAGGGCATGTCGCAATCTCCGTCCCGGTGGAGTTCATTCGCCGCGGCGAGCCGCGCGGAGCCGAATATCTCGACCTCGTGACCTTCAGCCGGACGGGGCAGATCCTGACGACCGGGACCGGCTACGAACGGGCCCAGAGGCTCCTGCCGGCCGATATCGACCTGTCCTCGCTCGCCGACGCGGCCGAGCATTCCTTCCTCGCCCGCGGCGCCGACGGGACGGAGCGGATCTTCGCGCTCGCCCCCGTGGTGCCGGACCTGGTCTATGCGCTGAGTGTCTGGCCGCAGGACAGTTCGGCCGCAACCACGCTCGGTACGTCGGGCCTTGCGCGATCCTTGCCGCTCATCATGTGGGCGGCGAGCGTTATCGTCGCATACCTTGCCGTGAACCGGCTGGTGATCCGGCATATCCGCACGCTGCGCCACCAGATGCGCAGCTTTGCCCGCGACCGCCGCGTGCCGGCACAAAGCGCCGTCGCCGACATGGCGCTGGAGTTGCGGGACATGGAAAACGACTTCCTGCACATGGCCGATTCCATCATGCAGGACGAGGCGCAGCTCGAGAACACGCTGCGCGAGAAGACGATTCTGCTGAAGGAAGTCCACCACCGGGTGAAGAACAACCTTCAGCTTATCTCTTCGATCATGAACATGCAGATCCGGCAGAGCGAGTCGAACGAGACCCGGCTCGTGCTGCAACGACTTCAGGAACGCATCCGCGGGCTCGCCACGATCCACCGCAATCTCTACCAGACCGGCGATCTGGGCCATGTTAACGCAGCGCAGCTTCTGTCGGATCTGATCGAGCAGATGAGCATCGTCTCGCGCGACAGCGACGTGACGCTGGAGGTGACCAAGAGCCTCGCGGAAATCGAGGTCTATCCCGACCAGGCGGTGCCGATGTCGCTGCTGGTGGCCGAAGCGCTGACCAATGCAGGCAAGTACATGGGCCCCGATTCCGACGGGATCTACCGGCTGCATGTCGACCTCAAGCGCGACGCCGTCGACCGCGGCGTGATCCTGGAGGTCGCCAACAGCTGCAGCGAGCAGCCGCCCGACGAGGACGCAACGCGCACCGGCCTCGGCAATCGGCTGATCCAGGCTTTCTCGACCCAGCTCGGCGGCACGCTCAACCAGGGGATCGAGAAGGGGCGTTACCGTGTGACGGTGCTGTTCCGGCTGTCCGATTTCAAACCCGAAGTCGTCGATTACTGAAGGAATCGCCGTGCCCAGCCCGCCTCCCATCGCCCCGTTGCCGCGGCCCGACACCGCGGCGGGCACGCCCAGGCGCGTCGGTGTGGAGGTCGAATTCGGCGGGCTCGACGAGGCGCGGGTTGCCGAGACCGTGGCGGCGGAGCTGGGCGGCTCCATCTCTCAGGGCGAGGAAAAGGGCTATATCGTCACCGGCAGCGCCGCGGGCGATTTGCAGGTCTACCTCGATACCGCACTCCTGAAGCGCCCGGACGGCTGGTGGGGCGAGGGGCTGCATTCCATGGCCCGCACCATCGTCCCGGTGGAGATCGTCACCAGCCCGATCGCACCCGAAGGCATCGCGGCGCTTGACACCTTGCTCGCCGCGTTGCGCGGAGCTGGGGCCACGGGCACGGCCTCCGGCCTCGTGGCGGGGTACGGCGTGCATTTCAATCCGGAGGTGGTGTCGACCGACCTGTCGGATGTGCTGCCGGTCCTGTCGGTCTACGCCTTCTGCGAGGATGCGCTGCGCCGCGAGATGGGCATCGACATCGCGCGGCGGATGCTGCCGTTCGTCGATCCCTATCCGCGCGCTCTGCTCGACGGGCTGGCGGGAAAGGTCCTGCCGAACATGGCGGCGCTCATCGACCTCTATCTCGATCGTGCGCCGTCGCGGAATCACGGGCTCGACATGCTGTCTCTGTTTTCCCATATCGACCGGGATCGCGTCGCAGCGCGGATCGACCTGTCGTCGATCTCGCCGCGGCCGACCTTCCATTACCGGCTTCCCGATTGCCGCATCGACGAGCCGGACTGGTCGCTGGCGCTGGAATGGAACCGCTGGGTTCGGATCGAACGCATGTCCGAGGATTCCGGACTCGTGCGCGAACTTGCCCGCGAATGGCGCGCCCACCGGGACGCGCTGACCACCACGCGCAGTGACTGGACGCAGAAGACCGTCGACCGGTTCGGAGACTTCGCATGAGCCGCCCCGTCGTCGGCGTCACCGTCTCGCGCCGCTCGGGCTGGCGCATCTTCCCGCTCATGTGGCTGAACATCCGCCTCGCGGGCGGGCGCGCGGTCAAGTGGCGGGCGGGCCGCGAGGTCGATCTCGACAAGGTCGACGCGGTGGTGATCGGCGGCGGCGACGACATCGCGCCGACGCTCTACGGCGGCGAGGTGCGACTCGGCGTGCGGCTCGATCCGGCGCGCGATGCGCTGGAGACGCAGGTGATCCGCGAGGCGTTCGACCGCAACCTGCCGGTTCTGGGCATCTGCCGCGGCGCGCAGATGCTGAACGTCGTGCTGGGGGGGGATCTGCATCAATCGGCCTACGACGTCTACGACTCGCGCTACGTGCGGACGATCCTGCCGTTGAAGCGGGTCGATCTCGACCGCGAGAGCCTGCTTGCGCGCACCACCGGCACCGGCTGCATGCGCGTCAACGCGCTGCACACCCAGGCGGTGAAGCGCATTGGAAGCGAGCTGCGCGTCGCCGCCCGCGACGAGGGCGGTATGATCCAGGCGATCGAGCGCACGCGCGATCCCTTTGCCATCGGTGTGCAATGGCATCCCGAACACATCTTCTACCGCCGCGCCCACCGGCGGCTGTTCCGCGCCCTGATCGAGGCCGCGCGGGCGCGTCGTGCCAATTCCGGCCAGGTGGACGCCGCGGAGGCGGAAGCGCGGGCCAACGCCGTGCCCGATGTGGCAGCGTCGTAGAGACTCGGTATACGTGATCTGTTGCCGACCTGACACTAAATCTGGGGCTCCCGCGCCTGTGAAGGAACTTGCGGTCCGCCCACCGGTTCTTTCTTCAAACCAAGTGAGGAACCGAGCGCAAATGTCCACAGACGTCTTCATCATAGGGCTGGGCGCATTGTCGTTCGTTGCGGTCCTGATCTATGCGACGACCGGACGAACGAGGCGCGAGGACCGCACGCGGCACAACGACAGGCGCATGTCCTCTCTGGCCCGGGACAGCCGGTCGCACTGACCCGCATCTTGCCGGAAAGGGGCGCCCACTGTGGCGCCCCTTTTCTTCATGCGGCCTTTTCACCGGCGGCGCGCTGCGGTTCTGTGATCCGGACGCAGCTGACCGGAGGCCCCCGATGTCCGATCTCGAAACCCGCATCGCCGCCGCGCGCGGCGAAATCCCCGCCGATCTCGTCCTGCGCGGGGGCCGTGTGCTCGACCTCGTCACCGGCGGATGGATCGAGGGGGATATAGCGATCTGCGGCGACCGCGTCGTCGGAACCGCGGCGAAGTATGACGGCAAACAGGTGATCGACGTCACGGGCCTGACGCTCGTTCCCGGCTTCATCGACACGCATCTGCACGTGGAATCCTCGCTCGTCACGCCGCTGGAATTCGATCGCTGCGTGACGCCGCACGGAGTGACCACCGCGATCTGCGATCCGCACGAGATCGCCAACGTGATCGGGGCCGATGGCATCCGCTATTTCCAGGATGCCGCGGAGCGCACGGTGATGGATCTGCGCGTGCAACTGTCGTCCTGCGTGCCCTCCACCCACATGGAGACGGCAGGCGCGACGCTCACCGCCGATGACCTCGCGGCATTGCGGGGCCATCCGTCGGGCATCGGGCTCGCCGAATTCATGAATTACCCCGGGGTGATCCACCGCGATCCGCAGGCGATGGAGAAGCTGCGCCTGTTCGAGGGCGGACACATCGACGGCCATTGCCCGCTGCTGTCCGGCCAGGATCTCAATGCCTATTGCGCCGCCGGAATAAGGACGGAGCACGAGGCAACGAGTGCCGAGGAGGCGCTGGAAAAGCTGCGGAAGGGCATGCGCGTGCTGATCCGCGAAGGGTCCGTGTCAAAGGATCTGAATGCCCTTCACGCGGTGCTGAACGAGCGCACCGCGCCCTACATGTGCCTGTGCACCGACGATCGCAATCCGCTCGACATCGCGGAAGAGGGGCACCTCGATTACATGATCCGCACGCTGATCGCGCGCGGCACACCGCCGCTGGCCGCATACCGCGCGGCGTCGCTGTCGGCGGCCGAGGCATTCGGGCTGAGGGATCGCGGTCTGATCGCGCCGGGCTACCGCGCGGATATCGTCGGGGTCGGTTCGCTCGAGGCGTGCGATGTGTCGCTGGTGATCGCGGGGGGCACGGTGGCGGACGCGGCTGCCTTCGACGCCCGGCCGGCGCTCGAGCCGGTGGGGCGCAGCTCCGTCCGCGCTCCGCGCGTCGTCGCGGCGGATTTCCGGGCGCGGGGCAATCGCGAAGAGACCGACGTCATCGGCATCCGCGAGGGCCAGATCCTGACCGACCACCTGCACGAGACGATCCCGGTGCAGGACGGCGACAAGCGGCCCGATCCCGCCCGTGACCTCGTGCGCATCGCCGTGGTCGAACGGCATGGCTTAAACGGCAACATCGCCACGGGCTTCGTGCGGGGCTTCGGCATGTCGCGCGGCGCCATCGCCGCGACGGTCTGCCACGACCACCACAACATCGTCGCCGTCGGCGTGGACTATGACGATATCGCCTGCGCGGTGAACCGGCTCTCCGAGATCGAGGGCGGCTTCGTGGTGGCCGAGGGCGGCAATGTGGCGGCGGAACTGGCGCTGCCCGTCGCGGGGCTCATGTCGCTGGAGCCCTTCGAGGAGGTGCGCGATCGGCTGACGACATTGCGCGCGGCGGCCAAGGACCTTGGCGTGACGCTGCATGAGCCGTTCCTGCAACTGGCCTTCCTGGCGCTGCCGGTGATCCCGGCGCTCAAGATAACCGACCGCGGCATGGTCGACGTCACGAAGTTCGAGATCATCGGCTGACGACGCTTGCTCGGATGACTATATTTCTGTACTTCCAGAAATATGGAAGAAAGAATCGTTCCCCAGCTTGCCGCACTCGCCCATCCCGCGCGGCTTTCGGTGTTCCGGCTGCTGATCCGGCGCGCACCGGACGCACTCCGGGCCGGAGAGATTGCCGCTGTGCTCGGCCTGCCGGCCTCGACGCTCTCCGCGCATCTGTCACACCTGCGTCAAGCGGGTCTGATAGCCGAAGCCCGTAGCGGGACTGCGCGGCTTTACCGCGCCGATGTCGAGGGTGCGGCGGAGCTGGTGGAAACCCTCGTCGGCGAGTGCTGCCGGGGGCGCGTCGCAAGCTGCATCCCCTGGTGGGGACCTCTACGGGAGACCCGAGACATGTCCGACCGTCGCTACACTGCGCTCTTCATCTGCACCGGCAATTCGGCCCGGTCGATCTTTGCCGAGGCGCTCCTGCGCGATCTCGGCCGCGACCGGTTCGACGTCCACTCCGCCGGCACCAAGCCGTTCTCGGAGCTCAATCCGCTGGCGGTGGCGCTCTTGCGCGACAAGGGACACGACGTCTCGCGCCTGCGCTCCAAGACCATCGCGGAGTTCCAGGGCGCGGACGCGCCGCAATTCGACTTTGTCTTCACGGTCTGCGACCGCGCCGCGAACGAGGAGTGCCCGGCCTGGCCCGGTCAGCCCGTGTCGGCCCATTGGGGCCAACCCGACCCGGTCGCGGCCACCGGCACCGAGGCCGAGCGGATGCTGGCATTCCAGAGCGTCTATGGCGGTCTGCGCAATCGCATTCAGGCCTTCCTGGCGCTGCCCCTGGAGGCGCTTGACCGCGCCACGCTGCAAAGGCGCGTAGATGACATCGCCCGTCTCGACGACACGGAGTCCGCATGACCACCTACGCGCTGAACGGCCTTGGCCGGATCGGGAAACTGGCCCTGAAGCCGATGCTCGAGGCCGGGCTTGAGATCGCCTGGATCAACGACGCGGTGGG
Source organism: Roseivivax sediminis (assembly GCF_900112685.1). GTDB lineage: Bacteria > Pseudomonadota > Alphaproteobacteria > Rhodobacterales > Rhodobacteraceae > Roseivivax > Roseivivax sediminis. The sequence continues at coordinate 8,977 of NZ_FOMS01000016.1, forward strand.
CGATCCGGCGATGCACGCGCATCTCCTGGAATTCGATAGCGTGCATGGCCGCTGGGACGCTGATTTCGACGCCGACGAGAGCAGCATCACCGTGAACGGCACCCGGTTGCCGTGCCTGTCGCAAAAGGATCCGGCGAAGCTGCCGCTGGAAGACGTGGACGTCGTGGTGGATTGCACCGGGGTCTTCAAGTCCGCGGCGAAGCTGGCCCCCTATTTCGAGGCCGGCGTGAAGAAGGTCGTCGTCTCCGCCCCGGTGAAAGAGGAGAAAGCCGCGAACATCGTCTATGGCGTCAACGACGCCACCTATGATCCGACGCGCCACGAAATCGTCACCGCGGCGTCCTGCACCACCAACTGCCTCGCGCCGGTGGTGAAGGTGATACATGAGAATATCGGCATAAAGCATGGAAGTATAACGACTATTCACGACGTGACGAACACGCAGACGATCGTCGACCGGCCCGCGAAAGATTTGCGGCGCGCGCGTTCCGCGCTCAACTCGATGATCCCGACCACGACCGGCAGCGCCACCGCGATCACGCTGATCTATCCCGAGCTGAAGGGCCGGCTGAACGGGCACGCGGTGCGCATCCCGCTCCTGAACGCCTCGCTGACCGATTGCGTCTTCGAGGTGGAGCGCGAGACCAGCGCCGAAGAGGTAAACGCCCTCTTCAGGGCGGCGTCAGAGGGTCCGCTGCGCGGCATTCTGGGCTACGAGGAGCGCCCGCTCGTCTCCTCCGACTTCACCAACGATCCGCGCTCCGCCATCGTCGACGCGCCGTCGACCATGGTGGTGAACGGCACGCAGGTGAAGGTCTACGCGTGGTACGATAACGAATGGGGCTACGCGCACCGGCTGGTGGACGTCGCCCGCATGGTGGGGGACCGGTTGTGAACGCGCCCCGGCCCGAGGGCCTCTCCGCCTATATCGCGGTCACGGCGGCCTACTGGGCGTTCATGGTCACCGACGGCGCGCTGCGGATGCTGGTGCTGCTGCACTTCCACACGCTGGGCTTCTCGCCGGTGCAGCTTGCCTATCTGTTTATCCTTTATGAACTCGCGGGGATTATCACCAACCTGGGCGCGGGCTGGATCGCGGCGCGCTTTGGTCTGACCTCGACGCTCTATGCGGGATTGGCGCTGCAGATCGTTGCGCTGGCGGCGCTGGCGCAGCTCGATCCCGGTTGGGCGGTCGGCTTCTCGGTCGTCTATGTGATGGCGGTACAGGGTGCGTCGGGCGTGGCCAAGGACCTCGCCAAGATGTCCTCCAAAAGCGCGGTCAAGCTGCTCGCGCCGAAGGGGCGGGGCGGGCTCTTCCGCTGGGTGGCGGTGCTGACCGGCTCGAAGAACGCGGTGAAGGGGGTTGGCTTCCTCCTAGGCGCGGGGCTGCTGGCGCTGGCGGGCTTTACCGCGTCGGTCGTGGGAATGGGTTTCGTGCTGGCCCTGATCTTCGCGGCGGTGGCGCTGAAGATGCCCGCGGGTCTGCCGAAGGGTCGCAAGGAGGCGAAATTCAACGAGGTCATCTCCAAGGACGCCAACGTCAATTGGCTCTCGGCGGCGCGGGTCTTCCTGTTCGGCGCGCGTGATGTGTGGTTCGTCGTCGGGATCCCGATCTACTTCTACGCCGTCCTGTCGGACGGATCGGAAGAGGGCAACCGCATCGCCTTCTTCGTCATCGGCACCTTCATGGCGGTGTGGACGATCCTCTACGGCGGGGTTCAGGCCTGGGCGCCCAAGCTGCTGAGGGCGAATGACCGGCCCGAGGATGACCTCGTCGGCGCGGCCCGGGGCTGGGTCTCGGCGCTTATCGCGATCCCCGCGGCGCTCGCCGTGGTGGTCTGGACGCTGGGCGAGAGCACGCCAACCACCGTGACGCTGATCGCGGGGCTGCTGCTCTTCGGCGCGATCTTCGCGGTCAATTCGTCGCTGCACTCCTACCTCATCCTGCACTTCACGAGCGGGGAGCGGGTGACGATGGACGTCGGATTCTACTACATGGCCAACGCCGCCGGGCGGCTTCTGGGCACGCTCGCCTCGGGAGTCACCTACCAGATCGGCGGGGTCGGGCTCTGCCTGATGACGGCGGCGGTTTTCCTCGGGCTTTCGGCGCTCGGCGCGGCGAAGCTGCGGCCGGGGGCGGAGCCCGTGCCCGCCTAGCGCGGCACGCGGCCCGGTCCGCGTGGATCGGCCGTCATCCATTCGGGCAGGAGCGCCCAGCGTTCGAGCGCGAAGAGTGCCGCGCAAATCGCCACCACGGCAAGCACAAGCAGTACCCGGCGCCAGGACGGCGGGTGCTGCGCCCATTTGCGCATCCGCAGAAGCCACAGCGGGTTCATCAGGTGAAACGCACCTTGCCGATATGGGGCAGGTTGCGGTCGCGCTGCGCGTAGTCGATGCCGTAGCCGACGACGAATTCGTCGGGGATCTCGAAACCGGTCCAGTCGGCCTTGATGTCGGTCTCCCGCCGCGACGGTTTATCCAGAAGCGCGATGGTCTTCAGCCGCCTCGGCCCGCGGGATTGCAGAAGGCCGACCACGTGCCGAAGCGTGTGGCCGGTGTCGACGATGTCCTCCACCACAAGCACGTCGCGACCCTCGATCGCGGCGCGCAGGTCCTTGAGGATGCGCACCTCGCGGCTGGATTCCATCGCGTTGCCGTAGGACGAGACCTCCAGGAAATCGACCTCCACCGGCAGTTTCAGCTCGCGCACGAGGTCGGCAATGAAGATGAACGACCCGCGCAGCAGGCCGACCACCACGAGCTGCTCGGTGTCCCGGAACTCGGCAGTGATCTCGCGGGCGAGATCCTCGACCTTCGCGGCGATGGACTTGGCCGAGATCATTTCCTCGATGACATATGGACGCGACATCCGCTCTTCCCTTGATTTTCCGCGCGCACCATACGACATCGCGGAGCACTGTCACGCGAAAGACCCGGGGCGCCCGATGACGACGCATTCCGAGACGAAGGTGCTGCCCTATAGCGCCCAGCAGATGTACGATCTGGTGGCCGACGTGGGCAGCTACCCCGAATTCCTGCCCTGGTGCGCGGCCGCCCGCGTGCGGTCGACCGAGGATCACGGCGACCACACCGTGATGTTCGCGGACCTGGTGATCTCTTTCCGGGTGTTCCGCGAACGCTTCGGCAGCAAGGTCACGCTCTGGCCGGAGTCCAGGACCATCGACACCGAATATATCGACGGGCCGTTCCGCTACATGGAGAGCCGCTGGTCCTTCAAGGACGTGGAGGGCGGCTGCGAGGTCACCTTCTTCGTGGATTTCGAGTTCAAGAACGCGGTGTTGAGGTCGATCATCGGCGTCGTCTTCAACGACGCGATGCAGCGCATCGTGCGCGCGTTCGAACGCCGGGCGGCCAAGCTCTACGGCTGAGGCATTAACCTTCTGTTACGAAATGCGCGGCTCCGCCAAGGGCTTGCCGCATTTCGCGCGCAGTTCCGAACCTCGAAACCCACGCAACCAAGGAGGTTCGGATGATGTCCGGAATTTCGGGCGGCGGCGCGCCGCAAGTACCGCAGATGCAGACGGGCGTGCTCGACCGGCAGGCGGAGTTCAACCAGGAGGCGCAGGCGGCGGCCGAGGCCGCACGGCGCGAGTTGGACGCGCAGATCCAGGCGATGGACGGGCAGGGCGCGGCGTCGAACGCCTATCGCATGGCCCAGATCCTCGGCGCCCCGCCGGAACAGCTGCAGATGCTGAAGTCCGGCTGAGGACCGCCGATCAGTCCGCCGCAAACGCGCCGTGCAGCATCTCCAGCGCGTGGTGCGTCGCGGCGGTGCGCACCTCGGCGCGGCCGATGGCGCCGAAATCGACCGTCTCGACCCGGGTCGCGGCACCGTCGGCCAGCGCGAAACAGACCCGTCCCTCGGGCTTGTGCTCCGATCCGCCCGGGCCGGCGATGCCGCTGATCGCCACGGCGAGGTCGGCATGCGCCGCATCCCGGGCGCCTTCGGCCATCTCGCGCACCACGGCTTCGGACACCGCGCCGTTTCGCTCGAGCGTTTCGGGCGATACGCCGAGCATCTCCGTCTTTGCGGCGTTGGAGTAGGTGACAAAGCCGCGTTCGAAGATCGCAGAGGATCCGGCGACATCGGTGAGCGCGGCGGCCACCATCCCCCCGGTGCAGCTTTCGGCGGTGGTGACCGTCAGGCCGCGGCCCGCGGCGGCGACCCGGATGGCCTCTGCCAGCGCCCGGGTCACATCAGCACCACGTGCCAGAACGCGCCGAGGACGACAACGCCGAGCGCTGCGAACACCCCGGCCACGACGTCGTCCATCATCACGCCCCAGACGTCGCCGCGCCGGTCAGCCCGGCCGACGAGCCACGGCTTCCAGATGTCGAAGAGCCGGAAGAGCGCGAAGGCCGCCACCCAGCCGGGCCAGAGCGCCAGCACCGGCACGCCCGCGAAGGCCGCGCCGTACGACACCGGCAGAAGCGCGATCCACTGGCCCGCGACCTCGTCGATGACGATCTCGCCGGGGTCCTTGTCCTCTGACCCGGCCGTCGCCGCGCGGATCGCGGCCGTGCCGGCGGCGATGACGGCGAGCGTGGCGACAAGCGCCAGAATGATTCCGCCCAGTGCATGCAGCACCCAAAAGAGCGGCAGCGCCGCGAGCGAGCCCCAGGTACCGGGGCCGGGCCGCATGAGTCCGACGCCGAAGAGGGTTGCGATCGCGCGGCTCATGTCCGCACCAGCGCGCAGGTGGCAAGCGCGGCGATGCCCTCGCCGCGCCCGGTGAAGCCGAGCCGTTCGGACGTTGTGGCCTTGACCGACACCCGGTCCACGGCGAGCCCGGCGATATCGGCCATCACCTTGCGCATCTTCGCGGCGTGCGGGCCGATCTTCGGCGCCTCGCAGACAAGCGTGACGTCGATGTTCGACAGCTCGAAGCCCCGCTCCCGCGCGAGGTCGGCGGCGTGGCGCAGGAAGATCCTGCTTTCGGCGCCCTGCCATTGCGGGTCGGAGGGCGGGAAATGCGTGCCGATATCACCCTCGGCGAGCGCGCCGTAGATCGCGTCCGTGGCGGCGTGCATGCCGACGTCGGCGTCCGAATGGCCGTCGAGGGCCGCGTCGTGCCGCACATGCACGCCGCAGAGCGTGACGCCGTCCCCGTCCGTGAACCGGTGGACGTCGAATCCGTTACCCAGTCGTATGTCCATGCCTCTGCTCCAGAATGCGGGCCGCGCGGGCGAGATCCCCGGCGGTGGTGATCTTCATGTTCTCCTCGGCGCCCTCGGTCACGGTCACATCGAGGCCGCTGGTGCGCGCGACCTCCACATCGTCCGCCGCGCCGCCGGGATGGGACATATGCGCATCGAGGATCGCGCGGAAGCGGAAGCCCTGCGGCGTCTGCGCGCGGTAGAGCCCGTCGCGCGGGAGCGTAGCGGCGACCCGCCCGTCCACCGCGCGCCAGAGCGCATCGGTCACCGGCAGCGCCGGGGCCGCGCCGGGGGTGGTGCCCAGAGCGTCGATCACGCCGTCGATCACCGCGCGCGGCACGCAGGGGCGGGCAACGTCGTGGATCAGCACCACCTCGGGGGCAGGGGCCACCAGCGCCTCCAACCCCTTGCGCACCGACAAAGCGCGCGTGTCACCGCCGGCGACCATCCGCACGTTCAGCCCCTCGCAGGCCGCTTCGGCCCGCACCCGGTCGCCGGGATGGATCACGAGCACAAGCGCGTCGAGATGGGCGAACGCCTCAAGCGTCCAGCGCGTGACGCTGCGGCCCGCGATCTCCTGCCATTGCTTGGGAAGCGGCCCGCCGGCCCGCGTGCCGCGGCCGGCCGCGACGATAAGGGCGGCGTGACGCATCGGGAGGGGTCCTTTCCTGCCGCGCTCTCTCTAGGCGGTGCGCGGGGTGCGCGCAATCATCCCGCGTCAGGCGATGAAAAAATAGGCATGCGCCTTATTCGCGGTCGCGCAAGCCGCCGAGGGAATTGAATGCCGTCAGTCGCCGCGATAGCTGGGACAGAGTGCACAAGGAATAATCGCTTGAGCGTCACCCTGAGAGATCGAACCCTTCCCATGCCGGTGCTTCTGGCACCGCTCGCGGGCATCACGGATCTGCCGTTCCGCGACCTGGTGTCGCGGTTCGGCGCCGGGCTCGTCGTGTCCGAGATGATCGCCAGCCAGGAAATGGTGCAGGGCAAGTGGGCCGTGCGCGAGAAAGCCGAGCTCGGCCTCGGCGCGGCGGGCACCTCCGTCCAGCTCGCGGGCCGCGATCCCTACTGGATGGGAGAGGCCGCACGCATGGTGGCCGCGAACGGCGCGGCCGTCATCGACATCAACATGGGCTGCCCGGCCAAGAAGGTTGTGGGCGGCTATTCGGGGTCCGCGCTGATGCGCGACCCCGATCACGCGCTGCGGCTGATCGAGGCGGTGGTCGCAGCCTCGCCGGTGCCGGTCACGCTGAAGACGCGGCTGGGCTGGGACGACCGGCTGCTGAACGCGCCGCAGATCGCCCGCCGCGCCGAAGAGGCCGGCATCGCGATGATCGTGATCCACGGCCGCACGCGCTGCCAGTTCTACAGGGGGCACGCCGACTGGGCCGCGATCCGCGCGGTGAAAGAGGCGGTGTCTGTGCCCGTTATCACCAACGGCGACATCACCGACTCGGGCAGCGCCCGCGAGGCGCTGCGGCTCTCCGGCGCCGACGGCGTTATGATCGGGCGCGGGGCGCAGGGGCGACCCTGGCAGCTGGCGCGGATCGGTGCCGCACTGGGGTATTGCGCGCCACCGGAGACTCCCGAAGGTAACACGCTGGTCGACATGATTTCAGAACATTACGAGGCGATGCTGAGGTTCTATGGCGCCGGTCTGGGCGTGCGCGTCGCGCGCAAGCACCTCGGCTGGTACATGGACGACGCGGGCACGCCGGCAGAGCTGCGCCGGGCGGTGCTGACCGAAGGCGACCCCGCGCGCGTTCTCGGGCAGCTTGCGTCGGCCATCGGCACGGAAAGGCAAGCGGCATGAGCGCATCCTCCCGGGCCGACATCTGGTCGTCGCTTCCCGTTCCCGCGATCCTGATCGACGGCGGCGATCACATCGCAGATCTCAACCCGGCGGCCGAGGGGTTCATGAACAACTCCGCCCGCTGGCTCGTGGGGCAACCCATCTGGGACCGGCTCGCCGTCGACGCGCCGCTGGAAGAAAGCCTCCTGCGGGCCCGCGAACAGGGCACGCCACTCTTCGTCAACGACGTGGATGTCGGCACCGGCAACCGCGCGCCGCTGGTTTGCTCGCTCCACATCGCGCCGGTGACAGGCCAGCCGGGCTGGATGATCATGCTGATTTCCCCGCGCGAACTGGCCGGGCGCATGACGCAGAGCCATTCGGTGAAGTCCGCCGCCAAGTCTGCCATCGGCATGGCCGAGATGCTCGCGCACGAGATCAAGAATCCACTCGCGGGGATCGCGGGGGCGGCACAGCTTCTGTCGATGAACCTCTCCAAGGAAGACCTGGAGCTGACCGATCTCATCGTGGCGGAGACGCGGCGGGTGGTGAAACTGCTCGAACAGGTGGAGCAGTTCGGCAATCTTTCGCCGCCGGAGCTGCGGCCGGTCAATCTGCACGACGTGCTCGACCGCGCGCGGCGCTCCGCGCAGCTCGGGTTCGGCGGGCACATGAAGATCGTGGAGGACTACGACCCCTCGCTGCCGCTGGCGCTGGGGGATCCCGATCAGCTTCTTCAGGTGATCCTGAACCTTCTTAAGAACGCCTCCGAAGCGGCCGATTCCAAGGAGGGCGGCAAGATCCGCCTGCGGACCTTCTACGAACACAGCTTCCGCCTGCGCCGGGCCGATGGATCGGGCCAGTCCGTGCCCCTGCAGATCGAGATCGAGGACGACGGCCCGGGCCTGCCGCCCGACATCAAGGGCGACGTCTTCGATCCGTTCGTGTCGGGCAAGGAAAACGGCACCGGGCTCGGCCTCGCGCTGGTGTCGAAGATCATTTCGGACCACGGCGGATGGATCTCCGTCGACAGCGTGCCGGGGCGGACGCGGTTCCGCATCTCGCTGCCGCGCGCGCCCCGCGATGCCAAGGAGAACGACTGATGGACGGCACGGTACTTGTCGCCGACGACGATCGCACGATCCGCACGGTGCTGACGCAGGCGCTGACGCGGGCCGGTTGCAAGGTTCATGCGACCTCGTCCTTGACCACGCTCATGCGCTGGGTGGGCGAGGGCAAGGGAGACGTGGTGATCTCGGACGTGGTCATGCCCGACGGCAACGGGCTCGAGATGCTGCCGAAGATCCAGCACGACCGGCCCGACCTGCCGGTCATCGTGATCTCGGCGCAGAACACGATCATGACGGCGATTCAGGCGGCGGAGGCCGAGGCCTACGATTACCTTCCCAAGCCCTTCGATCTGCCCGACCTGATGAAGCGCACCGCGCGGGCGCTGGAGAACCGCAACCGCGCGCCCAAGCGGGAGGATCCGGCGATCGGCGCGGATGCCCCGGACGAATTGCCGCTCGTCGGCAAGACGGCCGCCATGCAAGCGCTCTACCGGCTGGTGGCGAAGGTGATGAACACCGATCTGCCGGTCCTCGTCTGCGGCGAGAGCGGCACCGGCAAGTCGCTGATCGCCAAGGCGATCCACGATTTCTCGGACCGCCGCACGCTGCCCTTCGTGACCGTCACGGCGGCCGACCTGTCCGACCTCGAAGGGCCGTCGCGGGTGCTCGCGCGGGTGAAGGGCGGCACGCTCCTGATCGACGAGATCGCGGATACGCCCGACGAGGTGCAGGCGCGCATCGTGCGGATGATGGACGTGCCCGGCGATCACGTCCCACGCTTTATGGCGACCTCGCAGATCGACCTCGCTCACGCGATGGAGGAAGGGCACGTGCGCCGCGACCTCTATTACCGGCTGTCGGGCGCGACGATCAACGTGCCGTCCCTGCGCGAACGGGTCGAAGACATCGCGCTGCTGACCGACCATTTCCTCGCCCGAGTCGAACGCGAGGGCGGGCCGAAGCGCTGGCTCTCCGAAGAGGCGGCGGAGCTGTTCCGCCAGTATTCCTGGCCCGGCAACGTGCGCCAGCTCGAGAACGCGGTGCGGCGTCTGTCTCTGACCTCCCGCGCCGACGAGATCACGCGCGGCGAGGTGGAGGCGGTGCTCGGCAACCAGCCCGAGACCGGGCCGATCCTGAAAGGCGGCGAGTCGGAGAAGCTCGGCACCTCGGTCGCGCGGCACCTGCGGCGGTATTTCGACCTGCACGGGAACATGCTGCCGCCTCCGGGTCTCTACGCGCGTATCCTGCGCGAGGTGGAGGCACCGCTCATCGAGATCGCGCTGGAGGCAACGGGCGGAAATCAGGCAAAATGTGCCGATCTGCTCGGGATCAACCGCAATACCCTGAGAAAGAAGATCACCGACCTCGATATTCGCGTGACACGCCGCCGCAAGTTGATGTAAAACCGCAACAGAACCGTGGCCCTGTCGCAGCGGTGTGCCGAACAGGTGCAGGCTGTGACGGAGAGACCACAATATACGGCGGTCGACTGCGTGAGGCAGTCCATAACGGCGAGGGGCGGTTGTGGCCACTCGGGCACGAGGCATCGACTGGTCGCGTATCGACCGGTTGAGACGGCAGCGCCGCGTACAGAACGCGGCGACCCTGGGGCTGGTCCTGCTCGGGCCGATCCTGGCTGTCATAACGTACATGGTGCTCGGACCGCTCGACCGCGGCTCGGCCGATACGACGACGCTGCGGCTCGTGCTGCTTGCGGACCTCGTCTACATCATCCTCATCGCCGGTCTCGTGCTGTCGCGTGTCGCCGCGCTCATCGCCGCGCGCCGGGCGCAGTCGGCGGGCTCGCGGCTGCACCTGCGGCTTACCGGCGTCTTCGCGCTGATGGCGCTGCTGCCCACGATCACGGTGGCCGTCTTCGGCGTGTTGACGATCAATGCCGGGCTGGAGACCTGGTTCTCCACCCGCGTGCAGAACGTCGTCGGCGCCTCGCTCGAGGCTGCCGAGGCCTACGAGGAAGAGCATCGCGCCGATCTTCAGGCCGATGCGCAGGAACTGGCCGCCTTCCTCGACGCCAACCGCCGCGCCGCACCGCTGCTGACCGACGGGCTCCTGCGCGACATGCTCGCCAGCGGCCAGTTGCAGATCCAGCGCGGTCTTTCGGAAGCCTTCGTCATCGACGGCGTCGGGGAAATCCACGCCCGTGGCGAAGGGTCGTACCGATTCTACTACGAACAGCCCGGACAGATCGACTTTGCCGAGGCGGACGCGAACGGTATCACGCTGATCCCCGACTGGGACAACGACGAACTCCGCGCGTTGGTGCCGCTGCCGGCCTTCGTGGACCGCTACCTCTACGTGACGCGCACCGTCGACGGCGACATCCTCAACCTTCTCGACGACACGCAGGAAACCGCGCGCTTCTACCAGCAGCAAGAAAGCGAACGGGGAAGGCGGCTCTTCGATTTCGCGCTGCTCTATCTGGGGTTTGCGGTGTTGCTGATCCTCGCGGCGGTCTGGCTGGGCCTGTGGTTCGCCGAGCGGCTGTCGCGCCCGGTTGGCCGTCTGACCGGCGCGGCGCAGCGGGTCGGGGCAGGGGATCTCGACGTGCAGGTCAAGGAGGATACCGGCGACGACGAAATCGCCATGCTCGGCCGCTACTTCAACCAGATGACCCGCCAGCTCAAGCGCCAGCGCGAGCGCCTGCTGGAGAACACGCGGCAGATCGAGCGGCGCCAACGGCTCTTCGACTCGGTTCTGACCTCGGTCACCTCGGGCGTCGCCGGACTCGACGCCGAAGGGCGTGTGGCTTTCGTGAACCGCTCGGCCGAGCGGCTGCTGGACTGGCAGGAAGAGAACCAGAGCCTGCCGATCCACGTCGCGGTGCCGGAATTCGGCGCGCTCTTCGACCGGCTGCAATCCACCGGCGCCGAGGTCGTGCAGGAAGAGGTGAAGGTAAGCCGCGAGGGCCGGCTCGAACATCTCCTGGTGCGCATGTCCACGCGCCGCCGCGAGGATCGCAGCCTTGAAGGTTACGTGGTCGCCTTCGATGACGTGACCGACCTTGTCAGCGCGCAGCGCCTCGCGGCCTGGGGCGACGTCGCCCGCCGCATCGCGCACGAGATCAAGAACCCGCTCACGCCGATCCAGCTATCCGCCGAACGCATCAAGCGGCGCTACCGCAGGGGGCTGGAGGAGGACGAGGCCGCGCGGCTCGACCAGATGACCGACGTAATCGTGCGCCAGACCAACGACCTGCGCCGCATCGTCGACGAGTTTTCCAAATTTGCCCGGATGCCGGAGCCCGAGCGAAAGGACGAAGACCTGACCGGGCTTCTGCGCGGGGCGGTCCTGCTGCAGGAGACCGGCCAACCCGGCGTGCGGTTCGACATCGACCTGCCGGACATCGAATTGCGCGCCTCGCTCGACGCCACGATGATCAGCCAGGCGCTGACCAACCTGATGAAGAACGCCGGCGAGGCCATCGAGAGCCTGCAGGAGAAGGGCGCGCCCGAGGGCCACGTTCCGACGATCGGCGTCACGCTCACGCCGGGCGGCGGCTTTGCCGAGATCCGGATCATCGACAACGGCATCGGCCTCCCGGAAGACCGCGCGCGGCTCTTCGAGCCGTACGTGACCACCCGCGACAAGGGCACCGGGCTCGGCCTGCCCATCGTCAAGAAGATCATCGAGGAACACGGCGGCACGCTGTCGCTCGAAGATGCGCCGGCGCCCGAAGGCTGGGCAGGGCATCGCGGCGCGATGGCCGTGGTGCGCCTGCCGGTGGCCGACGCGCCGCCACAAGAGGCCGCGCGCGCGGCGGAAACGGTTTGAACGGAGAGGGCAGTGACATGGGCGACATCCTGATCGTCGACGACGAACGCGACATCCGCGAACTCATCGGGGACATCCTCGAGGACGAGGGCTACACCACCCGGCTTGCGGGCAATTCCGGCGAGGCGATGGCCGAGGTCAACGGCGAGCCGCCGGCGCTCATCATCCTCGACATCTGGCTGAAGGACAGCAAGATGGACGGGATCGACATCCTCAAGACCGTCAAGCGCGACAATCCGGATATCCCCGTGGTGATCATCTCCGGCCACGGCAACATCGAGATCGCCGTCGCCGCGATCAAGCAGGGCGCCTACGACTTCATCGAGAAGCCGTTCAACATCGACCAGCTGCTCGTGGTCATCCGCCGCGCGATGGAGACCTCGCGCCTGCGCCGCGAGAACCTGTCGCTGAAACGGCGCGAGACGCATGCCGCCGAAATGATCGGCGAGAGCCCCGCCTTCCGCACGCTGTCGTCGCAGCTCGACAAGGTCACCAAGTCCAACGGGCGGGTGATGCTCACCGGTCCGGCAGGGTCCGGCAAGGAAGTCGCGGCGCGCTACATCCACTCAAGGTCGAACCGCGCGCAGGGGCCGTTCGTCACCGTCAACTGCGCCGGCGTCGCACCCGAGACCATGGAAGAGACGCTCTTCGGCCGCGAGACCACCGACCGCGGCGTGGAGCCGGGACTTCTGGAGCAGGCGCATGGCGGCGTGCTCTATTTCGACGAAGTCGCGGACATGCCGCTCGGCACCCAGTCGAAGATCCTGCGCGTGCTTGTCGATCAGCAGTTCCAGCGGGTCGGCGGTGCCGACAAGGTGCGGGTCGATCTGCGCGTGATCTCCTCGACCAACCGCGATCTCGACACGGAGATCGCCGCCGGACGTTTCCGCCAGGAACTCTATCACCGGCTCAACGTGGTACCGATCGCGGTGCCGAGCCTCGAGGACCGGCGCGAGGACATTCCCCGGCTCGCCCGCCATTTCGTGGAGCAGTGCCACAAGGCGCAGGGCCTGCCGCACCGGGACTTCACCGACGACGCCGACGCACTGTTGCAGACGATGGTCTGGCCGGGCAACGTGCGCCAGCTCAAGAACCTGGTGGAGCGGGTGCTGATCCTCGGCGAAGGCTCCGGCCCGATCGAGGCTCGCGAATTGCCGCAGGACGGCCCGCGCGACGCCGAGGACGGGCGCGTGGTCCTGTCCGGCACGCTCGCCACTCTGCCCCTTCGCGAGGCGCGCGAGGCGTTCGAGCGCGAATACCTGCTCACCCAGATAAACCGCTTCGGCGGCAACATCTCCCGCACCGCCAGCTTCGTCGGGATGGAGCGCTCGGCCCTGCACCGCAAGCTGAAGTCACTGGGCGTGGTGACCTCCGCCAAGGGCGGCGCGCGCATCGCACAGCTGGGCGAGGAAGAGGAGCCGGAGACCGAGCGCCAGGCAGGCTAGGCCCGGCGCGCGGACGGAGAGCGCCGGCGGCCGGCCCCCCGGACCCCCGGAGTATTTGAAGCCCAAAGAAGCGGGCGGAGCGGACCATGGCGGGCCGCGCGCCCTGGACGGGCACGGGTCGAAGAGTCGGCCACGCGGCGCGTGCCGGTTTGGACAATCTGCCCACCCCCGGGCGGGCCGACCTTGGCGCAGATTGACCCCCGCGCGCCGACCTGTCACACCGATGCGTCGGGGGACCTCGCGAAAAGGCGATCCATGAAGGTCATCATCTGCGGCGCGGGCCAGGTGGGCTGGCAGATCGCCCGGCATCTCTCGGGCGAGCGCAACGACGTTTTCGTCGTCGACAACAACCCGGACCTCGTGCGCCGCGCCACAGACACGCTCGACGTGCGCGGCATCGCGGGCTTCGCGTCCTATCCCGACGTGCTCGACCGGGCCGGCGCGCGCGATGCCGACATGATCATCGCCGCGACCCATTCCGACGAGGTCAACATGGTCACCTGCCAGGTGGCCCATTCGGTCTTCGCGATCCCTCGCAAGATCGCCCGGCTCAGGGCCAAGTCCTACCTGACGGCGATCTATTCCGACCTCTATCGGCGCGATCACATGCCGATCGACGTGGTGATCAGCCCCGAGCGTGAGGTCGCCGACGCCGCCCTTCAGCGGCTCGCTCTGCCGGCGGCTTTCGACACGGAGACCTTCCTCGACGGCCACGCGCAGCTTATCGGTCTGCACATCGATGACGACTGCCCGATCGTGAACACGCCGCTGCGGCAGCTCACCGACCTCTTTTCCACGCTGCGCTGCGTGGTGGTGGGGGTGTCGCGCGACGGCCGGCTCTTCGCGCCGGAGCCGCGCGATCAGCTCTTCGTTGGGGACTCGGCCTACTTCGTATGCCACCGCGACGACATCACCCGCCTCCTGGAGATCCTCGGCAAGCCCTATCGCCAGCAGGAGCGGGTGGTGCTGGTCGGCGGCGGCAATGTCGGGCTGATGGTGGCGCGCGACCTGGAAAGCCGCCAAACGCGGGTGCGCGCGAAGATCATCGAGCGCAACCGCAAATGTGCCGAACGCGCTGCCGAGGCATTGGAAAAGACCATCGTGCTGAACGGGGACGGACTCGACTCGACGCTGCTGGCGGAAGCCAACATCGAACGCGCCGATGCCGTTCTCTGCGTGACCGACGACGACAAGACCAACATGCTGTCCGCCGTGCGCGCCAAGGCCGCCGGCGCCAAGATGTCCATCGTGCTGATCAACGATCCGACCCTCGTGCCGCTGATGGAGCCGCTCGGTATCGACGCCTTTATCAACCCGCGCGCCACCACCGTCAGCTCGATCCTGCGCCACATCCGCCACGGGCGCGTTCGCTCGGTCTATTCCATCGGCGACGGCGAGGCGGAGGTGATCGAGGCCGAGGTCCTTTCGACCTCCACCATCGCCGGTCAGCGCATCCGCGACATCGACTTCCCCGAGGGCGTTCTCGTGGGCGCGGTGCTGCGCGGCGACAGGATCCAGAAGATCACCGGCGGGCTGAAGATCGAGGAGGGCGACCTCATCGTGATCTTCGCCATGTCCAAGGACGTGCCGGAGGTCGAGCGGCTCCTGCAGGTCTCCATCGACTTCTTCTGAGCCTCATGCGCGCGCTCGCGTCCCTGCCACTGCTTCTGCTCCTCACCGGGATCTTCTCGGCCTCGATGCTTGCGCCGGCCGCGCTGGCGCTGGTGCAGGAGGAGTTCCACGACGCGCGCAGCTTCTTCTATGCCGGGCTGTCGGGGCTGATCGTGACCACGCTGGTCGCCATCGCCGTGGCCGGACGGCCGCACAATCGCAACCCGATGCGCCAGCTCCTGGCGCTGGCCCTGGGCTACATCCTGTTGCCGGCGGTTCTGGCCGTGCCGTTCCACGAGGCGGTGCGGACGACCGCGTTCCTCAATGCCTATGTCGAGATGGTATCGAGCCTGACGACGACGGGCGCGACGCTGTTCGCGCCAGGGCGGCTGTCGGATGCCGAGCATCTGTGGCGCGCGCAGGTCGGTTGGATGGGCGGCGGGCTTCTGTGGGTGACCGCGGCGGCGATCCTCGCGCCGCTCACGCTCGGCGGGTTCGAGGTCACCGCTGCAGGTGAGCCCGGGCAGACCCCGCCCCCGGGCGCGGCGCTGCGCGACACCGCCGATCCGCGTGTGCGCCTGGCGCGCGCCGCCGGCGCGCTGCTGCCGCTCTACATCGCGCTTACCGTCGCCGTCTGGGTCCTGCTGGTGATGGCCGGGGAGGGCACGTTTGTCGCGCTCTGTCACGCGATGGCGACCATGTCGACTTCGGGCATCTCGCCCGTCGGCGGGCTTGCGGCGGCCGAAGCCGGGATCGTGGGCGAGGCGGTGATCCTCTGCTTCCTTGTGTTCGCGCTGTCACGCCTGACCTTTTCCAGCGACACCGGCGCCTCGCGGGAGCGGGGACTCTGGCAGGATGCAGAGATCCGGCTCGGCCTGCTGATCGTGGTCGGCGTGCCGGCGGCGCTGTTCCTGCGCCACTGGGTCGCCGCCTTCGACATCGGCGACGAGGAGAACCTCGTGGCGGCGCTGCGCTCGCTCTGGGGGGCGCTGTTCACCACCGCCTCGTTCCTGACCACCACCGGGTTCGAGAGCGCCGAGTGGGACCGCCTTCAGGACTGGTCGGGGCTGGAGACGCCGGGGCTCGTGCTCATGGGGCTCGCCATCGTCGGCGGCGGCGTCGCCACCACCGCGGGCGGGGTGAAGCTCTTGCGGGTGTTCATCCTCTACATCACCGGCAGGCGGGAGCTGGAGTTGCTTATCCACCCGCATTCGATCGGCCGCGCGGGCCTGCTCAGCCGCCGCACGCGGCGCGAAGGCGCGTTCATCGCCTGGGTCTTCTTCATGATCTTCGCGCTTACGATGATGGTCATCGTCCTGGCGCTGGCGGCGACCGGCCTGCGGTTCGAACCGGCCTTCGTGGTGGCGGTGGCCGGGCTGACGAATGCCGGCCCGCTCATCGCGCTTGGCACGGAGATGCCGATCGCGCTGGCGCAGTACGGGGCCGAGACGCGGCTGGTCTTCGCGCTCGCGATGGTGCTCGGCCGGCTCGAGGTGCTGGCGCTGGTGGTGATGCTGATGCCGGATCTCTGGCGGGACTGAGACATTCGTGCAAGGGGTGTGTCCGCGCTTCGGATTCGCTCTGGAAGTCCGTGGACTGGGATTCCATACTCGGGTCCGGCGAGGCTCGTGCCGCATTGCGGCGTAAACAAGAAAAAAGGCTGTTTCAATGGCTTCCGACAGACAGAACCTGCAGGATGCGTTCCTCAATCACGTCCGGAAGACGAAGGTTCCGGTGACTGTGTTCCTGATTAACGGGGTGAAATTGCAGGGTGTGATTACCTGGTTCGACAATTTCTGCGTGCTTCTGCGCCGCGACGGTCAGTCGCAGCTTGTCTACAAGCACGCCATTTCGACCATCATGCCGGCGCAGCCGATCAACCTCTACGACTCCGAAGAGGGATCTTGAACGATCTGACCCCGCAAGAGACCCGCGCCTGGGTCCTGCATCCCGACATAAAAAACGACCGCAGCCGGCGCGATCCGGTGATGGCGCTCGAAGAGGCGGTGGCGCTGGCCGAGGCGCTGCCGGGGCTTTCCGTAGTCGGCTCGTCGGTGGTGCCGCTGCCGCAGCCGCATCCGAACGCGCTGTTCGGGACCGGCAAGATCGCCGAGATTGGTGAGCACCTGAAGGCCGACGAGATCGAGCTGGTGCTGGTCGACGGGCCGCTGACGCCGGTCCAGCAGCGCAACCTCGAACGCGAGTGGAAGGTCAAGCTGCTCGACCGGACAGGCCTGATCCTGGAGATCTTCTCGGACCGCGCGGCGACCCGCGAGGGCGTGTTGCAGGTCGAGATGGCGCACCTGTCCTACCAGCGCACGCGGCTGGTGCGGGCCTGGACGCACCTCGAACGCCAGCGCGGGGGCTTGGGCTTCGTCGGCGGCCCCGGCGAGACGCAGATCGAGGCGGACAGGCGGGCCATCGACGAACAGCTCGTGCGGCTGCGCCGGCAGCTCGACAAGGTGGTCAAGACCCGCGCGCTGCATCGCAAGGCGCGGGCCAAGGTTCCGTATCCGATCGTCGCGCTGGTGGGTTATACCAACGCCGGCAAGTCGACGCTCTTCAACCGCCTGACCGGGGCGGAGGTGATGGCCAAGGACATGCTGTTCGCCACGCTCGACCCGACGATGCGCGGCGTGAAGCTTGAGGACGGCCCCGAGGTGATCCTGTCCGACACGGTGGGCTTCATCTCCGACCTACCGACGGAACTGGTGGCCGCCTTCCGCGCGACGCTGGAAGAAGTGCTGGAGGCGGACCTGATCGTGCATGTGCGCGACATCTCGCACCCCAACGCGCAGGAACAGGCGGACGACGTGCACGCAATCCTCGCCTCGCTCGGCGTGGCCGAGACGGTGCCGCAGCTCGAAGTCTGGAACAAGATCGACCAGCTGGGGCCTGAGGCGCGCGAGGCGGCGATGACGCGCGCGGCGCGGGTGCCGTCGATCTTCGCGCTGTCGGCCTGGACGGGCGAGGGGATGGATCCTCTGCTGAATGGCATCGCCCGAGCGATCGAGGGCGAGAAGATGCGCGCCTCGGTGCATCTGGGCTTCGAGGACGGGCGCAAGCGCGCCTGGCTTTTCGAACGCGGACTCGTCGAGCGCGAGGCGCAGACCGAGGACGGCTACGACCTCGACGTGCGCTGGACGGCGAAGGAAGCTGCGCAGTTCGAGAAGGTGTGAGCGGCATTTCCATCCAGCCACCGAATGTGTCAGGCGCGCGCCGGGCTGGGCTGGGGGCTGGCGCCACAGCCTCCGAGGTCCGCGCTTTATCCCGGCCACGTCCCTCCGCAATACGAACCGCGCACGAGGCTGACATCGCGCCAGACCGCCGGGCCGGTCCGGCTGCGCGCCCGGCACCTGCGGTGCTGTTCGGGCGGGTGGGGCTGTGCTCTAACGCAACATACGCCGGAATTCGGCGTTCCCGGGCGGCGCTTCTCTCAAAACGAAATACGGCGCGGGAAGTCCCCGCGCCGTCCTTTTTTTAAGAAGCTTGCCGCGCTTACTTCACGTCGAAGCGGTCAGCGTCCATGACCTTCGTCCAGGCTGTCACGAAGTCCTTCACGAACTTCTGGCTCGCATCCGCGCAGCCGTAGACTTCGGCCAACGCGCGCAGCTGCGAGTTGGAGCCGAACACCAGGTCGACCCGGGTGCCGGTCCACTTGAGCTCGCCCGAGGCGCGGTCGCGGGCCTCGAACACCTGCTGGGTCTCGTCCACCGGCGTCCACGCGATGTTCATGTCCATCAGGTTGACGAAGAAGTCGTTCGACAGCGTTCCCGGCCGCGTCGTCAGCACGCCGTGATCGGACCCGCCGTGATTGGCCTCGAGCGTGCGCATGCCGCCGACGAGGACGGTCATCTCGGGCGCCGTCAGCGTCAGGAGCTGCGCGCGGTCGATCAGCAGCTCTTCGGCCGGCACCGAATAGGACGTCTTGAGGTAGTTGCGGAACCCGTCGGCGAAGGGCTCCAGCGGCTCGAAGCTCTCGGCATCCGTCATCTCCTCGGTCGCATCCGTGCGGCCGGGTGTGAACGGCACCTCGATGGCGTGACCGCCCGCGGCGGCCGCCTTCTCGATCCCGACGCTGCCGCCGAGCACGATCAGGTCCGCAAGCGACACGCTCTTGTCGCTGGATCCGTCGAAGTCCGACTTGATGCCCTCGTAGACCTTCAGCACCTTCTGAAGCTGCTGGGGCTCGTTGACCTCCCAATCCTTCATCGGGGCGAGGCGGATGCGCGCGCCGTTGGCGCCGCCGCGCTTGTCCGATCCGCGGAACGTCGCCGCCGAGGACCAGGCCGTGTAGACCATCTCGCGCACCGACAGGCCGCTGTCGAGGATCTTGGACTTCAGCACCGCCACATCGCTGGCGTCGATCACCGGGCCGTCATGCGCCGGGACCGGATCCTGCCAGATCAGCTCCTCGGACGGCACTTCCTTGCCGAGATACCGGACCTTCGGCCCCATGTCGCGGTGGGTCAGCTTGAACCAGGCCCGGGCGAAGGCGTCGGCGAATTCCGCCGGGTTCTTGTGGAACCGCTCCGAAATCGCGCGGTAGGACGGGTCGACCTTCATCGCCATGTCGGCGGTCGACATCATCGGGATGACCTTTTCGGCCGATCCGTCGACCTGCGGTGCCTTGTCTTCCTCGCGGATGCCCTTGGGCGTCCACTGATTGGCCCCGGCGGGCGACTTGGTCAGCTCCCATTCGTAGCCGAAGAGCATGTCGAAATAGGTCATGTCCCATGTCGTCGGCGTCGGCGTCCACGGCCCTTCGAGGCCCGAGGTGATGGCATGCTTGCCCTTGCCGCTCTCGTAGGTCGAGCTCCAGCCGAAACCCTGCGCGGCCAGGTCGCCGCCCTCGGGCTCAGTGCCCACATGGTCGGCCGGGCCGGCGCCGTGGGTCTTGCCGAAGGTGTGCCCGCCGGCAGTCAGCGCGACGGTTTCCTCGTCGTTCATCGCCATGCGCGCGAAGGTCTCGCGGATGTCGTTGGCGGACGCCTGCGGATCGGGGTGACCGTCAGGCCCTTCGGGGTTCACGTAGATCAGGCCCATCTGCACCGCGGCGAGCGGGTTCTCCAGCGCGCGGCCCTCGGAATAGCGCGAATGCTCCTCGTCGGAGGTGGCGAGCCATTTCTCCTCGGAGCCCCAGTAGATGTCCTCCTCGGGCTCCCAGATGTCCTCGCGGCCGCCGGCGAAGCCGAAGGTCTTGAAGCCCATGTCCTCGAGCGCGACGTTTCCGGTGAGGATGAACAGATCGGCCCAGGAGAGCGCCCGGCCGTATTTCTGCTTCACCGGCCACAGCAGGCGCCGCGCCTTGTCGAGGTTGCCGTTGTCCGGCCAGGAGTTCAGCGGCGCGAAGCGCTGGCTGCCCGAGGACGACCCGCCGCGGCCGTCGCCGGTGCGGTAGGTGCCGGCCGAATGCCAGGCCATGCGGATCATGAACGGGCCGTAATGGCCGTAATCGGCCGGCCACCATTCCTTGCTGTCCTTAAGGACGTACGCGATGTCGGCCTTCACCGCGTCGAGGTCGAGCGTCTTGAATGCCTCGGCATAGTCGAAATCGCCGTCCATCGGATCGCCGAGCGGCGAGTTCTGGTGCAGGATCTTGAGGTTCAGCTGGTTCGGCCACCAATCCTTGTTGGTGCGCGCGCCGAACGTGGTGTGCTTGATCGTGCCGTGCACGATGGGGCACCCGCCACCCTGGTTCTGGATATCGTCGCCGTCCATGTCGCTCTCCCGTTCATCTTGGGTTGCTGCAGTCGGGGCAGAGAGGCGCTGCCTTGACGCTCTCTCTGCCGATTTGCGCGGAAGATAGCAAATGCCGCTGATAGGAAGAATTTCATTCTTCCGATCAAGGTGATTTGCATTTCCTATCGGCTGTCACGCCTTCTTGGGCGCCTCTTCGACAGGGCCGCCTTGCGTCACCCAGTCCGAAAACCCGTCCCGCAGATGCGCCGCGTCGAAGCCCATGTCCGAGAGTGTCGCCACGGTCAGCGCGGAACGCCAGCCCGAGGCGCAGTGAAAGACGTAGGTTTTTCCCTCCTGCGCGAAGACCGGCTTGTGATAGGGGCTCTCGGGGTCGACCCAGAACTCGATCATGCCGCGCGGGGCGTGCACCGATCCGGGGATGAAGCCGCTTTTCTGCCGTTCGCGCACGTCGCGGATGTCGACAATGACCACGTCGTCGCGTCCGTGCATGTCCATCAGTTCTTGGGTGTCGACCTCGCGGATGCGGCCCCGGGCCTTGGCAACCATGTCGGCGGCTGTTGTCTTCATGTCGGTCCCCCCTTGCGCGGTGCGCGCTGTCGCGGTGATGCTGGCCCGGTCGCCAGGAAGGTGCAACCCGACAAGGATCTTCGATGATCGAGCCGATCTCGCTTTGGGATGCGTCCGCCGAGGAGGCGCAGGTCGCGGACCAGAGCGTTTCAAGCGTTCCGGTCGACCTGGTCATCGTCGGGGGCGGGTACACCGGCCTGTCGACGGCGCTCCATGCGGCCGAGGCCGGGCTGTCGGTGCAGATTCTCGAAGCCGCCGGGATCGGCCATGGCGGATCGGGCCGCAATGTGGGGCTCGTCAACGCAGGTTTGTGGCTGCCGCCGGAGTCGGTGGCAAAGGCGCTTGGGCCGGAGCACGGGCCGCGCTTCGTGAAGCGGTTCGGGGAAGGGCCCGAGACGGTCTTCGACCTGATCGAGCGTCACCAGATCCGCTGCTCCGCCACGCGCACCGGTACGATCCACGCCGCCCATGCGCCGGCCGGCATGACCGACCTGCGCGCGCGGCACGCGCAATGGCGGGCGCTCGGCGCGCCGGTGCGGCTGCTGGAGCGCGAGGAAGCGGCGGCGAAGATCGGCAGCCGGGCCTTTCACGGCGGTCTGCTCGACGTCCGTGCCGGGACCGTGAATCCTATGGGCTATGCGCGGGGCCTTGCGCGGGCCGCGAAGGGGGCCGGGGCGCGATTGGCGACGGGGGTGGCCGTCACCGGGCTCACGCCCGAAGCGGCCGGCTGGCAGGTCGAGACGGCACAAGGCGCGATCCGGGCGACGACCGTAGTTCTGGCGACGAACGCCTATACCGGCGGGCTCTGGCCCGGTCTCGACCGCGCATTCACCACGATCCGCTTCGTCCAACTCGCGACGCCGCCGCTGGGGGAGCGCGCGGCGCATGTGCTGCCGGAAGGGCAGGGCGTCTGGGACACCGGGCGCATCATGCGCGCGCTGCGGCGCGATGCCGCCGGACGGCTGGTGATCGGCACGATGGGCCGGTTGCATGGGACCGCTGCGGCGGGGCTCACCCGCCGCTGGGCCGAACGGCAGCTTGCCCGCCTTTTCCCCGAACTCGCCGGCACCGGGTTCGAGGAGGCGTGGGAGGGCGCCATCGCCATGACCCCCGATCATCTACCGCGCATCCAGCGGCTTGCTGACGGACTCTATGCGCCGATCGGCTACAACGGGCGCGGCATCACCACCGGCACGATCTTCGGGCAGGCGCTCGCGGCGCTCCTGACCGGCGCGCCGGAGACGGACCTGCCGCTGCCGGTCACCGGCGCCGCGCCGGTGCCGCGCGCGCGCCTGACCTCGCATATCTTCGATGCGGCCTTCACTGCGAACCAGATCCGGCAGGGGCTCTGGTAGGGCGGGCTGCGCCGGTCTAGGACCGGTCCAACAGGGCACAGAAAGGACCAGACATGTCGCAACCCATCGCACTCGTCACCGGCGCCGCGCAGGGCATCGGTTATGCCTGCGCCGAAGCTCTCGCCGAGGATGGCCACAAGGTGATCCTCGCCGACCTCAAGGGCGATGCCGTCATCGCCGCGGCCGAACGGCTGGGCGGGCACGGCTACGCCTGCGACCTCGGCCAGCCCGACCAGATCGCCTCGCTCTTCGATAAGATCGAGGCCGATCACGGCCCGGTCTCGGTGCTGGTCAACAATGCCGGCCTCGCTGTGCCGGGCGACTTCCTCGAGCTGTCGCTCGACGACTGGCAGACGGTGCTCGACGTCAACCTCACGGGCACGTTCCTGGCGACGCAGCGGGCGGCCAAGGGCATGGTGGCGGCCGGAATCGAAGGCGCCATCGTCAACATGTCCTCGATCAACGCGCAGGTGGCGATCCCGGCGATCGCGTCCTACTGCGCGTCCAAGGGCGGGGTGATGCAGTTGACCAAGGCCGCGGCGCTGGCGCTCGCGCCGCACAACATCCGCGTGAACGCGGTCGGCCCCGGCTCCATCGACACGGAGATGATGGCCGGCGTGAACGCCAAGCCCGAGGCGATGGCCCGCGTGATGTCGCGCACGCCGCTCGGCCGCGTCGGTACCCCGCGCGAGATCGGCGACGTGGTCGCGTTCCTCGCCGGGCCGAAGTCGAGCTACATCACCGGCGAGACGATCTATGTCGACGGCGGCCGGCTCGGCCTCAACTACACGGTCTGAGCGCCCGCAAGGTCCGGGCCGGACGGTGCGCGACACCATGTCCGGCCGGACACGAAAGGGCTTGCCTTGCGCGGCGCTTCACGGGATGCCTTTGGCCCCATGAAGACGACGCCGCGCCCCCCCGCACCCTCCCGCAAGCTTGACGATGCCGCGCGCGCGGCGTGGCTGGCCTATGTCGCCGGCAAGACCCAGGATGAAATCGCGCGCATTCTCGGCGTCTCGCGCCAGTCGGCGCAGCGGCTGGTCTCTCAGGCGATGCAGGCGGGGCTGGTGAAGGTGCGGATCGACCACCCGATCTCCAATTGTCTCGACCTCGCCGAGCGGCTGCGCGACCGCTACGGGCTCGCGCTCTGCGAGGTGGTGCCGGCGATGTCGTCTGAGTCCGAGGCGGGGCAGGCGGTGGCGCATCGCATGGCCGATCTGATCGAGGATCGGCTCGCCGCGCCCGACCCGATCACGCTCGGCATCGGCACGGGGCGGACGATGCGTGCGGCAGTGGAACACCTGCCGCGCATCGACTGTCCGCAGCACCGCATCGTGTCGCTGACCGGGAACGTGGCGCCGGACGGCTCCACCGCCTATTACAACGTGCTCTTCACCCTCGCCGAGAAGGTGTCGGCGCCGACTTTTCCGCTGCCGGTTCCGGTGATCGCCGGATCGGCCGAGGAACGGACGGCGCTGTTGGGACAGTCGACGCTGGCCTCGGCATTCCGTCTCGCCGCCGAGGCCGATCTGCGCGTGTTCGGTATCGGCACGATGGACGACGCGGCGGCGATCCTGCTTGACGGTTTCGTCGATACGGCCGGTGTGGCGCGGCTGCGCGAGAAGGGCGCGGTGGGCGAGATCTTCGGCTTTCCCTTCGACTCCGAGGGTGAAATCGTCCCCGACGAGGTCACCGAAAGGGTCTGTTCGGCGAGCCTCTTCCCACCCGAGGGCGTGGAACGGATCGCCGCCGCCCACGGTGCCGCGAAGATACGCGCAATGCGCGCCGCGATCCGCGGCGGTCTGCTGAGCGGCCTCGTCACCGACGAGGTTTCGGCCGCAGCGCTGCTGGACGACTGATCCTCCGACGGAAATTTCCGCCTCAAGTCAGAGATTTCTCCGCACGGCCGGTGCCGTGCGCGGGAATCAGCTTGACCATTTGCGTAAAAAAGTGAACCATTGCCCGAGAGCATGGCAATTGCTCGGGCATTTGCTCTACGGGAGGAACAATGACCAATCTGACACGCGCCCTGCTGGGCGCATCGGCTCTGTGCACCGTGGCGGGTCTGGCTGCGGCACAGGAGACCACCCTTACCATCGCCACCGTGAACAACGGCGACATGATCCGGATGCAGGGGCTGACGGACGACTTCACCGAACAGAACCCCGACATTGCGCTCGAGTGGGTGACGCTCGAGGAAAACGTGCTGCGCCAGCGCGTCACGCAGGACATCGCCACCAATGGCGGGCAGTTCGACGTGATGACCATCGGCACCTACGAGGTTCCGATCTGGGCCGGGCAGGACTGGCTCGCGCCGCTCGACAACCTGCCGGACGATTACGACGTGGACGACCTTCTACCGTCGGTGCGCGAGGCGCTGTCGGTGGACGGCACGCTCTATGCCGCTCCGTTCTACGGCGAGTCGGCGATGATCATGTACCGCACCGACCTGATGGAAGAGGCCGGGCTCGAGATGCCCGACAGCCCAACCTGGTCGGAGGTCATGGAAGCCGCCGAAGCGATGACCGACAAGGAAAACGACGTCTACGGCATCTGCCTGCGCGGCAAGCCGGGCTGGGGCGAGAACATGGCCTTCATCTCGGCCATGGCCAACTCCTACGGGGCGCGCTGGTTTGACATGGACTGGCAGGCGCAGTTCGACAGCGAAGAGTGGAACGCCACGCTGACCGACTACCTGACGCTGATGAACGAATACGGGCCTCCGGGCGCGTCCTCGAACGGCTTCAACGAGAACCTGTCGCTGTTCCAGCAGGGCCGCTGCGGCATGTGGATCGACGCGACCGTCGCCGCCGGCTTCGTGACCGACCCCGACGAGTCGACCGTCGCCGACAGCGTCGGCTTCGCGCAGTTCCCGAACAAGGAAGGTCTGGACAACCACGGCAACTGGCTCTGGGCGTGGTCCCTTGCGATCCCGGCCTCGTCGAATTCCACGGATGCGGCCAAGACCTTCGTCGCCTGGGCGACATCGAAGGGCTACACCGAACTCGTGGCCGAGGAAGAGGGCTGGCGCGCCGCGCCTCCGGGCACGCGCACCTCGCTCTACGAGAACGAGGAATACCAGGAGGCGGCGCCCTTCGCGGAGATGACGCTGAACTCCATGGAGGCGGTCGACACGCAGCAACCGTCGGTGCAGGAGATCCCGTACACCGGGGCTCAGTTCATCGCGATCCCTGAATTTCAGGGCATCGGCACCGCGGTCGGGCAGACCTTCTCCGCGGCACTCGCCGGGCAGATGGACGCCGAACAGGCGCTCAGCCAGGCGCAGAGCCAGACCCAGCGCGAGATCGACCGCGCCGGCTACACCGACTGAGGACTCCTCCCGCGGGGGCGCCTTCGGGCGCTCCCGACCCTCCCCACGGCTCCGCCGCACGCGGGGCCGTGGACCCTGCGCCGTGCCTGATCGCAGGCGTAAGCGGGCGCAGCTCATCGCCGTTTCGGGATTCGCGCCATGGCCACACAACATTCCCGCGCAGCCGCGCGATTCATGATCGCCCCCTCGGTCCTCCTGCTTCTGGGCTGGATGCTGATCCCGCTGGGGATGACGATCTACTTCTCGCTCCTGCGCTACAACTTGTTGATGCCGGGGAACAATCCCTTCGTCGGTTTCGAGAATTACAGCTATTTCCTGAGCGATCCGACCTTCCTGACGGCGATGCTGAACACGCTGCTGCTGGTCGGGGGCGTGCTGCTGATCACCACGGTCGGGGGGATCCTTCTGGCGCTTCTGATCGACCAGCCGATCTGGGGGCAGGGGATCGTGCGCATCCTGGTGATCGCGCCGTTCTTCGTGATGCCCACCGTGTCGGCGCTGGTCTGGAAGAACATGTTCATGAACCCGGTGAACGGCCTCTTCGCCTGGGTCGCGGACCTCATGGGGTTGCAGCCCTACGACTTTCTCGCTTCCGCGCCGCTCCTGTCGATCATCGGCATGGTCAGCTGGACCTGGCTGCCCTTCGCGACGCTGATCCTGCTCACGGCGCTGCAATCGCTCGACAGCGAGCAACTGGAGGCGGCCGAAATGGACGGCGCCGGGCCGGTCTCGCGCTTCTTCCACATCATGCTGCCGCATCTGGCGCGGGCGATCACCGTGGTGATCCTGATCCAGACGATCTTCCACCTGTCGATCTTCGCCGAGATCCTAGTGACCACCAACGGCGGGCCGGGCGTTGCATCGACCAACCTGACCTACCTCGTCTATGCCGAGAGCCTTCTGCGGTTCGACGTGGGCACCGGGTCGGCCGGGGGCGTCGTGGCCATCATCCTCGCCAACATCGTCGCGATCTTCCTGATGCGGATGATCGGCAAGAACCTCGATGCGTGAGGTGGCTGATATGGTCGTGCGTTTTGAGGCTGATAGCCGGTTGAACGGAAGGCCCGGTCCGGGGCGGGTCGCACCGGACGGAGCCAAAGCCCGCCGCATTCGACACCAAGAACCCGCCGCAGCCGGCACCCGGACAGGGAGGATCTGACATGGCCCGCGCCGTCACCCCGCGCCGCAAGGCGATCAACTCAGCCGTCGCCTGGACGCTTGCGATCCTGATCTTCTTCCCGATCTTCTGGACCGTGCTGACCAGCTTCAAGACCGAGGCGCAGGCGATCGCCGATCCGCCGCTGTTCTTCAACTTCGACTGGACGCTGGAAAACTACGTCACCGTGCAGGAGCGGTCGAACTACTTCCGCCACTTCTGGAATTCGGTGGTGATCTCGGTCGGCTCCACGCTCCTTGGCGTCATCATCGCGGTGCCCGCGGCCTGGGCCATGGCCTTCGTGCCCGGCAAGCAGACCAAGAACGTGCTGATGTGGATGCTGTCGACCAAGATGCTGCCGCCCGTGGGCGTGCTGGTGCCGATCTACCTGATCTTCCGCAATGTCGGACTTCTCGACACGCGCACGGGCCTCGTCATCGTGCTGACGCTGATCAACCTGCCGATCATCGTCTGGATGCTCTACACCTACTTTCGCGAGATCCCCGGAGAGATCCTGGAAGCCGCGCGAATGGACGGCGCGACGCTGCGCTCGGAGATCCTCTACGTGCTCACGCCGATGGCGGTGCCGGGCATCGCCTCCACGGTGCTGCTCAACATCATCCTCGCCTGGAACGAGGCGTTCTGGACGCTGAACCTCACCGCCGCGAATGCCGCTCCGCTGACCGCTTTCATCGCGAGCTATTCGAGCCCCGAGGGCCTGTTCTACGCCAAGCTCTCGGCGGCCTCGACCATGGCCATCGCGCCGATCCTCATCATGGGCTGGTTCAGCCAGAAGCAGCTGGTGCGCGGCCTGACCTTCGGCGCCGTCAAATAAGGAAGATCACCATGGGACAGATAACCCTGAACAAAGTGACCAAGTCCTTTGGCGAGGTGCAGGTCATCCCGCCCCTGGACCTCGACATCAACGACGGCGAATTCGTGGTCTTCGTCGGCCCCTCGGGCTGCGGCAAGTCCACGCTCCTGCGCCTGATCGCGGGGCTGGAAGACGTGACCTCGGGTGACATCGTGATCGATGGAACCCCGGCAACCGACCTGCCGCCCGCCAAGCGGCGGCTGGCGATGGTGTTCCAGTCCTACGCGCTCTATCCGCACATGAGCGTGCGCAAGAACATCGCCTTCCCGATGAAGATGGCGGGCGTTTCCCAGGAAGAGCAGCAGAGACGCATCGACGGCGCCGCCAAGGCGCTGAACCTCACGGACTACCTCGACCGGCGGCCGGGGCAGCTCTCGGGCGGCCAGCGCCAGCGCGTCGCCATCGGCCGGGCCATCGTGCGCGAGCCGGCGGCGTTCCTCTTCGACGAGCCCTTGTCGAACCTCGACGCGGCGCTGCGCGTGGGCATGCGGCTCGAGATCAGCGAACTGCACAAGCGGCTGGAAACCACGATGATCTACGTCACCCACGACCAGGTCGAGGCGATGACCATGGCCGACAAGATCGTGGTGCTGCGCGCCGGCCATATCGAGCAGGTCGGCTCCCCGCTGGAACTCTACCGCACGCCGCGCAACCTCTTCGTCGCCGGCTTCATCGGCTCGCCCAAGATGAACCTGATCGAGGGCGCGGAGGCGGGGAAGCACGGCGCCAACACCATCGGTGTCCGCCCCGAACATGTCCGCGTCACCGAGACCGGACCATGGTCGGGTGTGGTGGGCGTGTCCGAGCATCTGGGCTCCGACACGTTTCTGCATGTCCACGACACGGGACTGTGCGACGTCATGACGGTGCGCGCGGGCGGAGAGCTGAACGTTCACCACGGCGACCGCATCAGCCTGACCCCCGACACCGACAAGATGCACCGCTTCGACGCCGAAGGGCTGCGCATCGCATGACATGCCGGGCTGCGCCCCGCCTTGCCAGCACAGGTTCGGCGAACCCCGACCGCGTCCGGCCGCGCCCAGTGCGCCGGCCGGACCGGACGCCGTCCTGAGGCCGATTGAGAGGAGCCGACCATGGCCATCCCGCTGTCCCTCGCCACGTTGCCCGACCTGCCGCCCGCGGTGGGCCTGCCGGACTACGCACGCGAGGATCTGTCCGCCGGCATCCTGCACGTGGGCGTCGGTAACTTTCATCGCGCGCACCAGGTGGCCTATCTCGACCGGCTGTTCTCCGCCGGGAAGGGCCGCGACTTCGCCATAGTCGGTGCCGGCATCATGGAAGCCGACCGCAAGGCGCGCGACACGCTCGCCGCGCAGGACTGGTTCTCGACCCTCGTCGAACAATCCGCCGAGGCGTCCGATGCGCGCGTAACCGGCGTCATGATCGACTATGTCGAGCCGGCGGATCAGGACGCGATCACCAGACGTATGGCCGCGCCGGATATCCGCATCGTATCGCTGACGATCACCGAAGGCGGCTATTTCCTCGATTCTTCGGGCCATTTCGATGCCGATCATCCGGCGATCGCGGCCGATGCCGCCGCGCCGGACGCGCCGAGAACGGTTTTCGGCATGATCCTGAAGGCCCTGCGCCTGCGTCGCCACGCCGGTCTGCCACCGTTCACGGTCATGTCCTGTGACAACATCCCTCATAACGGTGTGGTGACGCGCGACACCCTCTCCGGCCTCGCGGCGCTGACCGACAACACTTTCGCGGAATGGGTTCGGGACAATGTCGCGTTCCCCAACGGCATGGTCGACCGCATCACCCCGGCCACCTCCGACCGCGAACGCGCGTTGCTGCGGGACACGCACGGTGTGGAGGACGGCTGGCCCGTCTTTGCCGAGGACTTCATCCAGTGGGTCCTGGAGGACAACTTCCCCCAGGGTCGGCCGCCGCTCGAGGATGTGGGCGTGGAGTTCGTGGAGGACGTGACGCCCTTCGAGGCGATGAAGATCCGCATCCTCAACGGTGGGCACGCGATTATCGCCTATCCGGCGGGGCTCATGGGCATCCATTTCGTCCACGAGGCGATGGAGAACGACCTCGTGGCGCGCTTTCTCGACAAGGTGGAGCGCGAAGAGATCCTGCCGGGCGTGCCGCCGGTGCCGAACACCGACACCGGCGCCTATCTCGAAAAGATCAAGGAGCGGTTCGCCAACCCCAAGATCGGCGACACGGTGCGGCGGCTCTGCCTCGACGGGTCGAACCGGCAGCCGAAGTTCATCCTGCTGTCGCTGGCGGACGCGCTGGCGCGCGGCGGCGCCATCGACGGGCTGGCGCTGGAATCCGCGCTGTGGTGCCGCTATTGTGCCGGGACCACCGACACCGGGGAAACCATCGCCCCCAACGACCCGAACTGGAACAGCCTGCAGCCGGTTGCGCTGGCGGCGCGCGAGCGCCCGCAGGCCTGGCTCGAACAGCGGGCGATCTATGGTGCGCTCGGCGACGAGCCGCGCCTGCGGGAGGCCTTCGGGCGGTGGCTGTCTTTGCTGTGGTCCGAGGGAACGGAGGCCACCTTGCGGACCTACCTGAAGGAGGGGTGAGATCGCCACGCCCAGGCCCTTTCTCGTCATCTTCGACTGCGACGGCGTGCTCGTGGACAGCGAGCCGATCGCCGTCGATGTCCTGCGCGAGACCTTGCGCTGCGTGGGGTTGGAAATTTCTCCGACCACCGCCTACGAGCGCTTCCTCGGCCGGTCCCTCGCCTCGATCCTGCGCGACGTGGCCGAACGGGACGGGCTGGTGCTGACCGAAGCGGACCTGGCGGACATGCGCGCGCGGCTCGCCCGGCGCTTCGAGAACGAGCTGCGCCCGGTGCCCGGTGTGGCGGCGGCGGTCGGGGCGCTCGATGCGGCGGTCTGCGTCGCCTCGTCCAGCCATCCCGAGCGGCTGGCGCTGTCGCTGCGGGTGACGGGGCTGGCGCCGCTCTTCGGTGCGGATGTCTTCAGCGCCGTCGAGGTCGAGCGCGGCAAGCCGGCGCCCGATCTTTTCCTGCACGCGGCCCGGCGCATGCACGCGCCCGCCCGGGGCACCGTGGTGATCGAGGACAGCCCGGCGGGAATCGCGGCGGCGCGCGCCGCCGGCATGCGCGTCGTCGGCTTCACCGGCGGAGCGCATGCCGGGCCGGCGATGCTGGACCAAAGCCTTCGCGCCATGGGCCCCGATGCGGTCGTGACGCACATGGACGACCTCGCGGCGGCGCTTGACGCCCTCCCGGCATGATGCGGCACCTGCCGATGGGTGCTGGCGCGACGGCGCCAGCGGTGCCATGATCTCCTCCACGACCCATTTCAAGGCCAGGCCCTGCCCGACGTGACGGACGACGACTACTATTTCGGGATCGATGTGGGCACAGCCAGCGTGCGGGCCGGGCTGTTCTCGCCCGGCGGGCGGATGGTGGCCCGGGCGGTGCATCCGATCACCGTGCACGACCTGTCCGGCAGCCGGGCCGAGCAATCTTCCGAGGAGATCTGGCAGGCGGTCGCCGCGTCGGTGCGCGAGGCGCACGCCAATGCCGGCAATCCACCCGTCGCCGGGATCGCCTTCGACGCCACCTGCTCGCTGGTGCTGCGCGACCGCGCGGATGCGCCGCTCGACCTTGGCGGCGGGCGCGACATCATCCTGTGGTACGATCATCGCGCGCGGGAGGAGGCGGCGGCCTGCACCGCCACCGGCCACGATTTGTTACAGACCGTGGGCGGCGTCATGTCGCCCGAGATGCAGTCTCCGAAACTCATGTGGGTCAAGCGCCACCGACCCGACCTCTGGTCGAGGTTGGGCGGCGCCTACGATCTCAGCGAATGGCTGGCACACCGCGCCACGGGGCAGGGGGCAAGGTCGCTCAACCCGCTGGTGGCGAAATGGGGCTGGCTGGCGCGCGCCGGCGGGCTGCAACCGGACTTCCTCGAAGCGGTCGGTCTCGAGGACATGGCCGCGCGGGCCGGCATCGGCGCGGATATCGTGCCGCCCGGGGTGGCCATCGGCGGGCTTGACGAGGCCGCGGCGCGGGATCTCGGGCTTGCCCCGGACACGCCGGTCGCGGCCGGGCTCGTCGACGCCTTCGCGGGCGCGCTGGCGATGCTCGGCGGCCTCGCACCCGAGGCGCAGGGCCGCACCGCGGCGCTGGTCGCCGGCACGTCGAGCTGCATCATGACGCTGACGTCGGAGCCCTGGCGCGCGCGCGGCGTCTGGGGGCCCTATGCCGACGCGATCCTGCCCGGGCTCTTCGTGAACGATGGCGGCCAGTCCGCGACGGGCGCGCTTCTCGACGACGTGCTGGGCCGGTCTCCGGGCCTGTCGCACGACGAGGCGCAGCGCCTGGTGGCCGAAGGGCTGGCGCGGGACGGAGCGGCCTTCGGAGCCGAAATCGACATCTTGCCCGATGTGAACGGCAACCGCACGCCCTTCGCCGATCCCGATCTCGGCGCGGTCGTCTCGGGGCTGACGCTGGACCGGTCCCGTGCGGGCACCGCGCGGCTCTACTGGCGGTCCGCGGTGGGGATCGCCCTCGGCCTGCGTCAGATCCTGGCGCATCTGCGCCAGGCGGGGCAGCCGGTCGAGGTGCTGAACGTCACCGGAGGGCACGCCCGGTCGCCGCTGCTCATGCAGCTCCTGGCCGATGCGACGGGCTGCACGCTCAACACCGCGCGCGACGTCGATGGCGTCCTGCTCGGCGCGGCGATCGCCGCGGCGGCGCCGGGGCGCGGGCTGGCGGAGGCCGCGCGAGAGATGCAGCCGGACTGGCAGGTCTACCGGCCGGACCCGGCAATGCGGGACCAGTTGGCGCGGGACTACGCCGTCTTCGAGCGGATGCAGGACCACCGTTCCGTGATCCGCGCGCTGAAGCGCTGACGGACGCTCAGTCCACCGTCCGGGCGATGTAGTCGGCCACCATGAGATCGAGGTGCGCGCCGCCGCCGTTCTTGAACACCGTGACCTCGTTCTCCGACCGGCGGCCCCGAGCGGGATCGGGCACGAGATCGTAGAGATCGCCCAGCACGTCCGCTTCCGAGATGACGCCGGCGGCCAGCGGGATCTTCAACTCGCCGATATGGCCCAACGTCGTCTCCCGGCTGTCGACGAAAAGCCGCCCCCCCGAGATCAGCGCATCGTCTGCCTCACGCATGTCGGCCCGGAACGCGCCGATCAGGTCCACATGCGTGCCGGGGCGGATCCAATCGCCCTTCAGCACGGGCTCCTGCGCCATTGTGGCGGTCGCCACGATATCCGCCTCGGCCACCGCCGCCGGCAGGTCCCCGGCGGCGCGAACGTCGAGACCCTCGCGCGCGAGCTCGGCCGCCAGCGCCTCCGCCTGCTCTTTCCGCCGCGCCCAGACGTCGATGCGCTCCAGGTCGGGAAAGAGCGCCGGATAAGCCGCGCAGAGGCTGCGCGCCACGGTCCCGGCGCCGAGGATCAGCAGCCTCCGGCTTTCCGGCCGCGCCAGAAGCACCGCCGCCAGCACCGAGTCCCCGGCGGTCTTGAACTCCGTCACCAGCGTGCTGTCGATGACCGCGCGCACCGCGCCGGTGTCGGGGTCGAAGACGATCATCGCGCCCTGCACGCTCGGCCTGTCCCGTGCCGGGTTCCCCGGCATGACCGTCACGCTCTTCACGCCGTAGCCGAGCCCCTCCAGGTAGGCGCCCCGCGTCAGCAGCGTGCCCTCCGCCGGCCCGAGGAACAGGTCTCCGATCTCGGCGCGCGGCAGAAAATGCCCCTGACGCAGCGCCTCGACGGCGCCCTGCCAGTTGAGCGCATCTGCGGCGTCGTAGGTCAGGTATCTCGCTGTCATCGGGGCCTCCGCGCTGCATCTCCGCCGCAGCCTAGCGCAATCGTCAGGGCCACAGAAGCCGCCGCACTCGACAACCGCGGGGGCCGCCGCTAGCACGCCGGACGGATCAATCGCGGAAAGACCCCCATGCGGCATCTCGGACGGCTTCTTGTCCTCGCTTTCACCCTCGCGCTCGCCGCCTGCGGGCCCAGCTACGAGAATGGCCCGCCCGCGCCGGAGCCCGCCGACATTGCGGCACTCGAACGCGCGATCCTGGGGCTCGGACCCGACGTCTCCCCGGACGAGGCCGCGACGGCCGCGCGCATCGCCTATCGCTACCCGCTGGAGCTCGCCGATCGCTACCAGATCACCGATCCGCCGATCATTCACAACATGAAGGTCAATTCCGGCACCCGCCCGCGCGGCCTGTGCTATCAATGGGCCGACGACCTCGAGGCCCGTCTCGCGCAGGAGCGTTTCGTCACGCTCGATCTGCACCGCGCCATCGCCAACCACGACAAGCCGCTGGCCATCGAACATTCGACCGTGATCCTCAGCCGCGCCGGGGCGCCGATGGCGCAGGGTCTCATCCTCGACCCCTGGCGCTGGGGCGGCAAGCTCTACTGGGGCCCGGTCACCGAGGACAGCCGCTACGATTGGTGGCCGCGCGGCGAGGTCTTCGCCTGGAAACGCGCCCGCGAAGGCCGCGCCCCGGTCGATCCCTCGGCCGAACCGCTGCCCCCGCTCTGAGTGCCGACCGCGCATCCCACGCCGGGGTGATGCGTGCCCCCTTGCTTTCATCTGCCCAGAAATATCCCGGGGGCGCGGGGGCAGAGCCCCCGCTCCACCCCTTGGGTTCAGTGCAGCAGCCGCCCCATCGCGCCGGCAACATCCGCCATCCGCGCCGAGAAGCCCCATTCGTTGTCGTACCAGGCCAGCACCCGCACCATCCGGCGGCCCACGACCTTGGTCTGCTCGGGCGCAAAGATCGAGCTTGCGGTCGTGTGGTTGAAGTCGACCGACACCTTGGGTTCGGGATCGTAGTCGAGCACCATGCCCATGTGACCCGACGCCGCCTCGCGCACGACCTCGTTGACATCGGCGACGGTCACGTCGCGCCCGGCCTCGAAGGTCAGGTCCACCGCCGAGACGTTCGGCGTCGGCACCCGCATCGAGGTTCCGTCGAGCTTGCCGGCAAGGTTCGGCAGCACCTCGCCGAGCGCCTTGGCCGCGCCGGTGGACGTCGGGATCATCGCCATTGCCGCGGCGCGTGCGCGGTAGAGATCCTTGTGCCGCCGGTCGAGCGTCGGCTGGTCGCCGGTATAAGAGTGGATCGTGGTCATGATCCCGCTCTCGATGCCGATCCCCTCGTCCAGAACCTTGGCCAGCGGCGCGAGGCAGTTGGTCGTGCAGGACCCGTTCGAGATCATCCTCTCGTCCGGGGTCAGCGCCCGGTGGTTCACGCCGTAAACAACCGTGCGGTCGACATTGCTGGCCGGTGCGGAGATCAGCACCTTCTTGGCGCCGCGACTCAGGTGCACGCCGGCCTTGGCGCCGTCGTTGAAATTCCCGGTGCATTCCAGCACCACATCGCAACCCGACCAGTCGAGCGCCTCGGGATCGTAACTCGACATCACCTGGATCGGCCCACGCCCGAGGTCGAGCGTGTCGCCCGACACGGTGACAGGCCCCGCGAACCGGCCGTGCACGCTGTCGTAGCGCATCAGGTGCGCGTGGGTGTCGATGTCGCCGGGCGCGTTGACGCGCACCACCGCGACGTCGTTCCGCGCGCTCTCGGCGATGTGCGCCAGCGTGCAACGGCCGATCCGGCCGAATCCGTTGATCCCGAGAGTGACGGTCATGGGCTCTGGTCCTCGCTGTGGGCAATCGGCCTTCCGATAGCCGGACGAGGCGTTGGCGAAAAGGCGAAAATCGAACACAGGCAATATGTTAGCGTTAAACGCGTGGTCGCCGGGCATGGTTGCGCTAACCTTGGCGCGCATCGGCAGCAGGGGCAGGGGGAACGCGTGGGGGACATCGCCGTATTCGTCGGACGGCTTCTGATCGCGGCGTTGTTCGCGGCCGGATTCGCGCAGAAGATTGCCGATCCCGGTGCCGCGACGGTGCTTCTGACCGACCGGGGACTGCCTGGCGTTCTGGTCTGGCCGGCGGCGGCGTTCAACCTAGGGGCGGCGCTCGCGCTTGTCGCCGGGTGGCGGGTGACGCCGGTCGCGGCACTTCTCGCGTTCTACTGCGCCATCACCAGCCTGTTTCACCTTGTGCCGGAGGATCCCTGGCAGATGAGTATCTTCGTCAAGAACTGGGCGATCGCCGGGGGGTGCCTGTGCCTCGCGGCGCAGGGTGGCGGCCGGTACCGGATCGCCCGCTTGCGCTGAACGTGCCGGGCGCTAGGCTTGCGCACAACACGGGACGGGCAGGGATCTTGGGCAATGAGCGGACTTCTGGCGCTACTCGACGACGTGGCGGCGATCGCCAAGGTGGCGGCGGCCTCCGTCGATGATGTCGCCACTCAGGCCGTAAAGGCCGGCTCGAAAGCCGCCGGCGCGATGATCGACGACGCCGCGGTCACGCCGAAATACGTCACCGGCTTTCCGCCGGCGCGAGAATTGCCGATCATCTGGAAAATCGCCCGCGGATCGCTGTTCAACAAGCTGGTGTTTCTCCTGCCGGCGGGGCTGCTGCTGTCGGCCTTCGCGCCCTGGCTGATCCCGCCGCTGCTTATGCTCGGCGGCGCCTATCTGTGTTTCGAAGGGGCGGAGAAACTGCACCACGCCCTCTTCCACGACAAGACACATGACCCGGACCCGAAGGAGCAGAAGCTCGACGCCCAGCACCTCGAGGAACAGAAGGTCGCCGGCGCGATCAAGACCGATTTCATCCTGTCGGCCGAGATCATGACCATCGCGCTTGCGGCGATTCCCGCAAGCGGGTTCTGGATGGAGGCGGCGACGCTTGCCGCCGTGGCACTTCTGATCACGGCGGCGGTCTACGGGGCGGTGGCGCTTCTCGTGAAAATGGACGATATCGGGCTGTGGATGGCACAGACGGCGCGAAGCGGGGCCGGTCGGTCGATGGGCCGCGGAATCGTCAAGGCCATGCCGGCCGTGATGACGACGCTGGCGGTGGTGGGCACCGCGGCGATGCTCTGGGTCGGCGGATCGATCATCGTGCACGGGCTTGCGCAGATGGGCTGGCACACCCCGGAAGAGGTGATCCATTCCATCGCCGTGTCCGCGACGCGTGTCTTCCCCGAAGGCGCGCACGGCGCCGCCGAATGGATCGTCACCGCCTTCTGTGACGGCGTCCTGGGCGTCGCGCTCGGCTTCGTGCTGATCCCGATCGGCACGAAGATCATCGGCCCGATCTGGTCGTCCGTGTTTGGCGGCAAGGCGGCCTGACCGGCGTAACTTGCCCAGCGGGTGGCGACTCGCCCCGGCAGCAGGATCATCGGTGCCGGTTTCCCTGGCGGTCATGCCTCCATGTCGGTCGGGCGGCTCGTCGCGACATGCTACCTTTCGCGCGGCCCGAAATAGCGCCGTCTGTGCGATCCGCCCGGAACCTTCCGGAAGTTTCCGCCGCGTCGCCCGCATGACACGCCCGGCTTCATAAAACTGTTACATCACTGTCACAAAAGGATAGCCCACGGGATCTAGCGGTGGCGCCGAGGCCATCGGGGGATGGCCCTGACGATTCATGTCAAACAGGAGTTCTCCATGAAATCCGTTACGCTGACCGCGTCCGCGCTGGCCATCGCCGTTGCCGCACCGGCCTTCGCTCAGTCGCGCGAGAACGTGCAGGTCGCCGGTTCGTCGACCGTGCTGCCCTACGCGTCGATCGTGGCCGAAGCCTTCGGCGAAAACACCGACTTCCCGACCCCGGTCGTCGAATCGGGCGGCTCCTCGGCGGGCCTCGCACGTTTCTGCGAAGGCGTGGGCGAGAACAGCATCGACATCGCCAACGCATCGCGCGCGATCCGCGACGGCGAAGTCGAGACCTGCGCCGAGAACGGCGTGGAAGAGATCATCGAAGTGCGCATCGGCTATGACGGCATCGTCTTTGCCAGCCAGCAGTCGGGCCCCGAGTTCACCGCGTTCGAGCCCTCCGACTGGTTCTCGGCCCTGGCCGCCGAGATCCCGCAGGACGGCGAGATGGTGTCCAACCCCAACTCGACCTGGGCGGACGTGAACGGCGATCTGCCCGACGTCGAGATCTCGGCCTTCATCCCGGGCACCAAGCACGGCACCCGCGAAGTCTTCGAGGAAAACGTCCTGCTGCAGGGCTGCGAGGACACCGGCGCCTATGACCAGATGGTCGAGGCGGGCATGTCCGAGGACGACGCGGAAAGTGCCTGCATGGCGGTCCGCACCGACGGCGCCTCGGTCGACATCGACGGCGACTACACCGAGACACTCGCGCGGATCGAATCCAACCCCGACGGCATCGGCGTCTTCGGCCTGGCGTTCTACGAGAACAACACCGACACCCTGAAGGTCGCCACCATGGGCGGCGTCGAGCCCTCGACCGAGACCATCGCGTCGGGCGAATACCCGGTGTCGCGGCCGCTGTTCTTCTACATCAAGAAGGCGCATATCGGCGTGATCCCCGGGCTGAAGGAGTTCGCGTCCTTCTTCGTCTCCGACGAGATCGCCGGCCCGGGCGGCCCGCTCGCCAATTACGGCCTCGTCCCGGATCCGGAACTCGCCGACACCCAGTCGAAGATCGAGAACGAGACCACGCTGGGCGACGAGCAGTCCTGATCGACTGAGGACGCTTTTCCGGGGGGCGGCCGGTCGCCGCCCCCCTACGTCTTTCAGGTTCTTTCAGAGACCCGATTTCGAGACACGATAACAAGGCGGAGTGGGGACGCGAATGACGACATCTTTGCTGGTACTCATCGTCCTTGCGCTGGGGGTCGGAGGCTACATCGTCGGCCGAGCCCGAGCGCTGCGGGGCGTCGGGGGCGATCAGCGCAAGCTGCATTCGCTGCCCTCGTACTACGGCACCAACGTGGCGATGAAGGCCATCGTGCCGGCGCTTCTGGTCATGCTGGTCTGGCTGCTGGCGCAGCCGCTCGTGGTCGAAAGCTCCGTCCGCGGCGATCTACAGGAAGAAAGCGTGCGGCAGGACCGTTCCGTCAGCCTGATGATGTCGGATGTCCGGCGCCTGGCAAATGGGCTCGACGTGGCGGTGGAGAGCGGGATGATGACGCGCGAGCGCGCCGCCAACATGCGCACCGAGTTCACAGACGTGCGCGAACGCCTGGGAGAGGCGGGCGTCGCGCTCGGCTCCGCCGTGACCTCTCCGGTGCTGCGCGCCGCGCAGAAGTATCGCGCGCTGAGCGAGACGGGCGATCTGCTACGCACCGGGATCGTCCTTGCGCTGGCGGTAGCGGGGCTCGGCTGGGGCATAAGGAACAGCACGCCCGAGTATCGCGCCCGCAACGTGGTGGAGACGGGCGTGCGGATCCTTCTGATCCTGGCCTCCTGCATCGCCATCCTGACGACGGTCGGCATCGTGCTGAGCCTGGTGTTCAACACCATCGAGTTCTTCCGCATCTACCCGGCCAGCGACTTCTTCTTCTCGACCACCTGGTCGCCGTCCTTCGGCGGCGGATCGGAGCTCGGCATCCTGCCGCTGCTCTGGGGCACGCTCTACATCTCGCTCATCGCGCTGATCGTGGCGGTGCCGGTGGGGCTCTTCACCGCGATCTACCTGTCGGAATACGCGTCCAAGCGGGTGCGGTCGGTCGCCAAGCCGGCGATCGAGATTCTCGCCGGGATCCCGACCATCGTTTACGGTCTCTTCGCGCTTCTGACGATCGGGCCGCTTCTGCTGTCGGTTTTCGGCGACAGTACGGTCGGATGGATGGACGCGGGCACGGCGGTGATGACGGCCGGCATCGCGATGGGGATCATGCTGATCCCGTTCGTCTCTTCGCTGTCGGACGACATCATCAACGCGGTACCCCAGGCGATGCGCGACGGCTCCTACGGGCTCGGCG
Organism: Roseivivax sediminis; assembly: GCF_900112685.1. Lineage (GTDB taxonomy): Bacteria > Pseudomonadota > Alphaproteobacteria > Rhodobacterales > Rhodobacteraceae > Roseivivax > Roseivivax sediminis. Next base: position 48,664 of record NZ_FOMS01000016.1, read on the forward strand.
CGACGCAGTCGGAGACGATCAAGCAGGTGATCCTGCCGGCGGCGCTGCCGGGGATCGTCGGCGCGGTCCTGCTGGCGGCCTCGCGCGCCATCGGCGAGACGATGATCGTCGTGCTCGGCGCCGGCGCGGCCGCGCGGCTCAGCCTCAACCCGTTCGAGGCGATGACCACGGTGACCGCCAAGATCGTCAGCCAGCTCACCGGTGACAGCGACTTCGGCTCGCCCGAGGCGCTGGTGGCCTTCGCCCTCGGCATGACGCTCTTCGTCGTCACGCTCGGGCTCAACGTCCTTGCCCTCTACATCGTCCGCAAGTACCGGGAGCAGTACGAATGACCGACGCAACCGCAAACGCCGCCCCGGCTGCGGGACGCCGCACGTCCAAGTCGATCATCGAGACCGACGCGAACACCCGCAAGCGCAACGCCGCCGAAGCCCGCTTCCGCTATTACGGCATGGCCGCCATCGGCGTCGGTCTGTTCTTCCTCTGCGCGCTGACATTCTCCATCCTGCGTTCGGGTCTGCCGGCCTTCACCGAAACGGCGGTCACCGTCGACTTCACGCTCAGCCAGGAGCAGTTCGACGAGGCCGAGGGCCAGGTGCTGAAGACCGCCGCCTACGAAGGCTTCTTCGTGCGCGAGCTTCAGGCAGAACTGAACGAGGAAGGCGCCTCCGACGTCGAGGTGTCCGAGGCGGCGGTCGGCCGGATCATGGGCAAGGTGGGCAGCCAGATCCGCGAGTTTTACCGCGCCAATCCTGACCGGCTTGGCGAAGAGGTGTCGTTCACCTTGCCCGCGTCCAGCCGGGTCGACCGCTACCTCAATGGCAATCTGTCGCGCGAACAACTGACCAACAGCCGGTTCCTGGAACCCGACGACCTGGACATCGTCGACGGCCTTGTCGAAAGCGGCGTCATGGTCAACGCCTTCGACTGGGGCTTCATCACCGGCACCGATTCCGGTGTGGACAACCCCGGCGGCGCGGGCCTTGGCGCCTCCATCATGGGCTCGTTCTTCATGATGCTGGTGGTGCTGGTGCTGGCGCTGCCGATCGGGGTCGCGGCGTCGATCTACCTCGAGGAATTCGCGCCGCAGAACAAGTTCACCGACCTCATCGAGATCAACATCTCGAACCTCGCGGCGGTGCCCTCGATCGTCTTCGGCATTCTCGGCCTCGCGGTGTTCATCCAGTTCGCGCACCTGCCGCAATCGGCGCCGCTGGTGGGCGGTCTGGTGCTGACACTGATGACCTTGCCGACGATCATCATCTCGACTCGCGCATCGCTGAAATCGGTGCCGCCGTCGATCCGGGCCGCCGCGCTCGGCGTCGGGGCCTCGAAGATGCAGTCGGTGTTCCACCACGTCCTGCCGCTGGCCATGCCGGGGATCCTGACCGGCACGATCATCGGGCTCGCGCAGGCGCTCGGCGAGACGGCGCCGCTGCTGCTGATCGGCATGGTCGGCTACGTCGCGCGCCAGCATCCCGACGGGCTCGCCTCGGGCCTGCTCGACCCGAACTCGGCGATGCCGGCGCAGATCTACACCTGGGCCGCACGGTCCGATCCGGCCTTCTACGAAAAGGCCTGGGGCGGGATCATCATTCTTCTGGTATTCCTGCTCTTCATGAATGCAATCGCCATCATCCTGCGCCGCCGCTTCGAGCGCCGTTGGTAAGGAGTAGACCCATGTATGACGCGGATCACAATCGCACGGAGAGCCGGGTGAGCCAGAACGAGATCAAGATCAGCTCCAGGAACGTGCAGGTCTATTACGGCGACAACCACGCCATCAAGGACGTGGATGTCGACATCGAAGATCGCCTCGTCACCGCCTTCATCGGCCCGTCGGGCTGCGGCAAGTCGACCTTCCTGCGCTGCCTCAACCGGATGAACGACACGATTCCGATCTGCCGGGTCGAGGGCGACATCCACATCGACGGCGAGGACATCTACGACAAGCGCGTTGATCCGGTGCAGCTGCGCGCCAAGGTCGGCATGGTGTTCCAGAAGCCCAACCCGTTCCCGAAGTCGATCTATGACAACGTCGCCTACGGTCCCAAGATCCACGGGCTCGCCAAGAACAAGTCCGAGCTCGACGACATCGTAGAGCGGGCGCTGAAACGCGCGGCCATCTGGGATGAGGTGAAGGACCGGCTCGACGCGTCGGGCACTGGGCTGTCGGGCGGTCAGCAGCAGCGCCTGTGCATCGCCCGCGCCGTGGCGACCGAACCCGAGGTCCTTCTGATGGACGAGCCGTGCTCGGCGCTCGACCCGATCGCCACCGGTCAGGTCGAGGAGCTGATCGACGAGCTGAAACAGAACTACTCGGTGGTGATCGTCACCCACTCCATGCAGCAGGCGGCGCGGGTGAGCCAGAAGACGGCGTTCTTCCACCTCGGAAACCTCGTGGAGTACGGCGAGACCGAGAAGATCTTCACCAACCCGCAGGACAGCCGCACCGAAAGTTACATCACCGGCCGTATCGGCTGACGAGAGAGGCTCCATGTCCCAGGAACTTAGCAAGCACATCGTGTCGTCCTTCGACCGCGACCTCGAAGGGATCCAGGCGCATATCATGAAGATGGGCGGTCTCGTGGAGACCGCCATCCGCGACGCCGCCAAGAGCCTCGAGACCCGTGACGAGGAGCTGGCCGAAGACGTGCGGCGCCGCGACGCGTCGGTCGACGAACTGGAGCGCGTGATCAATGACGAGGCGGCGCGGGTGATCGCTCTCCGCGCGCCTGCGGCCTCGGACCTGCGCGTCGCGCTGTCGGTGTTGCGGATGTCCAACAACCTCGAACGGATCGGCGACCTGGCCAAGAACATGGCCAAGCGCACCGGCGTTCTGGTGCAGCTGCAGCCGATCGACGGCGCCGCGGCGAGCCTGCGGCGGATGGCGCGCGAGGTGGAGCTGATGCTCAAGGACGCGCTCGACTGCTACATCCAGCGCGACGCCGAACTGGCGCGCGACGTGATCGAGCGCGACCGCGATGTCGACCAGATGTACAACACAGCATTCCGCGAGTTCCTGACCTTCATGCTGGAGGATCCGCGCAACATCACTGCATGCATGCATCTGCACTTCATTGCCAAGAACGTGGAGCGGATGGGCGATCATGTCACCGGCATCGCCGAGCAGGTGATCTTCCTCACCGAGGGGTCGATCCCGGCGGACAAGCGGCCCAAGGCGGATGCGACCTCGACCGATGCGCGGTTCTCCCCCGAGGTCGGTGAAGTGTCAGGGACAGAGGACTGACGGATGCCGGCCGATCAGCCGATGGTTCTCGTCGTGGAGGACGAGGAGGCGCAGCGCGAGGTGCTGGGCTACAACCTTGAGGCCGAGGGCTTCCGGGTGTCGAAAGCCGCGAACGGGGAAGAGGCGCTGCTTCTGGTGTCGGAGGAGAACCCCGACATCATCGTGCTGGACTGGATGCTGCCCAAGACCAGCGGCATCGAGGTGTGTCGGCAGCTGAAATCCAGGCCAGAGACCCGCGGTGTGCCGGTCATAATGCTCTCGGCCCGCTCCGAGGAGGTCGACAAGGTGCGCGGGCTGGAGACCGGTGCGGACGATTACGTCGTGAAGCCGTATTCGGTGATCGAGCTGATGGCGCGGGTGCGCGCGCAGCTGCGCCGCACGCGGCCGGCGGCGGCGGGCATGCGGCTGGAATACGAGGACATCGTGCTCGATTCCGAGACACACCGGGTCACGCGCGACGGCGCGGCGCTGAAGCTGGGGCCGACGGAGTTCCGGCTCCTGTCGACCTTCATGGAGAAACCGGGCCGGGTCTGGTCGCGTGAGCAGTTGCTGGACCGGGTGTGGGGCCGCGACATCTATGTCGACACGCGCACCGTCGACGTGCATATCGGGCGGCTGCGCAAGGCCCTGTGCCAGCACGGCGGGCCCGATCCGCTGCGCACCGTACGCGGCGCGGGCTATGCGCTCGGCTGAAGCCGGGTCCGGGGGAGCTCCTCGAGCCCTTGCGGGCTCTCCTCGCCGGCGCGCTGATGCCGCGGTGCGGCAATCGGCCCTTGCCGCGGGCGCGGGGGCCGATACGTTGGCGGGGAGGCGCACGAAACCGGCGGGACGGCAGCATGAAACGGATCAACCTGGCGCTTCAGGGCGGCGGCGCCCACGGAGCTTTCACCTGGGGGGTGCTCGACCGCCTTCTGGAAGACGAGGAGATCGAGATCGCGGCGATCTCGGGCACCTCGGCCGGGGCGCTGAACGGCGCGGCGGTGAAGTCAGGCATGATCCGGGGCGGGCGCGAGGGCGCGCGCGAGATGCTCAATTGGGTCTGGACCGAGGTCGGGCAGCTCGAGTCGCTGAAACTGCCGGAATGGATGAACGCCTGGCTGCCGCATCCGGGGGTGCTCAGCCTCGCGGTGGAATACTCGCCCGTCTTCGCGCTCGGCGACGGGCTGACGCGCGCGATGTCGCCGTATTCCTGGGGCCCGCTCTACCAGAACCCGGTACAGCCGATCGCCGAGCGGTTCGATTTCGACGAGGTCTGCGCCGATGCCGGCCCCGCGCTTTACATCTGTGCGACCTCCGTGCGCGACGGCAAGGTGCGGGTGTTCTCGGGGCGGCACATCTCCACCGAGGCGATCCTCGCCTCGGCCTGCCTGCCGACGGTGTTCCAGGCGGTCTGGGCGGAGGATCCGATCACCGGCGAGCGCGAGCCGTTCTGGGACGGCGGCTATACCGGCAACCCGGCACTCTTTCCGCTGTTCCGGCCGGAGCTGCCCGACGACGTGCTCATCGTGAACATCAACCCGCTCAAGATCGACCGGCTGCCGGTCACGCCACAGGAAATCCAGAACCGGATCAACGAGATCAGCTTCAATTCCTCCTTGTTGCGCGAGCTCCGGGCGATCGAGTTCGTGCAGCGCCTCATTCAGGAGGGGCGCATGGAGGAGGGGGTGATGAAGCGGGTGCTGGTGCATATGGTGGCCGATGACGAGCTGATGAACCGGCTGTCGGTGGCGACCAAGATCGTACCTATCTCCACGGTGATCCTGCAGCTCAAGGAGGCCGGACGGCGCGCGGCGTCGCAGTTCCTCGCCGGGCACCGGGACGATCTGAACGTGCGGCAGAGCGCGGATCTGGTGCGGATGTTCAACTGACGGCGCCTGTGGAGAGCGTAGGAGCGAGGGGCCAGCCCCTCGCGCTCCCCGGGATATTTTCGGGCAGATGAAGAGAGGGCCGGCCGCTTTTGTCAGGCGAGGGCCCAGAGATAGGCGGCGTAGAGGGCGAGAAGCGCGGCGCCCTCCGTGCGGGCGATGCGGCGACCCGTCCGGGCGAAAAGGACGAGCAGCAGCGTCGCGCCGGCCATAATCCAGACATCGAAGCGGGCAATCTGCGGGTCGACCGGCAGCGGTGAGACGAGCGCGGTGATGCCGAGGATACCGAGCAGGTTGAAGATGTTGGAGCCGATGACGTTGCCGAGCGCCACCTCGCCGTGACCGCGGCGCGCGGCGAGGAGCGAGGTCACCAGTTCGGGCAGCGATGTACCGACGGCGACGAGGGTGAGGCCGATCACGGCCTCGGACACGCCAAAGGCACGGGCGAGTCCGGTGGCACCGTCGACCAGAAGGACCGCGCCGGCGAGGGTGAGTGCGAGACCGGCGGTGAAGCGCAGCGCCGCGGGCACGGCGCGCGCGCCGGCCGGAGCCGGGGCCTCGGCGACGGTGCTGGCGCCGGAGCGCACGGTCGTGATCAGGAAGGCGGCCAGGCCAAGGACGAGACAGGCCGCAGGCAGACGGCCGACCACCGGCAGGGCCGCGAGCGCGAGGCCGCCCGCCGTCGCCGCGAAGAGCCAGCCGGCATCGCGCGAGAGCCGCGCGCGGTCCACGGCGATCGGCGCAAGCAGCGCGGAGAGCCCGACGATCAGCAGGATGTTGGCGATGTTCGAGCCGACGACGTTGCCGACCGCGATTCCCGGCCGACCGGTCAGCGCCGCGTTGAGCGAGGTGAAGAGCTCGGGTGCGGAGGTGCCGAAGCCGACAAGCGTGAGCCCGATGACCATCGGCGGCACGCGGAAGCGCTGTGCCAGCGTCACCGCGCCCGAGACGAGGAGTTCGCCGCCGCCCAGAAGCGCGGCGAGGCCGAGAGCGAGAAGAAGGATGTCCATGAGGTCGGTCCGGAAGGGCGGCGTAATGCGACCCGGCTGCGCAGAGATGCGCGTGCGGCGGAGCTTTGCAAGAGGCGGGGCGCGCGATTTTTTTGAAATCGCAAGCGGATAACGCGGCCCGGCGGCAGCGCCTGGCCTACTCGGCCGCGTTGGCGTGCGGCGGTTGGACGGCCGGGTGGCGGGGATCCTCGGGGTTGGGGTAGACGAGACCCGCGGAGATCACCAGTTTCGCCGCGTCCTCGAGGCTCATGTCGAGCTCGATCACGTCCTCGGCCGGGAAGAACAGCAGGAAGCCCGAGGTCGGGTTCGGTGTCGTCGGCACGAAGACCGAGATCAGACCGCCGCCGGTGACGGCCTTCTGTGCGACCTCGCCGCGCGTGTCGGTGGAGATGAAGCCGATCGCCCAGATGCCACGCCGCGGATACTCGATCAGGCAGGCCTTCTCGAAGCTGCGCTCGGATTGCACGAAGACCGTCTCGGCGATCTGCTTCACGCCGCCGTAGACCGAGCGGACGATGGGCAGCTGGGCCACGAGGCTCTCGGCCCAGCGGATCAGCGACCGCCCGATGATGCCCTTGGCAACCCAGCCGACGAAGACCGTGAACAGCAAAAAGAAGATCACCCCGATGCCGCGCAGGTTGATGCCGATGTACTGCTCGGGGTCGAGTCGCGAGGGCACAAGCGGCAGCACGAACCCGTCGATCCAGCCGATCACCGTCCAGATCAGCCAGACCGTGAGGCCCACGGGCGCGATCACCACGATCCCGGTCAGGAAGCTGGCACGCAGCCCGGTCATGAAGCCCGGACGTCGCGGCTGCGGATCGAAGGGAGTGGTCATGGTATCTGGGCGACCTCGGATGCGCGTCTCGCGCCAAATTATGCGGCGGCGGGTCGGGATACAATGGTGTGCCGGCGCCGCGCGCTCAGGAGGCGGGCAGAGCGACCAATTCTGTGGCAATCCGGGCGCCGAGCGCGGCGTTGTTCAGGACCAGCGCGACATTGGCGTCGAGCGACCGCCCTTCCGTCAGTTCGAAGATGCGCTGCAGCAGGTAGGGCGTGAGGTCTTTGCCGTGGATGCCGTGATCGATCGCGTCCTGCATCGCGCGCGAGATGACAGGCGTCATCTCCGCCCGCGGGATCTCCGCCGCCTCGGGGATCGGGTTGGCAACGAGCTGGCCGCCCGGCAGGCCGAGTCGCCCGCGCATGGCGTGGGCGCGTGCGATGGCGGCGGCCTCGTCCATGCGCAGCGGCGCGCGCAGGCCCGCCGAGCGTGACCAGAAGGCCGGCAGCATGTCCTGCCCGTAGGCGATCACCGGCACGCCCAGCGTCTCCAGCACTTCCAGCGTCTTGGGCAGATCGAGGATCGCCTTGGCGCCGGCGGCGACGACGGTGACGGGGGTCTGCGACAGCTCCTGCAGATCCGCGGAGACGTCGAAGCTTGTCTCGGCGCCGCGGTGGACGCCGCCGATGCCCCCGGTGGCGAAGACCGCGATCCCGGCCATGGCGGCGGCGATCATCGTCGCCGCCACCGTGGTCGCCCCCGTGCGCCCTTCCGCCATGCAGACGGCGAGGTCGGCGCGCGACAGCTTGGCGACGCCGCGGGCCTGCGCCAGCGCCTCGATCTGCCCGTCCTCAAGCCCGACATGCAGGGTGCCGTCGATCACCGCGATTGTCGCGGGCTCGGCGCCGTTCTCGCGCACAGTCGCCTCGATCCGGCGGGCGATGTCGAGGTTCTGCGGCCAGGGCATCCCGTGGGTGATGATCGTCGATTCGAGCGCCACGACGGGACGGCCTGCCGCGCGTGCGGCGGCGACGGCGGGGGACAGGGTGCAAAGGCTCATGAGGGCGTGTCTCCGGAGATGTAGGCGGCCGCGGCCTCCTGCGCGCGGACGAGTGCGTCGTCCCGCTGCGCGCCGGCGCGTTCGGCGACGATGTGCGCGGCCATGAACGTGTCGCCCGCGCCGGTGACGCGGGTGACGAGCACTTCGGGCGGGCGGCGCGTGATGCTGCCCGCCGCGTCGGCGTCGCAGCTTTCCGCGCCACCGTCGGTGACCACCGCCCGCGCGGCGCCGCGGGCCAGGAGAGCCGCCGCGGCCTCAGGCGCGGAGGCAAGGTGCGCCTGGCAGAGGATCGCGGCCTCCTCGAGGTTGACGTACAGCGTGCCGCGCCCCGCGCGCAGGAACGGCAGCAGCCGTTCGGCCTTGCCGGGCGAGGCCGGGGCGACGCGCAGATCGGCGGCGCGGAAGGCGGGCGCGTGGGCGATCTCCTCCAGCAGCGCGGCGGTCAGGTTACCGTCGAGCGCCAGCGCCCCGGCATAGGGCGCCCCCTCGGCCGCGAGCCGGCCGTCGGTCAGCGGTCGCAGGATCTTGGCGCCGGCCTCTTCCAGCGAATGGGCATCGGCGATGGCGGCGATGAGGCCGTTGGCCCCCTCCACGGCCATGTAGCGGTCGGTCTTGAGATCGTCGGAGCGGTACAGGAACGCGGTCTCGATCCCCATCCGGGCGCATTCCGCGACCAGCCGGTCGCCCTCGACATCCCGGCCAACTGCCGAGAGGAGCGCGGGTCGAAGGCCCATCCGCGCCAGCGTCATCGCGATGTTGAGCGCCACGCCACCGGGCAGGGTCACGATGCGCCCGGGCACGTCGGCGCCCTTCGCCATGTGGCTGGGCGACCGGCCGATCACGTCCCACAGGACGGAGCCGACGCAGAGGATATCGGGCGGTGCGCTCATGGCATCGCTTGTGGCCGAGCCGGGGGCGCGGCGCAAGCGGGCGACGGCGAGGAGCGCTTGCCCGTCGCGACTTGGCCTCGGCCCGGGCCTGGGCCGAATGCGCGTCGGGGCCGTAATCGGCCACGGCAAGGTAAGGTATTACATGATTGATGAGTTTTGGTGACATTTCCTAAAGGTGAGAGTGCATGCCTTTGCCGGACGCGGGGGCGTGCCGCGCCGGCCGGGCCGGTGCGAGCAGGGCGCATCCCGGTGACCGCGCGCGAAGCGTCGGCGCACCCGATTTTCCGCCGCGCCTCACCGCGTCCAGAAAATATTGGCCGAAAGGACAAGCCATGGTTTCTCTCATTTCAGGGCTCGGAGGCGACGCCGGTTTCGGCGAGGAGATCCTCAACCGCAACGACGACGGCTCAACGCCGGAGATCGACCTGACGTCGATCTTCGAGGACGGTCTCAATTTCTTCGGAACCGTCTACGAGTCGCTCTGGATCAACAACAACGGATCGGTGACGTTCGAGAATCCGCGCAGAGCGTACACGCCCGACGTCATCACCGAGCAATCGAACAACCCCGAGATCACGCCCTTCTTCGCCGATGTCGACACCCGCGGCGGCGCCACCGATCCGACGCCGGGCGGCGCCTCCACCGGCGCCAACCTGGTGTCCTACGACCTCGATGCAGATAGCGACAGTCTGGTCGTGACATGGGATGACGTCGGCTACTATTCTCGGGGCATCGACAAACTCAACGCCTTCCAGCTGGTGCTGACCGACCGGGGCGACGGAGATTTCGATATCGAGTTCCGCTACGAGGACATCAACTGGACGACCGGCGATGCGTCCGGGGGATCGGAGGGGCTCGGCGGCGAAGTTGCACGCGCGGGCTACACTGCCGGTACCGGTGATCCGGCAGAGTATTTCGAACTGCCGCAATCGGGCGACGAAGCCGGAATTCTCGCGCTCGAAGAGACGCCGGGCAATACCGGGCAGCCGGGGCTCTGGCGCCTCTTCGTGCGTAGCGGGGAAGTCAGCGAGGCACCGGCCGGCCCGACCGTACCGGGCAATTCCGGTCTGCCTCTGACCAACTTCGAGAACGGCGGAGACGGCGGCACCGACGGGTTCGGCGGGTTCTTCGGCGGCGGCACCGGAGACCCGCATTTCACCACCTTCGACGGCGCCCATTACGACTTCCAGGGCGCCGGCGAGTTCGTCATCGCCCGCGATGCCTCGGGCGGCGATTTCGAGGTCCAGGGCCGGGCCGAACCCTTCGGCGACGGTGTCAGCGCCTTCACCGCCATCGCCGCGCGCATCGGCGACGGGCAGGCGGCGATGTTCGACGTGACCGACGAGGAACCCCTGTCGATCGACGGTCAGGCCACTCCGCTCGCCGACGGTGAAAGCATCGAGGTCGGCGACGACGTGATTGGCCGCGACGGCAACACCTACATTGCCGTATTCGCCGGGGAGGACGGCGAGATCGACGCGGAGGACACCCGCCTGATCGTCGAGATGCGCAGTAACCTTGTCGACGTGCATGTGGGCCTGGCCGAAGCGGCCGGCGGCACCGTCGAGGGGCTGCTCGGGGACGCCGACGGCGACGCGGAGAACGACATCGCGCTCGCCGACGGCACACCGCTCGCCCGGCCGCTGGAATTCGCGCAGCTCTACGGGCCGTTCCGCGCCGACTGGCGTGTCGGCAACGAGGCCGAGAGCCTCTTCACCTACGACGCCGGCGAAAGCCTGTCGAACTTCTACCTGGAGGATTTCCCGCAGAGCACGCCGCGGATCTCCGACTTCGCGGACGCCGATGTCGCCGCCGCCGAAGCGGCCGCCGAGGCCGCCGGCCTCGAGCCCGGCACGCGCGCCTTCGCCAACGGCGTGCTCGACTTCCTGCTGACCGGAGACGAGAGCTTCTTCGACAGCGCCGCGTTCCTGCCCGAGGGCGACGCGGAGCAATCACTGGAGACCGAGGATCCCGAGCCGCTTTCAGTCACGGGGACCGATGCCGGGGAGAGGATCTTCGGCGGTGTGCTCGACGACACGATCGAAGGGCTCGGCGGTGACGACCGGATCGACGCCTTCGGCGGCGACGACCTTGTCGATGCCGGGGACGGCGACGATGCGGTCCTGGCCGACGCCGGCGACGATACCGTCACGGCCGGCAATGGCGACGACGTTGTCGCGGCCGGAGAAGGCGACGACAGCGTCGACGGTGGTGCCGGAGACGACGACATCGGCGGCGGGCCCGGCGACGACATTGTCGCTGCCGGCACCGGCAATGACACGATCGGCGGCGGCGACGGCGCGGATTCGATCGACGGCGGCGAAGGCGATGATGTCGTCGCCGGCGGCGCGGGCGCCGATACGCTCGTCGGCGGGGCCGGGGACGACACGATGGGCGGCTCCTTCGCGGCCGACATCGTGCGCGGCCAGGCCGGCGACGACAGCCTCGGCGGCGGCTTCGGCATGGACACCGTCGAGGGCGGTGCCGGGGCCGATTCGATCGGCGGCGGCGAAGGCGACGACATGGTGTCCGGCGGCGACGGCGACGACTTCCTGGCCGGCGGCGGCCGCGACGACACGATAGACGGCGGCGACGGCGCGGACCTGATCAACGGAGGCCTCGGCAACGACGTCATGACCGGCGGCGCGGGCGCGGACACCTTCGCCTTCAATTTCATCGTGAACGGCGAACGCGACACGATCACCGATTTCGAGGTCGGCATCGACACGCTGCGCCTGCGCGTGCCCGACGACGGTTACGGCTTCGACAACCTCGACATCTCGGAGGCCGTGATCGACGGGACAAGCGGTGTGCAGGTGACAGCCGGATCCCACGAAATCTTCCTCGAGGGCCTCGCACAGGGCGACCTGACCACGGACGACGTACTGTTCATCTGAAGTACGCCACCCGCGCGAGGTGCGGCGGACCGGGCCGCCCCCGGTCCGCCAGGGCTTGCCCCCGGCGCGCAATTGCGCTAGACGCGCGCCACTTCGACTCCGCAGGCGGGGCAGGGCGGTTCGGGACAGACATCCCCGGGCGTCCACCGGTTGGGCCGGCACGGTCCATGATCCCCGCCGAGGCATGAAACCGGAAAGGATAACGACGCATGGCTCTTCCCGAGTTCTCCATGCGCCAGCTGCTTGAGGCTGGCGTTCACTTCGGCCACCAGACGCAGCGCTGGAACCCCCGCATGGGCGAGTTCATCTACGGCGCGCGCAACGGCATCCACATCATGGACCTGACGCAGACCGTGCCGATGCTCGACGCGGCGCTGAACGTCATCCGCGAGACGGTGGCCAAGAACGGCCGGGTGCTGTTTGTCGGCACCAAGCGGCAGGCGCAGCAGCCGATCGCCGAGGCGGCCGAGAAATGCGCGCAATACTACATGAACCACCGCTGGCTCGGCGGCACGCTGACCAACTGGCAGACCGTGTCGCAGTCGATCAACCGCCTGCGGTCCATCGACGAGCAGATGGAAGGCGGCGCCGAGGGCCTGACCAAGAAGGAACGCCTGCACATGGAACGTGAGCAGGCCAAGCTCCAGGCCTCGCTCGGCGGTATCCGCGAGATGGGCGGCGTTCCCGACCTGCTCTTCGTCATCGACGTCAAGAAAGAGCAGCTCGCCGTGGCCGAAGCCAAGAAGCTCGGCATCCCGGTCGTGGCGGTGGTCGACACCAACTGCTCGCCCGACGGCGTGGACTACATCATCCCCGGCAACGACGACGCCGCGCGCGCCATCGCGCTCTATTGCGATCTGGCGAGCCGCGCCGCGCTCGACGGGATGACCGCTCAGATGGAGGGCGCCGGTGTCGATATCGGTGCGTTCGAGGAAGCGCAGGTCGAGGAGATCGCCGAGGGCGAGACCGTCGCCGAGGCGCCCCAGCAGGCGTAAACCCCGCTGTCGCAAAAGCGACACGGGTCCGTGACATGAGGGGCGGGCTTCGGGCCCGCGCCCGCGCATAGACGATGATGAGGAGAGCCGTGATGGCTATCACCGCTGCACAGGTGAAAGAGCTGCGCGAGATGACCGGCGCAGGCATGATGGACGCCAAGAAGGCGCTGACCGAGGCCGGCGGCGACATGGACGCCGCTGTCGACTGGCTGCGCACCAAGGGTCTTGCCAAGGCGGCCAAGAAGTCGGGCCGCACCGCGGCCGAGGGCCTCGTCGCCGTCAAGGTGGACGGCGGCACCGGCGTCGCGGTCGAGGTCAACTCCGAGACCGACTTCGTCGCCAAGAACGCCGAGTTCCAGACCATGGTGGGCGGCATCGCAACTGCCGCGCTGACCGTCGACAGCGTCGACGCGCTGGCCGAGGCCGACCTTGACGGCAAGCCGGTAAAGGATGCGATCACCGATTCCATCGCCAAGATCGGCGAGAACATGTCGCTGCGCCGCATGGCGAAAGTTCAGGGCGACAATGTGGCGAGCTACGTGCACAACGCCGCAGCCGAGGGCATGGGCCAGATCGGCGTGCTGGTGGCGATTAAAGGCGACAACGTCGCGTTCGGTCGCCAGGTCGCGATGCACATCGCCGCCGCGAACCCGGCTTCGCTCGGCGAGGCGGATCTCGACCCCACGGTGGTCGAGAAGGAGCGCCAGATCCAGATGGACATCGCCCGTGAATCCGGCAAGCCCGAACAGGTCATCGAGAAGATGATCCAGGGCCGGATGAAGAAGTTCCTCGGCGAGGTCACGCTGCTGGGCCAGGCGTTCGTCGTCGACCCCGACAAGACCGTCGAACAGGCCGCTGCCGACGCGGGCGTGGAGATCACCGGGTTCGTGCGGCTCGCCGTTGGCGAGGGCATCGAGAAGGAAAAGGAAGACTTCGCCGCCGAGGTCGCCAAGGCCGCTCAGGGCTGAGACGTCAAGCGCCATCCTGCGCCAATAGAAGCCGCCCCGATGGGCGGCTTCTTTCGTTATGAAACAGCTACTTGCAATCAGGTCTTCATGTCGGTCCCGGCCAGCCCCACGCGACATTGGGGATGAGTTCGGAGGCTGACCGGGTTGCGGTCGCCCGACGTCAATATCGCCGGCCGAACCGCCCGAGGCTAGTGCCGAGAAGATCGGAGAGCCGCGAAATTGCGCGGGTCCGATCCCCCTTGTCCCTGACCTTGCGGTCATCACTCACGGAACATGACAACCTTGGCAATTTGACGCCGAACGGGAAAGTACGGTTTTCCTGACCCAAGGTCACCTTGCGGTCGAATGACCGCAGGTAGCGCGCATCTCTTGCGTGTTGCGCCGTCAGAATTCGAGAACGAACATCTGGTTCTGGAAGGCCGCCTTGAGCACCGCCTGCGCCGTGGTGTCGACGTTCAGCGCCTCGCGCGCGAGGCGCAGGTGCTTTTCCACCGTGGCCTGTGTCAGACCCATGATCTGCGCGATATCGGCCATGGTTTTGCCGTCGCCGACCCATTCGAGCGCCTCGCGCTGGCGCTTGGTCAGCGCCTGGTTCGGCGGTGTGTAGGGCAGGGTGAGGATCTTCAGGTGAACGAGATTGTTCATCAGCACGATATCCTCGCCGCTTTCGGCCCAGAGTGTGTCGACCTCCGCCTGGCTCATCTCGGGCTTTGCGGTCAGGGCGATCGCCCCCTTGGCGCGGCTCGACACGGAACGGAAGGAGATCGAGTAGCCCGCCTTGACGCCTTGTGCGAGGTTGAAATCGAGCACACGCTTCTCGTCCGCGGTCAGTGTGCCGGAATCGACCATCTGGCGCAGCACCCGCCAGGAACAGGCGCCGTCGTTCTCCAGAGCCCAGCGGACCATGGGCGCATGGTGATAGAGCCGCTTTCCGACGAACACGTCGGTATAGCTCTGGTCGTGGTTTGTCAGCATCAGGAAATCGTTGGGATCGCCCAGCGAGGTCGGCGTGCGAAACCGGGTGAAGCCGTAGAGCAGGCGATCGAAGCCGTATTCGGCCATGCGCGTGCAATGCATGGCCCACAGCGTCTCGATGCTGTTGGCGTTCGTCAGGGCGACCATGTAGTCGCGGTCGCGCGGCGTCATCGGTTCTCACCTCGCTGCGGCGGCCTCCAAGCCGCCATCCGTCCCCAGGGTTCGTGTGTCATGGATAGTGGGACAGGCCGGGTCGTGTCCAGTGCGCGCGCGTCGAACTCGCTCCGGGGCGGTCCCCGGGCTCTTCAGGTCTATGGCCGAACGCTGTCGCGGCGTGCAAGACGTGCGGCGACGGGCAACTCGATGGCGCCGAGGTCGGCACCGGTGAAGATTGCGCCATTCGGTGTCAGCGCATCGCCGTTCATCCCGGTGTGATGCACTAGATTATTTACCATAATACTGATTATCGGATTAAAGCACATTGCGGGTGCGCGCTACCTTGAAGTGCGCCTCCGTTTAGAAACCAATGGGTTATCTAATCGGGAGAACGTGCCATGGGAGCCGTTTACACGCAACTCAACCTAAAAGAACGCCGTAGGAAAGACGATTGGTGGCACGCAAAGGTCCCTGCCTGTCCGAAAGATGGCGCGTGTTCTGAACCGGTCGAAATCGACCCTTCTTCACCGTGGCAAAGCTGCCCCGAGAGCGCGACATCAGCAGGATGACGGAGCACCGCCGCTACTCTCACAGCCAATCGGGGTCGCGGTTCGAGTGGCGCTCGCACCCCGCCGACCCTTGATGTGCCAAGGCATCTTACGGGCAGTGCTTCCATACCACCGGCCTCACGGTCGGTGCCGAGGACAGCATGACACAAATTTTTACTTGAAATCGATGCGAGATGCGCGACCCTTGTGGGCATATTTTTGACTAATTTTTCCCGTGCGATGCTGTTCGCGCAAGACTGGTGTTCTGTAACTTGGATCGTATTAATTGTTGCCCAGCGGCGGTTCCAGCCGGCCTCTCCGTATTCATGTCGGACTGGATTGCTGCCGCCCAAGGGAAATGTCTGCTCGAGACAGCGCTGAGACGTTTATCGCTTACGATGGATGCCGCGGTCGTAGCTGTCTCTCGGCTGGAGGGTTCGAGCGGAGACGCGAATGCCCGCATGGTCGTCTACGACCGCGTTGAGCCGGATGATCCGTCACCCCTGCCCCACATGCTCTCTTTTGCGTCGTATGCGCAGCGTCACGATCTGGGCACGCAAAGCAACGGGTCGGTACGGCTGACGCATCTTGGCGACTTCGCAGCGTCGCCGGTGCATCTGCAGGCCATGAAGGTGCGCGGTCTCGAATCCGTAATCGACCTCATGCTGCGTTCGGACGATGAAAGCATCGACTTTCTGGAAATAGGCTTCGCGTACCCCGTCACGGAAACGCAGGCCGCAGCGATCGAGGCAATCGGAATGCATCTTGCCGGCACGTGGCTGCGCCGCGTTCCGAGCATTTTCGCCGCGAACCTGAAGCTCGTCGAGCAGCGCGCAAGTTCCAGACGCCAGCTCCTCGATCCTCTGTCGTTCGAAAACCCTTACAACCTGACGCGCATGGAACACACCGTCGCACGGCTTGTCGCCGAAGGAGAGACGCGCGCCCGAATTCTGGAAAAGCTGAAAATCGGCAAGTCAACGCTGACCAGGCATCTGATCGGCATCTACGCCAAGGTTGGGGTCTCCTCCCTACGAGAACTCAGCCGACGGCTCGACGCCGACGGCAAGTGACCGGCCCGAAAAAGCCACCTCTCTTCCGTCTTATCCGGCCGAGCGCACCAGTCCGCGCCGCATGTGGTGACGTGCACAGATTTGCCCCGCATGACTGCGCCAACATCGCCGTAGGGTGTTTGCACTTTTTCTGGCACTCCGGCGGGCTAACTCCCGGGTGAAAGCCCGGTCGCCTCGTGCCCTGACCGGTCCATCGACACCCACGCGATTCGAGTATCGATGGCCGAAAGATTGACACAATTGCCCCGGCCGCTCGCGTAGAGACCGAATGTTAGCGCCGAGCAAAACAACTTTAACGAGAATTTTTCGAACACACCCTTCGTTCACAAACTTATTTTTAAATATTATACAGCCACTTAGATGACTGCCGGGATCTCCTTTGAGAAATTGACCGCCGACCGGGCGATTTCGGCGTATATTGGCTTTGTCGACCGCACCGGCAGTTTCATAACCAATTCGTTGACTGTGCGGACGCCCGGCTTCCGGACGTTAATCAAAACTTCTGAAAGTATAATGAGTACGTCTTTCAGGACTTAGATTTTGAGTGAGCAATTTTTAATTAGCCCGACGCCTGTGTCCGACAGGCGTCGGGTGCCTTCTGAAATTATCGTGAGCGGATGCGGATATGGCTCCAGAGCGGTGAAACCAGAAAAACCAAGATATCTTAAAAAGTCGTTAATACTCATGCGTTTCATCTCGACCTCCGATTATTTCTAGGCCTGTAGCCCGTACGGCGACCCAGATTCGGTCGTGTGTATCGGTGGCGGGCACCGGGTCTCATTCCCGCAAAAGGGGTCGGAAGGTCAAAGCACAGATAGGTATCGCTGCCGTGGCTCAGGCGCTGCGCGGCTGAATTCTTAGGAGTTTCGATGCAACTTCGGAGCCCGAACCGGACCAGGGAAATTGGTGTCGCGCCCACGCGCACGCTTTGCGCGCGGACCGCGTTCCATGCGTTTAAACTCAACCAAAACAGAACTCTAGCCGCCGTTCTCGTCGGGTTCTCAGCGCTTGCCCTGATGGGATGCAAATCCGAGGAAGCACGCGCCGTCGAACATCTTCAGCGCGCCGCAACGCTTCTTCAGGACGGCGAGGAGATGCGTGCCGCCATCGAATTCCGCAACGCGCTGGACCTTGCCCCTGACAACGTGGCGGCACGTCTCGACTATGCGAACCTCCTCCTGGCGCTCGGCGACACGGCGAAGGCCGAGCGAGAATTGGCCTGGATCTCCGAGTCACATCCCGACCTGCGGAGCCCACAGCTCCTGCTCGCTGACCTGGAAATGGAGCGCTCCGATTGGCAAGCGGCTCGGAAGCGTCTGGAGACCGTCGAGAAACGGCACGGCTCCGATGATGAAATCGCGCTGCGCGCGGTCATTGTGGAATACGCGACCGGCAACGACGACTCGGCACGCCTCGAAAGCCACAAGCAATTACTCGAATATCCCGATACCCTGCCCGGACTCGCGCTAAAGCACGCGGCGATCAGCGATGGCCATGCACGGACCGGTGACTATGCCGCTGCGCTCGCAGCCGTGGAACAGGGTCTTTCGGCTGAGCCTGACAACCTGAAGTTGCTTCTGGGCCGTCTTCAGTTGCTCTACAAGCTGGATGATCGCGCGGCCATCACTGAACAACTCCAGCGCATGGTGGCCATGCACCCCGAACTACGCCAGGTGCTGGTGGCCTGGCATATCGAGACCGGCGAACTGGATCAGGCGGAGCACTTGCTGCGCACCTCCCCGGACATCGACGACGTGCCGGCGCAAGCGGCGCTTCTGCGGTTCCTTGCGCAATACAGAGATCCGCAGTTCGCCCTCGACGAAATCGATGGGCTGATCGGCAAGGCCGGCAACACTGCCGCGCTTCGGGGATTGAGAGCCACCCTCGCCTTTGAAACCGGCGCCGAAGCGGAAGCGATCGCGCAGGTGCGCGCGCTTCTCGACGAGGCCGATGCCGACGACCCGATGTCCGATATGCGTTTCATCCTGGCAAGGATGCTGGACGCTGTCGGCGAACGGAGGGCAGCGTCGGAACAGCTCGACATCCTGATCCACGCGAGCCCAAGGCATGCCGACGGCCTCCTTTTGCGGGGGCGCTGGTATCTTGAGGCCGCACGCGCCGCGCCGGCGATCCGCCATGGCCGTACCGTGCTGTCGATGCGTCCGAACGACCCCGCGGCCCTCGCGCTTTTGGCCGACGCGCACGCGCTGGCCGGCGACGAGGCGCTTTCCACGGAAATGCGGGGGCTTGCGTTCCGCACGTCGGGGCATGCGCCCGAGGAAGCCCTGAGCTACGCCGATCACCTTGACCGGATCGGACAGGTCACTGCCGCCGTCGACATCCTCACGGCCTCGCTGGCTCATCACGACAAGGAGATAGGATTGCTCGACCGCCTGGGCTCGCTTTACATGCGGCGCGGCGAAGAGGAGCGCGCCACCGACATGGCGCAAAGGCTACGAGCGCTGGGAAGTCAGAGCGCGATACGTTCAGCCGACCTGATCGAACTCGAACGGATCGCCAAGTCCGGCACCGTGGACAACGCACTTCGCTATCTCGATGGGCATGTGAACACCTCCGGCGACAGTCTGTTCGGTCATGTCGCCCTCGTGCGCGCCTACCTCATTGCGGACCGCCTGGACCTGGCCCGGCGCACCCTTGATGTCGGTTTGCGCCGCGTGCCGGACCATCCGGTATTGCTTGCCGTGCACGCGCAGCTTCTCGCAGCGGAGGGCGACCCAGAGGGGGCAGTGAACGTGTACATGGACCTGATCGAACGGTCCGACACACCCGGCCGCCTCTGGCAGGAGGTCATCGACATCCGGCGCCGGCAAGGCGATCCGAAGAAGATTGAAAGCGCGATCCGTGCGGCGCGCGCTGCCGTACCGGACACCGCGGAGATCACCTGGGAACAGGCGCGTCATCTCGTGGAAACGGGCCGGCCAGCCGAGGCCATCGAGGTGTACCGCCGCCTCCTCGAAACGCACCCGGACAATCTGCCGGTGCGCAACAACCTCGCCAGCCTGCTGGCCGCGTCGGAGGAGCCGGGCGCGCTGGACGAAGCCGCCGCGCTGGCTGCCCCCCTCGCGGAGACCGACGTGCCCCAGTTCCTCGACACTTTCGGGAACGTCTCCTATCGGCTCGGCAAGCTCGATGCCGCCACGAAGGCATTGAGCCGTGCCGCCGCCCGTCTGCCCGGAGACTTCCAAGTGCAGATGAATGCCGCTGATGCCCATGCCGCCGCCGGCGAGACCGAGGCGGCCGGGGGCTACTATCGCGCGGCAATGACCGTGTCGGCAGAGGACCCGGATCAACGAGCACGCGCCGAACAGGCTCTCCTGGCTCTTGAAGGTCGTGAGGGGTACGCAAATTGACCTGGGCCGGTACGAGATCCGACATCCTTCGTCGGCCCAATGCAGCGCGACTCGCACAGGCTGCTCTGCTTGCGTCGACCGTAGCGGTGTTCTTCACCGGCCTGTCCGAGCTTGCCGAGCAATGGGCCACCCCGACTTTCTCGCATGGTCCGGTGGTCCTGGCCGTGTCGGTCTGGCTCTTCGGACGAGCCTTGCGAGACGACGCCGCGGCGCATCGCGACCCCCCGTTTCGCACTTCCCGGCTGGGCGTGGCGCTTGTGGCGGGCGGACTTGTTGGGGGTCTGGCGGGCCGGCTTGTCGGGATCGGCGACGTTGCGGCCTACGGCCTGCTCCTCTGGGCGGTGGGCGCCATCCTTGTCGTCTTCGGGCGCGAACGGACGGCGCTGCTCTGGGTCCCGCTTTCGCTTCTTGCTTTGGCGCTGCCGCTTCCCGAATTTCTCTACTGGAAGTTGACGACGGTCCTGCAGGACCTGTCGTCCCAGGTGGCGGTGGAGATGGTCCGGAGCCTCGGTCTGCCGGTCTATCGCTATGGGAACGTCATCGACCTCGGCCCCTACCAGCTCGAGGTGGCGGAGGCCTGCGCCGGGTTGGAGTATCTACTTCCGACAGTCGTGTTCGCCGTGCTCTTCGCGACGCTGGCCAATATCCGGTTCTGGCAACGTGTCCAACTCGTCGCGCTGGCGGCGCCTTTGGTCATCTTTCTCAACGCGCTACGGGTGACGGTGATCGCCCTTCTTGTCGATCGCTACGGCCCCGGAATGGTCGAGGGTGGCATCCATGCGATGCAGGGCTGGGTCATGCTTCTGGCGAGCCTTGCCATTCTCGGCACCCTGCCCTTTCTGATGCGCGCCGCCGGGCCGTCCAGAGGATCGACAACGCCTGTATATGCGCTCGACCTTTCCGGCCTCGGCGACGTCTTCACCGCCCAGCCAGCAGCCCGCACCATGCCGAGATTGATCGGTCTCGCCGGTGGCAGTCTCGTCGCCCTGAGCCTTATGCTGCCGATGCCGCCCGCGCGCGTGGAGGCGCCGCCCCGAGCGAGCTTCGCAACCTTCCCCGTGGCGCTCGGCTCTTGGGACGTGCAACCGAGGACGCTGGATCGATGGACGATCGACACCCTCGCCGCCGACGATTATCTCGATGCCGCGCTGTTTCCCGCCAGCGGTGGCGTGCCCGTCCACCTGTTTGCCGCCTATTATGCCGACCAGAACGCAGGGACCGGCATCCACTCACCGAAGGCCTGTCTGCCGGCAAGCGGCTGGGAGATTTTCGAGATCGGAGAGACCGGCCTCGACCTTCGAGACCTCGGATATGGCCGGTTCTCGGCCAATCGCGCGATCATCGCCCGCGGAACCGAACGGCAACTTGTCTATTACTGGTACGAACAACGCGGCCGGCGGATCCCGAACGAGTTCGGCATGAAGATCTCGAGCATCGCCGACGGCGTCACGCGGGGCCGACGGGATGGCGCCATCGTGCGTTTTGCCACCCCGATCATGCCCGACGGCGGCACCGAGGCCGCCGAACGCCGACTCGACGATGCCATGCGCGCCGCCCTTGTCCAGATGCCGCAATTCGTACCCTTCTGACGTGTTTTCCAAGACCCGCCCATTAGAAAAAGGTTCTTTCAATGTTGCATCCCATCATCCTCTGCGGCGGTGCCGGATCGCGCCTCTGGCCGAGTTCACGCGCAGCCTATCCCAAGCAATTCGCGAAGATCGTTGGCGATGCGTCGCTTTATCAGGAAACCCTTCAACGGTTGGACGCCGCCGGTTTTTCGTCGCCGGTCGTGGCGACGGCGGAAGAATTCCGCTTCATCGCCACCGACCAGGCCTGCGAGATCGGACTGAACGGGCTGCGCGTCCTGGTCGAACCCGAGCCGCGCGGCACCGCAGGGTCGGTCCTGTGCGCGGCGCTCATGATCGAGGACGATCCCGACGCCGTATTGGCGATCATGCCCACAGGCCACATGGGCGGTAGCACCGCGCAGTTCCGGGAGCTGATCCGGACAGCGGAGATGCGCATCGAGCCCGGAATGGCCGTTCGCCTGTGCACACCCGCCAAGGAGACCGTATCGGCACCGGTACTCGAACTGGCGCGGAGCGCGGACGGTGCGGACGGGTCGGCGGCCGTGGCGGCCCGGCCGCAGGTGACACAGCGGGCGCCGGACGCTCGCAGCCGGCACGTGGCGACGACACTCATCCGGCGCGGCGACCTGATCGCGGCGTGCGAGGCGCATTCCCCCGACCTGCTGGAGGCTTGCCGGCAGGCGGTGTCCGAAGGCGATGTCGATCTCGGCTTCTATCGTCTGGAGAGAGCCGCTTACGCAAAGGTCCCACGGCTCGTATTCGACGACGTGCTGGGCAGTTTCCCCGGTGACACGGTCGATGTGCCGGTCGACCTGCGGTGCAACGAACTGGCCGACTGGGACGCGGTCTGGGAAACCCTGGACCACGACCGCGACGGCAACGCGGTGACGGGCGAGGCGCTGTCGGTGGGCTGCCGCGACACGCTCCTGCGTTCGGAGGAAGACGCGATCCGCGTGGTCGGTGTCGGCCTTTCCAACGTCGTCGCCGTGGCCATGCGAGACGCCGTGCTCGTTGCGGATCGCAATCACCTCGACCGGTTGCCCGAGGCGATCGACCGGCTCTCCGGGATCGGCGCCAAGCAGGCGCACGATTATCCGCGCTACCACCGCCCCTGGGGCTGGTACGAGACCGTCGCGCTCGGCGAGCGGTTCCAGGTCAAGCGGATCATGGTCAAGCCGGGCGGCGTTCTGTCATTGCAAAGCCACGTGCACCGGTCAGAGCACTGGGTGGTCGTGGGCGGCACGGCCCGCGTGACAGTCGGCGACGAGGTGAAACTCGTCCACGAGAACGGCTCCGTCTACATTCCGGCCGGCGAAGTCCACCGCATGGCCAATCCCGGCAAGGTCCCGATGTACCTGATCGAGGTGCAGACCGGCCCGTATCTCGGCGAAGACGACATTCAGCGCTTCGAGGACATCTACGACCGCAGCTAGGGCATCCGGGTTCCAGACAAATTTCATCGTATTCCATTTGAACGACATTTTTCGGGGGGCGGAAAATGACACTTGCGACCACCACCTCGGCGCGGCCGACGCGCGTGCTGGCCGTAGCGTCCGCCGGCGGGCATTGGCAGCAGCTCATGTCGCTGCGCGGCGCGATGCGCGATTGCGACCTCATGTTCGCGACCACGCTGTCCGGTCTGCCGGAGGAACATGGCGCTTCGCCGGCCGTGATCATCCCGGACTGCAATCGCGCCGATTTCTGGAGAATGCCGTGGTGCGCCCTCGTGCTCGCCTATTGGCTCGTGCGCTTTCGCCCGCATGTCCTGATCTCCACGGGAGCCCTGCCCGGCGTGATGGCGCTGTTTCTGGGCAAGCTCATGCGCGCCAAGACCGTCTGGATCGACTCTGTCGCCAACGCCGAGGAGATGTCCATGTCGGGCCGGATGGTGCGCCACACCGCAGACCTCTGGCTGAGCCAATGGCCGCATGTGGCAAAGGCGTCGGGCGCGCGTTACGCCGGGGCGATCCTATGATCTTCGTCACGGTCGGCACGCAGCTGCCATTTCCGCGGCTGATCGAGGCGGTCGACAGATACGCCGCGGAATTCGGAGAACCCGTCGTGGCGCAGGTCGGACAGGACCACGAGCCGCGGCAGCATATCGAGACGCACGACATGATCCCGCCGCAGCGCTTCGACGAGCTTTTCCGCTCCGCCCGCGTCATCGTTGCCCATGCCGGGATCGGCACGATCCTCTCCGCCAAGAAATACCTGCGGCCGCTGGTGGTGATGCCCCGGCGGCATGACCTTGGCGAACACAGGAACGACCACCAGCTCGCTACCGTCCGGCACCTGGGTAACGTGACCGGGATTCACGTGGCCCAGGATTGCGCGGACCTGTTCGCGCTATTGTCACAGCCCTGTCTGACACCGCCGTCCGACACGCTCGGCCAAAGTCACATCGCGCTGCTCGACACGCTTTCGGACTTCCTCCGCACCGCGGGCCCGGCTGCGGCGGCGTCACTAGGGCCGCCAGCCGAAGTTGCGCCGAACCCCAACGAAGAATAGCGTTTCGGTATCGGCGCCCTGGCTTTCGGTAAGGGTCCGCTTGCGGCTCACCCGCGATACCAGGTCGGTGTCGCGGGCGAACGTGCGGCGCACCTCGAGGCCGACTTCCAGCCGCTCCACATCGTCCGACTGGTCCTGCGGAAACTCCCATTCGCGGTAGGCCATTTCGAAGCCGAGCGACGACAATTTGCCCAGATCGCGATCATAGCCCACTTCGAGCGCGCCGACGAACGCCTCGTCCCCGAACGCGTCGGCCTGAACCGCGCGTTCGAGCCGCACCTCGTAGGACGACGTCGGAAGCTCCTTGCCGTAGCCCACGCCGAGAATCGGGTCGACCTCACCGTCCTCACTGCGAGTGACACCCAGCGACCATGTCAGATCGCCGAGCCGCAGCGCGCGCTCCCGTCCGACCGCAAGGTCGACGCGCGTGCCCTGGTTTGTCAGCCGGCTCGCCACGTCCATACGGTAGAGGCCGTCGCGCACCTGCCGGACGAGGCCAAAATCGAAGATCGGCGAATAAGCGGTTTCGGTCTCCGCGCCGACTTCGCGGGACTCGTACCAAGCATAGCCATAATCCAGCGATACAGACAGCGCCGCCGAGACGTCGTACTCCGCCCCGAACCCGAGTCGATACGAGTCGCGGTCGGTGCCTCCGTCGAGCGTGTCGGTCCGTTCGGCCTCCCCGGAGAGGCGCAGGTCCAGAACGTCGCTGGCGCGGAACTGGACGTCCGCGGCGACCGCGGTGGTGTCGAAATCCAGGAGCGTCGCTTCTCCGAGATCGCTGTAGCGGATCTGGCGGCGCGAGGCTTCGATGCTGCCCTCGATGGGCGTGTCGATCCCGAAGGTGAGGCCGAGCCCCTGCCCGTAGGTCGTTCTCGAACCAACGCGAGCGACGAGTTCATCGGAGTCGAGGTTCTCCTCCGGCACCACCGTTCCGACGTCGGTCTTTCTGTAGCTGGCAGACACTTCCAGCAACGACCGCGCGCCACGCCGCGTGTAGCGGAGCTGCGCATTTGGATCGACGAGCCCACCGGTCTCCTCCTCGCCCTGCCCCTCGGTCTCGAGCGCGGACTGGAAGGAAAAACCGAGGGTTTGTGTGCGCGTCACGGAACTGGCGGTCAGGCCGAGATCGCTGCGAAACCGGGTGTGCGCGTCCTCGGAGATCAGGCCGGCCCCGAGTGTCAATCCCATACGCAGGCCGGCATCTTCTTGCGAGAAGACAGGAGGGGCCAGAACCGAGACCGAAAGAACCGCTGTTCCAACGACTTTCGCTGTCTTCGTGACGTGCATTCCGCGTCCCTACTCGAACAACCCGCGCTCCGGAACGAGGATGACGTCGCCTTCCTGTAGAGCGATGTCTCGTTGCAGGGCCGCCCCGCGCGTCAGCGCGCGATAGTTGATCGTGTAGACGTTCTGCGCAAACGTTAGCGGATCCGTCCGGCGAAGCTGGACGCGCTTTGTCGCGGCAAAGGGCGTCAGCCCCCCCGATTGCGCGAGCGCCTGCAGGAATGTCGTGCCAGGGGCGACCTCGATCTCGCCGCTCGCCTGGACCTCGCCCATGATATAGATCGAGATCACCGGGTCGGGTTCCGGCGGTGCGGGCGGAGGCGCCGGTGTCGGCGGCGCGGGCGGAGCCGGTTCGACCCCGACGAAGACGCTGGGCTGTTCGTTGAAGTTCGGCGCGATGGCCGATGTTATAGCCGCGCCGAGCTCTGCGATCGTGCGGCCGGCCGCGGGGACCGACCCGGCCCAGGGGAAGCTGATGCGACCGTCGGGCAGCACGGTCACCGACCGGTTCAGCGACGGATCCTCGAGCACCTCGACGGTGACGGTGTCGCCGCGCTGGATACGGTATTCCGACTGGCTGGCCGCAAGACCCGGGATCGCAACCAGGATCACGAGGAGGACCATACACCTAACGTAAGTCATGACAATGCTCTGCGCTTGTTCGTTGTCACGACCTTGCCGAAGACGGGCGCATGGCCAAAGCCTTCACGGCGCCTTCGGCGAGATTCGCTGCGAAGTGCGCTGATTCGACAACGGCCTGCCGCCACGCGGGTCAATGTCCGGTACAGCGCAGCACCACCGACACCGTGCGTGCCAGAAGACTCATATCCCCCGAAAAGCTTAGGGTCTCCGCATATGCGTCGTCGAACCGGGCGCGGGCCGCGAAGCTGGTTTCGTTGCGTTCGGTGACCTGCCAGTTCCCGGTGATTCCGGGCCGCAGCTCGTAATAGCTCTCGCCCGGGTAAAGGCTCCGCTGCTGCTGCATCATCGGTCTGGGCCCGACCATCGACATGTCTCCGATCAGCACGTTCCAAAGCTGCGGCAACTCGTCGATGGAGCACTTGCGTATGAAACGCCCTACCCTTGTCACTCTCGGGTCCATCTTGAGCTTCTGCGTCGTGTCCCATTCGTGTCGCGCGGCCGCGTTTTCGTCGAGATGCTGCTCCAGAACCCGTTCAGCGTTCGGGATCATGCTTCGCAGTTTCAACATGCGGAACGTGCGGCCGCCGCGACCGACCCGCATCTGCGTGAAGAAGGGGTTGCTCCCATCCAATGCAATCAACAGCGCACACAGCACGATGATGGTCACTGCAACCGGCGCGCAGATCACGACAAATGTCACGTCGAGCGCGCGTTTCAGAAAGGTTTTGTAGACTCCGCTCCCAAGCGCTCGTCTGGATGACAGATCAGCTATCGCCCCTTCCGGCAGAAGCGCGATGTCAGACGAGTGAGCCAAACCGTCAAGCGTGTGATCCGCGCCGGTGCGATCGATAGAATCGAAAAACGACACAATAAATTCCTCCGTCAAAGAACTCACCCTTCCGCCCGATCGAGAAGCGGAAGGTCAATAATGACCGGCGGGCATGCTGACCCGCCTGCAGAAAACCGGGTGCGAAAAGCGCGGTCCCGGGACATGAAAAGTTCGTGCTAAAAACTCGTTAATTAATACCGCAAGGCGGCGATGTTGCCAAGTGCCCTGGCTGTCATATTTCAGCCCGGCTTCCGGCCTTTTGGCGCATCCGGGCGCGCTGAACGCGTTGCGGCACGAACGATCTGCCGCAACTTTCATCGCTCGCAGGGAAGCCTACGGGACGATGCCTATCGCCGGACACATATGCCTCGATCGGCCGGGACCGACGCGCATATCGGGCGAGCATTCACAACGTTGTGCGGCTCCCGCGCTTGCCCCCGCCTGACACATGAGCCTCGACGGGCCAGCCGCGCGAGGCTATCACCAAGGCTCAGACACGGACCGTATCGCAGGCGCAAGCACCTGGAACGCGCAACGGTCCAGCGAGGAGCTTCTGTGACGGACGATCTGGTCAGGAAAAACTTCGGGCTGCGCGGCAAGCCGTTCTCGATGACACCCGATCCGGACTTCCTTTACTGGTCCGCGGCACATCGAAATGCCCACACGGTTCTGAATTACGGGTTACTTTCGGGCGCCCCGATCACCGTCCTTACCGGCGAGATCGGGACCGGCAAGACCACGTTGATCCGCAAACTGCTGAACGACATGTCGGAGGACATGCATCTCGGCCTCGTCTCCAACGCGCATCGGGATCGGGGTAACCTTCTGCACTGGATACTGAATGCGTTCGACATCCCGCTCCCGGCGGGTGGGCATCACGTGGCCGAGTTCCGCGCCTTTCAGGACCACCTCGTGGAGACGTTCGCGAAAGGAACGCATACGGTCCTCGTGATCGACGAAGCGCAGACGCTGGGTGTGGACCAGCTCGAAGAGCTGCGGATGCTAACCAACGTGAACTCCGGCAAGGACGACTTGCTTCAGCTCATCCTTGTCGGCCAGCCGGAATTGAGAGAGATTCTGTCGGCACCCCAGCTGACGCAGTTTTCGCAGCGGATTTCGGCGTTTTTCCACCTGCGCGCGATGACCCCGATCGAGACGGAGAGCTATATCCGCCACAGGCTCGTCTGCGCCGGCGGCACGGGCGAGGAGATCGACGCCGCCGCGATCGCCCGGATCGTGGAGATGTCGGGCTGCATTCCGCGCTTGGTGAACCGGGCCTGCGATCTTTCGATGGTCTATGCCGCCGCCGACAGCCTGCCCAAGGTCACCGAAGACTTGGTCAGCGCGATGCTGGCGGACGGGCTGTTTCTGACGGCGGACAGACGCGAGCCGAAGACCGCGCCGTCCGCCGGCCACCCCGGCGACGCCTAGGCCGGAGCCGCCGCGAAGAGATGTTCGCCTGCCGGCAGCAGAGCCGATCAGAAGATGAAGTCACTCTCTGGCAGCGTCTCGGCCACGCCTTCGACGCGGATGGAGAGCGCGTCGGCGCCGTCTCCGGAGGATATGAGAAGGTCGCCCCCCTCAACGGTCTGTGTCAGATCATCCATTGCAAGGCCGGTTTGCGCGAAGCTGAGCATGTCGACGCCCTCATCGAAACCGCTCACGACGATCTCGCCGCCATCCGCGGCATCGGCGTCGAAGAGAAAGACGTCGCTTCGGCCATCCTCGACAACACGGTAATCGACGATTTGGCTCTCATAGATCGCGATATCCGTGATTTCGCCGTCGAACACCTGCGTGAAACCCGCCTCACCCGACTGGCTTGCCCAACCGTTCGCGCCGACCTGCAGGTAATTGTCGTTTCCGGCCCAGCTTGCGTCGAACTCCGCCTGGTCGACGATTTCCCCGTCGAGCATGAGCGAGACCATGCCGTCTCCGAAACCGATTTCGACCGCGTGGTCGGTGTTCCGCGACACCGGCGCGGTCAGGGCAACCTCCCCGTCCTCGTTCTGGAACCGTGCGACGATCTCACCCTCGTTGATGTAGCTCGTGAAGTGATCCCCGTTTCCATAAGCGTCGCGGCTGACCAGCCCCTTCTGACCGCTCGTGGAGTCAGCGTTGAAACGGAACTGGATGGTTCCCGCCTCGATGGCCAGGCTTTCGTCGTGCGGGGCTTCAAGCACGTCCCACGGAGCATCGATCTCGCCGCCGGCGGAACGAAAGACCAGGTGATCCGTCGGCGTTCCCCCGGACGCGGAATCGGAGACGTCTTCGTCCGTCGGCTCCGTGTCTACCGCCTCGGCTGATCCGTAGATCGCGACATCCCTGATTTCACCGTCGAATACCTGCGTGTAACCCGCGTCGCCCGGCTGGCTCGCCCAACCGTTGGCGCCGATCTGCAGGTAGTTCTCGCTCCCGGCCCAACTCGTATCGAACTCCGCCTCGTCGGCGACTTGGCCATCGAGGATCAGCGCCACCGTTCCGTCTCCGAACCTGATATCGACCGCATAGTCCGTGTTGGGCGAAACCGGGGTGGACAGGGCGACCTCGCTGTTTTCGTTCTGGAAACGCGCAACAAGCGCCCCATTGTCGATGTAGCTCGTGAAGTGGTTCCCGTTGCCGTAGGCATCGCTGCTGACGAGGCCCAGCTGACCGCTGACGGTCTCGGCGTTGAAGTCGAACTGGATTGTGCCCTCGTCCAGGTCGAGACTTTGATCGGGCGCAATCTCCATGACGTCGGACGCGGACGAGATCCTGCCGGCCTCCGCGAAGAACAGAGCTTCCGCTTCCCCCGGCGTCTCGCTTGCGTTGTCCTCGACCGGATCTTCTTCCGGCTCTTCGGGTTCAGGTGCAGGTTCGGGTTCAGGTGCAGGTTCGGGTTCGGGCGACGGTTCAGGCTCGGAGTCGCCCCCGTCCTCCCCTGACGACCAACCACTGTCGGTGATCGTGCTCAATCGATCCAACGCGCCGTAGCCCGAGCCGAAATCGATGGCCGAGCTGTCGACGGGAACGAAATCCTGCCAGACATCACCGTCGCCGGAGAAGATGTTGCCGAAAAAGTTCGCGTCTGAAGGTGACTTAGAGTAGGTGAAGTTGTTCCCGAGGCTGGCGCCCCCGTCGTTACCAATTCCCCCGCTGACATTGCCCTCGACAGTGGCTTGCGAGGTGTTTCCGACCATCCTGATCGTGCCGCCTGTCGCACCGTTTTCCACCGGCCACGGGAGTAGCGAGTTGTTGCGCACCACGACCCCGGCCGCGCCGTCACCGTCGAGCACGAAAATCGCATTCGGCGACCCGACCGAAAGCAGGTTATCCTCGATCACGATATTGCGATAGCCTCCGGCGCCCGGATCGGAAATGAAGATGCCCTGGGCCCAGAGATTGCCGCTGCTGTCGCCGGTGGCCGGATCGTCGTAGAAGTGGTTGCCGCGGATCGTCAGGTCGTGCGGCGTGCCGCTGTCGCGACCGAACATCTGGAAAAGATCCGAATGCACGTATGTGCCATCGCTGTATTTCACCGGCGCGGTGTCGGAGAAGACGTTGTTCTCGATCAGGCCATCATGCGAGTTGCCCATGATTCTGAACATGTCCGCGACCACATCGTGCATGCGGTTGTTCACGATCTCGAAGTTCCGAGATTCCTCGATGAACAGCCCGTGGTGACCACCGCCGATATCGTTGCCTTCGAACCGGAACCCCTCGGAAAAGAACACTTGGGAGAAGCCGGCCAGCCGGGAATTCAGGACGTCGACGTCGGCGACGTTGCGCAGCGTCAGCTCACCGTTTACGGTCAGCCCGTCGAGGGACATGTTGCTGCCCCGCACTTCCAGGTCGCCGAAAACGGCGCCGCCAGGCTCTGCGGAGGTGAGCCGAACCTCTGACTCGTAGTCGCCGTTGATCGTTACGTTGCCGTAGTTACCGCTCTCCAGGACAAGGACGTCGCCGGATGCAGAGCTGTCGATCGCGGCTTTGAGTTCTGAAGCGTTGCCAACGTTGATCGTTGCCATGTATCGTGTTCCTGTGCTGTAGACACACACAGTCGCTTCGGCGGACCAGTCGGGTCCCCGATTGAATACAGCAAGTGACTAACTGCCCGCCCGAACGCGAAAAACGTCCCTTGCCGGCCGTTCTGGCGTCCCGTGAGTGATGCGACGCGATGTTACTGCTGCTGACGACTGCAGTTTCTGTTGGGTGGTTAGGTTCGCTCGTGGTTGCTTTTAACGCCATGCACGCTTCTGCAAGAGACGATGCCGGGCGTGTCTTGCGAATCGTTTAACAGAAGGCCCGAAGGCTGGCAAAAGCACGGTCAAGACACGGCAGATTGTTGCCGGTGGCCTGATGCTTAACCGCGTCACATTGTTTTTTCTGAATAATTTATGTCCGACGACGCCCGTTTCGCCCCGAAGGCGCAGGCCGGAGCGTGTCAGCCTGCCGGCGGCCGGGCGACGATTTCGCGCACAAGGCGCGGCATGCGCTTCCCGGCCCATCCTGCCATCCACGCCAAGCCGCGCAGTCTCTGAGACCAGGTCAGGTCCTGCATGAAAAGGATGCGGGCGTGCTCGGTGACAAGCCTGCCAAAGTACCTGCGTCCGGCGTCGGGGCGGGCTGAATCGAACCATTGGCCACGCTCGCGCAATTCCAGCGCGCGGACGGAACGGCCGCCATGATCGCGCGAGAAGAACTGGACCTCCGGCATCTGCAAGAGCGGCCCCTGCAACACGATCTGAGCGATCAGGTTCCGGTCAGATCCGATATAGCTGCCGATCAGGTTGCTCCTTTCGAGCACCGCGCGCCTGGTCAGACAGAATACGGAAAAGCAGAAATGACGTTCGGAGACTGCGTTGACGTAGCGACGAACCGGGTCCGGATGGTCGAACACCGCATCTTCATAATCGTAGGTCGATACGAACTGGCCGTCCTCGTCGATGATCTCGATGAGGCTGTGGCAGGCGGCCGCCTCAGGCCGCGCCTCCAGCAGGTTGACGCAACCTTCGACATATCGCGGCCCGATCAGGTCGTCGTGTGCAAGCCACTTGAAGTAGGTTCCGCACGATAACTCGAAGGCAAGGTTGAAGTTCGGTGCAGCGCCCAGGTTCCGTTCGTTCCGGACATAACGCACGCGGGCGTCCCGATCGGCCGCGGCGCGGCAGATCTCTTCGGTCCGGTCGGTCGATGTGTTATCGCAGATGATGAGCTCGAAGTCGGTATAGGTCTGCGCGAGCGCGGCATCGATCGCCTGCGCCACGAAATTCTCGCCGTTGTAGACCGGCAATCCGAGGCTGACTTTGGGCATGGGTACACTCTCGTCTGTGGTTGTCATCTCAGGGCAGCGTCGGGAATGGTCTTTCGGTCGGTGGTGTCGTGCCGCATCCACCCTGTGGCCGGAGCCGCGCGTGCCAGAAGCCTGCTGCGCGCCGCCGGCTCGAGTCCGAATACGAGGATCGCAAGACCGAAGGCGACGGCACCGGCCGCGCCGCAGGCGAACAGCTCCACCCAGCTCTCGATCGTCACGAGAAACCGCATGCCGATCCAGACCCCGGCGCCCACCACGGCCGGCACCAGCCCCGGCACCAGCGTGGATGCGAGAAACGCGCTGAACCCGGCACCGATCAGGCGCAGGTTGAGCCACCAGAAGTAGAGCAGTTGCGAGGCGATGGTGACGAGGGCGAGCGCCGCCGCCATGCCGATGGCCCCTGCCCCGTACCAAGATGCAAGGGCGAGCATGATGCTCAGGCCCGCCGCCTGCGCGATGAAGGCCGGCAGGTAGAACGCCCGCACGCGCCCCGTCGCGAGCGCGGTCATCGCCAGCAACGCCGTGGCCTGGTTGACCGGAAAGATCGACATGAACAGGATGATGACGAGTGCCGCTCGCCCGTATTCGTCGCCGATATAGAGGCGCACGAAGATGTCCGAGAAGACGATCGCGGGTGTTGCGATCAGCATCGACGCCCAGAGCGCATAGCGTCCGCCGCGAAGGACCGTCGTCGCCAACCGCACTCTGTCGCCAGTGGCGTTGAGCGCGGTCACCACCGGCAGAAGCGGGCCGATCGCGGTGATGATGAGCATTTCTGTCTGACGGTAGAGCGTCGCGCCGAGAAAGAAGCACGTCACGTCCATCGGCGTGCCGTGCAGGTTGAGGATCAGCGTCGCGGCATTGGTGTACATGATCCCTCCGAGCTGACCCAGAGATGTCCAGATGCCGAACGAGGTCAGTCGCCGTGCCACAGCGAAACTGGCGAATGCGCGGTCAAAGGTCAGCTCCGGCACCAGCCTCCGCGAGCGCCATACCGCGACGGCCGAGAGAACAAGCTCGGAGATCGCCGTCGCAACGACGACCCAGACCACGGCGGGACCTGCGAGAAGAAAGAACAGCGTCAGCACCGAGATCCGAAGCAGCTCCCGCCCGATCTCGAGAATGTTCAGCTCCACATAGGCCTGGCGGATCTGGAAGCCGAGCGTGAACGGCGAAACCAGCATCCGTATGCCGTAAGTCAGGACCAGCAGCGCCATCATCGCCCGGGCCTCGACTTCGGACCCCACGGGGATCTTCAGCACCTTCTCGACATTCAGTGCGAAGGTCAGGCCGACCATCCAGAACAGCGCCACGGCACCGATAAGGACCGGAAGGACGGAAGAGACGACCCCGCGCACCGCGTCGAAATCGCTGCGCGCGTAAGCGTCGATAAGAAACCGCGCCATGCCGCCGGTGAACAGCGAAAAGAACAGCGGCGCCACGACCATAACGGCCATGACAACCGGGTAGATCGCGAATTCCTCCGTCGGCAGGCGGTTTACCAGGTACTGAAACAGCCAGACCAGCACCGTCACGCTGAGCAACCGGTTGGCGACCGAACTCGCCGAATTGACCGACACCAATCGCCGCGACAGCACGATGGTGCCGGCGCGGTCCGGTTCGCGGCCGTCAGCTTGCTGGGGGGTGCCCTTCTCCATAGGCTTAACCGGCCACGATCCTGAAATCCGGGTTCAGTCCCATGGACCGGACCCGCGTCTCGATCTCATCGGCGTAGAGCGCGTTCGAGATCAGCACGAGGTCGGGCGCGATCTCCGCCAATTGCTCCGGCGCGACGACTGGCAGGGCCATCCCGGGCGCCATGAGCCCATGTTTCCTGGGATTGAGATCCACGAGCGCGGAGATCATCCCGCCGGCTTTTCCGAGGGCATTTCCGAACGTGATCCCCTTGGACCCCGCACCCCAGATCACCGCAGATCCCGGCCGGCCGGTCAGCTCGTCGCGCCAGGTGCCGAGAATACTGCGCGCCGTGCGCGAGAAGGCATCGGCGTCCTCCAGGGTCGCGGAGACGTTGTCCGGCAGCCAGTCGGGCTGGGGCTCGCCGGGACGCGCTTCGACCATGAGGAACTGGCCCCCGTAGCCCTCCGCGACGGAGACCGGGACGAATCCGGCTCTGCGGAACGCCGCCGAGATCGAGGGCGCGGTCCAGTAGCAGACGTGCTCGTAGATCACGTCCCACATCGATACCGTCCGCATCATCCAGTCGGCGTTCGGGACCTCGAAATAGACTGGCACGTCGCGCGCGCCGATCGCGCGGCGCAGATCGGACAGCATCTCCATCGGCGCGTCGAGATGCTCCAGCACGTGCCGGCAGATCACCGCATCGAAGGGGCGCGTCACGTTGCCGGCCGTGAAATACTCCGGCACGATCTCGACCCCTGCCTGTTCTGTGAAGGGGGTCTCGCGCGACTTCATGGAGGGGTCGTAGCCCACGGCCTCGGCGACGCCGCGTTTGGCGAGAAGATCGAGCATGTGACCGTCGCCGCATCCGATCTCGACCACCGTCCGGCCGGACAGGTCGAACCGCGCGACGAGGTTGTCCGCGAGCGACTCAGAAAAGCTCCGGAACGAGGGCGAGAAATGCAGGGCATTCTCGTATCCCGTGGAATAAACCATTCTGTCGGGATCGAACGAGACGTTCCAGATCATCGCGCAGTCGGGACAACGATGCAGATGGATGTCGCCTACGGGGGCTGAACTGGCCGCCGACCTGTCGGGCCAGAGCTGATTGCAAAGGACCGGCACATCGACCAGTTCGAAGATCTCCGCCGGTCGGCTCGATCCGCAGACAATACACTCGACCATGAAATGGCCTCCGGAAAATGCTTTTCGTATATGCGCGGCCCGATCGGACCGCATTATCCGCTATTCAAATCGGGCGCCGCGCGGACTTCGCCATGCGGCAGTGGAAAATTGTCTTCCGAAGCTCGAGCGGAAAAAACGGCCGGCCCGTGATTGTCGCCGCGGAAGGCACCTCG
Source organism: Roseivivax sediminis (assembly GCF_900112685.1). GTDB lineage: Bacteria > Pseudomonadota > Alphaproteobacteria > Rhodobacterales > Rhodobacteraceae > Roseivivax > Roseivivax sediminis. The sequence goes on from NZ_FOMS01000016.1 coordinate 83,644, forward strand.
TTTATGCAGCATAAGCGACGCCCATACAAACGAAACCGCGACGCCACCGGCGTTTTCGCAACGGGGATCTGCGGAACCGCGTCGATTTCGGGCAGCTCATGCAATCAGATCGTCGGTAAAGCTGAACATGCCTGCCGTCAGCGATAACCCGTACGACTCATGCAGGTGCCCGACGAGTTCGGGCTCAGCGCCTCCGAGGCGCCAGATCGCGGTGCCGGGCGGCAGCCCCGAAGGATCCTCGGTCAGCGCGTAGTCCGCGGCCGAACCGTGAAGCTGCACGCGGTCCTCGGTCGCGTCGAAATCCCAGACGAAGGCATAGTCGGCCATGCCCGCCGTGGCGGCGAGTCCATCGTCGTAATAGGCGCGCGACGCATCGCCCAGGACGAACGTATCGCTGCCTCCCCCGCCGGTGAACACGTCGATCTCTCCCAGCCCGGATGTCGGATCGGACGCGGTGACGGCGATCAAGACCTCCGCCTCGTCCGAGCCCGACACGATGTCGTCGCCGGTGATTTCGCTCACGAGAAGGTCGCCGAAGGACACATCGTAGTAATGTGCGTTCAGATAGATCCCGCCCGTGGCCGGCGCCTCGTCGAGCGAGAAGGTCTCGATGCGATCGAGCGACCAGGCGGTGGGTTCGGGCGTGCCCTCTTCCCAGATCTTCATGGCGTAGCGCCGATCGTAGATGCCCACCTGGTGGACCTCAACGATGATGTTGTAGGTTTTGTCCTCCTCCAGCGAGACATTATTGTTCACGCCGAGATACTCGAAGAAGTCGTGATAGGAATGCGCTTCCAGCCGCTCGGTATAGAAAAAGGCCGCGCCGGGGTGCCATCCCGATTTCGGCTGAAGGTCCGGGATCGGATCGTCGGTGTGTCCGCCCCAGAGCATGCCGATGGCGAACGCTCCGCCATCCCGGCCGAGCGGATCGACATTTTCCAGATCGTGCGTCGTGACCGTGGTCTCGAGGCGATAATTGTCCCAGCCGGAATCGCCGACGACCAGAAGCCGGTCATATCCCAGATCGACCGGCCGAACCCCGTCGGGGCCGATCGCCCAGGTACCGTCGACCACCTGGACGACGTCGCGCAGGTCCGCGACCTCCGACCAGTCGATCGCGTAGTTGCGCGGCCAGTCCTCGCCGTCCTCGTAGGCGACCGTCACGTCGCGGGACACGGTCGTGCCGTTCGCGAGAGTCGCGACCAGCGTGACAACGTCGTCGGCGGCGCTGCCATCGAGCTCCGCAAAGGCAATATCGACGTTGAAGTCGCCCGACTCCTGCAGCCGGCGGGTATCGGGGCCGATCGAAAGCGGCCGCACCGCGCCGCCATTGAGCGTGTAGGATAGCTCGGTGACTTCGGCGGAGACGTTGCCGAGAATGTTGATCCAGGTCTGCCCCTCGCCGGGAGATCCGAACGTCTGCACGTCGCCGTACCACACCTCGATCACCGGAACGACATCCAGGTAGACCCACGCCTCGTCGGTCGCGGTGCCGTCGCTCAGGATATAGGAGAAGCTGTCCGTGCCCTCGAAGTCTCGATCCGGCGTATACGTTATCGTCCCGTCGCCATTGTCGATGGCGGAGCCGTGCGAGGCCGGCCCGGCCAGGGTAACGCTCAGCACGTCGTCGAGGTCCGCGTCGGTATCGTTCGCCAGCAGGTCCGCCTTCGACAGGACGATCGCGCCCGAGCCCGAGAAGCTGTCGTCCACCGCCACCGGCGCGTGGTTCTGGGGCACGTAGGACCCGTCCTCGATCCCGATCGGGTCCGCCGCGCTCTCGAAATAATCGACAAGCGCGGTGTAGCCCGGAACGTCGGTGCCGTAGGACGTGCTTCCCGCGAAGACACCGACTTCGGTGACGTCCATTGCCCGGACGAGACTGAAAACCTGCGCCCAGTCACTCGACCCACCCCCGCGCGTCTCGAACGTGAAGGCATCCCCGACCCTGGTGACGCGGAATTCCTCGACCGTGCCGGAAGGCACGGTCTGGAACAGGGGAAAGGTCGTGCTGCCGTTCTCGATCGTCCCGACGATCAGCGACAGACGGTCGCCGGTATAGGCAAGGTCGAACCTGATCCAGTTGGCCTCGTCCTCGATCACCAGCAACCCGTGTTCCTGGAATTGCTGTGACGGCTCGCTCAGAAAACCGGCCGAGATCTGAAAATCGAGATCGAGCACGGCCTGCGTGAGACGCGGTGCAGTCAGGACGTCGGCGGCAGTTACCTTGACGCCCTCGGGTGACGTGATGGTGGCGAGCGCGTCGGGGCCGAGATATCCCAGCCCCGCGCTCCCCGCGATGCCCTGGAAAACCCAAGCGGGATCCAGCTCGCCCGACGCGAAATCGTCGGACACCGCGCCGAATTCACCGACCATGACCGCCACCGTGGCGGTGTCGGTCGCGGTGCCGTCGCCGACGGTATAGGTGAAGCTGTCGGGGCCGGCATAGCCGGCCGCCGGGGTGTAGAGCCAGCCCGACGCCGTCCCGGTCAGCGTGCCATGCGCCGGCGCCGTCACCGACAGCACCTCCAGCGGATCGCCGTTGGCGTCGCTGTCGTTGTCCAGAAGCGCCGCCGCGGTGATCTCCAGCGCGGTGTCCTCGGGCGTCGCGAAGGCGTCGTCCGCCGCCTCGGGCGCCACGTTCGGCGGGCTGTAGCCGCCGTCCTCGTCCA
>NZ_FOMS01000017.1 GCF_900112685.1 Roseivivax sediminis
ACCTGCGCGGTGAAGGCCGAGCCGGCGCCGACACTGCCGGCGAACACCCCCGCCTCGGTCACCGTCACCGCCCGCGTCGCGCGCCCCGCCTCGGTCCAGCTCTCGCCGTCCTGCGAGTGGCGCAGCACGAAGGTGTCGCCGCTCCGCTCCAGCCGCAGATACGGCGCCGCACCCGCAGCGATCGGCGTGTTGAACACCGCCGTGGTCTGGCCCGCCACCGTGATCGCCCCGAAGGCGCGCAGCGTCGTGCCGTCATGGAAGGTGTCGAAGCGCAGCCAGGTGTCCCCCCCCGCCTCCACAAGAAAGCCCTGCATCTGGAACGCCCGCGACGGCGCCGACAGGAACCGCGCTTCCAGCGCGAAATCCGCGTCCGGCATCGCCTGCAGCGCCCGCGGCACCGTCTTCGTGCCCTGCCACAGATCGAACGTGCCGCCAGAGGTCGACAGCGTCAGGAACGCGTCCGCCGCGTTCGTCCCCTCCCCCTGCGCCGTGCCCGGCGGCGTCGTCACCTGCCACGCCGGCCCGGGACCCACAACGAAATCGTCGGATGCAAACATCACTTGCCCTCGAAGAGGTTAATGCAATTCGCCCGCCAAGGAGCGTCCTCAAGATGTCGCGTCCCGCTTCGGGAACGCCCAAAAAATGACCCGACGCCGCAAAAGCGTTGACCGGCGCCGGTGGATAGAGCCTACTGCACTTCGGGTCCGCCGCACAGCGAAATTCCTCGCCATGGTGCGAGCCGACACGGAAGCGTCCGAATTACCGGCTCTCGATCAACGCTGAGGTGAAGAATGCCGCCCCTCTGGCGCCCTTGCCGCGAAATCCGGCCGGCGCTTACCTTTGACAGGATCGATGTGCCGATTCGTGGCGCGGGCGCGATGCGGACCGGCCGGTCGATCGTGGCCCTCGCGCGGGTCTTGGCGGCCTGCGCGTTTGCGCTCACCTGCGCCTCGAGCCTCGCCGCACAGACGGCCGTCGACGGCCCTTCGGCGCTCAAGAGCGCGCTCGGGCTGGCATCGGGCGGGGAGACGTTCGACCTCGCGCCGGGAGAGTATGGCAGCCTCGTCCTCGACGCCGGTTTCCCGCAAGCGGTCACGCTGCGAAGCGCCGAGCGCCACGGCGCCAGGTTCGCCGACATCCTGATCGGCGGCGGTCGTGTCGTCCTGGACGGGCTCCGCGTCGACGGGAGCTTCCGGGCCGAGCTGGCCCACGGTATCCAACTGCGCAACAGCCTGCTGACCGGACCGGTCGAGTTTGCCCGGTCACAAGAGATCGTGGTGCGTGGCAACGACATGCGCACGCTGTTCATCGAGTCCTCCACCGATTTCACACTGGACGGCAACCTGATCCACCGCACGGATCACGATCTGCTCAGGGTCATGGGGCCGTCCGCGAACGGCCGGATCACGGACAATGTCCTTTGGGACATGATCCCGAGACGCTTCGCCGACGGCAGCTATACCCACGCGGACGCGATCCAGTTCTTCGGGCGCGAGACCGGGACACCGCATGACATCGTCATCCGCGGCAACCTCATCTACGACGACCCGCGGACCGGGGACGGCGGCAACCTTTGGGGCCAGGGCATCTTCTTGTCCGATGCCGGCGCCGAGGGCTACCGCGATATCGTGGTCGAGGAGAACCTGATCGCCGTGGGCTCTCCCAACTCGATCTTCTTCAAGGACGCGACCGGCGGGCAGAACATCCGCATCGCGAACAACACGCTGCGGCCCTGGCCCAACGGCGACGGCGGATGGATACGTCTCATCGGCGACAGCCGGGGCGTGACCGCGGAGCGGAACGCGGCCGCCGGGATCGAGGCCGATGGCGGCGCACGTCTGGCCGGCAACCTGATCTATTCTGACACGGCGGGCGATCCGACTCATCCCAGCCGGCTTTTTGCGGGTTCGGGGGACGGAGCGAACTGGCAGGATTTCCTGCCTCGACCCGGCAGCCCGATCGATCTGGGCCACGGCATCGGAGCGTCGGTTCGCTTGCGGGCGCTGCAGAAGGGTACAGCCCGCTAGGCCCTGGCGCCGGGGCCGAAAATGCGGGTCCGACGGAAGCGCGCTCGGGCCGCACCGCGAGGGTCCGCCGGGCCGGCACATCCGGTTCGAGAGCTGCTCCCTGTCTTGCCGAAGCTCAGGCCAGTCGCGACAGCAGGGCCTTCGCGCGTCCCGAGGCCACCGTCCGCCAGTTGTAACCGGCCGCGGCCTTGCGCGCGCGGGCGCCCCATTCGTCGCGCAACTGGGGACAGCGTCCGAAGCGCTCGAGCTGCATTGCGATACTGTCCGGGTCGCACGGATCGACCATTGCGACGCAGCCGGTTTCCGCGCCGATCCTGCCGGCGCCCATGGGTGAGGCGATGACGGGGAGCCCCCGGGACGCGGCCTCCAGTGTCACCAGCGGATCGCCCTCCTCGAACGAGGGCAGCACGAACACGTCGGCCTGCGAATACAGCGAGGCGACATCGGTCACGAAGCCCAGGCACCGGACGTCGGACCGATCCAGTAGCGGCTGGCAGAGGGTCCGGACCGCCGGCTCCATGCCGCCCGCGATCCAGAGCTCCCCCTCAATGCCGGCACGCTCCCATGCCCGCAACAACTGGTGAGTGCCCTTGCGGATACTGCTCCGACCGACGAACAGGAAGACGGGGCGCGTCCGGCGACCGGCGCCGCCGCACTTCGCGCCAACACGGTCCGGTTCGAAACCGTAGCTGCAAGAGATGACAGACCCGGCGGCAAGAGGCGAGGTCGCGAGCGCGGCCTCCACACCGGGGCTGGGCGCGAAGAAGTGGGTGGTCAGCGCCAGCTTTTCGTCCTCGTCCCGGATTCGATCATCGGTGATGCCGTGCGCCGGCGCCAACCCCTCGGCCGCGTAGGCCGCGTCGAGGATCTTGCGCGCTTCGGCCATGCGCGTGTTGATGCCGTCGACGACCACGGGAAGCTCCAGAGCGCGAGCGGCTTCGAACGCGGCCAGCGAAGCGCCGGGCCAGAGATACGCGACGTCCCCCCGCCTGAGGTCCGACAGATACCGCCGCTCCGCCACGCGGGCGGCGGGACCGCGCACGTGCCGATAGGGCAGTAAGTTCAGAATGCGTGGAACGGTCGGCAGAACGGCCACGCCGGCGGGCCGATCCCGCGCACGCGAAACGTAGCACGGGCCGCCAAGGCCGGACGCCGCCATGCCGGACAGCAGGCTGAGACAGGTGTAGCTGGGACCCACGCCGTCGGCGGCCATGGGCAGAAGAGTCATCAACCGCATGTCAGATGATGCCGAGCGGCGGACGGGACAAACGATCAGCGGAACAGGTCCCGGACCCTCGCGACGCAGGGATGGTCGAATACATGAAAGAATCTCTTGCCGAAAAAGGAACTGCGACGCATGCTATCGTGGATTTTACAAAGACCCATAACTTAATCGTCGCGGAAAGTGATTTTTATGACCTTGGACTTCGAGCGCGCGCCGAAGGTCTCCATCGTTGTGGTGAGCTACAACACGCGGGACATGACCCTTGAATGTCTGCGATCGATTGTGGCGGAAACCGACCTGCCCCACGAGATCGTCGTTGTCGACAACGCGTCCGGCGACGGATCCGCCGAAGCGATCGCGGCGGAATTTCCCAGCATCCGGCTTCTGGCCGAACGGCGCAATCACGGGTTCGCCCTGGCCAACAATATCGCGGCAGATATCTGCCGGGGCGAGTACATCCTGCTTCTCAATCCCGACACGGTGGTGCTCGATCACGCCGTCGACCGGCTGGTCGCATTCGCCGCGGCGCGACCGGACGCGATGATCTGGGGCGGGCGGACGCTCTATGGCGACGGCTCTCTCAACACGACGAATTGCTGGCGCAGAATGACCTTGTGGAGCCTGTTGTCGCAGGCGGCTGGCCTCAACTCGATCTTTCGCAACAGCGCTGTCTTCAATCCGGAAGCCTATGGCGGTTGGCCCAGAAACAGCGAGCGGGAGGTCGATATCGTCACCGGGTGCCTGCTTCTGATAGAGCGCGCAACCTGGCAGCAGCTCGGAGGTTTCGACCCGACCTACGTGATGTACGGCGAGGAAGCCGACCTGTGCCTGCGGGCCCGGGCGCTCGGCGCCCGGCCGCGAATTTCCCCCGAGGTCGAGATCGTCCATTACAAGGGTGCGTCCGAAAAGATCAGGGCGGACAAGCTGATCCGCCTGATGCGCGCCAAGATCTCTCTCATCGACGCACATTTCCCGATGGCGTCGCGGCCTCTGGGGCGTTTTCTCTTCGCCCTCTGGCCACTGAGCCGCCACATCTATGCGACTCTCCTCGGCCGCGGCGAGGCGCGCGCCACCTGGTACGAGGTCTGGCGGCGACGCTCCGAATGGCGCAGCGGCTGGCCGCCGGTCGCGCGTCCGGCGATGGCGCCGCCGCCGCGTTCCACGGTCTGATCGTGACCACCGCCGCGATGGATATCGGCGCAACGGGGGCCGACCGAGCCTCCGGGACCGAAGTCCGCGACGGGGCGGGCAAGTCCCGAATCCTGGTGGCATGCTTCGTGCTGGCCCTCTGCATCCCAATCCAGGTTTATCTCGGCGATCTTCGGCTCTCCTTCTACCGGATCGTGCTTCTGTTGCTCATATTTCCGGCGGCGGTCCGGTTTCTCGTCGACAAGGACATTCGCTGGCGCGCCGCCGACGGACTTATCCTCTTTCACTGCCTGTGGATGGCCGCGGCCCTGGTCTCCAACGGCGCCGGGATCGACTCGGCGGGCATCTCCATCATCGAGACCGCGGGAGCCTGGCTGCTTGCGCGGGTCTACGTGCGCGACCTGGCGGGGTTCGTGTCCATGGTGCGCGTGTTGTTCCTGTGTGTGATCCTGAGCATTCCGTTCGCGTTCTACGAAGCGGTCACGGGCGTTCCCATCGTGCTCGAGATGCTCGACAAGATCGCCACGGTGCTACCGAACGTACCGCACGAACAACGTTTCGGCCTCGACCGCGCGCAAGTCGTCTTCGACCACCCGATCCTTTACGGGATGTTCTGTTCGCTGGCTTTCGCGCTGTCGATCTACGTGCTCGGAGGTCCCAGGAGCGGTGCGACCAGACTGCTGCGCGGAGCCGGGGTCGGCGTCGCCACGTTCCTGTCGCTCTCCTCGGGAGCGCTGGTCTGTCTCGCCGTGCAGGGCGCGCTGATGTCCTACGATTACCTCCTTAGGGCGGTCCGCGCGCGCTGGATCATCATGCTGTCCGGCGCCTTAATTCTATACGCCGCGCTCGAAATCGCGTCGAGCCGCACGGTCCCCGAACTGCTCATCCCGGTTCTGGCGCTCAACCCCGGGACCGCCTGGACCAGGCTGGCCGTAAACGATGCCGCCGTCATCGACATCATGGCCCAGCCATGGCTTGGATACGGGCTGAACGCGTGGAGTCCCAGCACGCCCGTGCCGACGGCAAGCATCGACAATTTCTGGCTCGTGATCGCATTCCGCTCCGGCGTTCCGGGGATCCTCAGCCTCGTCCTGGCCGTCCTCGCGAGCGTCTGGACGCTCGCCCGCGCCAAGGGCGTGTCGCCTGCCGGCAATGCCTGCCGTACGGCCCTGTGCATCTCCATCCTGGCCTTCTGCGTCGCGGTGCTGACCGTGCATCTTTGGAACGCCAGCTACTGCATCTTCGTATTCATGCTGGCCTGCGGGCTGTGGATCGCTGACGTTCCGCCCACGGTCGATGAGCGATCCGCGACGGGGGACGGGCCGTCCCCCGCTGCCCGCCCGGCCACGATGTATTCCCGCTTCGACGGAACATCTCCGCCTGTCAGATATCGGAGGCCACTCCATGACCAGTGATTTCGGACCGGACGACGAATGTGCGGTTTTCATCTCGTTCGACAATCCGTTCTCGCTCGCCGCGGCGGCGCTCATTGGGTCGATCGTCAAACGCAAGCAGACGACACGCGCCCTGACGATCTACATGGCCGGGATCGACGTGACCCGCAGGAACCGCGTCCGGATCGAGGCGATCGCCGCCGGCCGTAAGGACGTGAACCTCCACTGGCTGTCGCTCGACGGTGCTTTGCGGCGGCATCTGCAGGAGCTCTACACGCGGGCGAAGACGTTCTACCCGCCGGCTGCCTACAGCCGGCTCGTCATGGACTCGCTGCTTCCGGCCCACGTCTCCCGCATCGTCTACCTTGATGTCGACACGATCCTGCGCCGCGACGTCTGCGACCTCTACGACACGCCGATGGACGGCAACGTGATGCTCGCGGCCATCGACCCGCTCGTGGCCGCGTCGGGATCTGCGGCGCTGTGCGGTGTCGGCGAAGCGCCCGGGAACGCGACGATGCGCTACGGCGAACATCTCTCGGCGCTCGTGGCGCGGGCGAACACGGCCGGCCTGAGCTTCGCCGGGGACCAAGACTATTACCAGTCCGGCGTGCTCGTCATCGACGTCACGGCCTACCGCAACCACCGCTGCGCCGAACGGATGCTCGAAGCGACCGGACGGATCAGAGACCTGCCCTTTCCCGATCAGGATGCGCTCAATATCGTGCTGGCCGGCCGCATCGGCACGCTGGATCCGCGCTGGAACATGGTGGCGACGCTCTACGGCCTCTTCGAGACCGGGAGGAGCCCCCTCCCCGCAGACAGCATGAACGCGCTTCTGTCGGACCCCTGGCTGGTGCATTTCACCAGCCGCCCGAAACCCTGGCATCTGGGATGCACCCATCCTTTTGCAAGCGAATGGCACGCGGCCCTGCATGGGACAGCCTTTCAGGACTGGACGCCCAACCGTCTCAACCAATCCCTTGCGCGCATTCCGCGCGGTCTTCGCGTTGCGCGCAAATTGCTTGCGCGCCGCCTCGGTGCGGGCGGGCACGCATGACCAGGCAGCCACCCGAAGTCAGCATCGTCCTGCCGGTCTACAACCGGGAGAGCACGCTCGGCCGAGCGCTCGACAGCCTCACTGCTCAGCACGCGCACGACATCGAGATCATAGTCGTCGACGACGGCTCGTCGGACGGCAGCCGCCCCCTCGCCGAAGCCTGCGCGGCGCGCGACCCCCGGATCACCGTCAGGCAGACGCCGCGCAATCTGGGCGCGGCCGGCGCGCGAAATGTCGGCATCGACGCGGCTTCGGGGCGCTATATCGCCTTTCAGGACAGCGACGACAGGTGGTTCCCCGAAAAGCTGACCCGGCAACTGAAGGCACTGCGCGAAAATCCGGCCGCTCGCGCATGCTATTGCGGCGCGGTCTATTTTTCGACCGCCCAGTCCTATTACATCCCGCGACACGGGACCATCCGGCGGCCGAACGGGCAGATCTTCGAGGATCTCCTGGTGTCCAACGCGACGACACCGCAGACCCTGCTACTGGAGCGCGCGCTGCTTTCCGAATGCGGCGGTTTCGACGAAAATCTGAGGATCAACGAGGATTGGGACCTGGCGTTGCGGATCGCGAAGCACACCGCCTTTGCCTTCGTTCCCGAGCCGCTGGTGATGATCTACCGCACGCCGGGAAGCGTCTCCTCGGACCTTTCCGCGGACGCGCTCTTCCGCGAATGGCTGCTCGAGACCTACGCGTCAGATTACGCCCGGCACCACCGGGCCCGCGCACGCCAGAGATACATCGCCGGCGCGCAGCACCTGGCGCTCGGCGATTACCGGCGGGCACTGCGGCTTCTGGTACAATCCATGCGCGATGCGCCATCGCCGCGATGTGCCGCGCAGATCGCCAGGATCCCGATTTCCTGGCTGAGCGGCAGGAGGCCGGCATGACCCGACGCCCGAAGGCCACGATCATCGTGCCCCATTTCCGCGACAACGCGCGGCTGCAACGCTGCCTCGCGGCGCTGGTGCCGCAACTGCGTCCCGATGTCGAAGCGCTGGTCGTCGATAACGGCTCCCCCGAGTGTCCGTCGGTCCCGGCGCCGGTCAGGCTGGTGTGCGAGAACCGGTCCGGCGCCGCGCATGCGCGCAACCGCGGCGTGCACGAAAGCAGCGGCGAGCTACTGTTTTTTCTCGATTCCGATTGTGTGCCGGAGCGCGACTGGCTCGAAACGGCGCTTCGCACGGCCCGGAATGGCGATGTCGTCGGCGGCGCCGTGGTGGTCTTCGACGAAGCGCCGCCGCCCCATACCGGCGCTCAGCTCTTCGAGCGGATCTTCGCGTTCGACAACGAGCGGTACGTCACGCGCAAGGGGTTCTCGGTCACCGCCAACATGCTGACGTCCCGCGCGGTCTTCGAGGCCGTCGGCCCGTTCCGCGACGGCGTCTCCGAGGACCTCGACTGGTGCCTGCGCGCGCGGGCGGCCGGGTTCTCGATCGCCTACGCCCACGCGCTGCGCGTAGCGCATCCGTCGCGCGCGGACTGGACAGAACTTCGGCGGAAATGGCGCCGGCTGACGCGTGAGGGCTTCGGGGTCAACGGTGCCTCGCCGCGCGCACGCCTCATCTGGGCGCTGCGGGCCCTGGCCATGCCGCCGAGCGTCCTGGCCCATCTGCCGAGGATCCTTCGGGCGCCCGGACTTCGCGGCACGGAAAAGACCCGCGCCCTGGCGGTCCTCGTCCGTCTCCGGCTTCTGCGCATGACATGGATGCTTGCGCAGGCATTCGGCCCGGACAAGTTGAACGACGGTACATAAAGGGACCCGGGCGCCATGAAACCGCTTGACGGAGCATCGCTTTCTACGGCCTTATGACGGCGACGGGCGGCATTATTGAGACCCGTCACAATGACTTTTTTCACGTCGGCCGTTCGAATTTTCCGGGTCGGTTTTGAAGTAAAAGGGGATTTCTATAATGAAGGTGGCGATTCTCGCTGGGGGAAAAGGAACCCGTCTCGCCGAAGAGACGAGTGTTCGCCCCAAGCCGATGGTCGAAATCGGCGGACGGCCGATTCTCTGGCACATCATGATGCTCTACTCTCACTACGGCTTTAACGACTTCGCCGTGGCTCTGGGGTACAAGAGCGAGTACATCAAGCGCTACTTCGCCGAATACGGCTCGCTGTCGGGTAATCTGACCGTGCGCATGGGATCGGACATCCCCGTGCAGCCGCACGAGCGCAACCACGCGCCCTGGCAGATCGACCTGATCGAGACCGGCGACGAAACCATGACAGGCGGCCGCGTGAAACGGCTCAAACCGCAGCTCAACGGCGGCACCTTCATGCTCACCTGGGGCGACGGCGTCTCGGACGTTGACATCCCGCGCCTGATCGACTTCCACAAATCGCACGGCAAGTTGGCGACGATCACGGCGGTGCGCCCGCCGGCGCGGTACGGCCACATGCGGTTCGACGGCGACAGGGTCACCGCCTTCGAGGAAAAGCCGCAGACCGCGGAAGGCTGGATCAACGGCGCCTTCTTCGTGCTCGAGCCCGAAGTGCTCGACTACATCGAGGGCGACGACGTGATGTTCGAACACGCTCCGCTGGAGAACCTCGCCCGCGATGGCGAACTCATGGCCTACCGCCATGACGGTTTCTGGTCCGCGATGGACACCCTGCGCGACAAGCACGTCCTGCAGAAACTCTGGGATACCGGCGGCCGGCCCTGGGCCCTGTGGGAGCACTGAAATCATGAAAGTTCTGGTAACCGGACACCGCGGCTATATCGGTGTTGTGCTGACCCCCATGCTGCGCGCCGCGGGTCACGAGGTCATCGGCCTCGACAGCGATCTCTACGAGCGGTGCACTTTCGCACCGGGCGGCGACATGATAGCCGTACCCTCGCTGCTCAAGGACATCCGAGACGCCGAACCGGCGGATTTCGAGGGTGTCGACGCGGTCATGCACCTGGCCGCGCTGTCCAACGATCCGCTCGGAAATTTCCACCCCGAGACGACGTTCGACATCAACTTCGAGGGCACCATGCGCGTGGCCCGCGCCGCGAAGGCGGCGGGCGTGTCGCGGTTCGTGTTCTCGTCCTCCTGTTCTAACTACGGCGCGAGCGGGCCGGACTTCATCGACGAGACCGGCGCCTTCAATCCGGTCACGCCCTACGGGGAGAGCAAGGTCCGCTCGGAACTCGGCCTGGCGGAGTTGGCGGACGAGTCGTTCTGCCCGACGTATCTGCGGTCGGCCACCGCCTATGGAGTCAGTCCGCGCATCCGCTTCGATCTGGTGCTGAACAACCTGGTCGCCTGGGCGCTTACCACCGGCAACATCCACATGAAGTCCGATGGCACGCCGTGGCGGCCGATCACCCATGTGGAGGACATCGCGCGCGCCTTCGTCGCCACGCTCGACACGCCGGCCGAGACGATCCGCAACGAGGCATTCAACGTCGGCGTGACCGAGCACAACTACCAGATCCGCGATCTCGCCGAGATCGTCGCCGAGGTCGTGCCGAACTGCACGATCACCTACGCCGACGACGCCGGCCCGGACACCCGGTCCTACCGCGTGAACTGCGACAAGATCCGTCGGGTGATGCCACATTTCCGGCCGCAATGGGACGCACGGAGCGGCGCCGAGAGCCTGTTCTTCGCATACCGCTCGCAGCATCTGACGCTCGAGGCGTTCGAGGGGCCGCGCTACCAGCGTATCGGTCACATCAAGAAGCTGATCGAGGACGGGGTCATCGGGTCCGATCTGCGCCATCGCCAGGCCCGTATTCCGGGCTTGGCGGACTCGTTCCGCAACGACGCCGCCGACTGCACCTGCACCTCCTGCGCGCACGAGGGGCTGGAGCCGATCCTCGACCTCGGCATGATGCCGCGCTCCGACGGGCTGCTGGAAAGCGGCGCGCTGCAGAACGGCGAGAACCTCGTCCCCCTGCGGCTTGGTTACTGCCCGCAATGCACGCTGGTGCAGTTGCTCGAAACGCGGCCCGCCGAGGAGATGTTCGGCGACGACTACGTGTATTTTTCGTCCTATTCCGAAGACCTGCTCGCACATTCGCGCAAGAACGCGGAAGAACTGATAGCGGCGCGCAATCTGGGCGCCGATGAACTGGTGGTCGAGATCGCCTCCAACGACGGCTACATGCTGCAGAACTTCAAGGCGCACGGCGTGTCGGTTCTGGGCGTCGATCCGGCGAGCCAACCGGCCACGGCGGCGCGGGAGAAGGGCATCGAGACGGTCATCGACTTCTTCGGAACGCGCGTGGCCGCCGCTCTGCGGGAATCGCACGGGCCGGCCGACGTCATCATCGGCAACAACGTGGTGGCGCATGTCGCCGACCAGAACGATCTGGTCAAAGGCATGGCAACGCTGCTGGCCGAAGACGGCCAGGTGGTCGTCGAGTTTCCCTACGTGCGCGATCTGATCGACTTCGGCGAATTCGATACGATCTATCACGAGCACTTGTGCTATTTCTCGGTCGGCTCGGCCAAGACCCTGTTCGAGCGTCACGGCCTGCACCTCAACGACGCGCGCCGCCTGCCGATCCACGGCGGCTCGCTGCGCCTGTACTTCGGCAAGCGCCCCGAACCGACCGAGCGCGTCGAGGCGCTTCTCGCCGAGGAACGGGAACTCGGACTCGACCGTTTCGACTACTACGCCGATTTCGGCACGCGCGTCCGGTCCTTCCGGGACGCGGCGCGCAAGCTGGTCTCGGAAATCCGGGCGGAAGGCAAACGCATCGCGGCCTACGGAGCGGCGGCCAAAGGCACGATCCTGCTGAATTATCTGGCGCTCGATCCCGGATCAATCGAATACGCCGTGGACAAGAACATCCACAAGCACGGCAAGTACATGCCCGGCGTGCAGGTGCGCATTGACGCCCCCGAAAAGCTGATGTCCGACAGGCCGGAATACGTCATGATCCTGCCGTGGAACTTCCGCGACGAGATCATCCGCCAGCAGCAGGATTTCCTGCAATCAGGCGGCAAGTTCGTTGTCCCCATTCCGTCGCTCGAGATTGTCGGAGCCTGACATGGCACGGGACCAATGCCCCGCCTGCAGATCGCGGTCCTTGACCGCGATCTACCGGCTCGACTCGATTCCGGTTCAGTCCTGCATCCTGCTCGACAGCGAGGAGGAAGCCCGCAACTTTCCGCGAAGGCCGCTCGAACTGCGGTTCTGCGACCAGTGCGGGCTGGTGTTCAACTCTGAATTCGACCTGTCGATGGTGGACTACGCTTCCGCCACCGAGGAAAGTCAGCATTTCTCCGGCACGTTCAACCGCTTTGCCCTGTCGCTCATCGACGACATCGTCGAGAATGATGATGTCGCCGGCGCCAGGATCCTCGAGATCGGTTGCGGCAAAGGCGACTTCCTGCAGGCGCTGGTGGAAAAAACCGGCGGTCGGGGTCTCGGCATCGACCCGGGGTTTATTCCCGAGCGGATCAAGACGGCGGGCGATCAAGACATTGAGTTCCGCAAGGAATACTTCGATCCCGACAAGATCGAACTTGTTCCGGATTACGTCGTCTGCCGCCATACGCTCGAGCACATTCCCGAGGTTGGCTATTTCATGGTGGATATCGCCCGGGCGATGCGCGGAAATTCCCGCGCCGGCATCTTTTTCGAGACGCCCGACGTGGCGCGCGTGCTCGATGAAGGTGCGTTCTGGGATATCTATTACGAGCACTGCTCGTATTTCACACTCGGCAGCCACGCACGACTGTTTCGCCGAATGGGCTTCGGTATCTCGCGGCTTTATCTGGCATATGACGGCCAGTACATCATCCAGCATGCGCAGCATCGCGACACCCGACCGCTACCTGAAGAGAACGATCTCGATCGTGTGCGCGGACTGGCAGCCCGTTTCCCCGCCCAGGTCGACCGAATGCGGAGTTACTGGCGAGACTTCGTGACGGAGAAATCCGCCCTCGGCCAAAGCGTCGCGATCTGGGGCGGTGGTTCAAAGGGTGTGTCGTTCCTGACCACCGACGGGCTCGACGTCCATGTCGATCAGGTTGTCGACATCAATCCGCACAAGCTCGGAAGGTACCTTCCGGGGACCGGCCTTCGGGTGTCTTCGCCAGAGGACTTGCGCCAATCGCCCCCTGATGCGGTGATTGTCATGAATCCGGTATACAGATCGGAAATTGCACAGCAACTTGGCGGTATGGGCATCACGCCCGACATTTACACGCCCGAGAGTATCGAGACGGGGATTGTGGTTTGACGCAAACCGGCTTGCCCGTTAGGCTAAGCGTAGCCAATTACGGCTTTTCGGACATTTCGCTACCGCAGGTCTATGTCGCCTATGCCGGGTCGAACTCAATCCAGAGGCTTTGTCGCCGTCCCGGTCATGCTGATCGCGATTTCCGTATCGTCGGTCGTGTTCTGGGTCCTGCTGATCGCAATGTTCATGCGCCCTGGGGGCATGTGGGCCAGCGAGGTCGGCATCTCTCTTGGCGTTGCGGTTGCGGTCTTCGTGGTCATCGCCGTGGCACTTCGGGTGCGGGAGGTCCTGTGCAGAAGGACAACCGATGCATCCGTGACGTCGGATGGACGCCGGTTCGAGAAAGATTGAACGCATGTTTTTGCGGCTTCGCCCGGTCTTCGGCCGCCGGGGGCCGGCGACGCGGTAAATTCACGGCGCATCGCAAGTCGTTCTGTACTTTTGACGCGACTCGACCTATCTTGGAACTACAATTTTATTGATGGATTGAATCATGAGAGCAGGCTTCTTTCCAGGCCTCGTCCTGGCTCTGTGCACAGCACTTGCATTCTCTGCCCCCAAGGCTGCGAACGCGACCTCCTACCCCGAATTCTCTATCGATTTCGACGCATCGTCGATCAACGTGTCGACCGCCACTTGCAGCGCGAATTGCGGCGTGACGGCTAAGTTCACGAAGTCCGGCACCAAGTCCCACACGTTCAAGAACGAGGGGGAGATCTGGTCGCTCAACAACCTTATCCAATGGTCGATCAAGGCTCCGGTCTGGTCGGTCTATGACATCACCGTGGACCTGCTGTTCAAGTCCCCGGACGAGGTGAGCTCCCAGACCGACGGCAAGGGCATTTTCTGGTCCTTCAGCGGCCTGTTGAGCGGTAACAAGCTGTGGTGGGACGACTGGACCAAGACGGTCGCATTCGACCAAGGCTCGGAACTCGCGCTCTGGTTCGAGGATGGCGCGAGCATCGGTCTCGGGTCGAAGCTGAAGACCGATGTCCACCTCATGGCAAAGACCCTCGTGGGCAACTCGTCGCCCTCGCCGGTCCCGCTCCCTGCAGCCTTGCCTATACTGATGGCAGTTCTGGGCGGGCTCTGGGCCTTGGGAACGCGGCAGCGCCGCCGGTCCATGGCCCTGAGCTGACGTCGGCTCGCTGCCGGGCCGCACCGCAGACATGAATGAGGCCGGTCGCGAGACCGGCCTTTTCGTTGTGCGGGGAGTTCGTTGCGGCGTTGCCGGGTGCTCTTCGGGAATTGCCGCATGCACGTCCGAAGCGGCCGGCCCGATCCGCCTGGATCAGAACCGACACTTCGTCAGGACGATCCCGGCAACGGCAATATACTGCGCAAGATCGCTTTCCACCCGGTCGAGCTCGGCCACCGAGGTCTCACCGGCTGCGCCGACGATGACCGCGCAATCGGCGAACCTGGACGCCGCGATCACCTCGTCTCCCAGGAAATGCGGGGCGCAGTCGAAGAGTATGATATCGGGCTCGAGCGCGCGCTGTACTGTATCGATCTGATGGGCCGCCTGTTCCGATTGCAGCACGTAACCGGGGTCGGAGACCGGCGCGCGGCTTGCTGATACCGCCAGGTTGCCGCCGGCGCGCCGGATCTGGGTGGCGTGGTCCACACGCCCGCACAGAAGATCCGCCACCCCGTGCGTCGGCCTCAACCCAAGCACCCTGCCGAGTTCCGCGCGCTGAAGGTCAAGGTCCATGACAAGACAACGAAGGTCGATCTGACGCTGCAACGCAAGTGCCAGGTTCGCGGTGACCGTCGTGGCACCGCAGCCCGCCCGCGGCGAGGTTATCAGCACACGGCGCCATTGTTTTTCGCTCATCAACCGAAGCAGGCGCGTCCGGAGCATGTCGACTTCCGACTGATCGCTACTGCCAGGCCGCGTCGCCAGCCGCATGCGCGCCAGGTGCCGGGGATCGGGTGCGAACGGTGCGAGCGTCGCCCAAGCTTCCTCGGAGGCGCGCACGCGCCTGTCCGGGTGGATCACGCCGCCCTTGTCTCGATGGATTCTCGATTTCGTGATCGCACGCTGCAACCGTTCCATGCCGTCGTACCCCTGAAAGTAATGCACTCTCGACCGTTTCGCCTACAAGCTCGCCTTCGCCCGAATGACAGCCGCAAGCTCCTGCAGCCGTGCCAGGTCGAGGTCGGCCACCAGCAGCGGCCAGCCGATCGCGGCCGCGATGAGCATCGCCAGCCCCGCGACGAACGCACGATTGTACGCCACTTCTTGCGGAGACCGCGAATAGGAGAACGTCGCCAAGGGGGTGATGCCGAGCGCGCGCTTGATCTCTACCGGTCGGCGGATCCGCTTTCTGGTGAATTCCAGAAGCAGGATAGCGCCAAGACCGAGAAAGACACCGAACAGGCCGGCGCCGGCGGCGATCATCTTGCGATTGGGCTTGGACGGCCGTGTCGGGATCTCCGCCGGCTGAACCACCGACAGGCGCGCACCCTTGGAGAGGACCTCGATGCGTTCGCCCGTGGCCGCGGCCGAGTAGCGGCTCACCGCATCGTCGTATTGCTGCTGCGTATTGTCCCGGTCCCGGCGAAGGGAATCGAGCGCTATGCTGTTCCCCGGCGTCAGGTCTATCGCTTCCTGCAGTTCCTGGAACTCTGCCTGAAGCGTCGTGACCATCTTGCGACGCTCCTCGATCTGGCTGTCGATCTCGACAAGCTGGGCCTCAAGGACGCCGGCCCCGCTGCGCGTCGGCTCGGCGCTTTCGGGGTCGACGCCCGCGACGAGCTGTTCGAGCTGGGCGATCCGGGCGGAGAGTACACGCAAGCGGGGGTGCCGATCGCTGAACGTCGCGGAAAGACGCAGGAACTCGCCTCGCAGTTCACGCAGCTCTTGCTCTTCAGGGCTGAGCGACCGTGGATCGGACGACGACGTCAGCCCCGTCAGTTCGAAAACGTTGACCAGCCGCGCGCGTTGATCCTCGAGCTGACCGACTTCACGACGTGCCTGAGTGATCCGCTCATTGAGCAGGGTCTGCCGGTTGAGCCGGAAATCGAGCGTTTCCGGCAAGGCCCCGAGGTTGGCGTTCTGAAACTCCAGGATGCGGCGATTCATCTGGTCGAGCTCTTCGCCCAGACGCTGGACCTCGTTGCGAAAGAAAGTGAGCGTGCCACCGGCCACGTCGTTGCGGAACTCCGCGTCCGCGTTCAGAAACTGGTCGGAGAGGTCGTTGGCGATCGCGGCCGCTGTTGCCCCGTCGGTGGCTTCGGCGCCGATCACGACAACCGAAGGATCCCCCCGACCGCCACGCACCTGGATCGAGATCGACCGGTAGGTTCGCGACGCGATTTCCTCGATCCGCAGATCCGGTTCCTCGGCGTACAGTTCGAGACGTTCGGCGAGTTGCAGGAGGTTCTCGCTGCGCACAAGCCGTTCGCGGATCACCAGAAGCTGCTGATGCGGATCGGTGCGCACGGTGGACGCAGCCAGTTCCACCGGAATCTGCGACGTCTCGACAAGCAATGTGGCCTGCGCCTGGTACTTCGCTGGCAGGTTCAACGCGACGGCCAGCCCCAGAGCGGTGACCGTCACCACGACGGCCAAGAACACCGGAAGCCGGATGAGGAACACCCGCAGGAAATAGCCGGGCTCAAAATGCATGGCAGACCATCGCGAAAAGACCTTGGATGAACGGAATTGGTAAGTGTTTGTCCGGCGTGAAATCTGGCTTCGGCCGGCGCGACGTGAAGGAAAGTGGCGTCAGAGGCCACGGCCCCAATGTCCGCTCGGTCATTCGAGCCAGACGCGGTACGTCCACTTCTGGGGCAAGATCGTCGACGCCACCGTTAGCGTCGCACGCCCGAAACGGCCGGCGCCATCGAGACGCTGAGCCCAAGGGCGAAGCTCCACGACAAAAGTCAATTCGCTCATATCGCTTCCAATCGAAAATATGTCGATCTATAGGCGGGACCCGCGACATCGAGGGATGCCGGGGCAAATCAAAATCGTTTCGCGCGACGGACCGGAAAGCAGTCTTGTCGATAAATTATCCCGTCTATGCTAACCCCGCGGACGGCAGATCGTCAAGACCGCCGCGAAGACGGTCTTGCTGCCCGAGAACATGGCCGGCGCCATGCTGCATTTTCGGACGACCGACGCCGGGCGTGGAGGAGAGACAGGCTCTCAGCCGGGCAGGTCGGACACTGTCCGGCTGGCCGTTCTGGCGGTGTCCTGCCAGCTTGGCCGACGGCGACCTTCCTCCAGAGCCGTCTGGGCAGCGACCCGTCTCGCATCGGCGTCAGACAGCAGGTCGCGCAGCGCGTCCGCGAATGCCGCCGCGTCGTCTGGCGGTACGAGCCGCCCCGCGCCCGGCGGCACGGTGTCGGAAACGGCGCCTGTCGCACAGCTCACGATCGGCAACCCGTGAACCAGCGCCTCGTCGAACACGATGCCGTACCCTTCGTATCGCGTGGCAAGCGCAAAGAGCGTCGCCTCTCGGTAAAGCTGACCGATTTCCTCCTGCGGCACACGGCCGGCGAAGCGGACCCGATCACGAAGACCTAGAGCGCCCATAAGTCTTTCGAGATCGAGGGCATGCGCGGCGTCGTGCACCTTCCCGACGACGGTTGCCTGCCAGGCCAGGTCGGTCGTGCGCGCCAGCGCGTGCATCAGAACGTCATGCCCCTTGCGCGGATGCTGGATGCCGACGGACAGGATCAGCGGCGGATCGACCGGTCTCGGCGGTCCGGCCGGCGGCAGCGTGCCAGGCCGCGCCACGGTGATGCGCCCCTTATCGACGCCGTAGCGGTCGATCAGGATCGCTCTTGTGTGCGGGCTTGGCACGAGGACATGAACGGCATGGCGCAAGTTGTTGCGTTCGGTGCGGTAAAGATGTTCCGCCCGCGGAGGGTCGAGACCGCTTTCCAGCGCCAGCGGATGATGGATCATGGCGACGATCGGCGCCCGCACTCGGGCCAGCCCCGCCGTGTCGAGACTGCCGAAAACCAACCCGTCGAGGATGACCGGCCGGGCCGGTTCGATAGCGGCTAGCTGCGCGACGGCATCGGTTGTCGCTGCGACGTCCGGGTCGGGAAAGCTCGGATCGAGTTCGATGTGCCGCACGTCGTGACCGAGCGCGCGCAACCCTTCCAGAAGCCGCTTCTCGTAGAGAAAGCCGCCGGTCAAGGTATTGATATCGCCTGGAATGGCAAAGGCGAGCGCTCTCATCGCGCGACCTGTTCGGCGGCGTAGCGGGAGAGGATGCGGGCCTCGACCCAGGCCACCCCGGCATAGCCCAGCACCGACACAAGTGCCACGACCACGATCGAGGACCAAAGCATGTCGTAATCCGACAGCGACGCCGAGAGCGCCATGAGTGCACCCACGCCCTGCCCCGTACCCAGCCATTCCACCACTGTAACCGCGAGCACGGACGCCGGGACGCCCATGCGCGCGGCAGCGAAGAAGGCCGGCAGCATCGCCGGCAGGCGCACGTGAACCAGCCGCGCGACCGGCCCGGCCGCATAGCTGCGCAGCACGTCGAGGATCTGGCCAGGCGCCTGCCGCAGCCCGTGCAGGCAGGCCACGAAGGTCGGGAAGAAGACCATGACGGCGACAAGCGTGATCGTGCCCGCCGGCCCCCGGCCGAGCAGCAGCACCGCCAGCGGCGCGGTCGTCACGATGGGCACTGAGCGCAAGGAGACCGCGAGCGGCATGGCCACCGCCGCCGCGGCCGGCACCAGCGTCAGCAGCGTCGCGAGCCCGGCGCCGAGTGCGAGCCCGGCAAGGTAGCCCGGCACGACCAACTTTGCGGTCTCGCCGAGTGCCGCCAGCAATGTCGTCCGTGTCTGAGCCGCGTCCGGAGCCAGCAGCAGCGCCTCGAGCACGTCCCCAGGCCGCTTGGCGAAGAACGGCGTGAGGTCGAAGGCCGCCATCGCGCCCCACCACAGGGCAAGGGCAAGAACGAGGGTGATGAATGCGTTCAGAATCGGCTTGTTACGCCGCAATCCCGATGTATCCGGCGACGCGAGGATGACCGGCGGCGGCGCCTTGGTGAGCGCCCGCGCCAGTGCCCCGATCGCGGCGTAGGCGGCGATCGACACGGCGGCCGCAGTGCAGGCCAGCGCCCAGGTCGCCGGCACGTCGAGCGCGCGCATCGCACGGATCGTCAGCACGCCCATGCCGCGCTCGGCGCCGGTGAACTCTCCCACCATGGCGCCGAGAAAGGCCGCCGGCGCGGCGATCTGAAGCCCGGCGAAGAGGTACGGCAACGCCGCCATCGCCCTCACGTGAACCAGCTCGGATCCCCTGCCCCTTCCGTAACTGCGGATCAGCTCGAACCAGCTCGACGGCGCCGCGCGCAGCCCCACCAGCAGCGGCACGTAGGTCGTGTAATAAACCGCCATCGCCGCGAGGGTGACCTGCGGGCCGTCGCCGGGGCCGTAGAGCACGCGCAGGATCGGACCCGTCGCCACCAGAGGCAGGCAGAAAACCAGCAGCGCGAGGCCTGACAGCGTGCGCTGCGTCACCGGCCAGAGGATGGCGACCGTGGCAAGTGCGACGGCGGCAAGGTTGCCCCAAAGGAAGCCGAGCGCGGCGTTGCCCAGCGTCTCGGCCAACGCCCGCGACATCAGCCCGGTGTTTTGCGCGAGGTACCGCGCGACCTCCAACGGACTGGCGAGGATGAAGGTGCCGGCGAGAACGCGCGCCGCAAGCTCCCAGCCCAGCAGGATCACCGCGAGGCCGAGCAGCGGCTCGACGAACGCGCCGACGCGCCGGGACGGCGCCGGATCGGCGGCAACCGCGTTCATTGCGCGGCGAGCCGCGGGCGGGTCTCGGCCATACCGGCGGCCAGCGCCTCCGACACCTCGGACGTTCGTGCAAGGAAGGCCGGATCGGTCGACAGGCTGGCGCGGCGCGGACGGTCGAGCGGCACCGCGATATCGGCCACGACCCGCGCGGGACGGCCCGAGAACACCAGCACGCGGTCCGACAGCATTACCGCCTCGCTCACCGAATGGGTCACGAGAAGAGTCGTCGCACCGCGCGCCTCCCACAGCGGCGGCAGATCCTCGGCGAGCTGTTGCCGCGTGAGTTCGTCCACGGCGCCGAAGGGCTCGTCGAGAAGCAGCACCCGCGGCCGCGTCACCATGGCCCGCGCAATAGCGGCGCGCTGGCGCATCCCGCCCGAGAGCGCAGCAGGTCGCGTGTCGCCGAACCCGCCCAGTCCGACCAATTCGATCAATCTGGAAATCGCTTCTGCATCGACGGGTTGTCGGGCGAGCTTCAACGCCAGCGTCACGTTGCCCCGCACCGTCCGCCAGGGCAACAGCGACGGATCCTGGAAGGCCATCGACAACGCGCCCTGCCGCAACGTCTCGGCCGGCGGCGCCCCTGCGATAGACACCTCTCCTGCAGAGGGTGTCTCCAGCCCCGCCACCAGGCGCAGAAGGGTGGACTTGCCGCACCCGGACGGCCCGACAAGCGCTGTCGTCTGTCCGGCCGCGAATGCGAGGTCCGTGGGCCGCACCACCTCGGTCGCCCCGAAGCTCTTGGCGAGGCCCGTACAGACGATCTCGGCGGGTTCGGTCATCAGGCGCCGTGGATCTCTTCGAGGATGGAGCGGTCCCAGAGATCCGGCGTCACCTCGAAGCCCAGCAGCTTCATGGTCTCGATATTGCGCGCCACGCTCTCCTCGGTCCACCAGCCGAAGCCGTTCTCGTCGCTGACATCGGAGAACATCAGTGGCACCTGGCGTTCGGCCTGAAGCTTCTGCGTCTCGAGGTCGAGTCCGAGGTCGGGGAACTTGTTCACCGTCAGTTCGGCGGCGGCATCGGTGTCCTCGCGGTAGGCAGTCCAGCCCGCGATTTCGCCCTCCAATAGTGCGCGAAGCTCGTCCCGGCGGTTGGCGATGCTCTCCTCGGTGGCGATGTAGCATTGCGAATGAAGCTCGTAGCCGTAATCGGCGAGCAGCATCGTTACCGGCTCCGCACCCTGGATGATCATGGCGACCGGCAGGTCGGTTTCCCAGCAGAGCAGGCAATCCACGTCGCCGGACAGGAGCGGCGTCGCGGTATATTG
This sequence comes from Roseivivax sediminis, assembly GCF_900112685.1. Lineage (GTDB taxonomy): Bacteria > Pseudomonadota > Alphaproteobacteria > Rhodobacterales > Rhodobacteraceae > Roseivivax > Roseivivax sediminis. The sequence goes on from NZ_FOMS01000017.1 coordinate 21,102, forward strand.
CGTCGGCACCAGCTCGATCTCGTCGATGTTCACGTCGTTCAGCGTGCAGAGCGCCTGCAGCACCGGCATGTTCGCCAGCGCCATGCCGATGCGCTTGCCGACAAGGTCCTGCGGCCGCTCGATCGGAGCGCCGGACAGCGAGGCGACGACGAAGGGGTTCTTCTGCATCGCCACGAAGATGATCTTGAACGGCGCGCCCTCGTTCACCGCCGGCGCTGTGTAGTCGACGCCCGAGATTCCCATGAGCGCGGTGCCGGAAATCACCGGCGGCTCCACCGGCGCGTTGGGCCCGCCCTGCAAGAGCTGCACATCGAGGCCCCTTTCTGCCCAGGCACCGTTTTCCTGTGCTATGTAGCTGCCGGCGAATTGCACCGAATGCAGCCACGATAGCTGGAATGCGACAGAGGTCTGCGCGTGGGCGGGCCGCCCGAGGGCCAGCGCACCAAGACCGGCGCTGCCGGCGGCAAGAAGGGAACGACGGGTCAGTCGCGTCTGGGACATCGGGGAACCTCCTGTTTCGCCGAGAGATTAGGCCGCGGCAGCCCCTTGGAAACCGGAATACTGTGTCGCAGGGTCCGGTGCGGCACACTTTTCTGCGCGCGGCGCCGATCCGTGCTATCTGCAGGGTCAGGCGACAGGGAGGATGCGAATGTCCATCACCGGATACCGCCGGCCGGCGCGGCTGTTTCACTGGCTCGTCGCGGCGCTCGTGCTGATGATGATCCCGGCCGGTTTCGTCATGATCCAGGAGGGGCTGCCGCGGCCGGTGGGCAACACGCTCTTCATCTTTCACAAGAATGTCGGCGTGATCGTGTTCCTGCTGGTGGTTCTCCGGCTGACCTACCGCCTGACGCATCCCGCCCCGCCCCTGCCGGGCAGCGTGCCGGACTGGCAGCGCACCGTCTCGGGCCTCAGCCATTGGGCGCTTTACGCGCTGGTCCTCGTCATGCCGGTCCTCGGCTATGTCCGGGTACGCGCCGGCGGCTTTCCGATCGAGTGGCTCGACGCGCTCGGCGTGCCGGCGATGGTGCCGAAGAACGAGGCGCTGGCCGAGACCGCCAAGGCGCTGCATTTCTACGGCGCCTGGGCGATCACGCTGCTGATCGGTCTGCACGTCGCGGCGGCGCTGCATCACCTGATTCTGCGCCGCGACGGCGTCTTCGGCCGGATGTGGCCGCCGCACGGCACTCAGTAAGGCAGGCCCACGTAGTTCTGCGCCATGGTCGCGCGCGCCGACGGCATGGTGATGAGCTGGCGCAGCTCGCTTTCCTGCATGCGCTGGTCGAAGTCAGTCTGGTCGGGAAAACGGTGCAGCATGGAGGTCATCCACCACGAGAACCGCATCGCCGCCCAGACACGCGCCAGCGCGGTTTCCGAATAGCGCTCCAGCCCCTCCGCCTCGCCATCGCGGTACCAGCGCCGCAGCGCCTCGAAGAGGTAATGCACATCCCCGAGGGCGAGGTTCAGACCCTTCGCGCCCGTCGGCGGCACGATATGGGCCGCGTCGCCGGCAAGGAACATACGCCCGTGCGCCATTGGCTCGCAGACGAAGCTGCGCAGCGGCGCCACGGATTTCTCGACCGACGGCCCGGTCTCCATGGCTTCGGCCACGTCCCCTGGCAGGCGGCAGCGCAACTCGTCCCAGAACGCGGCGTCGGACCAGTCTCTTGGATCGGTCTCGGCCGGCACCTGGATATAGTAGCGCGACAGGTGCGGGTTGCGCATGGAGGCGAGCGCGAAGCCGCGCGGGTGGTTGGCGTAGATCAGCTCGTCCGCCGCCGGCGCGGTCTCCGACAGAACGCCCAGCCAGCCGAACGGGTAGACCCGCTCGAATTCGCGCCGGACGCCCTCGGGGATCGACGGGCGGCAGATGCCGTGAAAGCCATCGCACCCGGCGATCCAGTCGCAGTCGAGCCGTTGGTCCCGCCCGTTCTTGCGCCACGTGACGTAAGGACGCTCCCCTGTGATGTCGTGCGGAATCACGTCCTCGGCCTCGTGCACGTGCACCGCACCGAGCGCGTCCTGCGCGGCATAAAGGTCCTTGGTCACCTCGGTCTGGCCGTAGACCGTGACCTGACCGTTGACCATGTCGCGGAACGAGACGTGGAACATCCCCGCCGCCGTCGAAAGGTAACAGCCGTCATGGCGGGCCCCGTCCGTGCGCAGCCGCCGCCCGACGCCCGCCCGTTCCAGGAGCGCGACGGAGCCCTGCTCCAGCACCCCGGCCCGGATGCGCGAGAGCACGTGGGCGCGGCTGCGCCGCTCGACCACGACTGTCTCGACCCCCTCGCGGTTCAGAAGCTGCGACAACAGCAGACCCGCGGGTCCGCCGCCGATGATCGCCACCTGGGTGCGCATGACTCTCCTCCCGTCGTTCCGAAAGCGGAAGATTAGAACATCCGGGAGCCGGAAACATGGACCGAGGTGGAGGCCTCTGGCACTATTCGAACATGCAGCCCGATCACGCCATTCCCGCCTGGACGCTCTACGGCGAACGTGGCGCCTTCCCGGATCTTCTGCACGCGGAGACCATAGCCGACCGAGCCGCGCGCCACGACTGGGTGATCGCGCCGCACCGCCATGCCGGGCTCGCGCAGGTCCTGCTGCTGTCAACCGGCGGGGTGCGGATCAGAGCGGACGGGGCGGAGCGCGCGCCGCCCCTGCCCGCCCTCGTCTACATTCCGCCGGGCGTGGTGCACGGTTTCGCCTTCGCGCGCGGCACCGAGGGCCGGGTGATCACCCTGCCCGTCCGCGCCTTTCCGGAGGTCTTCGGCCCGGACAGTGCCACGGCGCCGCGCCTTCGGGCCTGGTTCCACAATGTCCCGGAGGCGGAGGCCGCCGCGAGCGTCGCGGCCATCGCCCGCGAACATGCCGGCCGCGCACCCTACCGCGATGCGGCGCTGCGCGGCCATGCTCTGGCTCTCGCCGCCACGCTGGCCCGCGCCGCGCCTGGCGCACCGGCGCCCGACCGGAGCCGCGCCGCACAGAATCTGGAGGCGTTCGACAGGCTCATCGCGCGACACCTGCGGTCGCGCTGGCGCATCGCCGACTACGCCGATGCGCTCGGTCTCACGCCGCAACAGCTCAGCCGCATCACCCGCGCGCGCCTCGGCTGCTCGGCGTCCCAGCATCTCGAAGCGGAGGTGTTCCGCGAGGCGCAGCGCCTTCTCGCCTACACTCGGATGAGCGTCGCCGAAGCCGGCTACCGGCTCGGCTTCGACGACCCGGCCTATTTCAGCCGCGCCTTCCGGCGCCACACGGGCATGACCCCCTCGGCCTACCGCGCCTCGGTCGACACGATCTGACCCAGGCTTTCATCTGCCCATAAATATCCCGGGGAGCGCGAGGGGCCGGCCCCTCGCTCCGACCCGGACCAGCCCTCACTCCGGTATGGAAAAGATCTGCCCGGGATAGATCAGGTCCGGATCGCGGATCTGGTCCTCGTTGGCCTCGAACACCCGCACATAGAGGATGCCCTCGCCGTATTGCTCCCGCGCGATAGCCCAGAGCGTGTTGCCCGGCTGCACCGTCACCGCCTCGACGCGCGCGTCGCGGCTGCGGGGGCTCGCGGCGACCAGCGCCTCGGGCCGCTCGCGCAGGAACGGGCTCTCGGCCCGGGCGGTCACTGCGCCGGTTTCGTTCAGGCGATCGACACGCAGTGTGTAGGTCCCGGCCGCGACCTCCGGAAGATCCGCGCGCCAGCGGCCCGTGGGCGATATGTCGGCGCTCGTCAGCGGACGGTTGTCGAGGTAAATCCGCACCGCGCCCGGGCCGCTCTTGGTGTCGGAGCGGCCAGCCAGAGCGACCTGCCCGGTCGCGTCGTAGCTGATCGTGTCGATCGAGACGAAATCCTGGGCCTCGGGCACCGGCGCGGTGAGCGGCGCGGCGGGCTGCAGCACCTCGACCCCGTCCGGTCCCGAGAGCAGAACGGCCACGCGCTCCGCCTCGTGGGCATCCTCACCGGCCGGTGCGGGGGGGGCTTCGCCTTCGGCGGGTGCAGGTGCCGTCGCGGCCTCCGTCAGCGCATCGGGTTTCTGCAGGTCCGGCGTCGGCGTCTCGTCCGCTCCGCCGCCATCGGACTCCGCCGGTCCGTCTCGGATCACCCGGGCCGTGTCCGGCGCCAACGACACCACCGCACCGCCGCTTCGCGGCGACGGCGCGAGGATGACTTCGGACTCCGCGGCGATCGACACGCCCGCGATGGCCGAGGACATCGACAGGACCCTGGGTCCGCTGCCGCGCGGGACAGACAGGAAGGCGACGAAACTGCCTGTGGCATCGGCATCGGTCGTGCCCGCGGACACGCCGTCGATTTGCAGCGAGACCTGAGCGCCGGGCTCCGCGCGCCCGGCCACGAGCGCGCTGCCATCCGGCGTTACGCGGACGATGTCGAAGCTTGGAGGTTTCGAAGTCGCCGCGGCATCCTCCGCGACCGGATCCTTGCGAACATCGCCGTTTCCCGAGGCATGCGCCGCGCGGGCCGCGGCGTTGGTCGTCCCGCCGCCGACGACGGGCCCGTCCGAAGAGATACCGGAGGCAGGCCCTGTCGCGGTGTCGCGTGCCCCCTCGCTGCCGGGCACGTCCGATCCGACGGAGGATGCGATCCCAGTGTCCGGAGCGACCGGTGGGTCACCGACGCCCGCGCCGCTCTGCTCCGTGGAGACGGCCTGCGCCGTCTGCCCGTCCAGGTCTTGCTCGACGCCCTCTCCCGGGGAGTCGGCCTTGTCCTCTTCGGTCCGCCGACCGCTCACCTCCGCCTCTGCGCCCGGGGGGCGTTCTTCCGGGATTGGCTCCGCAGGCCGACCGGCCCCGGTCCGGGGCGCTGCAACGGTCGCCGTCTCCACACCTGGTTCTCCGGCCCCGGCGTCCGACGGCAGGGGCGTGGCGGTCGTGGCGGCCTGAACGTCAGCGGCGCCGAGGGCCGTATCGGCGTTTGCCCGGTCCTGCGTCTCCATCACGGCCCCGGACCCGGGGAACGGGCCGCCGGGCGCCGCCGGGGCCCCGGGCGCGATTTCGGCGACAGTCGGCGCCGGCGCAGCGGGCCGGTGCTCCAGCAGGCGCGTCGCGTAGAAGCCCGCCAGTACGACGATCCCCGCGACCGCACCGCCGAGCGCCATGCCAGCCGTGCCCCCGGCCCATGCGAACTTGCTCATCGCCGTGTCATCCCCTCGCGTCGCACCGGAGACCTTGGCAGCCCGGCGCGGTTGAGCCTGTATATCAATCCCGCTATGAGCGGTCAAAACCATGGCGCCGGGATGCCCCTGAGATGACGACGTTTTCGGTCTGCGTATATTGCGGCGCCCGCCCCGGCGGCGATCCGGCCTTCGGCGACGCGGCAGAGGCCACCGGCCGTGCCATCGGCAAGGAAGGCTGGCGGCTGGTCTACGGCGCCGGCGATGTCGGGCTCATGGGCCGGGTGGCGCGGGCGGCGCAGGCGGCCGGCGCCGATACGTTCGGGGTGATCCCCCAGCACCTGCTCGCCCTCGAGGTCGGCAAGCGCGACCTGTCGCGCTTCATCGTCACCGAAACGATGCACGAGCGCAAGAAGATCATGGTGATGAATGCCGACGCCATCGTCGTGCTGCCGGGCGGGGCCGGCACGCTCGACGAGTTCTTCGAGGTGCTGACCTGGCGCCAGCTCGGCCTGCACGACAAGCCGATCTTCCTGCTCGGTCCCGACGGCTTCTGGGCACCGCTGGAGACGCTGCTCGACCACATCGTCGCCACGGGTTTCGCGGGGGAGACGATGCGGGACAGCGTTCAGGCCTGCGGGTCGGTCGCGGCGCTGGTCGACTGCCTGCGAGAGGCGCGGTCGCGACTCAGCCGCGCGCCGGAGTAAAGCCCCAGCGCCGTCCAGATCAGCGCGAAGGCGAGCGCCTGCGCCAGCCCGAAAGGTTCCCGGAAAACCAGCGTGGCGCAGAGGAACTGAAGCGTCGGATTCATGTACTGGATCAGCCCCAGCGTACCGAGCGCGACGCGCTGCGAGGCATGGCTGAAGAAGATCAGCGGCAGTGCGGTGAGCGGCCCCGAGAACAGCAGGAGCACCGTGGTTCCGGCATCCGATCCGAAGGCGCCGCCCTGCCCTGGGGCCGCGCCGGCATGGACTAGCGCCAGCCAGACCAGCGCCAGCGGGCAGAGGATCAGCACTTCGGTCGTCACCGAGGTAATCGCGTCAGCCGCGATCCGCTTCTTGGCCACGCCGTACAGGCCGAACGTGATCGCGATCAGCAGAGAAACATACGGCACCTGCCCCTCCCGCCAGGCCAGCAACGCCACTGCCGCGCCGGCGAGCGCGACCGCCGCCGCCTCGACGCGCGAGAGTCTCTCACCGAAGAGCGCCACCCCCAGCAGCACGGCGACGAGCGGGAAGATGTAGTAGCCGAGGCTTGCCTCGGTCGCCCGGCCGATCCCGATGGAATAGATGAACAGGAACCAGTTGGCCGAGATCGCCAGCGCCGAGAAGGTCAGTGTCCGGCGTGCGCGGCGGTCGCGCAGCGTCGCATCGACCCGGCCGAGCCGCCCGCGCATCGCCAGAAGCCCGGTGAAAAACACTGCGGACCACAGCGTGCGATGCGCCAGCACCTCGAGCGGCGGGATATGCGACAGCAGCTTGTAGTAGAGCGGCGAGAGTCCCCAGATGCTGCACGCCGCGATCATCGACAGAAGGCCGATCCGTCCCTGTGTCATGCTGCCCCCTGTCGTTCGCCCCCGTTCTGCGCAGGCGGGGCCGGGATGACAAGGGGTCAGGCGATGCCTAACCGCTCGCCGGCGAGACAGCGGTCGAAGACCCGCGGCGGCAATCGGCCGACCTTTTCGAAAATGGCCAGGAAATCGATGAATACCTCGGTTTCGACGATGCGCTTGCCGTCGAACCGGTTGAGGCAATGGCAACGCTCGGTCAGTCGAGTGCCGGTGCGCCGTTCGCGAAGAGTGATCGTGCCGGCATGGCTCACCCACGGCGGATCGGCCAGCGCGAGCCGGGTATCGAAGTGCAGGTGGTCGATCTGGGACCAGATCATGGAATGAAAGCTGCGGAAATCCGAGAGCCCGTTGACCTCGAGCGCCTGCACGCCGACAATCCGGATCTCAGGAGACAGGAACCATTTCGCGGCGGCGCCGTCGCCCTGCTCCCACACCTGATAGATATAGTGCCGCGCCAGGCGTTCGAGTTCGTTCATGTGCGCCCCCAACCTCTGACCGACACCTTTGTCGTGAAGACAAAGATGTCGTTACAATCAGAGCTTTATTGCCGCAATGGCGGGGGTGGCACTATTGCGCGTCAGGCGGTGTCGAATTGATCGTGAAGCAGCGATTCAATCTGATCGACAGGGTGATTGGTGAGGTTCTTGTCGACCTCGGCCACGACGCGCCACTGCACTTCCTTGTGCAGCTTGTCACGCAGCGCCCCCAGCACCTGCGGCGCCGCGGCGATCACGATACGCTCGAATTTGTGCTTCTCGGCCTGGCGGAAAAGAATCCCGGCGAGATCGTCGGCAAACCGTTCCTTGGCCAGCTCGTGCCAGTCAGTATCCTCCACGGCGGAGGTCTGCTGTCGTCCGGTATCTTGCATCCGGCCCGGCTTGTTGGCCGATTGCGCGACGTCCTTGGGATTGGACTGTTCTTCCTCCCGCACCACAACCAGGTTGGGATTGTCCGCATCCGTTTCATTGCGCAGGAAAAGGGCTTTTTCGCTGTCGGCGACAAGTACCCACGTATCGCGACTGAGAACGCTCATTACACGTCCTCCTTGTCGCCGGATTCGTCCGTGTCTCCAGCCAGCGGGCGCGTGCGCCCCGCAGAGCCTTCGTCGTAGCGCTTTTCCTCGTCGCGTGTGCCGACCTTGCGCTGCAGTTCGCCGCCGGCACGGTTGCCGTGATCGGGCGGTTCAGGCAGCTCTTCGGGCTTGACCCCGAGCACGTCCTCGGTTTCGCGATGTCCGTCCTGGGAGCGATGACGCTCGGCCATGGGAGCCTCCGTTCTTCGTATTTCCGTCACAAGAAGAATGCGCAAAGGCGTTCGGGCGTTCCGGGCGGGATGTCATTAATCAATCGGGCCGCTTGGGGGTGGACTCCGACCGCGACTGCGCGCGGCGGTGGCCCGTGCGGGGGCGAGGGGCCAGCCCCTCGCGCTCCCCGGAGTATTTCGAGCCCAAAGAAGCAGGGAGCCGTGTGGACGGAGAGGCGCGCACGAAAAGACCCCGCGCAGCGCAGCGCGGGGTCCTTGGTCCTTCGGTCCTGTCTGTGACGGTGCGGCGATCAGGCCTTGGAGAGGCGCTCCGCCACGTTTTCCCAGTTCACCAGGTTGTCCAGGAAGTTCTGCAGGTAGGCCGGGCGCTTGTTGCGGAAATCGATGTAGTAGGAGTGTTCCCACACGTCGACGCCGAGCAGCGTGGTCTGGTTGAAGCACAGCGGGTTCACGCCGTTCTCGGTCTTGGTGACCTTGAGCCCGCCGTCGGTGTCCTTCACGAGCCAGGCCCAGCCCGAGCCGAACTGACCGGCGCCGGCGGCGGAGAACTCTTCCTTGAACTTGTCGACCGAGCCGAAGCTCTCGGTCAGCGCGCTCTCGAGCTCACCGGGCATGCCGACATTGTCGGGGGTCATCATTTCCCAGAACTGGTTGTGATTCCAGTACTGCGAGGCGTTGTTGAAGATCCCGGACTGTGCCACGGCGTTCGGGTCGTAGGTGCCCTTGATGATCTCTTCGGCGGGCTTGCCTTCCCACTCCGTTCCGGCGATCGCCTTGTTGCCGTTGTCGACATAGGCCTTGTGGTGGATGTCGTGGTGGAACTCTAGCGTCTCGCGCGACATGCCCTTGGGGGCGAGCGCGTCGTGGGCGTAAGGAAGATCGGGCAATTCGAAAGCCATGTCAGACCTCTTGAAGTTGGAGAAAATTCGAACGGCTGACGCTTAGGTGATCCGGCAGACCCGCGCCGTCAAGGCGAGATCTCACGCCGCCGTCAGCTGTCGTGAGTTCAACGCGTCTCCTTGCGGCACGTTCCCTGCCCCGTGAACCGATTGGAAAACCCCGCCGGCGTGGCCGAAATCGTCATCCGGCCCGAGCCCTTCAGATAGGTCGCGCGATAGATGAAGGCGGAGATGCGATGGCGTCCGTCCGAGGCGGTGAGTTTCCAGGCGAAGGTGATGCGTCTGGCATTGTCCGCGGCGATGTTCGCGGTCATCGGCCGGCCGTTGAAGTGCAGGATCACCGGATCGGAGACCACGGCGGTGTCCGCCCCGTCCTCGTAACCGACGAACAGGATTTCGGGAATCCAGTTGCCGTTGCCGTGCTGGCTGAGGGCACAGACCAGCGTTTCCGTGGCCGCCGCGGGCGCGGCGAGCAGGAGAAGCGGCAGGGCGAGAAGGCGGGCTCTCATGGCGGCTCCGTTCGGGCGCGTCGCGTCGGGGGACTATCGACGTGCCCGTCCGGGGCCGCAACCCTCGCGGGACGGTTGCCGCAGGGGAAAGCGGAGAGCTGTCCTAAAAGTGACCGACCGCGGCGGCCGGCCGGGCGGCGTGGCACAGGAGCGAAAAGACATAATCGGCCACCGAGCGGAAGCAGATCACCCGCATCGCCCCGTCCTCGGCCAGCCAGATCGCGCCGGAGACCTGCGCCAGCCGCGTGCGGCGGATCGTGCCCGGCGGGAAGGCGTCTGGGCGCAGGTCGGCGGGCGTGAGCTTGGCCAGCGTCTCGCGCAGCGCCGCCTCCTCCCCGCTCAATTCGAACATCGCGCGGGCGTCGGAGACGTTGGCCACCAGCGCGTGGTCCTCGGCGGTCGCCGCGGTCAGCGTCGCGGCGATCTCCTCGGCCTCGTCGTAGGCGCAGAACAGCATCAGCTCGTCCGGGGACATCCAGGCGAGCGCCCTGCCCCCGTCCTCCACGATCCCGAGCGTGTCGGGGATGCTGAGGCCGGTGGCATCGGCGACCGGCTCGCCGATCGCCGCGATGTCGCCGCGCAGGGTGACCATGCCGGTCAGGCCGGCGCATTCGACGCTGACGCGGCCGTCCTGACGGGCGCGGGCGAGCGGCGGGGTCGCGTCAAACATTCTGCTTCTCTCCTTCGGGGTCGAAGAACATGGTGGAGACGATGCGGGCGCGCACCGGCTCGCCGCCGATGCGGTTGAACGCGACCTCCTGGCCCATCCGGTCGGGGCCGTTGTGCACGAGGCCGAAGGCGATGCCGCGCTTCAGCGTGGGCGAGTAATAGGTGGAGGTCACGCGCCCCTCTGTGGCGCGCTGGCCGTTGGCATTCCTGCCCTCGCCGATGGCGTAGGAGCCCTCGGGCAGGACCGAACCGTCGAGCGTTTCGAGGCCAACGAGCTTCCAGCGGTCGGGCGAGGCCATGAAGGACCGCGCCTGCGCGCGCTTGCCGATGTAATCCTCTTTTTTCTTGGAGATTGCCCAGTCGAGGCCGAGATCCTGCGGGATCACCGTCCCGTCGGTTTCGTCCCCGATCATGATGAAGCCCTTCTCGGCCCGCATGACGTGCAAAGCCTCGGTTCCGTAAGGGGTTACGCCGAACTCTTCACCCGCCTCCAGAAGCTTGTCCCAAAGCGCGCGGCCGCGGTTCGCGGGCACCGCGATCTCGTAGGAGAGCTCCCCGGAGAAGGAGATGCGGAAGACGCGCGCGGGAATGTCGGCCAGCGTGCCATCGGTCCAGCGCATGAACGGCAGCGCCTCTTTCGACACGTCTATGCCGCCGAGCTTCTCAAGCACCTTCCGGGAATTGGGGCCGACCACGGCGATCTGGGCATATTGCTCCGTCACGTTCGCCGTCCAGACCTGCCAGTCCCACCATTCGGTCTGCAGCCAGTCCTCCATATGGGCATGAATGCTGTCGGCGCCGCCGGTGGTGGTGTGGACGAGGAAGGTCTGATCGTCGATCCGGGCGACGACGCCGTCGTCCATCAGGAACCCGTTCTCGGAGCACATCAGTCCATAGCGGCAGAAGCCCGGTTTCAGCGAGGACATCATGTTGGTGTAGAGCATGTCCATGAAGCGGCCCGCGTCCGGGCCCTTCACCAGGATCTTGCCGAGCGTCGAGGCATCGAGCAGGCCGAGGCTCGACCGCGTCTGGTCGATCTCGCGGATCACCGCGTCATGCTTGCTCTCGCCCGGACGGGTGAAGCAGTACGGGCGGCGCCAATGGCCGACCGGTTCCCACTGGGCGCCGTTGGCCTCGTGCCAGTCGTGCAGCGGCGTCTTGCGGATCGGCTGGAACAGCGCGCCCCGCGCCTCGCCCGCGATCGCGGCAAGCGAGATCGGCGTATAGGGCGGACGGAACGTGGTGGTACCAACGGCCGGGATGTCTTCGCCCAAGGATTGAGAAAGGATTGCCAGTCCGTTGATGTTGCTCAGTTTCCCCTGATCGGTCGCCATGCCGAGCGTGGTATAGCGCTTGGTGTGCTCGACGCTCTCGTAACCTTCCTGCGCGGCGAGCATGACGTCGGAGACCTTCACGTCGTTCTGGAAATCGAGCCAGGCCTTGCGGCGCAGCGCCGGCTTGGCGTTCTCGGGCATGACCCAGACGGGGCGCATCGGCGCCTCGTCGCGGGGTGCGGCCGTCGGGGCACCCTCGCCCGCGCCGCCAGCGCTCCAGGCGTCGGACAGCGCTTCGGCGAGGCCGAGCTGTCCGTTCGCAGCGCCGGCGGCAAAGACGACGGGGCTCGCGTCGTGGGTGTTGGGCGCGCGTTTCGGATCGGGCTGGAAGAACGCCTCCTCGGCGTTCCAGGTCAGCTTGCCGCCGGCATGGGACCACAGGTGCACGACCGGCGACCAGCCGCCGGACATCGCGACCGCGTCGCAGGGGATCGTGTCGAGCACGGTGCCCTCGCCCGCCTGCGCGCAGATGGCGACGCCGGTGACGTGCTTGCGCCCCTTCACCTTGGCGATGCCGCGCCCGGTCAGGATGCGGATGCCGCGGCTGCGCGCGGCCTCGGCCAGCGTTCCGCCCCCTTCGGCCCGAGCATCGAGGATCGCGGGCACTTCGAGCCCGGCATCGTGCAGCGCCAGCGCGGTGCGGTAGGCGTCGTCGTTGTTGGTGACCACGACGGTGCGTTTGCCGGGCGCCACGGCGTAATTCACCACGTAATCGCGCACGGCCGCCGCCAGCATCACGCCCGGCAGATCGTTGCCGGCAAAGGACAGCGGCCGTTCGATGGCGCCGGTGGCAGTGACGATCTTCTGCGCACGGATGCGCCAGAGGCGATGGCGCGGCGCCTCGCCGCCGGGTGCGTGGTCGGCAATTCGCTCATAGGCGAGCGCGTAGCCGTGATCGTAGACGCCGGAGCCCATCACGCGAGTGCGGATCCGGACATTATCCATGCCTTCAAGCGTTTGCAGCGTGGCGTTCACCCAGGTCTCGGCCGGAACGCCGTCGATCTCGCCGCCGTCGACGACGGCGCGGCCGCCCCAATGCGGCGTCTGTTCGATCAAGAGCACCTGCGCGCCGGTGGCCGCCGCCGACTTCGCCGCGGCAAGGCCCGCCACGCCGCCGCCGATCACCAGGACGTCGGTGTGGATGTGGAAATGCTCGTAGCTGTCGGGATCGCGCGCCTCGGCCGCCGGCGCCTCGCCGAGACCGGCGGATTTGCGGATGAAGGGCTCGTAGACATGCTTCCACAGCGGGCGCGGATGCATGAACATCTTGTAGTAGAACCCCGCCGGAAGAAAGCGCGACAGCGCCGTGTTGACCGCGCCGACATCGAAATCGAGCGACGGCCAGTGGTTCTGCGACGTGGTGGACGCATCCTCGAAAAGCTCGGTCGTGGTGGCGCGCTGGTTCGGCTCGAACCGGTCGCCCTTGCCGAGGCCGAGAAGCGCGTTCGGCTCTTCCGCGCCGGAGGCGACGATGCCGCGCGGGCGGTGGTACTTGAAGCTGCGGCCCACCAGCGTGCGCCCGTTGGCCAGTAGCGCCGAGGCGAGCGTGTCCCCGGCGTGGCCGCGCAGATAGGTGCCGTTGAAGGTGAAGCGGACGGAGGTCGAGCGGTCGATCAGGCGGCCGCCCGTGGCGAGGCGATGGCTCATGCTGCGGAACCCTTGCGCTGGTGGCGACGGAGGAAGCCTCCGGCGGGAGTATTTGGGACGAGAAGAAGACGCGGGCGCGGCATCAGGCGGATCTTGCGCCGAGGGCGTTAAGAATTTCCGAAGGCGGCTCGGAGACCTGGGCGGGATAGGTGCCGATGACCTCCATGGTCATGGTGTCGCGGGCGGCGTGGAACCACTTGCCGCAGCCGTGGACATGGCGCCAGCGCTCCACGTGCACGCCGCGCGGGTTGCGGCGCAGGAAGAGGTAGCTTTCGAACTCGTCGTCGGAACTGCCGGGCCCGTGGCGCACGAGGTGACCCTCGCCGCCGGGGTGAAGCTCGGTCTCGTCCGCGGCGACGCCGCAATAGGGACAGGAGAGGATCAGCATTGGGTCGGTCCCTTCCGCACGAAAAGACCCCGGCCGCGCCCTCGGGCGGCCGGGGTCGGAATGAAGGATGCGGCGCCCGTGTCGCGGGCGCGGATGTCAGTTTTCGGTTTCTGCCGTGGCGCCGGCCTCGGCTTCGGCGCCGCCGCCCGATGCGCTGTCACTCGCGGTGCTGCCGCCACCGCCGGAGCCGCCTTCGGCTTCGGCCGCCGCCCCGGCGCTGTCGCCGCCGCTGCCAGCTTCGCCTTCGGCCGCCGCGGTGCCGCCTTCGCCGCCTTCTCCGCCCTCCACGGAGATCGAGACGTCGTCGCCGGAGGCGTTGCCGCCGGTGTCGGGCGCGCCGCCGCCCCAGAACACGAAGGCGAGGATGCCGACGGCAACGACGAGGCCGCCGACGATGAAGGACAGCGCGCCCATGCCGCCGGAGCCTTTGCGCTCCACATGCGTCTCGCGCGTGTGCTGGGTGTGCGTGGAATTGGTGTTGGGATCGGACATGGGGAAACCTCCGCGATCGAATGTGTCGCGGAGACAACGGCCCGGAGCCGCGGGGATGTTCCCGCGGCGCGGGCCCGTGGGCGGAGTTCCGCCATGGCGAACGCGGTCCGCATCAGTGCGCGACCCCCGCCGCGACGGATTCGTCGATGAAACGGCCCTCGCGGAAGCGGTTCAGCCCGAATTCGGCCGCGAGCGGGCCCGGTTCGCCCTTCGCCACCATCTCGGCCGTCGCCCAGCCCGAGCCGGGGATCGCCTTGAACCCGCCGGTGCCCCAGCCGCAATTGATGAAGCAATTGCCCAGCGGGGTGGTCGAGATGATCGGCGAGCGGTCGCCGGTCATGTCGACGATGCCACCCCATTGCCGCAGCATCTTGAGCCGCGAGATCATCGGGAAGGTCTCGATCAGCGCGCGCACGGTTTCCTCGATATGGTGGAAGGAGCCGCGCTGGGTGTAATTGTTGTAGCCGTCCGCGCCGCCGCCGATCACCATCTCGCCCTTGTCGGACTGGCTCATGTAGCCGTGAACGGTGTTGGCCATGACGACCACGTCCATGCAGGGCTTGATCGGCTCGGACACCATGGCCTGCAGCGCGACCGATTCCACCGGCAGGCGGAAGCCGGCCATCTCGGCGAGGTGCCCCGAATGGCCCGCGACGACGATGCAGAGCTTGTCGCAATCGATCGAGCCCTGGGAGGTCTCCACTCCCGACACCTGCCCGTTGTCGGAGCGCACGCCAGTCACTTCGCATTTCTGGATGATGTCCATGCCCATGTCCGAGCACGCCCGGGCATAGCCCCAGGCCACCGCATCGTGCCTTGCGGTGCCCGCGCGCGCCTGCCAGAGCGCGCCGAGGACCGGATAGCGCGGGCCGCTGAGTTCGATGATCGGGCACAGCTCCTTCACCCGCTCGGGCGAGACGAATTCGGTGTCGACGCCCTGCAGCGCGTTGGCGTGGGCGGTGCGCTTGTAGCCGCGCGCCTCGTGCTCGGTCTGGGCGAGCATCAGCACGCCGCGCGGGCTGAACATGATGTTGTAGTTGAGATCCTGGCTCAGCGTCTCGTAGAGCGAGCGGGCCTTTTCGTAGATCGCCGCGGAGGGATCCTGCAGGTAGTTCGAGCGGATGATCGTCGTGTTCCGCCCGGTGTTGCCACCGCCGAGCCAGCCTTTCTCGATGATGGCGACGTTCTTGATGCCGTGGTTCTTGCCGAGGTAATAGGCAGTTGCGAGGCCGTGCCCGCCGGCGCCGACGATGACGACGTCGTACTTCTTCTTGGGTGTGGCCTTGCGCCAGGCGCGCTCCCACCCGGTGTGGCCGCGAAGCGCCTCACGGGCGATGGCAAAGGCGGAATAGTGCTTCATGTGCGCGCCTCGATTCCTCTGGTGGGTCGATGAAGCTGTCTTTGCACCCGATGACCCGGCATTGCCGCGACTGGGACCGTCACTCTGCGACGACTTTGCGACATGGCGGCCGGGCGCGCCCGGGATGGGGCCGAAGGTCTCAGCCATGTGCGCCCATTTGCCCTTTCGGCGGGGGCCGTTGGCGCCTAGGTAACAGGACGTGATATCGAGGCGGACATGACGGGTTTCTTCATCCTCACGGGCGCGCTGGCGCTTCTGGTCGCGGCGCTGATGGCGCTGGCGCTCTTGCGCGGGCATCGCGACACGCGGGCGGGCGAGGCGTTCGACCTGCAGGTCTATCGCGACCAGCTCAAGGAAGTGGAGCGCGACGCCGCACGCGGCACGATCGGCCCCGAGGAAGCGGAGCGGCTGCGCACCGAGGTCTCCCGCCGGCTGCTGGCCGCCGATGAACGCGCGCGGGCCGCGGCGACCGGTGAGGGGCAGCCGCGAACGCTGGGGTACCTGGCGGCCGCGCTGATCGTGGCGGTGGTGCTGGGCGGCGGCTTCGGCCTTTATGCCGCGCTCGGGGCGCCGGGATATGGCGATCTTGGGCTGCGCGCTCGCATCGCACAGGCGGAGGAAGCGCGCGCCGAACGTCCGTCGCAGAACGACGCCGAGGCGCAGGCACCGCAAGCGGACCGGCCGGACGCGAGCGAAGAATACCGGGCGCTGGTGCAGCGCCTGCGCGGCGCCGTGGCGGAGCGGCCGGACGATCTGCAGGGCTACCAGCTTCTTGCCCGGTCCGAAGCCGCGCTTGGCAATTACGGGGCCGCATGGCGCGCGCAGCAGAAGATCGTCGAGCTCAAGGGATCTGAGGCGACCGCCGGCGACCATGCCGATCTGGGCGACATGATGGTGCTCGCGGCCGGCGGCTATGTCTCGCCGGAAGCGGAGCGCGCCTTCGACGCGGCGCTCGCGCGCGATCCGGGGAACGGGCCGGCGCGCTACTACAAGGGGCTGTCCTACGCGCAGACCGGCCGGCCGGACCGCGCCTTCCGGATCTGGGACCGGCTCCTGCGCGACAGTGCCGCGACCGATCCCTGGGTCGATCCGGTGCAGCAGCAGATCGGCGCGATGGCCCGCCGGGCCGGTGTCAACAATTACCAGATGCCCCAGCCCGAAGGAGCAGAACCCGGCCCATCGCCAGCCGAGATGCAGGCAGCCGAGGACATGGACCCCGAGGCGCGGGCCGAGATGATCCGCGGCATGGTCTCGCGCCTGTCGGACCGGCTGCAGTCCGAAGGCGGCTCACCCGAGGAATGGGCGCGGCTGATCGGCGCCTATGCCGTGCTCGGCCAGGCGGAGCGCGCGATGGCCGCCTTCGAAGAAGCTCAGGACATCTTCGCCGGCGACGAGGCGGCTTTGCGGACGATCCGTCAAGGCGCGCAGGGCGCGGGGATCGGCCAGTGATCTACGAGGAGATCGAGAACTTCGTGGCGGCCCTGCCCCGCGACGCCGCCATCGCCGCGCTCGACCTTGGCGAGAAGACCATCGGCGTGGCGGTGTCGGACCGGCTGCGGTCAGTCGGCACGCCGCTGGAGACGATCCGGCGGAAAAAGTTCGGGCTCGATGCCGAGCGGCTGACCGGCATTCTGTCGGCGCGCGAGATCGGCGGCGTCATCCTCGGGCTGCCGCGCAACATGGACGGCAGCGAGGGGCCGCGCTGCCAGTCGACACGAGCGTTCGCGCGCAACTACGCCCGGCTCTGGGACGGGCCCATCGGCTTCTGGGACGAGCGGCTCTCCACCGTGGCGGCCGAACGCGCTTTGCTGGAGGCCGACACCTCGCGCCGCCGGCGGGCAGAGGTCATCGACCACGTCGCCGCGGCGGTGATCCTGCAGGGCGCGCTCGACCGGATGCGCCATATCGGCGCCAGCGATACGGAGGCGACATGAGTGACGAAGTGTGGTCCCGCAAGGAGGTCGAAAGCCCCTGCGTGAAGATCTGCGTGATCGAGCCCGAGTCGCGGCTCTGCACGGGCTGCCTGCGCTCGATCGAGGAAATCTCGACCTGGAGCCTTCTGGACAACGAAGAGCGCCGCCGGATCGTGGCAGAGCTGCCCGGCCGCGCCGGCCAGCTCACGCGGCGCCGCGGCGGGCGCGCCGCCCGCCGGGCCGCAAGACGTGAGGCGCAGGAGCAGAAGCCGGAGTGACGGCTCAGGCCGCCGCGCGTTCCTGTGACGCGGCGACAAGCGCGGCGTCGAGGATCTCGGCCCCCGCGCCCGAGGCGGCCGCCTCGGACAGCGTGCGACGCCAGGCGCGCGCGCCGGGGCGCCCGGCGAACAGGCCCATCATGTGCCGCGTGACCTGATGCGCTTTTCCGCCCTCTGCCACATGCGCGGCGATGTGGGGGCGCATCGCCTCGGCGACCTCCACCGGATCGGGCGGAGGAGTATCCCGCCCGAAGATTCGCGCATCCGCCCCGGCCAGGATGTCCCACGGCCGCTGATAGGCCGCGCGGCCGATCATCACGCCGTGAAAGCCGCGCTCCAGCGCCGCCACCGCCGCATCGAGCGTGTCGATGCCGCCGTTGAGCGAAAGGTGCAAGTCCGGGAACTCGGCCAGCATCGCCGCCACGAGATCGTAGTCGAGCGGCGGCACGTCGCGGTTCTCCTTCGGCGACAGGCCCTGCAGCCAGGCCTTGCGCGCGTGCACCGTAACGCGTGTGCAGCCCGCCTCCCGCACCCGGGCCAGGAATGCAGGCAGGACTTCCGCGGGATCCTGGTCGTCGACTCCTATCCTGCACTTCACGGTCACCGGCACGTCGACGGCCCTGCGCATTGCCTCCACGGCACGGGCCACGAGGTCCGGGCTCTTCATCAGAACCGCCCCGAACGTGCCTGATTGCACACGGTCCGACGGGCACCCGACATTGACGTTGATCTCCGAATAGCCCCTCTCGGCCCCGAGGCGCGCGGCCTCCGCCAGTTCCTTCGGATCGGACCCACCGAGCTGCAGCGCCACCGGCTGCTCCTCGGGCGCGAAGTCGAGCAAGTGCAAAGCTCGGCCCCGCACCAGCGCCGGCGCGGTCACCATCTCCGTGTAAAGTAGCGCTTCGCGCGACAGCAGGCGGTGAAACGCCCGGCAATGCCGGTCGGTCCAGTCCATCATGGGTGCCACGGCAAGCCTTGACGCATATTTTGCATTTATTTTCATATACTTAACCGCCACCTGCGCAGGCGGCCACCTAACGAGATTTCTCGTGATTCCCGGGGATTTTCTCCGGTTTCCGTGGGTTTTCCAAGACAGCTTGCTACCGAGTAGCAACATCCATCCCGTCAATCATGTCCGAGCCAGAGCTCCGCCAGGGTCAGGCGAACCACCTGATTCTGGCTGCGCCTCGACTTACCCCATTCGGAGGGTTTCCGGCCAGATCGAAGTGACACCACGTTCTCGACGATCAACAAGAAAGGGACGGTCATGTCTCACACGACCCAAGTTAGCTCCAAGAATCTACTCCAGCAAATCTCGCGTGACCGCGCAGCGGGTTCTCCATTTGCCTTCCGCGCAGAACTGCCCGCCCAGCCGCGACCTACCGAAAGCTCCGGGACCAGCCAGAACGTCTCTTCGCGAAAGCCGAAACAGACCAAGCGGACGCAAGTTTCGACCAAAGCGGATAACTTGCCCACAGTAGAAGACTGTTCGGACGAACCCTTCATTTCGGCACGCGCTCCGAAAGACGGCCTCCCGAGATACTGCGTGCAAATCCGTCGCAGGACCGACAGTGGTCCAATCAATATAAGCAAGACGTTCACCAGCCTCAAGGACGCCAAGAAGTGGCGAGATGACACGTTGGCCCAGATACAACTGGGTTTACTTGCTCCCAAGCAAGAAGAAGGCTCAAAAACGGCACCGCGTGTCTGCGATCTAATTCAAAAAAGGAAAGACAAGGGGCGGAGCGTCGAGAAGACCGCAACCCAAAATCTCGAATTTTGGATCAATCACCCACGCTGTCAGGAGCCAGCGTCTACCATAGACCTGAAGTGGTTCCAAAACGCGGCAGAGGACCTGCTCAAGTTGGAAATGATGCCGCAAACCGCGGCGACCTACATGACAATGCTTGCTTCATCTTTGAAGTGGGCAGCTGAACGCGACGAGGATGTTCCATACGATGTCGTCGTTCGCGCCATGAAAGTATTGTGGCACGATGAAATCTTGGCACGGTCCGAGGAGCGTGAACGGCGCCCCACTCTCGATGAGCTCGACCTGATCTTTGACGCAGTGCTTGCGAACAAAAGGCAAAAGATACCTATTATCACGATAAGTGTGTTCGCCATCTTCTCCTGTCGCCGCCTCAGTGAAATCTGTCGTCTTCGCTGGAGTGACCTAAACGTGACTGATCGAAAGATTCTGGTCCGGGAGATGAAGCACCCCCGCAAAAAGAAAACTAACGACGTTTGGGTGAAACTTACCCCTCAGGCCATGAAAATCATTCTTTCCATGCCCAAGACGTCAGAGTTTATTTTCCCATACAATCCGCGTTCAGTGGGCACCGCTTTTCGACGCCACCGACAGCGCGTCAAGATTGACGATCTGCGTTTTCACGATCTTCGGCACGAAGGTATCAGCCGCCTGTTCGAGAAGGGAAAGCGTGACCATTTCGTGATGAAGACCTCAGGGCATCAGTCTCGAAGCTGCTTGGATCGGTATGTGAACGTCGAAAAGAAGGGTGATAAATTCAAGAATTGGCACTGGCTGGACTGGGTTCTGGAATACTGGGCCAGCATCTGATCACCTGCCGAATCCGTGACTTCGGCGCGTTTTCTGGCGACAGGGCCACATCTGGGTCGTGACTCAGGTCTGTTGGGGAATTCCTTGGCGGCGTGCTCTGACCAACTGGAGGTTCGGCGCCTAAGGCAAGGAGAACAAGTGTAATGGGCTAAGGCAGGGTTTCCCGATCGTCAATCTTCCTCGACTGGATCTGGCAAGACGCGAACAGCCCAGAGCAGCATCGGCACGGTCTTGGCAATCTCCGTCATGGCGTGATCTGCCTGGTGGTCGCCGTCTCCAGTTGGGTGGGGTGTTGCATCACGCCGAAATGACGCCACTCTCGATCTCCGACCACCGTCGCGACACGACCACGCTCGTCATGCATCGCAGACTTCCGCAAAGGAACTTTTCCGCGTCCTGCAGTTCGATCTCAATTCCTACGCAGCAACCATGCGGAGGTAATGATGACAACACTTGATATGCTCCTGGCCCACTTCGGCGGCACACCCTTAATTCCTCTTGAGGTGGCGGCTCAATACTGGGGCTATGAGGCAGACACATTGGCCAGGAAAGTCGACAGTGGGGAAGTCCGAGTACCCTACTTTCGGCTCGACGAACGTCAAAAGGCAGCTCGTCTCATGATGCTTACAGACATTGCCACTATCATCGAGGAGCGCCATCGTGCAGCGCGCGCCAACTTTGAAAAAAAATGGCAAGACGATGGTGAAGAAGACGGCTGACATGCTATGCGAATAGAGGAGGCTGAAGCGAACAAATGACAGGTCGTAAGCTCTCAATTCGATCCCCAACCGAGAGGTCACTCAAGGGACCTTCGAGTGTCAATTCCGGCGCGGTGGCAGGGCAGATCGCCTATCTCTCCCAAGCCGAGGAAGATGACGCCGACTACGTGGTGATCGACACGCCGCCCCATGCCGGCGGCACGATCGACGCGGCGATCCGTGCAGCGGACCTGGTGGTCATTCCCATTCGTCCGGGCCCCTTTGACAACGCGGCCGCGGGCATGGTCGAGATCATGAAGCAGACCGGCCGGCCGGGGATCTTCGTCCTGAGTCAGGTGGCTTCCGTCGGGCCCGAGGGCGACGACACTGCGGCGGTGCTGCAGGAGCTCTATCCGGACGTGCCGGTAGCCAAGGCGCGGCTCGGCCAGAGAAAGGCGTTCATGCAGGCGCTGATTTCGGGCCAGGCGATCACGGAATTCGACCGGCCGAGCTCAAAGGCCGTGGGGGGAGATCAAGGCGCTGTTCCGGGAGGTGCGGAGCAGGCTGTGACCGCGATTTGCGGCACCACGAGGAGACCTCACCTTCGATGTGCAGGCAGAGCAAGGACGATCAAGTGTCGGAAGAACCGCAGACATCCACGCCGACAGACCTCTCGGCCTCAGCCAGGAACTACGCTCGCGAGGAAGATGCTCTCGCCATCGGATCGAACGTCCTCGGGCTGATCAATATCTTCGGTCAGCACATAAACCTCGAGACCCTGGATGGCGTGACACTGGCCTACGACTATGGGGAAGCCCTGAGAGAACTGGATCGCGGAGTCGAGACATCCTCTGAGCTGTCGTTCAGCAAGGAGTGGGGCATCGGCATCGCGATGACCCCGGCGGTTCTTCGTGAGGGCGTTCTGAAATCGCACATCCTGTTCAATGCGGCCTTCTTGGAAGGCCTCATGGAGGAGCCCGACAGCGAGGCCTGCCAGGAGGCAGTTCACACCATCGCCCACGAATGTGCGCATGTCGAAATCAACGCCATCAAGGATCGGCAATTTCCAGGCATGATCCTCCGTTACAGGGCGGAAACCTGGTATGAAGCGCTCCGCCTGGAGGTCATCGAGGCCTCGTGGGATGAGTATGCCGCCTGCCGTATCTCTGCAGGCTTCGGTAAAGACCCGTCCGAGAACTATCAGAGCGTCTTCCTGAACATCCTTGGCGAAGCGGGACCGAATGTGCGGGAGGCGATCCTGAAGTGTCGGCACGATGCCGATTACGACGCGCTCATGATCGAAGCGCAGCGGAACACCGGTAACCTCGTAAAATATGCCTCCTACGTGCTGGGCACCGCCGATGGACTCGGTCAGGACATTGAAGCCGACCTTCGAGAGATATCGGAGGCCCTCGAGGGGCACTGGTTCTCTCCGTTCTTCCAGCGTCTGCGCGACGCTCATCGCGTTCTCTGGGAGCGCTACGGGCAGTGGGAAAGCCTGACGGAGTTCGAGACGATCGCTGATATCTGGCTCGAAATGCTCGCAGACCGCGGCGTGGAGGTCACCCCGCAGGAGGACGGCAGGATGTATGTGAACATCCCCTTCCGGGCGGATACCAGCTCCTTTCAAGCCATGATGTGGGGGATCCGGCAGGCGACCAAGGGGAGCCAGAGTTGGCAGATGCCAACCGATCAGGATTACAAGGATTCCGATCCGTCCTGAGCAAGCCCTCGGCATGACAGGAGCCCGCAGATTTCACGACGGCCGTTGCCTCTTCCTATTTGAACTGGGTAGAACGCCCGTCTTTTCTCTTCTTACCGATCGCGCTGAATGACAAATCCGCCACCGCCACAGAGCATTTACTGGGACCCTTTCTTCGTCGCTGGCCAGGAAATTGCCCTGGCGCATCTCGATCCGTTCGAGTTCTTCTGCCCTACGCCGGACGGCAACAACCGGCGTGTGCGGGTAGTCTACAAATCGCACGTTTTCACCAGGGCGCATGTCGAGGGAGACCATCCGGACGAGATGTGTTTCGATCAACGGATCTTCTGCCCGGACCGCTACGCCGATAGTCACAACCTTCAGCCGATCCTGGCGGGGCTGCCAGGGGCTCGGGTGTTCCAGACCTGGGAGAAGCGTAACTACGTTTTTCTCGCGGTCGAGACACCGCAGAGAGACGACCGGTATCACCTGTTCTTCGAGGTCAAGAAGATCAACAGGAAGCGCGACAAGCACATCGAACTCCGCGTCGAGAGCGCTTATCGCAGGGAGGATTCGCCCTACGCCCCGCCCAACAGGCCGAATGCCGTCCGGTTCGCCATCCTGATCCAGAACGTGTTCATGGGACGACCGCTGGTCTTCGCCACCCGTTGAGACGTCTCAAAGAGGGTGCCTGAAAAGTTAGAGGGCTGCCCGAAGGCAGCCCTGGGATCCGACTTACCACTTGCCATCCGCTCGCGCGAAAACCGTAAAGGTGGGTGGGCGCTGTTTCAGCCGGTCTGTCGCCCTGTCATCCACATATAGGGTGAAAGCAAAGAAATCAACAAAGAACCGCGCTGTGACAGTCTGCGCAACCCCCTCCTCCGAGTTGGCAGCTGCCAACATCAGTCCGCAAGCATGCGCTCGTCCTGCACGACCAGCAGCGTCAGGACCACATCGTCATAGATGCGCACAGTCTGTTCCTTGATCGGTATCTCGTCCGCCCATGGCTTGTCGAACCAGGCATCCGCTCCGCTCGCGCGCAGCATTCTGTCTTCTGGCCCTCCTCCGAACAGAACGTCGAACGCGAGACTGTCTTTGTCCAAGTGGTCCATGGGGAACCATCGCTGGTCCACCTTCGGCGAGCGCGTGAACCACTTTCGCCCCTTCGGCGTATGACAGACGAGAAAGCTTGGCAGCGTGTTGCGCTCAACCAGCCGGATCGCCGCGGCCGTCAGGCTCATGTCGAAGTCCTCGGCCATCGCCCTGATGGTTCCCATGTCGAACCGGTTGTTGTAGCCACGGAGGCTCTCACGGATCAGGAACTCGGGCATCAAGAGTTGCGCGGCAAAGCGGTCGGCAGCACGCTCTGGAAGTTTCCCGATCGTGCTGCCTGTCTCGATATCGTCAGACTGGCACATCAGGGTCTGACCCCGATGGCATTGCCAATGGCCGATCTCGTGTGCCAGCGAGAAACGCCTCCGACGAGGGTTTCCATCCGGCTTCAGGGAGATCTTCGCACGGTTCCCCGCACCAATAATCCGGGCCTCGCACCCGTGCAGGTGGCGGTATTGAACGCGCGCGTTCTGCGTCCAGGCGATGGCCTCCAAGTCGATCTGCTCGGGGCGCGAGATCCCAAATTCCCTTAGCAACTCCTCTGGATCACGGATGGTGCGCATCACTCATCGTCATCCCAATCGTCACCCGTGAGCTCCTGCAGGTCCTCAAGGACCCCCTCCAGATCGCCGTCATGCTCCTTCTCGAAGTTTCGGGCGGCCATCGTCAGGTCAGGGTTGCCGGCAACGATCGCTGCGATCTGCGCGCGAAGCTCGTCCTGGGATTTTTGCTGCTCTTTCCGCTTCTGGCGTTCATTATGCAGGTCGACCGCCTTGCGAGCGCCCTGCAGGCGCCGCTGGCCACCCTCTGCGAGGGCAGATGCGAAGAGATCGTCCATTTCCTTGTCGAACGCGTTGATATCGACGCCCTCTTCCCGAAGCTCCGCCTCGATCTCGGCGTCGCTCATGGCAAAGACATCCTCCACCATCTCGTCTTCGAGACGGGTCAATCCGGGGTCCTTCTTTTTCGTCATCGGTTATCACCTTGGGCCCGGTAGTTCTCGATTTTTCGATTCATTCTTCTTCGGACCGTTTCATATGAGGTCTTGCTTCCGAAGAGCTCGACCAGCTCTTCCGGCGTGCTGTTGTTGAGCAGACCTTCTACGAGAAGTTGCACTTCCCAATCGTCACCGCACAGTTCGATGGCCTTCGCGTGTTGCTCCTCACGGAACTCGCGGGCCTCGAGCGCGGCTTCGGTCGATGGTTCTTCATCCCGCCATTCTTCTCGTATCGAGAGCTCTTCGCGTTTGTCGGCGGCGACCTTTCTCCGCTTCGCGGCATTGGACGTGATGCTCTGCATCACCTTGTCCAGATGGCGCACGATATCGACGGAACGGTTCCATCGTCTCCTCCCCATTGCTGTGCTTGCGATGGCTTCATGCAGCAACCCCTCAGGGTCTCCCGCAAACCAGGCGCGCCTTTTGGCTACTGCCGCGAGCCTTCGCTTCTGTTCGGCTGACAGGTTTCGAATTGCCTCGGTGGCGTCTTCGGGGGTGTAGAACTTGTCTACGTCTTTGTCGTCTTTCATGAGCCGCTCGATTGCCTGTCACTCGTATATGCTCCCGAGAAGCTGCCCATCGGACATCGTCTTCGGAATTTTTCCGAGGGCTTCGATTTTCGGGAGCGCCGACGGAGAGCACACCATACCAAGGTGTGCGCGAAAATTCACCGTCAATATCTGGTAGAAGCGCAGGCCTCGCCGTGCCGCCATAGGACCCGCATCGGCGGCCCGAAACTTTTTTGCGAATTTTCTGGCGGCGGCGTCCGATGGGCCGCTTCTCGGGAGCATAGGGGGCATAAGGCGCCTGCTGCGGGCGTCGAGCAGGCAATAAGAGGATCACTGCCATGACTACCGAACCGATCGAAATCGAAGATCTCCTGGCCGCCCTGAAGGCCGGCCGCAAGCCCCGTGACCGCGGGCCCTACAAGGTCCAGGTCGGCGACCACGACCTGCAGTTCACCGACGCCGTCATCGACGATCCGACGCCCACCGGCCGCCAGATCATCGAGGGGGCCGGCTTCCGCAAGGCTGAGGAGCACCTCGTGTTCCAGGTGCTGCGCAACGGTGAACTCGAAGAACTGCGCCTCGAGGAAACCACGGATCTGCGCCCCGGCCAGGTTGAGCGCTTCCTGGTCTTCCCGAGCGCGGAATCCTTCCGCTTCGACATCGATGGCAAACGCCTCGAATGGGGCCACAAGGTCATCAGCGGACGCGTGCTCAAGAAGCTGGCCGGGGTCGATCCCGCCAAGTTCGCCGTGTGGCAGGTGATCCCCGGCAAGGATGACATCCTGGTCGGCGACACCGATCTGATCTGCCTCGCGGATGCG
The DNA here is from genome assembly GCF_900112685.1 of Roseivivax sediminis. Taxonomy (GTDB): domain Bacteria; phylum Pseudomonadota; class Alphaproteobacteria; order Rhodobacterales; family Rhodobacteraceae; genus Roseivivax; species Roseivivax sediminis. The sequence goes on from NZ_FOMS01000017.1 coordinate 46,974, forward strand.
GGCCTGGAGCACTTCTTCACTGGCGTGCCCCAGACCACGGAAGGGGGTGCGGCATGAGCCTCCTCCCCCGTCAGGATCGCCGCTACCTCGAGGCTCGCGGCATCACCGTTCGCGAGGTCATCGAAGGCGGAAAGAAGGGCGTGATCCTCACCGGGATCACGCTGCCGGAAGGCAAGTATCAGGTCGCCCAGGCGGATATCCTGATCCTGCTGCCGCCCTCGTATCCCGAGGTCGCCCCCGACATGTTCTACGCCGTGCCGCATCTGAAGCTCCTTGCCGGCCAGCGTGAGCCCCGCTGCACGCAGGCACGCCAGGCCTTTGATGGCCAGAACTGGCAGCGCTGGTCTCGTCATAACAACCAGTGGCGTCCCGGCACGGATGGCATCTGGACCATGCTGAAGCGGGTCGAAGAGGCCTTGGAGGTGGCGGCATGAAGCGCAGCGACATCACCCTCCACGCCCGTCATCGCGACAAGCTGCAGGCGCTGCTCGCGCACCCCCGTGGGCACGAGGGCGCCGCTTACATGCTGCTCGGCAAAAGCGAGATCGCGCAGGACCCCTGGGACCTCGAGCCGCGGACCCGTTACACCTCCTACGAGGTCATCGCGATCCCGCAGGAGGACCGCGTCGATGCCAGCGACAAGCACGTCACCTGGAATACTAACTCCTTCGCCCAGCTCTGTCGCCGGGCCAAGGAGGAAGGCCTGGTGCCGGCGATCGTTCATAGTCACCCGGGAGGCTTCGACGGTTTCTCGGACCAGGACGATCGCAACGAGCGCGACCTCTTCACCATGGCTCGGAACCGTAACGGCGAGGGGACACGCCTGGTGAGCGTCGTGCAGGTCGGTGACGGCCTCTACCGGGCGCGGGTCTGGGAAGACGACATGACACCCCTGCCCTGTCAGCGCGTGACCGTCATCGGCACTCGGCTCGAGATCCAGTCGACCGACGTGCCGACCCCGTCGGAAGCCTTGGCCCGGCAGGCACTGGCCTTCGGGCCTGAGGTCAACGGACTCCTCAAACAGCTCTCCGTTGCCGTGGTCGGCTGCGGCGGCACCGGAAGCCCGGTGGTCCATCTTCTCGCTCGCCTCGGCGTAGGGCGCATCGTGGTCATCGACGATGACGTGGTCGAGCATTCCAACCTGAACCGCCTGTATGGCGCGACCCGAAAGGATGCCGAAAACGCGGTTCCTAAGGTCGACGTCATGGCGCGCGAGGTGACGATGATGGGCCTCGACGTCGAGATCCGGTCGATGAACGGCTGGGTGGATGCGCCGCACATCCGTGACGCGCTGAAATCCTGCGACGTCATCTTCGGATGCACGGACGATCACGCCGGGCGCCTCTACCTGAACCGCGTGGCGCACTTCTACCTGATCCCGGTCATCGATGTCGGGCTGGTCCTCATGCCCCGTGACGATGGTGAGCCCGGCCTCCTCGAGATGGCCGCGCGGGTCAGCGTGCTGTTTCCCACGTCGGCGTGCCACGGCTGCCGCGGCACAGTCGATCGCGTCAGGGCCCGCGAGGAGGATCTCGAGCGATCGGACCCCGCCGAATACGAACGGCAGAAGACCGAGGCCTATGTCCGCGGCGGAGGTAATCCCGCGCCGGCCGTCGTGACCTTCACCTCCGAGGCCGCCACCATGGCAGTGAACGAACTTCTTGCCGGTCTCGTCGACTTCCGCGGCGGCGGCGGATGGACATGGCAACGCTATCGCAAGCTCGACAAGGGCTTCGAGCGTTCGCAGGCGGCGCAGCCCCGGTCCGACTGCCCGGTCTGCGGCAGCGAGGAATACTGGGGCCTCGGCGACATCGATCCGTTCTTGGATCGCATCGGGTGAGCGGGATGATGATCGACATTCTGCGGAAGAGCCTTGAGCTCTTCCGCCTCATTCCACGAAGTGACCTGCTTGCCAGGGTAACACCCACACACCCGACGCCGGATCAGATCGTGCCGGGGGAGATGACCATCGTGCGCGATGGCGTCGACAAATGGGCCTGCTTCCACTGCCCCGGTGGGTGCGGCGAAACCATCAAGCTGTCCCTCAGCAAGAACCGGAGGCCCAAGTGGACGGCCATGTCAGACTGGCTGAGGCGCCCCACTATCTCGCCGTCGGTCCGCCAGACGAACGAATGCCGGTGTCACTTCTGGATCCGACAGGGGCGGATTGACTGGTGCAAGGACAGCGGCCCGGGGTCGGGATGACCGCCAGCGTTCGGGTTGCGTTCGGGGACGCCCAGGAGCCGGCGTGCCATGCTATTCCTGTCATCAACATGGAGTGATCTGATGGAGACGATGGAACGAGACGCCGAGTATATCGCGAGCCAGTGCAAGTATATCCGCAAGATGTTCTCTCTAACCCAGGAGAACCTGGCGGACGCCTCCGGGTTGACGGTCCGCACGATCCAGAAGGTGGAAAGCGGTCGGCACGTGCCCGAGGCGCAGACCTTGCGAAGCCTCGCGCGCGGCCTCGGGTTCGACATCAGGGTCTTCTCCAAGCCCACCCCCGAGGAGGAGAAGCGCCAGCAGGAAGAAATGGAGCGCGCCCTGAAAAAGACGGTGCTCGTGCCCACGTCCCCCATCAGGAAGCCCAACGACTTCTATTCCCGTAACCGCGAATGGCACGGGTTCCTGATCAACGCGGGCGCGGTGGAGGCCGACGATGCCCTCGAACTGACTGCCGCGATCTCGGACTGGATGACCGATCTTGACGGGATCTGGGATATGAGCAGCGCCGGCCAGAGGCTCGAGTATTCGGCAGCGATCTCCGCGCTGTGCCTCGAGCTGGAAGGCCTCGGTCATCTCACGCACTTCGGTCACTTTCGACAGCAGCATATGCACGACAAGGGGATGATCCTGGATATCGGGATGATCACCTTTCTCCCGAAGGCTGGCCACGACGGCGACCGCTACGGCATCGTCACCCTGGAGGACCCGTGGGAGGTTCCGGAACAGGATCGCCCCAATCTGTGATTTGTCCGCGACCGGCATCCTATCTGACCGACAGCATCATCCGCGCACCTATCGCAGGGCCTGGCCGTATCGGCCGGGCCCCTACTTTTCGGAGCTGACCGTCATGAGACGACAGGCGAGCTGACGGTCGCCCCATCGGGCCGCGAAGGCCTCGCTCGTCGAGAACCAGCCGCCATCGTCGCCCTGACCGTGGTTGGCCCCCATACAAGAACACTGGCACTCATGGCCGATGGCGTTCATGCAGGCCGGAGCGCAGATCTCCTGCTCCTGGTAGGGTTGGATGACATAGATCAGCCCCCAGCGACGAAGACAGCGGTTCACGAGGTCATTGAACCAAGCCTTGGGAATTTCCCAGCATCCCAGTGCCGGGTTCCAGCTTGGGCGGATGCGCCGGCCATTCCTGAGCCAGGTATAGTTGTCGTCCGCATAAGGAAGGCGGACCCTGACCCGCTCACCCTTGCCGTCACGGCGAAGCGCGACAGGGATTGTCTTCTGGTTCCATGCCGCCTTCAGGCGGTCTTCGTCCTGCATCGTTGTCCTCACTGCCGCTGGTGAGGATCTAACGCTGGGAAACTCATGCATCCAAGCCGATTACGGTTGGCAGCTGCCAACTTTGCATGGCGGGTGCATTGAAGATCGACGCGATATACTTAAATGAGTATAAAAAATGCAGGTCTGCCGTGATTGTCGCGGTTGAGCCGAGAAAGAGGCCGCCATGCACGAAGAAATCACCGACGTATCAGGCAATGTATTCGACGATCTTGGTCTCGAAGACGCTCAAGAGATGAGCTTGAAAGCCGCTCTTGCAATCCAGTTGTCGTCGACCATCCGGTATAGTCACCTGACCCAAAGCGATGCCGGAGAGGCTCTTGGAATCCCTCAGTCTCATGTCTCCAAGATCATGAACGGGAAGCTTGAGGGCATCACCGCCGACAGGATTCTGCGCATGCTGGTGAAGCTTGGTTGCGACATCGACATCGTGATCAAGGCGAAGGATACTGCCGGACCGGGACGTCTGGCTATCGAGACACCTCGAACGCGCATCTCGGTTGCTGCCTGACTAAGATTTGGAGGGTAAGACCTTGAAGGGAGAATCTACCACCCAGGCGTTTCTCGGCTTCCTCGAAAAGGAGATCGTTTCCGACCCCATGCGCCTAAAGCCGTTCGGGAGTGAATGGACACGCCGCGCGCAAAAGCTCGTCGACGGCATGGAGATCGACCTGAACGAACCGCTCGCAGAAGACTGAACAGGGGCGAAATATCCGGAGATCCGATCATGCCAGGCGACAGGGAAACAATACCAACAGCATCGCCAATCCAGAGGTCGCCCGAGGACCTGCTGGCGATGCAGCGGACCCGCGAGGCCGCGCGGCGGCTTGATGATGATGCACGCGCTGTCGTGTGCTGGCTTGATGCAGAATTCCCGGGACTGGTCATAAGCATGGAGGTGCAGCGACATTATAGCTGCGAAGACAACGAGATAGCCCATGTTGAACCAGGCGTGACTGATCGCCCCCGGCGGCATGAAGCCCGCGATGCCGCGGAAGAGGCGCTCACGGCACTCGGATGGTTCCTCAAGCCGGAAGGGCGCGATGTCCGCTCAACCTTCCATCGCCCGTCGCAAGCGCAATCCTCCCATGCTCGCTTGGCCGATATCGCCCGTGTTCGTCGAGCGGTGAAGCAGGCCAGCACCAGCTATCGTCCTTCAACGGTGCGCCAAGGGTGAGACCATGGATGCGACCGTAGAGAAAATCGCGATCCTGGACTTCGAGGCGTCGAGTCTGTCGGAGGCAAGCTGGCCCATCGAGATCGGACTCTCGTGGCTCGATCACGGAGAAGTGCGCACCTGGTCTTCCCTCATTCGCCCGGCACCCGATTGGGCGATAGACGACTGGTCACCGCAGAGCGCATCGGTTCACGGCATTTCCCTGTCAGAGCTCATGGATGCGCCCTCGGCAACAGAAGTGGCCGAGACCTTGTTCAGGGTTATCGGAGGCCGTAGGCTTGTCTCTGATGCCCCTGAGTTCGAGACTCGATGGCTGGACCGCCTGCTCCGAGCTGCCGGGCGCCCTGAGAACCCTTCGGTCGAAGATTTCGACGGCGCATCCTTCGCGATGTTCGACGGATACGCTCTGGATCTGCTCTACGAGACGGTAGAGCGGCGCCCTGCCCCTCATCGCGCCGGCCCGGACGCTGCACGGCTTGCGCGGGGGTGGCTCAGGGCGAGCCAGCATCGGGCATCTCTGGAGCTCGAAAGGAGGACTGCATGACCGAGATATTCAGCACTGAAGTCATTCTCACCAGCGCCATCGTCGGGAACAGTCTGCTGGTGATGATCATGGGCTTTCTCATGATGCGCGAACCAAAGGACGATCGGCCCAAGGTCGACATTGACGCCCTGGTCCGAAATGCCCCGTATCACCTCCTGGAGGGCACCGGAATCAAGGTGATCGACCCAAGCGAGAAAGGTTAGGCATTGAACTCTCTGGTCTTTCGGAGGGCGGCGCCCGATGTCGGGCTCTGGGCCAATCAGGTCTGGACGACATATCCCAGGGTCCGTGCGGCACGAACCAAACTCGTTCTCAGCGCCATGTGAGACAAGGGCATGTCCACATGCGGCGCGGCCGGCATCGCGGACCTGCTTCTCTCGTAGAGCGCCAGCGACAGGCTGCTCCCTCCCGACATCGCGGAACGATATCGAAGCCCGTCCAAGGCAGGATAAGCGTCGTAGAAATCCCGGCTCCATTCCTTCGTGATTGCCCTCGGTCCACTGGACAGGCCGGCCGATGCTCCTGCCCGCGTTGTCCAGTGTCCCGTCAGGTCGAGAAGGGAAAGATCGCGGGTTGGCCGGACCACGGCCAAACGAGGGCCGCCCGTCGTCAGGTCGATCGTCCGGGTGTCCTGGAAAACCTCAGCCAGAGCCGAGGTAAACGCATGGGGGTCCGCTTCCACATCAATGGCATAGAGAATGGCGCGTGCTCCGATCGTCGGCCGTCCCGCGGCATCCGGCAGATGATGATCGAACCGCGACTCTGTCGGCCCGAAATCTCGAAAATGCGCAAATCCGGAGGCATGCCTGCTTGCGGAAAACCATATACGCAGGATCTCGCTGCCTGCGCCCAACCTGAATACGGCAGGCGGAATCGCCGACAGGGATGCTTTCCCCGGAGATCGTGGCAAATGGTCCATCAGCGGACGGCGTTCGATCAGAGGCCGGCGACGATGCGCTCGACGATTGATGGATCATGGCCCGCGATGAGCCAGTCTCGGGGCGAGGCCCCGCCAAGGTCTTCGCGCGGAATCCTGAAGAACCGGTCCATGGCCTGAGCGGAGACCGGACGACCGGCGGCCAAAAGAACGCGGCCGAGATGCGGGATTTCCCCCTCGGCTTCGAGCTGGAATGCCGGAATGAGCCAACCTCGCCCGTGGGGACGATGAATGGCCATCATGGTGCCGGCAGCGATGCGCTGCCGGAGACGGGCATCACTCACGCCGATGCGCCGCGCCGCCTCGGCGAGTGGAACGGCATCGGCCGTCAGTAGAGCCTGACGGGTCATGCCCTCCAACAGGGGATCGGACCGGTAGAACTCTGCATCGGACATGGGGGCGGTCGCATCGACACCAAGGCGTCCAAGCGCATCCTCCTCGGGCTGGCTGAGAGGCGCCTCCTGGCCCGAAATCTCCTGCGCCTGCTCGACCATGCGGGCGGCGATGTGCAATGCGGCCTCGGCCAGGGCTCTCTTGCCCCGGTTCGCGAGGGCCTCGTCGATCAGGTCGAGGTCTCTTTTCGCCCCATGGGGCAAACCGGACCGCGCGTCTTCCTTGAGCGTCATGAAGTGCATAGGGCCTCTCCTTGACGCAAAGATATGTCGTTAGCCTCCGTAAGTCAACAATCGTAAGGCTTCGTAAGCGCAATGGCGCACTGCCATCATGAGCGAGCCCGCCAGGGTGAGGTGTCAAGACTGACGTGTGGAAGCAGCAGTCCTGCTCCTGCTCGGCGGAAAGGTCTCTGCCCGAAGCCAGCGCCGGAAGCTGCCGCTTCTGGATAGCGGACCTTGTCATTCCCGTGTTGGCATCTGCCAACCTTTCTCCGTCACTTCAGGTTGGGGACGCTTCCCTCTGCGCGGTGCGCATCCTGGCTGGCCATATGCAGCGAGCGGGCGATCCGTTCCGCCCGCTCGATCACGTGCGCGGCCCCCGCCCGCGTGCAGACCTCACCCGCCGTCTCGCGAAAAATCTCGAGCCAGCGATGGAAGTGCGCCCACGTCACGGGCAAGCCCGCATGTTTGGGGACCGGGGCACCGTGGTAGCGGCCGGTCATCAGCGCCACGGATGACCAGAAGTCGACCATTTTATCGAGATGCGGCCCCCAATCTGCGATCCGTGCCGCGAAGATCGGACCGAGCACCGGGTCGACGCGGATCTTGCCGTAGAAGCTGTGCACCAGGTCGGTGAGTACGGCTTCGCTGAGACCGGTCCTCTGCATCATTTCCAAGGTCATCGCGGGGCGCGCGGAGCGGATCGGCGGGAGAAAGGATTGCGTCTGGGTCATGGCTGAACTGGCCTGAGCGGTTGTTGCGAGAGCGGGTTAGGACCTATAATAGGTATTGTAAATGCCTATTCATAGTGAGGCCGCCAGATGCGCCTAACCAGCTTCACCGATTACGGTCTACGCGCGCTCATGCGGATGGCCAGCGCCCCGGAGCGCGCATTTTCGACGGCCGAGATCGCTGACGAATTCGGCATCTCCCGCAATCACCTCAACAAGGTCATTCAGCGCCTCGCCAGGCATGGCTTTGTCGCCACGCGACGTGGCGCGGGCGGCGGCGCAATGCTCGCCCGACCAGCGGACGAGATCGGCCTCGGCAATCTCGTGCGGCTCCTCGAGAAGGACCAGGCACTGGTCGAATGCTTCTCCTCCCAAGGCGCCTGCTGCGTCACGCCGGTCTGCCTGCTGAAGGGAAAGCTTCACGCCGCCGAAACCGCATTTCTGGCCGAACTCGACAGATCGACGCTTGCCGACATCGCTTTGCCGGCGCCCGCTCCGGCCGTAGCCTGAAAGGAAAGTGCGATGAGCAGCGTATCCTTTACCGCCGACGGCTTCGTGGTCGACGCGGAGATCGTGGGGGCCGCCTTCGGACTTCCACCTGCCGAGGTACCCGCGAAGCTGCGTGCCGGAGATATCACCAGCCGCTGCGAGACCGGAGTCGACGAGGACGCCGGCCGTTGGCGCATGACCTTCTATTCCGGCGGCCGCGCCCTGCGCCTGGTCGTCGACGAGAGCGGCACGATCCTGTCGCGTGCCACCTTCCCTGCTCATGCGCCCGCCGCAGGTCCGATCGACCTCGCGACCATGAGCGCAAAAACCTGACCGCAATCCCTCACAAGAAAGGGGTATCTATCATGCTGTCCTCCCTCCCCCGCAAACCAGGCCTCGGCATCGCCCTCGCGTTCACCGGCGCGCTGGCGCCGGCTGCGGCCTCGGCTCATGTGAAGTGGTTCGCGCCCTACATCGTCGACGCGGCGCCGGCGCCAATCACCCGGACCCTGACCGATCCCTGGTTCTGGAGCGGCATCGTTCTGGTTCTGGTATTCTTCATCGCCACTCGTCTCGTTGAGCGCACTGCCGCCGGAGAGACGGCGCTCGACGCGATGGATCGCGTCACGAACCCGCTCTGGTTCAGGCTCGATGACTTCGTCCGTATCGTGGTCGCGGGCTTCTTCGTCGCGATCTTCTCGGTTGGCGGCGTATACCTGACGCCCGACCTCAAGACCCCGGCCGAATGGGTGAGCTGGCTTCAGCTCCTGATCGCCGCCGGGATTGTCTCGCGCAAGACCATGCCGCTTTCGGCGGCCGGGATCATCTTCCTCTGGGTGCTCGCCCTGCGCGATTACGACCCGTTCCACCTGCTCGATTACCTGGCGCTCGGCGTCGCCGTGGCGGCCTACCTGGTCCTCGAGTCCTCGGGCCGGGAGGACTGGCGCAAGCACCGCTTCGAGGTGCTCCGCTGGGGTGTCGCCATCGCGCTAATGTGGTCGAGCTTGGAGAAATTCGCCTACCCTGAATGGTTCTATCCACTCGTCGAGGAGAAACCGTTCCTGACCTTCGGTATTCCGCGCGACATGTTCATCCCGATGGCGGGTGTCGCGGAGTTCACCATGGGCTTCGGCCTGCTTGCCACGCCACTGGTGCGGCGCCTATCCGCGATCGCGCTCTTCGTGATCTTCAATGCCGCAGTTTACCCGTTTGGCCGGGTCGACCTGATCGGTCACGCACTGATCATGGCAATTATTGTCGTGATCGCGGTCGACCATACCCGGGAGTTGCACTTCTGGTCCTGGATCAGGCGCGCCCTCGTTGGTGTACCGATCGGACTGACCGGGGCGCTGGTGATCTTCGCGACGGCCTATTGGGGCCTGCACGCGACCTTCTACGGCACCGACACCCGGACCATGGCCGAGATCCTGGCCCAGGAGGGGGAGATGGCGACGCATTCCTATTCGCTGGAGCATCCGCACGGGCCGCAGGCGATGGAGAGCCTGCGCGAGGGTGACAATCTCCCGTCTATCGCGCCGGCCGAACTCGGCGACACCTCCGTCGCCGACGCCTACGCACAGTCGATGATGGGGATGCATGACGAGATGATGGCCGGCCTCCAGCACGAGGATCCCGATGTCGCCTTCGTGCTCGGGATGATCCCGCACCACCAGGGCGCCATCGACATGGCCCGCATCCAGCTCGCCGCCGGCTCCGACCCCGAGAACATGGAGCTGGCCCGGCACATCATCGCCGAGCAACAGCAGGAGATCGACGCAATGCGCACCTGGCTCGAGGCGCGCGGAATCGAGGTGCCTGATACCTGATCTGCTCTCCCCGGTGTCGCACCCCGCGACACCGGGCCGTCACTCGGGGGCGGGATAGATGACGGCACCATCCTCCCGAAGCTGCGCTCCTTCGGTCAGCTCGGCCACATCGATCCGACCCGGTGCCATCAGATGCCGCACTTCCTGGCCATGGAGCAGTAGCCAGTCGGTGATGATCCTGCGATGACATCGCCACCAGACGGCTTCCGAACACATCATCGCGACGGATTGGCTCTGGCCGAGATCGAGCAACTCGGTGAAGGCGTTCCGGAAGTCTGAGCCGAGGGCGTAGTCCGCGTAGTTGTGAAAGCTCCGCACCCTCCAGAAAGCGTTCAGATCGTTAGCGACATCCGGCTGTTTCGGGCGTCGCCCGCCAAGCGCCAGCATGTGTCGATAGCCGATCTGATAATCGGCCAGGCTTTGCGGAAACGTGTCGTCGTTGAAGTCGGGATTGCTGCGTGATTTCGGGAATGACCGCACATCGATCAGGAGCCGAACCCCGGCCTCGCGCAGCATGTCGATGACCGTCTGCGGCGACCGGTTCGAATGTCCGATGGTCGCGAAACCGCCGCTCACGAGTCGTGCTTGGTCAGCGCGTCCTCCTTGTGCGCCGCGATATGATCGGTCTTGTCGCTCTCGATCTCGTATTGGGGCTCTTCCTTCGACGCGCGGCGGCGATGGCCCTTGTAGTCGAAATCCGCCTCGTGGACCTTCACGATGCGGCCGCTGACCCGGCCAGCCTCGGAATTCCAGCTCACGTGATCGCCTTTCGAAAACTCCGCCATTCGCTTCACCTCCGTCACGTTCTCAACATCTGTCCGTCTTGTGCTGTTCCAGGCCGGTTCCGGTCACCAAGATTGACAGACTGGGCCAAGCGGCTAAGCTCACCTCATGGTCACGCACGAGAACCTTTTCCGGTTTCTGCTTCTGAACCGCCCGGGTCCCCGGGCGGTCTGCGCATAGCTGCGTCTTCGACCACCCGGGGCTTTCTCACATCCTTGAATTGAGAACGCGGGCTTCGCCGCCCCGGGAGACACATCATGACCATCACCAGGATCAGCAATCTGCCTGCGGGCAGTGACTTTCGATCGCTGTTCGAGCGCTCCGCTGTCGAGACGGGATTTCTCCTCACTGTCGAGGACCGGCTCGGCATCGAGCGCCTGCTCCGCCATCGCGGAACCAAGAATGCGCCCAACCCCCCGCTTTTGAACGGGCTCCTGCGCCACAAGCTGCGGATCTCGCGCGGCGCTCCGGAGCCGGCCCCGCCCGGACTCGTCGTGGCCGGATGCCATGTCACCTACATGATCAGTGGAGAGGGCGCGCGCTCGGGCGCGCTTTCCATGAGCCCGGTGCCGATCCCGGGTCATGTTCTCGTCGCATCCTTGCTTGGGGCAACCCTCATCGGGATGCGAAAACTGCAGAAGGTACCGCTGCTGCGGGACGACGGCCAGATCGAGACAGTCGTCGTGCTGGATGTGAGCCCGGCTCCGGACCACGACGCGGCCTGATGGTCTGATCCGTCTCTGGCGGGTCTGAAAATTTGGTTACCCACAATGCATCCACGCCACCAGAGGGCGGAAAGGACAATTCGATGACTGCACAACGCTCCACCTCACGCGGCACCGGCCGGCGGCCCAAGGTCGTCATCGATGCCGAAAGCCTGGACAGGCTCGAAGCGCTCGCGGAGGGCGCGATCCAGCGAAACCCTGACCTCGCCGACCGGCTGCTCGGCGAGATCGGCCGGGCCCGCATCGTTCCGGCGGCGAAGCTCCCGCCGAACGTGGTGGCGATCGGCCGCGCGGTCACCTATCGCGATGAGTCGACCGGCCAGGAGAAGACGGTAGCGCCGGTCTTTCCCGAGGACGCAGACATCGCACGCGGCAGGATCTCGATCCTGACGCCGATCGGGGTCGCCCTGATCGGCCTGGCCGAGGGCGCATCGCTCCACTGGGATACCAGAGATGGAGAGCGGCGGGTGCTGACCGTGCTCCACGTTGCCGTCCAGGATGCCTCTGAAGGGCTGGAGGCCGGATGATCCGCTGTTCCCGGAGCCTTGCCGAGGCCCATGACCTACCCGGAAGGAGCCGTTCGATGCGCTGACAAAGCCATGACTCTCCTTCCGGGATATCGGCAATCGCCGCTTCGGCGTCCTTCCCTTCCCGTCGAAAGAGGGTCTCATGAACCGTCACCTTCCCCTTGCTTGCCCCTCCTGCAAAGCATCGCTTCCTCGCGCAGCCGCTCATCGCTGCCCCACCTGTCGGCACAGTCTTGGCGGCGCGATCCCTATTATCCGAATTTCCTGCCGTCGTTGCGGCTCCGCTGTCGAGCGACACGCCGGCGCCACCGTGACCTGTCTCCGGTGCCGGTCTCGTCGGCCATCACGGCTCGCGCGACAGGGCTGCTGACATGAAACTGGTCTCTCATCTCCGACGGCTGATCTGGCCTTCGGTCCTGCTTCTTGTCGCCGTCGGCCTGGTGATCCTTGACCGGGAGGTCGAGCAGCGGATCGGGCTGTCTCTCCGCATGGCTGGCGGCGTTGTCGGGTGCCTTGCCGCGGCCTGGCTGGGAAGCCGGCTGTTCGGCTTGTTCGCCGATCGCCGGAGGCGCCACAACCGTCCCTATCCGCGCCTGTTCCGGGATCTCGTGGCCGTTCTGCTGTTCTTCGCCGCGGTCGTTGCCTCGGCCGCACTTCTGCTGGGCCAAGGTCTTCTCGGCGCGCTGGCGGGATCGAGCCTGATACTCGCGATGCTGGGCTTCGCGATCCGGAACGTCGTGGCCGACACTTTGTCTGGCATCGCGCTCGGCGTCGAGGCACCCTACCGGATCGGGGACTGGGTCGATATCGAGCAGGTCGCCCGCGGCCGCGTCATCGAGATCGGCTGGCGCACGACACGGGTGCTGACTCAGGACTCGACCTACATGATCCTGCCGAACAGTCAGATCGCCCGCCGGCGCATCACCAACTACTCGGCGCCGAAGCCGCAGTATCGCGCGCAGCTCTCGCTGAAGCTCACGCATGAACTTCCCGTCGATACCGCGAAGGCCCTGATCCTGAAAACCCTGCGCGAAGCACGTCTCATCCAGACCGACCCGGCTCCGGACGTGCGGGTGCAGGAGTTGGGCAGCGACGGCAACAGCTACGCCGTTCGCTTCTGGCTGTCGCGTTTCGAGCGGGATGTCGACTGCCGCGACGAGGTTCTGGCCCTGATCGACCGCGCGATACGGGGCGCAAACATTCCGGCCCCACGCATGCAGATCGAGTTAAGCCGGCCCCGAAGCGCAAAAATCGACCCTCTCGCGCATGACGCGGAGGTTGCGCGGGTATTCGCTGCGCCACCCGAACGAGAACATCTCGAAGCGTGACGAGCCTGGAAAACATGAAGGAGACCCCGATGCAGAACCGCATCGCCAGTCGGCACGTCGTCCTCTCCGGCTGCTCGGGTGGCGGCAAGTCGACGCTGCTGGCTGAACTGCGCTCGCGAGGCTTCGAGACCGTCGAGGAGCCCGGCAGGAGGATCGTGGAGGAGGAACTGCGCGGGGACGGGAAGGCTCTCCCCTGGGTCGATCTCGAGGCGTTCGCGAGGCGGGCCATCGGCATGGCAGCCGGGGACCGAGAACGCATGAGAGCTGCGGAAGGATGGGTCTTCTTCGATCGCGGACTTCTCGATGCAGCCGCCGCGCTGGAACACGCAGCGAGCGTGGCGGTGTCCGACACTTTGTCCGGACATGACCGCTTCCATCACCAGGTGTTCCTGACCCCGCCCTGGCCCGACATCTACCACAGGGACAGCGAACGCCAGCAGGACCTGAGGAAAGGCGTCACCGAGTATCACCGGCTGATCGAGACTTTCGACCGGCTCGGATATGATCCGGTCCTTCTGCCAAAGCTCGATGTCGAAGCGCGGGCCGACTTCATTCTTGACGCGCTCACCTGACAATCGGACCGAAGCCCGTCTCCCTGTTCGGATTGGACATGTCTTTCCGAGATCATTATATCGGCAATGCAAGGCAACCCGCGATGGCGTCGCGCTGGCTGCCGCAATTCCGATAATCGCAACGAATGTCCTGAACGCCCGGACTTCCTCCCGCACATCTCATGCGGGTTCTGAAGTGATGAGGTGGTGTCATGACCCTTGCTCTGCCCTATACGTCGCGGACCATGTGGACAGGTTCTTTCGCAGGGATGGCCTGCATGGCCGCGGCAATGGTTCTGCTGCCATTGGGTGACACGCTGTCGAAGCTGCTGACGGAGACGCTGAACCCGATCGAGGTCGCGACCGTGCGCGTTCTCGCCCAGGCGGCCTTCCTCCTGCCGGCGGCGGTGGTGCTGCGGAAACGTCTCAGGGGCGCCATGTTCTCGCCGGTTGTCGCGCTGTCCGGTCTTCTGGTGATGATCACGCTCATCTGTCTGATCGGCGCTTTCGCGGTCATGCCGATCGCCACCGCGATCGCCATCTTCTTCGTGGAGCCGTTGATCCTGACTGTGCTGGCAGGTCCGCTCCTGGGCGAGGCTGTGGGTCCGCGACGCCTCGCGGCCGTCGGCATCGGTCTCGTGGGCGCGCTGATCGTCATCCGGCCGGGTGCCGAGTTCGAGATCGCCGCACTCCTGCCACTCCTCGCGGCCGCCTCCTATGCGCTCAACATGATCGTTCTGCGCCGCGCCGCGCGCACCCGTTCGGGGCTGACCATCCAGTGCGGCGCCACAATCTATGCCTGCATCGGCATGGTGGTCCTCAGCTTCGGTCTTCAGGAGGCGGGCTATGTTTCTTCGGACCCTGGCGCCCTGCCTGCCTCTGGATGGGCTCTGATCCTCGGGAGCGGCTTTTTTGCCGCGGCGAGCTACGTCCTGATCGCCGAAGCCTTTCGCCACGCCGAAGCCGGTCTCCTGGCGCCGTTCCAGTATCTCGAGATCATCGGTGCCACCGCCGCCGGCTACTTGGTCTTCGGGGAGTTTCCGGACGGGATGACCTGGGTCGGGATCGCGGTCATCCTCGCATCGGGTCTTTACGTCGTCTATCGCGAGCGGTCGCGCGCGCCAGCGACCCTGGAACCAACACGGCACAGGAGCCGCCGGATCCGGCCCCGGTGACCAAGGTGACCATCAGGACGTGCTTGGTTCCGAACCGAGAACGCCCATGTCGATACTGACGACTTCGAGATGATGGGCCATGGCGCGATGCGCTGCCGGACCGTCGCTGGCCGCGATCGCGTCGACGACCGGTTCGTGCTGATCGCCATGCACCCTGGTGAACTTTTCCACGCCGATCCGACGGTAGGTGCGATCCCACTCCCTCTGCCAGACGGCACGGCAGCGGGCGCCCGAAAAGTGGCGCAAGAGGGCAATCAGGAGCGGGTTGCGCGCGACCTGAGCGATCGACTGGTGAAACGCGTCATCCGCACGCTCGCACGCCGCGCGATCTCGCGCCGACTGTCCCTCGGCAACGCGCTGGCGCAGAAGGGCGATGTCGCCCGGCACCCGCCGCGCTGCGGCGGCCGCCGCGACCTGAGGTTCGAGCAGGCGTCGTGCATCCATCAGGTCGGCCGGCGTCGTCGCCTCGAGAAGCAGCGTGTCCTTTACCGGCCGCCCCAGGGGCGCTCGACCCCGAAAGGTCCCTTGTCCGACATGGCGCCAGATTTCGCCCTGCGCCTCGAGTGTCGCCAATGCTGCGCGAAGAGTTTCGCGACTGCATCCGACGAGGTCCTTCAGCACCCTCTCCGGCGGCAGGCGATCTCCCGACGCAGGCGCACGCTCCTCGAGAACGTGCCAAAGCCGCGCCCGCGCCGTCTCCTTGTCTGTTTGCATGCCATTCTCCTGATCGGACCAACATTCAGACCGCGTCTCACTGAAGGCAAGCGGCAGACTCTGTGCAATCAGCCGTTTCGATCTTGAGCTTCTCCGCAATATCCCGTTCCCGGCATCCAGCCAGAGACAGGACCAACGTTCTTTTCATAATCAGGATCGTTCACATTCTGCCGCCATATGAGGCATATGGCCCGACAGTCGCCCGCTTTGCGGGCGACTTAGGAGGCATACGACATGCGGGCATGGCATTATCTCTATCCGGCTCTGCCGGCATTTCACGGCCGCGAGCAGCTGCGGGCCGGCATGGGCGCGCTGCTCGGGATCAGCCTGTGCGCCCTCCTGGTGAGCCTGGCGGCCAGCCTTGAACTGTCTTCCATCTATCTGATCGCGCCACTCGGAGCGACGGCGGTGCTGGTCTTCTGTGTCCCGAACTCGCCCCTTGCCCAGCCATGGTCGGCTGTCGTCGGCAATGCGACGTCGGCACTCGTCGCACTCCTGGTGCTCCAGGTCGTTCCCGGCCCCTGGTCGGCCGGCATCGCGGTCGGCGCCGCGATCATCGCCATGATGTTCGTTCGGGCTCTGCACCCGCCGGGCGGCGCCGTGGCCTTGCTGACCGCCCTCGATCCGGCACCGGCTCTGGAAGTGGGACCGCTCTTCGCCCTGGTGCCGGTCGGGGTGACCACTGCCGTGCTGGTTCTTGCCGCCATCGCCTACAACAGGGTTACGGGGCGGGTTTATCCGTTCCGCCAGCCCGAGACGGATGACATCGGAGATCCCGCGCTGCGGCTGGGATTATCGACCGAGCAACTGGGCCAGCTGCTCGACCGGTTCAACCAGGCGACCAACCTTGGTGTGGCGGACCTCGGCCGCTTGCTGGCGGCTGCCGAAGCCGAGGCGGCTCAGCACCGTTTCGACGGCACGACCTGCGCCGACATCATGACCACCGGTCTCATCACGGTGCGGCCCGGCACCACACTCCCGGAGGCGGCGCGCCTGTTCCGCAGCCATGCCATCAAGAGCCTTCCCGTCGTCGACGGTGACATGAAGCTGCGCGGCCTGGTGCTCCAGGCGGATCTCCTCGAGACGGTGGCGGCGCAGGACCGCCGAGTAGCCTGGCGGCAGCGGTCCCCGCGTCGCACCGTATCAGACGTGATGCGAAACGCCGACCGCGCGGTGTCGCACGACCTGCCCGTCGGCGCACTTCTCAACCGTCTGGCAGCCCAAGGCAGTGAAGTCGTTCCGGTTGCCAGGGAGGGACGACTCGTCGGAATCCTGACCCGCTCCGACATCGTGCGGCTGCTTCTTCATGGGGCGGAGGAGCGTCCTGCGGCGTAAGAGCCGCTTGAACTGCCGGCATCCGGAACACATCCTCCGGGCAAGCGAGGACGACCTCGCCCGGCCAGACGGTCAGCACGCGGGACGGCCCGAGGAACAATCGGAGCCATTTCCATGCGCAGCACCGCAGATCGTATTCGCCAGGCCGTCAGTTTCGAACTCATCGGCATCCTGATCGTCACCCCGCTCTTCGCCTGGGTTTTTGATCACCCCATGGGCGACATGGGCGTTCTGGTCGTGCTGGGTGCCACGGCCGCGACGGCCTGGAACTACCTCTTCAACCTGATCTTCGATCATGTGCTGAACTGGCGCCGGGGCGATGTCCGCAAGACGCTGCCGCTCCGGATCGTCCATGCCGCGCTCTTCGAGGCAACGCTGCTGCTGCTGCTCCTGCCCATCTTCGCGTGGTGGCTGGATGCCTCGCTGGTCACGGTGCTGCTGATGGAAATCTCCTTCGCGGCATTCTACATGGTCTATGCCTTCGTCTTCACCTGGGGCTACGATACCCTGTTCCCGCCGCAACGCACCGGACGGACGACCGCATGATGGAAGACGAAACCGACGCAGGCACTGCCCCCTGCTTTGCACACCACCTTGTGGACGGGCATCCGGTCGACCCCGAAACGGCGCGGGACGTCGCGCGGTTCAGGCGCGCGGAACGGGCACGGCTGGTCGCCGCGCGTGCGCTCCCTTCGGAAGAGCGCCAGAGGGCGACGGCCAACCTGATCGATGCTCTCGACCGGGTCGTCGCGCCCAGAGCCGGAATGACCATTGCTGTCTACTGGCCGATCCGGGGCGAGCCGGATCTGCGGCCGTGGATGGGCGCGGCCCATGCGGCCGGTGCGCAGGTCCTGCTTCCGGTCGTGGTCGAAGAGCACACGCCGCTCGAGTTTCAGACCTGGTCACCGGGATGCCGCATGACACGGGGCTTCTGGAACATCCTGGTGCCCGCCGATGGCGAGGTGCGCGTGCCCGACATCGTCATCGCGCCGCTCGTCGGCGTCGACGAAGAGCTCTATCGTCTCGGCAATGGCGGGGGCTATTATGACCGGACGCTGGCACGGCTTGACCCGCAACCGCGGATCGTCGGCGTGGGGTTCTCCGCTTGCCGCCTGCCGACCATCTACCCGATGCCCTGGGACGTGCCGATGAGCGAAGCTCTCCTGTCCGACGGGACGCATCTGGAGCGATAGGCCCTCGGCACCCCCGCGCCTTACAACAGAAAGAACACCAGCGTCAGCGCGGCACCGATGCCGACGATCAGGGCCCGCAAGTATTCGGTGTGCTGAATCCGGCGTGCCTGCCGGGCTCCAATGTAGCCCCCTACCGTCGTCGCGACCGCCAGAACGGCGGCGGATTCCCAGGCTATCAAGCCGGCAGTCGCATAGGTGGTGACCGAGACCAGCGAGAGCACGGCGGAGAGGAGATTCTTCAGGCCATTCATGCCGTGCAGATTCTGGAAGCCGATCAGGCTGAACACCGCCAGCAGCATGATTCCCAGTCCGCCGTTGAAGTAGCCGCCATATCCGGCCACCAGGAAGATCGCGCAGGCCGAGAGAACGGGTCCGATCCTCACTCCCCTCGCGCGCACCATTGCCACCAGACGCGGCCCGATGGCAAAGAGCAGCGTGGCGGTGAGCAGAAGCCAGGGAACGATGCCGACGAAGGCCTCGCCCGGCGTGACCAACAGAAGGCCCGCCCCCGCCAGCCCGCCAAGCGCCGCGATCGCAATGATGCTGCCCAGGCCAAGGCTCCCCTCGGCGCGGATGTCGTGCCGGTAGGCCCAGGCGCTGCCGAAATAGCCCGGCAGGGCGGTCAGCGTCGCCGTGGCATTGGCCATGATCGGCGGCACGCCCAGCCAGACCAGCGCCGGGAAGCTGAGCAGCGTGCCACCACCGGCAATGGCATTGATCATGCCGGCGAGCAAGCCTGCGGCGACCAGTATGATGATGGAGAGCATCCGCGCATCCTCGAACCAAACGATCGCGTACATGCTCCGCCACAGGCTTGGTCTGCAAATTGGTCTGCTGCAACGTCGGCTGCGGTAGAACCGCAATGACAGCTTAGTCCGGTGCGATCGCGTCGAGGATGCGGCAGTTCGATATCGTGCCACCGCCATTACAGGTCGCGGAGATCCGGCGGAGCTCCTGTGCCAAGGATTGCAGGTCGGTGATCTTGCGCTCGACATCAGCCAGATGGGTGGCGGTGATCTTGTCCACCTCCGCGCACGGGCGAGCCACATCCGACGCAAGGCTCAGAAGCTCGCGAACCTGATCCAGTGAGAAGCCCAGGTCTCGGCAACGACGGATGAATCGGAGGCGCTCGAGTGCCGCAGCATCGTAGGTCCGATAGTTGCCGACACTCCTGTCCGGCGCCGGCAGCAATCCGATCTTCTCGTAGTAACGGATTGTCACGACCTTCGTCCCCGTTGCCCGCCCGAGGTCGCCAATCTTCAGATCATCGCGCGGCATGACTTGACCCTATAGTTGCTATAGACCGTAGGTAGGTGACAACGCCGATGAATGCGAGACCACCTGATGCCCTGCTGTTCCGACGACACCTGTTCCTCCAGCGCTGCCGCAAGCGGCGGCTACCGCGCGGTTCTCTGGATTGTGCTGGCGATCAACGCGGTGATGTTCCTGGTCGAGATCATCGCCGGTCTCGCGGCGGGATCGGCCGCCCTGCAGGCCGACGCCCTCGACTTCTTCGCTGACGCCGCGAACTACGGCATCAGCCTTTTCGTTCTTGGTCTGGGTATCCGCTGGCGCGCCAGCGCCGCTCTCGTCAAGGGCGCCTCGATGGGACTCTTCGGGCTGTGGGTGATCGGAAGCGTCATCTGGCACGCGGTGCATGGCACGGTGCCGGGATGGGGCACGATGGGCGTCGTCGGGGCCGTGGCTCTGGCTGCCAACGCTGCCTGCCTCGGCTTGCTCTATGCCTGGCGCGACGGCGATGCGAACATGCGGTCCGTCTGGATCTGCTCCCGCAACGACGTCATCGCCAATCTCGCGGTGCTGGCCGCGGCGCTCGGTGTCTTCGGCACCGGTACCGGCTGGCCAGACCTCATCGTGGCTACCATCATGGCCGTGCTGGCGATCCAGGGGGCAGCAACTGTAACACGACAGGCTCTTTCGGAGCTGCGAGACCATAGCAGTCCGGATCCCGCTCCACTCCTGCGGTGACAGCGTCAGCGCCCGATGTGCCGTAGGCCGCCGGCCCCGAACATGACGCCGGCCTGCTGCTGAGGATGATGTTCGGCCGCAGGGGATAATCCCAAGGCCCGGCTCCTCGCCTTCCGAGCCCCCTCGGCTCTCCACAACGGACGAATCGGAGCCTCTGTGAACCCCCTCGGAAGGGCTGATTCGGCCCCCAACGGTCTTCACTTACCCTTGGGAGTACCTTCGAGACGCCTTGCCGCCCCCTCGTAAGCAACTTTCCCCACACGGAAAAAACGTCTCTCAGAGCTTCCCTCGGACGGGCCTGACGCGCATCTTCGCCACACGCCCTGATAGTCCCTTGGGACCAGTTTTCCGCCCCCATGAAATTTCGGGACGCGCGAAACCCGCCATATGTGCCTCTGAGAGCCCCTCTCAGACAAGATATGGCCCACCATCCCATCCCCTTCGGGTCGTCCGAGTTGCAGAATGCTATCGTAATACGAGCCGTAGCACCAAAATTGGCAGCCGCTGCCCCGGAAGATGCCGATCTGATCAGCCTACGGCTGCGCGCCGCAGCAGACCTCACATCTCGACACCCCCGAGACAGCAACCATCTCAACTCCCGCCCAAGGATAGCGGGAGTGTTCGCTCGCACGTCTGCGAGCCAGTGCCGGACCGATCTTGCCAGGTCCTGTTCCAGCCGCAGACCCTGCTGCGCGCCGCAGAGCCTCGTCTGTTCCAGTCCCTGTCGAGGTGCACCCGACACGAAGAAGAAATGGATCGTTCGCCAGCGAGGAAAAAGGATCCGGTTGATTTTTCTTCAAGTGGCCGTCCGGTGCCCGCAACACACCACCAAATCAGCCGCTCCGCGGCTCTTTCAAGGGGGATTCCCTCTTTCTCTTGATTCAGGGGCCAATTCTCAGCGGCGTTTCAAGAACTTAGAAACCCTTCTGTCGCAATTTCCCTGCGTCCTGACGCAGAAAACCCGCGGGATGACGAGATTTCCCCGCGTCTTGTCGCAGAATCCCCGCGAGATGACGAGTTTTCTCCGGGAGGAGAAATTCATGCCAGCACCAAAGTTTGACCCAGGAGCCCGATCCCCTCGATGCTCCGAGCAAAATTTTGTCTCGGACAGGACGCGGTGGCGGCTATGCGTGTTCGCGGGCGCATGACATCGCACCCGTAGCGAGGGATGTCATGACCACCGAGACTTCATGTCCGGGTTCTGAAAATCCCGGACATAACGGGTCCTCCCTGCTGTCATGGTTGGGTGATGATGGCTGCGTTTTCTTCCTCTGCTCAAAAAATCTTGGAAACGTTCTTCGTCTGATCGGGCTCTGGCCAATCTCACAGTCACCGATGCGAAGACCACCACGACCCGGTCAGAAGGACGGACCGAGACCTTGAAGCGGCAGATCGCCGCAATCTAACCAACTCAAGGGAAAAATCATGCATCACCAGACTTCTCGCATGTCCGTCATCGCCAGCGATCTCACGGAGGACATCAGCATCGGCCAAGCCAGCGGGGCGGCCAACACCAAGAACAAGGAGGACAAGTCGGGTCGCCTTATGCGCGCACAGGAGTTTTCGCGCCGTGCGGCACAATGGCTCGTCCTGATCCGTTTCCGCGCGCATGCAGCCGCTCCGTCGTTTTCGACGAGTACGTCACACTACCATGTCCTTCTCGGCGCGGCTTCGTCGGACGCCGAGCGTCTGTCGAGCTGCCGGACGATGCTCCTCTGCGTCGATCGTCAAAGGGCTGTCGAGGAACTGGCAGCGCAAGCGAAATTCGCAGTGGAGCGGCCGGCCGATCCCTACCGTGCGGAGTGGAGGATCACAGGGCGTGGCGCCGTCCTGCACGTGATTGCCGACCTGCTCTCCGAGGCGATCCGAGCATTCGAGAGCGCTCTGGCCGAATGACCTGTTTCTCCTTGGCGGCCGGATTGGTCGCCAAGAGCATTTTTTCGATCTCCAGGATGATCCCATCTGCTCAGCATGACACATTCTCAACCCACTCTGAGCCTTGCCGACCTGCGGATGCGCATCGAAAACGGCACCCTACCCTCGACCGGTAGTGCCTCCATCCTGGCGTTTCTCGACCTCGCGCGCAGCGCGATGGGACCAGAGACATTTCATGACCCCGGGGTGCTCGCTTCGCACGCGTCATTTTCGGTCTCCTTTCCTCCCTTTCCCGACGACGATCTTGCAACGGCCTTCGGCGACGCCGCCCTATACGGTCGCTGCCGGGAAAGCCTCCTGCGGCACGCCCGGCTGGCCGGGGTATGGCCCCACGAAGACCCCTACACGCTCCTGAACCAGCTCGCGCGGGAACGCCGCCTGCCCAGCGTGAACCGGAAACTGATGGAAGAGATATTCCCGGGAACGACCTTGCGAGATGTGACGCGTGAACTGGCCATCGCAGCCGACCGCGATCTTCGTGATAGGAAGAGGAATGCCTTCCGGAATTCGTTTTCGACAATCGACAAGCTGAGAAATGACCCGCGCGTGGTCGCGGCCGGGATCCTTCGCCCTGAAAAAGCTGGCCCCTTCCCGGCCTATCGCGATGGCGACAAACACCGCATCGAATTGCCGGCCGTGCTCGCGGCGGTTCGAAGACGCCTTCCCGTCGGTCATGCCCTTCACGCCCGGCGCGCATTCGAACTTGCCGTGGATTTCGGATTACTTACGGAAGACGGGCCGAAGCCCGGCTGGTCGCTGAGCCTCGAGGATGCGACGAGATACCATGTCGCGGTAAGCCAGCAGATCTCTGCGAACACCGCGGCTCTCTATCTCCGGACGCTGCTCTCTTTGCTTCGATGCGCCGAGCCCGCGGCTGTGTCCGAAGATATTACTCCGGACCGGGTGCGTCGACCCGAACGCCATAACGCGCCCGCTGAGCCCCGGAAACGAAAGACAGACAGAAAACCGGTCGTGTTGCCATCCGCGCTCGAAGCAGAAGTTGAAGCCTTTGCGAAAGACCGCTCCGCAAGCTCCCGGCGCGTGAAGGACTTGCGCCGGGTCCTGCGCGACCTTCTGGACGCCGGCATCGACATCGACAGCCCCACCTGTCTGCAGGACTCCGTGGCCTTTTTCGAGACCAGGGTGGAGGAACGCGCGGACCTCACGCTCCGCCACTACAGGACCGTCCTTCGCACCTTCTTGGCGCATACGCACCGGCTTTCTTTTTGGGAGGGTATAATCTCCCGCGCCAAGGGCACGATTGCGAGTGGCAACGACATGCAGGGCCTGCTGTTGGTCAGGAAATATGCCGAATGTGCCAAGCCACCAATACCGCCCGACAAGATCGACGTGGATGTCGCGCGGGATTTCCTCTTGAAGGCTCAAGCGGTCCGAGATGTCCCGAAATGCCTCGCCGGGCTCGCGGCGCTCGATGTCTTGCGCAAGGAGTATCCCGAGCTCTTGCCGGGGCCGGCGATCGGCGACCAGCACGACTGGCTCCGCCATCGCCCCGGTGACATGCCCACAGCCCTGGAGAACTCCTTGCGGTCGATCGCCGAAGCGGCGGGATACGGCGCATTTGGTGTGAAGGAGCTGATCACCGCGGCGCGGACCCTGGTTGATCTGACGTCCGACAAAACGGTCTTCGAAGCCCAGATCGACATCATTCCATGGCGTAACCTGATCGCGGCGGCTGCCGGGAGTCATCCACGGGAAATGCTCCATTACCGCGCACCATTGCAGCGTCTGGCCGATCGGGTCAGCCGCGTATGGATGCCCGGATGGCAAAACCTGCAAGCCAGACTCGTGGAAGCCGGCATCCCGCGCGCCGAGAACCCCGTCGACACAATAATGGAGGTGGCAGGGAAATCGGGGCTCGAGCCTTGGCAGCTCGACCGCGAATGGGCATGGATCCACGAACGGTCGCTGCGGCCTGACCTACGCCGGAAGTGGGTCCGGGCTGTAGACAACTTCGACGCCTTGCGGACCGTGTCGAACATTGCCGCAGACAATCTTCTGCCGTCTGAAAAACTCGGGCCGATGCCCAAGACCGGAAACAGGCTGAAAAATGCTCATTTTCCGCTGCCGCGCAGGTTCGAGGCCGCGCTCCAAGGCGAGACCAAGCAGGTTCTGGAAGCCGCGCATTTCGTCTGGCGCTGCTTGCGAGAGTTCGGGGACCATTCGTGCGGGGACGATCCTTCGACAGGTATGCTTGTGTCAGACGAAGTCCTTGAGCGGATCATACGCGAGCAGCCCTTTATGACGCCCGCGTCGGCCCGCCTTCACGTCGCGCGGATCCGCGACTGGCGCGAAAGCCGCCCAGGAGCGTTTTAGACTGGACGATCTCGCTCAGGATGGGAGTGATGTCATCAGGGATTGTCGTGAATCGGTCGTGTCAACAATTACGGAAACGGGGATCCTATGCGGCATCCGCAATCAGAAGCGGCTTGCGGCATCGTTCTTGAATGTTTCCAAAAGGCCTGAAGCGGCGCTGCGGCAGAAGGCGCGACCTCTAAGGCATGACACGATGACGCGACCGGCCCGTTGCGCACATTCGAACGAGGCCTCTCGAGTTGTGACGCGCGTCACCAAGCCCTGACAGCCTCAAGATACTTCGGCGCACTTCTCCATCGGGGCCAGATGGGGCTCCTATGTCTGCAAGCCCGTCACGGCTCTCAGGTCGAGGTCCAGCGTCGCTGACATGCCGTCCGGGCTGAAGTCCCTGGAGAATCTCCCTGCGAGCGAAGAGCCAACCGTGCTCTGGCACATGCGCGTTCCGAAACCCTCGTGACCTGGTTCGCCAGACGCGGGCTTGGTGGCGCAGTCTTCCGTCCACTGAACAATCAGCCGATCGTCATGCTCATGCGCATATATCGCGATGCCGTGTCCTGCTTCGGAGAGGCCTCCGTATTTGACGGCATTGGTCGCCAGCTCAAAAATGACCAGTGATAGGGGCGTGATGGCGGCCGGGCAGACTTTGAGCTCCGGCACATCCAGTGTTACGGAAGCGCCCCCGCTGAAGGGTTCCAGGATCGAGTTGATGAGTTGGGCCAGAGCTGTGCCCTCCGGCCGTGCTCCAGCGGGATCATCAACGGCGCGCGCATGGACCGAGGCCAACGCGAGGAGGCGCTGGCGCATTACCGTGACAAGCTCCTGGACACTGTCCGCCTGCCGCGCGGCAATGGATAGGAGACCACTGGCCACCGCGAAGGAGTTTCCGACCCGATGGCGCATTTCGGAGAGAAGGAGCTGCTGCCTCTCTGCAGCTTGGCGTTGCAGCGTGATATCCCGTGCGATCTTCGATGCCCCGATGATTTTCCCGTCGGCATTGCGCACCGGCGAAACAGTGAGCGAGATTGGCACGAGGCTTCCGTCCTTGCGCTTCCGGATGGTCTCCAAGTTGGAGATCCGCTCGCCTCGGCTCAGCCGCGCGATGAAGCCGGCTTCTTCGTCCATACGATCATCAGGAAAGATCAATGTTATCGGCCGCCCGATGGCCTCCTGGGCCGAGTAGCCGAAAAGTCGTTCCGCCCCCGGGTTCCAGCTCCGAATGACACTGTCGAGCCCCTTCGTGATGATGGCGTCATCTGACCCCTCGACGATCGCGGCGAGGTGTTGCTGAAGGCTTTCTGGCGCTTCGAGTTCTGAGAATACACTCTGTGTCATCGTCATCGCAGTATACTTGACCCGCAAATATTGAGGCAATTTGTTTGGCGCAAGCCACAAGCCACAAGCCACACGCCACGACGCAAGAAAGTGACAAACTGAGCGTGCCGACATGACCATTCTGACACCCGCACCTTTCCTACCGTCAGTAGCTCATGGAATCCGATCCGTGGAGATTCGCGAGCGCCGGGTCGTAGAAAGCCCTTCTGACGGCGTGCCCCGGCCAATTCAATGACTGGTTGGAAGGCGATCCAAAGATGGCGTTGGTCGCAGCATGCGAAGTTCCTACGTGCCGTGAAGTCGTTTCGCCTTCAAAGCGAACTGCGCTCCATGCCTGGTATTGAGGTCATGCGAATGTCGGCCAAGAGCTCGAACCGGTCATGCGGCGCGGCAGCCGCACACACACAGGGTCGCCCTCAGGCACGATGTTACTTCCGGCCCTGACCTGCCGCTCGAGGGGCGGCCCGTCGCTGCAGCGCAGCTACCCCGAACCAGTCATTCGTGGTCACGTGCAGCATGGTCTGGCAGCCCAAGGTCAGCGGTGCGGGACCTTCCCGCCGTTCGCTGCACCCGCTCGGTCTCCGCCGCGCCTGCGAGCGCCTTCGGGAGGTGGGCGGAATGCCGACGTTCGCTGCCCACCGCACGAAAGGCAGATCTGCGGAGATGGTGTTGAAAAACTCCGCTTGAGCGACGTCACTGGTGCTGATTCAATTCTCCTGAAGCATGGGAGAACTGGCGATGATGGGGCCGAGGCAGGTTTCGCAGGGCGCGCTGTTCTACGAGTTCGCAATAGAAGACCACGTCCCGGCGGAGCATCTGCTCAGGGGCATCGACCGCTTCGTTGATCTCGGAGACATGCGCCGCCATCTCGCACCATTCTACAGCATGACGGGCCGCCCCTCGGTCGATCCGGAGCTGATGATCCGCATGCTGATCGTCGGCTACGCCTTCGGCATCCGGTCAGAACGGCGGCTTTGCGAGGAGGTTCATTTGAACCTGGCCTATCGCTGGTTCTGTCGGCTC
>NZ_FOMS01000018.1 GCF_900112685.1 Roseivivax sediminis
AAGAGAAGATCAAGGAGCTGATGGCGGCGGTCGACGATTACATCCCGCAGCCGGCACGCGCCGTGGACCAGCCGTTCCTGATGCCGATCGAGGACGTGTTCTCGATCTCGGGCCGCGGCACGGTGGTCACCGGCCGGGTCGAGCGCGGGGTGGTGAATGTCGGCGACGAGCTCGAGATCGTCGGCCTGAAGGACACCCGCAAGACGACCTGCACGGGCGTCGAGATGTTCCGCAAGCTGCTCGACCGCGGCGAGGCGGGCGACAACATCGGCGCGCTGCTGCGCGGCATCGACCGTGACGGCGTCGAGCGCGGCCAGGTGCTGTGCAAGCCGAAATCGGTGACGCCGCACACCAAGTTCGAGGCCGAGGTCTACATCCTGACCAAGGAAGAGGGCGGCCGCCACACGCCGTTCTTCGCGAACTACCGCCCGCAGTTCTACTTCCGCACGACGGACGTGACCGGGACGGTGACGCTGCCGGAAGGCACCGAGATGGTGATGCCGGGCGACAACCTGAAGTTCGGCGTGGAGCTGATCGCGCCGATCGCGATGGAAGACGGCCTGCGCTTCGCCATCCGCGAAGGCGGTCGCACCGTCGGCTCCGGCGTCGTCGCCAAGATCATCGAGTGATCGGCGGCGGGTCCCCGCGCGTGCGGGGCCTCGTCCGTTCATCCGTGTGTTGCGTCGCGCCCCGTCCTGCCGGACGGGGCGCTTTGCGTTCTGCCCGGTTCGCGGTGCAGCCGACGTCGAGCCGCGCCCGCCCCCCGCGTGTCGCAACGGCGCTACTGCGGTCCGCAAGGGTGCCAGCGGTTCCGCAGACGTGTTAGATGCTGAGAAATGAATTCGATCCGCATCATTCCCTACCGCAAGGACGACCGCGACCGGGTCATCGACCTCGCGCTGCGGGCCTGGAGCCCTGCCTTCGCCGTCGCCCGGACCCGGGTCCCCGCCTACGTGCATCGTGCCTTCTATCCGAACGGCTGGCAGGTGAGACAGATCGAGGATATCGGCCGCCTGCTCGACAGCGCCCCGCAGAACGTGCTTCTGGCTTATGTAGGCGGCGACCTGGTCGGCTTTGTCGGCACCCGCCTGCGTCCTGCCGACAGCCTGGGCGAGATCCGAATGCTCGCCGCGGCTCCCGACAGTCAGCCGGTGGAGACTGAACGCGCGCTGATGAAAGCGGCCGAGGACCTGTTTCGCAGGGCCGGCATGGCTATCGCGATGGTGGAGACGTCGGGCGATGCCGGAGAGTCGCCGGCCCGCGACATCTACGCGGCGCTCGGCTACGAAAGCACTCAAGTGCTCCGGCGTTTCAAGCCACTCTGAAGTCCGCGGCGACACTGCGGCCGGGCATCGCCGCGCGGCCGGAGCGCATGCCGCGGAGTCATCCGCGCCGTAGCCTGCTCAGCGTGCACCGGGCGCCGAGAGATACAGTGGCGCAAACGCGTCGCGGATCATGGATGCCGTGGAGGCGGGCAGGGCGAGCGCCGGCTGGAACCGCGTGTTCGGACGATCGGTCACCGGCGCCTCGGTCTTCAGCGCAAGCGCCGGTTCGGCGGCAAGCGATGCGGTCAGCACGGCCAGGGCAAGAAGCGGTTTCATGGCGAACCTAGTGGGAAGGGAAGGCGGGGTGCCAGGGCGGCACCCCGCGCTGCCACGCGGGTTTACTGGTAGGCGCGGACGAGTCTTTCGATCTTGGCGCCGACGTCGCTGTTGCTGTCGCCGGAGTTGATCACGTTGAGCAGCGTGACGATTTCGGCGTTCGAGAGCGTGGAGACATCCACGTTCGGAGCATAACGCTCGATCTTGACCTGAGCGGCATCGTGCGAGGTCACAGCGGCGGCGGGGATCGCGGCGGTTGCGGCGACGGCGAGGGAAGCGAGGAGGGTTTTCATCGGTGTATCCTTTGTCTTGCGTGTCTGAAGCAGCTCGGGCGCACGAGGCCCGGGGCCGAAGAGGTTATTGGTAGGCGCGGACGAGGCTTTCGATCTTGGCGCTGACGTCGCTGCGGCTGTCGCCGGAGTTGATCACGTTGAGCAGCGTGGCGACTTCGGCGTTCGAGAGCGCGGCGACATCCACGTTCGGCGCGTACCGCTGGATCTTGACCTGTGCGGCGTCGTGCGAGGTCACGGCGGCTGCGGGGATTGCGGCGGTTGCGGCGACGGCGAGGGAAGCGAGGAAGGTTTTCATCGGTGTGTCCTTTGTCATGTGGCGGCACCCGAAGGTGCTATGAGAGGGTCGGAGTGTCTTGCCCTCCGATGATTGGGAGTTGGGATGCCGCGGCGGACCTGCCAATCTGCGCAAGTTCAGTGCAGGGCTCACCGGAACTTGCGCTTGAATGTGATTTGCAGTCGCCCCATCGCGTGATTACGCCGAATAAATGCTTTTATAATCAATAAGATGATTGATATCTTTGCGGTCCGCTCCCGGCATTTTCCGTGATATGGGCTGGGCCTGTAGCCCCTAGAATAGCCGAGAACAGGTTCTGTTTTTAAGCGCACAAGTCAAAAGTGAAATGTGCCTCGCGGCGCGTTTACGATCAATGGCCGCTGCGTGATCCATATTGCAGTTTTGGGCGGTGATCGCGCTCTGTGGCGACGCAAAAGAAAAGGCGCCGGAGCAGCAGGGACTGTCTCCGACGCCAAGGCGTGTCCAAATGGTGGACGGGTATAATACGTTATATCGTAATAATTCCGGGATGCAACCTGTTTCGAGATTTCACGCCTGAGGCTCACTTGGCGCTGCGTGGCGGCGCGATAACCGGTTGACGCTCCCGCGCCGAAAATTTAATGAGCGCTGGCCGGAGGGGTATAGCTCAGTTGGTAGAGCGACGGTCTCCAAAACCGTAGGTCCCGGGTTCGAGCCCTGGTGCCCCTGCCATTTTTTCTTTCCTGAAAGCAGCGCGTAATCGGCGCGGCCCGGGTGTCTCCCAGACACGTGTCCGGCCGGCCGGACGCCGCAAGCCGGCCGCTGCGATCGGTGTGGGCCATCCACACGAAAACGGCGGGCCCGAAGGACCCGCCGGTTCGTCAGATGTATGCCATGTCCTTACTGGACGTAGGCTTCGATCTCGTTCTCGATGTCGGCGGAATCCGACTGCTCGATCATCACCAGGATCGCGTCGACCTGCGGATCGCTCAGCGTGGAGACATCCACGTTCGGTGCCGCCTGGTTGATCATGGCGATCTCGGCTTCCGTGGCGCTATTGCCCAAAGCGGCCATGTCGTCGCCCATCAGAAGCTCTTCGATGCGGCCCGCACGATCCGATTCCGACATCTCGCTGTTGAGGACGCTCAGAGCGGCATCCACTCGTGCCTGCGGCAGCTGGCTGTAGTCCACGCCGTCGACGTATTGGTCAAGCTGCGTGCGCTCTGCCTCGGTCAGCTCTGCGCCGCTAACGGCGGTCATGTCGTCGCTCATCAGCGCCTGCAGCTGCGCTTCCGCGTCGCTGCGGTTGTCGGTGCTGTTGATGATGTTGAGCGCCTGATCGACCTGCGGCTGCGACCAAGTGGAGATGTCGGCATCGGGCACGTATTGCTGGATGCGTGCGATCTCGTTCGAGGTGGCCGACATCGCGGCGGTTGCTGCGGTCAGGGTCAGGGCGGAAGCCATCAGGATGCGTTTCATGTCTCGATCTCCTTCGATCAACTCGTCTCGTGTCATTCTTTTCATCCGCGGCGGCGCCGCGGCGCTGCGAATGCCAATTCGGCTTCGCTATGGTCCAAGAACGGCACCGATCGCTTGGTCGTTCCGACAGAAATTTCCGTCTTCACGGCCAGTTGACGGAACTTGAGCGGAGGGGGGCGCGGCGGCCGCGGCGACCGATGGTCCTGGGTCTTGCGTCCCGCCGCCCTTGGCCGTATGTCGCGTCCGTTGGCTGACACCAGATCGAAAGGCTGCCAGATGGCGCGTACCAACCCGCTTCAATTCGTTCAGCAGGTCCGCGCCGAGGTCGCCAAGGTGGTCTGGCCCACCCGCCGCGAGGTCCTGCTGACCACGGTCATGGTGTTCATCATGGCAACGCTCACGGCGATCTTCTTCGCGCTCGTCGACCTGGCGATCCGCGGCGGCCTGCAGGGCCTTCTCGGCATCTTCAGCTGAAACGCGGCGGCGCAGCGCGCGCCCCTTGAATTCGCCGGGGCCATGGCGTAGGGCACACGCCACTCTCCCGGGTGCGGCGTGCAATGAGTCGTGTTGCGCGCCGATTTGCGCTGGCGCCGCTCGAGGAACGGATCGAAGTCGCGCATTGGGCGCGCACGGAAACGGAAAGGTCGAGGCCAGATGGCGAAGCGGTGGTATTCGGTAAGCGTTCTCTCGAATTTCGAGAAGAAGGTGGCCGAACAGATCCGGACATCGGTGGCCGAGCAGGGGCTCGAGGACCAGATCGAGGAAGTTCTGGTCCCGACCGAAGAGGTCATCGAGATCCGCCGCGGCAAGAAGGTGTCGACAGAGCGTCGCTTCATGCCCGGCTACGTGCTGGTCCGGATGGAGATGTCGGACGCGGGTTACCACCTGATCAACTCGATCAACCGGGTGACCGGCTTTCTCGGCCCGCAGGGCCGGCCGATGCCGATGCGCGACGCGGAGGTCGAGGCGATCCTCGGCCGGGTGCAGGAGGGCGAGGAAGCCCCGCGCACACTCATCCATTTCGAGGTGGGCGAGAAGGTCAAGGTCAACGACGGCCCGTTCGAGGATTTCGACGGCATGGTCGAGGGCGTCGACGAGGACAACCAGCGCCTGCGCGTGTCGGTGTCCATCTTCGGCCGCGAAACGCCCGTCGAGCTCGAGTTCACCCAGGTGACCAAGCAGTCCTGAGCTTTCGGCCATGGGCGACTTTCGCGCCCTACCGGTAACGGCCCGACATGTGATAGCCTTGACGCCGCCGGGCCTGCCGCCCGGCGCTTGGGATGTGACCGACATGGGCCAGGCCGACCCCCGGATCGAGCGATATCTCGCTAGGGAGAGGCCGTGGCGCGACGAAATTGCCGCGCTTCGCCGCGTCGTGCTGGACGAGGGCCTGACCGAGACGCTGAAATGGCGCTCTCCTTGCTACACCGCGCATGGCGGCAACGTCTGCATGGTCGACGCGCTGAAAGACACGGCCTTCGTGTCCTTCTTCAAGGGTGTCCTTCTTGAGGATCCGGAGGGCACCCTGGTCCCGCCGGGTCCGAACTCCCGCTCCGCGCGCTATTTCAAGTGCGGGTCCGTCGAGGAGCTGGTGCGGACAGAGCCGATTCTGCGAGGCTTCCTGCGGCAGGCGGTCGACAATGAGCGGCTCGGCCGCCGGGTCGATCTGCCGCCGGACGATCTCGATCTGCCGGACGAGCTCGTGGCCGCGCTTCATGCCGACCCCGACCTTGCCGCTGCCTGGGAGTCGCTGACGCCGGGGCGCCGTCGCGGCTATGTCGTGGCCATTGCCGGGGCGCGTAAATCCGAGACCCGGTCGGCCCGCATCGACAAGCACCGCGCAGCCATACTCGCCGGCAGGGGGCTGCACGATCGCTGAGGTCGCCCCGCTTCCTTGGGCCTCAAATACTCCGGGTGCGCGAGGGCCGGCCCCTCGCTGCCGGACGGCAGATCCTATTGCGCCCGGCGGGCAAAGGGTGTACGCGCGCGTCCTGTCCTTCGATGAAGGCATCCGCCACGTGGGAGGCGAGGGCGCGCGCGCTCCGGACCTGACCACGCCACGATAACGCCCCGGGGACGCGTCCCGAGGGGAGATGGAAAAGGAGACGCCAGATGGCCAAGAAGCTCGCTGGCAAGATGAAGCTGCAGATCCCTGCAGGCAAGGCCAACCCGTCGCCGCCCGTTGGCCCCGCGCTGGGTCAGCGCGGCATCAACATCATGGAGTTCTGCAAGGCGTTCAACGCCAAGACGCAGGAGATGGAGCCCGGCGCCCCGTGTCCGACCCTGATCACGTATTATCAGGACAAGTCGTTCACGATGGACATCAAGACGCCGCCGGCGTCCTACTACCTCAAGAAAGCCGCCGGCATGAAGCCCGTGGGCAAGCGCAACCGCCCTCGCGGCGCCGAGAAGCCGGGCCGCGAGACCGTGGCCACCGTCACCCGCAAGCAAGTGCGCGAGATCGCCGAGGCGAAGATGCGCGATCTGTCGGCGCATTCCGTCGACGACGCGATGAAGATCATTCTGGGCTCGGCGAAGTCCATGGGCATCGAGGTGAAGTGACATGGGCAAGATCGGCAAGCGCATGAAGGCCGCGCAGGCGGCGTTCGAAGGCAAGGAAAACCTCACGGTCGAGGAAGCGGTCAGCCTTATCAAGTCGAACTGCAACACCAAGTTCGACCAGACCATGGAGATCGCGGTGAACCTCGGCGTCGATCCGCGGCACGCTGACCAGATGGTCCGCGGCGTCGTCGGCCTGCCCAACGGCACCGGCAAGACCACCCGCGTGGCGGTCTTCGCCCGCGGCGCGAAGGCGGAAGAGGCGCAGGAAGCCGGGGCCGACATCGTCGGCGCCGAGGACCTGATGGAGACGATTCAGGGCGGCACGATCGAATTCGACCGCTGCATCGCCACGCCCGACATGATGCCGGTGGTCGGCCGTCTCGGCAAGATCCTTGGCCCGCGGAACCTCATGCCGAACCCCAAGGTCGGCACGGTCACCATGGACGTCGCGCAGGCGGTCAAGGACGCCAAGGGCGGCCAGGTCCAATTCAAGGCCGAGAAGAAGGGCATCGTCCATGCCGGCGTCGGCAAGGTGTCGTTCGACGAGGCGCAGCTGACCGAGAACATCCGAGCCTTCGTCGACGCGGTCTCCAAGGCCAAGCCGGCCGGTGCGAAGGGCACCTACATGAAGAAGGTCACGCTGTCCTCTTCGATGGGCCCGGGCGTCTCCGTGGACGTGTCGAACGCCACGCAGGGCTGAAAGCTTCGCACCTGAACAACGACCGGCCCCGGGCGCTGCCCCGGGGCCTTTTCGTTTCAGGCGTCACATCGTCCCGCTCGAACGCTGCCTCCGCGCGGACGCAAGGTCGTCACGCCGCCGCCCCTCGCCGGGCCGCCCCCGGACCTGCGATTGGCAGGCGCTTCCGTGACGCTCGGAGGTCGCCCGGATGTGGCAGGCATGAAGCGCAGCCGATCATCGCCATGATTGCCAGCCCGCTCCCCGTCGACGCGCGGGTCGGCGCGTTCGGGCACCCGGCCCCTGCCGTCTCCATCCGAACGCACCGCCCCTCGCGCGTCCGCGCCGAACCGGCTATCACCACGCTTGCAGGCAGCGCGAGCGCACCATGGTCACCGTCACCGAACACTACGACGCCTATCCCTACCCGGAACGCGATCCCGCGGATGAGGCCAGGCGCCTCATCACCGGCTCCCCCTCGCACCCGCTGGAGATGGACGATGCGCTCTGGGCCGGCGCGCGCGACTGGTCGCGGCCGCTCCGCGCGCTTGTCGCCGGGGGCGGGACCGGCGACGGCCTCATTCAGCTGGCTCAGATCCTGAAGAGCGCGGAACGCACGGCGGAGATCACCTATCTCGACCTCTCCCCTCGCGCGCGCGAAATTGCGGAGGCGCGGGCGGAGGCGCGCGGCCTCGACACCATCACGTTCCGCACCGGCTCGCTTCTCGATGCGCCGGAATATGGCACGTTCGACTACATCGATTGCTGCGGCGTGCTGCATCACTTGTCCGAGCCGGCCGAGGGCTTCCGCGCGCTGCGCGCCGCGCTCTCCCCCGGCGGCGGGCTCGGGTTCATGGTCTACGCGCCGCTTGGCCGCTCTGGGGTCTACCCGCTGCAGGAGGCGTTCGGCACACTCTTCGATGGGCTCGCCCCTGACGCCCGCCTCGGCGCCGCGCGGGAACTCTTCGAGGCTGTGCCGGAGGGCCATCCCTTCCGCAGCAATCCCGGGTTGGTGGATCACCGCGCCTCGGAAGCGGGCTTCTATGACCTGTTGCTGCATGGCCAGGACCGTCCGTTTTCCGTCCCCGAGCTTCTGGAGATGTTGGACGAGACCGGCTGGCGGCTCGCGCGGTTCGCGATGCCTGGGCTCTACGATCTGTCGACACTCACCGGCCACGGCGCGGATCTGCCGGAGGCGGATCGCATGGCGCTGGCCGAGAAACTGCGCGGTACGATCAAGACCCATATCGCCTATGCCGTCCCCGAGGGTGCCGCGCATCATGCGCCCTCGCATCGCGACACCGGGCTGGTGCCGCACCTGCGCGGGGTGAAACCCGATGCCGCCGCGCGTGCCGTCTCGTCAGGCAAGCCACTGCCGCTGCGGCTCGGCTCCGAATCGCGCGCGCTGACACTGCCGGCGCGCGCCGCGCCGCTTCTGGCGCGCATCGACGGCCGGCGTTCCATGCGTGAAATCGCCGGCGCGGCCGGGCTCGATCCCATCGTGGCCGCGGGGCTCTGGGCAAAAATTGAGGCGACGCTCGGCCCCTGGGGGCTGTTCCTCTATTCCGGCCTCCTGCGTCGCTGACCCGAAGGACCAGCCCATGTGCGGACGTTTCGCCGTGACCTTGCCGCCCGATGCGATGGCCCGCCTGTTCGATGCGGTGCCCGGCAACGACGTGCCGGGCGCGCAGAACCTCAACGTCTGTCCGACCCAGACCATCGCCGCCGTACGCACCGACGAGGCTGGCGTCCGCCGGCTCGAGGGGATGCGCTGGGGGTTCCTTCCGCACTGGTACAAGAACATGAAGGATGGCCCGCTTCTGATCAACGCAAGGTCCGAGACGGTGGCCGACAAGCCCGCCTTCCGCGCCGCGGCACGCAGCCGCCGTTGCCTGATCCCGTCGGCGGGCTTCTACGAATGGAGACGCTACGAGGACGGCACCAAGCAGCCCTATCTGATCACCCGCGCCGACGACTTGCCGCTGGTCATGGCCGGCATCTGGCAGCGCTGGGAGCGGGATGGGGAAACACTCACGACCTGCGCCATCGTCACCACGGAGGCGACCGGGGGGATGGCGCGGATCCACAACCGCGTGCCGGTAATCGTCGAACCCGCGGATTGGCCGCTCTGGCTCGGGGAGGCGGGCACCGGCGCCGCGCGCCTGATGCAGCCGCCGCAGGACGGCGCGCTGGTCTTTACAGAACGCGCACCCGGTTGAGCGGCGGGCCGTCGGTCAGGGGGAGGTCGTGCTATCCGCGTTTGTCGCCTCAATCGGTGCGCCCAAGGCGTCAAGCTGAACGGGCGCGGGATTTTCCCATTCGAGCAAGGCCTCCGATGTCGCGCTCTCCGGATCCCAGTCCACGTTCTCCGCTTCGGTCGCGGAGTCGTCAGTGGTCGTCTCGGCCTGCGTCGTCGTCGTCGTTGTCGCGACGGCCGGCATCCTGTTGTCGAACGGCTTGCTCATCCCCGCGACAACCTCGATCATGACCTCACCGGCGGGGGGCATAACGCCCGTGGACCAGGTCTCGTCGGTGGCTGTCGCTGCGGCCTCGCCGTCGCCGGCGTTGACGAAACGCACCGTATCGCCGGGAACTGCGTAGACGACGCCTGGAAAGAACCCGTCCCCGAGAATCACCACTTCGTGTTCCTCCGCCCGGACCGCGCCGGCGGTCAGCCAGAGGGCCGCGGCGATGGCCGCCATCATCGTGCGACGCATGTCACGCACCTCACCTTCTGTCACAGATCCCCACCCGTGGCTGGCCGCACCGGTAGCTCGGTTTTGCGGCCGAATTGAGGCACGGGGGCGAAGGCCGCGCTGCCCGGGTCTTTGATCTTGACCATCCCGGATGTGTCGCATACCCATTCTGCACCTCGCGGGCATGGTGAAATGGTATCACACGAGCCTTCCAAGCTCTTGGTGCGGGTTCGATTCCCGCTGCCCGCTCCATCTTCCTTTTCTTCGCAGTGCTTCCGGCCGTTTCGCACGCCGATCCTGTCGGCGTAGCGCAGCCCACCTGTCTGATCTGCCGGGAAATACGCCGATGGTCTGGAGGCAGAGCCCCCATCCGCGACATCCATGCGCGGCATGAGGTCGCTTGACCCGGCGGCTCAGAATGGCAGAACAGCCCGGATCGCACATGGGGAGGCGCCGCATGGCCCGAAACAGCGCGCCGGCCAAAGCGCAGGAAGAGCGGGAGAAATCGCGCCGGGTTGGGGCACTGGCCCGGCTCTCACCGTTCCTCGCACCTTATCGGCTGCTCGTGCTCGGCGCGATCGCTGCGCTCGTCGCGACGGCGGTGATCTCTTTGATCCTCCCGCTGGCGGTGCGCCGGGTGGTCGACAATTTCGAAGGACCCGACGCGGAGCTACTGGACCAGTATTTCCTGGCGGCGCTGGGGATCGCGGGGCTGCTCGCGCTCGGTACCGCGCTGCGCTACGCGCTGGTCACGCGGCTCGGCGAACGGGTCGTGGCCGATATCCGCAAGGCGACGTTCGACCGGGTGATCTCGCTCTCGCCGGCGTTCTACGAATCCGTCCTGACCGGCGAGGTGCTCAGCCGGATCACCACCGACACCACGCTGATCCTGTCGGTGATCGGCTCGTCGATCTCAATCGCGCTGCGCAACGTGCTGCTCTTCGTGGGCGGCATGGGGCTGATGCTCTACACATCTCCCAAGCTGACGGCGATGGTGCTCTTGATCGTTCCGGCGGTGGTGGTGCCGATCCTGGTGCTCGGCCGCCGTTTGCGCCAGCTTTCGCGCGAGAGCCAGGACTGGATCGCGGCTTCCTCCGGCAACGCCTCGGAGGCGCTCCAGGCGGTGCAGACGGTGCAGAGCTACACCCACGAGTCGGTGTCCCAATCCGCCTTCGCGGAGGTCACGGAAAAGAGCTTCGACGCCGCGCGGCGGCGCATCCGCACGCGGGCGTTCCTGACGGCGATCGTCATCTTCCTTGTGTTCACCGGTATCGTCGGCGTCCTGTGGATCGGCGCGTGGGATGTGCGGGCGGGAACGATGACCGTCGGCGCGCTGGTGCAGTTCCTGATCTACGCGGTCATGGTCGCCGGTGCCGTCGCCGCCCTGTCGGAGATCTGGGGCGAGCTCCAGCGTGCCGCGGGCGCGACCGAACGGCTGGTTGAACTGCTCGATGCGGAAGATGCGGTGCAGGACCCCGCCGAGCCCGCCGCACTGCCCGAGCCGGTGCGCGGCCGGGTCGTCTTCGAGGGCGTGTGCTTCGCCTATCCGTCGCGGCCCGAGCGCTCGGCGCTGGACGATGTCGATCTGGTGGTGGAGCCGGGAGAGACGGTCGCGCTGGTCGGCCCGTCCGGCGCCGGCAAGACCACGATCATCCAGCTTCTGCAGCGGTTCTATGATCCGCAGGCCGGGCGGGTGACGCTGGATGGCGTGCCGCTCGATACGCTGTCGCGACCCGCGTTCCGGCGGCATATCGCGCTGGTGCCGCAGGATCCGGTGATCTTCGCCGCCTCGGCGCGTGACAACATCCGCTTCGGCCGTCCGGACGCCAGCGATGCGGAGATCGAGGCGGCCGCCCGCGCCGCTGCCGCGCACGACTTCGTGGCCGAACTGCCGCAGGGCTACGACACCTGGCTGGGCGAGCGCGGGGTGATGCTTTCCGGCGGACAGAAGCAGCGCGTCGCCATCGCCCGTGCCATCCTGCGCGACGCGCCGGTTCTGCTGCTGGACGAGGCGACCTCCGCGCTCGATGCCGAGAGCGAACGGGCGGTGCAGGCGGCGGTCGACGATCTTGCGCAGAGCCGCACCACGATCATCGTTGCGCACCGGCTGGCTACGGTGAAGAAGGCGGACCGGATCGTGGTCATGGAGGCGGGACGTATCGTCGCAATCGGCCGGCATGACGCGCTGGTCGCCGAAGGTGGTCTTTATGCGCGGCTCGCCCGCTTGCAGTTCACCGACGGCATCGCTGCGGAATAGCTTCCAGGTGCAAGCCGCGCGGCGACGGACCGCGGTCCGGCGATCCGCACCGCCGAGCGGGTGTGCCTTATGATTGGCATGTCCGGAAGACCGTGGAACGAAGCGCAAGCGTCACCCAATCGCGGGTCACGGGGCTTGGGCACGTTCCGTCCGCCTCAGAGCTTGTCCAGCAGCGCCAGCAGCCGTTCCCGTTCGCGTTGCGTCAGCCGCGCCAGCGTATCGTCCGAAATCTGTCGCGCCTGCGCCACTGCCTCGGCGGCAAAGACGCGTCCCGCCTCGGTCAACGAAATATCCAGCCGCCGCAGGTCGGTGGTGGAGGGTTTGCGCTCAACCAGCCCCTTGCCGCGCAGCCGGTCGACCACGCCCTTGGTCGTGGCGGCGTCCATCCCCACGAGCCGCCCCAGCTGGTTCTGGCTGATCGCCCCCTCGTCGCCGAGCTTGGCCAGGATCGCCCATTGCGTCGGCGTCACCTCCGGCATCCGCCGAGCGAAGATCTCCAGGTGCTTCTGGTTCGCCAGCCGCAGCTTGAAGCCAATCTGCTCTTCCAGCCGGTACGGCATCGGGGTCGCGTCATCCATGGTTCCTGATCCCGCTCATGCGCCGCCGGGCGCGCCGATTGCAAACCGGGTAAATCTTGCGCAAGATCCGCCCACAAACGCAATTGCCAATCCGCGCAAGCCGTCCGGACGAAAAAGTTTGTTTGACAGCTAACGATTCTAACCGCTCCAATGGGCCTGCCGAAGGAGGCCGTCAAGGGGCGGCCCGATCCGTCGCAAGAGGGGGAACGAACGATGCCTTTCGTCCGCAACGCCTGGTACGTGGCCGGCTGGTCACGCGATTTCGCCGAAGCGCTGACGCCGCTGACGATCTGCGATCGCCGCATGGTGATGTTCCGCGCCTCGGACGGGCGCGTCGCCGCGCTCGAGGATCGCTGCCCGCACCGGCTCCTGCCGCTGTCGAAGGGCAAGCGCATCGGCGACACTGTGCAGTGCGGCTATCACGGCATGACTTTCGATACCGGCGGCAAGTGCGTGCGCGTGCCGGGGCAGGACAACCTGCCGGCGTCGGCCTATGTCGACACCTTCCCGGTGCACGAGGCGCACGGCATCGTCTGGGTCTGGCCCGGCGAGGCGGACAAGGCCGACCCGGCGTCCGTCTTCGACATGCCCGAGCTGTCCGACCCCGCCTGGCACCTGCACCACGGCGACAAGCTGCACATCCGGGCCAATTACCTCAACGTGGCCGAGAACCTCGTCGATCCGGCGCATGTCAGCTTCGTGCATCCCACGACCCTCGGCAATGCCGCGTCCGAAAACGTGCCGGTGCACGTCCGCACCGCCGGGGAGGCGATCGTCGCCTGGCGCTGGATCCGCAATTCCGAGCCTATCGGGTTCTTCCAGAAGTTCGGCGGGTTCGAGGGTAACGTGGATCGCTGGCACTACTACTACCTGCATCTGCCCTCGACGGCGGTGATCGACTTCGGCTCGGTCGATACAGGCCTCAACTGCCCCGAGGACGAAAGGGATCGCGGCGTGCGCATCTTCGCGCTGCATTTCGTCACCCCGGTGACGGAGGGCTACACGATCGACCACTGGCTGCACCTGCGCAACACCGCGCTCGGTGACGACGCGGCCTCGGACCAGATGGACGCGATGTTCCGCACCGCCTTCGACGAGGACAAGGAGGTGCTGGAGGCGATCCACGAGGAGGAATGCCGGCCGCAGCGCCGCAAGCCGATCCGCATCGCCATCGACAAGGGCCCGAACGTGTACCGCAAGCGCATCCGGGAGCTGATCGAGGCCGAGGCGACCGAGGATCTCGGCGCGCCCGAGGCACCCGTATACGTCCACCACGATTGACGGGCCGCAAGAGCCCGCCCACCCGGCCGGCGGCAGCGCCCGGCCATCCGACAGAGAGGACCCGACCCATGCACCGCAAGAGCTTCCTCACCGGCCTCGCCGCCTGCGCCGGCCTGGCGCTGACCGGTCTTCCCGCCATCGCGCAGGAGGGCGAGCCGATCAAGATCGGCGAGATCAACCATTA
Source organism: Roseivivax sediminis (assembly GCF_900112685.1). Classification (GTDB taxonomy): domain Bacteria; phylum Pseudomonadota; class Alphaproteobacteria; order Rhodobacterales; family Rhodobacteraceae; genus Roseivivax; species Roseivivax sediminis. The sequence goes on from NZ_FOMS01000018.1 coordinate 13,861, forward strand.
CAAGCGCATGGCCGCCTTCGCCGAGCCCTACAAGAAGGGCATCGACATGGCGGTGGAAGAGATCAACGAGGCCGGCGGCGTGATGGGCCGGCCGCTGGAATTCGTCTACCGCGACGACCAGGGCGAGCCGGGCGAGGCGATCAAGATCGCCGAGGAACTGATGACCCGCGAAGGCACCGTGATGCTGACCGGCTCGATCCTGTCGAATGTGGGCCTCGCCATCGCCTCTCTCGCCGGCAACCGCGAATGGGTCTATCTGGCCGCCGAGCCGCTCGCCGACGCGGTGACCTGGGAGCAGGGCAATCCCTGGACCTTCCGCCTGCGCGCCTCGACCTACATGCAGGCGGCGATGCTGGCGGAGGCGGCGGCGGAGACCGACGCCACCACCTATGCGACCATCGCGCCCAACTACGCTTACGGCAAGGACGCCGTCGCCGCCTTCAAGGAGGTGCTGACCGAGCTGAAACCGGACGTGGAATTCGTCGCCGAGCAATGGCCCGCGCTCTTCGGCATCGATGCCGGCGCCGAGGTGCAGGCGATCGAGCGCGCCAAGCCCGACGCGATCTACAACGTCACCTTCGGTCCCGACCTTGCCAAGTTCGTGCGCGAGGGCAACACCCGCGGCCTCTTCGAGGACCGCGAGGTCTACGGCCTTTTGTCGGGTGAGCCCGAATACATGGAGCCGCTGGGCGGCGAGGCCCCGGAAGGTTGGACCGTCACCGGCTATCCCTGGTACGATTTCGAGGGTGACGCCAACGCCGAGTTCGTGACTGCCTATCAGGAGCGCTGGGACGAAACGCCCAAGATCGGCTCGCTCGTCGGTTACGCCACCGCGCAATCCATCGCCGCGGCGCTGGAGAAGGCCGGATCGACCGAGAGCGACGCGATCCGTCAGGCGTTCGAGGGGCTCGAAGTCGCGACCCCGGCGGGCGAGATCGTCTACCGCGAGATCGACAACCAGTCGACGCTCGGCGCCTGGGTCGGCACCACCGCGCTGGAAGACGGCCAGGGCGTGATGGTCGACTGGGACTACAAGGACGGTGCCGACTACCTGCCCGACGACGACGCCGTCCGCGAACTGCGCCCGTCCGAATGAGGCCGCTCCGGGCGGGCCCGGCACCCGCCCGGACCCGCGCCTGCCGCCATGTCCGCCATTCGCCCCGCCGGAGACCCGAGATCCGGCGGGAGGCCCCTCGACCACGCGACGCATCGGCTTGGATCTTCCCCAAAGTCGCCGCCCGTGCCCACCGAAAGCCCCCGAATGACCCGCCCCTGTCTTCATCTGCCTGAAAATATCCCGGGGAGCGCGAGGGGCTGGCCCCTCGCTCCCATGGGCTCAGCCGCCTCGGCCTTCCGGACCGCGTGCCACGTAGCAACCGGGACAGGTGCACGATGGGCCTGATCCTCGCGCAATTGCTGACCGGGCTCGCCAATGCCGGCGCGCTCTTCATGGTTGCCTCCGGGCTGTCGCTCATCTTCGGCGTCACGCGGATCGTCAATTTCGCCCATGGCTCGTTCTACATGCTCGGCGCCTATGTCGGGTACAGCTTCATGCAGGTTCTGCCCGGCGCGGTCGGCTTCTGGGGGGCGATCCTGCTCGCCGGTCTCGCGGTCGGCCTGATCGGCGCGCTGGTGGAGATCCTCGTCCTGCGCCCGGTCTATTCCGCGCCCGAGCTCTTCCAGCTCGTCGCCACCTTCGGCGTGATCCTCGTGGTGCAGGATCTGGCGCTGATGATCTGGGGGCCGACGGACCTTCTCGGCCCGCGTGCGCCCGGGCTCGGTTCCATCGTGCGGATCATGGGCGAGCCGGTGCCGCAATACGATCTTGCGCTCATCGCCATCACCCCCTTCGTGGCGCTCGGGCTTTGGTATCTCATCACTCGCACCCGCGTCGGCGTGCTCGTACGGGCCGCCACCCAGGATCGCGAGATGGTCGGCGCGCTCGGCGTCAACCAGCGCTGGCTCTTCACCGGGACCTTCTTTCTCGGCTGCGCGCTCGCCGGGCTCGGCGGCGCGTTACAGCTCCCGAAGGGCGGCGCGGACCTCCTGATGGACTTCACCATCCTCGCGCAGGTCTTCGTGGTGGTGGTGATCGGGGGCATGGGCTCGCTTCCGGGCGCGCTTCTCGCCTCGATCCTGATCTCGGTGCTGAACGTCTTCGGGGTGACGTTCCTGCCGCAATCGACGCTGGTCCTGATGTACCTCGTGATGGTCGCGGTGCTGATGTGGCGCCCCTTCGGCCTTCTCGGCCGCGAAGAGGTGGCGGGCGAGCTCGGCCAGGTCGGGGAGCCCGAGGAACCCATCGCGCCCGCCGGCCGCGCGGTCCAGGCGTTGACCGCGCTCGGCCTCGCCGCGCTTGCCTCGTTGCCGCTCTGGGGCGGTAACTTCGCGATCGTGCTGGCAACCGACATCCTGATCTTCTGCCTCTTCGCCGCCTCGCTGCATTTCCTTCTCGGGCAGGGCGGGCTGGTCTCCTTCGGCCACGCCGCGTTCTTCGGAGGCGGCGCCTATGTCGCCGCGCTCTCGGTCAAATACGCGGACACGCCGATGGAACTTGCGCTTCTTCTCGCGCCGCTCGGCGCCGGAATCGCCGCAATCGCCATCGGATATGTCGCCCTGCGCGCGACCGGCGTCTATTTCGCCATGCTGACACTCGCCTTCGGCCAATTGCTGTGGAGCCTCGTCTTTCAGTGGGGCGAGGTCACGGGCGGCGACGACGGCATCGTGGGAGTCTGGCCGGCAAGCTGGGCCTCGGGCAACGGGGTCTTCTTCTACCTCGCCTTCACCTTTTCGGTCGGCGGCATCCTGCTCCTGCGCCATGCGGCGCACGCGCCCTTCGGCTACGCGCTCCGCGCCGCGCGCGACGCGCATGCGCGGGCCGAGGCGACGGGCCTCGCCACGCACCGACTGCAATGGGCCGCCTTCGCCTTCGCCGGCATGCTCGCGGGGCTCGCCGGCGGCCTCTTCGTCTTCTCCAAGGGCTCGGTCTTTCCCAACGAGCTGGAGATCGCGCGCAGCTTCGATGCGCTCATCGTGGTCTTCCTCGGAGGCGTGAAGACACTCTCCGGCGGTTGGGTCGGCGGCGCGGTGTTCAAGGGTCTGGAGGACACGCTCACCCGCTTCGAATACTGGCGCCTCGCGCTCGGCCTGACGATCATCGCGGTCGTCATCCTCGCGCCCGAGGGCATCGTCGGCGGCCTGCGCAAGCTCGCCCGCCGTCTCGGCCTCGTGCGCGCCGCCGACGCGCCCGCTCGTCAGAAGGAGCCCGCCGAATGATCCCCGCCCACCGCGCCCGCCCGCGCCGTTCCCTGCTTCTTTGGGCCGACAAATACTCCGGGGGTGTGGGGGCAGAGCCCCCACGACTCTCACGCGATCCGAGGTGCGCATGATGACCCCGATCCTCGAAGCCCGCCACCTGTCGCGCCATTTCGGCGCCATTCGCGCCGTCGACGACGTCAGCTTCGCGCTTGCGCCGGGGGAACTGCTCGCCATCATCGGTCCAAACGGTGCGGGAAAGTCGACCTGTTTCAACATGCTCATGGGCCAGCTCCGGCCGACGCACGGGACGGTGCATCTCGATGGCACCGATATCACGCACTGGCCGACGCGGCGGATCTGGCGGGCGGGGGTTGGGCGCACCTTCCAGATCACCGCCACCTATCCGTCGATGCGGGTGATCGAGAACGTGCAGATGGCGCTCCTGTCGCATCATGGGCGGGCCTTCTCGATCATCCCCAGGGCGCGCGGACTCTACCGCGACGACGCGATGGTGCTGCTTGAGACCGTCGGCATGGCCGATCAGGCCGGCCGGCACGCCGCGATTCTCGCCTACGGCGACCTCAAGCGGCTGGAGCTGGCGATCGCGCTCGCCCACGATCCCAAGCTTCTGCTGATGGACGAGCCGACGGCCGGGATGGCCCCACGCGAGCGCACGGATCTCATGCGGCTCGTGGCCGGGATCGTGCGGGATCGCGGCACCGCCGTCCTCTTCACCGAACACGACATGGACGTCGTCTTTACCCATGCGCACCGGATCATGGTGCTGAACCGCGGCCAGCTCATCGCCGAAGGCGATGCGGACGCGATTCGCGCCGATCCGCGCGTGCAGGAAGTCTATCTCGGCGGCGGCACGCTCGCGCTTTGATCCCGCACTATAACCCGGAGCCAGACATGCTCGACGTCAGCGAACTCGATACCTTCTACGGCAAGGCCCAGGTCCTGCACGGCATGTCTTTCGCGGTGGGGCAGGGGGAGGTGGTGGCGCTGCTGGGCCGCAACGGCGCGGGCAAGACGACGACACTGAAGTCGATCATGCAGCTCGTGCCGCCGCGCGGGGGGCGTGTGACCTTCGGCGGTCGCGACATTACCGGCTGGCCGCCGCACCGGGTGGCGCAGGCGGGGCTCGGCTACGTGCCGGAGGAACGGCGCATCTTCACACAGCTTTCGGTTGTCGAGAACCTCGAGGTCGGTCGTCAGCCACCTCGCGACGGTGCCGTCGCCTGGACCGAGGGTTCCCTGTTCGAGCTTTTCCCCAATCTCGCGGAGCGGCGGCGGAATGCCGGCAAGGCGCTTTCGGGCGGGGAGCAGCAGATGCTGACCATTGCGCGCACGCTGATGGGCAATCCTGCGCTGGTCCTGCTCGACGAGCCGTCCGAGGGCATCGCCCCGGTGATCGTGGAGCAGATGGCGCATGCGATCCTGCGGCTCAAGGCCGAGGGGCTTACGGTGCTGTTGTCCGAGCAGAATCTGCATTTTGCCCGCGCCGTCGCCGATCGCGCGGTCATCGTCGAGCATGGCGAAGTGAAGTTCGACGGCACCCTCGCCGACCTCGAGGCCCATCCCGAGATCCGCGACGCCTACCTGTCGGTCTGAACCGTTCCGCTCCGCTGACCATTCGTCTTGCGGAACACACGTGATGGGTTAATCTTTTTTCCGAAAAGTCGCCTAAAAGGTTAACGCGCCTTAATCTTGCCAGAAACGCAACCCAAGGTTGGGTGTATTCGGAGGTTGTCGCTCTCTTATAGGAAGAGTTGCCGCCGCCGGACAACGACAGCTCAATCGGGGGTATTTAAGATGTTCGTTGACCGTAGCCTCAAGAAGGACGCCGCCCTGGTGGCGTCGGTGCCGAAGACCACGATCCGTCGCAATGCCGTGCGCACCGCAATCAAGCGGCTTCAGGCGCTGCCGACCCCGGCCCGGTGGCCGCTGGCCGAATACCGTCTGCGCAAGCGGGAATTCGACGAGTTTCGGGCCATCAGCCGCAGGATCCTGAAAGGCGAGGAGCCGCCCGAAGGCGATGTTCTGCGCCTGCAGATGTATGCCTCGATGATCTTCGAGAGCATCGACCGCGCCGACAAGGACGAACTGGCCGCCGTCGCGGCCGAGTGATGCAGCCTCGGCGGACGGGGGGTGGGCCCCGTCCGCCGAATATCGTTCTACCGGAAGACCCTGTCGGGCCAGAGTTCGCCACCCTTGAAACGGCCGACGGCGATGGCGCGGCCGCCATGGCTTGCCCAGCAGGGTGCGCCGTAATCCAGCCCAGATGCCACGACCGTGCCGGGATTCCCGTTGCGCAGCCGCGCCGCGCCGTCATCGGTGCAGCGCGCCTCGGGCAGATCCGTCAGGCCCGCCTCGACCGGCAACAGTTTTTCGTCCAGCTCCGGGCTCTTGGCGAGCGACTCGATTTCCTCGATGCTCAGACCGTCCTCTGCCTCGAAGGGGCCGGACCAGGTGCGGCGCAGCGACACGACGTGGCCGAGGCAGCCGAGCGCCTGCCCGAGATCGCGCGCGACGGAGCGGACGTAACCGCCCTTGCCGCAGACCATCTCAAGCTCGACGTGATCGGCGTCGGGCCGCTCGGTCATCGTCAGTTCCTCGACCCAGAGCGGGCGGGCCGCGATCTCCATCGTCTCTCCGTCGCGGGCGCGCTTGTAGGCCCTTTCCCCGTCGATCTTCACCGCCGAGAATTGCGGCGGCACCTGCATGATCTCTCCGACGAAGCCGTGTAGCGCCTCCTTGATCTCGCCGTCCGAGGGGCGGGCCTGCGCGGTCTCGATCACCTCGCCCTCGGCGTCGTCGGTGTTCGTCGCGGCGCCCAGCCGCACGGTGAAGCGGTAGGCCTTGAGCGCATCGGTCACGTAGGGGACGGTTTTCGTGGCCTCGCCAATCGCGATGGCCAGCACGCCCGTCGCCTCGGGGTCGAGCGTGCCGGCATGGCCGGCCTTCTTGGCCGCCAGCGCCCAACGCACCTTGTTCACGACTGCGGTGGAGGTCATGCCGGCCGGCTTGTCGACCACCAACCATCCCGAGATGTCGCGACCCTTGCGTGCGCGCCCCATGCCGATCCCCTTGCTGCGAATGAGGCTGGCCGCGTAGCGAATGCCCGCGCGTCGGTCAAGCCTGACCGCGCTTGACGGACCACTTCGGGGCTTCTACCCGGTTCGGATGTGCCCGGCCGCAAAGGAATGACATACGTGCAGAGTGTAAAGGCCGCGAAAACGAAACGCCGTGAGGCGTTTCTGAACCGCTTCGACCTGGCGTCCTGCAAGGGGCTCGAGATCGGGCCGTTCGACCGGCCTGTCTTCAACCGCGATCGGTTCCCGGGGATACTCTACGCCGACGTGCAGGACACGGAAACCTTGCGCAACATGGCGGCCCGAGCCGCCGAGAAGGGCAAGCCGCGCGACCCCGCTGACGTCGTGCCGGTCGACCACGTCCTCCTCGACCGACAACTCGACGAGGTGATTCCGCACCGGTCGCTCGACTTCGTGTTCTGCGCCCACGTGCTCGAACATGTGCCGGACATGATCCGCGTGCTGCAGGGGGTGGAGCGGATCCTGCGGCCCGGGGGGGTGTTCCTCATGGCCTATCCCGACCGACGCTACACCTACGACATCGACCGGCCAGCGACCACACTGGCGCAACTCAGGGACCGGCATACGCGCGGACTCACCCGGCCCGACCCGGACATCGTGCGCGAACACTTCCTCATGAACCGGCCAGTCAACGTCCGCGCGTTGTGGGAGGGCAAGTCGCGCGCCATAGGTTCGCGCCGCCACACGCCCGAATTCGCCGAGGCCCGCGCCAAGGCGGCGCGCGACGCCTACGTCGACGTGCACTGCAACGTGCTGTCCTCGGCGGAGTTCGGCCCGCTGATGCAGGCGCTGCGCGCCGAAGGGCTGATCGGGCTGGACCTTGCGCTGGTGGAGGAGACGCGCGCGCCCCAGCACGAGTTCTACGCCGCGCTCGTGCGCCCCATGCCGCAGATCGAGCGGATTGCACGGGGCCTCCTGCGCCGGGCCGGACGGCCGGGGATCCGCAGCAATCCGCGGATCCGCTGAGCGCTCAGGGCCTCTGGCCCTCGGCCGCGAACCGCGCGACGAGGTCCCGCATCTCGTCCATGCCGGGAAAGCCCGGGAAGCTCGCCGCGGTGTCGAGATGGACGAAGGGCAGTTTCTCCTCGGTCTGGGTCTCCACGAACGGTGCCGCCCAGGCCGGATCGTCGAGCATTGTCGCCCGCATATTGACCATGTTCGGCAGCATGTCGGCCCGCGTGAACATCCAGCTCATGCAGTCCGGACAGAAGAAATGGGCCAGCCCGTCACTCCTGGCTCCGCCGCGCACCGGCTCGGGCCCGGAGACGACAAAGCCCGCCTCGGGCACGGCGACCGACAGCGAGAACGCGCTGGCCGTCATCCGCTGGCAGCCGCGGCAATGACAGGCCATGGTGACCAGCGGCGGGGCGGAGATCGTCATTTCCGTCGCGCCGCAGCGACAGCGGGCGGTCAGGGGCAGCTTCCATTCGGCGGCGGGATCGGTCATGGCACTACCTTCCAGGGGCGGTCGACTCGCCCAATAGCACGCGCCGCCGCAGGAGGGCAGATGCGCAGCACCGAACGGCTGAAGGCCGACAGTCACGGGATCGCCCGTGCCGCCACGCTCTGGCGTGACGGAGAGGCCGTCGCCTTCCCGACCGAGACGGTCTATGGTCTCGGCGCGGATGCGCGAAACGATCACGCCATCGCGGGGATCTTCGAGGCGAAGGCGCGACCGAGTTTCAATCCCCTGATCGTGCATGTCGCGGACCTCCCGGCGGCAGAGGCGCTGGTGAACTGGTCCGATGCGGCGCGGGCGGTGGCGCAGGCGTTCTGGCCGGGGCCGCTGACCCTGGTCCTGCCGCTCCGGCCGGGCGCGGGAGTGTCGAAACTGGTGACGGCGGGGCTGAACACGCTCGCCGTGCGCATGCCAGCGCATCCGGTCGCGCGGGCGCTACTGGCGGAGTTCGGCGGGCCCGTCGCTGCGCCCTCGGCCAACCGGTCGGGACGGATCAGCCCGACGCAAGCCGACCATGTCGCCCGGAGCCTCGACGGCCGGATCGCCGCCATCGTCGACGGCGGCGCGGCGGAGGTGGGCCTCGAATCGACCATTCTGGGGTTCGACGGCGCTCCGATCCTGCTGCGTCCCGGCGGGATTTCGGGCGATGAGTTGAGCGCCGCGCTCGGCGTGCCGGTCGTGGCGCGATCGGACGGCGATGGCGTCTCCGCGCCGGGCCAGACCGCCTCGCATTACGCTCCGGCGGCGGATGTGAGGCTCGATGCAAAGACGTGGCGCGGCGGCGAGGCGCGGCTCGGCTTCGGACCGGTGGAGTGCGATCTGAACCTGTCGGCCGCCGGCGACCTGCGCGAGGCGGCGGCGAACCTCTTTGCGCATCTGCACACGCTCGATGCCTGCGGAGCCGGGACGATCGCCGTGTCCCCGGTCCCGCGGCGCGGGCTGGGCCTTGCGATCAACGACCGGCTGGCGCGCGCCGCGGCGCCGCGCGGTTGAGCGTGCAAGGGGGCTGCATTCCTCGGCGCAGCACCTTATCTGTGCCGCAACGGCAACCGACACGGAGGACAACCCATGTCCCTGCGAATCAACGACACCATTCCCGACCTGACCGTGGAAACCGACCAGGGCACGTTCTCGCTCCATGATTTCGTGGGCGACAGCTGGGTGATCCTGTTCTCGCACCCGAAGAACTTCACCCCGGTCTGCACCACCGAATTCGGCGCAGTGGCGCAGCTGGCCGACGAATGGGCCAAGCGCAACACCAAGGTGATCGGCATCTCCGTCGATTCGGCCGAGGACCACGGCAAGTGGAAGCAGGACATCGAAGTGGTCAGCCAGGGCGCCGAGGCCGGCTTCCCGATCATCGCGGACACCTCGCTCGAGGTTTCCAAGGCGTTCGACATGCTCCCGGCCGAGGCGTACCTGCCCGACGGGCGCACGCCGAACGACACCGCCACCGTGCGGTCCGTCTACATCATCGCGCCGGACAAGACGCTCAAGCTGTCGATGACCTATCCGATGAATGTCGGCCGCAACTTCGCGGAAATCCTGCGCGCGCTGGACGGGCTGCAGACGGCCGCCGAGCACGGGGTGGCGACGCCGGCGAACTGGCAGGTGGGCGACGACGTGGTGATCCCCGCGACCGTGTCGGCGGAGGATGCCACCACGCGCTTCGGCCAGTATCAGACCGTTCTGCCCTATCTGCGCATGACCAAGCTGCCGGGCTGAGACCGGCGGCCGGGCGGCGAGCTGCATAGGCGGCTGGCAGCTGCCACCGTGGAGCACCGGCCGCGCCAGGGCGGCCGGTGCTCCACGGGCGGACCGCCCAGCCGGCTCGACCTTGCCAGCCGCGCCGCCATAGGGTCTCATCGCCTCCGCAAAAAGGAGGCCCCATGCCCCAACCCTTCGCCCTCGGCGGGACCGAGATTGCTCCGGGTAGCCGCCGCACGGTCGATCTGCCGGTATCGGTCCTCTCCGATCACACGCCGGTCACGCTGTCGGCCCATGTGGTCCATGGCCGGCGTCCGGGTCCTGCGCTCTTCGTTTCCGCGGCCATCCACGGCGACGAGGTCATTGGGGTGGAGATCGTCCGCCGCCTCCTGCGCACGGCCCCGGTAGCGCGCCTGTCGGGTACGCTGATCGCGGTGCCGATCGTAAACGCCTTCGGTTTTCTCAACCATTCGCGCTATCTGCCGGACCGGCGGGATCTCAACCGCTGTTTCCCGGGCTTCGCGCAGGGATCGCTCGCCGGACGACTGGCGGCCCTCTTCATGTCCGAGATCGTCACCCGCTGCGACGTGGGCATTGACCTGCATTCCGCCGCGGTCGGACGTATCAACCTGCCGCAAATTCGCCTGACACCCGGCAATCCGCGCCTGCGCTCGCTCGGAGAGGCGTTCGCGGCGCCGGTCACGCTGCATTCCCGCGTACGGGAGGGCTCGCTGCGCGCCGCTGCCGAATCCGAGGGCGTCGACGTCCTGCTCTACGAAGCGGGCGAGGGGCTGCGCTTCGACGAGATGGCCGCGCGCGCCGGCGTCGCCGGCATCCTCCGGGTGATGAAGGCGCTCGGCATGACTTCCGCGCGCGGTGTCCCGCGCAGCCGCGCGCCGGCGGTGTTCTGCGAAAGCTCCACCTGGGTGCGCGCACCGACCGGCGGGCTCCTTCGGACCCTCAAGCCGCGCGGCGAATACGTGGAGGAGGGGGCGGTCCTCGGCCTCGTCTCCGACCCGTTCGGCGACGTGGAAGCGGAGGTCCTCGCCCCCGCATCGGGCATCGTCATCGGCCGCACCAACCTTCCGGTGGTGAACGAGGGCGACGCGCTCTTTCACGTCGCGATGCCCGAACGCCCGGCCGTGGCCGAAGCCGCCGCGCAGGGCTTCGTCGCAGAGCTTCTCGACGCCCCGCCGCTCTTCGACGAGGACGAAATCATCTGAGGTGCCCCGCCCCCGCTTCTTCTCGTTCGCAATACTCCGGGGGGCGCCGCAGGCGCGGGGGCAGCGCCCCCTCCGACCTCTCCGGGCCGCGCCCTTCCGGGTTGCATTCGCCCGCGCCCGGGCGGCATAGGGGCGGCGCAGCGACAAGGGAGGATCCCCCATGCCCGTCACCCTCGCCACCTGGAACATCAACTCGGTCCGGCTTCGCGCGGGGCTGGTGACGGAGCTTCTGCGCCAGGAGGCGCCGGACATCCTGTGCCTTCAGGAATGCAAGAGCCCGGTGGACAAGATCCCCTTGGAAATATTCCACAATATCGGCTACCGGCACATCGCCGCGCGCGGCGAGAAGGGCTATAACGGCGTCGCGATCCTGTCGAAACTGCCGATGGAGGATGCGGGCGATCTCAACTTCGCCAAGCTCGGCCAGGCCCGGCACGTCGCCGGGCGGCTGGAGGACGGTACCGTCATCCACAACTTCTACGTGCCCGCGGGCGGCGACGTGCCGGACCGCGAGAAGAACCCCAAGTTCGGCCAGAAGCTCGACTATGTCGCCGACATGCAGAAGCACTTCGGCGCGGACCGGCCGCACCGGTCGATCCTCGTCGGCGATCTCAACATCGCCCCGCGCGAGGACGACGTCTGGTCGCACAAGCAGCTTCTGAAGGTCGTCTCGCACACGCCGGTGGAGACCGAGGCGCTGAACGCGGCGCAGGAGGCCGGCGGCTGGGTCGACGTCACCCGCCAGGACATCCCCGACGGGCAGCTCTATTCGTGGTGGTCCTACCGCTCGCCGGACTGGAACGCCGCCGACAAGGGCCGCCGGCTCGACCACATCTGGGCCACCCCCGACCTAGCCTCGGGCGCCTCGGGCAGCCGCATCCTGCGCGAGGTCCGCGGCTGGGAGAAACCGTCGGACCACGCCCCGGTCTTCGCGACCTTCGACATCTGAGCGGGGGCTGGCCGCCCTCCGGCATCCGTATGGCTCGCGTATGGCTCCGCCGGCCAGACGCGCAGGCCGGTTGCCGCCCGCCCCGTCCTGACGCAGGATCGCGCCCGGACGGGTGAGGGGACGGCATGAGCGACGCGGACGCGGCCTTCGCGAAGGCGGAGGAGATGATCGAAGAGGCGACCCGGGACGGGGCGGAGCGGTTGAGCTTCGACCTGGAGGAAATGCGTGCGTTTGACCGGTTGCCCGCGCGGATCGCCGAGGCCCGAACGCTGCGGCGGATTGAACTCGACAAAACGCAGGTCAGCGACCTTGCCCCGCTCTCCGGACTGACGGCGCTGAGAGGGCTGTGGCTCAACGGCACGCAAGCCAGCGAGCTCGCCGCGCTTTCAGAGGTTTCCGACCTATATAGGCTGGGTCAGGGACGTTCCGGGCTACTTTGATCGTGGAGTCGGGCGCGCGGCGGCCCGCGGGTGGGCGCCGCTGCCTCCGAGATCTACGCTTCATCCCGGCCACGTCCCTCCGCAATACGAACGTCGTACAAGGGTGACATCGCGCCGACCCGGCGGGCGGGCCGGCGCGCGCCCGGCGCCTTCGGCGCTGTTCGGGCGGGATCGCTTTGCTCGGGCGGTGCGGGGCGGGCGGTTCGGGCTGCCCGCCCTTGCAACATGGGGCGTGCTGATCCATCTAGCGCTGCAAAGCGACAAGGTGCCCCGGACCCTCACGCACAAAGGACAACGGCCATGATCGAACTCGGCGGAACGCAACCCCAGCCGCAGGGCGGCGGCGACCTCATCAAGGACGTCTCGGAAGCCACCTTCATGAAGGACGTGGTCGAGGCCTCGCAGGAGGTGCCGGTCATCGTCGACTTCTGGGCGCCGTGGTGCGGGCCCTGCAAGACGCTCGGGCCGATGCTCGAGGATGCCGTGAAGGCCGCCAGGGGCGCGGTGAAGATGGCCAAGGTCAATGTCGACGAGGCCCAGCAGATCGCCGCGCAGCTGCGCATCCAGTCGATCCCGACGGTCTACGCCTTCTACCAGGGCCAGCCCGTCGACGGCTTCCAGGGCGCGGTGCAGCAATCGGAGATCAAGGCCTTCGTCGACCGGCTGGTGCAGCAGGCGGGCGGCGCCGGCGCCGCCGAGGGCGACGGCCTCGACGAGGCGCTGACCGCGGCCGAGGAGATGGTCGAGAAGGGCGAGACGAACGACGCCCTGCAGGTCTACCAGGCGATCCTCGGCGAGGACGAGAAGAACGCCCGCGCCTATGGCGGGCTGGTCAAGACGCTCGTCGCGATGGGATCGGTCGACCAGGCCGAGTCGGTTCTGAACGGCGCCCCGGCGGAGATCGCCACGGCGCCCGAGCTCGAGGCCGCGCACGCGCAGATCGCGCTCGCCCGGCAGGCCGAGAACGCCGGCCCGGTGGCCGATCTGCAGGCGAAGGTGGAGGCGAACCCGGACGACCACCAGGCGCGCTACGATCTCGCGCAGGCGCTGCAGGCTGCGGGGCGCACCGAAGAGGCCGTGGATCAGCTGCTGGAGCTGTTCCGGCGCGAAAAGGAGTGGAACGACGGGGCCGCGAAAACTCTGCTCTTCACCATCTTCGACGCGCTGAAACCGAACGATCCCATCGTGTTGAACGGGCGGCGAAAACTGTCTTCGATGATATTTGCCTGAGGGGGGCGATGGGCTAGCTGGCAAAGCCATGAGCCGGATGCCTGACCTGCCCGACGTGATTCCGATCTTTCCGCTGCCCGGGGCGCTCATGCTGCCCCGCGCGCGGCTGCCGCTGCACCTGTTCGAGCCGCGTTACCTGGCGATGCTCGACGATTGCCTGAAGACCGAGTCGCGGCTGATCGGCATGGTGCAGCCGGCGCCGACCGCCAATGACCGCGAGGCGCTGCACCGGATCGGCTGCGCCGGCCGCGTCACCCAGTTCTCGGAGACCGAGGACGGGCGCTACATGATCACCCTGACCGGGATCTCGCGATTCCGGGTCGAGAACGAGGTCGACGGCTTCACGCCCTACCGGCGCTGCGCTGTGAAGTGGGACGGGTTCGAGGCCGACCGCGGCGGACCGGAAAGCGACGATGCCTTCGCTCGCGCCAAGTTTCTCAAGCTCCTGGATCGCTATTTCGAGGTGCGCAACCTGTCGGCGGACTGGGAGACGTTGAAGGAGGCCGACGACGAGCTCCTGATCAACTCGCTTTCGATGCTTCTGGATTTCGACCCCGAGGACAAGCAGGCGCTCCTGGAGGCGCCGTCGCTGATGACCCGGCGCGAGACGCTGGTCACGCTGATCGAATACGCGCTGCGCGGGGGCGGCGGGAACGAGGGGACGCTGCAATGACCGAAAGGACGGGCGCCGACAGGCGGATGCTGGAGGCGCTGGTCTGCCCGGTGTCGCATACCACGCTGGAATACGACACCGAGCGGCAGGAGCTGATCAGCCGCCGCGCCAACCTTGCCTTCCCGATCCGCGACGGGATTCCGGTGATGCTGCGGGACGAGGCGCGGGTGCTCGACTGAGGACGTGCCGCTCTCACCGAGGCGCCGGCGGAGAGTGCCGGAGCGGGGGCCAGCCCCCGCACCCCCGGAGTACTTGGAACGAGAAGAAAGGGGGCGTCCGGTCCGGCGTGGGTCGCCCGGCGGCGAAGGCGCCGGGGCCGTGACGCCGCGTTCGAGTTGTCGCGGCGACGGGGCGTTGGCACTTTGGGCTGGCAGGGGGCGCGGTGCGCCCCGGACCCGTTGGAGGAGCAGACGATGGCCTATCGCGCGCCGGTGGACGAGTTTCGGTTCATGTTCGATCACGTGGTCGACCTGGCGGCGGTAACCGCCGAGGCGCGCTTCGCGGAGGCCACGCCCGACACGGTCGAGGCGGTGCTGACCGAAGCCGGCCGGGTCTGCGACGAGGTGCTGGCGCCCACGCGCCGGGACGGGGACCTGAGCGCCGCGCGGCTCGAGAACGGCGTGGTGCGGACCTCGCCGGGCTTCGACGGCGCCTACCGCGCCATCGCCGAGGGCGGCTGGGTCGCCGTCTCGGCCGGGGAGGCGCAGGGCGGCATGGGCCTGCCCGCGGCGCTGACCACCGCGATCAACGACATGATGTCGGGCGCGAACCTCGCGCTGCAGCTCTGCCCGCTGCTGACGCAGGGGCAGATCGAGGCGCTGGAGCATCACGCCAGCGCGGAGATGCAGGCGCTTTACCTGCCCAAGCTGATCTCGGGCGAGTGGACCGGGACGATGAACCTCACCGAGGCGCAGGCCGGATCGGATGTCGGCGCGCTGCGCAGCCGGGCGGAGCCGGAGGACGACGGCAGCTACCGGATCTCGGGGCAGAAGATCTACATCTCCTGGGGCGATCACGACCTGGCGGAGAACGTGTGCCACCTGGTGCTGGCGCGGCTGCCGGGGGCGGAGGCCGGGACAAGGGGGATCAGCCTCTTCATGGTGCCGAAGTACCTGCCGAAGGAGGATGGCAGCGTCGGGGCGGCCAACGGCGTGCGGACGGTCAGCCTAGAGCACAAGATGGGGCTGCACGGCTCGCCCACGGCGGTGCTGTCCTTCGAGGACGCGAAGGGCTGGCTCGTGGGGCCGGAGCATGGCGGCATGAAGGCGATGTTCACGATGATGAACAACGCGCGGCTCGGCGTCGGGGCGCAGGGCATCGGCGTGGCCGAGGGCGCCTACCAGCACGCGCTGGCCTACGCGATGGACCGAACGCAGGGCCGCTCGCCGGTCGAGAACGGCACCGGCAGCATCGTCGATCATGCCGATGTGCGGCGGATGCTGGCGACGATGAAGGCGGAGATCTTCGCGGCGCGCGCCATCGCCATGGCCTGCGCGGTGGCGATCGACCGCGGGCGGGGCGCCGGAGGGGCGGAGGCGCAGGCGCGCGCGGCGCTGCTGACGCCGATCGCCAAGGCCTTCGGCACCGAGACCGGCATCGCGGTGTCGGACCTCGGCATCCAGGTGCACGGCGGCATGGGCTTCGTGGAGGAGACCGGCGCGGCGCAATTCCTGCGCGACGTGCGCGTGACCTCGATCTACGAGGGCACCAACGGCATCCAGGCGATGGACCTCGTGGCGCGCAAGATGGCCGATGGCGGCGAGGCGGCGTTCGCGCTCCTCGACGAGGTCGAGGCCTTTGCGGAAACCGCGAGAGAACACCTGCCGGACCTCGCCGCGCCGGTGTGGGAGGCGGCGGAAACCCTGCGCGAGACGGTCGAATGGCTGGTCGGGCAGGGCGATCTCAATGCGCGCTTTGCCGGGTCCATGCCGTTCCTGAAAGGGTTCGCCCGGGTGCTGGGCGGGTACTACCACCTGCGCGCGGCAGTGGCCGAGAGCGGCGGCGCGCGCGAGCGGCTGGCGCGGTTCTATATCATGCGGCTTCTGCCGGAACATGCGGGGCTCTTGGCCCATGCGCGGGCCGGGGCGGAGGATCTCTATGCGCTGACGCCGGACGACCTGGCGGCGTGACGCCGGGCGCGCGGCGGACCGGGGGCTGGCGCTGCGCCGTTTGAGGTACGCGCTTTATCCCGGCCAAGCCCCTCCGCAATCCGGACGTCGCGCAAGGATGACATCGCGCCAGACCGTCGGGCCGGTGCCGCCATCGTCGCTCGGACCGATGGCGCGACGCTGGCGACCGCGCGCCCGGCACCTTCGGTGCTGTTCGGACGGGCAGTGCCTGGTTCGGCTGATGCAGACACATTCCGGCGGCCTCCGCGATGGACGGCCCCGCCGCGCTGTGCGAAGTCCCTGCGCAGCACGAAAAGGAGACCCCATGAGCGACGGCATCCGGTATCCGTGGGCCGAGCCGCCCGCAGAGGGCGCGGCGGTGGAGGTGGCCGAGGGCGTCCTCTGGATGCGCCTGCCGCTGCCGATGAAGCTCGATCACGTCAACGTCTACGCGCTCGACGACGGCGATGGCTGGACCATCCTCGATACCGGTTTTCATTCGCGCCGCGGCACGGCGATCTGGGAGCGATTGCTCGAAGGCCCGCTCGGCGGGCGGCCGGTGCGGCGGGTGATCGTCACGCACCACCACCCCGACCATATCGGCAATGCCGGCTGGTTTCAGGAGCGGGGGGCGGAGCTGGTCACCACGCGCACCGCCTGGCTCTTCGCGCGGATGCTCACGCTCGACGAGCAGGACAGCCCGCCGGAAGAGACGCTGACCTTCTGGCGGCGTTGCGGCATGGACCCGGAGATTCTCGCGAGGCGCGCGGAGGAGCGGCCGTTCAACTTCGCCGATATCGTCCACCCGATGCCGCTGGGCTTCACCCGCGTGAAACAGGGCGATCGCATCCGCATTGGCGGGCGCGACTGGGACGTGCATATCGGCAATGGCCACGCCCCCGAACACGCGGCATTCTGGAGCCGGGACGACAACCTCGTCCTTGCCGGCGACCAGATCCTGCCGTCGATCAGCCCCAACATCGGCGTCTACGCGACCCAGCCCGAGGCCGACCCGGTGGCCGACTGGCTGGAGGCCTGCGCCCGGCTGGAGACGCTGGCGCGGCCCGATCACCTGGTGCTCGGCGGACACAAGCTGCCGTTCACCGGGCTGCCGGTGCGGATGCGGCAACTGATCGACAACCACCACGGCGGGCTGGCGCGGCTCGAGGCGCATCTGGGGGCCGGGAAATCTGCCGGCGAATGTTTCCCGCCGCTGTTCAAGCGCACGATCGGGGAGGGCGAATACGGCCTCGCCCTGGTCGAGGCGGTGGCCCATTGCCTGCATCTGTGGCACGAGGGCCGGGCGGAGCGGACGCTGGGCGACGACGGCGCGTGGCGCTTTCGCGCCGCCGCCGCCGCGGCGGAGGGGTGCGCGGAACGGTCCGCGTGACAGGGCCGGAGGAATCGGCTAACTCGCTGCGCGAACACGACTGGCAGGGACTTGCGAGACATGGCTGAGCACAAGCACGGCGAGATGGACATCACCACCCAGAAGAAGACCTTCGACGGCTTCGTCACCTTCACCGTCCGTTCGGTCGTGGTGATCGCGGTTCTGGTCGTCCTGCTTGCCCTCGTCGGCGCCTGACACGGCGCCAATGGCATTTCGGAGACTGATCGCCGCCGTTATGGCGGCGAGCTTCGTCGCGGGCTGCGCCACGACGAAATCCGGCCCCGACGCGCCGCCCGAGGCGGTGGCGCGCGCGGCCTACATGCATGACGGGCCGCCGGCGATCACGCTCTTCACGATGGTGTCCAACCGGTCGGGCGGGGGCGCGCATTCCTCGCTGATGATCAACGGCTCGCAGCGCGTGGTCTTCGATCCGGCGGGCTCGGTGAGCCATCCGCAGATGATCGAGCGCGGCGACGTGATCTACGGCATCAGCCCTCGGCTCGCCGAGCTTTACGAGAAGGCGCACGCGCGCGAGACCTACCACGTCGTCGTGCAGCGCAAGGAGGTGCCGCCCGAGGTCGCCGAGGCGGCGCTGGAGCGGGCGATGAATTACGGCACGGTGGCGCAGGGGCTGTGCACGCAGGCGGCGGGCAACGTCCTGGCGGGGCTGCCGGGCTTCGAATCGATCCGGCCGACCTTCTTTCCGAACGGGCTGTCCAAGCAGTTCGGCGCGCTGCCCGGCGTGACGACGCGCAAGCGGTTCGAGAACGACAGCGACGACAAGAGCATTGCCGTCAATGCCTATTTCGAGGACGGCGAAAGCTGAGACGGTGGAATTGGCGGGACGTTCCAGGGTCTGCGACAGGCCCCGGAGGGTCGCCTCGCGCGCTGCGCCTCCGGCGTCTTTCCGATCACAAGCGAATCGAGTGGCAAGGTTTCGGGGCTGACACGGATGCGGCGCTCCGTGCCGGGATCGAGGCGCGGTGTTCCCGGGGGTCCGAAAGAAGGCGATCTGATCTTCGTCCGGGGCGGGGTGTCAGCCCACGATGTAGAGGCCGGTGGTCAGGACCACCGCCCCCGCCACCATCGCCGCCAGCACGTTCTTGGTCAGGTACGCCATCGCGAGCGTCGCGGCGGCGGCGGCCAGGCGCACCGGGTCGGGTTCTCCGTCCGTTGCGGAGGGCCAGAGGACCAGCGGCGCCACCAGCGCCGGCAGGATCGCCGCGGCGGTGTAGCGCAGATGGCGCAGGAGCCAGGGCGGCAGCGGCCGGTCTCCGACGAGGCCGAGGAACGCGAAGCGCAAGGCGAAGCTGCCGATGCCGAGGCCGACGATCACGAGCCAGAGCGTGCCGGTATCGATCATCGCGCGGTCCTTTCCTGCCGTCCGGGGCGTGTCATGCCGCTTCCTCCGGGGCTGCGCGACGCTCGATCACCAGCTCCACCTGCGCGCCGGTCATCATGCCTGCAATGCCGCCGACGATGAGGCCGAGGTTGTAGGGCAGCCAGGCGAAGGCCAGCGACACGCCCGCCGCCACCAGCGCCGCGGCGATATGCGCCGGGGTGCGCAGCATCGGCCCGATCATCGCCAGGAACGCCACCGGCACCGCGAAATCGAGACCCATATCGGTGGGGATCGCCGCGCCGGCCCAGGCCCCGGCCAGCGTGAAGAGGTACCATGGCAGGCAGATCGGCGTGACGGTCCCGAGGAAATAGGAGAATTTCTCGCCCACGCCCATCTCGCGCCGTTCGAATTCCAGGCTGGAGAGCGCGTAGGTCTGGTCGACGAGGAAATAGGCGGTGAGCGCGCGTTTCCAGACCGGCAGGTGCCCCAGATGCGGGGTGATGGAGGCCGAGTACATCGCCATGCGCAGGTTCACGGCGAGCGCCGAGACGAGCACCACGATCGTCGGGGCGTGGTCGGTCATCAGGTGCAGCGCGGTGAACTGCGCCGCCCCCGCGATCACCGCGACGGAAAAGGCGACGGCGTCGAGGACCGACAGCCCTGCCTCGGCGGAGATCACCCCGAAGAGCAACCCGAACGGCGCGATCACCGCGAGGAAGGGCAGGCCGTCGATCACGCCCCGCAGGTAAGGTGACTTTACGCCGCGCGTCGTCATGGCTACCTCTTCGTCACTTGCGTGCCGTAGCTAGAGCGCGCGGGAGGGAGATGCAATTGACCGCACCCGAAGAGAACGGCCCCGACGCGGGCGGCTACGTCATCGCGCCCGATCCCAAGGCGCCGCGCCTGACGCGCGCGGTGACCGGCGCCGACCAGAGCGGCGAGGCCACGGAAATCGCCGTGGTGGAGGAACGCCCCCTGACGATCTTCCTCAACGGGCAGGAGATCGTCACGGCGATGACCATCGGGGATTATCCCGACTACCTCGCCGTGGGGTTCCTCAGGAACCAGGGCATGCTCGCCGACGGCGAGGAGATCACCGGGATCTCCTACGACGAGGAGCTGGAGACCGTGGTGGTGCGCACCGCCTCGGCCACCACCTACGAGGAGAAGGTGAAGAAGAAGACCCGCACCTCGGGCTGCGCCGTTGGCACGGTCTTCGGCGACATGATGGAGGGGCTTGCCGGCGTGACGCTGCCGCAGGCGGAGCTTCGGACCTCGTGGCTTTACGCGCTGTCGCAGCGGATCAACACGACGCCGTCGCTGTATCTCGAGGCCGGGGCGATCCACGGCACGGTGCTGTGCAAGGAGGATCGCCCGCTGGTCTACATGGAGGATGTCGGCCGCCACAACGCGGTGGACAAGATCGCCGGCTGGATGGTGCTGGAGGGCGTGTCGCCGGACGACAAGATCCTCTACACGACCGGGCGGCTGACCTCGGAGATGGTGATCAAGACGGCGCTGATGGGGATCCCGGCGCTCGCCTCGCGGTCGGGCTTCACCGCCTGGGGGGTGGAGATCGCGCGCGAGGTCGGGCTGACGCTGGTCGGCCGGTTGCGGGGCAAGCGTTTCGTGTGCCTGGCCGGAGAGGACCGGCTGGTGCGCGACGCCGACCCCGGCAGCGTGCCCGACGAGGCGAAGAAATCGGGCCGGAAGGGCGGCGCATGAGACCGGGCGGCAATTGTGCGGCGCCGGTGCGGCAGTTCGGTGAGCGTGTCCGGAACGCCGGGCGCGACGCCTCCCGCCTGTCCGGGTGGAGCAACGCGCTGATCGCCCGAACAGCGCCGAAGGCGCCGGGCGCGCGCCGACCCGCCCCCCGGGTCGGCGCGATGTCACCCTTGTGCTGCGTTCGTGATGCGGAGGAGCATGGCCGGGATGAAGCGCTGACCTCGGAGCGTGTGGCGCCCACCCGCGGGACGGCGCGCGCCCGGCAGCCCTTGGCAGCCGGCGGAGGTCGCACATGACCGCGCCGATGAAGATCTCCGAGGTGCAGGCGGTGGCGGTGGCCGAGGCGCGGCGGTTCATCGCCGAGCGGCAGCGCGGCGACTGGCACTCGGTCGCCTCGGTGGTGCTGACCGCCTCGGGCGGGCGCTTCGTGGGCATGAACCTCGACAGCACGCTGCCGCGCGCGAGCGTCTGCGCCGAGCCGGTGGCGCTGGGCATGGCGATGGCCGCCGATCCGGACGACCGCGTGACCTTCGTCGCCGCGGTCAACCGCCGGGGCGAGGTGATCCCGCCCTGCGGGCCGTGCCGGGAGCTGATGCTCGACTACGCGCCGCATGCGGAGGTCGCGTTGCCGGGGGGCGGCGACTTCGTCACCCTGCCGATGCGGGAGCTGATGCCGACCGCCTTCAAGCACGACCGGAGGAAGCCGTGAGCGCGCCGCTTGGGGTGATCCTCGCCGGGGGAAAGGCGACGCGGATGGGCGGCGGCGACAAGGGGCTGCTGACGCTCGGGCGCGAGACGCTGATGGACCGGGTGATCGGCCGGCTGGCGCCGCAGGCGGGGGCGCTCGCGCTCAATGCCAACGGCGACCCGGCGCGTTTTGCCGCGCTCGGCCTGCCGGTCCTGCCCGACAGCGTCGAAGGCCATCCCGGACCGCTCGCCGGGGTTCTGGCCGGGCTCGACTGGGCGGCGGGCGAGGGCGCGGAGGCCATCGTGACGGTGGCCGCCGACACGCCGTTCTTCCCGCGCGACCTCGTGGCGCGGCTGCAGGACGCGGCGGCGGGGATGGCGCATCCCCTGGCGCTCGCCGCGACGCCCGATCCGGAGCGGGGGCGGGTGCGGCA
This sequence comes from Roseivivax sediminis, assembly GCF_900112685.1. GTDB lineage: Bacteria > Pseudomonadota > Alphaproteobacteria > Rhodobacterales > Rhodobacteraceae > Roseivivax > Roseivivax sediminis. Next base: position 35,602 of record NZ_FOMS01000018.1, read on the forward strand.
CCCAACCTTCGGGCTCTGGCCCGTGGCGCTCCGCGACGATCTGCGCGCGGCGCTGGGAGAGGGCGTGCGCAAGGTGGTGCTCTGGACCGACGCGCATGACGGGCAAGAGGCGCTCTTCGACGGGCCGGGCGAGCCGTTCTTCAACGTCAACACGCCCGAGGACCTGAAGGCGGCGGAGGAAATGCTGTGAGGATCTACGGCGTGACCGGCTGGAAGAACTCCGGCAAGACCGGGCTGATGGAGCGGCTGGTGACCGAGGTGAGCGGGCGCGGCTTCTCCGTCAGTACCGTAAAGCACGCTCATCATCATTTCGACGTCGACCAGGAGGGGCGCGACAGCTGGCGCCACCGCGAGGCCGGCGCGCGGCAGGTGCTGCTCTCTTCGCGCAAGCGCATGGCGCTGATGACGGAGCTGCGGGGCGCGCCGGAATCGTCGCTGGAGGACCTTCTGGCGCGGCTCGACCCGGTCGATCTGGTGCTGATCGAGGGGTACAAGCGCGACCGGCATCCCAAGATCGAGGCGCACCGCGCCGCGACGGGGCAGGACCTGATCGCGCCGGGCGATCAGAGCGTGCGCGCGGTGGCCAGCGACAGCGCGGGGACGCTGGAGGTGGACCGGCCGGTCTTCGATCTCGACGACACCGCGGGGATTGCAGATTTCGTGCTGCGCGAGGTGGGGCTGTGAGCGGGTTCGATACCATCGTCGTGGTCGACTGGTCGGCCCGCTCCGCGCCTTCGCCCGAGGCGCCGACGAAGGACGCGATCTGGATCGGCATGGTCCGGGACGGCGGCGCGGCGGAGGCGACGTACCTGCGTACCCGCGCGGCGGCCGAGACGCACCTGGCGGAGCTCTTCGCGGCGGAGCGGGAGGCCGGGCGGCGGGTGCTGGCGGGCTTCGACTTTCCCTTCGGCTATCCGCGCGGCTTTGCGGCGGCGGTGACGGGGCGGGCCGATCCGCTGGCGCTCTGGGACTGGCTGGAGGCTGCGGTCGAGGACGGCGCGGACAATGCCAACAACCGCTGGGCGGTGGCGCGGCGCTTGAACGCTCTCTTGCCAGGCACCGGGCCGTTCTGGGGCTGCCCCGAGGGCGAGGCGGGCCCGGACCTGCCCGCGAAGGGGACCGCGCGGGAAGGTCATGGCCTGCCCGAGCGGCGCGCGGCCGAGGATGGACTGGCGCGGGCGCAGCCGTGCTGGAAACTTTTCACCACGGGGTCGGTCGGCTCGCAGGCGCTGCTTGGCCTGCCGGTGCTGGCGCGACTGCGGGGGCGCTTTGCCGGGGATATCGCGGTCGCGCCGTTCGAGGCCGCGGGCGAAGGGATCGTGCTGGCGGAAGTGTTTCCGTCGCTGATCGCCGGGGCGGTCGCGTCGCGTGCCGAGGAAGGGGAGATCCCCGACCGGGCGCAGGTGCGCGTGCTGGCCGAGGCGCTGGCGCGGCTGCCGGAGACGGAGCTCGCGGCGATGCTGGCAGAGGGTGACGCGGAGGAGGGCTGGATCCTCGGGCGCGGGCACGAGGCGGCGCTTGTCGCGGCGGCGGAGGGCGGTGTGCGTCCGCCGCCGCTCAAGAACGATTGTTTCGCGTTGCCGCCGGGCGTCGACTGGACGCCGGTGGACGAGGCGCTGGCGGCTTTGCGCGCGGGCCTGTCGCCGGTGACGGGACCCGAGTCGGTGCCGCTGGAGGAGGCGGCGGGGCGGGTGCTGGCGCGGGACGTGGCGGCGCGCCGGTCCAATCCGCCGCAGCCCAACACGGCGGTCGACGGCTACGGCCTCGCCGCGCCTGACGGGGCGGGGGCGGAGAACGTGCTGCCGCTCGCCGAGGGGCGCGCGGCGGCGGGCGCGCCCTATCCCGGCGCGGTGCCGGCGGGGAACGCGGTGCGCGTCCTGACCGGCGCGGCGCTGCCCGAGGGCATCGACACCGTGGTGATGGACGAGGACGTGCGCACCGGCGGCGGCGAGGTGGCCTTTCGCGGCCCCGTGCGGCCGGGATCGAACACCCGCAAGGCCGGCGAGGACCTGGAGGCCGGGGCGCCGGCACTCTCGGCCGGGCGGCGGCTGACGCCGGGCGACGTGGCGCTGGCGGCGGCGGTGGGCCTTGGCGATCTGCCGGTGCGGGCGCCGCTGCGCGTGGCGGTGATCTCCACCGGCGACGAGTTGCGCGCGCCGGGGGACGCGGTCGGGGCTGGGCAGATCTATGATGCCAACCGGCCGATGCTGGCGGCGATCCTGGCGCGCTGGGGCCACGAGGTGATCGACCTCGGGCGCTGCCCCGACGACCGCGAGGCGCTGCGCGCGCTTCTGGACCGGGCGGCGGCGGAGGCCGACGCGGTGCTGACCTCGGGCGGTGCCTCGGCGGGCGACGAGGACCATGTCTCGGCGCTTCTGAGCGAGGCCGGGGCGATGGAGACCTGGCGCGTGGCGCTGAAGCCGGGGCGGCCGCTGGCGCTCGGCCTCTGGAACGGCGCACCGGTCTTCGGGCTGCCGGGCAACCCGGTCGCGGCCTTCGTCTGCACGCTGGTCTTCGCCCGCCCGGCGCTGGCGGTGCTGGCCGGCGAGGACTGGCCGGACCCCGTGGGCTTCGACGTGCCGGCGGCGTTCGAGAAGCGCAAGAAGGCGGGGCGGCGCGAATTCCTGCGTGCGCGGATCCGCGAGGGGCGCGCGGAGGTCTTTCCCTCCGAAGGATCGGGCCGGGTGTCGGGGCTGAGCTGGGCCGAGGGGCTGGTGGAGCTGCCGGACGGCCCGCTCGAGGTGGGCAAGGGCGATCCGGTGCGGTTCGTGCCGTTCGGCAGCTTCGGGTTGTGAGGGGGCCGGGGGTGGGCAGATTGCCCACCCTACGGAGCGCTTGGCGGCGGGTCGGCGCGGGTGGACAGGTCGGGAGCGGGGGCCAGCCCCCACACCCCCGGAGTATTTGCCGGCCCAAAGAAGCAGGGGCGTGGCCCTGCGGTGCGGCCGTGTTGCGCTGGGGGCGTGCAGTTCGTCGGGGTGGCAAGACGATGTGACGGCACGCGGCCTGCGGTCGACATGGGCGAGGTCGATCCGCGGGCAAAGCCGGGCGGTGCGGGCCGCCCCGCCCGGCCGGCGGATCAGATCTTCACGAGCTGCTTGCCGGTGTTGCCGCCTTTCAGCATGGCGATGAAAGCCTCGGGCGCGGCGTCGAGACCGTCCGCGATGTCCTCGCGGTAGGCGATGTTCCCTGCGGCGACGCCGGGGGAGACCTCGGACAGGAAGTCGGGGTAGCGGTGCCAGTGGTCGAAGATGATGAAGCCGGTGACCGAAAGGCGCTTGACCAGGATCGCGCGCCAGGTGGCGGGCAGGCGGTCGGCGCTGTCCTCGGCGGCGCCGTACCAGGCGACCGCGCCGCAGACCGGGATGCGGCCATGGGTGTTCATCAGCGGCAGCACCGCCTCCAGCACCTTGCCGCCGACATTCTCGAAATAGATGTCGACGCCGTCCGGCGCCGCCTCGGAGAGCGCGGCGCGCAGGCCGCCTGCGTCGTCATGGGCGCGGTGGTCGATGGCGGCGTCGAAGCCGTAGACCTCCTTTGCCATGGCGCATTTCTCCGGCCCGCCGGCGATGGCGATCGTGCGCAGGCCCGCCTGCTTGGCGAGCTGGCCGACCATGGAGCCGACGGGGCCGGTGGCGGCGGCAACCACGAGCGTCTCGCCGGCCTTGGGGCGGCCGAGGTCGTTGAGGCCGTACCAGCCGGTGAGGCCGGGCATGCCGAGCACGCCGAGCACGGCCGTCGGCGGCGTGCCGTCCGGGATCTTGCGCAGCTCGGCGCCCGGCAGGGCGGCGTGGCTGGCCCAGCCGGTCATGCCGGTGACCATGTCGCCCTCCGCGATCCCGTCGGCGCGCGAGGCGATCACCCGGCCGACGCCCTGCGCGCCCATCGTGCCGCCGAGCGGCACCGGCTCGGCGTAGCTTTTGGCGTCGTCCATGCGGCCGCGCATGTAGGGATCGAGCGAGAAATGCGTGACCTCGACCAGCGCCTCGCCCTCTTCGGGGCCGGGCAGGGGCGCGGTGTCGAGGGCGAAATCCTCGGGCACGGGCGCGCCGGACGGGCGGCGGGCGAGCGTGATGCGGCGGAGGCTGTCAGCCATGGCTTTGTCCTTCGGTCGGGGCAGGGGCGGCGAAATCCGCGTGATCCCGCGCATTTGCGATTGCGCGGGGGGTCGCCGGAGCGTCACATTCCATCTGGCGTTCACATCCGCAGACGGCAAGGGAGGGCCCGATGCACGGCATGATGATGCACCAGCCGCTGTCGATCCTGGAGATCCTGCGCTACGCCGCCGGCGCCCATCCGGGCGGCGAGGTGGTGTCGGCCCGGGTGGAGGGCGATCTTCACCGCGAAAGCTACGCCGGGGCCTGGCGGCGGGCGGCGCAGCTGGCGCACGGGCTGGCGGGCCTCGGGATCGGCCGGGGCGACCGGGTGGCGACGCTGGCCTGGAACGGGTACCGGCATTTCGAGCTGTATTACGGCGTCTCGGGGATGGGGGCGGTCTGCCACACCATCAACCCGCGGCTGTCGGCGGAGCAGATGCTGTATATCCTCGGCCATGCCGGGGACCGGGTCCTGTGCGTCGATCTGACCTTCGTGCCGCTGGTGGAGAAGCTGGCCGATCACCTGCCGCCGGGCCTGACGCTGGTGGCGCTTTGCGCGCGCGAGGACTTGCCGGAGAGCCGGCTTGAGCTTCTCGCCTACGAGGACCTGCTGGCCGGGCAGCCCGAAAACTACGACTGGCCGGACCTGCCCGAGGATACGGCGGCGGGACTGTGCTATACCTCGGGCACGACCGGCAATCCCAAGGGCGCGCTCTACACCCACCGCTCCAGCGTGCTGCACGCGATGACGGTGTCGATCTGCCTGTCGAAATCTCTTTGCGAGGGCGCGCGGGTGCTGCCGGTGGTGCCGCTGTTTCATGTCAACGCCTGGGGGCTGCCCTATGCCGCGCCGCTGGCCGGGGCCTCGCTGGTCATGCCGGGGCCGAAGCTGGACGGGGCGTCCTTGTTCGACCTGATGGAGGCCGAGGGGGTCACCTCGGCCTGGGGCGTGCCGACGGTCTGGCAGGGTCTGCAGGCGGAGATCGCGGAGCGCGGTCGCCATCCCGAGGGGCTGCGGACCGTGGTGGTCGGCGGCTCGGCCGCGCCACGCTCGATGATCGAGGCGTTCGAGGCCGCGGGCGTGGAGGTGATCCACGCCTGGGGCATGACCGAGATGAGCCCGGTCGGCACGCACGGCCTTCTGTCCGAACCGATGCAGGACTTGCCGTTCGAGGAGCGCATGACGCTCAAGTCCAAGCAGGGGCGGCGGATCTTCGGGGTGGAGCTGAAGATCGTCGGAGAGGACGGGGCGCGCCTGCCGCATGACGGAGAAGCCGCCGGGGAGCTCTTCGTGCGCGGCAATACCGTGGTATCGGGCTATTTCGGCAACGAGGCGGCGAGCGCGGAGGCGCTGGACGGCGAGGGGTGGTTCGGGACCGGCGATGTCGCCTCGATCGACCCCGAGGGGTTCCTGACGATCCGCGACCGGACCAAGGACCTTATCAAGTCCGGGGGCGAGTGGATCAGCTCCATCGACCTGGAGAACATCGCGGTGGCGCATCCCAAGGTGGCCTCCTGCGCGGTGATCGCGGTGCCGCATCCGAAATGGGACGAGCGGCCGCTGCTGGTGGTGGTCCCGAAGGATGCAGGCGATCCGCCGACGCTGGAGGAGCTGCACGCGGCGATGCTGGCGCATGTGGCGAAGTGGCAATTGCCCGACGACATGGCGCTGGTGGAGGACCTGCCGCTGACGGCGACGGGCAAGGTGTCCAAGCTGACGCTGCGGGCGCGGTTCGCCGACCATGTGCTGCCGGGCGGCGGGTGAGCGCCGGGCCGGAGGGCGGCGCCGGGCGGCGCGGGCGGATTTCGAGTATTTGGAACGAGAAGAAGCAGGGGCCGCCTGACTGCCGATCGGGGCCGGGCGGGCGGCGCGCCTTGCGGGAGGCGAGATGGATCTTGGCATGACGGAGCGGGTGCGCCCGCTGGTCGCGGCGGTGCGCCGCATGGTCGAGGACGAGATCGCGCCGGCCGATCGCGCCTACCACGCGGAGGTGGGGCGGCATCCGTCCGGCGACCGGTTCCGGCTGACCGACCGGCAGCGCGAGATCCTGGAGGAGCTGAAGGCGACGGCGAAGGCGCGTGGGTTGTGGAACTTCTGGCTGACCGACTCCGAGCGGGGGCTGGGCCTGACGACGGTGGAATACGCCTATCTCGCCGAGGAGATGGGCAAGGTGCCGCTGGCCGCGGAGGTGTTCAACTGCAACGCGCCCGACACCGGCAACATGGAGGTGCTGGAGCGCTACGGCGCGGACTGGATGAAGGATCGCTGGCTGGCGCCGCTGCTGGCGGGCGAGATCCGGTCCGCCTACGTGATGTCGGAGCCGGAGGTGGCGTCCTCGGATGCCGCGCAGCTTGCCTTCGCGGCGCGGCGGGAGGGCGACGGATATGTCCTGAACGGCGACAAGTACTGGATCTCGGGCGCCGGGGATCCGCGCTGCGCGGTCTACATCCTGCTCGCTTGTACCGACCCCGAGGCGGAGAAGCACCGCCGGCACACGATGTTCGTGCTGGATGCCGATACGCCCGGGGTCGAGGTGCTGCGGCCGATGACGGTGTTCGGCGCCGACGATGCGCCGCACGGGCACATGCACCTGCGCTTCACCGACGTGCGGGTGCCGGCGGAGAACGTGGTGCTGGGCGAAGGGCGCGGCTTCGAGGTGGCGCAGGGGCGGCTCGGCCCCGGGCGGATCCACCATTGCATGCGCGCGATCGGCCAGGCGGAGAAGGCGCTGGCGATGATGTGCGGGCGCGGCCTGGCGCGCGAGGCGTTCGGCAAGCCGCTGGCGGAGCTGGGGGCGAACTACGACAAGATCGCCGATGCGCGGATGGAGATCGAGATGGCGCGTCTTCTGTGCCTGAAGGCGGCGTGGGTGATGGACACCGAGGGCACGCGGGCGGCGGCGCCGTGGATCAGCCAGATCAAGGTGGTGGCGCCGCTGATGGCGGGACGGGTGATCGACGAAGCGATGCAGATGCATGGCGGGTCGGGCATCAGCCAGGATTTCGACCTGGCGCATATGTGGACGCATGTGCGTACGCTGCGCTTCGCCGACGGGCCGGATGCGGTGCACCGCCGGCAGGTCGCGCGGTGGGAGCTGAAGCGGCACGCGGGATAGGGTGTCCGTCGGGACTGGATCGAGACGTGGCGCGCGCGGCGCAAAGGGCACGGGTCGATCCGTGCCCGGAGCGGAATCAAGGCCGATAGGCCGCCGCGCATCGCCGGGCCGCCCCCCGGACCGGCGATTTGGTGACGCTTGGTGCGGCGCTTTGAGGTCTTGCGGGTTTGGCAGCCATAAAGCGCGGCGTTCGGCAGGAGGGATCGCCGATCCGCGGCCCGACGCTGCGCGGCTCGTGCTTTGGGTGAGCGGCTTGGGTGGCGGCCGGGAGGGCAGGTCGGGCTTGACCTCGGGACGCAGGGGGGCTCGGTATTGTGTCAGGTACCTGGAGCGCGCTGCCGCGCGGGGAGGAGACGTGGACAGGGCCGAACTGGACCGCATCGCGCGGTGGATGGAGCGCAACGTGCCCGGCTTCTCGGGGCCGCTGCGCGCGACCAAGTTCGACGTGGGGCAGTCGAACCCGACCTATCGGCTGAACGCCGCCTCGGGGGCCTATGTGCTGCGCCGCAAACCCCACGGCGCGCTGCTGAAATCGGCGCATGCGGTCGATCGGGAGTTTCGCGTTCAGGCGGCGCTCTGGCGGACCGCGGTGCCGGTGCCGCGAGTCATCGCGCTCTGCACCGACGAGAGCGTCATCGGCACCATGTTCTACGTGATGGAGCACGTGTCGGGCCGCGGCATCGACGAGCCGCAGCAGACAGGATCGGTGCCGGGCGAGCGCGCAGAGGTGATGGCCGAGATGGCGCGCGTGCTGGCGGCGATTCACGATGTCGACCTCACCGCGACGGGCTTGGAGGAGTACGGCCCGCCCGGCGACTATTACGCACGCCAGTACGGCCGCTGGTCCAAGCAGTACCGCGCCAGCGAGACGGAGCCGCTGCCGCAGATGGACCGGTTGATCGCCTGGCTGGGCGCGCACCTGCCGGAGGACGACGGCACGCGGACGCTGGTGCACGGCGATTACCGGATCGACAACCTGCTGTTCTCGGGCGAGGGCACGGATTGCCGCGCGGTGCTCGACTGGGAGCTGTCGACGCTGGGCCACCCGTTCGCCGATCTCGCCGGGGTGATCATGCAATGGCGGCTGCCGCCGGGGCCGGAGGGGCGCGGGCTCGCCGGGCTCGACCGGGCCGCGCTGGGCCTGCCGACGGATGCCGGGTTCATCGAGATGTACTGTGCCCGTCGCGGCATCGCCGTGCCGCAGGATTTCGGCTTTCATGTCGCCTTCGCGTTCTTCCGTATGGGCGCGATCCTGCAGGGGGTGAAGAAGCGGGCGCTTGAGGGCAACGCCTCGAACCCCGAACAGGGGCTGCGGCTGGGCGCGTTCGTGCCGCGCTTTGCCGAGCTGGGGCTGGAGGCGGCGGAGGCATGAGGCGGTCAGAGCCGCTTTTCGAACCAGTGATGGGCGTAGGGTTCGTCGTTGAAGGCGGGGATCTCGGTCCAACCCGTCGCGCGGTAGAGGGCGATGGCCCCGGTCAGCGCGCGGTTGGTCTCGAGCCTGAGCCGGGTGATGCCGAGCGCCCGCGCCTCGCGCTCCGCCGCCGTCATCAGCCGCCGGGCGAGGCCGCGGCCGCGGGCCTCCGGCGCGATCCAGAGCCGCTTGATCTCGGCCACCGGCGCGCCCGTGCCCTTGAGGCCGACGCAGCCGACGGCGCGGCCGCCGGTCCGCGCGACGAGGAACGCGCCGCGCGGCGGGCGCATGTCGGCCGCCTGCGGATCGAGGCTGCGGGACACCTCGAAGCCGGTGTCGAAGGCGGCGGCGAGGTCGGCGTAATACGCCGCGAGGCAGGCGCGCGAGTCGGGCGCCTCGGGGTCTTCGGTGGCGATGGTGGCGGGCTCTGTCATGGCGCGCGATCCTGCGCCCGGAGCGAAGCGGCCGTCAAGGCGCGGGCAGGATGAAGTCGCTGGGCGAGATGATCGCGCGGCAGGCGCAGGCGGGCCGGGTCGACTGGATCGGGCTGCGGCCCGACCGGCGCGGTGCGATGCGGTCGGTCCCGGCGGTCGAACTTGAGGCCGGCGGGCTTGCGGGCGATCACGGGCGTGCCGGCAAGCGGGCGGTGACGCTGGTGCAGGCGGAACACCTGGCGGCGATTGGCGGCTTTCTCGGGCAGGGGCCGGTGGCGCCGGAGGAGCTGCGGCGGAACCTCGTGATCTCGGGCATCAACCTTGCCGGGCTGAAGGGCCGGCGCATCGCGATCGGCGCGGCGGTCCTGAGGCTGACGACGATCTGCGCGCCCTGTTCGCGGATGGAAGAGGCGTTCGGCCCCGGCGGCTATTCTGCCGTGCGCGGCCATGGCGGATGGTGCGCCGAGGTGCTGCGCCCGGGCCGCATCGCGCTGGGCGACACGGTCCGGGCGCTGGCCGATCAGAGCGAATAGTCCCACTGCGCCGGCACCATGCGGTAGCCGTCGCCGTCGCGCGCGATCTGAACGAGGCCGGGAAAGCCGATATGCGAGCCGGCGACCATCATCCGGTCGGTGGCGACCCGGTCGAGGATCTGCCGGCGCGTCTCGACCGCCTGACCCGGGTCCACGTCGAAGCCGATGGCGATGTCGGGCCGGGCCATTTGCACCGGCGCGACGTGCACGATGTCGGCCCAGATCAGCAGTTGCGCGTCGCCCGAGGCGATCATGTAGCCCGAATGGCCCGGCGTGTGGCCGGGCAGCGGCATGGCCGTAACGCCGGGGGCGACCTCGTCTTCGCCGCTGAAGGTGGTCAGGCGGTCCGAATAGGCCGAGAGCACGTTTCGCGCGAGGCTGGCGAAGCCCTGCACCATCTCTCCGGCGCCGGAGAAGTTCGATTCGTCCGACCAGAATGTCCGGTCGGTCTCGTTCACCACGAGTTCGGCGTTCGGGAAAGCGGCGTCGCCGCCCTTGAGCGCGCCGGCCACGTGGTCGGGGTGCAGGTGCGTGGCCAGAAGCTTTGTCACCCCGCGCGGGTCGATGCCGGCGGCGGCGAGGTTCTCCGGCAACCTGCCGAGATCGGGGCCCATCGCGTCGGCGGTGCCGGCATCGACGAGGATCGTCTCGTCGCCGGTCTGGATGACGAAGGCGTTGACGGCGCTGCGGAAGGTGTCCGGGTCGCGGAACCCGGCTTCCATCAGCTCCGAGTAGCCGGCGGCGTCGATGCCGATCAGCGCGTCGGGCCCGATATGCAGGCTGCCGTCGCTGAGGCAGGTGACGGTGATGTCGCCGACCGCGAAGCGCTGGACCGCCGGGACCTGCCCGCCCGTCGTGGCGAAGCCTTGGGCGAGGGCCGGGACCGCCCCGGTGCCTGCGGCGAGGCCGGCGAGCGGGGCGGTGGCGAGAAACTGTCTGCGGTGCATGTGGGAACTCCTCTCCTGTCTGGCGGATGAGATGTATCCTCTGCGCGCGAGGTCAAAAGTCCATGATGGCGTTGCGCTTGGCCGCGCTGGGGTGTCTGTAGGGCGTCGAAAAGGGGGCGGGCATGGCCGACAGCAACGCGATCACCGGGTTGAGGCTGCCGCGCGGCGCGCGGGTGGGCCTTCTGGGCGGGTCGTTCGACCCTGCGCACGAGGGGCATGTGCACATCACCCGCGAGGCGCTGAAACGCTTCGGGCTCGACCGCGTGGTGTGGCTGGTGTCGCCCGGCAACCCGCTGAAACCGCGCGGGCCGGCGCCGCTGGAGGATCGCCTCGCGGAGGCGCGGGCGCTGGTGGACGACCCCAGGGTGACGATCAGCGACGCCGAGGCGCGGCTTGGCACGCGCTATACCTCGCAGACGCTGGCGCGGCTTTGCGGGCGCCATTCGGAGGTGCGCTTCGTCTGGCTGATGGGGGCGGACAACCTGCGCCAGCTGCACCGCTGGGATAATTGGCGCGCGATCATGGACCGGGTGCCGGTGGGGGTGCTGGCGCGGCCCGGCGACCGGATGTCGGCGCAGACCTCGGTGGCGGCGCGGGTCTATGCGCGGGCGCGGCTGCCGCAGGCGGCGTCTCACCTGCTGCCGCTGATGGCGGCGCCGGCCTGGTGCTTTCTGAACGTGCCGATGATGGCGGTGAGCTCGACGGAGATCCGTGCCGGCGGGGGCGGTGGAGCAAAGCGCTGACCGCCCGAACAGCACCGAAGGTGCCGGGCGCGCGCCGGACCGGCCCGGCGGTCTGGCGCGATGTCACCCTTGTGCGACGTTCGGATTGCGGAGCGGCTTGGCCGGGATAAAGCGGAGACCTCGGAGGTCGCGGCGCCAGCCCCCGGTCCGGCGCGCGCCCGGCACCTTCGGCCTCAGCGCACCGTTCCGGCGCGGCCGAAGCCCGATCGGCCGGCGCGGGCGGAGGCGACGCCGGCGGCGATGATCAGCGCAAGCCCGGCCCAGGTCAGCGCGTCGGGCAGATCCCCGAACACCGCCCAGCCGAGCGTCGTCGCCGCGATAAGCTGGAAGTACACCAGCGGCGCCAGCCCCGAGCCCGTGCCGATCCGGTAGGCCAGCAGCAGCAGCAGGTTGCCAGCCATCGAGAAGAGACCGGAGGCGAGCAGTAGCAGCGCCTCGGTCCAGCCGATGTCGCCGGGCGTCAGCAGAAGCCCCGGCGAAAGCAGCACCGTTCCGGCGACGAGCTGGGTCAGCAACAAAGAGCGGGCCGGCGCCAGCCCCGACAGCGCGCGGGATGCGGTCAGGAAACAGCCGTAGAAGAGGCCCGCCAGGAAGGCAAAGCCCAGCCCCGGGGTCATGTCCACGCCCGGCCGGATGACCAGCAGCACACCTGCGAATCCGGCTGCCATCAGCGCGGTGCGCAGGGGCGTCACGGCCTCGCGCAGGACCAGGGCGGAGAGCGCGTAACTCACGATCGGGCCGACGAAGAAGGCGGCGAAGACCGATGCGATCGGCGCCATCGAAAGCGCCACCTGGATCGACACGATGCCCGACGCCATCAGCGCCCCGCGCCCCCAGACCCGCCAGTCGGAGAAAAGCCGGGCCGTGCCCGCCGGCACGAAGGGCAGTACCGCCAGCGTGCCGACGGCGAAGCGCGCCCAGGCCACGAAGACCGGCGAGAGCCCGTGTTCGGAGGTCAGCAGCTTCGAGGCGGTGTCGCCCGCGGGGATGCAGGACATCGCCACGAACATCAGCGCCACTGCGCGCCAGGGCGAGGCGGCACCGATCACGCAGAATTGCCGGGGAAATGCCCCGCGCCCGCGCTTGTCTGCGCCCACATCGTCGGGTTAACTCCGCCCATGACCGCGTTCCTGTCCCGCCGCCGTTTCCTTGCCGCGCTCGCGGCCACCACGGCCGCCGCCCCGGCGCTTGCCAATGCGCCGGAGGTGTCCCTGCGTCCCGTCGCCCGGGGCGAGGACATCTGGAAGCGCTCCATCGAGAGCCTCGAGGACATCATCGGCGATGCCGGGCTTCCCGGCAGCTACGGCTTTTCTGTGGGCAATGTCGAGACCGGCGAGGTGCTGGAGGGCCGCAACGCCGCCGCGGGTCTGCCGCCCGCCTCTGTCGCAAAGGCGCTGACGGCCGCCTATGCGCTGGAATTCCTCGGCGCCGATCACCGCTTTGCCACGCGGCTACTGGCGACGGGCCCGGTGGGAGAGGACGGCACGCTCGACGGCGACCTGATTCTCGCGGGGGGCGGCGATCCCCTGCTCGACACCGATGCGCTCGCGGCGCTGGCGGAGGATCTGCGGGCGGCGGGGGTGAATGCCGTGTCGGGCCGCCTTCTCGTCTGGGGCGGCGCGCAGGTGGAGCAGCGGCAGATCGACCCGGCCCAGCCGGACCATGTCGGCTACAACCCGTCGGTCTCGGGGCTGAACCTCAACTTCAACCGCGTGCATTTCGAGTGGAACCGCACCGGCGAGAGCTACGCCGTCACCATGGACGGCCGCTCGGGCAGCCGCCGGCCGCCGGTGTCGATGGCGCGCATGGTCGTGGTCGCCCGCCGCACGCCGGTCTACACCTACCGCGATGCCGAGGGGCGCGACGACTGGACGGTGGCCAAGGGCGCGCTCGGCAGCGGCGGGTCGCGCTGGCTGCCGGTGCGGCGCGCGGCGTTCTACGCCGGCGAGGTGTTCCAGGCGGTGGCCGGCGCCGAGGGCCTGCGCCTGAAGGCGCCCATAGAGATCGACGCGCTGCCCGAGGAGACCACGGAACTGGCGGTTCGCGAAAGCCAGCCGCTGGAGACGATCCTGCAAGGCATGCTGAAATACTCCACCAACCTCACGGCGGAGGTGGTGGGCTGCGCCGCGTCGGCGGCGCGGGGGGAAGAGCCTGCGACGCTGGCCGAGTCGGCCGAGATGATGAACGCCTGGGCGCGCGAGGCGCTGGGCCTCGAGGAGGTCGCATTGATCGACCATTCGGGGCTGGGCGACGGCAGCCGGATCGCGCCGGCGGACATGTGCCGCGCGCTCGTGGCGCTGCGCCGGCGGATGGAGCTCAAGCCGCTTCTGAAGCCGATCCCGATCCGGGACGACGCGCGGCGGGTGCTGCCCAACCATCCGCTTGACGTCCATGCCAAGACCGGAACGCTCAACTTCGTCTCGGGGCTCGCTGGCTATATCGACTGCCCCGACGGGACGGAGCTGGCCTTCGCGATCTTCTCGGGCGATCTGGAGCACCGGGCGACGATTCCGCGCGAGGATCGCGAGGGTCCGCCGGGCGCGCGCACCTACAACACCCGTGCCAAGAAGTTCCAGATGGCGCTGATCAAGCGCTGGGGCCTGCTGTACGGCCGGTCGGCCTAGAGCGTCGTGGCCGGCGCTGCGGGTGCCGTGGCCGAGCGTGTCGGCGGCGTATTTGCGGGGTCTTCGCCCCAGGCCGTGCCGATGAGCGGGAGCAGGCAGAGCACGACGGCTGCAACGATCGTGAAAACGCGTCTGGTCATAAGGCTTGTCCAGTAATTCCGGGCACCGCGGCGCCAGCTTGACGAAAAAAGAATGACCTCAGGTTAACGCGGCCGCGTCCTGGTGGGCAGTCAGGCAAACCCGACCTTTCGGCACGTTGCGCGAGAGATTGGCGCAGCGCCCGACGCATGGCACAGTGGGAGGAGGACGAAGGAGCGCCCCATGCCACAGATCGAGTCCGACAGCACGGTTCAGACCGTGATCACCACATTCGAGACCAGCCCAGGCGCCTGCCAGGACCTGCTCGACGCGCTGCGCCAGGCCTATGCGGAGTTCATCTCCCAGCAGCCCGGCTTCGTCGCGGCGGGGCTGCACGTGAACGACGCACAGACCCGGATCGCCAATTATTCGCAATGGCGCCGGCGCGAGGATTTCATGGACATGCTCCGCTCGGACGAGATGCGGGCGCGCAATCGCCGCTTCGCCGAGCTCTGCCACCGCTTCGAGCCGGTGATGTACGACGTCGCGGCCGTCTTCTGACCCTTGAACGCGCCGCGCCGCGGGTGCAAGTGACGCGGCATGGACAGCGAAGACGATCTGGCGCTCGGGCGCCGCGAAGGGTTGCCGGACGCGCTGCGCGCGCTCTTGGAGGCCTATCCGCGCGACAGTTGGGAGGCCCATCCCGGTTTCGGCGGGCTGGTGGAGTTCTGGCTGGAGCGCCACCTGATGTTCCGCAAGCTCTGCGCGATGCTGCGCGAGGATGCCGAGGGCGCGGTCGACGGGCGGCTCGCGCCCGAGACCCAGCAGGGGCGGCTGGCGCGCTACGGCACGATGCTGGTGAACGAGCTGCACGGCCATCACCAGATCGAGGATCACCATTACTTCCCGGCGCTGAGCGGGCTGGAGCCGCAACTCGTGCGCGGGTTCACCCTGCTCGACGGCGATCACCACGCGATGGACGGGCTGCTGGATCGGTTCGCGAAGGCGGGCAATGCGGTGCTTCAGGGCCAGGGCGAGGTCGGCCCGTTCCGCGAGGAAGTGCTGAGCTTCGAGGCGATGCTCGACCGCCACCTCGTGGACGAGGAGGAACTGATCGTGCCGGTGATCCTTAAGCACGGGGCCGGGGGGCTCCAGTAGGGAGCGGCGCACCGGGGCGGGTCAGCCGTTCCCGCTGGTTTTCGAATTACCTCGGGCCGGTGGAGCCCGCCGCAAAACTGCGCCAGTTGAGCCAAGAGCTGATGGCCCGAATAGCACCGCAGGTGCCGGGCCAGCGTCATGCGCGCTTCGCATGACTTCGGCATGACCCGCCCCCCGGGTCGGCGCTGGCCCGGCACCTGCGGTGGTCCCGTGTTCGCGGTGGTGCCTCCGGCATGGGGGCTGTCCTCCGGCTCCGCACCAGTCGGAGTGAGGCCCAAATGGTCTCCTGCCCAGTTGGTTTTGCCGTTATCAGGCGGGCGGGAAGGTCAGCGTGACGCGCAGGCCGGGGGCGTTGTCCGACAGCTCCAGCGCGGCGTCGTGGACCTGGGCGATGGCGGAGACGAGCGCGAGCCCGAGGCCGTTGCCCGGTGTGGTGCGGCTGCGCTCCAGCCGGTAGAGGCGGCGCAGGACGCGGGGGCGTTCGTCTTCGGGGATGCCGGGGCCGGTATCGGCGACGACGAGCCGGCGGGCGGCATCGGCCGAGACCGTCACCGCGGCGCCGCGTCCGGCATGGCGCAGGGCGTTCTCCAGAAGGTTGGCGAGCGCCTGGGCGATCAGGTTGCGGTCGCCTTGCACCATCACAGGCGGCCCCTCGGGCAGCTCGGTTTTCAGCGTCACGCCGGCCTCTTCGGCGGCGGGGTCGTAAAGCTCGGCCATCTCTCCGGCCAGCGCGGTCAGGTCCACCGGCGCGAAGTGCCGGGCGGGGCTGCCGCCCTCGATCTGCGCGATCTGAAGGAGCGACTGGAAAACCGCCGTGGCGCGCTCAGCTTCGGTTTCCGCGCGCAGGGCAAGGTCGGCCTCTTCGCCGCCGGGCAGGCGGGTGCGCAGGTCCGACAGCAGCACGGAGATGCGCTGGAGCGGCGTGCGCAGATCGTGCGCGATGTCGGCCGAGACCTGGCGCAGCGCCTCGGTCGCGGCCTCCTGCTTCTCGGCCATGCGGTTCACGCCGCGGCCGATGCGGGCAAGGTCGTCGCTCGCGCGGTCGCCGGGATCGTAGCGCGCGGAGAGGTCGCCGGCGCCGAGGGTCGACAGCGTCCGCTCGATCCTCGCCACGCGGCGGGCGGAGCGGCGGGCGATGAGCGTGCCGATCCCGAGCGACAGGAGCGCTGTCGGCACGAGGCTGAGGACCAGCAGCGCGAGGAACGTCCGCCGCAGCGCGTCGAGCGGGGCGAGGCTCTCGGCGACGATCAGGAAGCCGGAGGACAGTCGCCGCACCTCCTGCGCGTAGCCGGCCTCTGACAGGGGGCGGTTGGGGCCGAGCGGGACGAGCCGGGGGCGGCCGTCCCGGATCACCGCATCGGCGTTGCCGGCCCTCCGGCCGTCGTCCCCGACGAAGACGTAGATCCGGTTGCGCGGGTCGGCCGCGCGGGCGCGGGCGCGCACCAGAGTCGCCAGCGCCGCCGGCGTCGCGGTGACGTCGAGGCCGGCCATCTCGGCGCGCAGCCCCTCCTTGATCTGAGCGCGGGTGGTGGCCGACAGCTGCAGGTAGGCGCCGCCCAAGGTCGCGCCGTTCACCAGCGTGAAAAGCGCCACCAGCACCAGAGCCAGCCGCACAGGGGTGGAGCTGAGGACCCGCGACGTCATCCGTCGATCCGGTAGCCGGCGCCACGCACGGTGACGATCAGCTCTCGCCCGAAGGGCCGGTCGACCTTCGCGCGCAGGCGCGAGATATGCGTCTCCACCACGTTGGTCTGGGGATCGAAATGCAGGTTCCACACCGCTTCCAGCAGCATCGTGCGGGTCTGCACGCGGCCCTTGCGGCGCAGCAGGTGTTCGAGAAGCGCGAATTCGCGCGGCAGAAGGTCGATCTTCTGCCCGGCGCGGGTCACGGTGCGGCGCACGAGGTCCATTTCCAGATCGCCGGCACGCAGCACGGTCTCTGCCTCTTCGGCGAGCGGCAGGCGGCGGGCGAGCGCGGCGATGCGGGCCGAAAGCTCGCCGAAGGCGAAGGGCTTGGCGAGGTAGTCGTCGCCGCCCGCGCGCAGCCCCTCGATCCGGTCCTCGGTGTTGCCCATCGCGGTCAGGAAGAGCGCCGGGGTCGGCACCTTGGCGGCGCGCAGCGCTTTCACGAGGCTCAGCCCGTCGAGATCGGGCAGCATCCGGTCGACGACGATCACGTCGTAGGGCTGGGCCATCGCCTGGGCCAGCGCCTCGCGCCCCGACGACAGGGTGTCGACGGCGTGGCCTTCCTCGGTCAGGCCCCGGGTGATGAAATCGGCGGTTGTGGGATCGTCCTCGACGACGAGAAGTTTCATGGCAGGTCCGGCGGGCATGTCTCCGCGCCAGATGGCGCCACCGGGTGGGCGATTTCAAGACGCGCGTCGCCCGCTCCGCCGGGCGTGAAAAGCCTTACGGATTTGTAATCGCGGGGGCGGTGGGTCTGCAATCCGCGCGGGCTCATCTGGGGTGTATCCGCGGCGGGGAAGAGCGAGCCCCCCGCGGCAGAACCGTTGTCGTGCGGAGCGTCGCCGGGTCCGGCCCGGCGGCGCATCCACGAATAGGAGAATTTGGGACCATGACGATCACGAACACACATCCCCGCCGCGCCGCCCCGGCCTTCGCGGTCGCTGCGATGCTGGCCGCCGGCGGGGCGATGACGCTGAACGGCACGCTGCCCGCCGAAGCCGCGCCGACGCCCGGCAACGATTACGTGGAGCTCGTCTCCGAGCTGTCGCCGGCGGTGGTCACCATCGAGGTGACGAAGACCCGCCAGAACGCCCAGTTCGAGGGGCAGATGCCGGAAGGCGATTTCCCGTGGGAAGAGTTCATGCGCCGCTTCGGCATGCCGATGCCCGAAGGGCGCGGCGGCCCGGGACGCGGCATGCCCTCGCCGCAGATGCAGGGCGCGGGCACCGGCTTCGCGATCTCCGAGGACGGGCGCATCGTGACCAACGCGCATGTCGTCTCCGGCGCCGACGAGGTGACGGTGAAGCTCGAGGACGGGCGCGAGTTCGAGGCCGAAATCGTCGGCGTCGACGAGGCGAGCGATCTGGCGCTGCTGCAGATCGAGGCCGAGGGGCTCGACTTCGTGGAATTCGGCGACTCGACCGGGCTTCAGGTCGGCCAGAACGTCATCGCCATCGGCAACCCGTTCGGGCTCGGCAATACCGTGACGACGGGGATCGTCTCGGCGCTTGGCCGTGACATCAACTCCGGCCCCTTCGACGATTTCATCCAGACCGATGCGGCGATCAACCGCGGCAATTCGGGCGGGCCGCTCTTCAACGAGGCAGGCGAGGTCGTCGGCGTGAACACGGCCATCATCTCGCCCACCGGCGGCTCGGTCGGCATCGGCTTCTCGGTGCCGTCGGAGCTGGCCTCCGACGTGATCGCGGACCTGTCGGACGACGGCGAGGTGGAGCGCGGCTGGCTCGGCGTGCGCATCGCGCCGGTGTCCGAGGACGTGGCCCGCGCGCTGGGTTTCGACGACGATCAGGGCGTGATGATCGAGAACGTGCAGGACGACACCCCGGCCGAGAAGGCAGGCCTGCAGGACGGCGACATCGTCATGTCGGTCAACGGCAACGAGATGACCGGGCCGCGCGACCTGACCCGCGCCATCGCGGTCGAGCGCCCGGGGGCCGAGGTCGAGATCGAGGTCCTGCGCCGCGGCGAGCGCGAGACCGTGACCATCGAGCTCGGCAACCGCGCGGACATGCCGACCTGATCGGTGCGATTTGTGCCGGACGGAAGAGGCGCCCCGGGCAGGGGCGCCTTTTTCGCATCGGGTATTCGAGGTGGCCTGCCGGCGGTCAGTTCAGCAGGTTCGACAACAGGCCGACGATTGCCAGGACCTGCCGGGTCTCGCGGTCGATACGATAGACGGCATCGCCGGTCCGCGCATAGGTGTACCGGGGATCGAGGCCGTAAGTCCGAGGCTCGCGGAGGATCACGTAGCTGTCGCCGAGGCGGTCACCCACGCCGTAGCGATACACCGCGTCGTCGCGTCGATCCCGATCGACGCCTTTCTTGGCAAGCCCTGGGGGCGTGCAGCCGTTGTTCTTCTTGGCCAGTCCGGGCGGACAGCCCTGGGCTGCGACAGGTGTCGCGAGCGGGGTCAGGAACAAGCTGCCCATCACGGCACAGGCGAGGGGGATGGCGCGTTTCATCTGGCTCTCCGAAATGTCGCGGGAAAAATCCGCTCCGCCGCAACCGGGTTCCCTGCCGATCGCCGGACCGGCGTAATCTCGCCGCCCGGCCGGCATCGCGGGCCAAGGGCGGTCGGTCGCCCCGCGAGGGATGAAAGACGTCGGTCTGTAATTCCCGGTGCAGGAACCGGCACAAGGTTCTGCCCCTGAGAGACGGAATTTTCCTTTGCCATGGAGGACGCCCCTGTCGCTGGAGAGGTTGAGCGAGTTGAATTGACCGGATCGGAGGGCAGTTCGTCGTGCGTCGTCAGGCGCTTGCCGGGCATGTCGCCCCCGGCCTCGGTCGTCGGCAGGTCGGGCATTTCACCTTCGCGAAGCGCCAAGACACGGCGAGATCTCGTCCTGCCGGTCATCTGGTCGGCGAGCGCCAGGCTGCACTCACGTCTTTTCTCACAACACCAGTTGAGCGGCGACAAAGTCAGCGCGGCTTGCGATGTCGGTGCGTGGAAGCTCCGTGATGTCGTATCCGAGCGCGGCGTATGTCTTGTGCATGAGGGCGCAGGTCGCCTCGGCTTCGGCTCTGTCCTGCTTGCGCTCGGCGTCTTGCTCGAAAATGGCATCCCAGAACGGCGCCAGAAAGACGCGACGGTTGTAGCGGTGTGTCGTGGTCGTGGCGGCGACGTGTGGCGGCACGGGCAGGCCGCATAGCGTCAGGTAGCCCGGGATGTCTGGAATGCCGCGGTCGAAGATCACGGGGCCGGACAGCGCCTGTGCGGCGCTGTGGGCGCTCAGGTCCCGCTCCAGCATCCGTTCGGCATAGGCCATGCGATCCGCCCAAGGGAGGGCACTGCCGCCGCTCTGCATCTCCTCGCGGATGATCGTGCGGCCGGATTCGGGAATCGTGTGGAAGCCGCGGCGGGCGAACTCGGTGATCAGGCTGGTCTTGCCCGCACCGGGGCCGCCCGTCACGACAAAGAAATGGTCGCTCATGGGCCATCCTCGGATTTGACAGGGGAAAGCGCTGCGAAGCGATCAACACGCCACGGGCGCGGATCAAAGCAGCATGAATTTTCGCAGGGAAAACAGCACTAGTCTGCACGGCAGAGGCAAATCCTCTGACTAGAAAGGCAGAACTATATGGCGCGTTTCATCAGGGAAGTATGGTGGAGCCTAGGGGGATCGAACCCCTGACCTCCTGCATGCCATGCAGGCGCTCTCCCAGCTGAGCTAAGGCCCCGGTATCACGGCGCGGTGGCCGCGCCGTGCGGCGTCGTCTATCCAAGGCCGGGGGCGGGATCAAGCGGAAAAACGCGCCTGGCCGCACCCGGGTCCGGATCAGTCGTCGCTGTCGTCCGACACGTCCGCGATGTCGTCGAGCGAGACGTTGCTGTCGTCCTCGTCGTCGTCCAGGACATCATCGTCGTCGAGTTCGACCTCGACGTCCTCGTCCTCTCCGACCGTGCTTTCGCTCTCGTTCGAGGATTTCTGGCTCTTGCGGCTCGCGCCGTCGGCGGCATCCGCGGCGATCATGCTGCGCTTGCCGGTTTCGATCTCGACGACCTCGCCGGTATAGGGGCTGATGACCGGATTCTGGTTCAGGTCGTAGAAGCGCTTGCCGGTCGTGGGGCAGACGCGTTTGACACCCCATTCTTCCTTCGGCATGGGAAGGCCCTTTCGCGAAAACTGTGGCACTTGCAGTGGATCACGGCCCCCTGCCATAACCCGCGTAAGCCGTCAACGGCCCCGAGGGGCAGAGCGCCCGGCGATCATCGGAAGGAACCGCTCATATGGGACGCATCGCGCTCCCCGGCAACCCGCCCATCTCGGTGGACCTGCGCCGGTCCCGCGCTGCGCGGCGCATGTCGCTGCGGCTCTCGGGGCTTGACGGGCGGGTGACGCTGACGCTGCCGGCGCGGGTGCCCGAGGCCGAGGGGCTGGCCTTCCTGCGCGACAAGGAGGCTTGGCTGCGGCGGCATCTGTCGGACCAGGCGCCGGCGGTGACGATCGGGCTGGGCGCGACGATCCCTGTGGAGGGGGAGCCGTGCGAGATCGCCCCCGGCACCGGCCGGGCGGTGCGCCGGGAGGGCGACGTGCTGCACGTGCCGGGCGATCCGGAGCGCGTGGCGTCGCGGCTGCAGGCCTGGCTGAAGGCGCGCGCGCGGGACCGGCTGGCGGCGGCGAGCGACCGGCACGCCGCGGCACTGGGGCGGGGGATCAAGCGGATCACCCTGCGCGACACCCGCTCGCGCTGGGGATCGTGTTCGCACGAGGGGGCGCTGATGTATTCCTGGCGGCTGATCCTCGCGCCGCCCGAGGTGCTCGATTACGTCGCGGCGCACGAGGTGGCGCATCTGGTGGAGATGAACCATTCGCAGGCGTTCTGGGACGTGGTGACGCGGCTCTACGGCGACTGGAAGGCGCCGCGCGACTGGCTGCGGCACGAGGGCAGCGGGCTGCACCGCTACCGGTTCGACCGCGCCGACACGTGACGCGCCCGGTTGGGGGCCGGGCGCGCGCGTGGTGCAGCAAGGCAGGACGGGTCGCCGTCTATTCGGCGCGCCGGCCGGTCTCGTTGAGGTCCGCGTCTAGGGTGATGTCGAACTGACCGCCTTCGGCGCAGATCACGTCGTCCAGATCGTAGCCGTCGTCCTCGCGTTCGATGTCGTCAGGGTCCATCTCGCACTGCATGTCCTCGAGCATGGCCATGATGCTGTCGACGGTCTCCTGCGGGATCGCGTCGTCGTCGCCGGACGTCTCCTGTGCCCAGGCCGGCAGCGCCATGAAGGCCGAGACGGTCGTGGTCAGTATCAGTTTTCTCATCGGTGGTCCTTTCGGCTCGCGGCCTGTTCGGGTGCGCTATTTCAGCGGATGGTGATATCGACACGCTGCGCGTCGCCGGTCGAACCGGGAATGCGCAGGAAATACTGGCCGGGCTTGATGGCGATGAACTCGATCTCCATCGTGCCGGCCTGGTCGAATTCCACGGATTCGAGGCCGTAGGGCCGGATTTCCAGCCCGTTGATGACGACCTCGTTCACCCAGATATTGCGAAAGAAGCCCGGGCCTTCGAGCGCGAGCTCGGCCGTGCCGTCGGCCTCGATTTCAATCTCGTAGACCTTGCCGGACTCGAGCGTGATCGGCCCGTCGGTGACGGGCTTGCCCGAGCCGAGGACGAAGGTTGGCAGATCCTCGCCCTGGTTGGTGTTCGACAGGATTCCGGCAAAGCCGAAGTCATGGGCCGCGGCGGGCGCGGCGATGGTGCAGGCGACAAGCGCGCAAGCGATGCGTTTCATGGAATGAGTCCTCCCCTTGTTTCTTTGGTTGTGTTCTGGCCGGTCAATCCGGCTGGACGACGACGCCCCAGGGCTGCTGGCCGACCTGGATGGAGCGGATAGCCTCCTCTTCGGCGACGTCGATCACGGTGACGTCGTTGGAATTGCCGTTGGTGGTGATGAGGTACTGCTCGTCCGGCGTGAACGCCAATTGCCAGACCCGCTGGCCGACCATGATGTAATCGAGCACCTCCAGGCTCTCGCCGTCGATCACCGCCACGCGGTTCGAAGGTCCCAGCGCCACGAACACGCGGGAGCCGTCCTCGGTCACCTTCACGCCCACCGGCTGCAGCCATTCGGGCTGTACCCCCGGCACCTCGAACTCGATCTTCTGGGTCAGCGTCGGGGTGCCGTCCTCGGCGATGTCCATCACCGACACCGTGCCGCCGATCTCGGACGAGACGTAAAGCCGGGTGCCGTCCGCGGTGTACTGCGCGTAGCGCGGGCGCTGGTCGACGAGGATGTTGTGGTCGATCTCGTAGGTCTCGGTGTTGATGAAATGCGCCATGTTCGTGGTCTCGGAGGTGTTGACCACGTATTTCCGGTCGGCGCTGATCC
>NZ_FOMS01000019.1:0-50000 GCF_900112685.1 Roseivivax sediminis
CTTGCCGATCTCGGCGCCGCGCGCCTTGACCGCCTCGGGCAAAAGGAACATCGGGTTGACCGAGCCGAGCTCGCCGTAGAACGGGATCGGCTCCGGCCGCTGCGCGCAGAGGTCGAACAGCGCGCGCCCGCCGCCGAGCGAGCCGGTGAAGCCCACCGCCTTGATCAGCGGATGCTGCACCAGCGCCTGGCCGACATCGCGCTTGCCGCCCTGCACGAGGGAGAAGACGCCCGCCGGCATGCCGCAGCGCTCCACCGCGGCCTTGATCGCCTCGGCGACGATCTCGGACGTGCCGGGATGGGCGCCGTGGCCCTTGACGACGACCGGGCAGCCGGCGGCGAGCGCCGAGGCGGTGTCCCCGCCCGCGGTCGAGAAGGCCAGCGGGAAGTTCGAGGCGCCGAAGACGGCGACCGGCCCGATCGGGCGCTGCACCATCTTGAGGTCCGGGCGCGGCATCGGCTGGCGGTCCGGCATGGCCGCGTCGTGACGCCGGTCGAGATAGGCGCCGTCGCGGATGTGTTTCGCGAACAGCCGCAGCTGGTTGGCGGTGCGCGGCAGCTCCACCGAGCGGATGCGCGGCTCGGGCAGGCCGGTCTCGGACATGGCGATCTCGGTGATCGCGTCGACCCGCGCCTCCATCTCCTCGGCGATGGCGTCGAGGAACGCGGCGCGGTCCTCGCGGCTCGACTGGCCGTAGCTGGCGAACGCCTCCTCGGCGGCTTCGCAGGCGCGGTCCACCAGCGCCGGCGTGCCCACCGAGTAGTCGTGCGCCGTGCCGTGCGCCGGCTCCGAGCGGAACGTCGTCTCGCCCGCAACCCAGGCACCCGCGATCAGGTGTTGGCCGTGCGGGGTGAAAGTCTCGTCGAGCATGATCCGTCCT
The DNA here is from genome assembly GCF_900112685.1 of Roseivivax sediminis. Lineage (GTDB taxonomy): Bacteria > Pseudomonadota > Alphaproteobacteria > Rhodobacterales > Rhodobacteraceae > Roseivivax > Roseivivax sediminis. The sequence continues at coordinate 881 of NZ_FOMS01000019.1, forward strand.
TTCATCCGTTTCAAATCAGGCCATTGGCGCGCAGGAAGTCGCGCATCTGCGCCTGTTGCGTTTCCGTGAGCGGCCAGGCGCTCGGCGGTCGTGTCGGACCGCAATCGTGACCGGTCGCCTGCAGCGCCGCCTTGACGCCCGTGACGTTGGTGCCGTTCAGTTCCTCTGCCCGTATGTCCTCGAAGGCGCGCATCTCTGCGATCAGGCGGCTCGCTTCCTCGTAGTCGCCCGCCGCCAGCGCCGCGTGGATCGCCATGGACCGCTCCGGCCAGAGGTTGATGAGACCGGAGGTGAAGCCCCGCGCGCCGACCGCGTAGAGCGGCGGCGCCCAGACTTCGGCAAGCCCCGCCACCCAGACGATGTCCGGATCGCAGGCGGCGATGGCCGCCGCCAGCTTGAGCGGATTGGGCGTGGCCCACTTCACCCCTTTCACGCCGGGCACCGCGCAGAGCGCGCGGATCCCGTCGATGCCGATCGCATCGTTGCGCAGGTAGAGCATGATCGGCAGCCCGCCAGAGGCCTCGGACACCGCGCGGACGTAATCGACGGTGCCGCGCGGGCTGACGAAGGGATCGGGCGGCTGGTGGACCATCAGCGCCGCCGCGCCCGCCTCGGCCGAGGCTTCGGCCAGCGCGCAGGCGTCGCGGATGCCGCGCCCCACGCCGGCCAGAAGCGGCGCGCGGCCGTCCACGAGCCCGGCGACCTCGCGCACCATCGTGCACGCCTCTTCGGTGGTGAGCGCGTAGAACTCACCCGTATTGCCGTTGACCACGGGCATGTGCATGCCCGCGCCGAGCGCGCGATCGAGGATCGGCGCCAGCTTTGCCGGCGCGATGTCGCCCGCGTCGTCGTAGGGTGTCACGAGGATGCCAGAGATGCCCCGGAGAGCGGTATCGAGATCGAGTGCCATGCGGCCTCCGCTTCAGAAGATGTCGGGCTCGCCCGCCGCGTCGCCGAAGCTCTGCTGCAGGTAGTCGAAGTCGCAGCCGGTGTCGGCCTGACCCACGTGCTTGGAGAACATCCAGCCCCAGCCGCGCTGGAACCGCGGCTCAGGCGGGGTCCAGGCGGCGCGGCGGCGCGCGATCTCCTCGTCGTCCACAAGCATGTCGAGGCGCCGGCCCGCGAGGTCGAGCCGGACGATGTCGCCGGTCTTGAGAAGCGCGAGTGGCCCGCCGACGAAGCTTTCGGGGGCGACGTGCAGCACGCAGGCGCCGTAGGAGGTCCCTGACATCCGCGCGTCCGAGATCCGCAGCATGTCGCGGTGGCCCTGCTTCACCAGCGCCGTAGGGATCGGCAGCATCCCCCATTCGGGAAAGCCCGGCCCGCCCTGCGGCCCGGCATTTCGCAGCACCATCACGTGGTCGGGCGTGATGTCGAGGTCGGGATCGTCTACCGCCTTCTTCATCTCGGGATAGGAGTCGAAGACGATCGCCGGGCCTTCGTGGTTGTAATATTTGGGATCGCAGGCCGCCGGTTTGATCACCGCCCCGTCGGGGCAGAGATTGCCGCGCAGCACCGCCAGGGACCCTTCGTGGTAGACCGGGTTCGACAGCGGCCGGATCACGTCGTCGTTGTAGACCTCCGCGCCCTCGAGGTTCTCGCCCAGCGACGTGCCGGTGACGGTCAGGCAAGAGGTATCGAGCCTGTCTTCCATCTGCTTCATCAGCGCGCGCAGGCCGCCGGCGTAGAAGAAATCCTCCATCAGGTAGTCCTTGCCCGAGGGCCGGACATTGGCGACGAGCGGTGTCGTCCGCCCCAGCGCGTCCATGTCGTCGAGCGTCAGGTCCACGCCCGCCCGCCGCGCCATGGCGATAAGATGCACGACCGCGTTGGTCGAACAGCCGGTGGCCATCGCCACGATGGCGGCGTTCTTCACCGAGGCGTCGGTAATGATCCGGTCGGGGGTCAGATCCTCCCACACCATGTCCACGATGCGGCGGCCGCAGGCCGAGCCCATGCGCTGGTGACCCGAATCGGCCGCGGGGATTGACGAGGCGCCGGGCAGCGTGAGCCCCAGCGCGTCGGTGATCGCCGTCATGGTGGAGGCCGTGCCCATGGTCATGCAGGTGCCGGCCGACCGGGCGATGCCGCCCTGCACGCCGAGCCATTCCTTGTCCGAGATATTGCCCGCGCGGCGTTCGTCCCAGTATTTCCAGGCGTCGGAGCCCGAGCCGAGGATCTTGCCCGCATAATGCCCGCGCAGCATCGGCCCGGCGGGCAGGTAGATGAACGGGATACCGGCGCTGATCGCCCCCATCACCAGCCCCGGCGTGGTCTTGTCGCAGCCGCCCATCAGCACCACCCCGTCGAGAGGGTGGGAGCGGATGATCTCTTCGGTCTCCATCGCCAGGAGGTTGCGGTAGAGCATGGAGGTCGGCTTGGTGAAGCTTTCATCCACGCTGAGCGCGGGCATCTGCACCGGGAAGCCGCCGGCCATCTGCACGCCGCGTTTGACGTCCTTCACCCGCTCGGGAAAGTGGCTGTGGCAGGAGTTGAGCTCCGACCAGGTGTCGAGCACGCCGATGATCGGGCGGCCGCGGAACTCCTCCTCGGCATAGCCGAGCTGCATCATGCGCGAGCGGTGCCCGAAGCTGCGCAGATCGTCCGGCCCGAACCATCGTGCAGAGCGCAGATCCTCCGGTGTCTTGCGTTTCAGATCGGTCATGCCGGCGTCGCCTTTCGTAATTCCAGCAACGTGTATGCGCATTCATGGGAAACTGTCAACGCAGAGGAAAATTGCCTTATCCCAATACAATTCCTTTAAAATCTTCCGAAAATTTCGATCCAAATGCGCGCTCATAAATGTATTCGCACACTAAAAAGTCCGAAGCCAGTCGCATCGAGCATCTTAGGGCCGCCACGGCCAGAAATCGGACCGCGGCTTTTTTGTCTATTGCCGGTGCTGATCGGTTTCTTCGGCCCCGCCCCGATATCCGATGAGGCGGAGCCCGACGTGCCCAACGGCCGGAGCATGAGCGGCGTGCTTCTCGGCAAGTGGGAGCGGTCGCCACTCATCACCTCCGAATCCGGCAACGCTTCCGATAATTGGAACGCGCCAATCTTGGCCATCCCGGTGATGCCGGTGATTAGGTATCCGAGATCCGCTGCTGCGAAATGGCCGTGACCGCGCCCAAACACATCCTCTTTCCGGTCATCCTGGTGATTTACGTGACCGCTGCCAACTAGACCAATTACGACACCGTGTTCGATGTCTGGGCGCCGCGGATCTCCGGGCTGTTCGGCTGGGTCGTGGGCAAGATGGGACCGGAAATCGCGCCGTACATGATCGGCTTCATCCTGGGCCGTCGGCCGTACCTCACTTCGTCAGGAACCCGGAAGGCATCGGCGGCCGGGCCATCTTCGTCACCAAGAACCGGATTGCAGCGGTACTGTAGATGCGCCCCCAGGGTTCGATCTTCCTGACCCGCAGCAGGAAGGCCACGCGCGAGACCACGTGACACATCGCGCTATTGCGACCCACGAGCGGGAACGGACAAATGCCCCGCATGAGAGAAAAGGACGACGCCGCGACAGGCGCCGGCAGGCGCGTAACGATGGCCACCGTCGGCCGCATGGCGGGGGTGAGCCAGGTCACCGTGTCGCGCGCGCTGTCGGACCCGTCCAAGGTATCGCCCGAAACGCTGCGCCGAATCCGCGAGGCGATCGAGGTGACGGGCTTCGTGCCCAACGCCATCGCCGGGGCGCTGGCCTCCAGCCGGTCGAAGCTCGTCACCGCACTGGTGCCGTCGCTGACCAACATCGTCTATTCGTCGTTCGTGACCACGTTCTCGGATCGGATGCGCGCGCGCGGCTACCAGATCCTGCTGTCGGAGACCGGCTTCGACCCGGCTGAGGAAGAGGCGCTGATCTCCACCCACCTGTCACGGCGGCCCGATGCGATGCTGCTGACCGGCATCCATCACAGCGCCATGGCGCGGCGCCTGCTGCTTGGCGCCGGTATCCCGGTGGTGGAGGTCTGGGATCTCAGCGACAGCCCCATCGACCTTTGCGTCGGCTTCAACCATGCCGAAGCCGGGCGCGCCGTGGCCGATTTCGCGCGAGAGTTCGGCCATGATACGGCGGCGACGGTGACGGCATCGGACGAGCGCGCGCACCGCCGCCAGCGCACCTTCTCGGAGCGGTTCGCCGCGCGCGGGGGCCGCCGGGTCGAGGATGTCGACGTCGGCGGCCCCGCTTCGATCGGCGCCGGACGGCGTGCCCTCGCCGCGCTTCTGGATCGCCCGTCCCCGTCCTGCAGCGTAGTCTTCTGCAGTTCCGACCTGCTCGCCCACGGTGTGATGATCGAGGCGCGCAGTCGCGGGATGGACATTCCCGGCGACCTCGCCCTCATCGGCTTCGGCGACCAGGACTTTGCGCAGGATCTCGATCCGGCGCTGACCTCGGTCCGCGTCGACCGCACACGCCTCGGCAAGGATGCGGCGGGTGCGCTCCTCGCCCGGCTCGAACATGCAGGCGCAGCCGGGCCGGTCATCGACCTAGGCTTCGAGATCGTGCACCGCGCCTCGACCTGAGCGCCCGCACCCACCCAAGCGTCGACCCGACCCGCGCACGCTCTTTCCGCGGCCGCCGCGTCGGGGTCGGCCCTCAGCGCAAGCCGTCCTCGCCCTTGGCGTCCTTCGCCTCGAGTCCGCCGACACGCGGCAGCGGCCGCCCGCTGTCGGTCACCGCGACCGCCACCAGGATCTCGTTCGCGCGCGGCGCATCCGGCAGGCGCACCTCGATCCCGTCGAAATGCGAGCGGACATAGGCGGCATCCTTGTGCCCCAGCGGCACGTCGAGCGCCTGCCCCGGCCCGCCCATCTTCTTGGACGACGGCACCAACGCGGCCCCCTTCTCCACCGCCGCGCGCAAAGGCGCGCCCAGCTTGGGGTGCAGGATCGCGGCGGCATGCTCCAACTCGCCGTTCTCGCCGACCATCGCCGCCTTGCCGTAGCTTTCGGCGTCCGCCGGGGCGACCCCCAGCGCGGCCACGCAACGCTCCCCGAGAAGGCCGCCCAGCTCCGCGCCGATCTCCATCAGCGGGCCGAGGTCGTCCTCGTAACGCCCGGCAAAGGGGTTGGCGATCACCGCCGCTGCCACCGCCTTGCGCGTGGGCGGCGCGATCCCGCGCCCGGCCTCGCGGTGCGTTTCCTCCACCCAGACCGCGATCTTGCGAATATCCGCGCTCATCTCAGACCGTCCTTTCCCTCGATATCGGACACGGCGAGCCCGCCGGCCCGCGCGTGCACCCGCGGGCCGGTGGTCATCACCAGAACCACCACCATCTCGCCGGCGCGCGGTGCGTCCGGCAGCCCGACCTCGATCGCGTCGAAATGCGAGCGCACGTAGGACGCCTCCCGGTGTGTGACCGGCACGTCGAGCCGCGCGCCCTGCCCGCCGACCTTCTTGGTCGACGGCACGATCGCCCTGGCCCCGCCCAGCGCCTCGCGCATCGCGTAGCCGCCCGGCGCGTGCCAGAGCGCGCCGTGCTCGACCTCCCCGGCCTCGCCGACGATGGCGCCCTTGCCGTAGCCCTCGATCGCGTCCGCTCCGCCGAGCGTCGCGGCCAGACGTTCCGCCATCTCCACGCCGAGGGGCTTGAGATCCTCCATGAAGGGCTGGATGTCCTCGGCGTAGCCGCCCGCGAACGGGTTCTCGATCACCGACAGGATGGCGCCGCGCAGGGGCGGTACCTCGGGCGGCGGACCGTATTCATGGCGCACCTCTTCGGTGAAGATCACGGTCTTGCGGACGATCACGTCAGGCATGCAGCGGGATCCTTTCGGGAATGAGGCGCGCGGGGCCGACCGATGCGGCCTCGCCGCGCAGGAAGAGCGCCGCGCCTTCGATCAGGCCGGCGCGGCGCATGTCCTCGGCGACCGCGCGGCCGGCGTCCAGCGCGCGCGCAACCTCGGCGCCGGAGAGCGCGCCTACATGAGTGACCACCGGAGTTGCACCTAGGTCGCTGTCGTCGCGCAAGGTGTCTGCCGGGGCGCGGCGAATGGCCGGATGGCCGGGCAGGTCCACGGCGTTGGCGATGCGGGTGGCAGCGACATCGGCGGCGGCCGCGGTCTGCGCGAGGACGGTGACCGCCTCGGCGATGCCGAGCGACAGGCTGCGCCCGCCCTGCCCGCTGGTGGCGATGCCGCGCACCTTGTCCACAGCATCTATCCGCACCGTGCCGAGCGCGCGTCCGTCCGGCGTCGCGACGGCGAGCGTATAGGACGTGCCCGGCGCGAGGTGCAGCGCGATGTCACCGCCATTGTTCACGTAGGCGCGGGACAGCGGCGCAGCACGGGTCATCGCCGCCAGCACCGTTTCGGCCACCGCGCCCGCCACCGCCGCCATAGGCGAGGTCAGCCCGTCGGCATGGGGCGCGGTCGCTTCGGTCATGCGGCGGGCGGTTTCGCCCGTGGCACCCACGGCGGAGCCCACCGGCCGCCGCAGCAGATCCAGCTCTTCCACGAGTTCGGACAGCACCGTCTCGAATCGCGCGCGGGCGGCGGCGAAGGCGGCGGCGCGGTCGCCGTCGGCGCCGATGACGAGGTCGATCGGCCCGTGCTGCAGATGCAGCCGACCACCTGGCAGGAGCGCGGCGGCCGGCCTCACCGCCCCGCACCCTTCCACCAGCGGAAATTCTCGCGGTCGGCCGGGTCGGGCTCACCCTCCACCGGCGGCAGGCGGCGCAGGTCCGCCCGGTCGACGGCGCCGACGGGACGGATATGGTCGATATGGCCGCCGAGCGTGCCGTAATCCTCGCGCCGGAGCGTGAACTCGATGGGCGCGACCAGCGCCGGGGTCGGGACCGATCCGAAACTGTCCGTGGGCATGTCCATCACGTCGACCATGACGGTGATGCCGCCGCCGGGCCAGACATAGGCCTCCGCCCCGCCGCACGAGACATGCGTCAGCGCGTCCTTCACCGACCGGGTGAGCCGCACCGGGTTCTCGGTCACGCCGGCGCGCAGGGACCCGCCGGCGCCGCCCATGAAAAGGACGGAGCAGAGCGAGGGCTCGCAATTCTCCGCGATGCGCTCGGCTACCGCCGCCAGCGCCTCGGGCATCGGCGCGGGCTGCGGGACAAGACCGTCGTCCAATACGTAGAACGCCGACTGCTCGCCGGTGGTGGAGATCATCAGCAGGCGCAATCCCGGCCAGGCACGCTTGGGATCGGCCGGCTTGAGGATCGACAGCGGGTCCTGTACGTCCGTGCCGCCCCAGCCGGTGCCGGGATTGGCCACCTGAAAATAGCGCCCGGGTGTGGATTTGCGGCCCTTCACGCGGATGCCGGAGGGCGTCATCTCCAGCCCCTTGCCCGCCTCGTGTTCGGTCAGGACGCCAGTGATGTGGTCGTCGACCACCACGACCTCGTCGGCATGGCCGTGCCATTGCCGCGCGAACATGCCGATCGTCGCAGAACCGCAGCCGACCCGCATCAGCCGCTCGGGCACCCCGTCGATGATCGGCGCGCGACCGGCCTGCACCACGATAGTCGCGCCGCCGTCGACGCTCATCTCCACCGCCTCGCGGTTGCATAGCGCCAGGAGCGCCTCGCAGGTCGCCCGCCCCTCGGCCTTCGATCCGCCAGTGAGGTGCTCGACGCCGCCGAGCGACAGCATCTTGGAGCCGTATTCGGCGGTCATCACGTGGCCGATCATCTCGCCGTTCACGCGGACCGGCTGGCGTTCCTCTCCGATATGGCGGTCGGTGTCGATCTTCACCTTCACGCCGCAATAGGAGAAGATCCCCTCGGTCACCACGGTGACCATGTCGACGCCCTCGACCTCCTGGCTGACGATGAAGGGGGCGGGCTTGTAGTCGGGATAGGTGGTGCCGGCACCGACCGCTGTGAGGAAGCTGCGCCCGCCCTGGAACACGTCGCCGTCCCAGTCCTGCGCGGAGCTTTCGGTGTCGAGGAAGGCGACGGCGGGCGCGCCGCGCTCGATCACCGTGAGCGGATCGAGCCGCACCAGCGTGCCGCCGTGATTGGCGTAGCGGTCGCAGGCGCCCGAGCGGCCGTCGGCGATGTAACACATCACCGGGCAGGCATCGCAGCGGATCTTCTCGTCCGGGGGGGTGCGGTTGCTATCGGGCATCGGCGGTCAGGTCCTCGGCCGGTGAGACGGTGGCGCCTCCGCCCCGGCGGCGGCAAGGGCGGAGGATGCGGGAACCTCCGGCGGGGGAATTTCCAGGCCAGATGAAGCGGGAAGACGCTGCATCGGGACCGGCGCCGCGGCAGAGCTGCGCATGGGAAGGGTGCGGTCAGGCATGGCCGGCCTCGCGCAGGGCGGCGCGCAGGCGGGCTGGCGTGAGCGGCAGGCGCGTGACCTCGGCCCCGGTGGCGCGGCGCACGGCGCCGAGGATCGCCGGCGCGGTCGGGATCAGCGCATGCTCTCCGAGGCCCTTGGCGCCGTAGGGTCCGTGGGGGTCGGGAATCTCGAGGATGTGGCTTTCGATCTCCGGCACGTCGCCGATGGTGGGGATGAGGTAGTCGTGCAGGTTCTCCGTCCGGCCGGGCACGAATTCCTCCATCAGCGCCATGCCGAGGCCCTGGGCGACGCCCCCGTGGATCTGCCCTTCGACCAAGAGCGGGTTGATCGCGCGGCCGACGTCGTGGGCGGCGACGATGCGCAGGGGGCGCACGCGGCCGAGGGGGATGTCGACCTCCACCACCGCGAGGTGCGCGGCGTAACCGAACTGCGCGTAGGGCACGCCCTGGCCGTCGGCGTCGAGCGGTTCGGTCGGCGGGTCGTAGCTTTCTTGCGCGCGCAGCACGTAGCCTTCGGCATCGGGAGCGAGCTGCGCAGGATCGAGGCGGTGGACGCGGCCGCCATCCTCCACGTGGATCGTGCCGCCGGAAAGCGTGACCGCCGCCTCGGGGCCGGCATTGGCGGTGCGCAGGATGGCGGCGCGCAGCGCCTCGCCCGCGCGTTTCGCGGCGTTGCCGGTCACGAAGGTCTGGCGCGAGGCGGAGGTCTTGCCCGCATCGGGGGTGACGTCGGTGTCGGGGCCGACAAGGACGAGTTCGGAGGCGGGCACGCCGAGCGCGCGCGCGAAGATCTGCGCGATTACGGTATTCGACCCCTGCCCGATATCCATCGCGCCCTGGTGCAGGACCACGCGGCCCTCGCGGTCGATCCCCGCCTTCACGGTCGACGGGTTGGGCAGCGAGGTATTGCCGCAGCCGTACCAGCCCGCCGCGATGCCGACGCCGCGGCGGAGGCGCCCGCCGGCGTCGTTGAACGCCGCCGTGGTCCGCAGCGCGTCGGTCCAGGCCGGGCGCAGTGCCTCGAGGCAGGCGGTGATGCCTGTACCGCTGTCGAAGACCTGGCCACAGACCGTGGGCTGACCGTCGCGGAGCGCGTTCAGCAGGCGGAAGTCCAGCGCGTCCTGGCCCAGCGCGTCGGCGAGACGGTCAAAGGCGAGTTCCTGCGCCACCGCCGATTGCGGCACGCCGAAGCCCCGGAAGGCACCCGAGGGGGCGGCATGGGTGTGCACCGCGCGGCTGCGGGCGGTGTAGTCGCGCACATGGTAGGGGCCGGAGGCGTGGATCGGCACGCGGTTCGCCACGGTCGGCCCCCAGCTGGCGTAGGCGCCGGTGTCGAAGGTGCCCTCGAAGATCATGCCGGTGAGCCTGCCGCTATCGTCCGCGCCGACGCGCACGCGGATCGAGGCCGGGTGCCGCTTGGTGGTCGTGGCGATGGATTCGGTGCGGCTGTAGCACAGGCGCACGGGCCGGCCGGTCTTCATCGCGGCAAGTGCGATGTAGGGGTGCAGCGACAGATCGAGCTTGGAGCCGAAGCCGCCGCCCACCGCAGTGGGCGCGATGCGGATCGACGCGCGCGGCAGGCCGAGGACGCGGGAGAGGCCGTCGGCGTTCATCGCCGGGGCCTGCGTGGTGACGTGAACGTGGAGGCGCCCCTCCACCATCTCCGCATAGCCGGCCTCGGGCTCTATGTAGGCGTGTTCGACGAAGGCGGTCTCGATCTCCGCCTCGGCGGTCGCGGCGGCGCGGGCGAGGCCGGCCTCGGCGTCGCCGCAGCGCACGCGGCCCTCACACATGACGTTGCCGGCGCGGGTGTCGTGAAGCTGCGCGGCGCCCTCTTCCTGCGCGGCGGCGGGCGATAGGTGCGCCTCGAGCGGGGTCCAGTCGACCGGCACCGCGGAGAGGTCGAGCCGCGCCATCGCTTCGGCCTCGCCGACGAGGCAGGCGACGGCCTCGCCGCGAAAGCGCGTCTCGCCTTCCGCGAAGACGGGCTGATCCTCGAAGCCGGGGATGACGCCGAAGCGGTTCTCGCCCGGCACGTCCGCGGCGGTGAGGATCGCCGCAAGGCCCGGCGTGGCAGCGACGAAGGCGTCCAGATCGCCGAAGGTGAAGCGCGCGCGGTGATGCGGGCTGCGCAGGACCCGGGCGACGAGTGCGCCTTCGGGTGCGACATCGTCGCCGAAGCGCTCGGTCCCCGTGACCTTGGCGCGGCCGTCGAGGCGGCGGGCGGGCGCGCCCAGATCCTGCGGCGCCGGGGCCAGGGTGTCCGCGGCATGGGCCATCTGCACCGCGCGCAGGATCGACCGGTAGCCGGTGCAGCGGCAGAGAACACCGCCAAGCGCGTCCGCCACCTCGCCCTCGGACGGCTGCGGCACCTCGCGCAGCAGGGCCACCGCCGAGACCATCATGCCCGGCGTGCAGATCCCGCATTGCGCCGCCTGATGGTGCTGGAAGCTCTCGGCGAGGCGTTGCGCGTCCGGGTCCTGCGCGACGAGGCCGGAGAGCGTGTCGACCCGACGCCCGGCTGCGGCCTGTGCCGGCATCAGGCAGGCGCAAAGCGCCTCGTCGTCCACCAGCACTGTGCACGCGCCGCAATCGCCGGCATTGCAACCGATCTTCACGTCGCGCGCGCCGAGCCGCTCCCGCAGCATCTCCGACAGGCGCTCCCCGATGCGCGGGGCGGCCTTGACCTCGGTTCCATTCAGCAGGAATTGCGTCGGCGTGGCGGCGGCGTGCTGGTCCATCAGTCCCCTCCGGCAAGTTGGAGCGCGCGGCGGATCGCCTCCGGCACCGCTTCGCGGCGATAGGCGGCGTCCGCGCGGATGTCGTCGATCGGGGCGAGGCCGGCGATCCGGTCCGGCGTGATCGCGACTGGCAGGTCGGCGAGGGCGAGGCCCTCCAGCGCCGCCTCAAGCTCCTGCAGGCGCCGCGCCACCGGAGAGGCGGCGCCGACGGCGATGCGAACGTCGTGGACGCGTCCGGCACGAAGCGACAGCTGCACCGCGACCATGACGATGGAGATCACCAGGTAGCGCCGCGCACCCAGCTTGACGAAGGCGGAACGGACCGCGGCCTCCGGCGTTGGCACGTGGATCGCCGTGACGATCTCTCCCGCTTCGAGCGCGGTCCGCCGCACCCCGGTTACGAAATCGGGCAGCGTCAGGCGCCGGGTGCCTTCGGGGCCGGCCAACTCCACCGTAGCGTCGAGGGCGAGCAGCGGTGGAATGCCGTCGGCGGCGGGCGAGGCGTTGCAGAGGTTGCCCGCGACTGTCCCGGCGTTCTGGATCTGCACCGCGCCGATTTCTCGCGCGGCGGCTTTCAAGCCGTCGAAGGCGGACGGCAGGTCGGCGCGGATCACCTCCGACCACGTGGTCGCGGCGCCGATGCGGATGCCGGCCGCGTCCGTGGTGATCCCGCGTAGCCCCTCGATCCGGGTGATGTCCAGGAGCGTACCCGAGAACGGCGCCTCGCCCTTGGCCGGGAACCAGTCGGTCCCCCCGGCGACGATCGACGCACCGGCCCGCCGCGCGGCGAGCGCATCGTCGAGCCGTGTGGGCGCGATATATTCCATGCCATCCCCGAGATCGCTGAACTCGTTTGCATACCAATAAAGCGGTGCACCCCCCCGGGCTGTCAATTCAAAACCACGATCGGAGGCGAGAGGGCAGCGCGGCCTGCTCATGGCTTGATCGGTCGCGCGATGCTGTTAGCGTTCAAACGAAACGAGATGGGGTCGATCATGGACGAACGAGCGCAGAAACTGGTGGTCCGCAATGTCGGACTTATGCTGTCCGGACGGATGGAGGAGCCGATACTCGACGCCGACACCCTGGTGGCCGAGGGCGGCCGGATCACCGGAATCGGGAAGGAAGCCGACCTCGATCCCGAAGGCGCGACGCACGTGATCGACGCCCACGGCGTAACCCTGGCGCCAGGGCTGATCGACAGCCACGTACACCCCGTGGTCGGGGATTACACGCCGCGCCAGCACCAGATGCACTGGATCGATTCGACGCTGCACGGCGGCGTGACCACGATGATCTCGGCCGGGGAGGTCCACATGCCGGGCCGGCCCAAGGACATCGTCGGGCTGAAGGCGATGTCGATCGCCGCGCAGCGCTGGTACGACAATTTCCGCCCCTCGGGCGTGAAGGTCCATGCCGGCGCGCCGGTCATCGAACACGGGATGGAAGAGCAGGACTTCATCGACCTCGCCGCTGCGGGCGTGACATTGATGGGCGAGGTCGGCCTGGGGTCGGTCAAGGACGGCAAGACCGCGAAGGACATGGTCGGCTGGGCGCGCAAGCACGGCATCCAGTCGACGATCCATACCGGCGGGCCGTCGATCCCCGGCTCGGGCCTGATCGACGCCGACATGGTGCTCGAGACCGGGACGGACGTGGTGGGCCATATCAACGGCGGGCATTCGGCGCTGCCCGACGACCAGATCACCTGCCTGTGCGAGAACTGCACTGCGGCGCTGGAGATCGTGCACAACGGCAACGAGCGCGCGGCGCTCCTGACGCTGAACACGGCGCGCGAGCTCGGCAAGCTCGACCAGATCATCCTCGGCACGGACGGGCCGGCGGGGTCGGGCGTGCAGCCGCTGGGAATCCTGCGGATGATCGCGATGCTCTCGGCACTCGGCAACGTGCCGGCGGAACTGGCGCTCTGTTTCGGGACAGGCAACACGGCGCGGCGGCGCGAGCTCGATTGCGGCATCATCGAGGTGGGGCGGTCCGCGGATCTCGTCCTTCTCGACCAGGCGCAGCATGCGCCCGGCAAGGACATTCTCGAGTCCATTGCGCTCGGCAACTTGCCCGGCGTCGGGATGACAGTGATCGACGGCGTGCCGCGCACGGCGCGGTCGCGCAACACACCGCCCGCGACGCGCCTGCCGGAACTGGTGAGCGGCGCAATGGGCTGAGCCAGGCGGCGGCGCGGCGATGGGCAGATTGCCCGTCCCTGGATCAAGCGCCCGCCCGATCGGCGCAAGGGTGCTTTGCAGCGTTACGGCGCGAACGGAAACCGGCTGGCGGGGGCAGGAGAACCGGCGCCGCACGCGTGTCAAACCACGGCGCCGCCCCACCGCCCTTGTCTCTCTGACGGCGTTCGCGCTACGATTCGATTATCATCCATCACGGAGCGCCGCGCCTTGCCCCCCACCGATCACCGCCCGCTGACACTGCGCGACGTTTCCGAAGCCTCGGGCGTGTCAGAAATGACGGTGAGCCGGGTTCTGCGGAACCGGGGTGACGTCTCGCAGGCCACGCGCGAGAAGGTACTCGAAGCCGCCAAGACGCTTGGCTACGTGCCCAACAAGATCGCGGGCGCGCTCGCCAGCCAGCGGGTCAACCTCGTCGCCGTCATCATCCCCTCCCTGCGCAACATGGTCTTTCCCGAGGTCATGTCCGGCATCAGCCAGGAACTGGAAGAAACAGAACTGCAGCCCGTGGTCGGCGTTACCGATTACCTGCCCGAGAAGGAGGACAAGGTCCTCTACGAGATGCTCTCGTGGCGCCCCTCGGGGGTGATTATCGCCGGGCTCGAGCATTCCGACGCCAGCCGCGCGATGCTCAAGGCCTCCGGCATCCCTGTGGTGGAGATCATGGACACCGACGGCCATCCCGTCGATTGCGCCGTCGGCATCTCGCACCGCCGCGCGGGGCGCGAAATGGCGCGTGCCATCGTCAAGGCGGGCTACACCAACATCGGCTTCATGGGCACCAAGATGCCGCGCGACCACCGCGCCCGGAAGCGGTTCGAGGGCTTCACCGAACAGCTCGCCAAGTCGGGCATCGAGATCATGGACCGCGAATTCTATTCCGGTGGTTCCGCGCTCGCCAAAGGCCGGGAGATGACGGCAGCGATGCTGGAGCGGACGCCGGAACTCGACTTCCTCTATTATTCCAACGACATGATTGGGGCCGGGGGGCTGCTGCACCTGCTCGACCGCGGCATCGCCGTGCCAGGCCAGATCGGGCTAGCCGGGTTCAACGGCGTGGAGCTTCTGGACGGATTACCGCGCCGGCTGGCGACGATGGACGCCTGCCGCACGGAGATCGGCCGCCGCGCCGCGCAGATCATCGCCGCCCGCGTCGCCGACCCGGCCGCGCCGGTCGCCCCGGTCGTGGAACTGTCGCCCCGTATCGAATACGGCGACACGCTCAGGCGCAGGTGAGGCTGCACCACGAAGCACACGCATGACGTGAGCGCCGGCGCGGAAGCTGTCATTCACGCGACATACAGCGGCTTTACAAGCCCGCCATGGTGACCCCCAGCGCCCATAGCTTTGCCCCACGCGCGCTCCGGCTTCGGCTAACCGGCGCCTTGTCGCTGCGCGATGGGCAGATGCAGCAGCGTTCCGTGGCGATCGAGGACGGGCGAATCTCGAAGGGGCCACTACCCGAGGTCGACTTGACCGGATATTATATCCTGCCCGGTATCGTCGATCTGCACGGGGCCTCTCTCGATTTTCGGCGCGCGGCCCTGCCCGCGGTCCGCGATCCGACGTCGCTTCTCGCCGCATCGGAGGCCGAAGCGGCCGCCCACGGTGTGACGACAGCCTGGCTGGGCCAGGGCTGGAGCTGGGAAGGCGGCCACGCAGATCCGGCCGAAGCGCAGAGGATGCTGGCTCTGCAGGCGGCCTATGCCGACGGTCGCGCGCGTCTGGACCTGCGCGCGTCGCTGATCTGCGAGACCCACACGGTCGAAAGCCGCGATGCCCTTCTCGCGGCCGTGCGCCGGTTCCGGGTCGACCTCGTCCTGTTCTCCAACCGGCTCGCGGCGCTGCAGGCGCGGCGGACCCTGGGCGGGCCCGGACAGGCGGACCTGGCCCAGCGGATGCGCCGCGCCGCGCAAGACTCGCACGACGTGCCGCGCCACCTGTGCCGCCTCGCCGAAGGGTTCGACACGCTCGGCGCCAGCTACGGCAGCCTCGACGATCCAGACGGCGAGACGCGCGAGACCTTCTCGATGATCGGCGCCAAGCTCTGCGTCCGCCCTGCCCGCCGCACCGCCGCGGCGCTGGCGCGCGCGGTGGGCGATCCGGTTCTGCTGCCCGCTCCGGCGGTGCTAGATGTCGGAAGCAACCGAAACGACTGCCCCGCCATAGATTTCGTGCGCGACGGGCTGTGCAACGCGCTGGTGTCAAACCTGTCTTACCCTGCAATGGCCCGGGCCGCCTTCACTCTTGCGGATAAGGACATCCTGCCGCTGGCGGACGCCTGGAATCTTGTCTCTGCGGCGCCAGCCGCCATCATGGGCCTGCCCGACCGTGGGGTCATCGACTACGGGCGGCGTGCCGACCTTGCGATCGTCAATGCCGGCACGCGGGCGGTCGAAGGCACCATCGTCGCCGGTCGCATCGCGCATCTGGCCGGCATGGCGGCCGAGCGCTTCCTCACCGGTCGCGCCGGGGTTGCCGTCGCGGCGGAATAACCCCGCGCGGCATCACGATCGACACCCTACTTTCGCCGCTTCGTCACCGGACTGTCATGCACCGCGGGTAACCCGGTTCCCGTAAGTGTGACCGCAATCAAGACCCCGCAGGGGACGGCATTTCCAGCGTCCCAATTTTCATGTTGCATTGATGACGGGGCGGCTTCGGCCGCCCCTTTTTCGTCACCCCGGTGACGATCCAGCCATGCAACGGGTGCTGAGCGGCGTTGCAGGTGCCGGGCCTCGTCATGCTGCGCCGCAGCGTCTAGGTATCGGGACAAGGGAGGGAGCAGACATCATCTTGAACAGATCGAGGCTCCATACATGGCACACGCAGATATCACCAACGCCCGGTTCGATCGTTCCGACGACCACCGCGGCTTTTTCACCCGCTTCTTCGACGGGCTCATCGGCATTGCCGAGGCCAATCACCGCGTGAAGCGCGTTCAACACCTGAACGCCCTGTCCGACGCCGAACTTGCCAAACGCGGGATCCGTCGCGAGGACATTGCGCGCCACGTCTTCGGCGACATTCTCTACATCTGATCCGGACGTGCCGGCGCCCTGCGCCGGCTGCCGCACCGCCAAGGCACAAAAAAAGGCCGCGTCCCCCGGAGGGACGCGGCCTTTTTGTTTGGGATGCCCGAACGATCAGTTCTGGGCGTAATACTCGATGACGAGGTTCGGTTCCATCATCACCGGGTACGGCACGTCCGACAGGCCCGGCTGACGCAGGAAGGTGCAGGTCATCTTCGAATGGTCGACGTCGAGGTAATCCGGCACGTCCCGTTCGGGCAGCTGAGCCGCCTCGAGCACGGACGCGAGCTGCTTGGACTTCTCGCGGACTTCAATGACGTCGCCTTCCTTCACCTGATAGGAGGGGATGTTCACCTTGCGGCCGTTCACCGTGACATGCGCGTGGTTCACGAACTGGCGCGCGGCGAAGATGGTCGGCACGAACTTCGCACGGTAGACGACGGCGTCGAGCCGGCGCTCCAGCAGGCCGATCAGGATCTCGCCAGTGTCGCCGCGCTGGCGCTCGGCCTCTGCGAAGACGCGGCGGAACTGGCGCTCGGTCATGTCGCCGTAATAGCCCTTCAGCTTCTGCTTGGCGCGAAGCTGCAAGCCGAAGTCGGACATCTTGCCCTTGCGGCGCTGGCCGTGCTGGCCGGGGCCGTATTCGCGGCGGTTGACCGGGGATTTCGGACGACCCCAGATGTTTTCGCCCATCCGGCGGTCGATCTTGTACTTGGCAGAGGTGCGTTTGGTCACCGTCTGATCTCCTTCACTAGGCGTGGCGCCCTTCCGGTGGTCGGTCGGGCGTCGGATGAAGGGCGTTGTCCTCTGGGCCGTGGATCGCTTGCGCGAGACCCTGACAGGCATCCCCTTGCGGGGGCCACCAACACCAACGAAGGCGCCCGATACGCGCGCGATGCGGTTATGTCAAGCGCCGCGCCCGTTAAGCGCATCGCAACCCGCCGCCGCTAGAGACCGGGGCCCGATCCACCGAGCGGAGCGGTCCGTGAGCGAGCGCCGAGATACCACCCCGAAAAATGCGCTGGTCGAGGCAGTGTCGATCCGCGACTCGCACATGCGCGCCATGGCCGACGAGGCGGTGCGCCACAAGCAGGTGCGCCTCGCCTTCCAGCCTGTGGTGCAGGCCGCGGCGCCAGACCGTGTCGCCTTCTACGAGGCCTTCGTGCGCGTGCTGGACGATACCGGGCGAATCATTCCCGCCGCCGCGTTCATGTCCGCGGTGGAAGAGACGGAGACCGGCCGCCTGCTCGACTGTATCGCGCTGGAGCAGGCGTTCGCCCACCTGCGCGACGAACCGGCCCTGCGCCTTGCCGTGAACATGTCCGCGCGGTCCCTCGGTTATGCCCGCTGGCGCCGCGCGCTCGATCAGGGGCTGAAGTCCGACCCCACCTTGGGGGAACGGCTGATCCTGGAGATCAACGAAGCCTCCGCCATGCGTGTGCCGGACATCGCGCAGGCCTTCATGGCCGAGATGCAGACCTCCGGCATCACCTTCGCGCTCGACGATTTCGGTGCCACGGTGACGGAACTGCGCCATCTCCGCACCCTGCCCGTCGATATCGTCAAGATCGACGGCGCCTATGTCCGCGGCGTCGCGCGCGATCCCGACAACGAGGCCATGGTGCGCGCGCTGGCCGCCATCGCGCAGTCCTTCGACTATTTCACGGTGGCCGAGTCCGTCGAGACGGCAGAGGACGCCGCCTTCCTGACCGAGATCGGCATCGACTGCCTGCAGGGCTATTTCTTCGCCGCGCCCACGCTCTCTCCACCCTGGGCGGACCGGCGGGGTCGCCGGCGCGCCTGAGGCGGCGCCCGCAGCCGCCACCGGAGCGCCGCGAAACCCCGCCATGCAGGGCCATGTTTGCGACGAAACCGGCGTGCGCGCCGAGTTGTGCCAGCACCTGCGATCCGATAATCACGAAGGCGAGGACGCGCCGGGCCGCCTCGCGCCCGGCAGCATTGCCTGGTGACAGAGGAGACAAGGCATGACGAACATCGTGATCGCTTCCGCGGCCCGCACCGCCGTCGGCGCATTCAGCGGCGGCTTCGCCACGACCCCCGCACACGATCTGGGTGCCGCGGTGCTCGAGGCGCTGGTCGAGCGCGCAGGCATCGACAAGTCCGAGGTCTCCGAGACCATCCTCGGCCAGGTGCTGACCGCCGCGCAGGGCCAGAACCCCGCCCGCCAGGCGCATATCAACGCTGGCCTGCCGCAGGAAAGCGCGGCCTGGGGCATCAATCAGGTCTGCGGGTCGGGCCTGCGCGCCGTGGCGCTCGGCGCCCAGCACATCATGCTCGGCGATGCAGAGATCATCTGTGCCGGCGGCCAGGAGAACATGACGCTCAGCCCCCACGCCGCGCATCTGCGCGCCGGCCACAAGATGGGCGACGTGAAATACATCGACACGATGATCCGCGACGGCCTTTGGGACGCCTTCAACGGGTACCACATGGGCCAGACGGCCGAGAACGTCGCCGAGAAATGGCAGATCAGCCGCGAGCAGCAGGACGAGTTCGCCGCCGCCTCCCAGAACAAGGCCGAGGCGGCCCAGAAGGCCGGAAAGTTCGCGGACGAGATCGTCCCCTTCACAGTGAAGACCCGCAAGGGTGACGTCATCGTCGACACCGACGAGCACCCACGCCACGGCGCCACGGCCGAAGGCATGGGCAAGCTCAAGCCCGCCTTCACCAAGGACGGCACCGTGACCGCGGGCAACGCGTCGGGCATCAACGATGGCGCCGCCGGCGCGCTGCTGATGACCGCCGAGAACGCCGAGAAGCGCGGCATCGAGCCGCTCGCGCGCATCGTGTCCTACGCGACCGCGGGGCTCGATCCGTCGATCATGGGCGTCGGGCCGATCCACGCCAGCCGCAAGGCGCTGGAGCGGGCTGGCTGGAAGCCCGACGACCTCGACCTCATCGAGGCGAACGAAGCCTTCGCCGCCCAGGCCTGCGCGGTGAACAAGGACATGGGCTGGGACCCCGAGAAAGTGAACGTGAACGGCGGCGCCATCGCCCTCGGCCACCCGATCGGTGCGTCCGGCGCGCGGGTTCTCAACACGCTCCTGTTCGAAATGAAGCGCCGCGGCGCCAAGAAGGGCATCGCCACGCTCTGCATCGGCGGCGGCATGGGTGTCGCGGTCTGCGTCGAACGCCCCTGAGTTGACGGGTGGGGCCATAGCCCCACCCTCACACCATGGCACAGGCATTCAAGTCTCCGACACAACTCGTCTTCTCCGGCGGTGGCCTGCGCTGCTTCTGGCAGGGCGGCTTTCTCGACGTTGTCTGCAAGGAGCACCGGATCGAGCCGGAACGCGTCACCGGCGTCTCAGGCGGCGCGCTGTCGGCGGTCGGCTTTCTGTCAGGGCGCGAACACGACCTTTATGACGAGATGTGCCGCGCCTTCCGGGAACAGCGGGTCAACCACAACGCCCATTCGCTCTTTGACGAGGACGACGGCGGCCTGACCCCGCACCAGGAGATATACTGCGCCGTGGTGGACCGGGTGATCGACGCCGAGGCCGCGCGCCGCATCGCCGAGGGTCCGCAACTGCAGATCCTGATCGCGCATCCACCGGCCTCGAAGCTGCCGGCCTCGTCGGGCACCGCGATGGCGCTGGCCTATCAGTCAGAACTCTACATCAAGTCGAGCCCGCATTTCGGCTGGGCCGAGAAGATGGGCCTGACCTGGCAACTGGTGGACGCCAACAAGGCCGCGCGAGAGGGCGAGCTCAACCATCTGGTCTGCTCGGCGGCGACGATCCCGCCGGTCTTCAAGCCGCCGCACTGGGACGGCAAGCCGGTGATCGACGGCGGCATGGCCGATCAGGCGCCGATGCCGGACCCGGACGAGGGCGACACAACGATCCTTCTGACGCGCCGCTACCGCAATCTGCGGGATGATCCGCGCCTGACCTACATCGCGCCGTCGAAAGAGACGCCTGCCGACAAGATCGACTTCACCGACCCCGAGAAGCTGGGGCTGACCTGGAACCAGGGCGAAGCGGACGCGCGGCGCTGGCTTGACGGAACGCTCGATTGATGCTCTGTCGGACCTGAAAGAATATTGCGCGCATAAAGGCTTTTCGCGCAACAATTTTACCTTTGGAGGAGGGAAACATGGCACGTACAGCACTGGTCACCGGCGGCAGCCGCGGCATCGGCGCAGCGATCTCGAAGGCGCTGAAGGCCGAAGGCTACCAGGTCGCGGCGACCTATGCCGGCAACACCGAGAAGGCGAACGCCTTCAGCGAAGAGACCGGCATCAAGACCTACAAGTGGAACGTCGCCGATTACGATGAGTCCAAGGCCGGGATCGAACAGGTGGAGGCCGACCTCGGACCCATCGACATCATCGTGGCCAATGCCGGCATCACGCGCGATGCGCCCTTCCACAAGATGAAGCCGGAGCAATGGAAAGAGGTCATCGACACCAACCTCACCGGCGTCTTCAACACCGTGCACCCGGTCTGGCCCGGCATGCGCGAACGCGGCTTCGGACGGATCGTGGTGATCTCCTCGATCAACGGTCAGAAGGGCCAGTTCGCGCAGGTCAACTATGCCGCGACGAAGGCCGGCGATCTCGGCATCATCAAGAGCCTTGCGCAAGAAGGCGCCTCCAAGGGCATCACCGCCAACGCCGTCTGCCCCGGCTACATCGCGACCGAGATGGTCATGGCGGTGCCCGAGAAAGTGCGCGAGGCAATCATCGGCCAGATCCCAACCGGCCGCCTGGGCGAGCCCGAAGAGATCGCACGCTGCGTCTCCTTCCTCGTCTCCGACGATGCGCAGTTCATCAACGGCTCGACGATCTCGGCCAACGGCGGCCAGTTCTTCGTCTGAGCCCGCGCCAGGAAGGCCCGCGAGGGCCCGGAGGAGCTCCCGCCTCGGGAGCTCTTTTTGTGCGCTCCATAACCGTCGTGGTGCGCGCATCCGGAATTTTTCGCAAAGGCGCACAGACCTAGATCCCTGTCAGAAGGACAAGGAGACCCGTCATGATCACCGATATCAAGGGTCTGCACCACGTGACGTCGCTTGCGTCCTCGGCGCAGGTCAACAACGACTTCTTCACCGGCACGCTCGGCCTGCGCCGGGTCAAGAAAACGGTCAATTTCGACGCGCCAGAAGTCTATCACCTCTACTACGGCGACGGCGCCGGTACGCCCGGAACGGTGATGACCTATTTTCCCTTTCCACACGCCAAGCGCGGCACTGGCGGCACTGGCGAGGTGCGCACCACCGCCTTCGCGGTGCCCGGCGGCGCCCTGCCCTACTGGCAGGATCGTCTTGCCGGCGCCGGCGTTGACGGTTTGTCGCGCGACACACGGTTCGGCAACGCGCGACTGCTGTTCCGCGGGCCGGACGGCGACGGGTTCGCGCTGGTCGAATCGGACGCCGACCGACGCAGCCCCTGGACCGGCAACGGGGTGCCGGAGGAAGTGGCGATCCGCGGCTTCCACTCCACGGATCTCGCGCTGCGCGACCCGGCCGCCACGGCCGAGCTTCTGCGCTTCATGGGATACGAGGAAGACGATCGTGTCGACGATGTCTCCCGCTGGCGCCTTCCGGAGGGCAACGGGGCAAACGTGATCGACCTGAGCCGCATCGACGCCCCCGCCGCCACACAGGGCGCCGGATCGGTGCATCACGTGGCTTTCGAGGTGGCGGATCGCGAAACGCAGCTATCCGCTCGCGCGGCCCTGACCGACACCGGCTATGACGTGACGCCGCCCATCGACCGGGACTACTTCTGGGCGATATACTTCCGCACCCCCGGCGGCGTATTGTTCGAGATCGCCACGAAAGAGCCCGGCTTCGACCGCGACGAAGCCCCGGAGGCGCTTGGCCAGGCCCTCAAGCTGCCCAGCCAGCACGAACATTTGCGCCCGGTTCTGGAAGAGCGCTATCTGCAACCGATCCGCGACTGACCGGCGACTTACCGCGCTGCGGTCCGATCCATTGCGGCGGTGTCGGGCCAAGAGCCGGGGCGAAACCGCCCCGGTTCACGTCACATCGGCCGTCAGTGCAGACGGTCGCCGGACAAGCGCGTGATCTCTTCCTTGAGGCGCAGTTTCTGCTTCTTCAGCTCCGCGATTTGCAGGCCATCCGTACTCGGCGCACGCTGAGCGGCTTCCACCGCCTCCGACAGGGACGCATGCTTCTTCTTCAGTTCCTGCAGATGCGAACTCAAGCTCATGGTGACCTCCTCGATATGGATGAGGTCTCCATGGCAGCACAAAACGCTCTCAAAGTCACGGCAAAGCGCAGCTTTCCGCAAAATCTGGCTGACAGTTAGTTAAAGAAATTACGACATTATGCCGAAAATTGAAGCCTTTCTCCCCGGCGCAGGATTGCGGCGACGGCAGGATTGTAATCCTCCGCGTCGCTCCCATGCGCCGCTCCGGCGTGCAGAACGAGCGGGGAATGCAGCACGAAGGGCGCGCGTCCCCCCTTCCGCCCCCTGAGGAGAATCAGTCGCGCCGCTTTCCCGCTCCGCGGGAGAAGCGGTTTCAGCTCCAAGGATCCGAGCCGCGCCGCAAAGGCCCCGAGCAGGTCCGGCAGCCGCTCCGCACGGTGGATGAAAGTGACCTCGCCGCCTGGCGCGGTCCGCTTCGCGGCGACCTCCACCCAGGTCGCCAGCGGCGTATCCTCCGCAAGTCCGGCCTCGCGGCCCGGGTCCACAGCACGGTGCCGTGCCGCCGGATCGAAGTAAGGCGGATTGGCAAAGACGTGGTGAAATCGTTCCTGCCGCAGGTCCGCCGGCAGGGCGGCAAGGTCCGCGACCGCGATCCGCGCGGGCCAACCGGCCTCCTCGGCGCTACGGCGGGCGAGCGTGGCGTAGGCCGGCTGACGCTCCACGCCGGTGAGCGTCAGGTCCGGCACGCGCGCAGCCAGGCACATCAGGGCCGCCCCCGCCCCGCAGCCGAGATCCAGAACGCTCTGCCCCGGCTCTGCCCGGATGGCGGCGGCGAGGAGGACCGGATCCAGCCCGGCCCGGTATCCCTTTCGCGGCTGATAGAGATTGACGCGCCCGCCGAGGAACGCGTCGCGCGTCAGGTCGGCCTCGGCAAAGGCCTCAGCCGTCAAGCGCCACACCGTTTTCCCACATCACCCGGCGTGCGCGCGGCAGATCCGTCGCGCGCACCATCAGGCGCCGCGGCAAAATGCCGATGGACCCTTCGAGGACGCTCATGTTTACGTCGAACTCGAAGCACTCTATATCCTCCGCTTCGAGAAGGGTGCGCGCGAGCGGGATCACGGTGATGTCGGTGGTGCGCAAAAGCTCTTCCATGACAGCGATCTAAGCGTGCGGTTCGACGCTGTCGAGCCTGCCTTTGCCGCAAGGGACCGAAATGAGCCTCGACAGCCCCGCCGCGAAACCCCATGAACGGCTCGCCGCGGCCCTGGACGGGGACATGGGCGAGGTCAACGCGCTGATCCGGGCGCGCATGGCCTCCGAGAACGCGCCGCGCATCCCCGAAGTGACAGCGCACCTGGTAGAGGCCGGCGGCAAGCGCTTGCGCCCGCTGCTGACGCTCGCCTCGGCCCGGATGATGGGCTATTCCGGCAGCCACCACCTTCGGCTCGCCGCGACGGTGGAGTTCATCCACACCGCGACTCTGCTGCATGACGACGTCGTCGACGAAAGCCGCCAGCGCCGCGGCCGGCCGACGGCGAACCTCCTGTGGGACAACAAATCCAGCGTCCTCGTGGGCGACTACCTGTTCGCCCGGTCCTTCCAGCTCATGGTGGAGACCGGGAGCCTGCGGGTTCTCGACATCCTCGCCGACGCCGCCGCGACCATCGCGGAGGGCGAGGTGCTGCAGATGACCGCCGCGCAGAACCTCGCCACGGACGAGGCGGTCTATCTCAAGGTGGTCCGCGGCAAGACCGCCGCGCTGTTCTCCGCGGCGACGGAGGTGGGCGGCGTCATCGCCGACGCGCCGGAGGATGAGATTCGGGCGCTCCGCGAGTACGGCGACGCGCTGGGAATCGCGTTCCAGATCGTCGACGACCTGCTGGACTACCAGGGCGACGCGAAAGCCACCGGCAAGAATATCGGGGACGATTTCCGCGAACGCAAGCTGACGCTGCCGGTGATAAAGGCGGTGGGAGCGGCGGATGCCGAGGAACGCACGTTCTGGTCCCGCACCATCGAGAAGGGGCGCCAGGAGGACGGCGATCTCGATCGCGCGCTGACGCTTCTGAACAAGCATGGCGCGCTGCAGGCGACACGGGCCGACGCGCTGGCCTGGACGGCGAAGGCAAAGGACTCGCTGGCCCGTGTATCGGGCGCGGACGCCGCGCTGCAGGAAATGCTGGCGGACCTCGCAGATTTCGTCGTCGCACGGGTGAGCTGACGGCAGCGAGAGCCGGAGCCATAGAGCGAGGGGCCGGCCCCTCGCGCTCCCCGGAGTATTTTCAACGAGAAGAAGAGGGGGGCGGGTTCAGTGTGACCTCTCGCACCCACCAGTCGGGCTCTGCCTGGGCGATGGCCTTGGCCGCGGCCTCGGCATCCGAGCGCGTGTCGTAGAGACCGAAACAAGTGGCGCCGGAGCCGGACATGCGGGCCAGGCGCGCATTGTGCAGCGCCGAGAGGCACCGCTCGATGACCGGCGCGACGGTGCGTGCAGGAGCTGTGAGGTCGTTGCGCTGGGTGGCGAGCCAGGATGCCACTTCTCGCGGCGTGTCGAGACGCGGAAGCTTCGATGGCATGGGCGAATTGGTGCGGTTCTCGAGCGCGGCGAAAACGGCCGGCGTCGAGGCGGCGATGCCCGGATTGACGAGGACCGCAGGCAAGGGCGGCAGGCCGGGCGCCGGTATATGCCTCTCTCCGATTCCGGAGAGCCGTTGCGCGACCGGATCGAGGCAGACCGGCACATCCGCACCGAGCACGACGCAGTCCCCGGGCAGCGGCAGATCCCAAAGGCGGGAGAGCACACGCAACGCGGCGGCCGCGTCAGAGGACCCGCCGCCGATTCCGGCCGCCGCCGGCAGGTGCTTGTCGAGGGTCAGCCGTGCGCCGCGGGACGGGTGAAGATGGCGGGCGGCGCGCAGAACGAGGTTGTCTGGCCCTGCGGACACGCCGGCCGCCATCGGGCCTGTCACCTCGAGTGTCAGGTCGTCCGCCGGCCCGGCACGCAGATGATCGCCGAGATCGGCGAATACGACGAGCGAGTCGAGCAGGTGGTAGCCGTCGTCGCGCCGGCCGGTGACGTGCAGCGTCAGGTTGACCTTGGCCGGCGCGAGCGCCTCATTGACCTTCATCTGCGGCGACGTCGAGCGGGGGCTCGCCTTCCTCGGCCAGCACGCGGTCGAGGCCAACCTCCAGCTTGCGGCGGATGCGCTCGGGGTCGGCGTCCTGGCTGACCTCCTCGAAATCCACGAATGACAGCGCGCGGTTCCACATGAACTCCGCCTCGCGTTCGCGCCCGACCGCCCAGTAGACGTCGCCGAGGTGGTCGTTCACCACCGGGTCGATCGGCATGAGCTCTGCCGCGCGCTCCATGTGGTCCACGGCTTCCTCGTAGCGACCGAGGCGATAGAGCACCCAGCCGAGACTGTCGACGATGTAGCCGGAATCGGGCTCGATCTCGACCGCCCGCTCGATCATGCCGAGCGCCTCCTCGAGCTTCGTCTGCTGCTCCACGAGGCTGTAGCCGAGGTAGTTGAGGACCTGCGGCTGCTCGGGATTCAGCTCCAGCGCCGCGCGGAAGTCGGATTCCGCCTGCTCCCAGTTGCCCTGCCGTTCGTTGCAGATGCCGCGCGCGTAGTAGAGGAACCACTGCGCGCGGTCCGGCTCATCGAAGGCATCCAGCGCTGCGGAATAGGCCCCCACGGCATCGTCGAAGCGCTCCATCTGGCGGTACATGTCGCCGAGCGAGGACATTACGACAGGCAGGTCGCCATGAGTCTCGGACAGCGATTCCAGCACCTCGACCGCGGCGTCCCCGCGATCGCTCTGCCGCAGGGACTGGGCCCGGCCGAGTTCCGCGGCGTGGTAGGAAGGATGATCGCGCGGAACATTGCGGTAGGCTTCCACCGCCAGATCGTGCTGGCCGATCTCGTCGAGCAGTTCCGCGGTAAGCAGGATCGCGTCGACGTGATTCGGGCGCAGATGAACCGCGACGCGGCTGTAGATCAGCAGGAAATCCGAGGACATGTCGTTCGAGAAGGCGCCGGCGAGGGTGTAGAACACCTCCGCGAGACCGTCCCGCGCGCTCTGGGCGTGGGTGAATGGCACCCGTTCGCCGGCGGCCAGCGCCGCGCGCAATGCGCGCAGGCCCGGGTCGATGTCGGCGGTGAAGGCCTCGTCGATGAGCGTCACCGCTTCGGGGTCGCGGCCGAGCTGGCTCAGCACTTCGGCGCGGGCCATGATCGCGCGGCGGGTCTGTGCGACGTTCTCCATCGCGCCGGAGGCAAAGATCGCCTCCGCCCCCTCGTAGTCGCCGACCGAGGCGAGCGCGAGCGCCTTGTGATAGGCCGCGAATGGCGCGAGCCCCTCGATCCGCGATACCTCGTCGAAGGCGACGATCGCGGCGGACATGTCGCCCTCGCCCAGCAAGGCCCAGGCTTTCAGGAGGCCGTCGACCAGCGTACCGATGCCTTCGCCGTCGTCGATCTGGCGGATCGCGCCGGCATAGTCGTTGCTGCCGAGCCGGTCGGCGATCAGTGCCATCTGCGCGATACGGCTGGTCTGGCCGAGCTCGCCCAGCCTGTCGGCAAGAGCGCCGGCGCGGTCGAAATCGCCGAGCGCAAGATGCGCGAAGATCGACCGTTCGAGCAGTTCGGCCCGGTCGGGATCGTTGCTGATCGTGCGATCGTAGTAGCGCGCGGCGGCCCGGAAATCGCCCATCAGGCCAGCCTGACGCGCGGCGAGGTAGTCGCCCGACAGACCCTGCGCCGCGGCGCCCCAGGGCGCGGCCAATGTCGCCGCCAGCGCGGCGCCCCTGATCCAGTCGCGTGCCCGTCCGGCCATGTCCGACAACTCCCTGATCGCTCTGCGGTGCCAGCGGAGCCTAGCGGTGCGGGCCGGGCCGCGCAACGCGCCAGCGGCCGCCCGGGGCGGACGGCCACTCACAGCTGCGTCAGGCTCACATGTTGGGATAGTTCGGCCCGTCCCCGCCCTGCGGCGTGGTCCAGACGATGTTCTGCGCCGGGTCCTTGATGTCGCAGGTCTTGCAGTGAACACAGTTCTGGAAATTGATGACGAAGCGCGGCTCCGTGTCGGTGTCGACGAATTCGTAGACCCCGGCCGGGCAGTAGCGCTGCGAGGGGCCGGCGAAGGTCTTCCAGTCCTGTTCGATCTGCGTCTGCGGGTCCTTGAGCTTGAGATGCGCAGGCTGGCTTTCCTCGTGATTCGTCATCGCGAAGGACACGTTGGTCAGCCGGTCGAAGCTGAGCTTGCCGTCCGGCCTGGGGTAGTCGATCTTCTTGTGGTCCTCCGCTTTCCCGGTCGCGGCGGCGTCGGTCTTGCCGTGGCCGATCGTGCCGAAGACCGAAAAGCCGAGCGTATTGGTCCACATGTCGAGTCCGCCGAGCGCGAGGCTCGTCGAGAGGCCGTATTTCGACCAGAGCGGCTTGACGTTGCGGACTGCCTTGAGGTCCTTGCCGATGGCGCCGCTGCGCACTTCGGTCTCGTAATCGGTCAGCTCGTCGGCGGCCCGGCCGGCCTTGATCGCCGCATGCGCGGCCTCGGCCGCCGCCTTGCCCGACAGCATGGCATTGTGGTTGCCCTTGATGCGCGGGACGTTGACCATGCCGACCGAGCAGCCCAGCAGGGCCACGCCCGGCGCCACCATCTTCGGCATCGACTGGTAGCCGCCCTCGGTAATCGCGCGCGCTCCGTAGGCGACACGCTTGCCGCCCTCGAGAAGCTCGGCCACCACCGGGTGGTGCTTGAAGCGCTGGAATTCCATGTACGGGTAAAGGTGCGGATTCTCGTAGTTCAGGTGCACCACGAAGCCCAGATAGACCTGGTTGTTCTCGGCGTGGTAGATGAACGACCCGCCCCCGGCATTGCTGCCGAGCGGCCAGCCCATCGTGTGCGACACCGTGCCTTCGCGGTGCTTGGCGGGGTCGACCTCCCAGATCTCCTTCATGCCGAGGCCGTATTTCTGCGGCTCCGAGCCCTTGTCGAGCTCGTATTTCGCGATGACTTGCTTGGACAGCGACCCGCGCACGCCTTCGGACAGGAACACGTACTTGCCGAGCAATTCCATTCCCGGCTCGTAACCGTCGCCCTTGGTGCCGTCAGGGTTGAGGCCGAATTCCCCGGCGACGACGCCGGCGACCTCTCCGTTCTCCCCCCACACCAGTTCGGAGCACGCCATCCCGGGGAAGATCTCCACCCCCAGCGCCTCGGCCTGTTCGGCCATCCAGCGGCAAACGTTGCCCATTGAGACGATGTAGTTGCCGTGATTGTTCATCAGCGGCGGCATCGGCCAGTTCGGCACCCGCACCTTCCCCTCCGCACCGAGGAGATAGAAGTTATCCTTCCGCACGGGCACGTTCAGCGGCGCGCCCTTCTCCTTCCAGTCGGGAATCAGCGCATCGAGACCGGAGGGGTCGAGCACCGCGCCCGAGAGGATATGCGCGCCGACCTCGGAGCCCTTCTCGAGCACAACGACCTCAAGATCCGCGTCGAGCTGTTTCAACCGTATCGCCGCCGACAGGCCCGCTGGGCCCGCCCCCACGATCACCACGTCGTATTCCATCGACTCGCGCGTCGTTTCGCTCATGTCGCTCCCTTTCCGGCCGGGGGCCGCCTAAACCGCTTTGTGAAGTGACGTAACGCGAACCCCGCGCGCGGGCAATTGTGACACCGCGTCCGGACGCGGCTGCTGCCGCCGCGCGCGCAGCCCGACTCCCCTTGAAATCGTGCCGATCATGCGGTGAAGTGCGGTGCTGACACGGGTGGGCGGCCAAAGGGCCGCCCCAAAACGTTTGGACGCATCATGGACAAGATACCGATGACGCGCGCGGGCCACGCCGCGCTGGAAAAAGAGTTGAAGACCCTCAAGTCCGAAGAGCGGCCGGCGATCATCCGGGCGATCTCGGAGGCGCGCGAGCACGGAGATCTGTCCGAAAACGCCGAATACCACTCCGCGCGCGAGAAGCAGAGCTTCATCGAGGGGCGCATCAAGGAACTGGAAGGGGTTCTGTCGCTGGCCGAAGTGATCGACCCCAAGACGCTGTGGGGTGCGGTCAAGTTCGGCGCCACCGTGACCGTCGTGGACGAGGACACCGAAGAAGAGAAGTCCTGGCAGATCGTCGGCGAACACGAGGCCAATATCGAAAAGGGCCTCTTGAACGTGAAATCGCCCATTGCGCGCGCCCTCATCGGCAAGGAAGAAGGCGACAGCGTCGAGGTGCGCACCCCCGGCGGGGAAAAGTCCTACGAGATCCTGAAAATCGACTACGTCTGACGCGAGGGCCGGAATGGCCGACGACAGCACCGCCCGTTCCACGCCGATCGGCGTCTACGACCGCAGCGACCGGGCCGGCCCCTCGACCGGAGAGCTCGCGGCCGCTGCGCTGTCGGTGGTCTGGCTCTTGCTGGCCGGGGGTTATTTCCTGTTCTTCGCAGCGTCCGGCACCGACGGGCTGCGCTTCGTCCTGGTGCTGATGACGGTGTTCCTGCCGGTGGCGATGGTCTGGGTCGCGGCGATGGCCATGCGCTCCACCCGCATCATGCGCGAGGAAAGCGCGCGACTTCAGGCCGCGGTCGACGCGCTGCGCCACGCCTACGTGAATCAGGCGCAGGCCGGAAAGGGAGATCCGCAGGGCACCACGATCTCGCGCAAGCTCGACGAGATCGCGGCGGCGCAGAAGAAGACCGAGACCGCGCTGGCGGTGTTCACCACCACCCGCGGACCGGCGTCGGCCTCGCGCCCCTCCCCGGTCGCCGCCGCCGAGCCGGCCGCCTCGGGCGAGCAGCCGACCCTCGCGCTCGGCACCAGCGCGGAGGACATGGCCCCCGCGCTTCCCAATGCCGACCTCATCCGCGCGCTGAACTTCCCCGAGACCGCGGAGGACACCGACGGCTTCGCGGCGCTCCGGCGCGCGCTCAAGGACCGCACGGCGGCGCAGTTGATCCAGGCCGCCCAGGACGTGCTCACGCTGCTGAGCGAGGACGGCATCTACATGGACGACCTGCGCCCCGACCGCGCCCGCCCGGAAACCTGGCGCCGCTTCGGTCAGGGCGCACGCGGGCGCGAGATCGCGGCGCTCGGGGGTATCCGCGATCGCTCCTCCCTGGCGCTGACGGCAGCGCGAATGAAACAGGACCCGATCTTCCGCGACGCCGCGCATCATTTCCTGCGCCTCTTCGACCGCAATTTCGCGCGGTTCGAGGGCACGGCCACCGATACCGAGGTCTCGGACCTTGCCGACACGCGGTCGGCCCGGGCCTTCATGCTGCTCGGCCGCGTCGCGGGAACGTTCGACTGAGCGGCGGCCTCGGGCTTCGCCCCCCGACCGCCAAGCGGCACGCGCGGAGAACAGCGCCTCAGCCCTGGGATCGCCGTGGTCCACCGCGCATGGCGGCGCGCGGTGATTGCGTTTTGCCGATCGTGGAGACGCCTTAGCCTGGCCGCACCGAAAGACGCGTCCCCCGCGACAGAGATTTCCTGTCACCAAGCACCGCTCCGAAGCCGCCGTCCCGATCGCCCTCGGCACCAATCTACTCGTGGCTTGCGCTCGGAACGAGCTGACGCCATCAACGCCGCAACGCGGCATACCGCGCTTTTGGAGGAAGATATGAAGGATTGGCAGGCGTCAGCGGCAGAGCTCTACGGCGGGAACTTCCGGCCGATGTTCGTGGGCGGAAATTGGTGCGCGGCGCAGTCCGCGCGCGAGATGCAGGCGACGAACCCGGCGGACGGATCGCTCCTCGCGACCGTGCCCCAGGGCGACGCCGCCGATATCGACGCCGCCGTGACAGCCGCGCGGCGCGCGTTCGAGGGACCATGGGCGAAATTCACGCCCTACGAGCGGCAGAACCTGCTCCTGCGCATCGCCGAGCGGTTCGAGGCCGAGTGGGAGACGCTCTGCCTGTCGGACACGCTCGACATGGGGATGCCGATCCAGCGCACGCTCGCCAACCAGCGCCGCGTGCTGGGGATGCTGCGATTCTACGCGGGCCAGGCGGTCAGCGTGCACGGGCAGACCATCCCCAACTCGTTCCCGGGTGACATCTACTCGTCGACTGTGCGCGAGCCGGTGGGCGTCGTGGGCGCGATCATCCCTTGGAACGCGCCGATCGCCGGGTCGGTCTGGAAGATCGCGCCGGCGCTCGCCACCGGATGCACGGTGGTGCTGAAGCCGTCCGAGGAAGCCTCGCTCACCGTCCTGATGATCGCGCGGATCATGCAGGAGGCCGGGCTGCCGGACGGCGTCCTCAACATCGTGACCGGCACCGGCGCCGAGGCGGGCGCGGCACTGGCCGAGCATCCGGGTGTGGACAAGATCGTGTTCACCGGCTCCACCGCCACCGGGAAGGCCATCGCCCGCGCCGCGACCGGCAATCTCAAGCGCGTGTCTCTGGAGCTCGGCGGCAAGTCCCCGGTCATCGTCTGCCGCGACGCGGACCTGGACAAGGCGGTGCCGGTGGCCGCGATGGCGGTCTTCGCCAATTCAGGCCAGATCTGCATCGCCGGCTCGCGCCTCTTCGTCGCGCGCGAGATCCACGACGAATTCGTGCGTCGGGTGGCCGACTATGCCTCGAAGCTCAAGATCGGCCACGGCATCGCGCCGGACACCGATATCGGCCCGATCATATCGGGCCGTCAGGCGGAAAGGATCGAGGGCTATCTCTCGGCCGGCCCGGCCGAGGGCGCCGAAATCGTCACCGGCGGTGGACGCGCGACGGGAACGGGCCTCGATGGCGGGCATTACTTCCAGCCCACGGTCTTCGGCGGCGTCACCGACGAGATGAGCGTCGCGCGCGAGGAGATCTTCGGCCCGGTGATCTCGGCCATGCCATTCGACACGCTCGACGAGGTGGTCGCGCGCGCCAACGCCACGCCCTACGGGCTGGCGGCCGGCGTGTTCTCGACCCACCTGGGCACCGCGCACAAGCTGGCCAACCGGCTCAAGGCGGGCTCGGTCTGGGTGAACATGTACCACGCCATCGACCCGGCGGTGCCGTTCGGCGGCATGAAGATGTCGGGGTACGGGCGCGAAGGCGGGTCGGAACACGTCGAGGAATACCTCGACACCAAGGCCATCTGGATCAATGCGGACTGAAGGCAGGCCAGGCTGAGCGATCCGCCCGCCGCAAAAAAAGGAATTCACCATGAATGTCGGACTGATCGGCGTGGGCCTCATGGGCCACGGCATCGCACGGAACGTGCTTTCGCGGGGCGGCCACGCCCTGACCTTCCTCGACCACCCTGGCAACCAGCCGACGGAGGAGATCGTCTCACTCGGCGGAACGGCCGCAGCCACAGTGGCCGAGATCGCCGCGGCCTGCGACGTCATCCTGCTCTGCGTGACCGGTGCGCCGCAGGTGGAGG
This sequence comes from Roseivivax sediminis, assembly GCF_900112685.1. Classification (GTDB taxonomy): domain Bacteria; phylum Pseudomonadota; class Alphaproteobacteria; order Rhodobacterales; family Rhodobacteraceae; genus Roseivivax; species Roseivivax sediminis. The sequence continues at coordinate 33,641 of NZ_FOMS01000019.1, forward strand.
CGGTGGTTGACGGCCTTCTGCCCGCGCTGCGTCAGGGCACGGTGGTCGTGGACTGCTCCACCTCGCTGCCCGGGACGACGCTGCGGATGAGCGCGCGCATGACCGAGGCGGGAGGCACCTATCTCGACGCGCCGATGACCCGCACGGCGGCGCACGCACATGCCGGCACACTCAATCTGCTGGTGGGCGGCGAAGCCGAGACGCTGGAGCGTGTCCGGCCCGTCCTCGACAGCTTCACCGAGACAATCACGCATGTCGGGCCGCTCGGCCACGGGCACCGGCTGAAGCTTCTGCACAACTACGTCTCTGTCGGGTTCATGACGCTTCTGGCCGAGGCCGCCGCGCAATCCGCCGACGCCGGCGTCGACCCGTCGGTTCTGGTGGAGGTGCTGGCCAATGGCGGCGGCGCGAGTGCCGCGCTCGACCGGCTCGCGCCGTTCATCCTTGACGGCGATCGCAGCGGCTTGCCCTTCGCCGTCGCGAATGCCGCCAAGGACATCGATTACTACCGCGAGATGGCCGAGGCGGCTGGCGCGCAGCAGACCGTCGCGGACGGCGTGTCGGCCGCGATCCGGCCCGTGTGCGAGGGCGAAAACGGGCGTGCGTACGTACCCGAGATGGTGCGGCTCTTCCGAAAGAACAGCGGCGGTTGATCCGCGCGCGATAGCGCTCACGCGGGCGGGGTTGCCAGCCCAAAAAGCCGCGTGTAGCAACACCTCGAATTTCCAGGGAGGAACACATGACGTATCGTTTCAGCGGGCTCGTCGCAGCGGGTGCGATTGTTGCGGCAGGCGCTCCGGCGCTGGCCCAGACCGAGGTCAAGATCGGCTACGCGCTGGCCCCCGACAGCCATTACGGCGTCGCGGCCCAGAAATTCGAGGAGGTGGTGACCGAGCAGACCGGCGATGCCTTCGAGTTCAACCACTTCCCCTCGTCCGGCCTCGGCGGTGAGCGCGAGGTGATCGAGGGGCTGCAGCTCGGCACCATCGAGGCGACCATCGTGTCATCGGGCACGCTCGCAAATTTCGTGCCCGACACCGGCGTCTTCGACATCCCGTTCCTGTTCCGCGATCTGGAGCACGCGCGCGCCGTCCTCGACGGCGAGATCGGGCAGGAGATCCTCGCCAAATTCGACGATGTGGGCCTGCACGGCCTCGCCTGGGGCGAGCAGGGCTTCCGCCACATCACCAACAATCGCAACGCGATCGAGACCCCGGAAGACGTCCAGGGCCTGAAGATCCGCACGATGGAGAACCCGGTCCACCAGGCCGCGTTCAACGCGATGGGCGCCGCGCCCACGCCGATGGCCTGGCCCGAGGTGATCTCCTCGCTGCAGCAGGGCGTGATCGACGGGCAGGAGAACCCGCTTTCGGTGATCGTGTCGGTGAAGCTCGACGAGGTGCAGGAATACCTGACGCTGTCGGGGCACGTGTATTCGCCCGCGATGCTGCTGGTCTCCAAGCCGTTCTGGGAGGGCCTCTCCGACGAGCAGAAAGAGGCGTTCGAGACCGCCGCCGACGAGGCCGCGAGCGCAATGCGCGGCTTCGTGGACGAGGTCGAGACCACCGGCGTGGAGACGCTCAAGGAGCGCGGGATGAAGGTGAACGAACTTTCCGCCGAGCAGAAGGCACAGTTCCAGGAAGAGATCTCGGCTGCCTACGAAGGCTATTACGAGACCTATGGCCAGGAGCTGGTCGACTCGATCGTAAACTTCGAATGACCGAGTGCCGGCGCCCCATGTGGGCGCCGGCACCGACAGGGGGCCTCGCGTGAAGCGGCTCGAACGCATCTTTGTCCGCGCCAACGCCTGGGCGGTAATCCTGATCCTCGGCGCGATGCCCCTGATCGTCGGGGCGAACATCGCCCTGCGGTACCTGACGGGACATTCGCTTTCATGGGCCGACGAGGCCGCGCGCTACCTGATGATCTGGATGACCTTCGTCGGCGCGGGCCTCGCGCTGCGAATGGGCGCCCATGTCGCGATCACCAACCTGCAGGATGCGCTGCCGGGACGCGGACAGCAGATCCTGCGCGGGGCGCTGGTAATCGGCCTGCTGATCTTCTTCGGCTTCATGGTTTCCGTGGGCATCGAATACGCGCAGCGCATGCAGTACCAGATGACGCCGGCCCTTCGGGTACCGTTCCTCTACGTCTACGCGGCAATGCCGGTGGGGTTCTCGCTGCTGATCGTCCACCTGCTGCTGATCGCGCCGCAATTCGTGACGGCGGGCACCTACAAGGGCGAACGTGCGGCGGGCGAAGATCCGGCCGCGCGCGAGGGCGCGAATGGCTGAGATCCTCTTTCCCGCGCTCTTCGTACTGCTCGCCCTGGGGCTTCCGGCTGCCTTTGCGATGGCGATTTCGGTCTTCGTCGCGCTGAGCTTGGGGTCGAGCTATCCCGACATCGTCGTGGTCAAGGAGATGTTCTCGGGCCTCGACAGCTTCCCGCTGCTGGCGGTGCCGTTCTTCATCCTCGCCGCCGAAATCATGACCGCGGGCGCCGTGACGCTGGCAATCCTGCGGCTGGCGCAGTCGCTCGTCGGCCATCTGCGGGGCGGTCTTGGCCACGCCAACGTCGTCAGCTCGGCGATGTTCGCAGGCATCTCGGGCAGCGCGCTGGCCGATGCGGCGGGACCCGGCGCCATGATGATCCGGATGATGGAACGGGGCGGCTACGACCGCGCCTATGCCGGCGCGCTGACCATCGCCAGCTCGGTCGTCGGGCCGATCATCCCGCCATCGATCACGATGATCATCTACGCCATGCAGGACCAGGAGGTCTCGGTCGGCTCCCTCTTCATGGCGGGGGTACTGCCGGGCATCCTGATCACGGTTCTGGTGCTGCTGGCAAACGCGCGCGTCAGTTACCTGCGCGGCTATGCCTCCGGTGCGCCGATGCCGCCTCTGACAGAGATCGCCCGCATTGCGCTCCACGCCTTTCCCGCGCTCCTGCTGATCGTGCTGATCGTCGGCGGCATCCGCTTCGGCGTATTCACCCCCACAGAAGCCTCGGTCATCGCGGTGTTCTATGCGCTCTTCGTGGCGATCTTCGTCTACCGATCGTTCCGGCTGCGGGACCTGCCCGACACGATCCTGCGCGCGGCGATCGTGGCAGGGGCGGTGCTGCTGATCCTCGGGGCGGCGCGGGCCTTCGCCTGGGTGCTCATCATCGAAGGCATCCCGCAGATGCTGGCCGAAACGATCATCGCGTTGGACCTGTCACCGATCGTGTTCCTGCTGGCGGTGAACGTCCTGCTGCTGGTGTTCGGCCTCTTCATGGACCCTCTGCCCGGGGTGATGATCCTGGTGCCGATCCTGGCGCCGATCAGCTTCGCCCTCGGGATCGACCCGGATCACTTCGCCATCATCGTCATCGTGAACCTGACGCTCGGCCTGACGACGCCCCCGGTGGGCAGCCTGATCTTCGTCGTATCGTCCGCGGTGTCGTTGAAGCCCACGACACTCATCCGCGAGATGCCGCCGTTCTTTCTGGCGCTCGCGCTAGCGCTGTTGGCGATAACCTTCGTGCCCGGCCTGTCGACCTGGCTGCCCAGGGTCAGCGGCTTCTGAGCCGGTAACGCTGTCTACCACGGGCTATGTTGCAGAAAGCCTTTGGGGGATTCATCTCGTGAATCTGACGTTCCCCCTGAATTAGGGCCGCGTTGATCCCGTAATTTTCGGTCGATTTGCAGTGTTGAACGACAGCACGGAGACAGCAAGTGTCTCGAGCGTTGTCGCGGCGATCGTGGTCAGAAACTCCGTTGGGGACAGGTATCGGAGCGCCGAATGCGGGCGCTCGGTGTTGTAGTGGTTGCGCCAGCGGCCGATCTCGTCCCGAGCATGGAGGTCTTGAAAGGCGAAGCGTTCCACGCTGCCGAAGGTGTTCACACCGCGGTAAGAATCGCCGTCTTTCGCGTAGGGGTGGTAGACCGTGACGTCGCCGTCCTCCCGCACGGTAAAGGCGTAGTCGTTGATGCTGCCGTCGAAGAAGGCCACGTCGTGGCCGCCGTCGCCGCCGCGGATCGTGTCGTTGCCTCCGGCCATGACGAAGACATCGTCGCCAGCGCCGCCGTCGACCGCGTTGTCACTTAGATCATCGACGAGGATGTCGTTGCCATCGCCCAGCTCGAAGGGTGCGCTTTCCGTGGTTTCGACGTTGTTGGTCCCGTCGAAGAAGACGAGGCGGCCTTCGCCTTCGTTCTCTTCGGCGTCGAGCGCTGTGTCGCGGACCGGGGCCAGGAGGTGCTGTTCAAGCCGATCCGACGGCTGGAGGACCTGCTGACGGGCAGCGATCAGATGGTGGCGGCGAACGCGCTGCTGCGCGAGCTTCTGGGAGAGGTGTCTCTGTGGGGGGATCCGGAGGCGCGCGATTGTCTGCGTATCGAGATCCGGGGCGAGGTGTCCCGGATCTACCAACCTGTTGGAGAACAGCAAAAAAGCGCCCCGTGGGGCGCTGGTTTGTCTGCGATGCAGATTTCGGTGGTTGCGGGAGCTGGATTTGGTCTCTGGCGAACGGAAGTGGCCGTCACGTGGCGGTAGCCGGCAAAACCGGCCGCCGCCATGTGGAGCCTCATTCGGCGGCGACTGCGTCATCTGCATTAGCCTTGCCGCCCTCGAACTTAAGTCGTAGTTCCTCGAACTTGGCGCGCTCCTTCTCCTCGCGCTCGGCGGCCCGGTCAGCCTTGCGCGCCTCTGCTTCCTCAGTCTTGGCCGCATCGTAGGCCTCTACGATTGCCTCTACCTCAGGCGGGCACAGCGGATGCTCCATGATGGTTCGCCGGTCCTTCGCCGAGGCCGCGCAGGCCAGCGCCGAGATGACCTCGATGCGGGTCTGCTCATTCAGGCTCGGCAGCACCGCCGCGAAGTTCTGGCCGATGGCATTGGCGAAAGACAGGGCGCGGTTCAGCTCGTTGACCGCGGCCTTGGCTACGACACCGGATTGGATGGCTTGGATGGTACGACGCGGGTCGGTCGAGACGGCACCGGCAGCAGGCTGCGTGCTGTTCGACGCCATGGCTCCGAGGAACTGACGGTGAAGGTCATTGTGGTTAATCTTGGACATGGGGATCTCCTTTTTTTGTCCGGTTTAGGGTCAGCCGTCGGCGTGGTGCTGGGGGTATCAACCGCGGCCAAAAATTATGTGCTTTTGTTTCCATCGGCGCCGGAGCCAAAACGGACAACTTTCTCTCGGAAAAACTATAAGTCACGGACATCACTAGATTCATTTTTCGTTAGATGCCTTTGCGTTTGGGTCGGCATCTCCCCGGCGATCTTCTTCCGCGCCCAAATGTCCACGTTTGCGCAACAGTCTCTCCAAGCCCACGACCTGCTTGACGACGGCCTTCCAGGTCTCGCCGGCCCGCTGACGAACGGCGGGCGGAAGGTGCTGCACGACGGCCATGAGCGTCTCGCGCGTGGTCTCGATCTCGGCGAACTCTTCGCGCAGCCGCTCCTCCGCGTCGCCTTGCGCACGAGCGCGCATTGCGGACCAGGCACGACCGAAAATGCCTTCTGCGCGTCGGCGACCGTTCTTCGACTTTGCCAAACGTCGGATCAGGGGCTTGGCAGCTTCGGATGCCTTGCCCGCCTCTGTCACGGCGAGGCGCGGCGTGCTTGAATCGTCCGTCAACTCGAAGAAGTCTTCCGCGAGCCCCTCCGCGGCGGCCAGAACGGAGTCGGCCTCGTCCGCCATATGCTGGGCCGCAGTTTCGCGCGCACCAACCGCAACCGAGCGCGTCTCTGCCGCGGCGGACTCGACGTCGAGGGCCTCCTTGGCTTCCCCGAGCGCCTTTTCCCGTGTGTCGAGGGCGGACGAACGGGCGTTCAGTCCAACGTGGTCAGCCCAGATGGAGGCCGCGACCTCCTGCCGCCACTTCCAGGTGGGCTTGTGCTGAACCGGGTCCGGCCCCTTCATCCCTGCGGCTTTCGCCTGACGCGCAGCGAATGCCCGCGCTTCCCCGCGCAACAGTCCGGCTTGGGCGAACCACACGCCTGCGATGTCCTGCGCCAGCTCGTAGGATTGGATCGCCTCGTGCTTCGAAGGGATGAGCATCGGCCGTCCGTGCTGATCCTCGCCCCGCGGCATGATCACCGCGTGGATGTGATAGGTCTTCTCGTCGCGATCGGCACGGGCGTGCACGACGTCCTCACCGAAGTTGTAGGTCAGCCACCCGATGGCGAGATCCTCGAACTCCTTCTCGCGCCGGCGCTTTGCCATCTTGCCGCGCCAGGTCGCCTGATCACCCGCGGCTTCGAACCATTCGGCATGGGCGGTGATGATCACTTCGCGCATCGGGCCGTGCTTCGACGGCCGCCAAGGATCCTTCGGTCCTTCGATCATGCGCTTTTCGATTTCACCGACACGCTTCCGCTTCTTGAGCTTTGTCAGCTCGTTGGCGAAGCTCTCCATCCGCATTTCGTCGATCTCTGTCAGCGCTTCCCTGGCCCAGGTCTCGCTGCCGATCAGGAGCTTGTTGAGCCGGGTGCGGCTTCGATCGACCTCGCAGCGATCTTGATGTTTCCGCAGGCGATGCAGTTCGAAACGGGACAGTTGCTCGGGGCGCAAGCCCTCGAAACGCAGGACGATGGGGTGCTGGGAAGTCGACACGTTGGATGCTCCGGATGAAAACCGGAGTAGACGTGGTGTTCTTTGTTCCCGCGCAAAAACGAGAGCGTGCACGGGGGTGCAGGGGAAAGTACTCACTAAGTAGACCGCACTCCCGCACCGTTGGTGCCTCCGTTCGGTCTACCCGCTCGCCCGGGGCGCTGCCCCGGAACCCCGCCCGCCGGGGGCGCCTGTGCGGCGGGCACTCCTGCGCGGAGGGCGGCAAGGTCATCGTTCCGCACTCCCCTTGCAACCCCTGCTCCCGGGGGAGCGTCGTTCCGCACTCCTCCCCCGAACCCCCGCCTGCTCGCAGGGGCCGTTCGCCACGCCCCTGCACCCCTCGGCGGCCACATCGGCCGATCAACGAACGCACACACAAGACTGCCTTTGCTCTCCACATTTCGCCGGCATATGCTCACCACAAACGATAAGTGATCACGAGGACTTCGAACCAATGCGAACGGAAATGCGCCGAAATAAATGCTAACCTCTGCCTTTTCTCCACAAGCCATCGCAAACTGTCTACGTGTCGGAGACTCCGGGCGATGGGGAGTCGATCTGGAAACAGGCAAGGACGCTTTGATCAACAGAACGATTTCTCGCCTCGATACCGCCCCGCCCACACTAAACTTAGGCCACAAGAATACGCCCAACGGGAAGGCGAGGTACTACGCGCAAGATTTTGAAACTGACCTGATACTTCGGGCCACCTATCGTAGGCTGTCCAAGCAGTACTCCGTTCGGCCGCCAAATAGAGACCTGATGGTTCTTGGCCTCCAAGAAGCTCTGAGTGAGGCGTCACCTTTCATAGTTACAAGATGCGACGTCAAAGGGTTTTATGAGAACATAGCTGCGCGAAAACTGAACCAGCAAATCATATGCGATACTCGTACGGACCCAAGGATCCGGACAATCCTTCAACACCTGCAAGATACAGACGTAATCGCAGAAACATCTGTACCGAGAGGGCTTGCGCTCAGCACGCTGTTGTCCGAAATCTACCTAGCAGAGTTTGACAAAACCATTCGAAGGCTTCCCAACGTCCACAGGTATTTTCGATACGCAGATGACATCGTCGTTTTTTCACTTCCCGATAAGCCTACACTGGATCGCATCAGTGAAGAGCTCGCGGAAATTGGACTCGAGCTCAACGAAAAAACAGCAGAAGTCTACATTAAATCTATGAAATCATCCCAAACCGCAGACCCGCGCTTGGAATCATTCAACTTTTTGGGTTACGGCTTCAAGATTGATAACGTGACGAAAAGCTATCAAACAAGAGCATTTGACGTTGCAATCGCCCAAACAAAACTAAAGAAGCGCCAGTCACGTATGCACCTCGCATTCAAGGACTTCTCCCAGAATGGAAACACCGATCTTCTTTTGGACCGGTTGCAATTCCTGACCTCTAATTATTCAACATACAAGACTCGGCACACTCGCGGCGCACGCAAGCAGAAGATAAGAGCGGGAATATACTACAACTACAAGCACTGCGGTCAGTTCCCCTCGAACAAGTCAGGAAGAACAAAAGAGCCATACAACGCCAAAGAGCTGGCCGCCCTAGATGCTCACATGAATGCATTATTGTTTGGACCGAACAGTACCTACTCCACTGCAATAAACGCACTACCCGCACCCATAAAAGAGCAATTCAGGAGGCTGAGCTACCTCCAGGGATACAAAAAACGAATCGACAAGCGCTTCACTAGAGCGCGAATGCGACAAATATGTCGGATTTGGATCAATGACTAATATCGACTCAAAGATGAAAGAACTTCGCGCACTCTTAACCGAAACGTTGCCCTATGAACTGCCCTTTGGCTTTACGAACGAAAACTTCTTTCTTTCTGAGCTGAAAATCGGCGACCTGAGCGACGCTCAACGAAAAAAGTTGGATTTTGTGAGACGATCCCGGAAGGGCTATACAAAGCCCTTCTCATACAAGATTAACAGATCGCATCGCGAAAAAAACACTATAAGCATCATTCACCCTACTATACAGCTTCGGATAGCCAAGCTGTATAGCGAGTTCGAACAGACAATATTGCAATCTTGCGCGAGGAGTCCGTTTTCGCTCAGATATCCGGCCGCTTCGCAACGCATATTCACTAAGGGAAGTTCAAAAGATGTCCGGAGAAGGTGGGAAGCTGACCTGCCAGACGATTTACCTGGGCAAAAAATATCGACCCCCTATGTACCCTCATACTTTGCGTACCAACGGTTCCTACTTCTCGATAGGTTTTTTTCTTCCAACGAGCTGGTTCGCCTTGAGAGCCGGTTCTCACGGCTCCGAACCCTCGATGTATCGCGCTGCTTCTTCAATATATATACGCACTCAATTTCTTGGGCTGTTAAGGAGAAAGATTTTTCTAAAGATAATTCGAAGATGTACTCTTTTGAGCAACAGTTTGATGAGGTTATGCAGTACGCGAATTACAATGAAACCGCGGGACTCTTGGTTGGACCTGAGGCATCAAGAATTTTCGCCGAGATTATCTTGCAGCGCATTGATCTGGAAGTTGCGGCCTCGGCCGAACAAACGGGGCTAAGAGAAGGTCGAGACTATACGGTACGAAGATATGTAGACGACTTCCATATCTTTGCAGACGAAGAAGGTACGCTCGATAAAATTGAGCGCTTTCTTTCCGACAGCCTCGAAGAGTATAAAATGTTTCTGAACTTGGACAAAGCTAGAGACTTTGAACGGCCTTTCGTAACTTCCGTTTCTAGAGTTAAATTCGAAGTACATGGAGTCGCAAGGCGAATTGAGGAATGCCTAATTAAACGACCTCAGGCAGATGATGAACCAAGGAAGCAAACTAAGAAAGCAATTAGGTCCTCCTTGGACGCGCTTCGGCACATTGGTGGCTCCGAAAGAGCGGCAATGGTAAGCTCCACCTCCGAAATCTATGGAGCGCTCCATTCGTCGATTGCAAAAATGTCAGAATTCGCCAAAGAAGACCTTAGCGAAGACGAATGGATCGATCTTTCCGAGCGCGCGAAATTTTTGGTTCGCATGCTTTATTACCTACTCTCCTTGGACTTTCGCGTTCCTCCACTAATTCGCTCGGCGGAAATCCTTAGAAAGCTTAGCGAACTTCTAACCAGAGCTCCCGAAGCCATGTCGCACGACATCAGGTCGTATGTCATTTTTGAGACTGATCAGTTGATTTCATCTAATTACGACTCGCACGGATCGAACTTGCCTCTTGAAATTGCGAACGCTTTCCTCATAGGGCTTCTCATTGACCCTGGGCTTTTTGTTTCGCAAGCGGGCGCGAAGTTAGTTCTGTCAGACATCCTTGAAGAAAAAAAGACATGCTATTTCTCTATGTTATGTCTGCTTCATGCACACGGGAGCGCAGGAAGCGTAGAGGCTGGCGAGTTCGCGATCGCAATTCGAAATCGCGTCCTATCCGATGAATTTGACATTCATAAAAGCTGTGAAGATCACCTTATTTTCTGTGACTTCGTTTCCTGTCCTTACGTGGATTTTGACCTCAGATGGACGACATTTAATGATGTTACGGGAGGAGTTGAGATAGGTAAGGAAGAGTTTGACAAAATCTGTCCCCACCTTAGATTTGTGAATTGGCAGGAGACCGGAATTCAGTTCGCGATCTTGCAGAAACGCTTGCCTCCAGTATACTTTTCAAGTTAGTGAGATATTGACGGTGTGGTTCCTGCGCTAGATCGCTGAAGGTGCTTTTGCATTGGATGCTTCCATCTTGGCCAGGCCTTTCTTTTGGCTTGACCAGTTGGTCTTACACACATGAGCGTGTTCCACATCGTCGCAACTCCACATTTTGGCACGAGCAAGTAGTCGCGCACTGTCGCGTCAAGAATCGTCCAGACCTCCGAACGGCTGCGCGCTCAATTTGACGCGCAGCCGTTCGGAGGTCTGGAGCAAGCAGGCTGTCCAGCTGGCGTCGTTGTCCCACGCCACAGGAGGCCTTCATGTATCACCACCCCCAACCCTTCACGCCGGCCGGCAATAGCGTGCATCTGCAGCGCGGCGATGTCGTGCTGTTCCACTTTCCTCTAGCCGAGGAGGATGACGAGCCAGGTGCGCCGAAGCGCCGTCCCTGCCTCGTGCTCGACACGATGACCAAGGGCGACGAGCGCTTCGTGGAGATCGCCTACGGCACGTCGGCGGACACGCGCGCGAACCGCGGCTACGAAGTCATCGTCAAGCAGTGCGCCGCGCGGGAGACAGCCGGGCTGTCGAAGCCCACGCGGTTCGTCTGCGCACGGCGCATCATCGTGCACGTGAACCACAGCGGCTTCCACGGACGCTCCAAGAGCCCGCACATCATCGGCCGCCTCGATGAAGCTCTGCTGGACCGGATGAACGCCGTCCGGGCACGGATCCAGGCCGAGGCCGACATTGCCGCCTACTACTACGAAGAACAGCGGAGGGAAGAGCAGGCGCGCGAAGACCGCGGTTTCCAATAGGGAACCGCGCTCTCGCCGCTGCTCCTCCCCTCTCAATCAACACAAGGAAAGACCAATGGATATGCCATTCAAATCCGCCTCCGAGATCACCGCAATGGCCGCTTCGTGCTTCCCGCTGGCGCGGGCCGCCGCCACGGGGATCGACCAGGACGTGCTCGACCTCGTCGCGCCCAAGCCCAAGCAGGAAGCCAAGAAGCTGGCCGCGCTGCTGCGGGCCGGCAACATCTTCGACAAGGGCATCCTGGCGATGCTCCACGAGCTCGTCGGCGTCCTCGACGCCGAGATCGCCGAGGGCACCTACGTCGAGACCCGCTACGACCACAGCCCGGAGAACGTTTCCGACTACAAGACCTGGGGCCAGGAACGCCTCACACCGGAGGCTGATCGCCTGTCGAACGCCCTCGCGGTGCTGATCGAGCTCTACGCCACCCTTTCGGCGGTGCACGACATCCTGCGCGCCGAGAAGGCCCTGGAGGGGCTGCGCACCGCAGCCTGATGAGACACGCGGGCTGGAACGCCCGCGTCAGGGCGTGCCGACGAACCTTCTGCTGCTACCAGATGTCGGCGCGCCCGCCAACGAGAAGCCCGTGCAGGTCCTGCCTGCACGGGCTCGTCAATCACACCCGAGGGCTCGGCTCTCGCCAGTCTGTCGGTTTTCGGTGTCCACAGCCGAAGGAGAAGCGCATGGCCCTCGCGAACCTGATTGACCTCATCGCCGAAGTTGCCGCTAAGCGGACTGCCCGGGAGGGCAACACGAAGGCGGACACTCCGGACGCGGTAGTCGCGTTGTGCCGTTGGATTCGGGCCAATTTATGGAACACCCGTCATATTTTCATCCGGATTTCAGTGTTTGGAGTAAGACTGGACAGCGCGTGACGAATGCGTCAGCTTCTGTCGCCCGGCCGCTCCCTGTTGAAGGTTTCGAATGATCCAATCCGCCAAGCCCGTCCGCGTCGCCATCTATGCACGCTATTCGACTGACCTGCAGAACCCGACCTCGATCGAGGACCAGGTGCGGCTCTGTCGCCAGCACGCGGCACGACAGGATGGCTGGACCGTCGTGCAGGTGTTCGAAGACGTGGCGATCAGCGGCGCTACGCGCGGCCGCCCCGGCTTCGAGGCATTGCAATCCTTCATCGCGGAAGGCGGCTGCGACGTCGTTCTCTTCGAACATCTCGACAGGCTGGCGCGCGACCTCGAGCTGTTGATGCTCTTCTACAAGAAGGCCAACTACGCCGATGTCGAGATGCACCAGCTCCATCGCGGCAAGCTCGGGATCTTCGATATCGGGATCCTCGGGACCTTCGCACAGTTGTTCCTGGAAGAGCTTTCGCACAAGACCCGTCGCGGCCTCGTCGGCCGCGTCGAGGCCGGCAAGAACACCGGCGGACGGGCCTACGGCTATCGCTCGGAGGCCTTGCCCCTGCGTAACGGAAAGTCGGACGGAAGCGTCATGCTGATCGACCCCGAAGAAGCCGCGATCGTGCGGCGCATCTTCGAGGAATACGCCGCCGGCAAGTCGCCGCGACAGATCGCGGCCGACCTAAACGCGGCCGCCGTCCCTGCCCCCCGTGGACGCGGCGAAGGAAGCGGTCACTGGAAAGCCAACACGATCTACGGGCACCGCGCGCGCGGCACCGGGATCCTCAACAACGAACTCTACATCGGGCGGCACGTCTGGAACCGCCAGCGCTACTCCAAGCACCCCGAGACCGGACGTCGGGTCTCCAAGCCCAACCCGCCTGAAGAATGGCTCACCACCGAGAAGCCCGACCTCCGGATCATCGACGAGGCATTGTGGGATAAGGTCAAGGCCCGGCAGGACCTGATCGACAGCTCCCGTACCCGAGCCGAAGCTGACGGCAAGGCCGCTGCCGGAGCGTCACAGAGCGCGCGGCGACGCAAGTATCTGCTCTCGGGGCTGCTGTGCTGCGGCCAGTGTGGCGGCAATCTCACCGTGGCCGGCAAAGGCGCCCGGCGGCGCTACTACTGTGCCAATGCCAAAGAGAAGGGCGAGGCCGTCTGCACCGGCATGCCGGGTCTCGCCGAGACCGACGCCGCCGAGGCGATCCTCGGTGGCCTGCGTGAGCGGCTGATGCAGGAGAAGGAATACGAGCAGTTCCTGGCGAGCTACCTCGCCAGGAAGCGCGCGGAGGAGCAGGAAAGCGGGAAAGTGCTCCAGCGGCACGACGCCCGGATCCGAGAGGTGGAAAAGGAACACGCGAACCTCGTGCGTGCTGTAAAGGAAGGCCGGTTCTCCAACGTGCTGATCGAACAGCTGGAAATGGCAGACGGCCAGCTCAAGGCGCTACAAGCCGAACGCGACGCGCTCATCCCTGCGCCGATCGCGCTGCCCGAGGACCTGCCCGCGCTCTACCGAGATCACGTCGAGGATCTTGTGGGCACCCTCACCGACGAGGCCGTGGCAGGCCCGGCGGCGGACGAGCTGCACACGCTGCTCGACACGGTGGTCGTCTCCTGGGACGATGAAGCGAGCCTCCACACGCTGGAGATCCGTGGCAAGCTGTTGGAACTGTTGAGCTTTGGGGACAGCAAAAAGGCCGCGACCCTTTCGGGTGCGGCCTGTTCGCTAAAACTGGTTGCGGGAGTAGGATTTGAACCTACGACCTTCAGGTTATGAGCCTGACGAGCTACCGGACTGCTCCATCCCGCGCCAATTGGGCTTTGTCGCCCGTGCTCCGCGCCTGTTTTTGATTGGTGCGGAGGGTGTTTGGTGTCATCGTATTCGAGAGATACGTATTGGCGTGTCTTGCTAGGTTTGGCGGCGACCTACTCTCCCACGTCTTGAGACGCAGTACCATTGGCGCGACGGCACTTAACGGCCGGGTTCGGAATGGAGCCGGGTGTTTTGCTCGTGCTATGACCACCAAACCGAGAAAGACACGGCGCGCATCCGCGCGCCGTGTCTTTCTCGGTGGCCGGGAGCGTTTTTGCGAGGCAAAAGCGCGTGGCCACACCGCAGACATGCCGGGTGCGAATACGCTCAATCAACATGCGCTTATGGCGCGTCGTTGTCCTGATCTTGTTCACAAGGGGTATGCTTTTCGACCAGAGGACAGGGATGCCTGTCTGTTTCTGGATCGAACCAAGCCTGTCGGGCCATTAGTACTGGTCAGCTGAGCGTGTTGCCACGCTTACACCTCCAGCCTATCGACGTGGTCGTCTACCACGGCCCTCGGGGAGACCTTGTTTTGAGGGGGGCTTCCCGCTTAGATGCCTTCAGCGGTTATCCTGTCCGATCATAGCTACCCTGCACTGCTGCTGGCGCAACAACAGGTCCACCAGTGGATCGTTCAACCCGGTCCTCTCGTACTAGGGTCAACTCCTCTCAAGTCTCCTACACCCACGGCAGATAGGGACCGAACTGTCTCACGACGTTCTAAACCCAGCTCACGTACCTCTTTAAACGGCGAACAGCCGTACCCTTGGGACCTGCTCCAGCCCCAGGATGAGATGAGCCGACATCGAGGTGCCAAACACTGCCGTCGATATGGACTCTTGGGCAGTATCAGCCTGTTATCCCCGGCGTACCTTTTATCCGTTGAGCGATGGCCCTCCCACTTGGGACCACCGGATCACTATGGCCGTCTTTCGACTCTGCTCGACTTGTCAGTCTCGCAGTCAGGCTGGCTTCTGCCATTGCACTCAACGAGCGATTTCCGACCGCTCTGAGCCAACCTTCGCGCGCCTCCGTTACGCTTTAGGAGGCGACCGCCCCAGTCAAACTACCCGCCACAGAGGGTCCCGGAACCGGATGACGGTTCGCGGTTAGACACCAAGCGAGGCAAGGGTGGTATCTCAAGGGTGGCTCCACCGGAACTGGCGTCCCGGTTTCAAAGCCTACCACCTATCCTGCACATGCCTGGCCTGGTGCCAGTCTGAAGCTGTAGTAAAGGTGCACGGGGTCTTTCCGTCTAACCGCGGGTAGCCGGCATCTTGACCGGCAATTCAATTTCGCTGAGTCGACGTTGGAGACAGCGGGGAAGTCGTTACGCCATTCGTGCAGGTCGGAACTTACCCGACAAGGAATTTCGCTACCTTAGGACCGTTATAGTTACGGCCGCCGTTTACCTGGGCTTCAATTCGGAGCTTGCACCCCTCCTTTTAACCTTCAGGCACCGGGCAGGCGTCAGACCCTATACGTCGCCTTGCGGCTTCGCAGAGCCCTGTGTTTTTAGTAAACAGTCGCCACCCCCTGGTTTGTGCCCCCGGACATCATAGCCCGGGCCTCCTTCTCGCGAACTTACGGAGGTATTTTGCCGAGTTCCTTCAACGTCGTTCTCTCAAGCGCCTTGGTATTCTCTACCAGTCCACCTGTGTCGGTTTCGGGTACGGTCCGAAGGAGGGCTATTTCCAGGGACTGCCGCATATATGCCCCAATCCGATAAGGGACATACGACTCGGACAATCCGTCACCATCTCCTGGCCCAGGAATATTAACCTGGTTCCCATCGACTACGCCTTTCGGCCTCGCCTTAGGGGCCGGCTTACCCTGCTCAGATTAGCTTTAAGCAGGAACCCTTGGACTTTCGGCGGGAGTGTCTCTCACACTCCTTGTCGCTACTCATGTCATCATTCTCGCTGGTGATCGCTCCACCGGTAAACCTTACGGTCCGGCTTCTCAGCAAGCCTCTCTCCTCCAATGATCCCGAAGGATCGAAGGAGGAATGAGACTATGTCACACCACGCTCCGCTACCACGCTCTCGCGTCCTCAGCTTCGGCTCATGGCTTGAGCCCCGTTACATCTTCGCCGCAAGACAGCTTGATTAGACCAGTGAGCTGTTACGCTATCTTTAAAGGATGGCTGCTTCTAAGCCAACCTCCTGGTTGTTTTGGCCGTCTCACCTGCTTTCCCACTTAGCCATGAATTGGGGGCCTTAGCTGGAGGTCAGGGTTGTTTCCCTCTTCACTACGGACGTTAGCATCCGCAGTGTGTCTGCCATCTAGTACTCCCGGGTATTCGGAGTTTGGTTAGGATCAGTAAGCCTGTGGGGCCCCATTACCCATCCAGTGCTCTACCCCCCGGGGTATTCGGATGACGCTCTACCTAAATAGATTTCGCGGAGAACCAGCTATCTCCGAGTTTGATTGGCCTTTCACCCCTAGGCACAACTCATCCCGACCTTTTTCAACAGGTGTGGGTTCGGACCTCCAGTACGTGTTACCGTACCTTCATCCTGGTCATGCCTAGATCACTCGGTTTCGGGTCTGATCCATCCAACTGAGACGCCCTATTAAGACTCGCTTTCGCTGCGCCTACACCTAACGGCTTAAGC
>NZ_FOMS01000020.1 GCF_900112685.1 Roseivivax sediminis
AGCCATTTGTGGCCTCCTTCGTGGTGAGGCGGCGGGGTCTAGGTGCCCTCGTTCCGCCGATGGGCTGCGCCTCGGCCACCTGATCCGACCGAAAACGCATGTTTTCGGCGGAACAGAGTGGGAGAGGGCGAAGCCCGACCCACGGTCCTGGCCCGGAAAGTCAAAGGATCGGAGACGGGGGTTGGTGCGGCCCGCAGGCGAAGCCGAGGACACGGCCCCCGGCGGAGACGACGCCGCAGGCGGCGCTTGTCTTTTGACTTTCCGGGGCAGGACTGTTGGGCGGACCAACTGATAAGAAGATGGCAGGGCGGGGGTGAGCGGGCGTAGCCCGTCGATCCCCCGCCCTGTCTCCTGATCTTATGCGAGCCGCGCGCCCCGCGCGGCTCTCTCCCGACTATTCAGCCGCCAAAGTGGCGGCGTCGCACAAGCGACCGTCACCCGAATGGGCCGACACGGACCGGCCCGGGCGACCATCACGGCCGCGACAGCGGGCGGCTCGGGACGAGACGCACGCCGGCGCACCTGGGCCGCAGGGAGAACGGGACGGGCAGGCTCGGGGAGGACCGAAGGGACGACTAGGGCGCGGTCCCGGCCGGGCGTGTCCTCGAGCGAACGCACGAGGTCACGAACGGACGGGATGGGTCCCCTTACGGTTCGCGATTTCGGGACTCACGAAGTGCCGTGCCGATTCAACTCAAGGTCGCAATGCAGTAGTGAGCTAGGCGAAAGCACGGAGGGACCGTTGACGTATGCAGGCAAGATAGTCGTCGCGACCGCAACGTTAGCTATGTTGACGGGGTGCAAAGTGGATCTCAGCGAGATTACCGATGAGCAGCTTTTGCGCTTGCTCGGTGACAATACGACGCCGGCACAGATCACGACTAAGACGCGCGAGTGCGCGCAACTCATGTCGGGCCGTGCACCCGACGGCGCGGACAACATGCCCCAAGAGCTGCGGGACCAGCTCATTGCCGAGTGCGAAGCGACTTTGACGCGGCGACTGAGCGATGAATCGCGAAACGACACTGAGCTGACAATCGAAGACTTCGAGCGTGAGGCCCTGGCGGAGCGGATCATCGAGCTTGAGGCGGCTCAAGAGAGCGCGCTTGCAGCGCGGAAACGCGCGAGTGACGAGGAAAAACGGGAAGCGCTTCGGGCTGAGCTGGCGGAGGCGATTGATCGCGGAGACACCTTGAAGGTCGAGCTGCAAGAGCGCCGTCAGGCGCTCGCACCGCAATGCGCGAAGCTGAAAGACATGCGAAGCGAGTTAAAGGCGCGGGACCAGACAAACTCGCTCTTCCTGAAAGGTCTGCCTTTCATCTGTGGGGGATCGTCGTCGGGTCCGCTGGATGACAAATGGGAACAGCTCGAACGGTTTGAGCAAGAGGCGGCATCCTTCGAGCTACCGGACAGGGCTGGGCTCGGCTTCGTCCGGATACCGGAACCGCCGAGGGTCGATCTCGAAGAGATTGACGCGCAGGCGGGCGATGTTTCCGAGGCGGTCGAAGCGTATCAGAAAGCCTTGGATGCGCTCGAATGAGGCGGTGGAAGCGAAGATCGCGGTATCGCGGCAAGTACCGGGGAAAGTCGCGGGCAACGCTGCCTATGGTCATCGTGGTTGGCGTCGTGGTCGCGACAGCAGGGATCGAGCAGGATCGAGCCTGGGCGTGGCTCGATCCGGTCACTGATCGGATCGAGCAAGCTATACCAACCGGGACAAATCCGCAGAGTGAGGCAACCGCGCGACCTACAGTGATAGATGGCGACACGCTTGACGTTGGCGATAGGCGAATAAGGCTGTTCGGGATCGACGCGCCGGAATCCGACCAGACATGCCGACGCCCCGATGGGTCACTCTGGCGATGCGGACAAGCGGCGACGGCCGCTTTAGCAGGAAAGGTGCGCGGTCGGCAGATTGTGTGCGATGTGCGATCAACGGATCGCTACGGCCGAGCTGTCGCGATCTGCGAAGTCGGGCAAACGGAAGTAAACCGCTGGCTTGTGCGAGAAGGTTTGGCAGTCGCCTACCGGGAATACTCGCGACTGTATGTTCCGGAAGAAGAGGCTGCGCAGCAGCAGCGTCGTGGCATTTGGGCAACCGATTTCATGGCTCCGAGTGATTGGAGAACAAAGTGAGACCGATTTTGCAAAAAAAGCCTACTTTTTAGGGTATACTAGCAGCCCGATGCCGTGCCGCCTGCGCAAGCTACTTGCCCGGTCGGCGCTACATCGAGCTGGGTTGTCCGGACGTGACGAACGAGGTGTGAGCTACGGTCCGGCATTCCCATACGGCCGGGCGGAAAAGGACTAGGCAGACCCAAGGAGGGCGACATGGACATGCACCTATACGAAGTCGGTCGCGAGGATGGTCTGCGCGAAGCACACGCACGGTCCGACGAGGCCCCCGCTGATCTCATGTCGCTCGCGGTCGTCCTCGGGGTTGTCGGCGTGATCGCCTTCCCGTGGCTCTATCCCGTCTATTGGGTTGGCGACGTTCTAAGCTCGACCGGCTTTCACCTGGTGGGCGTGATTGCGATACTTGCCGTCGTTCTCGCGGCGAACGTATGGCTTCTCCTGGAAATATTCAGGCGCGTGCCAAGTCTCATTCTCGGTGCTGTAGGGGCTGTCCAAGGCGGCTACTTGGCATACCGGGAGCTGCATCTGATCGAGGATGCAACGTGGATGATCCTTGGTGTTATCCTAGGGGCGATTGCTGGCATGGCGCTCTTCGTCAACGTCGCATCTTGGGCCAAACAGAAGAGAGTGCGGCGAGCGGCTTCTGTTTGATCCAGCCGCGTGAGCGGCTTCTGCGCGAACAGCGCCAGTCCAGCCGATCCGGGTTCAGAAAAAAAGAAGCCCCGCCGAAGCGGGGCTAGGATTTTCTTCACCACGAAGAAATTACAGTTTCATGCCTAGCTGATCCCAAGCCGCTAGAAAAGGCTGAGCTGTAGATCTCAAACGAGAGGCTGTTCCCGTGGATGACACGACCTGCCAAGGGGAGGGGGATCGCCCGGCCACGCAGCTCGGTCCCCGGCCGAGACCGTGGTTGGGGGCGACCCCTTCGCCCCGTTAAGCGGACGGCCTTGCGTGGAGGAACCGGATCAAAATTGCGGGACGGAACTGCCTTTCGCTGCAAATGCTCAGTCCCCTCTACTTATACTGCGCTGAGCGGGAGGTGGACTTCTTCGTCGAAGGAATGCCGTGCCACAGCCCGCCATCTCGACAACTTTCTTGCATTGGCAGCGCCGCCGTTCCTCTGCGGATGGACTGGATTGGGTGCGGCCTCTCAACCAATGCGGCCAAGGGACGGAAAGGTCGCCAGCAGCCAATAGGCAAAGCGCGAAAGCTGACCGGTCATGATCGCAAGCCCCATCAGAACCATTACCCCGCCTGCGCCCCTGTAGAGCCACCGTCCTGCTTGTCCGATCCGTTTGACGCGCGCTGCTATGGCGTCCGTGAACAGGGCCGCCAGAAGGAAGGGCACGCCGAGCCCGATCGAATAGATCGCCAGCAGCCAGACGCCGTTCGAGAGGCTGCCCGCACTCGCGCTTACTGTTAGGATCGCCCCGAGGATCGGACCGATGCAGGGCGTCCAGCCGAAGGCGAAAGCAAGACCAAGGACATAGGCTCCTATCGGGCGCCCGCCGGGCACATCGAGATGGAACCGGGTGTCGCGCGCGAGACCACCGATGCGGAGAACCCCGAGCATGACCAGGCCGAACAGGACGATGATTGCCCCGCCGACAAAATTGAGTTCCGTCCTCCATGTCAGGAGCAGCGATCCAAGCGCACTGGCCCCGGCGCCCAGGGCCACAAAGACCGTCGAGAAGCCGAGGACGAAACAGGCGCTCAGGCCAAGGGCGCGGCTTCGGGCCAGCATACCGACATGTTGCGCGGTCCTGAGGCCGGGTTGACCGGCGATAAAGGAGACGTAGCCCGGCACCAGCGGCAGGACGCAGGGCGACAGGAACGAGATGGCGCCAGCAAGAAAGGCTGCGAAGACGCCGATCCCCGAAATTTCCAACATCTATGCCTCCTTGCGAAATGGCTTGGCGGCCCACCAGAAGCCGAGGAGCGGGATGATCAGCCATTGCAGTACAGGCGAAAGACCGGTGCCCACCAACGGCAGGGTCGGCATGCGCGCGGTGTAGTCCCAGGCCTCGCGCACCTCCACGTTCAGCCACTCGCTGAAGATCGTGTAGCCTATGCCCGCCAGCACGGTGACGATGGCGACCCATCGCGCCGCAAGACGATCCGCCGGCCATTCCCGTCCGAACAACAGAAGCGCTCCGACCAGGGTGCTGAGAGCGATCAGGATATCCCCCCCGGTGCAGTGCAGCCCCGCGAACAGGATCTCGCCCGCCGTTCCCTCATGCCAGATCGTGTAGAGCGGCATGTGACCGAACTCCCATGCCAGATGGGCCGGGATCACGACCGCGAAATACCGCCGCAGTGCGTCGAGAGACAGCATCGGTCGCTCTGCGCCGGAGCTGCGTGTCTGGCTCATCGGAAGACGTTCGTCAGCGTATGCCACCAGCCTTCCTCCTCGTGCCTGTGCTGCGCGTTGTTGATCAGCCCGCTCACGTAGAGCACGAGATTGGCGTTCTGGAACTCCATGCCGTGGAACTTGGCCGCGAGGCGCCCGCCGCGGTCGATCACGAAGGTCACCGGCGCGTGCATCATCGCGTCGCTCTCGGCCGACATGGTGAACTCGACGCCGTAATCGCTGGCCAGAGCCCGGGTCGTATCCTCGGGCTGGTCCGGACGTGTGGTCAGAAAGGTCCAGTTTGCCGTGTCGAGGTCGTGCCAGCCGGCGTAGTCGCGCAGAATGTTCGGGGTATCGTTCGCCGGGTCTGTGGTGATCGAGACGAACTCGACCATGTCTCCCATCGGCGAGGCGTTGATCGACTCCTGGATCGTCGCGATCTTGTCGGCATGGAGCGGGCAGACGTCCGGGCAACTCGCATAGATGAAATGCAGCACCACGACCTTGTCCTGGAGCTCGGACAGGCCGACCGGTCGTCCCTCGGCATCCTGAAGCTTGAAGCCGGGCGCCTGTTCGCCCTCGATCGGCTGGAAGTATTTCTCCATTTCCAGCATGCGCTCGTCGAGATTTTCGCCGGGATGATTGGCGAGGGCGGGCCATGCAGCCATCGCCAGGGCACCGGCAAGGACAAGGCGGCGGCTCGTCTGTTTCAGCATGGTTTCTTCCACTTCTTGTGGGCGCACAGGCACCGTCATTTGATGTGGTCCTCGATGAAGGCGATCATCTCGGGGGTGTCCCATTCCGCCGGGCCCATCAGGCGCCCCACTTCCTTGCCATCGGCGTTGATGAGCAGGGTGGCAGGCAGCCCGAAGGTCTTGAGGGCTGTCGCGGTCAACCCGGTCGAGTCCACGTAGATGTCGAGATTCTCGACGGCGATCTCGTCGAAGAACCGTCGCACTACGGGGATGCCCGCCCGGTCGATCGACACGGCGACGACCTCGAACTCCGGTCCGCCGAGCGCGCCTTCGAGCGCGTCGAGCGTCGGCATCTCCTCGACGCAGGGCGGGCACCAGGTGGCCCAGACATTGAGCAGGACCGTGCGGCCCCGGAAGTCTTCGAGATAGAGCCGGTTGCCCTCGTCCGTGACGAAGCGGAAGTTCGGCACCTCCTGCGGGGTCTCATGGAGGGTGAAGCCCTGCGGCCCGCCGGCCAGCGCCGCTGTTGCAGAGAAGAGGGCGGCGGCAGCCGCCAGAAGCAGATGTTTCATTCTATTGATTCCTCTGCCGCTGTTGCAGTTCCCGGGCCAGCGGCAGCATCGTGTTGTCGATGTCGGATTGCGTGAGGGGCCCCACGTGCCGGTAGGCGATGGTCCCGTTGGCCGCGATGACGTAAGTTTCGGGGATGCCGTAGACGCCCCATTCGATCCCGACGCGTCCATCAAGATCCGCCCCGATACGGGTATAGGGATCGCCGAGGTCGCCAAGCCAGGCGGCCGCTTGGTCAGGCGGGTCCTTGTAGTTGATGCCATAGATCGGCACCTCGCCCCTTTTGCTCATGGCCATGAAGATCGGGTGTTCCTGCCGGCAGGGCACGCACCAGGAGGCGAAGACATTGACCAGAGAGACGTGACCCGCGAGGTCGGACGTCGAGAGCCCCGTCTCGCGCCCCTGGACCGGCGGCAGATCGAACTCCGGCACTGACTTGTTAAGGAGGGCCGAGGGCAGCTCCTCGGAGCTGTTGAAGAGGCCCCAGGCGAAGACCGCGAACAGCAGGGTCGCCAGGAGCGGCACGACCACCAGCAAGGAGAGACGCGGTTTCCGTGAGATTTTCGGAACATTGGTCATCGGCGCATCTTCTCGCCGGCTTCGGCGCTCTGACGTCGTGCGGCTCCGCGTGTGCGGAGCCGCACGCAGCAGGTGGTCAGCAGAACGAGCAGCGCCAGGACCATTAAGAGACAGCCGGCCCAGAGCAGCCCAAGTCGCAGAAGCGAGTCCCACTGCCGGACACCGTCGGACAGCTCGGTCAACATGGCCAAGATCTCATCAGCTACGGAGATACTTGATCAGGGCCACGATCCCGAGCACCAGCACAGCCAGGACCAGGGCCCAGATCACGCCCATTCCGAGCATCATGCCCGGGCCCATCATTCCGCCGTTCATCATCATGCAATTCATCCTTGTTCAAGTTTCCTTAAAGAGCCGGCAGCTCCAGCATGACTGCCGGAGCTGCCCGCATGGTCATTTCACGGCGTAGACGGACGGCGCTTCGCCGTCCGCGATGCCGTAGATCGTGAACGGCTCCTGTTTCTGGCCGCCCATGCCGGGGGCGCCGAGCGGCATGCCCGGCAGGGTAACGCCTGTGAGTTCCGGCTTCTCTTCAAGGAGTCTGTCGACCACCTCGATCGGAACGTGGCCACTGACGACATAGTCGCCGAGGAAGGCGGTGTGGCAGCCCATGAGGTCTTCCGGGATGCCGGCCTCGGTGCTGATCTTCGACAGCTCGTGGGTCGGCTTCACCTCGACCTCGAAACCGTTGTCGCGGAGGTAGTCGGCGTAATTCTCGCAGCAGCCGCATTGCGGGTTCTTGTAGAGAACCACCTCTTCGCCAGCGGCGACGGGGGTCGCGCCGAGGCTGAGGGCAAAGGTGGCGGCGGCGGCAAGGGCAGCGAGGCCGCCCAGTCCAACTAGGGCCTTTTTCATCTTCTTCGTCCTTTCCTGGACAGGAATGTTTCAGTGATATTCGCTGTGCCGGGCCGTGCTGTCGCCCACGCGGACGACAGCCATCATTCCGGCGGCCTGGTGTTCGAGGATGTGGCAATGGAACATCCAGTCGCCGGCGTTATCGGCCACGAACGCGATCTCGACCCTTTCTTCCGGCGCGACGAGCACAGTGTCCTGCCATTCCCGATACCGGGTCGGTACGCCGTTTCGGGCAATGACCCGGAAGGAATGCCCGTGCAGATGGATCGGGTGATGCCAGGCGGTTCGGTTGTCCATTACGAAGATGTGGCTCGTGCCGATCGGCATCGAGATGAGCGGGTCCATCACATGGCCATCGGCCGCCTTGCCGTTGATGAACCACATCGCCCCGTTGCGCATCTGCTGCATCATGGAGCCCGCCTCGTCGCCCATCATCATCTGCCCCATCATGCCGCCATTGAAGACCACTTCGTGGCGCGTGGCGGCGGCGAGGTCCGGCTCGCGGAGCGGGTTCGCCGGTAGCTCGAGCGACCAGTCCGGAACGGTCTTCCGGAGAGGTGTTCCGTCGTAGCGGATGTCGACGAGATCATACTCGAGGCCCTGGTAGGCGATGTCGCGCAACGTCGTGTGACTTCCGGTGCGGCCGGCCATGTCGACCACCAGATCGATGCGCATGGCCGGGCCAATGACGACGATGCCCTCCCCCGGGGCGTGCGGCGTGACCGGCTGTCCGTCGAGCGCGACGATGACCGGCTCCAGATCGCCGAAGTCCAGCGCGAAGATCCGCGCGTTGGCCGCGTTGATGAGCCGCAAGCGGACGCGCTCGCCGCGACGCACCTCGACAGGGTCCGGAAGGGTGCCATTGATCGTCACCGTGTTGCCGACGCGCCCGTTGTGCGCCGCATCATGGCGGTTTCCGAAATCGTCGGAGATTTCGCCCGCCTCGGTCATACGCCAGTCGTCGAGCATCCAGGTCAGGTCCCGATCGACCCGGATCGGATCGTGCTCTTCGATGATGAGGGGCCCGTAGAGGCCGCGTCCTACCTGCTCGGAGGAACGCTGGTGGGGATGATACCAGAACGTGCCGGCGTCGACGGCGTCGAACTCGTAGAGGAACTCGCCGCCAACCGGGATCGGCGCCTGGGTCAGATGCGGGACACCGTCCATGGCGTTCGGCGTGCGGATGCCGTGCCAATGCATGGTCGTTCCCTCAGCGAGGCCGTTTTCCGCCCGCACGCGGATGCGCTCGCCCTGGCGCACCCGGATCTCGGGGCCCGGCACGCCACCGTTGTAGGCCCAGACTGCACTTGAGTTTTTAGGCCCACCGGACAGATAAACTCGCGACGGAGCAGCTCGTAGACGCATGGGCTCCGAAGCCGGTTGGGAGATGCCGGGCATCGGCATCGTTGCGGCTGCAAACGCGGCGCCGCCGAGGCGCAGCAGGCCGCGCCGGGTAAGAAGGACAGAAGAGGACATGGAGTCTGCCTTTATCTGAAGAGGGAGCATCGCGCAGAATACACGCGGACGCACTGCACCGATCAGCCAAGAACGGTCTGACCGATGACGGAAACTTCAGAGAGACAGTTTGGGGGGTGACGGCTCGGGGGGAGCGCTGCCGCCCGACAACAACGGCCGGTCGACTACGAAAAGCAGCCCGCGTGCCTGTTCACTTTCGACAAGAACCATTGGGCTAGTTGCCAAGGCCATCAGACCACCCGCCGCGCAAGGCGCAAGACAGGTGAGCTGACACTCCGTAACCGGAGCGTCGACACAGTCGTCGCAGTCGGACATCGCCTGCATCGTCTCCGAGGGCACTGCCGCAGCCGCGCCGCCTGGTCCAAGCGGCCCCAGAAGACTGACCGTCAGCGACAGCACAAGAAGGAGAATCAGTGAACGCATCATTGAAGGCGAAAATGGGGCTTCCGGTGCTGGAAGGTAAATCGACGACAGATCACTTCTCCGTGGGCCATCATGGCGCGGCGAGTAAGGATCATCGGTGTCTACTTTCAGGTCGTTGCGGATGCATGATCGGGGCGGGTCTTCCCGCTGTTCAGACTGAAACGCCCCGTAGGTTCAAGCGTGCCGGTGGGCCGGAAGAAGAGTAGCCGGAGCGCGTTCATCGTGACCAGCACCGTGGCGCCGGTATCCGCGAGGATCGCGATCCAGAGGCCGGTGATCCCGAGCACGGTGGTCACCAGGAATACCGCCTTGAGCCCGAGCGCTATCGCGATGTTCTGGCGGATGTTCGACATGGTGGCCCGGGCGAGGCGGACCTTTGCGGCCACATCGGTCACGCGGTTGCGCAGGATCGCCGCGTCGGCCGTCTCCAGTGCGACGTCGGTGCCCGAGCCCATGGCGACGCCGACATGGGCGGCGGCGAGCGCGGGCGCATCGTTTATCCCATCGCCGATCATCATCACCCGGGCGTCCGTCGTCAGGTCGCGTATCGCCGTGACCTTGTCTTCCGGCATGAGTTCGGAGCGATGCTCGATTCCGAGACCGTCGGCGATGGCCTGCGCCGTGCGCGGGTTGTCCCCGGTCAGCATGATCGAAGAGATGCCGAGCGCACGGAGCTGCGCGACAGCGTCCGCCGCATCGGCACGCGGTTCGTCTCGCAGCGCGATGAGGCCTTGGGGCACATCATCGCGCAAGACGATAACCACCGTCTTGCCGTCGGCTTCCAGCGCCGACACGCGAGTCCGGAGGTCGTCCTTGAGCGCACCGCGCTCGTCCGCCAGCCGCGGCGAGCCCACGCAGACGGTCGCGCCCTCGATGGACGCCTCCGCACCTTTGCCGGGGAGCGCGCGGCCGCCGGTCGCCGCCGCCGCGTCGACGCCTCGCCGCTCGGCCTCGGCGCAGATCGCCTGGCCGAGCGGGTGGCTCGCGCCGCTCTCGACGCCGGCGGCGAGCGCCAAGAGGTCTTCTTCGCGTCCGCTCAGCACTGCGACATCCGTTACGCGAGGCTTGCCGTGCGTGAGCGTTCCGGTCTTGTCAAAGGCGACACGGGTGGTGCGGGCGGTCGCCTCGATCACCGCGCCGCCCTTCATCAGCAGGCCGTTGCGCGCACCGGTGGAAAGCGCCGAGGTGATGGATGCGGGCACCGAGATGACCAGCGCACAGGGACAGCCGATCAGCAGCAGCGCCAGCGCGCGGTAGACCCATTCGCCCCATGCGAGGCCGAAGGCCAGAGGCGGGACGACTGCCACCAGGAGCGCGGCCCCCACGACGGCGGGCATGTAGATGCGGCTGAACCGGTCGATGAACCGCTCGGTCGGTGCGCGGGCGCTCTCGGCCTCTTCCACGAGACGGACGATGCGGGCGATGGTGTTGTCCTCGGCCGTCTTCGTGACCCGCACGCGCAGGAGCGCTTCGGCATTGATCGACCCCGCGAAGACCTCTGCGCCCGGCTCCTTGAGGCTCGGGACACTCTCGCCGGTCACCGGGCTCTCGTCGACGCCCGACGTGCCACTCATCACCTCGCCGTCGCAGGGAACGCGGTCGCCGGGGCGGACCTGCACGACCTGGCCGACCTCGAGTTTCTCCGCCGGGACCTCACGTGTCTTGCCCCCCACTTCGAGCCGCGCCGTCTTGGGCACGAGCTTCGAGAGCGCCCGGATGCTGTCACGCGCCTTGCCGGCCGACACGCCTTCCAGGAGTTCACCAACGGCGAAGAGGAAGACGACGAGCGCCGCCTCCTCCGGCTCGCCGATCACCAGCGCGCCGCCGGCGGCGATGGTCATCAGCATCTCGATGGTGAAGGGCATGCCCGCCCGCGTCATGGCAAAGGCACGCTGCGCCACGGGCACGATCCCAACGAGCGTTGCCAGGACAAACGCCCATTGGGCGATCTCTGCCGGGAAGACGAGGTGGGACGCCCAGGCCGCGGCAAGCAGTGCGCCGGTGCCGAGCACCAGACGGCCCTTGGAGGATTCCATCCAAGAACTCGGCGCGTCGTCGGCCGGCTCGTCCATGTCCCCCGTCTCGCTGTCTGTCTCCGAGCTCTCCGCAGCATCTGGAAACGCGCCATCCGGAAGGACGAAACCGCCCTTGGGCTTTTCCGGTCGCGCGCCTTTGGGCGCGATGCCGAAGCCGACGCCGCGCACGGCCTCCTCGATCCTCTCGGGCGGTGTCTGCGTCTCATCGAGCGTTAGTCGCAGCCGCTCGGCCATGAGAGCCACATCGACATCCTCGACGCCAGGCAGGCGCTCGACCGCACCGCGTACCTTGGCGGCGCATGATCCGCAATCCATGCCCGTCACGCGCCACTCGCGGTGGCCTGCGCTTACGTCTGCCATGATGGCTCTCCGTGGTGAGTCCTCGATCGGAACTCGATATACGACCTACAGCCGCTGTAGGTTCAAGGGCAAATAGCAATTTCACTAAACTCGAACGATTTCCGAGCTTTATCTGGAGCGGCGGTCTTATCTATCCCATCGCTGCACTCGCCAAGATTGCCGGTTGCTTCGCCATCTGGGCGTGGTGCCTCAAACCTCTGGCTATTACCGGGACTTGCAAGCCTTGCTGCGTTCGGCTGGCTGCTCGCGCAGGTCGACACCGAGCTTGCCGGTCGGGCCTATACTGCCTATGACAGCGTCTATCTCGCCGCCTACGACCCATACCGTCGGCCCAAAGGTCTGCGGCGGCCAGACGCGACGGTCGGGTCTTGCAATGGACCATGTGACGGCAATCAACGTCAGTGCGAATGCCCGACATGTTCGTTGGCCGTGCCGTGCCCATAGAGATCGGCATCCTCATGGGCACAATCCTCGTGCTCGAACTCGAGACTCGAATGAGCAATGCCGAAGCGGTCCTGTAGCGTGTCCTTGATGCGCTTCTTGGTTGACTCGATGTTCGCCCAGCCTTTCCCCGTCAGGACGACACGGCAATCGAGTGCGACTTGGTGCTCTTGCATCTGCCACAGATGGACGTGGTGGACGTCGGCCACCCCCTCTGTGCCGCGCATTGTGTCTATGACACTCTCGCAATCGAGGTCAGGCGGGCTGCCCAGCATCAGCGTTCGGATCGGGCCGCCTATCTCGGTGAAGGCTAGATATAGAATGTAGAGAGCGATTCCGATCGTAATCGCCGGGTCGACCCAACGCAGGTCATAGAGAATGATGAGCGATCCGCCGACGATCACAGCGACCGACGCGAGCGCATCGGAGAGGTTGTGCAGGAACAAGGCGCGAATGTTCACGCTGCCCTTTTGCATGGAATAGGTCAGCAGCGCGGTAAGGGTGTCCACGACCAGTGCGACACCGCCCAGGATCACGACCGTCCAGCCTTGAACCTCTGGTGGGTCGATCATCCGCATGCCGCCCTCGTAGATCAGGTAGAAACCTATCAGAATAAGCGTGGTGTAGTTGATCAGCGCGGCGACGATCTCGATCCGGCCGTAGCCAAAGGTCATGCGCTCATCCGCCGGTCGCCGGGCGATTTTGCGCGCGGCGAAGGCGATCACAAGCGACGCCATGTCCGAGAAATTGTGTAGCGCGTCAGCGATCAGCGCCAGGCTGCCCGAAAGGATCCCGCCGACGATCTGCGCGACGGTCAGAAGTCCGTTAGCCCAGATCGCGACAGACACGCGGCGGTCGCCGGATTTTGGGTCGATATGAGCATGGCTATGATCGTGCGGCACGGAAAGCTCCTCGAATCGGTCGAGGAGCAATTTAGTTGCTATAGTGGCTGTAGCTTCAATGCCTTTAACTACTTCCGACCGAGACATTGGGCCTTCGGCTATCCGATGCTGCCAAGGACCGGGAAGGTTTCGAGCAACCAAAAGGCAAGACGGTTGATCTGGCCGGTCATCACGCCGAGCCCCATCAGCACCATCAGCCCGCCCGCAATGCGATAGAGCCACCGGCCTGTCGCTCCGATCCGTTTGAGTTTGCCCGCGATTTCATTGGTAAAGAGCGCGATCAGCAGGAACGGCACGCCCAGACCCACGGAATAGATGGCCAGAAGCGCCACGCCATCCGCGCCCGATGTCGTGCTCACCGCGAGTATCGAGCCGAGCACTGGCCCGATGCAGGGCGTCCAACCAAAGGCAAAGGCGAGACCCAGAAGATAAGCCCCCACCGCGTTGCCGCCTTTCGTTGCGACATCGGGCCTTGTGTCGCGCATCATCGCGGGGACCCGGATCGCCCCCATCATCACCATCCCGAAAAGTACGATTAGAGCGCCCCCCGCAAGACCCAGTTCGTATTTCCAGCGCAGCAGCATTCCGCCCAAAAGGTTTGCCCCGGCCCCGAGCGCCACGAAGACCGTGGAAAACCCGAGCACGAACCAGAGGCTCAGGATCACACTGCGCACCCGGTCGCCGATGGCTGTCGCCGTTCCCGATGCCAGAGCAGGTTGCCCCGCGATATAGGAGACATATCCTGGAGCCAGTGGCAGAACGCAGGGTGACAGAAACGAGACCGTCCCGCCCAAAAAGGCTGCGATGATTCCCACACCGGAGATTTCGAACATTCAGTTGCCGCCTTTCCTGCACCTCAGTCGAACGGGCTTTTAAGGGCTACGACGGGTTTAGCTTCAAGAGAATTTCCTAGACTTGGCGCGGCGCCGCCAAGATGATCGCTGCCCCGACAAGGCAGATCGCGGTGCCAATCACATCCCACCTGTCTGGCCGCTGTCCCTCGACCAGCCACATCCAGAGAACCGAGGCCGCGATATAGACGCCCCCGTAGGCCGCAAAAGCGCGCCCCGCCGCGGTGGCCTCGACTTGGGCGAGTAACCACCCGAAGAGCGCAAGCGCAAGAAGACCCGGGGCCAACCAGAGCGGCGAGGTCCCGAGGCGCCACCATGCCCAGATCGCGAAGCAACCGGCGATCTCGGCCAACGCGGCCAGAGGATAGGCGATCGCCGCGCCCATGCCTCACGCCCCGATCCCGTCGTGGTCGGTCAAGCATGCGGCGTGATCGCGCAGAACCTCGAGCACGCGGCAATCGGCCGTCCGCCCGCCGCTGCATTCATGCACCATCCGATTCAGCTCCGTGCGCAGCGCCTCGAGCCGAGCGATCCGCCGCTCCACCTGCTTCAATTGCCGCCGCGCGATCGCATCGGCCTCATGGCAGGGCCGGTTGGGATGGTCGCCGAGGTCCAGGAGTTCTCGAATGGCATCGAGCGAAAAGCCAAGCTGGCGCGAATGGCGGATGAAGGACAGCCGGTCGATCTCGGCATCGCCATAGCGCCGCTGCCCGCCTTCGGTCCGGCCCGGCTCGGGCATAAGTTCGATCTGCTCGTAGTAGCGGATGGTCTGCACCTTGGTGCCGGTCTTCTTCGCCAAGTTGCCGATCGTGAGCATCTACGCCTCCATCAAACGTACAGTCGTGGTAGATTCGATCGGCCGCTTTGGCAACGACGCCATGGCTTTCACATGCATGTGACAAAGTGCGGCAGCCGCGGTGAAAGGAGTTGAACCTCTAGTGGCTAGAGGATGTATCCGCGCCGTTATCAAAAACGGCAGGCAGGCGGTTTACGTGACGCTGACATTCCTTCGAAAAGTACTTTGGGCCTCGGTGGGCGTTGCAGCGCTGGCATTGGTCTGGCTTCTTCTCTGGGCGGATTATCGTGCCGATCGTGCACGCACCGAGACGGAACCCGTTTTCCGAGCGAATTTCGAGCTGACCGATCACAGCGGGATGGTCCGCACCCAGGAGGATTTTGCGGGCCAGTGGATGCTGATCTTCTTCGGCTTCGCCAATTGCCCGGACATCTGCCCGACCACCCTTTCCGAGGTTGCCGCGGTCATGGACGGTCTGGGGGAGAACGCGGAGCAGGTTCAGCCGCTCTTCATCTCGATCGACCCGGAGCGCGACACGCCGGAGAACCTTGCCGACTATGTGCCGGTTTTTAATGCTGGCATCCTCGGCCTGACCGGAACGCCCGACCAGATCGAACGAACGGCCGAGAACTTCCCCATCTTCTACGAGAAAATCGAGGAGGCCTCCGCGCCGGACGGTTACACGATGAGCCACACGTCACACCTGTTCCTGTTCGGCCCAGATGCGGGCCTTGTCACGACCTGGAGCTATGGGACGCCAGCCGAGGAGATCCTCGCCGATCTGCGTAAACGGATCACCAGATGAAGCCGAGAGTTTCCGCCGATACAGCACTCGCCGCTGCATGGATCGTGGCGCTGGCTGCATCGCTCGCCGTCCTGTTCATCGGCGAGGTGCTGGGTCAGATGCCGTGCCTTCTGTGTTGGTACCAGCGCGCGTTCATGTTCCCGCTGGCCGTCGTTCTGGGTCTCGGGCTGTGGTGGCAGGACCGCCGGATCGGGCGTTACGGCATGGCTCTCGGCCTTGGCGGAGCAGCGATCGCGCTCTGGCACTCGGGTCTCTACGTCGGTCTCGTTCCCGAACCGATCCAGCCATGCACAGCGACCGGTCCTTCCTGTACCGACGACAACCAGTTGGTTCTCGGCATCCCGATCCCGTTTCTGTCGCTCATCGCCTTCGTGCTGGTCGCCGGGCTGTCGGCATTTTCCTTGAAGGAACCACATTCATGAACCGAAAATCACTCGTCCTGTCAGTCCTGGTGCTTGCCCTCGCCGGCTTCGCGCTCGCTGCCTGGTTCGCCACCCGTCCCGCGCCAGTAGCGCAGACCGCGTCGGTTCCGGCGGAACAGGCGGAGGCCCTACTGCGCCCCTATTCGCCGGTTCTGGGACCGGAAGAGGCGCCGGTCACCATCGTCGAGTTCTTCGATCCGGCCTGCGAGGCCTGCCGTGCCTTCTATCCCGTGGTGAAGGACATCATGGCTGAGCATGGCGATGCCGTCCGTCTCGCGATCCGCTACACCCCGTTCCATGGGGAAGCCTCGGAAGAGGCCATTCGCGTCCTGGAAGCCGCCCGGATGCAGGGTGTCTATGAGCCCGTTTTGGAGGCCATCCTGCGCGAGCAACCACGCTGGGCGTCGCATGGCGCGCCGGAACCGGGGCTGATCCTCGAGGTCGCCGCCACGGCGGGTCTAGATGCTGAAGCCGCAGAGACGCAGATGATGGCTCCTGACGTCATCGGCATACTCAACCAGGACCGAGCAGACGTCGAGACCGTCGGCGTGAGCGGGACGCCGACCTTCTTCGTCAACGGCAAGCCGCTCGATCCATTCGGAGAGGCGCAACTCCGGGCGCTGGTCGCGTCGGAAGTGGAGGCCGCCGGGATCTGATCCGACGGGCGCGCAATCGAGAATCGAGAAGGAGCTGCAATGAAATACACCATCCACGCCACGTGCTCAGTCCTGATGCTGCCGTTCATGCTTGCGACGTCGGCAATGGCCGGCTCCGCCGATGTCGTCGTCGAAAACGCCTGGGCGCGGGCCTCGATCGGCACCTCCCGCCCCGGCGCAGCTTATATGGAAGTCCACAATGCGGGCGACGAGCCGGTCACGTTGACCGGGCTCCGAACAGATCTCGCCATGATGCCCGAAGTTCACCGGACCGCGACGGACGAGCAGGGTGTGAGCTCAATGTCTCCGGCGGGCCAGATTGTCATTGCACCTGGCGAGACCGTCGCGTTCGAGCCCGGCGGCCTGCATGCCATGCTGATGCAGCTTCAGCGCCCGATGGAAGAGGGCGAGACCTTTCCGTTGACGCTGACATTCTCCGATGGCGGAGAGACAACGGTCGAGGTGCCGATCCTCGGGATCGCAGCGCGCGGGCCGGAGGATTGATGCAGAGCAGATCAGTTCTCGGCTACGGTGCCGCGGCGCTGGGTGTGCTCGGGCTCGCTCTATTCGTCGGCTGGTGGCAGGTCGACGGCCCCGGAGCGCCTGTACCGGACGACGGACGGCCGTTGCCGCTCACCGCGATGGAGTTCGACCTCACCGATCACGAAGGACGTCCGGTTGGACCGGATACGCTGGTCGGGGCGCCCTCAATGGTCTTCTTCGGCTTTACTTACTGTCCGGATGTGTGCCCGACGACGCTTGCAGACATTTCCGGCTGGCTGGACGCCTTGGGAGGGGATGCTGAACAACTGAACGTTGTCTTCATCACCGTCGATCCGGAGCGGGACAATGTCGATGCGATGGCGGAGTACGTCGGCTATTTCCATCAGGCGATCCGTGGCTGGACCGGCCCGGAGCAGCAGATTGCTCTGGCGGTCGAGGGCTTCCGCGCGACCTACGAAAAGGTCCCGACTGACAGCGGCGACTACACCATGAACCACACGGCGAGCGTCTTCCTGTTCGACGCCGAGGGACGCTTCGTGACCACTATCGACTACCACGAACCGAGAGAATTCGCGGTTCCGAAACTCCGTCGTGCAATGAATGAAAAAGACGCAGAGGGGGCAACATGAGGTTGGGATACTGGGCGGCCGCATTGGCGATGGCGGGCGGCGTCTCGGTAACGGCAATTGCCTTGTCCAGTGTGGCGGCGAACGAGCCGGTACCATCGGGTTTGACCGAGGCTGGCCGCTGGCGCCCCGAGCCTTTCACATCGCCTGTGGAGGCGAACCTGGTGGTGCCCCACGCTGTGTCCGCGGTTTCAGCTTCGCCTACCAGTGCTTCAGCTCCGGCTCTCCCGACCGCAGCGGCGGCGAATGCTCCCTTGCCTGTGATCAAGCCGCCCCTCGCCGTATGGTCTCGTGAAATCGCCTCTGGGGATACGCTCGACGGTCTACTCGCCGAAGCCGGCCTCACCGGGCCGGACCGCGCGGAGACGTCGCTGGCGCTCGGCGCAGAATACGATCTGCGTCGCCTGCGTCCTGGGCACGTTCTGACAGTCGAGATGTCTGCCAATGGCAGTCCACGCCGCGTGGCGCTCGATGTGGACGAGGGCGTGCGGGTCGAAGCGACGTTCGGCGATACGCTCTCGACCCGCGTCGTGTCCCCCGAGCCCAAGATCGTGGTGTTGGCCGGCACGACCAAGATAGAGAGTTCGATCTTCGCCGCGCTAGAAGACACCGGGATACCGCCGCGTTTCGCGGTCGATCTGGCGCAGATGTTGGGGGGTACGGTGGATTTCCGCCGTGACCTCGGCGGGGGCGAGACCCTTCGCCTTCTGTGGCGCGAGGCGCGTGTCGAAGGCGATACCATAGGACAACCCAAGATCGCCTTCGCTTCGCTCGATTTGGGGGACGCACTCTACGAGGTTGTCTGGCCCGAGGACGGCACGGGTCGCGCCACGATGTACCTCAACGGCGAAGTGGTTCGCGTCTTCGCCGAGCCCGTGAAGGGGGCTCGGCTTAGCTCCGTCTTTGGTCGGCGAAAGCACCCCATCTACGGCAATGTGCGCATGCATACCGGCGTCGATTTCGCGGCACCGCGCGGAACGTCGGTGCGCGCAACGGCGCCGGGGCGCATCGCCTTTATCGGGCGTCGGGGCGGCTACGGGCGCGTTGTTGAAATCACTCACGGCACGGAGACCATGACCCGCTATGCACATCTGAGCGCTGTGCCCGACGGCCTCGCAGAAGGTCAGCGCGTCTTAGCCGGCGACACTATTGGACGGGTGGGGGCAACCGGCACGGCGACGGGGCCGAATTTGCACTACGAGGTGCGCGTGGACGGCCGCCCGACCGATCCACTTTCTGACGAGCGCCTATCGGAAGCCGTTGAGGGCGAAGCGCAAGGCGACGCAGGCCTGGACCGGCTGACTGAGGCGCGTGAGCGCTTGGAGGACGCGCTCGCCAGCGATCTTGCATCCAACACCACCGAAAGGCTCTGACCGATGGGAAAGCTGAGCACCGCGGTGACGACTGCCATCGCCCTTTTTCCTGCCGCCGAGGTTTTGGCAGAAGCGACCTCGATTGACGTGCGCAAGACCAACGGCTGTGGATGCTGCCTCGCATGGATGGAGCATCTGAAAGAGAACGGCTTCGCGCCGACCGGACAGGACATGTTCGGTGGCGGGCTCATTCGCTTCAAGTTCGACAATGCCGTGTCGCAGCGGATGGTATCCTGCCACACGGCGCTCGTGGATAGCTACGTGATCGAGGGACACGTGCCGGCGAGCGACATTCGCCGCCTTCCGGAGGAACGTCCGGAAGCCGTCGGCCTGGCCGTACCGAAGATGCCTCTCGGTTCCCCCGGCATGGATTTCGGCCAGCGACGGGAAGCCTACGATATCTTTCTTATAAGCGATGCCGGCTCGACTGAGGTCTTCGCAAGCTACAAAGGAAACTGATTAATGCCGCAAGCGCACACCACCGGCAAGGCAACCCTTCTGTTCGCGGGCCTGCTTACGCTCGGAGCCTGCACCATTCCTGTTGGCCAGACTCCTCAACCGGAGCCGGGGATCTCGGATGAGATGATGGCTCATTTGAGCGCCATGGCCGCCCCATATCAAAATGTGCAAACCGTAGAACTGCGGCCACAAGACGGCTGTTACTGGTACCGCCATGTCGGGCCGGTTGAGACAACAATGCTGCCACTCCGCACTCCGGAAGGGCGCCCGATCTGCACAGAGCGTGGGGCGCAGGCTGCGAGCTGACAGGATGTGTTTAGTACCCTCACGGCGGGCGATCCTGAATGACCGGCGGTGCCTTCAGCCCCCGTGGGCCGGGAGGGACGTGGGAGACTATCCCAACCGCCGTTCGCGTGGGCTCGCAAGGCGATCAACTATGCGCCGTCACGGGACCGTCGTTTTCAGCCGGATAGAGGACGGCTGTCACGCCGGTTTCGACCTGCTCATAGAGGTCGTTGATATGGGGCATGACCATGCGCACGCATCCCGAGCTCGAGCGGGAGCCGATAGAGCGTGGGTAGGGTGTGCCGTGGATCCGAAGGTAGGTGTCGCGATCACCGATATAGAGATAGAGCGCCCGCGAACCGAGCGCATTCTTCGGGCCGGGCTCCATCCCGTCCTCGTACTGCGCATAGGCTTCCGGCTCCCGACGGATCATGTTTTGCGTCGGCGTCCAGTGCGGCCATCTCACCTTTCTGCGGATCGTGTAGGTGCCCGGCTCGTAGAGCCCGCCCTCACCGATGGCCACACCGTACCGCATCGCCGTGCCGCCCGGCTCGATATGGTAGAGATAGCGTGCCGTGGCATCGACATGAATGTCGCCAGGCACGAGACCGGGCCGCGCCTCGACTCGCTGCGGCAGCAGTCGCGGGTGCAGACCCCAAGGGTTCGTCGTGGCCGGGTCGTAGTTCGCCGGCGTCACTTGCGCGTCCCAGGCGGCCTTCTGCTCCTCCGTCGGCCAAGTGTTTGCAAGAAGGGGGCCGGCGATCGGTGCGGAGAACATCGCGGCGGTCGTGGTGATAAAATGGCGTCTTGTGAGCATTGCGAAAGGTCACTCCCGGAAGTCTTTGGTTTTTCAGAGCTTCCTGGGAAGCCGTTGGCAAGAATAGACAAGACATCACCGAATGTCTTGCTCGGTCACATGGGTGTGACATCGCAACAGGTCACAGCCGAACATTGCTTCGCGAGCTGGTCCGTCGTGCAGGGATTTCGGGGCCGCGGGATGCGCGCCTCGCCACCTCATTCGATTTCAGTGTTTTATCAGGAGCGCCCATGATCGAGTTGTCTCCGATCGCGCTCGGCTTCCTTGGCAGCCTCGCCGCCGGTCTGATGACCGCGGTCGGGGCGGTCCCTGTGCTCTTTGGCCGGGTCCCGTCGCGTGCCACGCGGGACATGGCGCTCGGCTTCGCAGCTGGTGTGATGCTGGCGGCGTCATTCTTCTCACTGATCATTCCTGCGCTCGATGCGGCCGAGCCGATGTTCGAGAATGGTGCCATGCCGGCGCTAATCGTCTGCATCTCGATCCTGCTCGGCATGGGGGCGGTTGCGCTGATGAACGAGCGCTTGCCGCACGAGCACTTCAGGACGGGGAGAGAGGGACCAGAAGCCGCGTCGCTCAGGCGCGTCTGGCTCTTCATCATCGCGATCACGATCCACAATTTCCCTGAAGGCCTTGCCGTCGGCGTGGGTTTCGGTGCGGACGGGCTTTCCGGCGGCCTGCCGCTCGCTATCGGTATCGGGCTGCAGAATGCACCCGAGGGGCTGGCGGTTGCCGTGTCGCTCCTCGGCGAGGGCTACCCGAAGTTCCGTGCATGGGGCATCGCCGCCCTGACTGGTCTCGTCGAGCCGATCGGCGGGCTTCTCGGCGCCGGAATCATCACGTTGTCACAACCGCTCCTGCCTTGGGGTCTCGCCTTCGCCGCGGGCGCGATGCTCTACGTCATCAGCCACGAGATCATTCCCGAAACGCATCGCAGCGGGCATCAGAACCGTGCGACGCTTGGCTTGGCCGTTGGTCTGGTCCTGATGCTGTTCCTCGACGTCTGGCTGGGATGAGAGCAATGAAGCGTCCCACCTTTGCCTCAGCTGTTGCAGGCTGCATCGCTGTTGCAGCATTCGTAACCGATCAGGCAACGAAGGCGCTGGTCAGCGCCAATGCCGAAGCCCTTGCCGGCGGTCTCGGCGTCTTACCCGGCTTCAACCTCGTCCTTCATCGCAACTCCGGTGTCAGCTTCGGCATGCTCAGCGACGTGTCCCCCTTCATACTGGTGGCGCTCGCCTTGGTCATCGCCGCGTGGCTTGCGGTCCTCGCATTCCGGACTGAACGGTCAAGTGATGCCGTGGGATACGGGCTCATCCTCGGCGGCGCGATTGGCAACGTGGCAGACAGGGTGCGGTTCGGCGGCGCGACAGACTTTCTCGACTTCTACATCGGTGAGTCGCACTGGCCCGCCTTCAACCTCGCCGATACCGCGATCGTCTTCGGCGTGGTGGTGCTTCTGTTCTGGCCCCGTCTCCACCTCCGGGGACAGAACGAGGCCACTTGATCAAACGTCTCATGCGGATTGGTTCACAACACATCATCCGTCATTCGGTTCTGCTACATGGCGTCGGGGCTTTCATAGCGGGTGCTGCAGCGGTTTTGACGCTACCTCCCTTTTCGATCCTCGCACTCGGTCCCGCCGCCTACGGCGCATTGTTTTTGCTAGTGCGGGACCGCATCCCGTTGGTAGCCGGTGCGATTGGATGGCTTTTCGGCCTGGGCTATTTCGGCTTCGGGCTGTCGTGGATCGCCGAAAGCTTCCAGATAGAAGCCGAGCGTTTCGGCGCGCTCGCGATCCCCGCCGTTGCCGGGCTCAGCGCGCTCCTTGCGCTCTTTCCAGCCCTAGCTATGACCCTCTTCGTGCTTCTACGTCGACGTCGGCTTGTTGGCGGTGTGGTCGCGGCATTCCTGTTTGCGGCGTGCTGGGCCGGTGCGGAATGGCTACGCGGGCACGTCTTGACGGGCTTTCCGTGGAACCTTGCAGCCTATGCGCTGGCGGATTTCGATGCGCTCCGCCAACCCGCCGCGTGGCTTGGCAGCTATGGTCTGAGCTTCCTCGTTATCCTCGCCAGCGTGCTTCCGGCACACGCGATCCTCGCGAGAGGTGCATCCCGCTGGCTGACGCTCCTGTTCTTCGCGCTCGTCGTCGGTGGCCTCTGGGTCTCGGGTCAGGCTCGCATTTCTCGGCCGATGCCGGAATCCACCGGCATCTCGCTGCGCATCGTGCAGGGCAACGTGCCGCAGAGAGCCAAGTGGGTGCCGGGGAGCGCCCCTGCCACGCTTACGCGATACCTCCGGCTTTCCGCGCAAGGCGACCCCGTCGACGTCCTGCTATGGCCGGAGACGGCCTATCCGGGTTTTCTGGACGAGAACGAGGATGCGAAACGCCGCATAGCAGAAGCTCTTCGAGGCGGAAGGGTTCTGCTCACCGGCGCCCCCGACCGGACCGCACGGGGGGCGGAGCCGCGCTACTTCAACACGATCCAGGCTTACGACGGGTCTGCCACAATCCTCACAGGCTACGCCAAACATCACCTCGTGCCCTTTGGCGAATATGTTCCGTTCGGGGACTGGTTGTCGATGGACCGCCTGACCGCGGGGCTTGGTGACTTCACGCCCGGACCCGGGCCGCGAACACTCGCGGTCCCGGGTTTGCCGGTCTTGGCTGCTGCAATCTGCTACGAAATCATCTTTCCCGGCCATGTCGTCGATGATGAGATCCGGCCGGACTGGATCTTCAACGCCACCAACGATGCCTGGTTCGGGACGTCCATCGGCCCCGAGCAGCACCTCGCGTCGGCTCGGATGCGCGCCGTCGAGGAAGGGCTGCCGGTGATCCGCGCGGCGAATACAGGCATCTCGGCGGTGATCGACGCGAACGGGAGCATCATCCGGGCGCTCGGGCTGGAAAAGACGGAGATCATCGATGCCAGCTTGCCTGCGGCTTTGCCTGCGACGCTCTACGCCCGCGCGGGTGACTGGGTGCTTCCGCCTCTCGGCATCGCCGTGTGGCTGCTTGCGCTCGGACTGGATCGGCGTGCGTCACGCCGAAACGATTTTCGCCGTCTCATCTCAAGGAGGTCAGAATGATCATGATCGCAGCATTCGTCGGTGGTGCCGGATTGGGCGCCCGACTGGCAAAGAAACGTGGTGGAAACCGGCTGGACATCGCACACTACGCCACGGGTTTCGCCGTGGCCTTCGGGCTGCTGTCGCTCTTCGTAATTATCTTTCTCGAGCGTATCGCG
This sequence comes from Roseivivax sediminis, assembly GCF_900112685.1. Classification (GTDB taxonomy): domain Bacteria; phylum Pseudomonadota; class Alphaproteobacteria; order Rhodobacterales; family Rhodobacteraceae; genus Roseivivax; species Roseivivax sediminis. The sequence goes on from NZ_FOMS01000020.1 coordinate 23,666, forward strand.
GCATGAGCGCGCGACGCCTGACCGATGCCGCCATCATTTGTCGCGGACGGCTTGCCTTGCAAGGCGTGGCCCGTCGTGGTGCCACACCATCGACTAAAAAGGGCGACTTTCGACAATGCCTGAGACCGAGCCCGATAACATGCCAATGCCGCGCGCAGCGGTCCGCCCGTCAGCTATGGCGCGTCGATGGTCACTGTTCCAAGCTCGACCGCCTGCCACCAATCGGCAAGGCTAAATCCAGGCCTATGTCCGAGGCGCTCCGTCGCAGTGACTCGAGCCGTGCCGGTGCGCCGATGGTGTCGCGCAGGAACGACAAGGCTCCGGTGATGCGTAGATGACGAACATGCTCTCCTTCGATCCCCTCGGGGCGCAGCTTTCTCCGGCATCGCTTCTCGTGATCGCCGCGCTGGCTGGGCTCTACATGCGAGGTCTCGCGCGGCCGAGGCGCCTTCGCCCGCAAACTGCTCCCTGGCAAGCCGGGCTCTTCTTCGCCGGTCTCGGGTGCCTGCTGCTGGCCTTCAATGCGCCGCTTTCGCCACTCGGTCACTCGCTCTTTTCCGTCCATCAGATCAATCACCTTCTTGTGCGCCTTCTCGGGCCTCTGCTGATCGTTGTCGCGCAGCCATGGGGCGTCTGGACTGCGGGAGTGCCGCGGAATTTGCGACAGCAGATCGACGCTCTGTCGCGCCAACCGCTCGTGCGCGCCTTGCGAAGCCCATGGAGCGCAGCCGCTCTGCTCGTCGCTACCCTCTACGTCTGGCAAGTGCCGGTTGTATTCGGTCTTGCGCAGCGGGTCCCGTCCGTCGAGTTGACGGCGCATCTCGGCATGGCCGCGGCGGGGCTCTGGTTCTTCACGTTGCTGCTCGATCCGCGCGATCCCCCCGAGGGGATGCGACGTGGCGCGCGACTGCTCTGCGGGATCGTCGTCATCGTCTCGAATATCCTGCTGGGGTCGCTGATGACACTGAAAGAAGTCGTGCTCTACGGCGCGACAGACCCGGGCGCCGGCTTCACACCGCTGACAGATGAGACCATCGGGGGCTACACAATCTGGGTGCCGTCCTCGATGATCATGATCGCCGCCATCGTTCTGGTGTTCAACGGCTGGAACCGGGCCGAGGAACGCCGCTGGAACGCGCGTCATACGTTGATGCAGCAGTCGAACTCGGCCGCTCTCGAATTTCCCGAAACTGCCCAAGAACTTCGGCTCAAGGTCACGCGGCCCAACCGTGACCTAGGCCGTACGCTGGCCGTGGCGGCGCTTTCGATGTTCGTCGTCGTCATGGTGACGGCTATCACCGTGGTGTCACTTGGGTGAAGGCATGAAGGCTTGCCGCGCCTCGCGAGCCAACCGTCACTTGCCCCCCGGATGATGGAATGCCGGCGCGTCCGCTACACATTCGCCGACGTCAGTGGCCATGCGCCAGCACGCCCTCGGCCATTCGATCGCCCACTCTTTTGCCATCTTTCGGTGTCGGGGCCTCCGACGTCGCGCGTAGCAGCCGCAAGGCATTGGCGACGACCAGCAGCGAAACGCCCACATCGGCCGCGATCGCGCCACACATCAAGGCGATCCGAAGACTTCACTGCGCTAATCACGAACGACCGCATTTGTGAGTGTGGCGCGGCGTGGAAAGATGCCGCAGCACAGCATGCATGCTTCCGCCAACGCACACAGCGAGAACTTGGCACTTCCGCAACGGGCTCGCTACCGACCTTCGCTGCGCCAAGCCTGAACGGCAGCTCTTTGTGATCCGCAAGGGCATCGAGCGTTCCGATATTTAGTGTCTCCACGCTCGATGCCCTTGCTAACGTCCGGCTAGGACGTTGACCAACACCACACGGTAGATATTTCTCGAAGGTGAGAAGCGATCCTGTTCCTCTCCGGGCTACCGGTGCGCCTTGAAAAAAAGCTGGCGACGACATTGCGACCGATTATTCGAGTGCGCTAGGCTCCGTAGAGCAGCACAGGCAGGGATGCCGATGGCTGCGAAGGTGAGGCCGGGGCCCGTAAGGGTTCCGGCCGATCTGCTTCTGAGCCTCGGGCGATTGCTAGTGACACGCGCTTCGCTCGGACAGGCCGATCAAGCTACCGACGATGTTCAGGTGTCCTTCGCGGTACTTCTTCGTCATCCCGCGCAGATACCCGCCGGGTGAGCTGACTTCGGGTGCTGGGCCGGTTGATTTCGCGTCAGTGATGAGGACGCACCAAGTGGCAGTCTCTTCGCCCATTGTTGCTACGGCGTCGGTCCATGCGGACGAACTAATACCAAGCTCAGGAAGTCGATGCTGTGCCGCAACAGTGAAGTCGTGCAGGTGCAACGTCGATCGACCCTGACGGCGTATGTCCAGGTGCATCCTCATATCTTCTGAGGCGAGAGGTAGAAAATGCTGTAGGGGTATCTTGGAGAGGATTTCGGAGTTGTGCGCTCGCTCGACGCCTTCATCATCTTTTTCTTTGCAGGACGAGACGCCGTTAGGCGGATCGTCACTTGATGTAGAGTGTGCGGACTTGTCCGCACTCGTCTTATCGCTCGCGTTACAGACTACGTTAATAGAATCTTGGGTTGTATCTTGTATATAGGACCGCTCGTTTTCATGCGGTTCGGCGCTCGATTCTGGGCCTGATTGAAGAAGATCCAAGGCCGCAGCGCATAGAGCATCGGCGTCAGCTTCATGGTCCGCCAGATCTTCGAGCGGCATCCGGTGCAGTCGGTCGTGAGAGGGCCAGTCTTCGAAAGACTGCATAATCGCTGTGACCTCGGCGCACTGCCCGTACCTCTCGATCAGCTCGGCCAAGCAGCTCTTGATATGACGTAGGTGGGAGCTGCGCAGACCACGAAGCCGACCATGTTCTCGGCGGCGAGCCTCGATCTCGTGACGCATGGCGATGAACTCTTCGACGCGGGCAATTGCTACGGAAAAGAAAACACCGCAATTAGCGTATCCGGAGCGGGCGCCGTTCGCCATGGTACGAAGCTCGATCAGCCCGGCGCGTTGAAGCTCACGCTCATGCTCGCGGATGCGGGCAGCAGTTTTGTGAAGCTCCTTGGCGATTTCAGTCTGGCTTTTGTAGCAGCAGGGCTCGTCCTGGGCGCTCTTGAATGCCGAGGGGCGTGTTGTGCTGACCATTGCCCGGAACGTCGCGAGGGCGGCATTCCCAACCCCTAAGACTGGGGCTACGGCGTCGATGAGGGCGATGAAGCCGTCACGCTCCATGCCTTTGGGGAGGGTAGGTTTGAGCCCGCGTTGCCGGGTGTCCGGCAGGGCGTCGGTAACGTGCATTGGTTCTTCCTCGCATGGTGAAGGCGAGGCGGCCGCAGGCGTATTTCACCCGTTCGCACGAGTGCGTTTTTTGCTTGCCTGCTCTGTTGGGAAGCTGATAGAACCAACTGTAACAGCACAGTCCTTCGGGTTTGCCGACCCTAGGTTCTTAAAAGCTCCCCGTTGAAGGTTGCCGCCTTCGCGGGGTTTCGCTTTTCTGGGGGTGTGCCTGCTCCTCTCGTTCTGCTCGCGACTCTGTGGTCGCATTGTTATGTTTGAGACATACAGGGTTTCGATGCACCTCGCAATTCTGGTGGCACGCCACGCGCGCGGTACAACGATTAGTAATTCACCTGCTCATAGCCGAAGTTGCCCTGGTAGTCGGACCATTCCACGAAGACAGCACGGTTGTTGACGGTCGGGCAGTGATCGCCCCAGCGTTCGTCACCGACGTAAGCGTCGGGCAGGTCCGAAGGCTCGCCACTCTGCCAGTAGAAATCGCCCTGCAAGCCGTAGCGTCCGATACGAACGTCTTCGTAGCGAAGGCAATATTCGTCGTCATCCCCACCGGCTTCGCGCTGGTGGAGGCGTTCGACACTGTAGACCGTGATGGAGCGCACAAAGTCGAAGGCCGGGTCGCTGATGTCGATGTCAGCTATGCCGTTGTCGGAGGTGTAGTCATCCGCGATCCGGTGCAGGAGCGCGTCGCCGTCGAAGTCCCCTTCGGTAGCACGGGTCAGGATGGCCGGAAGTGGCTCATGGCTGGGTGCCCGCATTGGACGTGATTGAAGGGGGGCAGCATCCGCGTCAAAGGCGATCTCATAGAGCCGTTGTGATGGTGCCTTCGTATCGTCAGGACGGAAGGCAACGCCCATCGGACAGCGCCAGATTTGGAGCGGGGGTTCAATGGGCCAAGGCGTGATGCGCCGGATGAACTCTGCCCGAGCGGCCGTGCAAGGTGCTGATGTGGGCCAGCCGCCAGACAGGCAAAGAAGGATCGCGCAGTCGATCTGATATGCGCGGGCCGGCGGCGCTGTCAGTGCGAGGCCTGCTGTGACGCTCGCTGCAACGGTTGCGGCAGTGCTGAAACGATGTTGCATTGGTCAAGCTCCCGCTGACGTTCGGGGTCAACTAATCACATCATTAGCGGAAACGTCCAGTCACTATCATGCTCAAAACATAACTTTTGAACGACCTAGTTATTCCCAGAGCGTAGGCGCTCGTAGTCTTCCAGCGCGCTGTCGATCTCATCGCGCACGGTTTCTTCGGCGGCTTGCAAACATTGGAGGTAGCGTTGTGCGTCGGTGAAATAGTCCGAGAACTCCATACCCAGCTCGTCTCGATATTCCTCGATCACGTCATCAGGAAGGTTGGGGTCTGATGCCGGAGGGGGCACGCAGTCGAGAGCCGTCGTTTGGGGGAGACCTGGGCTGGCTGAAACCACGGCGCTGACGGCAGACGCTAAGAAGATGCGGGCGATTTGTTGAGCCTCCTGTAGAGAGTGGACCGGGACACTCCGACAAGGCGCGCAGCGGCTGTCGTAGAGTATCCATTTGCAATAGCTGTCTCGGCTTGGGCGAGCTTCGCCGGCGTCAGGACGGTCGGCCGTCCTCCAATACGGCCTTGAGCGCGTGCTGCGGCTAGGCCGGAGGCGGTGCGGTCTCGGATAAGATCGCGCTCGAACTCGGCCAAGGTGGCGAACAGATTCAGAGCAAAGCGGCCTTCGGCGGTGCTGGTGTCGATGGCTTCGCGCAGGGAGCGAAAACCAACCCCGCGCTCTCGGTAGCCTGCCACCCGTAGAACAAGGTCTGGGACAGAGCGGCCGAGCCGGTCGATCCTTACAACAACGATAGTGTCGCCTTGCCCGGCCAGGGCGTCCAAGCGCGCGAGCTGAGGCCGCTCGTCCTTCGCACCGGAAATCACGTCCTCGAAGATGAGATCGCATCCGGCTTGCGTGAGGGCGTCGCGCTGGCCTTGCAGGTTCTGGTCCCGCGTCGAGACGCGGGCATAGCCGTAGGTAGTCACAGGGAGTCTCACTTCTTACGGGTTTTGAGATTCGTCCCAAAAGGGCTGGTAGCGACGGGTTTTGCAACAATTTTCGGCGCGTCCCTCAAACGGAGGTTTTTGCTTAAGCGGCCTTGAACTGCACGTAACATATGTATCATACACGGGCCATACGCTCTAGGAGCGCGAAATATCTTACGTGTTTGAAAGTTATGTATTGAACCGAGGCATATTTCTCGCTACCCCGAAGTTGTGTAAGCCTGCCCCCCGTCGTTTCGACAAATCGAAGGCTCTAGGGGCGAGGCAAGCAAATGAGAGAAGTTTCACCAGTGATAACGCTTGCGGGATTGCGGGAAGCCCTAGAAGCCGGAGGAACGATTGAAGTCGAATGTATAGAAAAGCCTGAGAGGCTGAGTAATCAGTATCGCGGTAGCTGGAAATTCTATGTTCTGGCTGACGTTAAGGGCACTCAACATCGACTTCTTCTGGTGCATGGCAGGGATATAAAACCGAAGATCGTCCGAACGCTTACTGGCCTGTATTCGTTCGCTGCTGATCTAGGAATCTCCCCGATTTCCGTTCCGCGTCACGCTGATGAGCGCGCGGTATGGAAAGTCTATGAGGACACTGAAAAAGACTAGTACGCTCTTCTCAATTGCTGCCCTCGTCTTTCATGCGAGCGCGAGCAATGCAGAAGTAATTGACCTTGGCGGGTCGAATAACTCGGGACGGGTTACGTCCTCGGTTCTTGATTTCGGAAAACCTCGGGAAACGCCTCAAGAGGCGGAACCAGCGGCGGTCGCACCGGCCTCGGTTGCGCCGTCGCGGTCGGGGCTAGGTGGTCGGCACGGGACGCCTCAAGTCGAGCGTCTGATCTCGACCGTCGCCCAAGAGTATGCGCGGCATCCCGGTCTTCGGCGGGCAGGCATTTCCCCTGTCGAGTGGGTTGCCCTGTTCCGCGCCAATATCGCCATCGAGAGCAATTTTCGGCAGTCCGCCAGATCGCATGTCGGTGCGATTGGGTTGGGGCAGCTCATGCCTGGGACTGCGAAAGTTCTCGGTGTCGATCCGCATGACCCTCGGGAAAACCTAGAAGGGTCCGCGCGGTATCTCCTTACACAGCTTCAAAAATTTGGATCGGTCAAGTTGGCGCTGGCCGCCTATAACGCCGGTCCAGATGCCGTCTCCCGGTATCGGGGCATCCCACCGTACCGGGAGACTCAAGGGCACGTTCGCAAAGTGCTCGAAGTCTACTTCGCAACCACCGGTAAGGAAAGCACATGAAATACCTCCAAGCAGAGCTGTCGAAACGGCTGGGGAGCATCAACTGGAAAGGTCTGGTCTATCTGCTCCCGGTCTTCGCGGTGATGGCTGAGCCGGCGCTGGCTCAAGACCTCGATCCACTCGAAAACATGCTGCAAACGGTCGTGGACGCACTCACAGGTCCGATCGGTCGATTGATCGCGATCCTCGCTGTCGTCGCGGCTGGCTACATGATGTTCACCGGGCGGCTGAATTGGCCGCTATTCCTCGCGATATTCTTCGGCGTGGTTCTGGTGTTCTCGGCGGCGACGATCATCGACGGCTTCGCAACTGCAACCTGATCCAGAAAGGCCCCTCGGTCCGAGGACCGGGGGGCTTTGTCTTTAAGGGACATGCCAATGCAAGAGACACCGCTTTTCCTCGGTCTTACTCGGCCTCCCAAGTTTTTCGGTCTGCCCGTGGGCTATTTCATTGGACTAGCCCTTGGGACGGTAATTCCGTTTGTCGGCCTTGATGATCCGCGGTTTCTCGCAATCGGGATCATCGCCTACCCGCCATTGTGGCTCGTAGCTGACCGCAACCCGCATCTGTTCGAGGTGGTCGCAGGTGTTTTCTCGACCACTCCGCGCACGAAAAACTTCAAGATAAATGGGGGCAATCGCTATGTCGCGTAATCGCGTTGCCGCTCTGTTTCAGGACAATCCCATCCTACGGTCCGTGGTGCCTGACAGCCTGTTCGGTGAAGAAGCAGTGGCGCGGCATCTGCCCTACCTCTCCGCGCGCGAAGACGATCTGATCCTGACCCGGCAGGGCGATCTGCTTGCCTCAGCGGTGATCGGTGGCATCGACAGCTTCACGGCTGAAACCTCGGAGATCGAGGCGCTGACGAACGGCTTTGCTCGCCTCGTCGGGCAACTCGGTGAGCGGTTCGGCTTCTACGTGAACAAGGTCACTATCCCTGCCTCTATCGAACTTGCGAAGTTTGATGATGACGGTTTCGCGGCCAATGTGGATCGGCGCTGGCGCGAGGCCATCGAAGAAAAGGACTTGAAGCGGCGGGTGCTGATCCTGACCGTCGCTATTCGTCCGAGCGCGACGCAAAAGCTAGGACTTGGGAAGGCAGTCAGGTCGGCGTTCGAGCAAGACCTGGCGGAGCGTAAAGAGCGCATCGGTGAAGCGATGGGCCTTTTGCAAGCCATGTACCACAGCGTCGGCTTCCGGCGGCTCCGCGTGTCGGACGGTGATTGGCTGGGGTATTTCGGGACCATCCAGGGGCAGGAATACCAGCCCATGCACGCGATGCCGGGGCAATTCCTGTCAGCATCCATGACCAACACGCAATACCTGTTTCGGCGGAAGAGCTTCGTCATCGACAACGGGATGAAGCGCCGGTTCGGCGCCATGTTCGGGGTGAAAGCCTATCCGAGCAAGACGATGGCGAACGTCCTCGACGCACTCGAACTTCCCTACGATATCGTCATCACGAACAGCTTCACGCCGGTTCGGAACAACGAGGCAGAAGAAAAGATAGGTCGAGTCGCCCGGCAGATGGGGGCGACCGAAGACGCAGCTCAGTCACTGCGCGAGGGTCTTTACGAGCTTCGCGATGATGTGGCGTCCGGCAGGAGCGTTCTGGGTAAGCACCAGCTTACCATCATGGTGACGGCGGACTCTGAAAAAGAGCTGGAAGAGGCTGCTTCCGAGGTTTGGCGTGCGGGGCAGGACTCCGGTGCAACGCTGACGCGCGAGAGCTTTGCCTGCCGACCGATGTTCTACAGTCAGGCACCGGGAAACTGGAACTACCGCATTCGGGCGTCGCTCATCACGTCGCAGAACTTCTCTGAGTTTGCCGCCTTTCATGCGGCCAGCGCGGGGCGTGATAAGACAAGAAGTCCATGGGGCGAGAATATCACGGTGCTGCCTACCGTCTCGTCGTGCCAGTACCGGTTCAACTTCCATGAGCCCGGATCGCGCACTGCGGAACCCACATCCGGGCACACCCTTTTTGTGGGACGGCCAGGCTCGGGCAAAACGCTTGGGACAGCGTTTCTTGTGACCCAAGCGCGCCGCGTGGGCGCGCGCGTCGTGGTGTTCGACAAAGATTTGGGCCTCGAAATGGCCGTGCGGGCAATGGGGGGGACATATAGCTCCGTTCGGATCGGTCAGCCGACAGGGTTCAACCCGTTTCTGACCGAGACGGACAATCGCGGCGCGGCGTGGCTCACCGATTGGGTGGCCGACATACTATCGAGGAACAATCGCCCATTAGAGACCTATCAGACCGTCGCACTGAATGACGCGATCCGCCGCGTGGTGTCGGCCGAGCCGGAGCTGCGTAGCTTCTCCGCTTTGGCGTCGGCAGTGAACCAGACCGATGACGACGGGGATCTCGTCTCGAGAGTGCGCGAGTGGACTTCGGGCGGACGGTTTGGGTGGCTCTTCGATGAAGAGGCCGAGCACGGCATCGAGGTTGGCGAGGATGTTGTCGGGATCGACATGAGCGAAATCCTCGACCTTGGAACCGAACGAACAGCCCTTCTGGCATACCTCTTCCGGCGGATCGAGCGTGTGATCGAGGATCGCAGGCCGACGATCCTGGTCATTGATGAAGCGTGGAAGATGCTGAACGACGAGATGTTCGTGAAGCGGCTCCACGAATGGCTCGTCACCATGCGGAAAAAGAACTGCGTGGTGATGATGCTGACCCAGACGCCGGGCCACCTCGCGGAGTCCAGCGTTGGGTCGATCATTTCGGAAATGGTCTCGACACAAATCCTGTTCCCAAATCCGTCCGCCCATCCGGAGGATTACCGCATCCTGCGGCTCAACCAGCAGGAGGCGGAGTTTGTGTCGCAAAGCACGGGAGGCATGCGCCTCGCCCTCGTGCGGTCCGCTGGCGACAGCCTTTTTGCAAACTTCGACCTGTCGGGCCTTGGACGGGAGCTGGTGACGGTTCTCGGCGGTGGCGCGAAGGGCGAGGACGCCGCGCCGTTCGATTGGCGGCACAACCCCAACTTCTGGAAGGAAATCGCATGAAAAAGATCGTCTGCATGATCGTGCTGACCGCGACCGTCGCTGGCTGCGCCGGTGGGGTTTCGACAGGTCGTAAATCGCCTTGCGCTGGCAAGTCGAGTGCCGACGGAAGCTACGCCGTCGCCTCCCAGACCACCGCAAGCGGCGGGGTTGTCAGCCGAAACAGCTCCTCGCCCAACCGGATGAGCTTCGCAGCGGGAGCCAGTGATGATTGCCAATTCACCTCTTTCTAAGGGTCGCGTGGTTCGGCATCCGATGGCCTCGCGGCTCGTCGGGGCGATAGGCGTCGCGGCCGTGATGACCTGTTCGGTGCAAGCGCAGGGCGTCCCGATAATCGACGGGTCGAACCTCGCAAACGCGATCTCGCGCATCGCAGAGGGTGAGCGGGATTACGAAAACCAGCAGGAAAAGCTCGAACAGCGGGAAGAGCAGCGCGACCTTCACCAAGAGCAGCTTGAAGCCTTCGAGCGGTTCCTGGATCAGACCACAGGCTCGACTGACATTTCCGGCTTCGAGAGCGGCGCAACAGGGCTTCCCTCGGCTGACGAGACGTATCCTGTCACCGAGGATGACAGCGCGGAGGCCCAAAGGCTCTTCGGAGAAGATGCCGGCGTCGAGCGTATGATTATCGAGACGGCAGCGAAGTATGAGGGCCACGCAGGCGTCTCAGCCGCAGGACTCACGCCGCTTACATGGCGCATCCTATTTCAGTCGCTTATTAAGCAGGAAAGCCGGTTCAACAACGCGGCAGTCTCGCATGTCGGGGCTATGGGGTTTTGCCAGCTCATGCCGGGGACCGCCTCGGACCTGGGCGTAAATCCTCGCGATCCTTGGGAAAACCTTGACGGCGGCGCACGGTATATCCTGACGCAGCTCAACAAGTACGGGCGCATCGACCATGCACTTGCGGCCTACAATGCGGGCCCCGGCAACGTGGACGACTACGGGGGCGTGCCGCCGTTCGAGGAAACTCAGAACTACGTGCGGCGGATCAGGGGATACTTCGATGAGTATCTGAGCATCATCACCGGGAAAGATCAGACCGGAACGTTGGCAGGCGTTGATGGTGCCTCGGCCCAATGGGGCGAATGGGCCGACGCTTCGATGGATTACAGCGGCCGGGTCAACGGTCAGATCGATCAAGCGATGGAGCGGGTCTACGGCCTTCTGCAACAGGCCGAGCCGGCCACTCAAAAAGAAGCCGTCGATCACAACACGTACATGATGGCGGAGCGCGCTCGCCTCATGGCTCTGACCGTTCGCCTGCGAGCGGCGCACGTGAAGGTGGAAGCCGCTCGCGGTCTGAACGACGCAGCTCAAGACCTCCAAAACACTGACTTCTGGGATTACAGCGATGATTAAATGGACCTCCGGAGCTATGCTCCGCCGCCTTGGTATGATGGCGACCGTCGCCGTGGTGTCGCTCAACGCCACAGGGGCAACCGCTCAAGGTGTCCCTGTTATCGACGGGTCAAACCTCGCGAAGAACGTCGAACAGCTTCAACAGGCGTTGCAAGATGCTGAAAATCAGATCGAGCAGATCAACAGGTTGCGGGAGCAGATCGAGCTCCAGATGGAGCAGATCACCAACTTGGAGTTCATCGGAGACTCACTCTCCGGGCTGAACGACATTGCGACGCTCTACAATGATGCCGAGGATCTTCGCGACCGTGCTGCAAAGATCACGGACCTTTCCGGGTTCTCCGACGCCTTGGCGATGGGTGACTTCGATGCGTTGCTAGACAGCCTGCTCGATAGTGAAGTCACGATGGGCGACAAGCACGCCGCAGAACAGATGCAGGACACGTTGGAAACAGCGGGTTTCACGTCCGAGCGCCTGTCCGAGCTGTCTTCTTCGGAAAACCCCCAAGAGAAGACGATTGCACAAACGGCCGGGTCCAGCGCCACGGCGGTAGCTGCCGCACAACTCTCCTACGAGGAGGCCGCGTCCAGCCTCGAACGTGTCAACGGGCTGGTCGACGAGATCGCCAATCAGGAAACGCTCAAGGCAAGCGTCGATCTCAACACCCGTATGGCGGCTGAGACGAATTTCATGCTCGGCCAGATGTGGCGGATGAATGCAGCGGCCGGTCTCGCGCAGGGCCAGTCGGGCGTAAATTGGGCCGCCGAGCAGGCCAAGGAACGCAGCTTCTTCGACTACTCGGGCGTCGAGTGAGCGGCGCGTGTCGCCGCTGAGTCAGAACACGGAGGATCACATGCTCTCTAGGGTGATAATGGTACTGGCGATCGTCGCGGCGGCCAGCGGCGCACATGCGAACGAATATGGTAGCGCGACAGCCGCAGAGTTGACCGAAAGAGCCAAATCCGCCGTCGAGGCCGGACAAGGCGGCGAGCTGCTGGCGATCATGAAGGAAATGCAGCGCCGCCGCATGTTCTTCTTCGAGGGCGATGAAGTTCTGTGCCGAAGAGAGCCGCCGAAGGTCGGCGTCCTGGCGAAACCCGGTTTCAACTACGGGACCGCGCGCACGGCGTATCAGACCTTCAACAAGGCACAGCGGGTGGAAGATCAGGATTGCACCTGTCCGCAGGCCGCGCGGTCCTTTCAGGAGTTCTCGGTGCAGTTTCTCGGGGTCACGCCGGAGCGCATGACCGAAGCGCACATGGCGAAGCTGCGGGAATACAACCAAGATCGGAAAAACACGGTGGCAGACGCCTATCGGACCTTCCGCAACACCAGTTGCCGGGAAGAATACTGATGGCAATCATCGCGGATGTGCTGACGGCAGTGGATGCCACGGCGTCGTCGGTCGGCTCAACGGCCTACAACGATGTTGCGGCAGCCGTCATTCCCGTGTTCCGGGTCGGAGCCGTCCTGCTGGTCGCGATGACTGGTATCAATCTCGCCATTCAGGCGGTGCCGATGACGCTCCGCAATGGCTTGAGCCTGATAACCCGGATCGCGCTCGTCTGGATCTTCCTGTCCTCCTACGCGAATTTCGACGCGATTTATGGTGTACTCGCGGAGACGCCGAGCCAGCTCGGGGGAACGGTCCTTGAAGCCGCCACCGGGGCTACAGTCACCGATCTCTACGGCGGCCTAGATGAGCTTTACGGTCAAGCTCTCGATCTCGGCCAGGCGGTTTCCGAGAACGGCGGCTACATCAGCGGAGCTATGGCTAGCCTCGTGATGTTTGTGATCGCGGCACTAATGGCGACGGTCTCGATCATCGTCATCTGCGCGGCGAAACTGATGATCGCAGTCCTCATAGTCCTGGGGCCGCTGGCGATTGCCTGCACGATGTTCAAGCAATCGGCATCCGTCTTCGAGGCATGGGTGAAGATGGCGATGGGCTTTGCCTTTGTGCCTCTCCTGACGGCGGCAATGGCGGGGTTCACCATCGCGACGAGCGAAATGCTCGCCCCCGATCCGGACGCGGCGGAGACCATCGGGGACATTATTGGCTTCGTGGTCGTGATGATGCTCGGGACCGGGTTGATGTTCATGGTTCCGACACTGGCACAGTCGCTCGCGGCCACGTCCATCGGTCTCGGGGCGGCGGCGGCAGGTACATACCAGCAAGCGAAAAGTGGAGCCTACGGCGCGGCTGCGGGCGGTCGTGGCGCGCTCGAAGGGGCGGCCGGAAAAGCCGCGCCGAACCGGATCACCAGCTCGACAAGTCGGCGGGCCGGACACGCTGTTGGGGCGGGCTCTCTTTCGGCCGCGAAGATGGCCGTGTCGCTGGCTCAGAAATCCGTCGGCAAAGGCGGCAAGTGAGTAGCAAAGGAAGGAGCGTTCATTGAGAGAAGATCACTTCGATACGGATGTCATCATGGCACCGCGTCGTAGCGAAAAGAGGGCGTGGATTGTGGCGAGCGTCGCCGCGGGGCTCTCAGTCGTGATGGCGCTATCCATCGCCATGATGATGCCGCTCAAGACCACGGAAGTGTTCACGGTTCTTGTAGATCGGGACACCGGCGAGGCTGAGCGGGTCATGCAGGTCGAACCGACCGGCATTGATGACGAGCAGGCGGTCAAGGAAAGCCTTCTGGTTTCCTACCTGTCCGACCGGGAGTCGTTCATCAGGGCCGGTATTCAGGAACGGCTGGAAAGCGTTCAACGCCGGTCCGCCGGCGCTGCGCGCCGCTCTTTAATGAGAGTCTGGAACGACGACAGCGATAACGAGCGGTATCCTCCGCGCGTCTACGGTCAAGGCGCCGAAGTGACGGTCAGAGTTAAGACGATCACGTTCCTTGAGCCGAACGTCGCGCAGGTGCGCTACGAGAAGACCCTTCGACTACCACGCCAGGATACCGTCACCCGCCCGTTCGTCGCCGTCATCGGCTTCGAGTTCGAGCCCCGTGAAGAACGGTCGCTCGAACGTGTCTGGGAAAACCCGCTCGGCTTCACCGTGACCTCGTTCAACGTGTCCGCCGAGACGCTGGGAGACTGACATGAAAACCACCTTCGCAATCATCCTATCCGCCTCCTTCCTCGCACTGCCTGCTGTTGCAGAGCGCGCGCCTCAGACGATGGGTCAAGACGCCCGTGTTCGCTCGGTTTGGTATAATCCATCTGACGTGATCCGAGTGGATACGAACCTTCGGACCAATACTGCGGTCGAGTTGGGTCGTGGAGAACGCATCGAGCAAGTGTTGCTCGGTGACTCCGAGGCATTCGATGTTGAGGTCCTGTCGAACCGTCACACGGTTTCGGTGAAACCGGTGATCGACGGCGCACACAGCAACATGACGATCTACACCTCGCGCCGGGTCATCGCCTTTCTGCTCACGGAAGGGCGTAGCCAGACGCCGACATATCGTGTGGCGGTGCAGTATCCCGATGACAGCAAACCCACGAAGACCGTGCAGAGAGATTCCGGCGTGCGCGATACCGGCTACGAGTATTCGGGCGCCGGTCAAGCGCGGCCCTTGGCGGTCTGGAACGACGGCACCGCCACATACTTCGAGTTCCGGCAAGGGGTCCGGCCGAGCATCTTCGCAATCGACAGCAACGGCTACGAAATGACGGTCAATTCGCAGACCCGTAACAACGTGGTCCGCGTCTCGGGGGTGGCTGACGAGTTCACCGTCCGGATTGGAGACGAAGTGATTTGCATCCGTCGAACCCAGGGCGGGCGCACCTCTCAACAAACCATCGTCCGCAGCCTCGCTCAGAAGGAGTTTTGACATGGCCGACAAGCATCAAGCTGATGGGAACCAAGCCGATGAAAGCGGGCTCGAGAACGGTTCGGAGGAAAAAGAGTATGTTGTCGAAGGACACTCTCGGCGGTTCGTGAGTGGCAATAGCTCCACGGGCATCAAGGTCGTCTTCGGGATCGTGGTCGTCGGCATCCTTGCGATGATGGGGTATGCCATGGTCGCCCAAGACGAGACCGGCGGCTCGGTAGAAACGTCGGACGCGCGAGAGTTCCAGAGTGGGACGAACGGCGGTGGTTTTGGCGATATAGGTATGCCTCGGTCCTCGGAGCCGGAGGAAGACGAAGGGTTCGACTTCGGCCCCATTCAGGATCAGCTAGAGGACCAGCGCACGGCGCTCGAAGAGCGCAACGAGAACCTGCAACAGCAGGTTCGACAGCTCCAAGGCAACCTGGCCGATCTGACCGACCGCGCGGGGAGCGAAGACAACGATCTCGTCACAGAGCTATCGCAAGCTCTCGAAGAGACGCAGGAGCAGAATGCCGAATTGGTGGCGCAGATGCGCGACGAGTTCAGCAATCAGCTCCAATCGCTGCAAGCGGAGAACGAAAACCGGATGAACCAGCAGGAGCAACGCTTGGAAGCGTTGCGTCGCGAAAACGAAGCTCTCCAGACGGAGATCACGACTGCCACCGAAGACGCTGCCCAAGAAGCTCGCGATGCTGAGGCTGAGCGTCGGCGACAGCAGCAGCGCGAAGCCGAGCTGGCTGAGCGTCGGCGGCAGCGACAGGAAGAGCTTGAGGCCCGCGTCAACTCCGAGGCGGTGATCTTCGACAACGGCTCCGGCGGTGGCGCAAGCAACTCGGGCAGTAGCGACGGCGCTGCCAGCGGTGCTAGCGAGGCCGTGGCGCAGTTGAATCCGCGTGGGCAATCTCGTGACGGGATTTTGCGCGACTTTGTGAGCAACGGCGGTGGCGGCGGGCCCGTCAGCACCGAGCAAGCGCAACAGATTGCCAATCCGGAAAACACGGTCCTCCAAGGCACCATGATACAAGCCACACTGGAAAATGCCGTGGACTCAAGCCTGCCAGGCAACGTGTCGGCGGTGGTCAACTACCCGGTATGGTCCTTCGATCATTCTCAGGTTCTGATCCCGTCCGGCTCGCGCCTCTTCGGGTCCTACAGCTCGGATGTTCAGATCGGCCAGGGCCGCATCCTCGTGGGGTGGAACCGGCTGGTCACGCCCGACGGTCAGTCGGTCGAGCTGTCGGCGTTCGGTGGCGACCAAATGGGGAGGTCAGGCATCACGGGAAACGTTGATACGAGGTTCGGGACGCGGTTTGGAAATGCGGCGCTCATCTCTCTGATCGGCGCAGGTCCGAGCATTGCCGCCGCTCAGGTTGATGATGAAGCGTCGGCTCAAGTCGCGAACGATATTGGCAACGACCTTTCGGATGCCACGACTTCAGCCGCCGCTCAGTATGCCACCCTACCCCCGACAATCTCGGTGGAACAGGGCAGCTCGATCACGGTCATGGTGGACCGAGACTTGGAGTTCTTCTGATGAACCGCCCTACTCCCAAAGCCTCGTTTCTGGCGAGCTACCTTGCGCCGTTGCAGGAGTACCTTGCCGACCCGAACATGGTCGAAGTCGCGATCAATCCGGATGGCCGAGTCTGGGTTGAGAGGCAAGGCGACAGTCACATGGAAGAGGTCGAACCGCCGCGGTTTCGGCCGAACCACGCGGCTGACCTTGCCAAGTCCATCGCGAGCGATGTGGACGTTCCACTGAGCGCGAAAAAGCCCATCGTCTCCGGCAAGATCGAGTTGGCTGGCGATCCTCTGCGCGCCCAGGTTGTTGCTCATCCGGTGATCGAGGGGGAGCCCTCGATCACCTTCCGCCGCTACTCTCAATCGAAGCTGGCGATTGAAAACATCGGCCTTCTTCATGACGGACTGGTGGATCTCGACCAGAGGCGGCGCGAACGGGCCAAAGCCGTTCGTGAGCTGACCGGAGAAGGTAAGGTGTCCGAGGCGATGCAGCTCTGCATCGAGGACAGGCTGAACGTGGTCGTCTCGGGCGGCACATCGACCGGGAAGACTACCTTCGCGCGCGCCCTGCTGGATATGGTCGATCCGCGCGAGCGAATCGTGACCATCGAGGATGCGTTCGAGCTGTTCCCCAGCCATGCCAACACCGTCTCGATGAAGTCGGAGCGGATACCGGGTTCGGAAAAATCACCGGCGAAGCTCTTGGAGTCGAGCCTGCGGATGCGACCGGATCGGATCATCGTGGGCGAGCTGCGAGGCGGTGAGGCCACGACTTTCTTAGAGGCAATCAACACCGGACACGGCGGGAGCTTTACGACGATCCACGCGGACACGGCTCTGAAGGCGATTGACCGCTTGGCGATGATGGTTCTTGGGACCGGCCTGAACATGGATTTCGAGGAAGTCCGTCGCTACTGCGCAAACAGCATCGACGCTGTGATCCAGCTGGGTCGCGCGGATGGGAAACGCGGAATCGCAGAGATTTTTCTGCCGGGCGCATCCGAGTGAGGGAGGGCTAGTCCATGATACAGAACCTAGATACTGTATGGCGCTACCCTTTGGCAGTGATCGCCGGCCTCATGGCCGGCGGTTACATTGGGGCCATGCTTGCAACGATTTATGGCGCGATCGTTTTCCAAGAGAGTTTGAACAGCATTGGACCGCTTGAGCCGTGGTTCCTTCGGTGGTCGTGGTCGCTTCTTGCCCGCAATCCCGATGCGCTGAACGTGATCTACCTCATCAACGGAAGCGTCGCCTTCGCGCTGGTCGCGGTTGGTGTGGCAGGTGTCTATCGCGGCAGACTAACGAGCTATGACGACGCCCATTTCCAGACCCGGCGCGAGCTGCGGAAGAACCGCATGGTCGCCCCGATCTCGGAGAACGGCTTCGTCTTCGGCAAGACCACTCGCCCAGGACGGAAAGGGTTGTATGTTTCGGCAACACCCGACCGCTTTCCGCATGCGATGATGATCGCTCCGACCGGCCGGGGTAAAGGCGTCGGCTTCGTGATACCGAACCTGCTGCATCACAACGGCAGCGCGATCATTCTCGACGTGAAGGGCGAGAACTTCGAGCAGACCGCCGTTCACCGGCAAAAGGGGCTCGGCAACGCGATCTGGTACTTCTCGCCGTTCGACTACATCGAGACGTCGGACGGACCAACAACCCGAACGCACCGTTTCAATCCGCTTGCTCGCATTGCCGCCATGTCATCGCATGAGCAGCAATACACGGCATTGAACACGCTTGCCGACCAGTTTCTCGTTGTGGAAGGCAACGAGGCCAAAGGCTTCTACCAAGCCGGGAAGCGGCTGTTCGTCGCTTCGGCGCTGTATGCCATTGAGCAAGGTCATCCCAACCTGGGCTTTGCGAAAGAAGTGTTCGGGGGAAGCGGAAATGCCGAAGAGAACTATCGGCAGTATGCCGAGACGACGGACATTCCTACCGTCGCCTCGGCCTTCACCGAGATGGCTGGGTATAGCCAGAAAATCGTTGACAGCTACCGCTCTGTCATCAACGGCGCGGGGTTCGAGCTGTGGGATGATCCATCCGTTGTACGTGCGACGACCGCTAGCGACTTCGATCTCACGTCGTTCCGCCGCTCGGCTCAATCGCTTTATGTCACGATGCAAGCGGAGCACCTAAAGACCCTGGCACCGCTGGTCCGGCTCTTGTTCGCGGAGGCCATCGCATCGCTTCAACGTGCCGAACCTGGATCGGACGAACCCTACACGGTCATGTTCCTGATGGACGAATTTGACCAGCTCGGCCGTCAGCCGTTGGTCGAGAACAGCATCAAAACGATCCGCTCCTTCGGCGGACGGTTCTTCATCATCACTCAGTCGATTGCCGGGCTTGATGCGCCGTCGCTCTACGGCGAAGCTGGCCGCCGCGCGCTCATGGCCGGGGCTGGGGTGAAGGTCTTCATGACGCCTCAAGAGGACCGCACTGCGACCGTTCTCTCGGACATGCTCGGGAAGCACACGGTCGTTTCCAAGACGGAGAGCCAGAGCCGCATCCGGGAGCTGGACGACAGTGCGAATATCAGCCGCCGTAGCGAAGAACGGCCGTTGATTTCGCCAAGTAAACTGCTTCGCTACCCCCTCGACCGGGTGCTGATCCTCCCGGAAGGACAGCACCCCATCCAAGCGCATCACATACGCTATTACGAAGATCACCATTTCCGCAAAATCGACGCAGCCAAAACCGGGCACGATCTGCCCTACCCTCCTTTGCCGGAAGACGAAGGGCCTAAGATCGCGACGCTGGCGCAGGTCACGGAGGCGCAGAAGAAGACGCAGCAGTACGAACGCTTCGGCGCGCGTTATGCGGACCTGGCCGAACGTGCCAAGAACGCCGGCTCCTCGGGAGACGGAGCTGCCGCCAAAAAATCTCGCAGTCGCCCTGCCCGCTCCGCTCAAACTGATCTTTCCCGATTCCACGAGGAGGATGAGGCGTCGAACGCCATTGCGGAAAAGTCGACTGAGGCTGGACAGGCATCACGCAGCAAGGGCTCGGACCGACGGCCTCCGAGAACCGCGCCTACAAAAGTTGCGGTGGATGCAGCGCCGATGCAGAAGAGCAGTCGTCGCGGGCCTCGCCGTCGATCTTCGTGAGGTACACAACGAAAAAGGCCCCGGCGCTCTGACGCCGGGGCCTTTTTCGTTGGGCGGCTTTCATCGCGTTACAGCTCGTGGCCGTCCTCAAGGTCGGCTGTGCGCTCGACGGCATGGTCATGGGACACTTCGGCCTGATGCTCCCGCGCCATATCTTTGTATGCCTCGACGGTTTCCCGCTCGGCCGATGCCTCTGGCGATAGATCCGCTTCGTTGCGCATTTCCGAAGCAACGGCAGCACGAACAGCGGGGTCGCTGATTTCATCCTGTAGCGGCGTACTGTCGCCGTCGATGACCTTCTGCACCTCGTCGTCGGACAGCTCTTCCTCCATGCGGTCTACAAGACTTTCGATGGCCGGAACGTCGGATAGCTGGTGGTGTTTATCAGCGGTCATGATCTGATCGAGCGCCATTTGCTCTTCGAGATCACGCGGAACCCATGTGTCATCAACGATCCGGTGGCCCTCGTCCATCAGCGCACTCAGACGCTCGGAACCGGCCTCATCCAGAGCCTCGGCTCGATCCTGCCACGCTTCGGCCTGAGCGACCGAATGCTCACCTTGGACGGCATACTCGGCCATTTCCTCCGGCGTCGTGTTCATCTGAACCATGAGGTCCGGGTCTTTGGCAAACTCGGCCGTCAGGGCGTCGCGGACATCGCCCAGGTAACTGTCGATCTGGCTTGCGCGTGGGTCTTCGGGGTCCAGGTCGGAGCGCACATGCTGCGCGGATGCGAGTGCGAGGCTCGAGAACATATCGTTCGAAGCGTCGGCCGTCGCGGCGTGGTCCTGAAAGAATGGTTCGGCTTGCGTGGCCTCAAGAAGCTCGGTGCTGGTTCGGGAGAACTCAGCTTCCATCTGTGCCCGCTCGGGGCCGGCGTCCATCGCTTGAATGTTGTCCCATGCCTGCCGCGCGTCAGAGACCATCTGGTCGTGGGCTTCCGTCATTGCGACGGCTGGGTCGAAGTTATCCGGTGGGGCAAGTGTATCCGGTTCAGCCATGAGGCTTCCTCCTTTCTCTAGGGTGTCTGACGATCTGAAAAACGCCTCGGACAGCTTCTCCATGAAGGAGTTGCCGTAACTGGACATTGCCGCGAGTTGACCAAGGCTGGCGTATTGGCGGGCAAAGCCCTGAACGATGCTTTCGCGCCGCTCGCGTTCGCTGTCGGACATTGGGGGAATCGAGGCGTCATCCCCCCTGCCCTTTTCGGCATGGACCGCGCGGTATTCGGTCTCTCTTGGCGCGTGTTCGACGATGCCTCGCGAAAGCCGGTTGGACGCCACCATGTCGATGCCGTGGGATCGAGCGATCTCAGCGTGACGCTCCCGCATCACGTCATAGTTCAGCTCGGACTTCATGCTGATGCTGAGGAAATCACCCCAATCGCATCCAACCTTATCGACCACGAAGTGTGCATGAATGTGGTCGGGGTCTTTATGAACCGCCGCCACATAGCGCCACTGGTCGCCATAATCGCCACTCGCGAACATGGCCTGCCCCCACTCGCGCGCGACCGCCTCGGCCTGCTCGATGTTCGTGCCCTTTGGGAAGCTCAGGATGATGTGGTCGGTATGGCCGCGCTTTGGGGCACCACGCCACGCGGAGGACCAGTCTTCGGCGGCGCGCTCGATGGTGTTTCCTCGTAGGTCTCGATCTACGCCTGCGAAGTTCGTCCAGGTGGCGTGAGCGGCATCCTCGCGAGTGATATACTGAAGCTGGCGCGTCAGCTCCTTCTTGTTGTTGCAGCCGCCAGCCTTGATCCGCTTCACGACCGACTGAGGCGAGCGGCGAGCGTTTCCAGAGAAAGCGCGGATCGCGCGGGACTGAATGCTCTTATCCTGTCGAATACGCGTGCCGTCATCGCCGCTGCGGCTGCGGCGACCAAGCTCATCGAGCGGGTAGCCGATCAGTGCGTCTTGGACGGAAAGCGGCCGATCGCTCACGTGTCATCCCCCGGAAAAGCCGCATTCGCCAGCGTCCGGCGGCGAGCCACGTTGATAAAGGTGGTCAGCGCCTCGACCGTATCGCTCACGCGCTCATCAAGCCTGTGCACGGTCTTTGCATCCCGAGCGTTCCATTTGAGCCGCCCGGAATTGGCGAGTTGAGTGAGCTGGTTCAGATTGCGACCGGCGGCGACAAGCTCTCGGCGGGTCTGAGCAAGAGCATCAATCTCTTCGGAGCGAAGATCGAGGGCTCCCACAGCGTGCCTCATCAGCCGCCGAACGCCATCGGACGGGGTTAAACCTTCGGCGTCTACGAGCGCGCGGAACGCTTCGTGTTCCTCCTTCGTGACCCGAACGTGGATGACTTCGCCATCTGTCGTGGTGTGCCTTGGCACGGCCTGGTGCCGAATGCGCGACACCGCTTGGCGGGATCGGCCAAGCCGTTTGGCGATCTCGCCATCTTTCCAACCCTCGGAAACGAGGCGTTGGATCTCGGCAATTTCCTTAGCGGTGAGGCGTGGCTTTTTGGGCATGTCGAAGCGTTTAAGGAATGTGCTATAAACTTGTATTACACAATACCGTTCCAGCCAACCGACCATAAAGGCCGGTTTTCGCCCCTTCGGGGGGATTTCGCTTGCGAAAACCGGATAGCCTTCATGGTCTCCGTTTCGCGCCCGGTGCCCTCTTGAGGGCACTTAGACAGGGCGCGGTGGTCCGCAGGCCAGGAGGTCGCAATCTCGCACCGCGAGAGCTGCGACCGGGGCCGTCAGCGGACCACACTGCCCCTATATGGCGGATTGGGGCGCGAGAGCGCCGCAGAGACGCCATGAGGGTCATTACGGCTGCTCCGCGCCACAAGGGCGCGCAGCGTCATTTTAGTCGCCACACGGGCAATTCTGAGAGGTAAAACGGCGGAACAACAGAACTGCGGACTAGCGGAAGCGCGGAACCACGGCCACGCGGACAACCCGACCGACAACTTCACGGAACAGCGGATACGCGGAACAACGGAACAACGGAATATCGGAATGCACGATACGCGGAGACGCGGATAAGCGGACGAGCGCAGTAACGGACATGCGGAAGCACGGACTAGCGGAACGGCGGAAACACGGATACACGGATACACGGATACACGGATACACGGAACCGCGTAAAAGCTGACTTACTGACTAGCGGACACGCCGAATAACTGATACTCGTATTAGCGGAAGGGCGGACCCGCACGGAACCGGAACGACGGACGCCCAGAACAGCCGAACAGCGGAAAGCAGGCATCGGAAACCGCTAAGAGGGATCGAGCATGAAAAGTATCTCAACCATGATGATGAAGGGCGGATCGGGAAAGACCACACTGATCCGTGTTCTGGCGTCTGCGGCGTTGGCGAAGAACATGAAGGTGCACTTGATCGACATGGACACCGACCCGCAGGCGTCGGACTGGCCCGAGCGGTTCCGTACCGCCCCCTGGGGCAACTTGGAGAAACCAGAATGGCCGTCTGACAAGTTGACCGTGGCAGGTCCGCCGACGACCATCGAAGAACTGTATGAAATCATCGCACAGAAAGAAGGGGAGGGATGCGATCTCTTCCTCATCGACACCAGACCCGGCGCGCATCAGGATACGGAAGACCTGATCCTGGCAACCGATCTGGTTCTTATCCCGACCCGGCCAGAGCAGGCCGATTTCAAGAAGGCGGAACAGACGGTCGAATGGTTCGCGGCGATTGTGGACACGCTTGAGAACGCGGCGGATGCCCCACAAATGCGAACGGTGCTGACGGCCGTACAGTCGAAGATGATGGCCGTGCTAACCGGCGATCTCGATATTTCCGCCCTCAACCCCCGAGACAGAGAGGTCTTGGACGCCATTGCGTCGCTTCCTCATGCGTCCACCATCATTCCTTACTCGAAGTATTGGATCGAGATTGCCGCTTGGGGCCCGCTAAGTATCGCGGCCGATGCAGCAGCAGCTCAGTCGAGCGGAAAACTGACCGCTCGAAACATGCGAGATCAAATCGCCGCTGCCGAAGCTCTTCTGGACGAGCTTCTTGCGACGGTTCCGGAGCCGGAGGAAGCATAATGGCTAAGACCAAGCCCGTTCGGCGTGTCAGCTATGCAGCAAAGAACCAATCGGAACTCTCCGCGGTGAAGAGTCGGCAAGAGAGTGCACGCGCTTATATATCGTCGGAGGCCGGAAGGGATGAGAAAGCAGCGGCACAGAACGCCGAGCCAACGAAAACGTCGGAGGCCGCCGAGAGCCAAGCGCCGGCGGTGAACCGAAAGCCCAAACGACAAGGATCGACAGAGGTAGCGCAGACACCCGAGGCAGAGACAAAACCCGAGGCCGTCGAGAATCCTGGGCCTTCGCGGCGCGGCGCACAGCGGGCTACGGAGCTTGGGCCCAAGAAGAAGCGCAACGGGTTGGTGCAATGGTTGCCAGCCGAGCGGGCGCAGCTTCAAGCCGTTGCGGATCGGCTCGAAGTACCGTGGCAGGACGTCGAGAAAGCTCTGTTGAAGAATGCAAGAGACCGCTTCAACGGGATGACCGTGCAGCAAGCCGAGACGCTGGGGTCAGAAAGCAAGCATCAACTGGATGCAACAAAAGGGGAGGGCGCTTCTGGTATCAGAGCGAACGCCTTCGCATCGGAGGCCGTTTTCGCTGCCATCCGAACCGGGATGAACGACCGGCTAAATCTGATCTCGGACTACCGTATTGTGTCGGCCGTGTTCCGGCACTTGGCGCTTGAAGCGTTGAAAGAATGGGAGAAAGAGGCGGCGTCGTAGCGCCGCCTCTTTAGCAGCGCACTGGTCCTTACTCGCATGGACCGCTGATCGGTGCTTCAACCTGCCAAGTCACGGCGTCGTCCGAGCTGACAACCGCGAACTCGGTGTTCTCTTGGAGGATGGCAACCAGCGCGGACCACTGATCCGGGTTGGTATCCATTTGCGCAGCCCGGTTCTCAGTCAGTTGAAGGGCAGCTTGCTCTCCGTTCTGAGCCAGAACGACGATCTGTGTCGGCTGAGCCCCAGAGGGCAGGGCGACCGCGAATGATCCATTGGACTTCGGCCCGAAAACTCTATCCGGATCACAGACGAGCTGCACAGCAGCTCCGGAAGCTTCAAGATCATGAACGGAAAGACCCCGTTCAACACTATCGGACCACGCGGCGTCTTCTATGACGAACGGGCCGCTGGATGTCGATTTGTCCCCGCTGTCTGACCCGTTCTGCTGGGCGGTGGCGACCAGCGGCAGAGAACAAAGAGCGAGGGACAAGAATGATGCTTTACACATTGGGCGTCCCTTTATGACACGAAACATATGTTTCCGACATTAGGGCATCACGGCTAGAAAAGAAATAGAGCAGGGCAGGGGCGAGAGAGACCTGGCTGCCAGCCGCGACCACTATAGGGTCTGTGCTCGCAAAACCGTGCCACCTTTAGTCCCGCTGCTCCTATACACCAGCGTCGTCTAATATACACCAGCGTCGTCTAAGCACGGTCGTGCGCCGTCCATCGTCTCGGCGGCATAGACGAGCACTATCGATGCTCCGCAAAAAGGCCGCAGGCTTGACGTACTACTTCCTGTCGCACTTCCCGCGTTTCTAACAGTATTTCATGCCTACAGTTGGCCAACGGTACTAGTTTACCGTTCGGCCAACGTGCCATGCGGTCATGAATCGCTTGCACACTAACAAACGCCTCCTCGTCACCATAGAACGCAATGGAAGGAACAGATGGTGACGCGATCTTTGACAACTTGCGTGTCTCGCCGAGTGCGGCATATAGCCATCCGAAACTCGGGCCTCCGGTATGCAGCTCAGATGCTAACTCGCCTTGAGCGGCCCATCTGTTATAATTGTCTAAGGACGTCGTCAGCTTGTTGCCCTCAAAGGGATTTCTCTGAACATAGCTTTGTCTAGAAACGCCGGGGGCATAAGCCTCTCCCTTACCAAGCTGCTTTGCAAACCAACTAGCGGGCTTGGCAACAAGCCTCTCATACCAAGGAAGATTAATTCCCCACATTGGAGCAGTAAAAACGCTTGCCGCTACAGGCATGCCGCTACTAAGTGATCGGAGCGCAATAGCTGCACCCATTGAATGACCGATCAAGTACCACGGCTCGGGGAGGCCTAGCTCCTTTGCCGATGACACAACCGCAGAAACGTCAGTTTGATAATCTAAGAAGCAGCTAACATGTCCAACATATGGATCCTCAGCGACACGTTGGGACAACCCATGCCCACGCCAATCGACAACTGCAACTGCATAGCCCTCCTCGACAAAATCGGAGACCGCAGCTCCGAACATCTCGATATAGTCTGACCGACCGGGGAATATAAAAACGGTGCCGAGGGTACTGGAAATGTTACTCCACGTGGCGAACCTTAAGTGCACGCCATCGCCAGATTGCAACCAGGAAGCACGACCGTCATTCGGGGCCTCCGATAGCTCACTATGTAGCGGAGCTTCTTTAGTCACCATACGCATCCTCTGCCGATATTCGAGGTTTCCATGACAAGCTCCACAAACCTGTTACTACACTTATACAGACGACTATGGAGAACCCATAGAACCTGCCAGCGCTGCCGAAGCCAAGCGCTAATACTCCAAGAACGCAAGCCATCTTGATTAGCGTCGAACTAAGCTGTCGTCGCATTAAAGCATTATAAGCACCTGTAATATCCGCTGCCACGAATGATTTTAGCAGCCGTTTCGCACATATCATAAAAACACTACAGGTTAGAACTAAAAGTAGAAAGCTTGTAAAAAATGGCGAAGCATCGTCGTGAATGAAACGCCAAGGCTCTTCATGCCATCCGAGTGCGTATTGTGCGTCATGGACAAACCACTTCGTGATTGTCGCAGCATCAGTTAGTAGATATGCTGCATTAACCTTGATTGTTAGTGCAATTAACGATCCCAAGGCCGCACACCGAAATAGGCTTAATAGTATGTGCTCGCCAATTTCATAATCCGATACAGTCGCCAGTTCGCGATAACTTCTTAGAGCAACGATATCGGAAAAGTCGCTCACAACAACATACAAGAGCAGGAGCGAAGAAAAGTATAGCCAATATAGTAAGCCAGAGTACAAGAAGGCTAGAAAGGATACCATGATCGCTGCAGGTGTTGATATCACATCCGGACGCTTTATTGCGACCAGCAACCAGTCTATCATTGACGAGTCAGTCTCGCCATCGAGCAAGGGGAGCAGGTAAACACCCGCCCACTGCAAGAAGAAAATACCGACGGTGCAGACCACGAGAATTAGCTTGAAGGCTAGAGAGTGTTCTACAAGTCGACGTCCCCAGGACTGTGGCGAACTGTTTATAGCGCTCAGCAAACTATTTCGCGATGGTCCTGTCCAACTCTTTAGCGTATCACTGACGCTCATCAAGACCATCGGAAGGAGGATCATTTCTCCAATGATCCAAGAAGGCGACCAAAAGAAACCAACTTGCTTAGGGAAACTATCAGATACTCTATATGTAATATCATGAGTGCCCACGGCATATGCTACGAACCATAGTGTTCCACAGCACACCCAAACGATGATAGGTAATGTTAGTGAAGGTCCTTTAAAAAGCTCGTCCGTTATTAAAGCGAGGTTTTTTGCTTCGCCACGGGGCGTTTCCACATCATTGATCGCATCTGGTGTCTGTCTGTTCTCACGATCAACAACGGTTTCCGGGGTCGGGCTGGCAGCGCGTTTCTCCCGGCGCTTGGACGTCGTTCTCGATTGAGCGGCGGAAAGAGCAACCTGCCATTCGCTGGTCGCATGAGTGTCGCCGCAACCGAAAATTCTAGCGAGCCATCGGATGTTTTGGGCGCTTATACCTTTTTGGTTGTCTTGAAACCAAAGCTGTACTGTTCGCAGCTCAATGCCTGAGCGGTTCTTTCCAATCTGGGATATGGCGCCCGCAAGTTGCTCTGGTGTCCACGGTCCTGGTGGCAAACCTTCGGCATCAACGTCGCGCCCCGCTCCCGCGGCGGCCAAACGCCTCAAAAGCTCCTTGATGTCCGGGTCATCGGTAGGCGGAGCTACATAATATTTACCGTTTACTATCAAGGCTTTGCACGACGGTATTTCGTTCTAATTCGCAACCCTTCGTTGTGTTACGTGATCTAGCAACGTGTCACAAGGCATCCATCGCGCAGGAAAGGTAGTGGCGGTGGTCCGCTTAGTACGGCCGGCGGCCGCGAAAGGTTGCATGGCAACCAAGTGCCCGCGCGCGGTCAGCGTAGGAAGTCCGGGCTTTAGGCTCGGCCGATGGTCCTCAGACCGCACCCCCTACCGATCCTAGTGCCTGAGCGGCCCCGGCGCACCGTCAGGAGCGCCGGAGCCGCCGGGCGCTGAGGCTTCGACTAAGGGACGTCAATGATGCTGCCACCAAAGATGTACGCCTTTCCGGTCTCGAAAGTGTTCGAGCTGCATCGGACGGGCGAAAGGACATTCCTGGGAACTAGGTTCCAATGGAACACCGGACAGTCCGAAGTGGCGTGGGAACGGCCGGATTCATTCAAGGCGGGGACGATCGCGGAAGAGCCGATCCCAGCCGCCCCGGCCGGGCATGAGCCCGGCCCTCGCGGGTTGGGGTCGGCGGCGTAGACGCTGACCCCAACCCGCGAAAAAATGAGCCCCGCCGAAAGCGGGGCTCCTGTAGGGACAGGGAGAGGGGGCCGCTTACGCGGCCTCCTTGGTTTCAACCTCGCCTTTGGACATGATGAAATCCACGGCCTTCTGAGCCTCGGACGCGGCTCGGAAGATCGCGCGCTTATCGTCCTTCATGGCTTGCAGCCAGCCTTCGACATACGCGGCGGACTGGTCGAACTCGGGTTCAACACCGATCTGCACGCCCAACATGCAAGCGCCGATCTCTGCGACCAATTCCTCGAAGGCGTAGGCTTTCCGGTCATTGAACCGCTTGAAGCGTTCCAGCCGCTTGTCGGCGCCGGTCCAGTGGGTCAGCTCATGGGCTAGCGTCCCGTAGTAGCCTTGCGCGGCGTGGAAGGTTGCAATTGGCGGCATGTGGATCACGTCGCGGCGGAGGTCGTAGAAGGCGCGCGGCTGGTCGCTCGTCTCGATGGCCGCACCGGAGCGGGCAAAGAAAGCCTCAAGCTCGGGGTCGGCCTCGGTGCCAAGGTCGCGCGGCGGCTCGGGCCGGATATAGAACTCATCGGCCAAGCCTTCGATCTGGTCGGCGTTGAAAACGCGGTAAGCGCGGCAATAGGGGATGCGCTGCTCGTCGCCGTCCTCGTTCTCCTTCTCAATGGTCCCATATTTGACCACCGTTGCGGATTTCTCGCCCTTGCGGACCTGCCCGCCAAGCTCCTGCGCCTGCCGGTAGGTCATCCAGCGCGCGGACGTGTAGCCCTTCGCGGAAGCGGTCGCCCACAACATCAGGACATTGATGCCGCGATATTCCTCGGCGTTGAACCGCAAGGGCATATGCGCGCCACCACCGCCGCCGGTCCACGGCTTGCGCCACGGCGGCGTGCCTGCCTCGATCTGCGCAATGATTTCGTTGGTAACGTGCTGGTAAACATCGAATTTTGATTTAGCCATTTGTGGCCTCCTTCGTGGTGAGGCGGCGGGGTCTAGGTGCCCTCGTTCCGCCGATGGGCTGCGCCTCGGCCACCTGATCCGACCGAAAA
>NZ_FOMS01000021.1:0-36760 GCF_900112685.1 Roseivivax sediminis
GGAGTTCCTCCTGCGCAGCGACAACGGGCTCGTCTTCACCAGCCGGGATTACACAAAGATGGTCCGCAGCTACGGCCTGCGCCAAGAGTTCATCACGCCGCATTGTCCGCAGCAGAACGGCATGATGGAGCGCCTGATCCGGTCGCTGAAAGAGCAGTGCGTGCATCGGCAGCGCTTCGAGAGCCTCGCCCACGCGAGCCGCACCATCGGCGACTGGATCGCTTTCTACAACACCCGCCGACCGCATCAGGCGCTCGGCATGAAGACACCCGCCGCGACGTTCGAATTAGCGGCTTAACCTGAGCAGATTCCGCTGGGTCGATACAGATCGGCCCGATGCACGGTGTCCAGCCGAAACCGAAGGCGAGCCCGAGCACGTAGGAGGCGACCGGTTGCCCGCCCGGCAGGTCGAGATGGAAGCGCAGGTCGCGCTCCATGGCCGACAGGCGCGCTGCCCCGATCATGAACAGGCCGAACAAAATCACGATAGCGCCGCCCACGATGTTGAGTTCGTAGCGCCACCGCAGCAAGGTTTGGCCGAGCGCGGTCGCTGAGGCGCCGAGCAGGATGAAGATAGTAGAGAAGCCGAGGACGAAGCAGAGGCTGAGCCAGACGGCCCGCCCCTTCGAAGGCGCTGCGCTGCCGGAGACCGTACGTCCAGCAACGTAGGATACGTAGCCGGGCACGAGCGGCAGCACGCAGGGCGACAGAAAGGAAACAGCACCGGCCAGCAATGCCGCCATTAGTCCCAGAGCCGAAAGGTCAATCATATCCATATTTCCGCGCTGATCGAGACCGCCGCCACGTGTGCGCGCGGAGTGGAACGGCTGGCGCCGCAGGTGCGGTCGTCGTGCTTTTCCATGTCCTATTGTTTCCGTTCGTTAATAAGAGCGCTTATCTGCGCGACGGCTTCGGGGCTGTTCCATTCGGCCGGGCCTGCGAGGCGCCCGTGCTCGCGCCCCATGCGGTCGATCAGAATCGTTGTTGGCAGACCCACCACGGCCAAGGCCAGCATCGCGCGCGTATCCTCCGCGATATAGAGATCGAGGTTGCGAATGCCGGTCTCTCGGTAGAAGCGGCGCACGGGTTCGAGACCGGCCCGATCGATCGACAGCGGCAGAACATGAAAATTCGGTCCGCCGAGGCGCGCTTGCAGCGCGTCGAGCGTCGGCATCTCCTCGCGACAGGGCGGGCACCAGGTCGCCCAAATGTTCACAAGCAAGACACGTCCCTCAAAATCCGCCAGCGTCCGATCCCGCCCATCTCCGTCCACGAAAGGCGGCGACAGGAGATCACGAGGAGTCCCGTGAACAGGAATCGGTGGTCGGGCGGAGGCAGGGCTTGCCGCAAGCGCCAGGACTCCGGCAAGGACGTCACGCCGCCTCACGGGTCGCTCTCCGCCTGCAACCGGCGCACGACCGGCAAAATGTCCTCCTCAAGCGAGGCCTGATCAAAGGGGCCGACATGCTTGTATGCAATCTGCCCCTCGGCATCGATTACGTATGTTTCCGGCACCCCATAGACGCCCCAGTCTATCGCAACGCGGCCTGATTGGTCCGCGCCGATGCGGGTGAAGGGATCGCCGAGCTCGTCGAGGAATGCCAGCGCCGCTTCGGGATCGTCCTTGTAGTTGATCCCGTAGATCGGGACGATGCCCGCTTCGGCCAGCTCGACGAGAAGCGGGTTCTCCGCGCGGCAGGGGACGCACCACGACGCCCAGACATTAACGAGAGAAACCTGGCCCTCCAGGTCGACCGACGACAGCCCGTCCTGCCTCCCTTCGATGGGCGGCAGCGCGAACTCCGGGATCGGCTTTCCGATCAGCGTCGACGGCAACCGGTCGTCGTTGTTCCAGAGGCCCCAGTAGAAAGCCACACCGAGCAGGCCGAACACCGCCAGCGGCAAGAGCGCAAGCAGCCGCCCCCTCCGGTGCCGCTCTTCCTGGTTATCCTTCGAACTCATAGCCTGCCGCCAATACTTGGAAGGAATAAGATATCAGCGGGCGCTGATATATAGCAAGCTGTCGCAGATCACAACGCCGCAACTTCTCTCCGAGCGATGGGGGAGAGCGTTGCCGCGGCTTCGCAGAAGTGAGCCATTCTTGCTGTTTGGCGTCGTAGGAGATCAGCGAAAAGTCGGTATCTGACGAGGCCGTTGTATTCAGATTTCTGAACGGCCGCTTCGTCCGCATCGGCGGCGCTGCGACAAGGCGCAGCGAAAGGTGGGTTCAGATTCCCTGGTCCGGCGCAGCCTTCAACGACCGCTTCCGTGATCTGCGCCGCGGCGCAGAACCCCGCTTGCTGCGGCGGCGAACGACTCCGCCGCCCTGCTGCAGTTGCATCGAGTGGCCGCCGAACGACCGGAAAGTCTAAGGTTTGTGGCTGCTGGATGCTTGCCATCCAGCGGCGACAAATCTGACAAGGAGGAAAGCGCGGGCAGATTTCGGTGCTATGGGGATTGTGGCTCGGGTCTCGGGCCGTCGCTGCGCTGAACTGCGGCCCCATGACTTTGAGCACTGTAGGCCAGTCGATTTGCGTGCGCCGGCGCCAGGGATCGATGCCTGTCTTGGTCGTCATGTGCCTGTTGTGGCCCAGATTTTGGGCGGTTGGCCGCGCTGACGGGTCCGACGTCTCTGGATTGCAGGGCCGGGTGTGACGGTTGGATCATGCGGCATCCTCCCATGGTGGCGCGCGGGACTTCGGAGTTTCACCGCGGGTGAAGGTTTCGATGATGCGCATAGCGCCACCGCATCTGGGGCATGCCCGGCACAGGTCGCGCTCGTCCGGGGCGGTGCGCCCGTCCTCCTCTGTCGTCCGATCCGGCTCCGGAGCTTTATCGATCAGACGCCTGATCTTCTCGATCCTGTCACGCCGGATGCCGTTGGCCAGGAAGCCAGCGTGGCGGATGCGGTGGAACCGCGATGGCAGGACATGGATCAGGAAGCGGCGTATGAACTCGGCCACGGGAAGACGCATGACCTTCATCCGATCGCCGCGCTTGATGCGGTAGTCTTTCCACCGGAAGGCCACGGTGCCGGCGTCCGCGCTGACAAGGCGATGGTTCGAGATCGCGACGCGGTGGGTGTATCGGCTGAGATAGGCCAAGACCGCCTCCGGGCCGCCGAAGGGGGGCTTGGCGTAGACGACCCAGTCGGCTTTGCGCAGCGGCGCGAGATGGGCCTTGAAGGCATCGGGGTCGGCCGACTTCGACAGATCGCCGAAGAACGCCAGCTTGCCGGCCCGGTGCAGCGCCTCCAGCCCTTCGAGGAACAGGCGCCGAAACAGCCGCGACAGGACCTTCACAGGCAGGAAGAACCCCGGGCGACAGGCGACCCACCGGGCGCCGTCCGGCGACAGCCCCCCGCCCGGGACGATGACATGGACGTGCGGATGGTGGGTCATCGCCGAGCCCCATGTGTGCAGCACGCTGGTCATGCCGATCCGCGCGCCCAGACGCTTGGGATCGGCGGCGATGGTCAGCAGCGTCTCCGCGGATGCCCTGAACAGCAGACCATAGACCGCCGCCTTGTTCTGGAGGGCAATGTCGGCGATCCGGGCCGGCAGGGTGAAGACCACGTGGAAGTATTCGACCGGCAGAAGGTCCTCGATGCGCGCCTGCATCCAGTCCCGCGATGCGGCCCCTTGGCATTTCGGGCAATGCCGGTTTCGGCACGAGTTGTACGCGACATGCTCGTGGCCGCATTTGGTACACGCCGCGACATGCCCGCCGAGCGCGGCGGTGCGGCAGGTCTCGATGGCGGACATCACCTTCAACTGAGGCAGGTTCAGATGCCCGTCATAGCCACGGCGATATGCAGCACCATGGGCGCGGAAGATATCCGCGAGCTCCAGCTTTGGACGGGGCACGGGACCGGGATCAGCCGGAACCAGCCTCCCGTCGCTGCAACAGATCGAGCGGGCTGGTCACGTCCCGGATCGTCTTGGTGGCGACCTTCGTGTAGATCGTCGTGGTCTCCAACTTGGCATGACCGAGCAGCACCTGGATCACCCGGATATCGGTCCCGCTCTCCAGAAGATGTGTTGCAAAGCTGTGCCGGAGCGTGTGAGGCGACACCTTCTTCCTGATCTCGGCGAAGTCGCAGGCAACGCCGAAGGCGCGGTTGAACTGCCGCGTCGAGATCGGATCGATCCGGCTGCGGCCGGGGAACAGCCAGCCCGCGGGCCGGGCTTCGCGCCAATAGTCGCGCAAGAGCTCAAGCAGGCTCGGCGACAGCATCACGTGGCGGTCCTTGCGGCCCTTGCCCTGGTCGACGCGGATCAGCATCCGGTCGCTGTCGATATCGCCGACCTTCAGATGGGTGACTTCGCTCGCCCTCAGCCCGCCGCCATAGGCCACGCTGAAGGCTGCCCGGTATTTCAGCCCCGGCCCTGGTGCGGCTTCGAGAATGCGCGTCACTTCCTCGGCGCTCAGCACGACCGGGATCTTCTTCGCGGCGCGCTGATAGCGCATGTGCCGCTTCATCTCGGGGCGGGGACACGTCGTCGCGAAGAAAAAGCTCAGCACCGTCAGCCGGTTGTTGAAGGTCGGTGCGCCGACACCGCGCGCCTTCATGTGGAGTTGAAAGGCCCGTAGCTCCTCCGGTGTCGCCGTATCCGGCGAGTGCTCCAGAAACCGCGTGAACTCGCGCATCGCGCGCAGGTACATCGTCTGCGTCTTCGGCAGCAGCCCTCTGATCTGCATATCCTCGAGAAACCGTCGCCGCAGGGCGGGTACATGCTGGTCCGTCATCGGAACCTCCTGTCATCGGATTGAGAAGGTCCCAATCGTCAGACAGGCGCGCCCATCCACCAAATCCCGGCGCCCCGATCAGCGCCCTACACTCGCCCCTGGCGCCCCTACCGCGAGAGCGGTTTCGTCCAAGTCCCGCATAGGAGACCTTGGCACAAAGCGCCGCGAAGGTCCGGTATCAGCTTCCCATCTGCTGTTGCAGCACGCGTCGAGCCGATAATCGGGCTGTATGTTTACGGCTCTTGGAGCCCAGCAGCTTGGCGAAGGGCATCATTGATACGGGTTTGCCACCCGGGGCCACCGGATCGGAAGTGTTCCACCACGTCCGGATCCAGCCGCAACGTTGTTGAAACCTTCGGTGATGGGGATTTGGGCCGGCCTCGCCGGACCGGCGCGGCATCGAGCGCATCACGCCATTCCGGAGAAGTCAGATCAGGGACGTCGTCAGGATCGCTCCAGACGGCCGCCGTATCGTTTCTGTTCTCGGTCATTGGCCTTCCTCATGCTGATGACACGGATTGCCCGACCGCGCCACGTCCACGCAAAAACGACCATCCGGCCGTCCAGGTGGCCGATCGTGACGAAGCGATCTTCGCCATAGTCCTGACGTTGGTCCGAAATGGTCAAGTGGGGAGCGTCGAAGACCGCCCCTGCCCTCTCCATATCGAGCCCACGCTCTGCCAGTGTATTGGCGCGCTTCTCCGGATCACACTCTACTTCAGACATTTATGTAGTTACAAAAACTCCATCTGTAAATGGCGCTACGAGCGGTTCTCGTAGGCATCCATGAGGATCGAGAGCATGTCGGCGTAGGTTCGGCGGTCATCCTTGCAGAGTTTACGGAAGCGCGAGATTACATCGATTGGTGCCTTGATGCTGATCTGACCATCCCGAACGGGCTCCCGGCTAGGCCACCGCTCCGCGGCGGCCTCGGAGACGGGGCTATCAGCTCTCTGGTCCTGCGGTGTCTCGTGCCGGGCGGCGCCCCCTGCCCTCTCGAATTGCTGCAACCGGCTGATATCAAGCGAACGCGGCATGGCGTGACTCCTCGAGCATGTCGATGACCTCGGCGGCGAACGCCTGAGCATTGGTGATGGCTTTGTCGATTCCGTTGACCTCGGCCGGATCGAGTTGCCGCAGGCCACCGCCGGAGTTGTGCAGCGAAGAAAACGCCGTGCGACGGTGCAGTTCGGTGTCGAAAACGCGCGTGGCAGCGCGCAGCTCGGTGTTGATATGTTTCTCGAGCTTGCTCTTAACCGCAGCGTTAGTACGCGCGAAGAGAACAGCGGCAGGTATCGGGCGGCGGCGCGCTCGTTCCTCCATGGCGATCTGCGCGAGAGTTTCGATCGCTTCGTCGGCGTCCTGCTGCTCGTCTCCTGTGGGGACGATCACGAGATCAGATTCCGAGATGGAGAACGACGTCAAACGGGAGGCGGAACCTTCGAGATCGATCAGAACGAACGATGCCCGCTCCTTCGCTGCGGCAATCTCGTCCTGGATCTCACGCTCTCCCTTGCTGGCGATTACCTCGATCCGGCCCGGAGTGCGCGAAAGACCTGCCCAACGTGTCAGACGGGCTGCTGGGTCAGCATCGATGAGGATGACATCGGTACCTTGAGCCAGTTCGGTTGCGAGTATGATGGCTGACGTAGTCTTGCCGGCGCCGCCCTTTGACGACGCAAATGAGATGACCGGCATTGGACTGCCTTTCTGTTTGCTGCTCGTGGTCCGAGTATCCCCGGCAGGCGATACCGAGGGAAGCCCAAGCCTGCCTAGGTAGGCCATGACATGGCGTGGTTGTGACTGCCATGCCATGGCTGTGGTACTATACTACACTGTATCCTACTATACCTATGAGTACCTCAAGGTACTTTCACCTGTTGAAGCTTATGCTTTCCCGCGCCGCGCAGCCCACTTTCTGCAAAACCCGATGAAAGCAGCGTCGGGATGCTGTGGAGGTTCGTCGATCCACATACGCCATTCCTGCTCCAAGAAATGGACGTCCCATGTAGGAGCGACCTCTCGGGCCTTTTCATATACATCCGCGGAGAGGTGGATCGAGTTTGCCGCGACTGGCGTCGTACTCTCGGCGTAGACGTCCAGAAACTCGGGCTTAGGCGAAACTTCCAGGACATCGTGCTGCAGCCTGAAACAGTAGTCGGGCATATGCGCCAGCTCCTCATCGGCCTTGCATATCACCTTGACGAGGCGCTTGAACTCTTTCGCAGGAGAGGTCGAGCCGGTCTTATGCTGGAGCTTGTCCAGTCCGATCCGCCAGACATCTTGCCTTCCGCAGTGCTTTCGAGCCAGCTCGTAGAGTCGCCGCTCGAGCGGCTTTCGAAGTTGGAAATAAGCCTTGTGCAAGGTCAGGACATTCTTGTTCTCAATCGCCTTGACGAGCCAGTCCCCCATTTCGAGCTCAACGCTCAGAAGCCGCCCGGTGGAATCCTCCTTCACGATCCGTGCATCTGTGATGAAAGAGATGGAACGCCACTCGCCCAAACCGTGATCATGGATGTTCGTCTCGATCTGAGTGAACTGAAGCCGGGTGAGGGCTCGGCGGAGCGTCGCATAGGCTTGGCCCGTCGTATGGCGGTTCGTGGCCTTCAACAGGTCGTGGGCCGAGATCCTGACCCGTCGTCCAATCTCCTGGCCATCGTTCTTTGCGGCCATGAGCTGGCTGAGGACGTAGATCAGGATGTCCCGGTCGAAAACATTGGCTCGACCTTCGGTGGCCGCCGGCGTGATCTTCACCTTCACATTGCCTTGCTCGTACTCGAACGGGGCCAAATCCTTCTTTACTGAAAGTGAAAACAGGGGATGCTCCATCGAGGCCCGGTCACTCTTCGGTGTAGCGTCCAGAATATCGCACACGAACAAGTCAGGCTCGGTGTGCCGCTGGGGGAGCAGCGCAGTCCTCTTCCTCGGCCTCGCCATTATTCGATACTCTACCCACCTTTGTTCGACACTCTGCCCACCGGCAGATTTATCGATACTCTACACACCATTCTTCGATAGTCTACCCACCATTCTTCGATACTCTACACACCGGTCCAGAAAAAAGTTCCGATTACGCTATATATATCAATACCTTATCCACCGCCCGATTCGCGTAACACAGACTCTAACACCTATTAACACACCCTCAGCAGCTCGGAGCCTGTGGATAACTCCGCTCGCCGCGGCTGAGGCAGCAAAACGGCGGATCCCGAAGGGCCCACCGTTTGTTGTCGCTCTTGCTGTTGGGAGTATCCCCTTACGCAGCCTTATTGGCTGCGCCTTGCACGTTTGCACCGGCTTTCTGGCCCATGTCCTCACCGGCTTTGGAGGCTAGCCACATCACTCCCCGTAGAACACGCAGGCATCTCGGCCGTCTGTCGTCCGGGTCCACTCCGCCCCCATGGCGGTGCAGGTTGTACCGTCGCCTGCCATGAAACGGGGCAGTCCGACGGTCATTGCAACGGCCAAGACGACAGCACCCAGACCGAACCATGGAACACGGGCCTTGAAGCGATCCACCTTGCGCTCCCGTTCCCGCATCGCCCGGTAGACCCCGGACTGATCCTCTTCGACCTTCGCTAGGGTTTTCTCCGCCCGGGTCGCGGCCTTGGACAGCTCGACGCCAGTCGCATCGAGGCGGTTGAGGGTTGTGCCGATGTGGCCGGCCACCGCACGTCCCACCATCTCGCCATAGCGCTCCGGATCGGTCTGGGTCTTGGCCGAGAACGCCGCCTGGCGGGCCTCCGTCGCCGTCTTGTTCACGCGATCCAGTACCTCCGTCTGCGTGTCCACGCGGTCCGATACGCTGGCCAGCACCGTGGAGAGCAGATCGAGAGTTTCGCGCAGCTCCTCGTCCGAGAGGGCAGGGGAGGGCGTGTCGGTCATGGAAGCGGTCTCCTTCGATCTACCGGACCTCGGGGGTGAACAGCCCCGCGAACTCGGGGTCGGCATAATAGCGCAGTTTGCGCGCGATCGCGGGCGGCTCGCCCTGGAGGCGCAGAAGCTGGCATTCGGACGGCAGCTGCATGATCTCGTCCGGCGTCAGCAGGTCGCGCCCGGTGAGGCTGGTGCCGGTGGTCGGCAGGTCGCCCGGCCGGCGGCTTTCGGTGCGGTAGCCGATGGTTTCCTGCCCCATGGACTGGCTCAGCCACTTCGCCGTCTCGAAGTCGTTTACCCCGAACACCTGCTGCACGCCGGCATTCGCCACGAAGGTCGAGGCGCGCGCGCCGTAGAGGTCCCGGAGCTGGCTTGGGGCTCCGCCCGTTCGGCAGCGAAACGTTCCCCCAGAGCGTTTCCGGGCAGCTGCCTCACCCATCACGATCCGGGGGCTGTCGAGGAAGTGGGTGTGCCGCTGCGCGTTCGACAGCACCGAGGCGGCCTCGCGGTCCGCCTTGCCGGCGAAGCGGTTCGCGGCACGGGCCACCAGCCCCTCCGCCGCATCGCTGTCCTGCATCAGCGCCATGAGCGCGGAGAGCCGGTCCGGGGGCAGGGTCAGGTATTCCCGGACGGAGGCGAGCGTGCGGCGCTCCGGCTCCTCGTGGGCCACGCAGAACATGATCAGCCCGCCGAGGAGGGCCTTCGCCTCCTCGTTCCAGTGCGCGTCCCCGGATTGTCCCGGCGGGTCCACGACCAGCGCCTCCGCCAGCGAAGCGGCATCCTCGCCGATGTCGGGGCTGTCGGCCGAGAGACGGTCGAGCGGGTTGTAGGCGGCGGAAGGCCTGCCGGAGACGCCGAAGGGATCGAGGACATGGACGGTCCCGAAGCGCTCGCGGGCCTCGCCGGTAACCCGGGCGTTGTCGCCCTTGGGATCGATCACCAGCACCGAGCGGTCCACCGCGAGCAGGTTGGGGATCACCGTGCCGACGCCCTTGCCGGCGCGGGTGGGGGCGAGGGTCAGCAGGTGGGCCGGTCCGTCGTAGCGCAGGAGACGGCCGCGCTGGCTGCGCCCGATCAGCAGACCGTCCGCGCGTTCGAGTTTCCGCAGCTCGCGCGTCCCGGCGAAGCGGGCGGAGCCGTGGCTGTCGCCGGCCCCGCCGCCGAGGAACCTGTCCGCTCCGGAGATCTCCCGCCAGTGCCCGAAGGCGAGGACCGCACCGCAGAGCATGAGGGGCGCGACGACGACCCATTGCCAGGCACTCTCACCAGGCGGGCCATCGAAGATCGCGAAGACGAACGGCGTGGCGACCAGCGCGCCGATCCCGGCCCCGAGGACGAGCCAGAGCGCCAGCCAGCCGAGCAGGAACGGGGCCACCACGAGACCGGCAACGAGGCGTGCGAACCCTCCGAGGATGGCCCCGACCGTTCTCATTCGGACGGCGGTTCCGGGGTGGCCTGCGATCCTTCACCGGACCCGGCCGCAGCCGTGGGCGGCGACCAGTCCTCGAACGCCTTGCGGTCGTTCTCCCGGGTGAGGTTCCGGAGCAGACGGTCGAGCATCGCGGCGGCGTTGGTGTCGCGGGCGGCGAGGTCGATGAGCGCCCCGCCGAGGATCACCTTGCGGCGGGTGTCGAGCTTGCGCTGGCGACTGGCCTCGCGGTTCTTGGCGGCCTGAAGCCGGGCCTTGGCCTGGGCGAATTGCCGTTCGGCTTTCTGGAGTTCGGTCTCGGACAAATCGCCTCCTCCGTGATCCAAGCTCCCGACGTCTCACGTCAGGCTTTACGGATTGAGCGGTAGCGCGTACCCGTAGGCCTGTAAAGGACAAGGGCGCACTTATGCAAACTCTCCGCCTCCCTCCGGTCGGTCTCCGAGATTTGCGTGCGATCTCCCGGGGGCACAGCCCCCGCCGATGGCGTCCCCGGTCGATGCACGCATCGACATGGAATGGCGCGCTGCCCCTTCCAAACCTTCCCAAGCCAACACGCGCTGTTGGATCGCGTCCCGCTCCATCCCCACGCCACCGGCTCGGCCATGGCCCCTCCATGGGGGCCGGCCTGCCGTTGGCTTTGGCGCCGAAGCGGCGGGCGTCCGTCTGCCCCGTCGAGGGGCATTCCATCCGCCGGGTTTGCCCCTGGCAAACCGCACGTGAGCCGATCCAATATCCCGCCCCCCATAAGGCTGGGGATATTGGATCGGATCATGTGCAAGCCCGTCCCTCGGGCCTCCGGGAGGCCGCTCGCTCCGGGCTGTCGTCCGGCCCCCGACGCCTGCGTTGTGAGGCGCGGGTCGGGGGCCGGACGCGTGCTGGCCCTGGGGCCAGCATGGCGGTGCGGCGTTCGGTCGGTCTGACTGTCGGAGGGTAGGGCGCGTGGCGAGCTACCACCTCTCCGTGAAGACCATCAAACGCAGCGCCGGGCGCTCCGCCACGGCGGCGGCCGCCTACCGCTCCGGCGAGCGCATCGACTGCCTGCGCGAGGGGCGCGTCCACGATTACACCGCCAAGCAGGGGATCGAGGACAGCTTCATCGTCGCGCCGGAGCACGCCCCTGCCTGGGCGCAGGACCGGGCTGCGCTGTGGAACGTCGCCGAGGAGCGCGAGACTCGAAGGAACTCCGTCACCGCCCGGGAGTGGGAGCTGGCGCTCCCCTCCGAGATCGACGCGGAGGAGCGGGCGGAGATCACCCGCGCTTTCGCGGAGCAGTTGGTCGAGCGCTACGGCGTGGCGGTGGATGTTGCCATCCACGCCCCGCACCGCGAGGGCGACCAGCGCAATTTTCACGCCCATGTCCTGACATCGACCCGGGCGCTCGGGCCGGAGGGCTTCACCGACAAGACCCGCGTGCTCGATGCCGCGCAGACCGGCGGCATCGAGATCGAGGCGATGCGCGAGGCCTGGGCCGAGCTTCAGAACCGGGCACTGGAGCGGGCAGGGGAGCGTGAACGCGTCGATCACCGGTCGCTCGACGCGCAGCGGGAAAGCGCCCAGGAACGCGGGGACGCGCTCTCGGCCGAGGAGCTGGATCGGGCCCCGGAGGTGAAGCTGGGGCCGGCTGCCAACGCGATGGAGCGCCGCGCCATGCGGGAGGCCGAGGCCGAGGGCAGGGAGTACGAGCCCGTCACCGAGCGCGGCCGCGCCGTTCACGGGGCGCGGCAGGCGCGGGCCATGGTGCGCGAGCTGCGCGAACGGGTGGAGCTGGCGCGGGAGACCTACGGCGCAGAGCGGGAGGCCGGGCAGGGCCGCGTGTCCGCCGGTCTCGCGGCGCTCCGGGCCGCCGCCGAGAAGGACCGGGGCAGGGAGAGCGACGGCCAGGCGCAGGAGCACGAGGATATCCGCGAGCGGCTGTCACGGATCGTCGGGCGCGAGGCCGGAGAGGAGGCCCCCGGGCGAGAGACCCCGGCGCAGGGACGTGAAAGCGTCAGGGATCGGCTGGGCGCGATCCTGGATCGCTCGACCCCCGTCGAGGTCGAGCGCGACAGCGAGCTGGAGCAAGATCCGGAGAATGAGCGCGAGGAGCACGAGAAAGAGCAGAGCCGCGAGCGCGACCGGGGAGAGGGGTGGTCACTGTGAAGATCATGGTACGGAAACCGCACCAATGTCGCCTGAGGGGGCGTCTCACTGCAAAGTGCGCTCGACAAACCCGTGTGACGGCTAGCTTATCGGGTATCCCTTATTAACAAGGACTTGGTATGATCATCATGCGTATTGCGACCGTAGCCGCTCTTTCTGTCGTTGCCTTTCCGGCGCTGGCAGCGACACAGGAAGAGCTTCATGATGCCCTCGTGGGCAACACGTTCCAGGGTGACATGGGCGGTGGAGGTTATTCCAGCTACTTTGCCGAGGACGGCACCTACTACGATGCGGGCACGTCCGGGGTCTACGAGATCACCGAGGACGGCGTTTGCTACCCCGGCACGGATTTCGGCTGCTATCAGGCAACTATCGACGGCACGTCGCTGGAGTGGATGAAAGACGGTCAAAGCGCCGGGACAGGTCAAATCCTCGAAGGCGACGCGCTCAATCTAAGGGGCGAGTAATTCTTGGGAGGCCTCGGACTGCGTCTGGAGTGCCGTGGTTGGTCGTTTTGGGCTAGGCTACACGGGGCGTTGTCTCAGAAAGGAAATCTCGTTTGCGCTCCACCAAGACCATCCATGTCATATCCGCCCATGCCGAGGGTGAGGTGGGCGATGTCATCGTAGGCGGCGTCCTTCCACCTCCGGGCGACACGATCTGGGAGCAGAGCCGCTGGATTGCGCGCGATGCCACCTTGCGCAACTTCATTCTGAACGAACCGAGAGGCGGTGTTTTCCGTCACGTCAACCTACTCGTGCCGCCAAAGCACCCCGAGGCACAGGCCGCCTGGATCATCATGGAACCTGAAGACACGCCGCCGATGTCCGGTTCAAATTCGATCTGCGTGTCCACAGTCCTGCTGGATACCGGTTTGGTGCCGATGCAGGAACCGGAAACCCTATTGGTCCTGGAAGCCCCTGGAGGGCTCGTGCGCGTGCGTGCCGAATGCCGGAACGGCAAGGCCGAGCGCATTCATGTCCAAAACGTGCCATCCTTCGCCACCGATTTGGATCGGAAACTGGAGGTCGCAGGCCTCGGCACA
The DNA here is from genome assembly GCF_900112685.1 of Roseivivax sediminis. GTDB lineage: Bacteria > Pseudomonadota > Alphaproteobacteria > Rhodobacterales > Rhodobacteraceae > Roseivivax > Roseivivax sediminis. The sequence continues at coordinate 13,239 of NZ_FOMS01000021.1, forward strand.
CTGACGGTCGACATGGCTTATGGCGGCGACAGTTTCGTCGTCGTCGACGCCGCGGAATTGGGCTTTTCGCTGACGGAGAGCGAGGCGCATGACATCGCGAAGCTCGGTGTCCAAATCACCAATGCCGCGAACGACCAACTGGGGTTTGAGCACCCGGAGAACCTGGATTGGCGGCATATCTCATTTTGTCTCTTTGCCGGGCCGCTTGTCGAAGGGCCGGAAGGTTTGGAAACCGGCGCCGCCGTCACCATTCAGCCAGGTAAGGTTGACCGATCCCCCACAGGAACCGCGCTCTCGGCCCGCATGGCCCTCCTGCATGCGCGAAACAAAATGCAGATCGGTGATCGTCTGACTGCCCGCTCGATCATCGGGTCGAAGTTTGCGGGAACCATCGTGGGTGAAACAACGGTTGGTTCTCTCCCGGCCGTCATCCCCGAGATTTCCGGACGTGGTTGGGTTACCGGCATCCATCAGCACATGCTGGACCCGGCTGATCCGTGGCCCGAAGGGTACCGGCTCTCCGATACTTGGGGAGTGCGCTAACCGACCTTCCTGGCGACCGTCACGACTGGTCCGGCTGTCGTTTTCTGACTTGAAAAGGCATCGCCGCAGCAGCCGCGAGCCTTCAAATGCAGTGAACGAAAGGTTGGGAAGCCGAGGCGTAACGGTAGCTGGCCGAGTGACGTGCTTCCACGTCTGGAAACCTGAGAAGGGGAAAACCGAGTAGAAGTCTGTTCGCGACCTACAGGGTTAAGCGGCTCGGCGTGTGACGCCTCCAGGATGGGAGGGAGCATGGCTCCCAATAATCCAGGCGCCAGGCCGCGGCCCTCTCGATAGACATCACACAACAGCCGGGCTATCAGTTTGCCCATGGCAGAAAAGAAGGTGAACGAGGTCTACGACCTCAAGGGAGACGACGTTCAGCGTGCGTATTACGACGACTGGGCGCGGAGCTACGATCAGGAATTGGTGGACCTCGACTACCGCACTCCCGGCCGGTGTGCGGCCGCGCTGAGCGCGACAGGTTTGGCCAAGGACGCCCCGATCCTCGATTTCGCTTGCGGCACGGGCCTCTCGGGCAAGGCGCTGGCTGATGCGGGGTACACCGTGATCGACGGTACCGATATCTCGGAAGGCATGCTGGACGAGGCGCGCAAGCTGGGCGTCTATCGCGACCTTCACGTCGGCGTTGTGGGACATGAGCCGGATATTCCGCCCGACACCTATCAGGCGATCAGCGCGGTTGGTGCGATCAGCCCCGGCGCGGCCCCTGCGACCTACCTCACCACGTGTCTGCACGCGCTGCCCAAAGGGGGCCACATGGTCGTCTCGTTCAACGAGCATATCGAGGACGACCCGACCTACCAGCAGACGCTGGACAAGGTCATCGAAACCGGCATGGCCGAGTTGATCTCTTCGGAATACGGCGATCACCTGCCCGGCCGCGGCACCAAGTCCTGGGTCCATGTCCTGCGCCGCCTGTAATCCGTCACCGCCGGAGCAAGTCCCGGCCTGGCGGTCGCGCTAGAACGCGGACCTCTGCCCTTTATCTGAACAGGGCGCCGCTCGCGCGTCAGCCGGCCGTGATTACGCGCACGTCGTGTTGCTCGAACCGCCGGGCAAGCGGTCCCGGCGGGTCCCTGTCCGTGATCAAGGTGCCCACGTCCTCGAAGCCGCAGACGCTGACTGGGGCTTGGCTGTGAAACTTCGTCCCGTCGGCGACGACCAATACCTTGGAGGACTGGCGCATCATCGCGCGCGCCAGTTCGACTTCTTCGAGATGGTAGTCCATGTAGCCGCCCTCGTAATGGACCGCCCCCATCGACAGGATCGTGAGCTTGGCACGGACATCGCCCGGACGCTCGCTTCGCCCAAGATGGAGCAATTGTCGGTCTTCATCTCCCCACCTGGCATATGGACCCGGTTGCCCTCGCCGCGCGCGAGCGTCCGCGCGATGTCCGTGCCGTTCGTGATGACGAAGAGGTTGCGCCGGGCGAGTAGGGCCCGTGCGACATAGACCGTCGTGGTGCCGTTATCGAGCATCACGGCGTCACCGTCCTCGACCTCGGCCTCGGCCACGCTCGCCTCTGCGAGGGCGCGCTTGGCCTCCGCGTTCTCCTCCATCCGCTTCTCGAACGCCAGTTACGTGCCATGCTCGGCCAGCAGGACGGCGCCGTGGACACGCTCGAGAAGCCCGCGGGATTGCAGCACCTTCACGTCGCGCCGCACGGTCTCGTCCGAGACCTTGAGCAAACCTGTTAGCTCGGCAATCGTTAATGAACCTTGGTGCCGGAGCGTGGCCATGATTTCATTGTAACGGTCTGTTTTGTGCATCGAGCGAATACTGACATCAGGCTGTTTGAGGAGTAGCCCCCGCTTGCGCAGCGACGGGTTGTAGCTGGACCAGTTAGTCGTGCGATAGCGGGCGTAAGGTGGCTTGCTCATGCAGCTTGGGTAACCGCGTGGATTCACGGTGTGAATTCTCTGTCGTCAGCGTTGTGCAATAACGCCATATCTCAAGATAATGTTCGAGCCCCCGCCGGGCGGGAAGCTCCTGGATTGTGTTGCGTCTGCTTCGTCATCGCAGACTCGCAGTCTCCGGGCCGGAGACGCCGGCCCGGAAATGTCCGCTACAGTCGCCGGCCTCAGCCGCTCATTTCGCCCGTGCCGCAGCCCATTCCAGCCGCCTCCTCGAGGTAGCTCGCGTCGACGAAACCGCTGGCATCGAGCTCGGTGTCAAGCTCACCACCATCATAGAGCAGGTCGGCCAGCTTCTGGTAGCCTGAGGTGTCGAGCAGTGCGGCCGGCTCGGTCGGGAACATGCCGATCTGCATCGCGACATCGTAGAACTTCGACACGGCCTCTTCGTTGGCGCCGCGCACGTTGTCCATGGTGTAGGAGACGAAGTCCTCCTTGCTGGAATTGATCCAGTGGTTGACCTCCAGGTTGGCGCAGGCGATCGCAGAGGCGAGCTCCGCGTTCTCCTCGATGTAGGCGCGCTCGGCGAAGACCGCGCGCGACGACAGGCCCGGCACGATGTCCGACACATAGCCCAGAAGCTGCGCGTTGGCGCCCTGCGCCTCAAGCGCGAGCCAGTTGTCGATATAGACCACGGTCGCCTGCACCTGCCCGGCCAGGATCGCGGCGGCGCGTTCGCTGCTGCCGCCAACCGGCACGATGGCCACGTCCTCTTCGGGGGTCAGGCCGTTCTGCTTCAGGATGTAGCGAAATAGCATCCCGTTGAACCCGCCCGGTCCGCTCGTGCCGATGGCCTTGCCGTCCAGGTCGGCGATCTCGTTCACGCCGGGAGACGACACGATCGCGTAGTGCATGGTCGAGATCGGCGCGCCGATCGCCACGACGTCGACGCCACGCGCCTGCCCGATCAGGATCTCGTCCGAGCTGCGAGAGGCCACGTCGACCCGGTCGGCGATGATCGCCTCGAGGCCCGAAATCGTCGGCAGCTCGACGCGGGTGACGTCGGCGCCCCAACCTTGCAGAATCTCGATCATCCGCAGCGTGCCGATATTGAGCACCTGCGCCTGGGCGGTGCCGATGGTCACCTCGGTCCCGGAAAGGTCGAAGTCCTGGGCCGCGGCGCCGGATGCGGTCAGCGCGGCCAGCGCGGTTCCGGCGGCGAGCGCCTTGAAGCTGGTCTTGGTGGTCATGGTGGTCTCCTCCACATGGGTCGGTTCGGGTCCGCGTGCGCGGCACGCGGGACGTTGGGTGCCCGGGTTCGGAACGACCGCCGCTGTCGCCCGGGGCGTTTTTGGTGGCGCGGCACGAAAGGGCGCGGTCAGGCACCCTTCCAGTTCTGGAACCGGCGTTCGAGCATATCGAGCGCGGTGACGATCAGTGTTCCGGCCGAGGCTATGATGACCACGGCGACAAGCATCTGCGCGGGCACGAGCTCCGAAGAGCCCTGCTGGATCACCCCGCCAAGCCCGACGATCTGCAGGAACATCTCGCCGATGATGACGCCGACGATGGCGCGTTCGGCGCCAATCCGCAGCCCCGCCAACACGAAGGGGATGGCGCCGGGGATCAGCACGTGCCGCGCCAGCTGCAGGCGCGTGACCCGGAATGACCGGGCGACCTCTACGAGGTCGGGCCGGGCATGTCGCACGCCCTGCGCGGTGTTGGCGCTGATGGCGATGGCCGACCAGAAGAACACCAGGAACAGCCGCGCCTCGAACCCGATGCCGAACCACACGACGATCAGCGGCACGAGCACCACGCGCGGCGTGGCGAAGATGGCGTAAAGATAGGGCTGCAGGATGTCGCCGAAGCGGTCGAACGCTCCCATCACCACGCCGAAGGGCACGCCCACGATAACGGCCATCGCGTAGCCCAGGAACAGCGCGCGCATGGTCACCTGCGCCGCCTCGATCAGCACGCCGGACCGGTAGAGTTCGACGAACTCGGCGGCGACGACGCTGGGCGGCGAGAACAGCAGCGGGTTGATGCTGCGGCCCACCAGCTCCCAGCCGCCGAAGACGATCACCAGGCTGAGAAGCGGCAGATAGAGGCTCGGTTTCTTGAGATTGGCAAGCATGTCAGCCCCTCAGGTCCAGTGAAGCCGGCGTTCGATCCGGCCGATGACAGAAACGATGGCGATACCCAGCAGCGACAGCGGCAGGATCGACGCGAAGACATAGTCGGTCTGGAACATCGAGCCGTAGGACTTGATCAGCCCGCCGATGCCGCCCAGCCGCAAGTAGGTCTCGGCCACCGCCATGCCGACCACGCCGCGCCCGGCCGCGAGCCTGAGACCCGCCAGCAGGACCGGCAGCGCCGCGCGCACCCGCACGCGGTACAGCAGCTGCAATTCGCCCGTCACACCGAAGGAACGCGCCACGTCGACCAGGTCCTTGGGGTCGTCGCGCAACCCCGATGCGACCGAGAACATGATCGGCACCACCGCCGCCAGCACCACCACGATGACGCGGCCCGGAAAGCCGAAGCCGAACCAGACCAGCACCAGCGGCACTAGCGCGATGGTCGGCGTCGCGAAGAGCGCGCTGAAATAGGGGTTCAGCATCCAGTAGGCGGTGCGCGACCGCGCCACCAGCGCGCCCAGCACGAAGCCCAGGATCGTGGACACGATCAATCCGACGATCAACAGCCAGATGCTCTCGGCCATCGCGGTGATCAGCTCGCCGCTTGCGATAAGATCCCCCAGTGCAGCGAGGATCTGGCTGACCGAAGGCAGCACCAGCTTGTTGCCGAGCAAGCGAGCCGCGATCTCCCACACGGACAGGAAGATCACGAGGCCAACGATCTGGTCGCGGCGGACCTGCGCCTTGCTGCGCTTTTTCACGATGCTTCCTCCTCGCGCTGCTGGACCAAGTCGTTGCGCAGCTGCTGCCAGATGTGGCCGCGAACCTTGGCAAAGTTCTCGTGCCCACGGACGTCGTATTCGAAGCGCGGATGCGGTAGATCGACGTCAATCAACTCGCGCACCCTTCCCGGGCCGCGCGACATCAGAAGCACCCGGTCGGCCAGCAGCACGGCCTCGTCGAGGTCGTGGGTGATGAAGATCACTGTCTTGCGCTCTTCGTCCCAGATGCGCAGCAGCTCTTCCTGCATCAGCTCGCGGGTCTGGGCGTCGATCGCGCCGAAGGGCTCGTCCATGAGCAGGATGTCGGCGCCGGTCGACAACGCGCGCGCCAGGCCCACGCGCTGCTGCATCCCGCCCGAAAGCTGGTGCGGGTAGGCATCGACGAAGCGCTCGAGCCCGACGCGGCGGATGTGCTTCATCGCCGTGTTGCGCGCCTCGTCGGCGGGGAACTTGCGCACCGTCAGCGGAAAGGTGACGTTGTCGATCACCGTTTTCCACGGGAACAGGCCGAAGGTCTGGAACACCATCGCACGACGGATTCCGGGTTCGCTCACGGGTTCGCCCTCGACGATCACTTCACCCTCGTCGTGCTGTTCCAGGGACGCCATGATGCGCAGCAGCGTGGTCTTTCCGCAGCCCGAAGGCCCGATGATCGTGAGGAACTCGCCCTTGCGGATGGTCAGGTCGATGCCATCCAGCGCCAGCACCGTCTTAGCGTTGCGATCCTCGGACAGTCGGAACGTCTTGCGCACGCCCCGAAGCTGGATCGCCGGAACCTCCACGTCGGAATCTTTCACGTCACACTCCTCCTTGTTTCCGTGATGATTGATGGCGGCGCTCCGGTCCGCACGCCGCATGGCGCACGCTTGACGCTCCGGAACGATTGATGTCTTTGGCAACCGAATGTCGTGCCTGGCCGCGGGCCGGCCGATGCCGCCGCCACCGAAAGGCCCCGCGATGAAGATCAGTTTCGCCACCTGGGACCATGACCGCACCCTGCCGCTGCACGACGGGCGCGTGACAGTGCCCGGCGTCGAGTTGGAAAGCCATATCCACCCGACCTCGAAGCTGTTCCCGCTGGCCGTCCAGGAGGCGCGGTTCGACGTCACCGAGCTTTCGGTCTCTAGCTACCTGCTGCAGATCGCGCGGGGCGGGTCGGACTACACCGCCGTCCCGGCCTTCATCAGCCGCGCGTTCCGTCACTCGGGGTTCTACGCGCGCCGGGGGGCGGGCATCGAGACCTGCGCCGATTTCGCCGGCCGCAGGGTCGGTGTGCCGGAATACCAGATGACCGCGGCGGTCTGGATGCGCGGCATCCTCAAGGACGAGTTCGACGTCGATTGCGAGGACATCCATTGGCGCACCGGCGCGCTGGACGCGGGCGTGCGGACCGAACGCCTGCCTCTCGCGCTGCCCGAGGGCATGGCCGTCGAGCCCATCGAAGCGGGGCAGACCCTGCAGGAGCTGCTTCTGGCGGGCGAGATCGACGCCGTGCTGGCGCCCAAGCCGCCGCAGGCCTTTCTGGACGGCAACCCCGACATCGTGCGGGTAATCCCCGATTTTGAGGCTGCCGAGATTGCTTATCACGCGCGGACGGGCTTCTTCCCGATCATGCACCTGCTGGCTGTCCGCAAGACATTGGTCGAGACCGATCCGGCCCTGCCCCGCAAGCTGTTCGCGGCCAGCGTCGCCGCCCGCGACATCGCGATCGATCAGCTGCGCGCTATCTGGCTTGGCAATTCCAACCGTCTCAGCCTGCCCTGGCTCAATGCGAGCATGGAGCGCACGCTGAAAAGCTTCGGGCCGGATTACTGGCGCTACGGCGTCGCCGCGAACCGCGACGAACTTGCCGCGATCTGCCGCTACTCGGTCCAGCAGCACCTTGCCCCCCGCCTGGTCGATCCGGAAGAACTGTTCGACCCGTCGGTTCTGGACACTTGAGCACGGCAGCCGGGCATGGGCGGTGATCCGCCCGGCCGGGCAAGGCACTGCCTGACCTCGGGGGAGATGCGGCCGCGTGGTCACGCGTCCCCAAACAGGCGCGCCGACACCGAACCCAGATGCGCGCGCATGCCTTGAAACGCGGCCTCAGTGTCATGGGCGGCGATCGCGCGCGCCACGGTCGCGTGTTCGGCAAAGCTGGAGTGATCTGGTGGGGGCCGCGGCGTGCTGCGTTCGACCGCGCTCCAAGCGACCTCGCGCTGGACGCGATTCAGGGTTTCGAAAAGCCCGATCAGCAAGAGGTTGTCGGTCGCTTCCGCGACCGCCCTGTGGAAGAAGTCGTCCTGTCGTTCGTATTCTGCCCAGCTGGCGGCAGCCCTGGCGCGCTTGACGGCGATGTCGATCTTGGCCGTCGCCTCGCGCGAAGCGTTGATTGCCGCTTCGCGCGCAATCGCCGGCTCGATGCACAGGCGCGCGCGCATCATCCGCACCGGCGTCATCTGACGCGCGAGGTTCGCGAGGAGGTCACCGCATCCGCCATGTCTTCGGGCGACGAACGTTCCCTTGCCCACATGCCGCCAGATAAGCCCATCGCGTTCGAGCTGTTTGAGCGCGCGACGAAGCGTGCCGCGGCCCATACCGAGCAATTCGATCAACTGGCGCTCTGGGGGAAGGCGGTCGCCGGCGCCATAGTTGCCGTCGGCTATGAATGCGTGCAGGCGCGCCGCGGCGTTGTCAGCAACCGTCTCGTCAACGCGAGATAACATGAGTGGTCGACCCCCGATTGCTTCAAGCGGAGCTGCGCTACCGACCCAATCGTAACGGATCCTGAGAACGAGTCACCAAATTTCTGATTGGTTCAGATTGATCTTTTTCCGGTCTCCCGTAACCCTTGGCATATGGAGGGGCTCTCGAAGCGACAATGGTGCTGAAAACAAAAACAAAACGCGTCTGGGATCCGCTGAAGCGGCGTGGTTCCCCCACCATCTGGCTCGATCCGGATATGGCGTGACTGGGTGTCAATCAGCGACCAATATTGGCCTGAACTGATGCGGTGGATGCCCCCACCCAGCGGCATCTGGTATCCCATGACCGTTCGATAGGAACCGAGTGGAGGGCACATCGATGACGACGACAACGAGCATTCTGGCGGTCGACTTGGCGAAGGGGAGCTTTCAGGTCTGCGCGATCACAGCGGATGGGGCGTGTGTGGATGCCCCCTGTTTGGCAGGCGTATTTGACCGACTCTGCTAAGCTTAGGGCTTCGGTAACGGGGCCGTCTCGTTCAAGTGGTTTCGGCCGAACGAGATTGTCCGCCGGACTGCGGGTATAGATTTTCCAAGGTTTTGATCGGCTCTGCTGGCGCGGTCTCCTCTTCTGAGAGACCTAAACTGGCCCCCGTTTCGACAGGACACTTGGGCATAGTCATGGAGGCTTAGGCATATGCCTGAGCACGTGCTTATGTCTGAGATAGAGATCATCACCGATGGCGGCCGTCGGCGCCGCTGGCCTGCAACGGAGAAGCTGCGGATCGTCGAGGAGACGTTGGAGGACGGCGCCAGCATCTCGGTCGTTGCGCGGCGGAATGGCGTGGCTCCGAACCTGTTGTATCGTTGGCGTCGTCTGATGCTGGACGGAGGAGCGGTGGCCGTGAAGGGCATCGCCCACCGGACCGAGTCATGAAATACGCCGCGATTGTCACCCTTGCGATTGCTGGCTTTGGGGTTGGTGCTTTGGCCATGACAATAGGGCCGGCAGAATCCGGTCCACCGATCCTACTTCCCGATGATCCCTCGATCGTCGCGCGCGGGGCCGAGCTTTATGCTGAAAATTGTGCTGCCTGCCACGGTGTTGATCTGGAAGGGCAACCCGATTGGCGCGTCCGTGGGCCCGATGGCCTGCTTCCAGCACCGCCACACGACGAAACGGGCCATACCTGGCACCATGACGAGGACACGCTGTTCCGCCTGACCAAGTACGGGGTGGGCGAGATGATCGGCGACCCGGACTATGCCTCCGCCATGCCCGCCTTCGAGGATGTTCTGACGGATGCGGAGATCGCCGCCGTCCTGAGCTACATCAAATCCACGTGGCCGGCCGACATCCGCGCGCGCCACGATGCGATGGCGCGCTGACGACGCCTCCCTTGGGCCTCACCCTTGGGCCTTTTGCAGCAAGGCGATCAGTTCGTTGAATTTCTTGCGCTGCGCGTCGGGGCCTTCGGCGATCGCCTCTTCGACGCAGTGCCTGGCGTGGTTCTCGAGGACCAGCCGCTCCACCGCCTTGAGAGCCGATCGCACTGCCGCGGTCTGAGCTAGGATGTCGACGCAGTATCGATCCTCCTCGACCATGCGTGCGACGCCACGCACCTGGCCTTCCAGCCGGGACAGCCTGTCGAGCGTGCGCTGCTTGTCCTGTTTCATGTCGGTCTCCTGTCTCGCCCCGTGACGCGGTGCTTCCGCTTGAATATACCCCTATGGGGTATATATAGGGGGAAGCTGCAATTACGAACTCCCGTTTCCACAGATATGGAGGCTCGACCATGAGCACGACCGATATCGACAGCCCCGAAGCAGCTCGCGCCTCTAGCCGCGGCGACGGTAAGACAGCTTCTCTCTATCGCATGTCCATGCCCGGCCATCTCTGTCCCTTCGGCCTGAAGTCGAAAGCGCTGCTGGAATGGAAGGGATACAAGGTCGACGATCACCTCCTGACGAGCCGCCCAGAGATCGACGCCTTCAAGGAAGCTCATGGCGTGCAGACGACACCGCAGGCCTGGATCGACGGGGATCGCGTCGGTGGGTTCAGCGAGCTTAAGGAGCGGTTCGGCTTCCGCGTCCTCGGCAAGGACGACACGACCTATGCGCCGGTGATCGCAATCTTCGGCTCGATGGCACTGCTTTCTGCAGCAATCATCGCAAACCTCTATGATGGTTTCCCGGCCCTGACGTGGCTGATGTGGTTCTTCGCCACCTCGATGGTCGCCCTCGCCGTGCAGAAGCTGCAGGATGTGGGGGGCTTCGTGAGCGGCTTCTTGGGCTACGACCTGCTGGCGCAGCGTTACGTCCCCTACGGCTATGCCTACCCCTTTCTCGAGCTCTATGCGGGAGTCGGTATGGCTGCCCTCATCGGCACCGCCTCGCCTCTGATCTGGGCCGTGGCCCCCGTGGGCCTGTTTATCGGTACGATCGGGGCGATCAGCGTGATCAAGGCCGTCTATATCGACAAGCGCGAGCTGAAATGCGCCTGTGTCGGCGGCGGATCGAACGTGCCGCTCGGCTTCATCTCTCTGACCGAGAACCTCGTCATGATGGCCATGGGAATTTGGATGATAGTGAATGTCCTGACCGGCACCACTATGCCCATGTAACAGGTCGCCGGACCCGGCTGCGTCCGCCCCCTCGATCCAAGACGGTGACGACGATGATGATCGCGACGATCAGTGACGGCGCCGGGGGCTCGACCGGCTCCCGTCGGAGAGCGTATTCCGCCGGACCTGCATCATGACGATGCTGGCTCGGTGCCTTTCCATCATGCTCTTGGGCGCGATGATCCTGGCGGGATCGTTGGCACCGGCGCATGACGTGGTCATGGGAGGCGCGATCGGCGTTCCCGCCCACGCGTCGGATCATGGAGGCCACTCGCCCGATGAAACCGGCCGCACCGGGACACCCGAGCCTTGCGAGATTTGTGACGCGCTCTTCGGCGATTGCGTGGCATCCTTCTGCCACCCCGACCTGATCGTGGAGAACCGGGGCGCCCCCACAGAAGGGGCCAAGGTACTCCACCATTCGAGCACGGCCCCCAATCGGCCCGGCATGATCGCGGAGGTCCAGCACCCTCCGCCTCGGCATCTTCTGCAGGAGACCCAGACTTCATTCCCACAGGAGATAACATGATGAAAACCCAAACGACCTTCGCCACGAGCGCTTTGCTCTTCCTCGCCCTCGCCGCCCCCGCGTTGGCGCAGGATGAGGACATGTTCGAACTGCCGGAGCAATGCTCCGACATGCCGGTATCGGAGATGAGCGATACGGAAACGTGGCACGACATGATGGATCACGGCCCGGATCACGACATGGGCATGAGCGTCGGAGACGAACACGACGGCATGATGCCCGATCACGTCCGCGAGAACATGCAAAGGATGCTTCTGACCATGCCCGCCATGCGGCAGGGCATGATGCAGGAAGATCCCGATATTGCCTTTGCCTGCGGTATGATCGCTCATCATCAGGCGGCCATCGACATGGCGCGGGTGGTTCTCGACCACGGGCAGGACGCCGATATGCGACGTCTCGCTGAGGAGATCATCGAGGTCCAGCATGAAGAAATCGAGTACATGAAACAGTGGCTCGAAGCCTCCTCGAGCTGATCGACCTGGCCGCGCGATCACGTCGCGCGGCCATCTCGGCAAGACAGTAAGGGCTAGAAACCCGCGTCGTAATGCAAGTCGCCACACTTCCGAACTTCGTCTGGCCGGACATCCAAAAGCACGGGGCCTTTCGGAGTGCCGATGTGAGGCGAGCGAGCATATCCGGCGATATGGCATTGGGCGCAGGCATCTGCGTTCCTCCTTCTCAAAGGGTCATGGAACGCGATCTTCGGCTGGCGCCTCGTGGGGCGGTCGCGGGCCCGATACCACCAACTTCGGCTGACCGAACAATTGTGTCAAGAAGTCCGGCGACTCACGCCGGCCATTCGGGATGCAGGCGATCGATCACCACGGCATGGACGTGGCGATGCGGGCCCCCGTGCTCCGCAAGATGGGGATGGTCGTCCGGCAGATCATCATGCCGATGGTGCATTGCCTCGGGATCTCCGGCAGGCCACAGGCGCACCGCGGCTGCGATACCGAAGGCGGCCAGCAAACCAAGGCCGAACAGGGCTACCGGTGCGCCGGCCCATGTCATCAGCAGCCCGGCGAGAGGGTAGGTGACCAGCCAGCAGGCGTGGGAGAGCGCGAATTGCGCGGCGAAGACGGCGGGCCGGTCCTCTGGATGGGCGGACCGGCGCAGCAGGCGACCCGAGGGCGTCAGCACCGCCGAATAGCCGATGCCGGCAATGAGCCAAGCCGCGATAAGGAGCGGCCAGGAAAGTCCAATCCCAAGAATCGTCACGGCGAGGAGAACGAGTATCACTTCCAACAGTGCCGCCCCCGCGAGCATGACGGGTCTGTCGGAGGTCCGGTCCAGGAGGCGCGGTAGGCCGAGCGCGGCCAGCATCGACCCCGCTCCGAATGCGCCCATGGTCCATGCCAGCGCGCTCTCTCCGAGCCCCAGCTCACCCCGAACGAGAACGACGGTGTTCACCAGGACCATCGCTCCGCCCGCCGCGGCCGCGAGGTTCAGCGCGAGAAGCCCACGCAGGCGCGGCGTTGCGAGGTAAATACGGATACCGCGAGTGGAGCGATCGTAGATGCCGCGCGGTTCCGAGGCTTTTGGGCTCGGAAGCAGGACTGAGATGACCAGCATCGCAGAGGCGACGAACCCCACGACCGTGCCCAGGAACAATGCGTTGTAGGACATCACCACGAGCAGGAGACCGGCGAGGGTCGGGCTGACGATGTTCTCGAGGTCGTAGGCCAAGCGCGACAGAGACAGCGCGCGCGTGTAGCGGTCCTCTTCCGGCAACACGTCCGGGATCGTCGCCTGGAAGGTGGGCGTGAACGCGGCGGAAGCCGATTGCAGCAGGAAGATCAGGACATAGACCTGCCAGATCTCGGTGACGAAGGGCAGGCAGAGCGCTGCGCCGGCCCGCACAAGGTCCAGCGCCACCAGCATCGCCCGGCGCGGCACGCGGTCTGCAAAGGCACCGGCGATCGGCGCGATGCCGACATAGGCCACCATTTTGATCGTGAAGACGGTGCCGAGCACAAGCCCGGCCCGCTCACCGGCGAGATCGTAGGCCAGAAGCCCGAGCGCCACGGTCGCAAGGCCGGTGCCGAGAAGGGCCACGACTTGCGCGAGGAAGAGGTGCCGGTAGGTGTGGTGGCCGAGGATGGACAGCATGATGCCCTCAGAGGTAGCGGGAGATCGCCTTGAGTTCAGCCCGATCGGTGTCCGAGCCTTCGGCGTCGAGGCAGTGGTCGACGTGTTCGTGGATCAGCGCCCGCTTGGCGTTCGTCACGGCCTTCTCGACGGCCTGGAGCTGCTGCGCGATGTCCAGGCAGGGCTTGCCGGTCTCGAGCATTTCGATGACCGAGCGCAGGTGCCCGTCGGCGCGTTTCAGCCGGACGATCAGGGCGGGATGACTTGCGTGGACATGGGGGTCTGACATAGGGATATGTTATCCCCCAGGGGAGGATAAAGCAAGGCAGCGGGAAACACGCTGCACCAGGCGAGGGAACAGGCAGGACCGATGATTTCGATCCGGACAGTCGGACAGCACGCGTTCGCGGGGCTTCTCTGCGTCGCGGTGGTGGTATGGTCCGTCATGCCTGCGACGTCCCACGCTCCGATGATCTTCGAGACGCTCGAGGAGCACATGGAGATGATCGCCGAGCACGGGCACTCTCACGGGCTCGAGGAAGACCTCGCCTGGGCGATGCACGGGCACAGTCACGACAGCGCCGATCACGACCACAGCCAGGCCGTCCTGACCCCGGATTTCATTTCACATCCATTCGAGGGCTACAGGTCAGCGTGGCGGCTCAGGCCGGCCGCCGACGGGCCATCGGCCAAGTTCCGCATCGAGCGACCTCCGCGCGCCTGATCGAGGGGTGCTTCCTGAGGGAGCAGACTTATCGATCACGCAAATCCACGCGGAGACCATCCATGACCACATCCCATCGGGGATGGGGCGATCCCGGCGCACGCCGGCTCGCAATCCTGTCCCTGCTCACGCTATCCGCGCTCCTGCTGAGCGCCGGGCACGCCCTGGCCCACAACGTCACCGAGGGTGACGCGGGCTACATCCAGGAGATCTGGGGGGTGAACATCATCCCCTTCCTGTATCTCGGCGCCAAGCACATGGTGACCGGATACGACCACATCCTGTTCCTGCTCGGCGTCGTGTTCTTTCTCTACAAGATGAAGGACGTCGGCATCTATGTGAGCCTCTTCGCCATCGGCCACTCGACCACGATGCTGCTCGGCGTCTGGTTCGGCTGGGGCATCAACGCCTACATCATCGACGCCATCATCGGGCTGTCGGTCGTCTACAAAGCGCTCGACAACCTCGGCGCCTACCAGCGCTGGTTCGGGTTCCAGCCGAACACCAAGGCCGCGACGCTGATCTTCGGCTTTTTCCACGGCACGGGCCTCGCCACCAAGATCCTCGATTATGACATCGCCTCGGAGGGGCTGCTGGCCAACCTTCTGGCGTTCAACGTCGGCGTCGAAATCGGCCAGCTCATGGCGCTCGCCGTGATTCTCATCGTCATGGGCTTCTGGCGGAAGTCCCCGAACTTCTTCGCCCAGGCCTACACCGCCAACGTCATCATGATGTCCATGGGTTTCATCCTCACGGGCTACCAAATCACCGGCCTCTTCGCGGCCGCGTAAAGGGAGATATTCAGCATGTTCAACGCACAGAAACCCAGCCTCGACGAGCTGCCGAGCTCGGCCCAGCTGATCCGCTCCACCGCCATCGCCGGGGTCTCCGACGTGGCGGTCCTCGTGACGGTGGTCCTGCCCGCCGAATACGGCATCGACCCGACCCGGATCGGTGGCGTTCTCGGCCTGACCGAGATGGGCGAGCTCAAGACCCAGCTCGCCGAGGAGGCCGAGGCCGACCGGGAGGTGGACCAGGCCGCCGGCGAGCAGTCGAGCCTGCTGAACGACGTCTTCGGCCTCTTCGTGGGCGCCGCACACGCGCAGGAAGCGGAGACCTGGCGCGACGAGACCACGTTCACGCTCGAGCCCGGCGACACCGCCGAGTGGAAGCTCGTGATGGAAGGAGGTCAGACCGCCCAATACCGCATGCTGGTCGACGGCGGCCGGGTGAACTTCGACCTCCACGGCCATGGTGGCGGCGAGTCCGTGACTTACGAAAAGGGCCGCGGCTCCGCCGGTGACGAGGGCGAGATCGTCGCCGAATTCGACGGCGAGCACGGCTGGTTCTGGCGCAACCGCGACGACGCGGCGTCCACCGTGACCATCCAGATTCGCGGCGAATACACCGAGTTCAAGGACGCGAGCTGACAACAAGGGTTGCCATTGCGTGGCGCAATGGCAGCTCAACACCGTCCCTGCCGATGGTTTTCGCGGCCGCAGTGAAGATTGGCCATGTGCGGCGAACGGCAGAACGGTCCGCGGTGCGGTCGCTGCTCTCGAGGATTTCGCTGCGCGTCTCACGAACGACCGGATCCACAGCTGCGATGCGGCATGAAGATTTGCCGCGCCACAGCGAAAATTCCGCCGCGAGCGCGCGCAGCGAGAATTTGGCACTTCCGCAATGGGCTCGGAGCTGCCGATCGCCGCGACCGGGACGAACGGCCGCTTCGGAGAGCCCAGATTAACGGACTGGATCATAGTGTTAACTAGTGGGGCGTGACGGGCATTGCGCAATTGACACACCGCGTCCTTGATGGACACTCACGCCAAATGTTTTATGCGCATTCCCGCGAAGGTTGTCCCCGATCCGACTGGGAGACGCTTGAAGCTCACTCACTTCGCGTCGCACGAGCCGCGCGGTTGCGAGCAGATGTGTTTGGCGGCGGGGAATACGCTTGGCTGCTCGGACTACTTCACGATCTCGGCAAGGCGAAGCCTGCATTTCAGCGCAAACTGGATGGAGAATGCAACGATGCCAGTCATTCGGGTGAGGGTGCGCGCGTGCTGGCAAAGGCAGGAGGGTTCTCCGGAACTCTTGCGGGCATCATCGCGGGTCATCACGGGCGCCTGCCCGATCCTGATCGGCTGAAGGCGCGTATCGAAGCGGCTGAAGACGTTCCTTTCCCCGCCTGGTGCCACCTCGCGACGCTTGACCCGCCGGGACGGCTGCGTGAGGAGAAGAGCCTCGCACCCTACCGGCTGCAGTTCCTGGTTCGAATGCTTTACGGCGCGTTGTGCGACGCCGATGATCGCGAGACGGGGGCATTCTATGCCGGGGGTGAGGATCGTGCGCCGGGCGAGGTGTCCGAGGCAATGCGCGACGCCTTCAATACGTATATGGCCGGAAAAGCGGGCGATGGCCCGGTCAACGACCTACGCAGCCGGGTACTGGCCCATGCGCGGGGTGTAGCGCCCAAAGCGCCCGGGCTGTTCACGCTGACGGTGCCCACGGGGGGCGGCAAGACGTTGACATCGCTGGGGTTCGGACTGGACCACGCGCTCGCCCACGGGTTGCGGCGACTGATCTACGTGATCCCCTATACCTCGATCATCGAGCAGACGGCGGACGTGTTCCGACAGGTACTTGGCGCAAACGCAGTGCTGGAGCACCATTCCAATGCCGATTGGGACGGCGAAGACGAAGCGGAGGAAGAGCAGCGTCGTGTTATGGGCGCCTCATGGGATGTGCCCGTCGTGGTCACGACGGCCGTGCAGTTCTTCGAGAGCCTGCACGCCGCGCGCAAGAAGCGGTGCCGCAAGCTGCCTAGCCTGGCACGTTCGGTCATCGTGCTTGACGAGGCCCAGACGATGCCGTTGCCCCTGCTGCGGCCATGCCTGGCGGCTTTGCGCGAGCTGATTGAGGGCTATGACGCCAGCGTGGTCCTGTCGACGGCGACACAGCCGGCGCTGACGAAAGCCGGGGGCTTCCCGGCGGGTGAGGCATTGGAGGGCGCGCGGGAAATTGCGCCGGACCCGGCGAAGCTGTTCGCCGCGTTGAAGCGCGTCGAGGTGCGGGACGTGGGCGCGATGGACGATCTGGCGCTGGCCGACCGGTTGCGTGGGGCTGAGCGAGTGCTGTGTATCGTCGACAACCGGATGCAGGCGCGGGCGCTGTTCGACGCGGTCGTGGATATGCCGGGCGCGGCGCATTTGTCGACACTGATGGTTCCGGCCCACAGGCGTGCGGTCCTGGACAAGGTTCGCGACCGATTAAAAAGCGAGGCCCCGGTGCGGCTGGTCTCGACCTCGCTGATCGAGGCGGGGGTGGACGTAGACTTCCCTCTGGTGCTGCGGGCGGCGGCGGGCATCGACTCGGTGGCACAGGCGGCGGGGCGGTGCAACCGAGAGGGCAAGCTGGCGCAGGGTCTTGTCGAGATATTCCGGCCTGAGCATCCCGCCCCTCCGGCGGTCGAGCAATTCGCACAGATCGGGCGAGCGGTGCTGGCCGAACGGCACGACGACCCGATCGGCGAGGATGCGGTGGCATCCTATTTCCGGCAGCTGTGGGATGAATACGGCCCCGACGCGCTGGATGCGGTGGAGGTCGGCGGCATAGGAGGACTTCTGCAGGCGATCCGGCGGAATGGCCCGGCCTGTCCCTATGAACAGATCGAGGAGGCGTTTCGCATCATTCCCAGCGGCGAGCGGACGGTTATCGTGCGGGACGGAGACTGGGGCATTTCCGCAAATGCCCTGGAGGATCTCCGGTTTCGCTCAGTCGCGACGGTGGCGAAGGCGGTTCAGCCCCATGCCGTGAATGTGCCCTGGAAGCTATGGACCGAATTGTGGAAGGGAGGGCATCTTGCCTGGTGGGAAGCGGATCAATTCGAGGAGCAGTTCGCGGTGTTGCAAACCAGCGACCTGTATGACGCGCAGGCCGGGCTGAGTGGCGAAGGTGAGGGTGGATGGGTTTTTTGAGGAATTTCAATTCTGATTGCCACTTTAAAATGTTGACCAGCTTCGCGGCATTGGCATAGGATTTAATATGATTTTCAATTCCCTCACCATTTCATCCGCGTGACCGCCTCCGGAATCAAGCTGTTGGTCCGTGGGCGCAACGCCTGTTTCACGCGGCCCGAAATGAAGGTGGAGCGGGTCTCCTACGACGTGATCACGCCGTCTGCCGCGCGCGGCATCCTCGAGGCGATCCATTGGAAGCCCGCCATTCGCTGGGTGGTCGACCGCTTGCACGTGCTGCGGCCCATCCGGTTCGAGACAATCCGGCGCAACGAGGTCGCCTCGAAGATTCCGGCGGGAAAGGCGCGATCCGCGATGAAGTCGGGCGATCTGGACGGGCTGGCGCTGGCCGTGGATGAGGATCGCCAGCAGCGCGCCATGCTGTGTCTGGCCGACGTGGCTTACGGGATTGAGGCGCATTTCGAGATGACCGGACGCGCCGGACCGGAGGACAACCCGGGAAAGCATGCCGAGATGTTCCGGAGACGGGCGGCCCGGGGGCAGTGTTTCCATCAGCCCTGCCTCGGTGTGCGGGAGTTCCCTGCGGATTTCGAATTGGTCGAGGCGATCCCTGAGGCCATCGCCGAAGACCGCGACCTGGGCTGGATGCTGCACGACATCGACTATGCGAATGATCGCACCTCGGTCTTCTACCGCGCGCGGATGGAGGATGGCATGATCGACGTCGCCCGCTGCCTGGCTGAAGGGCGAATGACGTGACGATCCTGCAGGAGCTTGCGGCGCTCTACGAGGCGCGCGCGGAGGTACGGGAGTGGCCCAGGCCGGGCTTCTCGACCGAAAGGATCGGTGGTGTGGTCGTGCTTGCCGAGGATGGCTCGGTTCAGGATATCCGATCGTTGATGGCACCGGACCCAAAGGGAAAAATGCAAGCGCGCGCGATGTCGGTGCCGACCGTAAATCGCACATCGGGTATCAAGCCCGCGACGTTCTGGGACAAGACTGCCTATTCGCTTGGGATAGCGCAGACGGACGACGGACCGGGACAGGGAAAGCGGACAGCCGCCGAGCACGAGGCCTTCAAGACGGCGCATCTCGAGCTTTTGAAAGGCGCGAAAGATGCCGCGCTCGGTGCATTGCGTATGTTCTGTGAAACTTGGGTGCCAGAGCGGTTCGCCAACTACTCGGACGCCGCTGCGCTTGTCGGCCAGAATCTGGTGTTCCGCGTGGGTGACGGAACATTCATCCATGAATTGCCCGAAGCCCGGGCGCTGCTCACCACGGCTAGCGACGGCGATGTGATGTGTCTCGTGACCGGAAGGCTGGGACATATCAGGGAGTCGCACCCTGCTATCAAGGGAGTGATGGGAGCGCAGTCCTCCGGAGCGCGGCTCGTCTCATTCAACAATTCCGCCGAGACCTCCCACGGGAAAGAGAAGGGCGACAACGCGCCCGTCTCCGAAGCGGCCGCCTTCGCTTACGGCACGGCGCTGAACGCGCTGCTGGCGAAAGGATCGGGGAACAATCTGCGGATCGGCGGCGACACGGTGGCGTTCTGGGCGGATCAGCCCGAGGCCGAGAATTGGTTCGACACTTTCATGTCGGGCACTGACGATGCTGCCGCAGAGCGCGAGTTGGCGGCACGGGTCCGTGCTGTGGCGGAGGGCCGGAAACGGGCGGACGAGACGGTGGATCCGCAGGCCAGGCTTTTCGTGCTGGGCCTCGCACCCAACGCGGCACGTCTGGCGGTACGGTATTGGCACCCGAGCACGCTGGGTGATTTCGCCCAAGCCGTCACGCGGTTCTGGACAGACATGGCGATTGCGCCGTCGCCTTTCACGAAGGGCGGGGGGGAACTGCCGCCGAAGCCTTGGGCGCTGCTCTACGACGTAGCGGCGCAGCGGGATGCGGGCAACATCCCTGCGGGGCTGGGCGGCGACCTGATGCGCGCGATCCTGACGGGTGGGCGCTATCCGGCGACGTGGCTCGCCGCGGTCATGGGACGCATCCGAGTGGAGGGCGCGCCCGACCGCACCCGCCACGGCAACGTGGATGGCCGAAGGGCCGCGTCGATCGCCGCCGTGCTTCGGCGGAATTACAAACAGGAGGTGCCGATGGCGCTGGACGAGGACGCGCGCGACACCGCGTATCTGCTGGGGCGGCTCTTCGGAGCCTATACCTATGCCGAGAAGAGCTATCAGGAACGCGGTGCGGGGCTGCGGCAGAAATACATGGGCGCGGCCTCGGCCACGCCAGCCCGGGTCTTTCCGGTGCTGATGCGGGGCTACGAGCACAACCTGTCAAGCCTGCGTAAAGCCGGCGGGCAGAAGGCAGGGGCAGGGGTCAAGGCCGACAGGGCGGTGGCCGCGATCATGGGCAGGCTGGCGGGAGGGATGCCCGCCAGCCTGCCGCTTGAGGCGCAGGGACGGTTCTTCATCGGCTTCTACCACCAAATCTCGGCCTTCTACGCCAAGGCCGAGGACGCGGCCGATGCGCTGATCGAAACGGACGACGAAAGAGAGGACGCATGACCGAACAGGCGAACATGGAGCGGGGCGCGGCCGGGAAAGTCGGCCTGACGAACCGCTATGACTTCATGCTGTTCCTCGACGTCGAAAACGGCAATCCCAACGGCGACCCCGACGCGGGAAACATGCCGCGGATGGACCCCGAGACGAACCAGGGCCTGATGTCCGACGTCTCGATCAAGCGGAAGCTGCGCAACTACGTGGCCGAGGCACACGGGAACATCGCACCGCACCGCATCTATTTCACTGAGCGTGCGGTGCTGAACGAAGCCCATCAGGAGGCATGGGAAGCAACGGGAGTGGAGCCGCAGAAGACGGGCGACTATTCTAGGCTGCCCAAGGCGGATGCCGAGGCGCGCAAGCTCACCGACTGGATGTGCACGAACTTCTGGGACATCCGGACCTTCGGCGCGGTCATGTCCACGGGCGTGAATGCCGGTCAGGTTCGCGGCCCGGTGCAATTGTCCTTTGCACGCTCCGAAGAGCCGATCATGCCGCTGGAGGTGTCGATCACCCGATCCTCGGTCACCAACGAGAAGGACCGCGACAAGGAGCGGACGATGGGCCGCAAGGCGGTTGTCCCTTACGGGCTCTATCGCGTGCACGGCTTCGTCAACGCCAAGCTGGCGCAGCGGACGGGCTTCACGGAAGATGACCTGTCACTGCTCTGGACCGGCCTTCGGGACATGCTGGACCTCGACCGTTCCGCCGCACGCGGGATGATGGCTGCCCGTCGCCTGATCGTCTTCCGCCACGACAGCGATCTGGGCAATGCGCAGGCGCATCGGCTGTTCGAACGCGTCACCGTCAGCCGCGTCAATGGCGGCGACGCCGTGCCGGTGGGCGACGCGCGCAGTCACAACTGGCCGCCCGCGCGATCCTTCGCGGATTATCGGGTTGAGGTGGACGACACCGACCTGCCGCAGGGAGTGACGCTGGTCGAGCCCTGGTGAGCGGCGACAGCCTTCCTCTCTCGGCGCTGCAGCACTGGCTGTTCTGCCCGCGTCAATGCGCGTTGATCCATGTGGAGCGCCTGTGGGAGGAGAACCGGTTGACCGCAGAAGGGCGCGTCCTGCACGAGCGGGCGGATGCGGGCATCCCGGAGAGCCGGGAAGGCATGCGCGTCTTGCGCTCCGTCCAGATCGCGTCTTCCCGGCTTTGCGTTCACGGCGTCGCCGATGTGGTCGAGATGCATGGAACGCACCCGTTTCCGGTCGAATACAAGCGCGGCCGCCCAAAGGCGCATCGCGCGGACGAAGTGCAGCTCTGTGCCCAGGCAATCTGCCTCGAGGAGCTGACGGGGCAGGAGGTGCCCAAGGGTGCCTTGTTCTACGGCGCGCGCCGCCGCCGACAGGGCGTGGTCTTTGATGCCGATCTGCGCGCGCTGACCTCACGCGTCGCATCCGAGGCACGATCGGCGATGGCGGCAGGCGATCTGCCGGCCCCGGTATACGATCCAAGCCGATGCGAGAGCTGCTCGCTGAACGGGCTCTGCCGTCCGCAGGCGCCGCGCGTCACTTCGGGCTGGATGGCCCGGCGGTTGGTGCGGGCGGGAACCCCGGAATGAAGCGCCTGCTCAATACGCTCTATGTCGCGACCGAAGGTGCGCGGCTGCGCAAGGACGGCGAGACCGTCGCGGTGGAGATCGATGGTAGGGTGGTCAAGCGCAGCCCCGCGCATCTGCTGGGGCAGATCGTGCTTTTCGGTGAAACCTCGGCCTCGCCCGACGTGATGCACTTTGCGGCCCAGTCGGGGATCTCGATGGCCTGGCTCGGCTATTCCGGCAAGCTGATGGCGCGGATCGAGGGCCCGCAATCCGGCAATATCCTGCTGCGGCGCGCGCAGCATCGCGCCACTGCTGACCCGGAGGCGGCGCTTCCGGTGGCCCAGGCTATCGCCACGGCCAAGATCGCCAACCAGCGTGCCGTCCTGCGCCGCCACTTGCGGGACTATCCCGACAGCCTTGGGGCGGACGCGGTCGATATCGCACAGAGACGGCTGGCCGACGCGGCCCGGCTGGCCCTGGACGCGCCGGATCTCGACAGGCTGCGCGGGCAAGAGGGAGAGGCAGGGCATGCCTATTGGTCGGTCTTCGGGTATCTTGTCCGCGTCGACGATCCTGTCTTTGCCTTCGAGGGTCGCAACCGGCGCCCACCCCGCGATGCCGTCAATGCCGTCCTGTCGTTCCTCTATGCGCTGGTGGCGCTTGACACCCGTGCGGCCTGCGAAGCGCACGGGCTCGATCCGCAGATGGGGTTCCTGCATCGCGACCGGCCCGGCCGCATGTCCCTGGCGCTCGATATGATGGAGGAGCTGCGCGCCGCGCTGGCCGACCGCGTAGCGCTGTCGCTGATCAACCGGCGTCAGTTGTCCGCCCGCAGCTTCGAGATGCAAGAGACCGGCGCCGTGTTGCTAACCGAGGACGGGCGGCGCACGGTCCTGCAGGCCTATCACGACCGCAAGCGCGTAGAGTTGCGCCATGCTTGGCTCGATGAACGCGTGCCCCTCGGTCTCGTCGCGCAGATCCAAGCCCAGCTTCTGGCGCGAAGCCTGCGGGGCGATATGGACGGGTATCCCGCATGGGTCTGGTGACATGCTGGTTCTGATCACATACGATGTGTCGGTCGCCAAGGATGGCGGTGCGAAACGGTTGCGTCGCGTCGCCCGCATTTGCGAGGATAACGGCCAGCGAGTGCAGTTCTCCGTTTTTGAATGCGAGGTCGATCCGGCGCGGTGGACACGGATGCGCGCCCACCTCCTGGAGGCCATCGACTTGGAGACGGACAGCCTCCGCTTCTACTTTCTCGGCCGCGAATGGCGCCGCCGGGTCGAGCATGTCGGAGCAAAGCCGTCCGAGGATCCCGACGATCTCCTGATCGTCTGATGCGAACCGGAAGCGACCGCCATCCCCCCCTGGGGTTCGCAACCCTTGAAATCTTGGCCAATCAACATGCGGATCGGACGTATTGTATCGAACTCGGGTCGAGACCTGTGAGGTTCGCAGAAAACATCGCTTTTCTC
>NZ_FOMS01000021.1:38045-50887 GCF_900112685.1 Roseivivax sediminis
GTCGCCCCCCGTGCGGGGGCGTGGATCGAAAAGACGCCATCGCAGTGTTCGGTACGGTCGCAACGCTGCCATCGTGCGCAATACTTAACACTATTGGCAATAGTGTTAAGTGCCCCACGTCCGATCCCGGCCCCGGGCCGGGCAGGGGAGGCCGATTTCGCTTGGGCCGTTAACGGCTGTCCTGTAAACTGTTAAACATGCCCGGAATGCGCCTCCACGACCCAACCGGCAACCGCCTCTATCTGAACGCCGAGGAGCGCGCTGCCTTCCTCGCGGTGGCCCGCCGGCAGCCAGCCCGCGACCGGACCCTCTGCGAGACGCTGCACTATACCGGGTGTCGCCCGTCCGAGCTGTTGGAGATCACCCCGGCCAGGGTCGACCTCTCAGGCGGCACGATCACCATTCGCAGCCTGAAGAAGCGCAAGGATGCCTCCGGACGCTCCAAGGTGGCCTACAGGGCCGTGCCGGTGCCGCCGGATTACCTGGACACCCTGAACACCGCCCACGGCATCCGCGAGGCCCAGAAATCCCGGCGCCGAGCCGCGGCGCCCATCTGGCCGCTCAGCCGCGTGCGGGTCTGGCAGGTCGTCAAACGCATCATGATCGAGGCCGGTATCCCGGACGCGCCGCACCGGAGCCCCAAGGGCCTGCGCCACGGCTTCGGCGTCAACGCGACGGTCCAGGGCGTCCCGCTGCACATGCTGAGCAAGTGGATGGGCCACGCCCAGCTCAGCACCACGGCGATCTACGCCGATGCCGTGGGCAAGGAGGAGCAGGACATCGCGGCCAGGATGTGGGGGTAGATATGGACCTGACCAGGAGCGATCGCGAAGCCAACCTTCATCGCTACTACCGGATGGAGATCGTCCCCGGCCTCTTCGGGGAGTGGGGCCTGGTTCGGGAGTGGGGTCGGATCGGGTGGCCCGGCCAGATGCGCACCGACTGGTACGCCACTGAAGCCGCGGCCAAGGATGCCCGCTTCAATCTGCACATGGCCAAGGCGAAGCGCGGCTACCAGTAGCGGTTTGACAGCAAGGCGCGCCGTTCACTCATGACGCGGTCGGTTCGCCATCGTCGGACATGAAGGCCACGGGTCCGACCTTGCGTATTGCTGTCTGCGCCGCGGCAAGGGCGTCAAGGTCCGACGCGAAGTCCGTCGTCCATATGTGGGCACCGCCGACCTCGTCCACGACCTCGAGCGTCCAGGTGGCATCGCCGTCCAGCCGATAGATGAAGACATCGAAGACGAACCCATCGACATAGACCGCCTGCGATAGGCTCGAGTCGACGACTTTCGCAGCACCGTCCATCACCAAACCTTCCGTGCGCTGCCTGCGGAACGACCAAAACCGTGTCAGAGCCGTCAGCATTCTGCACGGGGGTCCGTCACTGCCAACCTGGTGATCCGTCGCAGATGACAGGGAAAAGTCGAAAACGGCCGTTTTTGACCGAACGGTTCTGGCGAGGGCTTTCTGTCCGAGACCGGTCGTTCAGGCCCCCGGCGGCGAATGGCTGTAGAGAGCCCGTTGCGGAAGTGTCAAATTCTCGCTGCGCGCGCTCGCAGCGGCACCTTTGCTGTGACGCGGCAAATCTTTATGCCGCATCGCAGCTGTGGATCCGGTCGTTCGTGCGCCGCGCAGCGAAACCCTCGGGAGCAGCGACCGCAGCGCGGGACTTTTCTGCCGTTCACATTTCTTCCCATGCAGGTGCAGAATGTTTACCCATGCGTTCGCGGTTGACACGTCATACCGTTCCGCTGCGCAACGCGGATCACCGAATCCGACATTCACGGTAGTCCCGAAGACGAGATCCATACCGATCGTTCGCAGCAACCAATCGCGGCGATGCCGATGCGAACTAGGTGAACGCAGGACTGATGACCGGCTTCCGGACATTTGACGGGAGCCGACGACCTCCCGGAAGCCAACCATACTATCAACTTGTGTCCTGCAGATAATCCGTCATCGCTTCCTGGAGACGGGCAAAGCCGATTCCTGTGCCGGCCTCCCTTGCGTCTCCGTCGGTCGCGCTTGTGAAGACAGCTTGTTCGGTGAAGGTCATCATGGTTTTTTCATTCTGGCCATCGAACTCGACAGTGACGAGTGAGGATGAAATCGGATTGCCATTGGTGCGCATCGTGTATGCATAGACGATGCGTTGGCGGGGGTGCACTTCAAGAAAGTGGGCCAGCATAGCCTGTTCGGTGCCGTCCGGCATGCGCCAGATCAAGTTTTCGTATCCATCGACGCGGAAATCGAAGCGATCCTTGATGACGGTCCAATCAGGATGGCAACTGCTCCAGCGGCGCTTGAGTTCGTGGTCCGACCAGAATCGAAAAGCGTGGGCAACTTTGCCGGGAAGCTCACGCTCGATGACGAAGCTGCGGTGGTCGACATTAATACCCATCAGTTCTCCTTCTCCTCAGGCACTTCGGCCATGACAAATGCCAAGCGGTCGAAGGCAGCATTCATGTCGCGCTGGCGCTGCTCTATCCAGTTGTTCATGGTATTGAAGGCATCGGGCCGCATGCGATAGGTGCGCACGCGGCCGATCTTTTCGCTGACGACAATCCCACCGTCTTCGAGCACCCGAAGGTGCTTGAGCACCGCCGGCAGTTGAACGTCAGCCGGGGCTGCCAGCTCCTTGACCGAAGCCGGGCCCTTGGAGAGCCGTTCGATGAAGCCACGCCGGTAGGGGTCCGCCATGGCTTGGAAATAGC
Source organism: Roseivivax sediminis (assembly GCF_900112685.1). GTDB lineage: Bacteria > Pseudomonadota > Alphaproteobacteria > Rhodobacterales > Rhodobacteraceae > Roseivivax > Roseivivax sediminis. Next base: position 40,765 of record NZ_FOMS01000021.1, read on the forward strand.
GGTCGATGTTTTCTGTCTCGGTCATACCATAGGTTCCAGAAAACGGGCGGGCATCGCGTCGCGGTAGGGAAACAGGTGGAAGTATGGCTGCGCCTCGGCGACCACACGTTGCACCGACGGCCGCGCCAGCAGACGCTCGAAGTATTCCAGCGTTCGCTGCCTGCCTTCGTCATTCGGATGCACGACAGACCCAAAGAACAGCGCTGGCAGCGCCGAACAATCCGCCATGGTGAACGTCTCTCCTGTGATCCAGCTGCGTCCCTCTAGCTGTCCCTCGATCATGTCATAGGCCGTCTCCAACGTCGCATGCGCCTCGGCGACGCCGTGGGGGTCGGTGGCGCCTTCGGGACGAATACGGTCGCCCACGATCTTTTGCATCGGCACACTGACATAAAGATCAAAAAAGCGATCCCACAGGCGAGCATCGAGCTGTTGCTCCGCCTCGGTCGGTATCAACTGGACCGGGCCGGGATAATGCTGCTGGAGATACTCGATTATGATGCTGGTTTCAGCGACCAACCTGTTGCCGGTGCTGTCATGCAATACAGGGATTTTGCCCACCGGCCAGCGCTCGATGTGCGATGCAGCGGATCCGGGGTTCGAAAAATCGACGACGCTGGGTTCAAAAGCCGTGCCGTTCTCATGAAGGGCGATGAGAACCTTGTGGCAGAACGATGCGAGTGGGTGGAGGTAGAGCGTGAGAGTCATGTTTGAGTCCATTAGTTTCCGCTTTAGGAAACCAATAAGTCGGATCTCACACGATTTCAATAACAGTTTCCGCTCATGGAAACTTATGTGATTGACGCCTCAAGGCCAATACTTTTCCCTTGAGAGAAGTATCTATGTCTGATAGTTGGCCTGTCGGGAAACTATCAGGCGTGGAGGCCAAAGTGCGCGTTGTTATTCTGAATTTCCTATCTCTCGACGGCGTCTATCAGGGCCCGGGGTCGCCGGACGAGGATAGGTCAGATGGATTTGAGCGGGGTGGTTGGTTTGTGCCCTTTGTCGATGCGTCTCTGGAAAAGAGAGTGGAGGAATGGGCGGCTTCTGCGACCGGATTTCTGTTCGGAAGACGGACCTATGAAGAATTTTCCGCTATCTGGCCGACCATAACCGATCCAGCCGATCGCAACGCTGCTCGACTCAACTCGCTTCCCAAATATGTGGCGGCTACCTCTCCCGTGGATGCCACCTGGGGGCCAGCAACGGTCTTCGACCACGATGTTGAAGCCGCAGTCGCCGCGTTGAAACAGGATGGCAAGGGCGAACTTCAGGTACACGGCAGCGGTCGATTGGGCCGGTCCCTCTTGGCCGCCAACCTGGTCGACGAACTGCGTATCGCGATAGCTCCGGTGATTGTGGGTCAGGGGCGAAAGCTATTTGGCGACACGCAAGCGCCATCAGGTTTCAACCTGCTATCAGAGGAACGGACTCCCTCGGGCCTCATCATGTGCCGTTTTGAGAATACCGGCGCTCGAACCGCCGGAACATATGTACGCGGGCAAACCAATCTATCGGTTACCAGCGCTACGGGCGATTGAGGATCAAAGAAATGCTACCAACCGCCCAGCAACAGCCCGATGGACTCAGTACAATCTTTTTGGCACTCGCCGATCCTACCCGCCGCGCAGTCATTGCGCGACTTGGGCAGGGACCGGCCAGCGTTAGCGAACTCGCAAGTCCCTTCGACATGGGACTGCCATCGTTCATGAAGCACATTCGGCTTCTCGAGAACAGCGGGATGATCCGGACCCAAAAGGCGGGGCGAACTCGCACTTGTGTGATCGATGGTCCAGGGCTTTCGAATGCCGAGCGGTGGCTTGCCGAGCAGCGGAGAGTTTGGGAAGCGCAGGCCGATCGGCTGGAGGGGTTTGTAATGCAGGAACAGGAAGAGGAGGCCAATAATGCAAACCGTGACCGCTAAACTCGATCTCGAGGTTTCCAGGATTATCAAGGCGCCGCGAGACCGGGTCTGGAATGCCTGGGCGGACCCCGAACGCCTGGCCCAATGGTGGATACCGCGTCCCTTGACCTGCCGCGTCGTCAGCCTGGACGTTCAACCAGGTGGAGCGTTCGTCACCGAAATGAGCGAGGATGGCGGGCCCTTCGTGCCGCACCTGTCAGCTTGCTTTCTCGACGTGCGTCCCAAGGAACGCATCGTCTACACGAACGCGCTGACCGGTGGTTGGCGACCTGCCACAAATGGCTTTGTGACGGCAATCATTACCCTTGCCGACCACCCAGATGGCACGCACTACCGCGCCCAAGCCCTGCACAAAAGTCGTGCAGACCGCGAGAAACATGAAGAACTGGGGTTTCACGACGGCTGGGGCACTGTCGTGGCGCAGCTCGCGGAACTCGTTGAAGCCAAAACCTAATGATGCGCGGAAAGGTATCGACGACACGCAGCTGAGGGCTCCCAGCCGACCTCCGGCACGGCTCTCCGGAGCTACAGTATGTGGACCGAGCGGACATTAGAAACTATGAGCCGACCAATTAGCGGTCTTCAGTGATTGGATAGCTACAAGGAATGGGGACGACGATTGAACAGTCATACGTCTACCGAACTCTGACTGGTGACGATAGCCCGTCATGGGCAGCTCTGCGCCAGGAGGGAGCACGTGACTTCCCACTCGGTTTCCTCTTCACCGCCGAGGAAGCTGCGACCATGACCAGCGACGAAGCCCGGTCCATCCTCAATAACGGTAACACGCGAGGTGTTTTCGACGCGTCGTCCATGATCGGATATTGCGGCTTGCAAATGGAGACGCTCAAGCAGACACGCCATCGGGCCGAGATTGGACCCTTCTATGTGACTTCTACCTATCAGGGGCGCGGAGCAGCCCGAGTACTAATGGATGGGGTCATAGGCGAGGCGCGCACGCGAGGCATCGAACAACTCGAACTGTTCGTTGAGGTCGGCAATACTCGAGCACTCGCATTCTACGAGAGGTTTGGCTTCGAGCGTATTTCAGTCCATCCGGACGGCTTTCGGATAGGCGGTAAACCTCGGGACGCATACTTTTGTATTCTGCGCATCTGAGGCAAGATGCATGGTCTTCACGCTCCCAATTTCGTGGCATAAGCTGCGATCTAGAATGGAAAGTAAGGGCTCGGAGCCGACCTGCGGCAGCGCGGCGTAGGAGCGTCGGCGGTCAACTTCGTCACCGGTCGTTCACGATCTCGCTTACTATCACGGGGTCACGCGATGTCGACGCTTGGGCCGGGAGGGACGGATGGAGGACGTCTCATGTCCAAGATCCAGCTCCCTGTCACCAAGCCGAAGCGCCGCCCCTGGAACCGCGGCCGGCTCGTCGGTCAGAAACGGCCTCTGCTGCCGAAACAGGTTTGGGCGATCCGCGCACGCCTCGAACTCTCCGGCAACCTGCGCGATCTCGCGCTATTCAACCTGGCCATCGACAGCAAGCTGCGCGGCTGTGACCTCGTCAGGCTCAAGGTCGCCGATCTCGTCGTCGGCGGTTGCGTGCGCGAACGCGTCTCCGTCATCCAGAGCAAAACGCAGCGCCCCGTCCAGTTCGAAGTCACGGAAAACACACGTGCTTCGATCTCGGCCTGGGTGGCGCGGCCGGAAATGATCGGCATCGCCTTCCTGTTCCCGAGCCGGTTTCACGACAGACCGCACATCTCCACGCGGCAGTACGCGCGGCTCGTTCGGGATTGGGTGACGGCGATCGGTCTCGAACCGAGCGGCTATGGCACGCACTCGCTGAGGCGCACCAAGGCGGCGCAGATCTATCGAAAGACAGGTAATCTTCGCGCCGTCCAGCTCCTGCTTGGCCACACCAAGGTCGACAGCACCGTCCGATATCTGGGCGTGGAACTCGAGGATGCCCTCAGCATCGCCGAGTCGGTCGACATCTGACAATCTTGGCGAACGGCGTATGCCGTTCGCCATCCGAGACCGGACGCGCCGCAGCGGGCCCACCAACGCTGGCTCAGAGCCCTCACCGACCAATGATGCGGAGCGACTGAACGGCCGCTTCGGCGGACCCGCAGCTTAGCGAGATGTTTTCCGTTCGGGTCTAGACGTAATCCGCGATACGTTTCAACAAGGCGGCACCGGCACCTGATAGAACGCTGCAAGAAGACGTTAGCTCTCGATAACGCCCATGTGAAACGGTGTCAGGCAGGTGGGGTTCTTTTATGTAACTGTGAACTGCCCCATCATGCCCACATCCTCGTGTTCGAGGATGTGGCAGTGATACATGAATGGTGTCTCTTCCGAGGCCAGCTTGTCGAACCTCAGCAGGATTTCGGTCGGACCCTGCACACGAACGACATCTTTCCAACCGATCCGTGCCGAGTCGACCGGCCGCCCGTTCTGCCTCACGACCCGAAAGGAAGTCCCGTGAACGTGGAACGTGTGCCGCATCATCATATCGGTATTAATGCGCCAAAGCTCGGTTTCGCCTGCGCGGATGGTCTCATCAATGCGGTCCATGACGTAAGGTTCGCCGTTGATCCCCATCATCTGACCGTCGCCACCCATCATGCCGCCGCGCATCATGCCCCTAGTGTGCATGTTGAGGGTGAAATCGCGCCTGCGGACCGGATCGCCGAGTGCAGGGGCATCCGAAGGCAGCGAGGTGGGCAGGCGGGTGGGGCCGGCGGGCGCAGCTTCGCCCACATCAAAGGACATGATTTCAAGCGGCGTACCACTGTTTCCACCCATCCCCATCATCATACCGCGGTCGCCCATCCTACCGCGATCTCCCATCATGCCTCTATCGCCCATCATCATGGAGCCGCCCCCGTCACCCATCATGCCCCCGTTCATCATGCCACCCATCCCGATGTCGCGCGAGACGAGAGAAACAGGTGACCGGTCCGAGAAATCGACCACGATCTCGGCCCGTTCGGCGCCGTCAAGTTGGAGGCTGGCCATGGCAAGCGGGCGGTCCAGAAGGCCGCCATCGCTCGCGACCTGGTGGAACTGCCTGCCATCGGTGAAACGGAAATCATACACGCGTGCATTCGAAGCGTTCAGGATACGCAGACGCACCAGACCCGCCGGAACTGTAAGCTTGGGACGGACCACACCGTTGACGAGGATCTGGTCCCCCCGAAACCCGTGCATCCGATCCATCATGCCGAGACCATAGATCATACGGCCTGACCGGTCGAAGCGGCGATCCTGCACGATGAGTGGAAAATCGTTTACGCCGTAGTCGTGCGGCAGAGGGTCCTTGATGCCGGGGTCGTCGATGATGATCATGCCCGCCAGCCCGCGATAGACCTGCGGGCCTGTGCGCCCGTGAATATGGCTGTGGTAAAACAGCGTCGCCGCCGGGTGATCGATCGGCAGCTCCGGCGCCCAGGTCTCGCCCGGGCCGAAAGCAAGTTGCGGCCCACCGTCGAGATAGCCCGGCACGTGCATGCCGTGCCAGTGAGCCGTGATCGGTTCATCGAGACGGTTCGTGACACTTATGTTTGCGATGCGCCCGCGCCGGAACCGCAGCAGCGGTCCTAGGTATTCTTGCGAGTACCCCCAGGTTTCCGACGCCGCACCTGCGATGAAGTCACGTGTTCCGCGTATCGCATCGAGTGCGTTGCCTGCGCCGGGGGCGATGTCCATGACTTCCGGTATCAGCAAGGGCGCGCCGGGCTCGGCGGCCCACGCCCGGCTGATATTCAGTGCAGGGGTCGCGAGGGAGGCTGCGGCGAGGCTAAGAAACTCTCGGCGTCTCACAGTGATACCCTGTCACTGGAAGGGTTGCGTCGTTCCCAACGGAGTCCGTTTAACTTCAATCTCTTATGCCCCACGATAGTTGTCACACGCCTCAACACCCTCTGCAACCACGTCGAGAAGTGCGTCCACATCGCTCAGAAGGACCGTGATGCGCGGGCTGCTGATACGGTAGCGGATGAAGCGCCCATCGCGGTCGCTCGCGACAAGCCCGCAGTCCAGCAGGCATCTGAGGTGGTTGGAGACGTTGGGTTGCGATAGTTCCGTCCGCTCGACGAGCTCGTGGACGGCCAATGGCCCGTTGCAAAGTGCACCGAGGATGGCCAGGCGGCTCGGGTCCGCGAAGCCGCGGAACAGCTTCGCCCGTCGCTCGATGGTCGCACTCTTGCGGTCATCGACGATTTGCACCATATCATTCCCCGCTGATATGTCGTTCTTCAATCGATCCTAACAGGAATAGCGCGACCATGGCCAACACCGAAAGTGCCGGATCGACGGCAGATGCCCCGCCCGTCCGTTACCGGGTTTCCGGTATGGACTGCGCGAAGGATGCCGCGCAGATCGAGCGGGCGGCGCACTCGGCCGGAGTCGCACCTGACGATGTGAAGGTGTCGGCGGCGACCCACATCATGACACTGAACGCCCCCGAAGCGCGCCTGCCTGACATCGAAGAGGCCGTTGCCGTGACCGGCTACGGCTTCGACAGGATTGAGGGCGATGGAGACATTCCGCCGAACCCGGCCCATCAGGACCCCGCCTACAGGCGCGCCCTCTGGATCGTCGTGATCCTGAACGTTGGATACGGGGTCATCGAAATGATCGGCGGTTTCATTTCCGGATCGCAGGCCGTGAAGGCCGATGCGCTCGATTTCATCGGTGATGGCGCGATCACCTTCCTCGGTCTGCTGGCCATCGGCTGGAGTCTCGCCTGGCGGGCGCGGTCGGCCCTGATCCAAGGCATTTTCCTCGGGCTCCTCGGTCTTGGCGTTCTCGGCACGACCATCGTCCGGGTCTTCGAACAAACGACGCCGGATGCGGCTCTCATGGGCCTGCTCGGCATGATCGCCCTTGTCGTCAACGTCGTCTCCGTTCTGCCGCTTCTGCGGTTCCGCAAGGGCGACGCGAACATGCGGGCAGTCTGGCTCTTCTCGCGCAACGACGCCATCGGCAACGCGGCCGTCGTTATCGCGGCGGGCCTTGTATGGTGGCTGGGAAGTTCGTGGCCAGACCTCATCGTCGCTTTTGGCATCGCAGGGCTGTTCCTGCATTCGTCCTGGTCAATCATCCGCGACGCGCGGGCCGATCTGAAGACGGCGGCATGAACGGCCGCGTTCTGGGCGCGATCTGCGCCGTCACGGCGTTCGGTCTCGATCAGGGCACCAAGGCGCTTGCCCTGAACACCCCGGCGCTTGAGCGCGGCGTCGAGGTTCTGCCCTTCCTCAATCTCGTGCGGGTTCTGAACGATGGGGTCAGCTTCGGTATGCTCGGCGGAGTCGTGCCATGGTGGGGTCTCATCGCACTTGCTGCCGTGATCGTGGCTTGGCTGCTGATCTGGTTGTGGCGCGCGCCGGACAGGCTGACGGCCGCCGCCCTCGGTCTGATCATCGGCGGTGCGCTCGGCAATGTTCTCGACCGCGTGCGCTATCAGGCCGTTCCGGACTTTCTCGACTTCCATTACGGGTCATACCACTGGCCGTCCTTCAACCTTGCGGATGTTGCGATCTTCTGTGGCGCGGCCCTGCTATTCCGGGACAGCTTTCGGTCGGCGAAGATCAAACCCGGACAGAACCACCGCAAAGAGAGCGCTACGGGGAAGTAATCAATGTCCAGCATTCCATCCTCAAAAGGCTTCGACAGCACCCTCTCTCTGTTGAGCAATCCGTATGGGTTCATCGCGGAAACCTGCCACGCGCTCCACACAGACCTGTTCGAAACCCGCATCCTCTTTCAAAAGACGATCTGCATGACAGGCGCCGCAGCAGCGGAGGTCTTCTATTCTGAGGATGGGCTCGTGCGCGCAGGCTCGATGCCGAAGCGTATCCAGAAAACCCTGCTCGGCGAAAAGGGCATCCAGGGGCTCGATGGCGAGGCCCACCGTCATCGGAAGCAGATGTTCATGTCACTCATGGCGTCGGAGCGGATCGAAGCTCTCGAAAACACGACGCGGGACCTGTTGGACCGCTACGCACGGGACTGGGAAGCGGCGGACGAGGTCGTTCTCTACGACCAAGCGCGCGAAATCCTCACCAGAATCGCCTGCGACTGGTCGGGCGTGCCGCTTCCCGAAGCAGAGGTGGAGACGCGGACGGCGCAGATGACGGCGCTTTTCCAGGACGCCGGGGCCGTCGGCTGGAAGCATTGGGGCGCGCGTCTGGCGCGGCATCGCGCAGAGCGTTGGGCGGCCGGGATTATCGAACGGGTGCGCGACGGAAGCCTTCAGACAAGACAGGAAAGCGCAGCCCATGTCGTCGCGACCTGGCGCGACCTGAACGGGGAGCTGCTGACTTCCAAAGTGGCCGCCGTGGAGCTTCTGAACGTCGTACGCCCGATCGTCGCGGTCTCGGCGTTCATCGCCCAGGCTGCGCATGCCCTGCATCGGCATCCGGAGTGGCGGCAAAAGCTGAAGGACGACGAGGGACAGTTCGAACCTTTCGTGCAAGAGGTCCGGCGGTTCTATCCGTTCTTTCCCGCGGTCGCAGCACGGGTGAAGAGGGATTTCGAGTGGCGCGGATATCGCTTCCCCGAAGGGTACAGGGTTCTGCTCGACCTCTACGGCACGAATACCGACGCTCGTTCGTGGGACGCGCCGCAAGAGTTCCGGCCCGAGCGGTTTCAGGATCGGGAAGACAACCCCTACGACTTCATTCCGCAGGGCGGTGGTGATCACCACAAGAACCACCGTTGTCCTGGCGAGTGGATCGCGATCAGCCAGATGAAGGCGTTTTGCAGTTTCTTGGTGAACGCCATCGACTTCGAAGTGCCGGATCAGGTTCTGGATCTGGAAACCGGAGAACTGCCACCCATGCCTAAATCCCGGTTCATCATGCGCAACGTCAGGCGTCGGCAGTAGCTTCGGCCTCGTCCGGATCGACCGACCGCGCATCTTTGGTGGCCTCGAACGCCTCCCACGCAACGTAGGGCACGATCAGAAGCGCCGCGACCGGATCAACCCACCACCAGCCCATCCATTGCGTCAGACCGATCCCCGCCAACACCACGATTGTCTGATACTGGCAGATCATGGTGTCCTTGGCATCGTATTTCAGGGCGGGTGCATCGAGCCGCTTGCCGTAGCGATACTTGCCCCAAGCGAGGAACGGGTTGACCACGAGCGAAGCACACAGGATTGCGATACCCCACCAATTGAAGCCCGGTGCCTCCTGCGAGATGAACGCGGATACCGCCTCGTAGAGGATCGCCGCGACGACGATCCAGAAAGCACAGGCGACCACGTAGAGCGCGACCTTCTTGCGATGCAGGACCGTGCGCTTGTCGCCACCGTCCTTTTCACCCTTCAAGCGCCAGATCAGCGTCGCAGCCGAAGTAGCCTCGACCGTGCTGTCGAGACCCCAGCTCACCAGCGCCGCGCTTCCGGTCAGAAGTCCTACGGTGACGGATACGACGACCTCGATCACGTTGTAGACGAGGCTGGCGATCTCGACGCGGATGCCGCGCTTGAGATTGGTCTGCCGGTTATCTTGGTTTTTTGCCATCTTGGACTCTCGACGCCGTAAATGTTCCGAATGTTGGATTGTGTTCATCCGATCCGCCCAAGGACCGGGAAGGTGTCCAGCAGCCAGTAGGCCAAGGCGCTCAAACGACCGGTCATCATCGCCAAGCCCATCAGGATCATGATGCCGCCCGCAGCCTGATGCAGGCGCCGACCCCAACGACCGATGCCGCGCAGCCTGCCGGCAATACTGTCGGTGAACCCCGCGACGACCAGAAACGGAATCCCAAGGCCGGCCGAGTAGACGGCAAGCAGTGCGACGCCCTCGCCAATCGTCGCGCTCGTCGCGCTGGCGGTCAGGATGGCGCCGAGGATCTGTATCGACCCAGTGAAAACCTGCTCATGCTACAACGAGGAAGGTAGCGATGAGTGTGACGATGGAAGATGGGATCAAGCGATGGACCGCGAAACGCAAGAGCGCGCTCGTGGTGGAGATCATCCAGGGCAAGACGAGCGTGTCGGAGGCAAGCCGCGCCCACGATCTCGCGCCGTCCGAGATCGAGGGCTGGGTCGATGACGCGAAGAAGGGCATGGAGAACGCGCTGCGGACGAACCCGCTCGATGTGCGCCAGCAATACGAGAAGCAGCTGAAGGACCTACAGGAAGCCTACGGCGAAGCCATGCTGGAGCTCCGGGCGCGAAAAAAGCTCCAGGCCCTCATGGAGCGGGAGGACGGCAATTGATCC
>NZ_FOMS01000022.1 GCF_900112685.1 Roseivivax sediminis
GCGCCGATCCGGGCGCAGGCGAGCATCGCGTAGGCCGCCTCGGGGATCATCGGCAGGTAGATGACGACGCGGTCGCCGCGCCCGACGCCGTGCTCCTTCAGCACGTTGGCCATGCGGCAGGTCTGCTCGTGGAGTTCGCGGTAGCTGATGTGCTGCGCCGCGTCGCCGGGCTCGTCGGGCTCCCAGATGATCGCGGTCTGATCGCCGCGGGTCTCCAGGTGCCGGTCGATGCAGTTGGCGGCGACGTTCAGCGTGCCGTCCTCGAACCACCTGATCGCCACCGAGCCGTGATCGAAGTTCACGTCCTTGATCTTCGACGGCGCCTTGATCCAGTCCAGCCGCTTCGCCTCCTCGGCCCAGAACCCCTCGGGATCCTCCACCGACCGGCGATACATCTCCTCGTAACGCGCCTCGTCAACATGCGCCCGCGACACCGTCGCTGCGCTCGGTTCGTAAACGCCGTCTTTCATGTCGAGCTCCTCCTCTTTGCCGCGAAAACGCGCGGGCGACCCGGGGCGTTCCTGACGGCACCGACCACCGGCCGCGGCGCGGTCAGATCGCGAGGTATTCGGCCCGCAGGTCCGCATCGCCGAGCACCTCGGCCGCGGAACCATCATAGACGATCGTACCGGTGTCGAGAATGATCGCGCGATCGGCCAGTTGCAACGCGCGGACGGCGTTCTGCTCCACCAGGATCGTCGTCATGCCCTGTTCCTTGATATGGCGCAGCGTCTTCTCGATCTCGTCGACGATCACGGGGGCGAGGCCCTCGTAGGGTTCGTCCAGCAGCAGGACCTTGATGTCGCGCGCCAGCGCCCGGGCGATCGACAACATCTGCTGCTCGCCGCCCGAAAGGGTCACGCCCTCCTGCCGGCGGCGCTCGCCGAGCCGAGGGAAAAGCTCGTAGAGACGTTCGAGGGACCAGCCGATCGGCGGCTGGATCTGCGCAAGTTGCAGGTTCTCCTCCACCGTCAGGCCGGGGATGATGCGCCGGTCCTCGGGCACAAGGCCGAGGCCCGCCTGCGCGGCCTCGTAGCTCTTCATCCGGTGCAGCGGCTGGTGGTCGAGCCAGATCTCGCCCTTCATCACCTGCGGGTTGTCGAGCCGCGCGATGGAACGCAGCGTCGTCGTCTTGCCGGCGCCGTTGCGGCCCAGAAGGGCGAGGATCTCGCCCTCGTGGACGTTGAAGCTGACGCCCTGAACGATGAAGCTTTCACCGTAATAGGAGTGCATGTCCCAGACCGAGAGGAAGGCCGGAGCGGTTTCCGCCTGGTTGGCGTGTCTGGAGAAATCGGGTTTGACGTTCATCGGCTCGTCCTTTCGTCGCGCGGGGGCGCCCTACGCGGCTTCGCCCAGATAGGCTTCCTTGACCTTCGGATGGCCCTTGATGTTCTCGGGCACGTCCTCGACCAGCGGGGTCCCCTGCGCCAGCACGGTGATCCGGTCGGCGAGGGAGAACACGACATGCATGTCGTGTTCGATGATGCACATGGTGATGTCGCGCTTGTTCTTGATCGTCTTCAGAAGCTCGATCGTGTTGTTGGTGTCGGCGCGCGCCATGCCTGCGGTGGGCTCGTCCAGCAGCAGGAGTTTCGGGCGCTGGATCAGGCACATCGCCATCTCCAGCCGCCGCTTGTCCCCGCGCGAGAGAGAGCCGGCGTGAAGCTCGCGCTTGTCGAGCATGTCGACCTCGTCCAGCATCTTCTCGGCCTCGCCGATCAGGCCGCGTTCCTGCGTGACACCTTCGAAGGCGTGCATCCGGAAGGCGCCGTCGCGCTTGGCGAAGAGCGGGATCATCATGTTCTCGAACACCGAGAGGTCGCCGAAGATCTCCGGCGTCTGGAACACGCGGGAGATACCCATCTGGTTGATCTCGTAGGGTTTGCGTCCAAGCACGCTCCGACCCGCGAACATCACCGAGCCGGTGTCGGGGATGAGTTTTCCGACGAGGCAGTTGAGCAGCGTCGACTTGCCCGCGCCGTTCGGCCCGATGATCGCGTGGACACTGTTCTCTGCCACGCTGAGGTTCACGTCGCCGAGCGCCTGCAGCCCGCCGAAGCGCTTGTTCACGTCCTTGACGTCGAGGAGTCCCATGACGTGCGCTCCTTATTCCGCTGGGGTTTGCTGGGCCGCGCGTTCTTCGCTGCCGCGCTTGCGGCGGAAAAGGCGCCCGATGCGCTGGCCGCCCTCGACGAGGCCGCCGGGCAAGAAAATGACGACGAGCATGAACATCAGGCCGAGCGTCAGATGCCAGCCCTTTCCGACGAAGGGGTGGATGATCGCGACCACCGCGTTCTCCAGCCCGTCGGGCAGGAAGGCGAACCAGCCGTGCAGGACGTTGTCGTTGAGCTTGGAGAAGATGTTCTCGAAGTACTTGATGAAGCCGGCGCCGAGGACCGGCCCGATCAGCGTGCCGGCGCCGCCGAGGATGGTCATCAGGACGACCTCTCCCGACGCGGTCCACTGCATCCGTTCGGCGCCCGCGAGCGGGTCCATGGAGGCGAGAAGGCCGCCGGCGAGGCCGGCATACATGCCGGAGATCACGAAGGCGGCGAGCGTGTAGGGCCGGGCGTTGAGGCCGGTATAGTAGAGCCGCTGCTGGTTCGACTTCACCGCCCGTAGCATCATTCCGAAGGGTGAGCGGAAGATGCGGATCGACAGGTAGAAGGCGGCGAGCATGATTGCGGCGCACAGGTAGTAACCGGCGGAGAACTGGAACTGCCACGGCCCGAGGTTGAGAATCTCCGTCGCCCGCATCTCCAGCCCGAAAAGGTGGGTGACGGGGATGGAGCCGTCCGCGGTGGCCGAGACGCCGAGGATGCGCGGATCGTCGAGCGCGATCTGCAGCCCGGTCTCGCCGTTGGTGATCGGAGTGAGGACCGAGTAGGCGAGCGCGAAGGACATTTGCGCGAAGGCGAGCGTGAGGATCGCGAAGTAGATTCCCGACCGGCGCAGCGAGATGAAGCCGATGAGCAGCGCGAAGAGCCCGGCGACGATCACCGACAGGATGATCGCGGGGATTACGTTCATCGTCAGCAGCTTGAACATCCAGACTGCGGCGTAGGAGCCGACACCGAGGAAGGCGGCGTGTCCGAAGGACAGGTAGCCGGTGAGCCCGAAGAGGATGTTGAATCCGATGGCGAAGATGCCGAAGATCACGAAGCGCTGCATCAGGTCGGGATAGCCGGCGTTGAACTGCGCCAGCGAGCTGTCCGAGGGGAACGGGTTGAGCAGGAAGGGCGCGAGCAGGGTCAGCGCCGCGACCGCCGCGAGCAGGCCGAGATCTTTCTTTCCGAGACCGAGCATTGATTTATTCCTCCATCACGCCCTTGCGGCCCATGAGCCCGCGGGGGCGCACCAGCAGCACGACGATGGCGACGACATAGATGATGATCTGATTGATCCCGGGAATGAGGTTGATGACCTGCGTCATCGACGCGAAACTCTCCAGGATGCCCAGCAGGAAGCCCGCGAGCACCGCGCCGGGCAGGGAGCCCATGCCGCCCACGACCACCACGACGAAGGACAGGACGAGGAAGTCCATCCCCATGTGGTAGTTGGGCGAATTGATCGGCGCGTACATGACCCCGGCGAGGCCCGCGACAGCCGCGGCGATGCCGAACATGATCGTGAAGCGCTTGTCGATATTGATGCCGAGAAGGCCCACGGTTTCGCGGTCGGCCATCCCGGCGCGCACGACCATGCCGAAGGTGGTGAATTGCAGGAACGAGAAGACCGCGCCGATCACCAGCGCCGCGAAGGCGAAGTAGACCAGCCGCCAGTACGGGTAGATGATGACGTTGGGATCAAAGCCCAGCAGGACCCCGAAATCGAACGACCCGGTCAGCGCATCGGGCGCCGGGGTCGGGATCGGGTTCGCGCCGTAGAAGTACTTCACGATCTCCTGCAGAACGATGGCGAGACCGAAAGTCACAAGGATCTGGTCGGCATGCGGGCGCTTGTAGAAATGCTTGATCAGCCCCCGCTCCATCACGAAGCCGATCAGGAGCATGACCGGGATCGAGAACAGGATCGCCAGAGGTACCGACCATTCTATGATGCCCGCGCCGACGCTTTCCCCGAACCAGGCGTGGACATAGGGCGTCTCCACCTCCATCGGGTTGCCGAGGAAGTCGGTGCGGCTGTCGTCGATGGTCACGTAGCTTGCCGACAGGATGCGCTGCAGCGTGACCGCGCAGAAGGCACCGATCATGAACAGCGCCCCGTGCGCGAAGTTGACCACGCCGAGCGTGCCGAAGATGAGTGTGAGGCCCAGCGCGATCAGCGCGTAGGCCGAGCCCTTGTCGAGCCCGTTCAAGGTCTGAAGGATGAGTGCGTCCATGCCCGGCCCCTGCGTGAGTGGCCGCAGGGTGCGCGGCGGCACCCTGCGATACGGTTGATGCGAGAAGAGGAGGCGCGCGCCGGCGCCTCCGGCCCGGCTCAGGCGCCCGCGTTGCAGGATCCCAGGGAGCCGCCCGAGAACATCGGGTGATCGGGCTCGTAGGTGACCTGCTCGACCGGGGTCGCCTCGACGATCTCCACGAGGTCGAACTCGTCCTCGGGGTTCTCCTTGCCCCGCACCACGACCACGTCCTTGAAGCACTGGTGGTCGGCCGCGCGGTAGAGCGTCGGGCCGTTGCCGAGGCCGTCGAACTCGAAATCCTCGAGCGCTTCGGCAATCGCGCAGGGGTTGAACGATCCCGCGCGCGTCACCGCGTCGGCATACAGCAGCGTCTGCGCGTAGCAGGTGTGCGCCGCCTGGCTCGGCGGGAAGCCGTATTTCTTGCCGAAGGACTGCACGAAGGCGTTGGTGCCCTTGTAGCGCTCGCCCAGCTGGTTCTCGATCTTCCAGTCCCAGTTCTGCGAGCCGGGGATGCCGGCGATGTTCTCGCCCGCGCCGCGCGCCATCAGCTCCGAATAGAGCGGCACGACGATCTGGAAATCCTTACCGTTGGCCTGCGCCTCGCGCAGACCGAACTGCACGGCGTTGGTGAGCGAGTTCACCATGTTGCCGCCGTAGTGGTTCAGCACCAGAACGTCGGCGCCCGATTGCAGCACCGGCGCGATGTAGGACGAGAAATCGGTCTGCGCGAGCGGGGTGAGCACGTTCTCCACCGTCTCCCAGCCGAGCGCCTCGGTGGCGGACTGGATGGATTCCTGCTGGCTCCAGCCCCAGGTGTAGTCGGCGGTCAGGTGATAGGCCTTGCGGTCGGTGCCGTAGAGCCCCTCGAGCACCGGGCCGAGCGCCGCGGCCGACATGTAGGCGTTGAAGAAGTGGCGGAAGCCGTTGGCCTTCTTGTCCTTGCCGGTGGTGTCGTTGGAATGCGTCAGGCCCGACATGAAGATCACGCCGGCCTCCTGGCAGAGGCCCTGCACGGCGATCGCGACACCCGAGGAGGAGCCGCCCGAGATCATCACCGCGCCGTCCTTCTCGATCATCGAGCGGGCCGAGGCGCGGGCGGCGTCGGATTTCGTTTGCGTGTCACCGGTGACGTACTCGACCTTCTTGCCGAGAATGCCTGACCCGTCGAGGTTCTGCTCGGAGAAGGTCTGCATCATGCCGCCGTCGCCGCCGCCGTTCAGATGCTCGACGGCCAGCTCGAAGGCGCGCAGCTCGTCGGCGCCCTCGTCGGCATAGGGGCCGGTCTGGGGGACGTTGAAACCCAGCGTCACGGTGTCTCCGGTGGGGGCGTTGGTGAAACCGCTCTCCTGGGCGCGCAGATAGGTCGGCAGCGCGAGACCGGCGCCCGCGAGCGCACTGGTCCTGAGCACGCCGCGGCGTGTCACATGGCGTTTGGTCATGTAATCCTCCCTAAGGGTATCTTGTCGGCCGCGGGCTCCTCTTCCGCTGCGGCCGCAGGCACGTGATCCGTGCAAACACACTATGCGGGGGTGGCGGAAAACCGCGCAACAATGCGCTTGCCCCAAAGGCTTTTTCTGTAAACTTATGCACAGAGAGGGTGATCGAATTGTAAACTAATTATTCGGCGCTGCAGAAAGGCGCTGAGATGACAGGGGATTCGCGATGGCTCGGGACACGCTGACCGGCAGCCGCATCCGCGAGCGGCGCATAATGGCCGGGATGAAACAGGCCGAACTCGCGCGTAAGGCGAGCATCTCGGCCTCCTATCTCAACCTGATCGAGCACAATCGCAGGAGAATCGGCGGAAAGCTGCTGCTCGACATCGCGCAGATCCTCGACGTCGAGCCGGCGATCCTCACCGAGGGGGCCGAGGCGACGCTGATCGCCGGGCTGCGCGAGGCCGCCGCCCATGCGCGCGACTCGGGCGCGGAGATCGAACGCATCGACGAATTCGCCGGCCGCTTTCCCGGCTGGGCCGACCTTCTGGCCGAAAGTCACCGCCGCATCGGCGCGCTGGAGCGCATGGTGGAGACGTTGTCGGACCGGCTCACCCACGATCCCCACCTCGCCGAGGCGCTGCACGAGATGCTCTCCACCGTGACGGCGATCAAGTCCTCTGCCGCGATCCTGGCCGAGCCCGGAGAGATCCCGCCCGACTGGCAGCGCCGGTTTCACCGCAACATCCACGAGGACAGCGCCCGGCTGGCGGAGACCTCGCGCATGCTGGTCGGCTATCTCGACGCCGCCGAGGACGCGTCCGCCGAAACCGCCGCGCCGCAGGAGGAGGTCGACGCCATTCTGGCAAGCGCCGGGTACCGCTTTGCCGCGCTGGAATCCGGTACGGCCGATCCTGCGGCGCTGGCGCGCGCGCTCGGCGCGGAGGCGTCCGGCACCGCCCGCGAGATGCTCTCCGCCGTCCTGGGCCGGTATGCCGAAGATGCGCGCCGCGTACCGATGCCCGCGCTGCAGGAGGCACTGGCGGAGACCGGGCCCGAGCCCTTCGTGATCGCCGAGCGGCTGGGTACCGATGCGGCGCAGATCATGCGGCGGCTCGCCGCGCTGCCGGCGGAGGTCGCGCCGCCCATGGGGCTGGCGATCTGCGACGGGGCAGGGGCCCTGACCTACCGCAAGCCGCTGCCGGATTTCGCGCTGCCGCGCTTCGGAGCGGGCTGTCCGCTCTGGCCGCTCTATCATGCGTTGACGCGGCCGATGATGCCGCTGTCCGCGCCGCTGGCCCAGCCGGGGCGCGAACGCGGGCGTTTCGTCGCCCATGCCGTCGCCGTGCCGCGCGGCCCGCTCGTGCCGGGGGCGCCGCCGCTGTTCGAGGCGCATATGCTGATCGTACCTGCGGCGCCCGGCGCGGCGGAATCGCTGCCGGTCGGGGTGACTTGCCGGATCTGCCCGCGCGAGCGTTGCGCCGGACGGAGGGAGCCGTCGATCATCGCCCGCTAGAGGCGGACCAGGCGCCGTGTGCCGGCACTGACGCCTTGTTTTGACAGGCCCCGTGCGATTGACCATAACTTGATCGGCAGGGCACGGCGGCGGGGGAGGCCACCGGGCCCCGCGGCGCCCTCCGAGCCCGGGGTGCGATGTGCCGTTTGCCAGGGGAGGAGTGCCGTGCATGACGAGAGAGATCCTGCTGATCGAAGATGAGCGCAACATCATCGAGGCGATCAGCTTCATCCTGTCGCGCGACGGCTGGACCGTCCGGACGCACTCGAACGGTACAGACGCGGCCGAGAAAGTGCGCAGCCTGCGCCCCGACGTGGTCATTCTGGACGTGATGCTGCCGGGGCGGTCGGGGTACGACATCCTGCGCGAGTTGCGCGGCGAGCCGGCCTTCGCCGATCTGCCGATCCTGATGCTGACGGCGCGCGGCCAGGCCCGCGACCGCGAGATGGCTGAATCGGCGGGCGTCAGTGCCTACATGACCAAACCCTTCTCCAACAGCGAGATGCTCGACGCGGTCCGCGCGCTCGCCCCGGTGCCATGACCGAGGGCCGCCCGCCGCTGGTCTTCCTCGAACGGCGCAGCTACCGCCAGCGCCGCGTGCGCGATGCCGCGCGGCTCCTTCCGGTCCTCGGGCTTTTCGCCTGGGGGGTGCCGCTTTTGTGGCCGCGCGGCGAGGCGGCACCGGGCACGGCGTCCGCGCTCGTCTATGTCTTCGCGGTCTGGCTCGGGCTCGTCGTCGCCGGCGCCTTGCTGTCGTTCCTCTTGTCCCGCGGGGATGTCGATGACGCCCGCGAGGGCGGAGGAGATGCGCCTTGACCACGCTCAACGCGCTCGTTGCTGTGTGCCTGTCCTATGTCTTCTTCCTGTTCGTCGTGGCCTTCGTCGCCGAACGCCGGGCCGCGGCCGGCCGGATCCGCTGGCTGCGCTCGCCCATCGTCTACACGCTGTCGCTGTCGATCTACTGCACCGCCTGGACCTTTTATGGCGCCGTCGGCTCGGCGGTGCGAAACGGGTTGGAATACGTCGCCATCTATGTCGGACCGAGCCTCGTCATGCTCGGCTGGTTCTGGGTGGTGCGCAAGCTCGTTCGCATCGGCCGCTCGCAACGCGTCACCTCCATCGCCGATCTCGTCTCGGCCCGCTACGGCAAGTCCAACACGCTCGCCGTCTTCGTCACCATCCTCGCGGTCGCCGGCGTTACCCCCTACATCGCGCTCCAGCTGCAATCGGTGACGCTCAGCTTCGAAGTCTTCGGCGCCGACCTGGCGGGCGGACGGTTCGACCGGCCCCACACCGCGACGGCCCTATGGGTGGCGGTGGGCCTCGCGCTTTTCACGGTGATCTTCGGCACCCGCAACCTCGACGCCAACGAACGCCATCACGGCGTGGTCATGGCCATCGCGGTGGAGGCGGTGGTCAAACTGGTCGCGCTCCTGTCGGTCGGCGTCTTCGTCGTATGGGGGCTCTCGGGCGGCGTGACGGAGACGCTGGCGCGCATCGACGCTTCCGAGCTCGGCACCTGGAACGTGGCCGGCGGGCGCTGGGCCGGCATCACCTTCCTGTCTGCGGCGGCGTTCCTGTGCCTGCCGCGGATCTTCCAGGTGCTGGTGGTGGAGGCGGCGGACGAATCGCACCTGCGCACCGCCAGCTGGGCGTTTCCGGCCTATCTCATGCTCATGTCGCTCTTCGTTGTTCCCATCGCTGTGGTCGGGCTCGACCTTCTTCCAGCGGGGTCCAACCCGGACCTCTTCGTGCTGACCGTGCCCCTCAGCCAGGGGCAGGAGGGGCTGGCGGTCCTGTCCTTCCTCGGCGGCTTCTCTTCGGCCACGTCGATGGTGATCGTGGCCGCCATCGCCCTGTCGACCATGGTGTCCAACCACATCGTAATGCCGATCTGGCTGCGCCTGACCGGTGGGGGGGCGAGCGTGTCGGGCGACGTGCGCCACATCGTCCTGACCGCGCGGCGGCTGTCGATCGCCGGCGTCGTGATGCTGGGCTATCTCTACTACGCCTTCTCGGGCGGCGGCGCCGCGCTCGCCACGATCGGGCTCGTCGCCTTCGCCGGCATGGCGCAGGTGCTGCCGGCGATGCTTGGCGGTATATTCTGGCGCGGTGCGACCCGCACCGGCGCCCTTGCCGGCCTCTCGGTCGGCTTCGCGCTCTGGCTCTACACGCTCTTTCTGCCGTCGCTCGGCCCCGGCGTCCTTCCTGTCGCGATGCTGGACGAAGGACCGCTCGGCCTGGCATTTCTGCGCCCCCAGGCGCTTTTCGGGATCGACGGACTCGACCCGCTCCTGCATGCGATCTTCTGGTCGATGTCGCTCAATGCCGGGGCCTTCTTCGTCGGCTCGGTGCTGAGCTTTCCGACCCCGCTCGAACGGCTGCAGGGGGCACAGTTCGTCAACGTTTTCCAGCATTCGCCCGGCCCGCGCAGTTGGGCGGGCCGAGTCGCGCAGACCGAGGACCTGATGGTCATGGCGCAGCGCATCCTCGGCGCGACCGAGGCAATGGCGCTGTTTCGCCGCGAGGCGCGCGCCCAGGGCGCCCGTGGCGATCTGCCCGAGCCGACGCCGCAATTCCTCGAACGGCTGGAGCGGGAGCTGGCCGGTTCGGTGGGCGCGGCCACGGCGCACGCGATGATCGGCCAGATCGTCGGCGGTATGTCCGTGTCGGTGGAGGACCTGATGGCCGTCGCCGACGAAAGCGCCCAACTCATGGAATACTCCGCCCGGCTCGAGGCGCAGTCGACCGAGCTTTCGCGCACCGCGCGGCAGTTGCGCGACGCCAATCTCAAGCTCACCCGCCTGTCTGTGCAGAAGGACGCCTTTCTCAGCCAGATCAGCCATGAGCTGCGCACGCCGATGACCTCAATCCGCGCCTTCTCGGAGATCCTGCGCGACAGCGGCCGGTTGGACGCCGGGGAACGGATGCGTTTCGCGTCCATCATCCATGACGAGGCGGTGCGGCTGACCCGGCTCCTGGACGATCTGCTCGACCTCAGTGTGCTGGAGAACGGCAAGGTCAGCCTCGATATCCGCGCGGCCAGACTGTCGGAGGTGATCGACCGCGCCGTGGCCGCCGCCGATGCCGGGGCTGAGGACGGCGCGCTGACGATCCGCCGTGACCGCAGCGACGAGGATGTGACCATCGTCACCGACCTCGACCGGCTGGCCCAAGTCTTCATCAACCTCGTGTCGAATGCGCGGAAATACTGTGAGGCCTCCGCGCCGGCACTGACCATCCGGGTGCTCACGGAGTCTGACCGTGTGCTCGTCGACTTCATCGACAACGGGGAGGGCATCGGCCCCGAGGCGCGCGACACGATCTTCGAGAAATTCAGCCGCGTGGCCGAGCAAAAGGCGGGCGGCGCGGGGCTGGGGCTCGCCATCTGCCGGCAGATCATGGCGCGGCTCGGCGGAGACATTTCCTACCTGCCGGGGCAGGGCGGGGCCGCCTTCCGGGTCGAGATCGCCGAGGCCAGCGCAATGGCCGCGCAATGACCGCGTCGCAAGTGATTGGTAACCTTATCGGGGCATAACCGGGGCGAGCAGGACCCACGGATCTATTTGGCATGACCGACAGCGCTGCACAGAAGGTGCTCAGCCGCAAGGCGCAAGCCGCGCGCCGCGCGATCGAGGCGCAGGGCATGTCGGTGGAGAAGGCTCTGCGCCGCGCGCTTGCCCGCACGGCCGAAGAATCTTGGAATCTCGCGCTGATCGCGCGCAACGCCCGCCTCTCTGCCGCCGATCAGGACGACACTACCGCGCGGCTTCAGGAAGGGGACCTGATCCTCCTGCTCGACGGGTCGGAGGGCGCGCTGGGCTTCGCCACCCTCGATCGCCAGGCCGTGACCGCGCTGGTTGAGGTGCAGACCCTCGGCATCGTCACGGACATGCCGCTCGACGATCGCCGCCTCACCCCCACCGACGCCGCCATCGCGGCGCCGCTGGTCGAAGGGGCTCTGGGCCGGCTTACGGGCTACCTCGCGCAGGACCCGGTCGGCGCGCAGGTCGACGGTTTCCGCTTCGGCGCGATGGTCGAGAACGCGCGCATCGCCGCGAACCTCCTCGCCGCGCCGCGCTACCGTGTGCTGGAGGCCGACATCGACCTCGGCGGCGGCCTGCGCCAGGGGCGGATCGTGCTGGCGCTGCCGGACCGCAAGGTCATCCCCACCGCACCGGAGGGGGAAGAAGACGCGCCGCCGCGCCATGCCGACCTGATGATGACGTTGCCCGCTCAGATCGATGCCGTGCTCTGCCGCCTGCGTCTTCCCTTCGCCGAGGCGCAGAAGCTCGAACCCGGCGCGCTGCTGCCGTTGCCGGCGGGCGTGCTCGACCATGCGGAACTCGTGGCGGGCAACGGGCACCGCGTGACCGGCGGACGCCTCGGCCAGGTGAACGGGCAGCGGGCGATCCGCGTGACCGAGGCCACCGGCGCGCGGCCCGCCGGCACCGATCCCGCCCCGTTTCAGGCCGGCGGGGCGATGGACGAGGACGAGGGCCACATGACCGAAGCGCCGGAAGTCGATGCCGAGGCTGCGCCGTTTTCGCTCGAACTGCCGTCCGAGACCGGCGTCGAGGAAGACGACTTGCCCGAGCTGCCACCGCTCGATTTCGACATGGCGGAGATCGGCGGCGCAGAAGACGACGATGACGATTTCCCGTCTTTCGCATCCGCGATGGACGGGCTCGACCTGCCGGACGGAACGGACTAGCCGCGGTGCAGCGCCTCGAGCGTCGGGCGCAGGCCCTGCAGATCGTATCCGGCTTCTGCCGCGGTAGCGAGGATCGTGTCCGGGTCCTGCTGCGGCGCCTGAGACAGGGCCCAGATCACCGTGCAGCGGGTGCCCGAGGCGCAATAGGCCAGCACCGGACCGTCGCTTGCCTCTACCAGCGCGGCCTGCCGCGCGACATTCTCGGGCGTCATGGTCTGGTGCGTCAGCGGATGCACCTCGAAGGCGAGTCCGGCCGCCTCTGCCGCGGCGCCGATCGCCGCGGCCTGGTGCGACGGCGGCACCTCCGCGTCGGGGCGGTTGCAGATGACCGCGGAATACCCGGCTTCCTTCAACGCGGCGACATCCTCGGCCGAGATCTGCGGCGAGACGTGATAGCGGGCGGTTACCTGACGGATATCCATGGCGCATGCCTACTCCGGCGCCCGTCCGCTGTCGAGGCCCACCGAATGAGCAATTGGCGGTCAAGAACCGCCATCCGCTATACCCGGCCCTTGTCTGAGGCTTTCCGAAAACGCATTTTGGGAATGCAGCACGCGCAACTCGACCGACGCGTGTCGCAATTGCTTGCCGGGCGTGCACCGCCCGGACCGCCTTGGGAGGGGCTGCGGACATGGCACAGCGAAAATTGCATCGAACCGACCTCGAAGCGCATGTCGACGCGCTCGGCCAGGCGCTGATCGACACCGATCCGCGCACGCGCCGGGACATGCTGGCGCGGCTCGACCGCACCGTGGTCGAAGGATTGCGCCCACGCGCCGTCCCCGATCAGTCGGAGCCGCGCTCCGACGAGAGCGAAGACCCGGTGGAGAGCCGCTTCGACAACCTGCCCGTCTGAGCAATACAGCCGGCCCGCCGTGAGACGCGCCTGCTCCGAGACGCGTCGTGCGGGCCGGGCCTGCGCCTTGCCGCCCCGGTCATGGATCGGGGGGTGCCCTTGGATCAGCCGTTCCGCGCGCGAAGGGTGGTGCGCTAATGGCTTGTCACCTGACCGGGCATCATCACACGAAGCGGGTACTCGCCGCGCTGAACGGCGGCCCGTCAGCCCAGGAAGATCCCCAGGATCACCATCATCAGCCCGATCACCGACAGGAACAGCGCCCCCATGTTGAGCGGCACGACGCGGCGCATGACCGCGCGCAGATCCTCGTCGGCAAGCTTGGCCCGGCGCGCGCGCTGCACGCGGATGATGCACCAGACAAGGCCGGCGAGCCCCAGCGCCGACACCAGCGTGCCGCCCCAGATCAGGATGTCCATGCCGCGCCTCCCTCGGGCCAAAGATCGCATCGGCGGTAATCCATCGCCTCTGCGCCGGCAACCCCTTGATGGCGGCGCGCGTGCCGGGCTATCGGAGGCGCCTGAGTGGCAAGGGACATCACATGCAGGACAGTGCACCCACGGACAATTACGGCGTCGCCGCCGGAGAACTGCGCCAGTTCATCGAGCGGTTCGAACGGCTGGAGTCCGAGAAGAAGGACATCGCCGAGCAGCAGAAAGAGGTGATGGCAGAGGCCAAGGCCCGCGGCTACGACACCAAGGTGATGCGCAAGGTGATCGCCCTGCGCAAGCGCGAACCCGACGACATCGCCGAGGAAGAGGCGGTGCTGGAGATGTACAAGGCCGCGCTCGGCATGTCGTGATCGCCCGGGCCGGGCGGGCGGCGGCGACGCCGCGTCCGCCCATGGCTTGAACGCAAGTCGGCACTGCCGCATGCTCGCTCCGTCAGGTGCCCTCCGGGGAGAATCGGGAAGCCGGTGGAAATCCGGCGCGGGCCCGCCGCTGTGAGGGGGACTGGCCGGACAAGCGCCACTGGGAGGCCCCGGGAAGGCGTCCGGCCGGGACGAACCCGAGCCAGAAGACCGGCCTGATGACGAACGAGGGCGTGCGCCTGGACCCCGCGCGCCCGTTGTCATCCGCGGAGCCCTCTCATGTCCGACACACCCCCCGCGCCGCAGCCGGCGCGCCGTTTCTCCCCGCAGGAGCGTCAGGCCCTGTACGACGTCATCGCCGCGCGCCGCGACGTGCGGAACGAGTTCGAGCCGACCCCGATCGACCCGAAGGCCCTTCGGCGCGTGCTGGCGGCAGCCCATGCCGCGCCCTCGGTCGGCTTCATGCAGCCTTGGAATTTCATCCTCGTGCGCGACGAAGGCGTCCGGCGCTCCGTGCACGCTGCCTTCGAGGCCGCGAACGAAGAAGCCCGTGCGATGTTCTCGGACGACAAGCAGGCCGACTACGCCGCGCTGAAGCTCGAAGGCATCCTGCGCGCGCCCCTCAACATCGCCGTTACCTGCGACCGCACCCGGGGCGGCCGTGTCGTGCTGGGCCGGACGCACAACCGTGACATGGACCTCTATTCCACGGTTTGCGCGGTGCAGAACCTGTGGCTTGCCGCGCGGGCCGAGGGGATCGGCGTCGGCTGGGTGTCGATCTTCCGCCCGGACGACCTCGCGCGCATCCTGAAGGTGCCGGACCACGTGGAGATCGTCGCCTATCTCTGCGTCGGGCATGTCTCCGAGCTTTTCAAGAAGCCGGAACTGGCCGCGCGCGGCTGGCGCGATCGGATCGACCTCGACTCGCTCATCATGGAGGACGGTTGGACCGGTCCGGCGGCGGCGCCAGAAGAAGACGGCTGAGGCGCCAGCGGGTCTGCCCGAATGTTCCCAATCTGTTCATGTCTTGTTAAAGTGCCCCCAACCAAGAAAACGCGGGGCAGGGCATGGAACGCGCGAGCTATCTCGACAAGCTGAACGACAACCAGCGCGCGGCGGTCACCTTCGGTACGGGCGAGCCGCCGGGCCCGCTGCTGGTGATCGCCGGGGCGGGGTCGGGCAAGACCAGCACGCTGGCGCACCGGGTCGCGCATCTGGTGGTGAACGGCGCGGATCCGCGGCGCATCCTGCTGATGACCTTCTCGCGCCGCGCCGCGAGCGAACTGACGCGGCGGGTGGAGCGCATCACTGCGGCGGCGCTCGGCACCGGGATCGCGGCCGAAGCGCTGCTCTGGGCCGGCACGTTCCACGGCATCGGCGCCCGGATCCTGCGAGACAATGCCGCCGCCATCGGCCTCGACCCCGATTTCTCGATCCACGACCGGGAGGACAGCGCCGACCTGATGAACCTCTGCCGCCACGGGCTCGGCCTGTCGCAGACGGCGTCGCGCTTCCCGGCAAAGTCCACGTGCCTCGCGATCTATTCGCGCAAGATCAACTCCGAGGCGCCGCTAGGCGATGTGCTGCGCGACCATTTCCCGTGGTGCGCCCAGTGGGAAACCGAGTTGAAGCGGCTCTTCGGGGCTTACGTGGAGGCCAAGCAGGCGCAGAACGTACTCGATTACGACGACCTTCTGCTGGCCTGGGCGCAGGTGATGGCCGACCCGGGATTTGCCGCGCATGTGGGCGGCGCGTGGGATCACGTCCTGATCGACGAATACCAGGACACCAACCGGCTGCAGGCGCGCATTCTGATGGCGCTGAAACCGGACGGACGTGGGCTGACCGTGGTCGGCGACGATGCGCAGTCGATCTACGCCTTTCGCGCCGCGACCGTGCGCAACATCCTCGACTTTCCCGGCAGCTTCGCGCCGCCGGCGGATGTCATCACGCTGGACCGCAACTACCGCTCCACCCAGCCGATCCTGGCGGCGGCGAACGCGGTAATCGGCGCGGCGCGGGAGCGCTTCACCAAGGATCTGTGGACCGAGCGCGCCTCGGCCGAGAGGCCGCAGCTCGTCACCTACGCGACCGAGGCCGACCAGGCGCGCCACGTCGTCGACCGGGTGCTGGAGGACCGCGAGACCGGTACGACTCTGAAAGAGCAGGCGGTGCTGTTCCGCACGTCGAGTCATTCGGCACAGCTCGAGGCGGAGCTCACGCGCCGGAACGTGCCCTACGTGAAGTTCGGGGGGCTGAAATTCCTCGACAGCGCCCATGTGAAGGACCTGCTGGCGATGCTGCGGCTCGGGCGCAATCCGCGCGACCGCGTGGCGGGCTTCCGGGTGCTGCAACTCATCCCCGGGGTGGGGCCGAAGGCGGCGGGGCACGTCCTCGATGCGCTCGACCTCGCGCCGGACCCGCGCGCGGCGTTGCGCGACGTGGCCCCGCCGCCGCGGTCCGGGTCCGACTGGCCGGCCTTCGTGGCGGCGATGACAACGGATGCCCCCTGGCCCGCCGCGCTGGACAAGGCGCGCGACTGGTACGACCCGCATCTGGCACGCCTCCACGAGGATTCGGAGGCGCGGCGCGGCGATCTCGACCAGCTGGCGCAGATCGCCGGGGGGTACGCGTCGGCCGAAAAATTCCTGACCGATCTCACGCTCGATCCGCCGGATGCCACGAGCGACCAGGCGGGCGTGCCGCTGAAGGACGAGGATTACCTGATCCTGTCGACGATCCATTCCGCGAAAGGGCAGGAATGGCGGTCGGTTCATGTGCTGAACTGCGTTGACGGATGTCTGCCCTCGGATCTCGGCACCGGCACGACTGACGAGGTGGAGGAGGAGCGTCGGCTCCTTTACGTGGCGATGACGCGGGCGAAGGACCGCCTGTCGCTCGGCGTGCCGCAGCGGTTCTATGTCACCCACCAGTCGCGCAACGGCGACCGGCACATCTACTCGCTGCGCACGCGGTTCATCCCTGCGGGCATCCTCGACCGCTTCGAGGTCACCCATTGGTCGCCGGCACGTGTGGGGGAGGTGCCGCGCCCCGCGCCGGCGCCGATCGACATCGCCGCGCAGATGCGGGACATGTGGGCATAGTCGGAGCAGCGCGGGCTTACCGGCCGGTTGCGCTCTGGTACCAGGCGACGATCTCGGCGCGGGCGGCCTCGTCCATCTGGATCGCGTTCGGCGGCGGCATGGCATGGCTGCGGCCGGCCTGCAGGTAGATTGCCTGCGCGTGGCGGGCAACGTCGGCCTCGGTCTCGAGGAGAACGTTCTTGGGGGCCCAGCGAATGCCGTCCCACGACGGCTCCCGCGCGTGGCACATGGAGCAGTTGCCGATCACCGCGTAATAGGCGTCCTCGAACCCCTCGGCGCTGGCGAAGCGGGTCTCGTGCGACGTCATCTCGCGCGCCTGCGCCTCCTCAAAGGTCTCGGTCCCGGGCGCCGTCGACAGCCACGCGATCGTCACCATGATCAGCACCGTCGCGGCCCAGGTCCAGTGCGGGCCCTTTCCGGTGGCGTGCAGGGTGTTGAAGTAGTGGCGGATCGTCACCCCGGTCAGGAAGATCAGCGCCGCGATGATCCAGGCGTATTCGGTGGCGAAGGCCAGCGGGTAGTGGTTCGACAGCATCAGGAAGACGACCGGCAGCGTCAGGTAGTTGTTGTGGGTCGAGCGCAGCTTGGCGATCTTGCCGTATTTCGCATCGGGCGTCCGCCCGGCCTTGAGGTCGGCGACGACGATGCGCTGGTTCGGCATGATCTGGAAGAACACGTTGGCCGTCATGATCGTCGCGGTGAACGCACCAAGGTGCAGAAGCGCCGCGCGCCCCGTGAAGATCTGGTGATATCCCCATGACATCGCGACGAGAATCGCGAACAGGAGCAGCATCAGAACCGTTGGCGTCTCGCCCAGCTTCGACTTGCACATCTGGTCGTAGGCGAGCCAGCCGAGGGTGAGAGAGCCGCCCGAGATCAAAATGCCCTGCCAGAGCGAAAGGTCCGCTTTGGTGGGGTCGAGCAAGTAGAGCTCCCCGCTCACCCAGTAGAGGATCATCAGGAGCGCCGCACCCGACAGCCAGGTCGTGTAGCTCTGCCATTTATGCCAGGTCAGGTGTTCGGGCATGCGCGCCGGGGCGACCATGTACTTGACGGTGTGGTAGAATCCGCCGCCGTGGACCTCCCATTCCTCGCCGTGGGCGCCGTCGGGCAGGTCGGGGTTGGGCCGCAGCATCAGGTCGAGGGCGATGAAGTAGAACGACGCGCCGATCCACGCCATCGCCGTGATGACGTGCAGCCAGCGGACCGAGAACGCGATCCAGTCCCAGATGATTGCCAGATCGTACATGGCGGGCCTCCCAAGGTTCTGTCTCGGCGCAGACTATCCCATGCGTCTTTATTCTGGTATTTCAGACGCGAGCCAAGCAGCATCAAAAATTTCCGAAGAATGTCCTATCTCGACAACGTCCGCACCTTCGTCCGCGTCTACGAATTGGGCAGCATGTCCGCCGCCGGGCGGGACCTTCGGATCTCTCCGGCGGTGACCTCGGCGCGGATCTCGCAGCTCGAGGATCACCTGGGCGTGCGGCTCTTTCAACGTACGACACGCAGCCTGACCGCGACGGAGCAGGGCAGCGCCTTCTATCGCGGTGCGATGGACATCCTGGAAGCGGTGGAAAGCGCCGAGGCGCAGATCGTCAGCATCACCGAGAACCCCAAGGGGTCGCTCTATGTCGCGGCGCCGCTGGGGGTGGGGCGGCGGCTGATCGCGCCGCAGGTGCCCGCGTTCCTGGCCGAGTATCCCGAGGTGAGCGTGCGGCTGCGCCTGACGGATCGCAAGGTCGACATCACGACGGAGGGGCTGGATCTGGCGTTCTTCCTCGGCCAGCCGGAGGACAGCAACCTGCGCATCCGCAAGATCGCGGACGTGCCGCGGGTTCTGTGTGCCGCGCCCGCCTACATCGCGGCGCGGGGGATGCCGAAGGACGGGGCGGCGCTTCTATCGGAGGCGCACGAATGCCTCAACCTGCGCTTCCCCGGCGCGACGGAGTTCCAGTGGCGCCTGATCACCGAAGAAGGCCCGAAGCGGTTCCGCGTCTCGGGGCGCTACGAATCCGACGATGGCGACGTGCTGACCGACTGGGCGCTCGGCGGGCACGGCATCGCGCTGAAACCCGTCTTCGAGATCGCGGAGCATCTGCGCTCGGGCGCGCTGGTGCCGGTCGCTCTGGGCACGCCGCCCGAGCCGATCCAGATGGCGTGCCTCTTCACCCACCGCCGCCGGCAGGACCCCAAGACGCGCCTGTTCATGGAATTCGTGATCGACCGGATCGGCGATGCGGTGCGCGACGCGGACCCGAGGGACGATTAGCTGCCCCGGTAGGTCGAGTACCCGAACGGCGACAGCAGCAGCGGCACGTGGTAGTGCGACGGCTCCGACATGCCGAAGCGGATCGGGACCACGTCGAGGAAGCGCGGATCCTCCGCCGGCGTGCCGCTCGCATCGAGATAGGCGCCCGCGTGAAAGACCAGTTCGTAGACACCTGTGCGGAATTCCGCGGCAGGCAGGATCTGTTCGTCGGTCCGGCCGTCCGCATTGGTCGATAGGGACTTGAGCCGCGTGCGGGTTTCGCCCTCGATACGATAAAGGTCGATCTTCAGCCCAGCGGCCGGGCAACCCCGCGCGGTGTCGAGAACATGGGTCGTCAAATATCCGGACATGGCGATGCCTCCTCGATCCTGCTCCCGTTTTCTAAGCGGCAAAGCGCGGGCACGCAAAGCGCGAGGGACAAGAGGCTGCTTTCTGGTATTTTTGATAATCACTCGGTATTTTTCGGTTTATGCAAGGGTCAAACCGGAGGACCGACATTATGACACGCTATCCGCGAGACATGAGGGGCCACGGCGCCACCCCGCCGGCGGCCAACTGGCCCGGCGGTGCGAAGATCGCCGTTCAGATCGTGCTGAACTACGAAGAGGGTGGCGAGAACAACATCCTCCACGGCGATCCTGCGTCCGAGGCCTTCCTGTCCGAGATCACCGGCGCCCAGCCCTGGCCGGGCCAGCGTCACTGGAACATGGAGACGATCTACGAATACGGCGCGCGCGCCGGGTTCTGGCGCGTGCATCGCCTCCTGTCGGACGTGCCGATCACCGTCTACGGCGTCGCCACCGCGCTCGTCCGTGGGCCCGAACAGCTCGCCGCTATGCAGGCCTCGGGCTGGGAGATCGCCAGCCACGGCCTGAAGTGGATCGAGCACAAGGACATGGACCCCGAGGAGGAGCGCGCGCAGATCCGCGAGGCGATCCGCCTGCATACCGAGGTGACCGGCGCGCCGCCGCGCGGCTGGTACACCGGGCGCTGTTCCATGAACACCGTGGACCTGGCCGCCGAAGAGGGTGATTTCGCCTATATCGCGGACAGTTACGCGGACGATCTGCCGTACTGGACCCGCGCAGGCGGAAAGGACCAGCTGATCGTGCCCTACACGATGGATTGCAACGACATGCGCTTCGCGATCCAGGCCGGTTTCACCACCGGCGACCAGTTCGAAAGCTACCTCAAGGACAGCTTCGACATGCTGTATGAAGAGGGTGAGGCCGGGGCGCCGAAGATGCTGTCGATTGGCCTCCATTGCCGCCTGATCGGCCGGCCGGGCCGGGCGATGGCGCTGAAGCGCGTGCTCGACCATATGCGCGCCCATGACGGCGTCTGGTTCGCCACGCGCGAGCAGATCGCCGACCATTGGGCGCGGGAGCATCCCGCGCGGGCAGAGGTCCGCCCGTCGGAGATGGACCGCGCCGCCTTCGTCGAGGCGTTCGGCGGCATCTTCGAGCACAGCCCGTGGATCGCAGAGGGTGCGCATGCACTGGAACTCGGGCCCGCCCACGACAGCGCGGCGGGCGTCCACAATGCGCTGGCGCGCGTGTTCCGGTCGGCGGATGCGGACCGCCGGCTCGGCGTGCTGACGGCGCACCCGGACCTTGCCGGCAAGCTCGCCGCGGCCGAGCGGCTGACGGCCGAATCGACGGCCGAGCAATCGTCCGCCGGGCTCGACGCGCTGACCGATGCCGAGCGCACAACCTTCACGGAGCTGAACGACGCCTATACCGAGAAATTCGGCTTCCCGTTCATCATCGCCGTGCGCGACCACGACAAGGCCTCGATCATGCAGGCCTTCCGCGACCGGCTGGACAACGACCGCGACGCCGAGTTCGCGGAGGCCTGCCGCCAGGTGGAGCGGATCGCGGAGCTGCGCCTTCGCGACAAGCTGGGCGCATGAGCCGGGAGGTTCGCATCCAGCCGCTGACGGCAGAGGCCTTCGCGCCCTTCGGTGACGTGATCGAGGCGTCGGGTACGCCCGACAAGATGATCAACCAGGGACTCTGCGGGCGGCATGACGATCTCGCGCGGCTCGACTTCGACGGTGGGCGCGCAGGGATCAGCGTCTTCGACGGTGCCCCGCGCACGCTGCCCCTCACGCTCGACATGGTCGAACGGCACCCGGAAGGCAGCCAGGCCTTCCTGCCGATGAGCGCGGAGCCCTTCCTCGTCATCGTTGCGCCGGACAACGGCGGCGTGCCGGTCAGGCCGCTCGCCTTTCGCACCGCGCCGGGGCAGGGCGTCAACTACCACCGCGGGGTCTGGCACGGCGTGCTGACCCCGCTCTCCTCTCCCGGGCTCTTTGCGGTCGTGGACCGTATCGGCCCGGGCGCGAACCTCGAAGAGCACTGGTTCGACACACCGTATCAGGTGGTCGAGTGACGCACGCGCCGGAGGAGGAGCCGGCGCGTGCCCATAAGGGAGGACGAACCATGACCGCTTCATCCACAGGGACGCCGGAGCAGCTCCGCGATCCGGACTATACCCCGCCCATCGCGCAGGCGGTGCCGCTGGGAATCCAGCACGTGCTGGCGATGTTCGTGTCGAACGTCACGCCGGCAATCATCGTTTGCGGGGCGGCGGGCTTCGGCTTCGGCTCGGGCAGCCCGGACTTCCCCGAGATGATCTACATGATCCAGATGTCGATGTTCTTCGCCGGTATCGGGACGCTCTTCCAGTCGATCGGTGTCGGCCCGGTGGGCGCGCGCCTGCCCATCGTGCAGGGCACCAGCTTTGCCTTCATCCCGATCATGATCCCGCTCGTCTCCGGCAAGGGCGTCGACGCCATCGCGGTGCTGATGGGCGGCGTTTTCGCGGGCGGGCTGTTCCACGCCTTTCTCGGCCTCTTCATCGGCAAGATCCGTTTCGCGCTGCCGCCGCTGGTCACCGGGCTCGTGGTGACGATGATCGGCCTCGCGCTCGTCCAGGTGGGGGTGCAATACGCCGCGGGCGGTGTGCCGGCGGCGGACACGCCGGAATACGGCTCGGCGCTCAACTGGTCGATGGCCTTCGTGGTGATCCTCGTGACGCTGGGTCTGAAGTTCTTCGCGCACGGCATGCTGTCGCTGTCGGCGGTGCTGCTGGGGCTGCTGGCGGGCTATGTCTATGCCTTCGCGATGGGGCAGGTGGACTTCGGCAATGTCGGCAGCGCCGCGGTCTTCGCGCTGCCCGATCCGCTGCATTTCGGGCTGGAATTCTCGGTCGCCGCGGTCCTCGGTTTTGCGCTGATGTCCTTCGTCTCGGCGGTGGAGACGGTGGGCGATGTCTCGGGCATTACCAAAGGCGGCGCGAACCGCGAGGCCACCGACCGCGAGATCGAGGGCGCGACCTATGCCGACGGTGTCGGTACCGCGATCTCGGGCCTCTTCGGCGCGCTGCCGAACACGTCGTTCAGCCAGAATGTCGGCCTCATCGCCATGACCGGGGTAATGAGCCGCGGCGTGGTCACCATCGGCGCGCTCTTCCTGATCGCCTGCGGGCTGGTGCCGAAGATCGGCGCGGTGATCTCCTCGGTGCCGATCGAGGTGCTGGGCGGCGGCGTCATCGTGATGTTCGGCATGGTGGTCGCCGCCGGTGTGTCGATGCTGTCGGACGTGCACTGGAACCGGCGCAACATGGTGATCTTCGCCATCGCGCTGTCGCTGGGCCTCGGCCTGCAACTGGAGCCGGAGGCGCTGCAATACCTGCCGGGGACGATGCAGGTGCTGGCGACCTCGGGGATCCTGCCGGCGGCGCTCATCGCCATCGTGCTGAACCTCGCGCTGCCCGAGGAACTGACCGACGAGTCGACCGAGGAAGTGTCCGGCGGCATGTCCGGCCACGGGCGCGGGTCGCTGTCGCGCGAGGATACCGCCTGAGGGATCGCCCGCCTGGCGACCGGTGGGGCGGCGCCGCGCGCCGTCCCGTATTGCGTCGCCGGGAAAGCCGGACGCAAAGGACCCGAGCGGTCCCTTTCGCAGCCGCTCGACGGTGGCAGGCCAAACCGTCAGGGCTGCCGCATATACTTGTCCGGTGCCCGGGCCAACGATATGCTGGTGGAGGGCCTGCGCAACGGCAAACAGCCAGTCGCCCCGTTCCGGCCACCGAATCCCTCATGCTCATCCGTCTCCAGGTACAAGTCCTCGGCCACTGCATGGGTTCGGCAAACTCGCTCGGCCGGTCGTGCCTGCGGGAATGGTCGGGATGCGACAGGGGGCGACATCGTGCCCGCACCGCGTCTACAGAAAGCGCATCTTCGCTTGCGTAAGCCGACCGCTCGTCCGGACCGGTCGCCGGAGCGACGCTTGGTCGGCCTCCGTGACAAAGAGCGGCAGGTCGATGTCTTGCAGCGAGATGAGTCCGTTGGCGCGTCCCGCCACGGCCCGGTTGATCTGCGTCAATGAGTGGCGCCGCGGTTTGCCTCAATCTGCGCGAGGATCACCACATCCCCCGATCGTGAAAGGAGCGCGATAATGACGCAGATCGAAAAGACCCAGGCCGAGCAGATCCTGCTGCGCCGGCGCGCCGAACTGGTCGCCCGGCTCGAACGGATCGAGGTCGACCTCGATCAGCCGCTGCCGCGCGATTCCGAGGAGCAGGCGATCGAGCTGGAGGACGACGAGGTGCTCGAGGACCTGGGCAACGCCGGCCGGCGCGAGCTGCGGGCGGTGGATGCCGCGCTGGCGCGCGTCGCCGAGGGCAGCTACGGCATCTGCGCCAAGTGCGGGGACGCGATTTCGCCGGCCCGGCTGGAGGCGATC
This sequence comes from Roseivivax sediminis, assembly GCF_900112685.1. Classification (GTDB taxonomy): domain Bacteria; phylum Pseudomonadota; class Alphaproteobacteria; order Rhodobacterales; family Rhodobacteraceae; genus Roseivivax; species Roseivivax sediminis. The sequence continues at coordinate 23,824 of NZ_FOMS01000022.1, forward strand.
CCGACGGCCGCGCTCTGCCGGAACTGCGCGAGCTGAACCGCGCGTCACCGCGACGTGCCGAGGGATCGGTGCGCGCAATCCCGGCGGGCCACCGCGCACGCCGGCATCCCGCCCGGAAGCGCTTTATCGATATCAATGCGGGCGAGGCGCCATCGGGACCAGGCTTCGTCAACCGCATCGGAGGTATCTGACATGTCCCTTGAAACTCTCGCTGCCGTCTTCACGACGATAGATCCGCCGGACGCGCTGGCCCGAGAGGCGGCTGTCCTCGCGCGCCGCCGCGACGCGCATCTTCTCGGCATGGCGGTGACCGCCGATCCGCATGCCTATCCGGCCTTCGGCACTTACATGGCGGCCGAGCTCATGGCGGAGATCAGTCGCAAGCAGACCCGCGACGCCGAAGCGATCCGTGAGGTCTTCGAGGCTGCCGTGCGCGCCGAGGATGTGCGCGGGGAGTGGCGCACGCTGAGCAGCGGGGCGCAGACCGTCGCCGAGCGTATCCTCGAGTCCGGGCGCGGGGCGGACATGCTTGTGATGGCCCGGCCCGAACCGGACGTGCCGTACCGTGACGATATCACCGAGCAGGTGATCCGCGGGCTGGGACATCCCGTGCTCATGCTGCCGCCGGGGGCTTCTCTGGCCGAGCTGGACGGCAGCGCCGTGATCGGATGGAGCCAGACCCGCGAGGCCGCGCGTGCCGCGTTCGACGCCCTTCTGCTGCTGGAGCCGGGGGCGGAGGTGACGCTTCTGAATGTCGGCACGCGCCAGAACCAGGCCGAGGGGCCGATGAACGATGTGGCTGCGGGGCTCGCCCGGCACGGCATGTCGGTCACCGTGACACATCGCGATCCGGGCGCCGAGAGCGCGGCGACCGTGATCCGGCGCGTCGCCGAGGAGACCGGCGCCGCCTTCATCGCCACCGGCGCCTTCGGTCATTCGCGGGCCTACGACTTCGTCATCGGCGCGGTGACGCGGGCGCTGCTTGCGGACAGCACGCTGCCGGTGATGTTCTCGAAGTAGGCCCGCGCGGTCGACAAGAGCAAGGAAAGGGAAGACCCCATGCCGTACAGGGTCAAGCGTCTTTACCTGCAAGCCTATCGCCGATGGCTGGAGGCGGATGCCGCGTGGCATGCCACCCTCCGGGAGGCCGGAATCCTGGTACCCGCCGCCCGGGAGCGCATGGCCTGGACCATCGGTCACGGCGGCTCTCCCGTGCGGCGCGCCTACGAGGCGCGCGCGCGGGCCATCGAGGGCCTGTACCGAGCCCGGGGAATCTACCTCGCGACGGCACGCGCCGCGCGCCGGCGCCGGAGGGTCGTGCTCTTGCAGCTGCCGTATCCCCGCTGAGCGTGTCCCGCCAGCCCTGCGCTGCCTTCTCCGAACCGGTGACAAGTGGCGAGGGCGCTTACGGGGGTACCGCTGGTTGGGCCGGTCATCCGCGACCATTGACCATCCCGAAAGGTCTCCGGGGGGCTGTGTCACAGACTGGCGATTTCATAGCACTTTCGGGCGTGATGCACGTCCGCTGCCGAGACACACCAGCGCGAACACGGCACGAGGATGAAGACAGGCGGCGTTCATCGCATGTCGCGCGTTACCATCCGCCGCGAGACCGAAGTACGGCGCCGAGATAGGGGCGAGTCTCAGGGCCGCTCCGGACTTCGTGGCCGCGGCCATGACCGACCGGAACAACGCCACCGCCGAGGTGCCCATGTCGAGACCGCAGAAGACGCGCGAGAGGGTTGCCTTCCGCCGATCAGGACGAACGTTGCCGTGCCGGAAAATACCTGAGTGAAATGGTATTGCTTCACTGCCGGGGCCATTCTAGGAGCAGGGCCAGGCAGTGTTCAGACGGAAGCGATCGCAGCATGAGACTCCAGACCTTCTTCTTGGTCACCAGTGTAACCGTCAGCTTTGCAGCGCACGCGGCGAAAGCAGATCCGACCTCCTATCCTCTCGAAATCGAGAATTGCGGGCATACCGTAACCTTCGAGAACGCGCCGGAGAACGCGGTCGCGCTTGGCCAGAACAGCGCCGAGATCATGCTCATGCTGGGGCTCGAGGACCGCATGGCGGCAACGGCCTTCTGGCCGAACGAGGTTCTGCCCGAACTGGCCGAGGCAAACGCCGAGGTGGAGCTTCTGACAGTCGAGTTCCCGACGCTGGAAGCGGTGCTGGCCAAGCAGCCGGATTTCGTCGCCGCCATGCTGGTGACGCTACTGGGGCCGGACAGCAAGGTTGCCAAGCGCGAGGATTTCCATCGTCTGGACATTCCCACCTACCTGTCGCCGAGCGCGTGTTCGGTCTCGGAAGTTTCCACCGATATCTACGGTGCCCGCGACGAGCTCTGGACCATGGATCAGCTCTACAAGGAGATCGAGGACCTGTCCCGGATCTTCGACGTCGCCGATCGTGGCGAGGCGGTGATCGCGGACCTGAAAGCGCGCGAGGCGGCCCTGCGCGACCGGTTCGAGGATCGCGAGGACCTGTCTTTCCTGTTCTGGTTCTCCAGCCCGTCGCCGGAAGACGATGCCTATCTGGCCGGCGGCAACGGCCCGTCGACCTACATCGCCGACCTTCTGGGCGGCTCGAACGCCATCAAGGCCGAGACCGAATGGCCGACCCTCGGATGGGAAGGCATTATGGCCGCCGACCCGACGGTGATCGTCGCGGCGCAAGTCGACCGCGAGCGCTGGAGCCTCGATGAGGCCGAGAACAAGATCGCGTTTCTGGAGTCCGATCCCATCGTCAGCCAGATGGAGGCCGTGCGGAAGGGCCGCATCGTCGTGATGCCGGGTGCCGCGACCAATGCCAGCATCCAGACGCTCTACGGGGCCGAAACGGTGGCAGAGCAGCTCGACGAGCTCGACCTCCCGAAATGACCGCAGGCGTTCCGGATGGCAGCGCCGTGCGGCTTGCGCTTCTGACCCTGGTCTCGGCGGCGGCGCTGGCCTTCGCCATCGCGGTGGCCACCGCCATCGGCGACTACACGATCGGTCTGGGAACCGTCTTCCTGGCGATCGGCAACGGTCTGGGCCTGACCGGTGCCGAACTTCCACCGATCGAGGAGAGCGTGGTCTGGGACCTGCGGCTCAGCCGTGCGCTGGTCGCGGCGCTGGCCGGGGCGGGCCTGGCGCTTTGCGGGGCGATCCTGCAGGCACTGCTGCGCAACCCGCTGGCCGAACCCTTCGTGCTGGGTATCTCGGCGGGGGCCTCGACGGGCGGCGTCTGCGTGATCGTACTCGGCATCGGAGCGGGCAGCCTGACGCTGTCGGCCGGCGCCTTCGCGGGCGCCTTTGCCGCCTTCGGCGTGGTGGCACTGTTGTCGAACGGGGCGACGAGCGGGCCGAACCACACCATCCTGGCCGGCGTGGCCGCATCGCAGCTTTTCAACGCTCTGACCTCCTACATCGTGACGACCTCGGGAAACGCCGAGCAGGCCCGCAACGTGATGTTCTGGCTTCTGGGCAGCTTCGGCGGCGTGCGCTGGCCGGACTTCCAGCTGCTGCTGGTAGTAGTGCCGATGGGATTGGCCGTCTGCATCTACCTGGCGCGCGCGCTTGACGCGTTCACCTTCGGCGACGAGGACGCTGCCGCGCTCGGGGTGCCGGTGGGGCGCATCCGTCTGGCGCTGTTCGCGGTGACGGCAGTGATGACGGCGACGATCGTCAGCATGGTCGGCGCAATCGGGTTCGTTGGCCTCGTCGTGCCCCATGCGGCACGGTATGTCGTGGGACCGATGCACATGCGTCTCCTGCCGGCCTGTGCGATCATCGGTGCGATCTTCATGGTCACCGCCGACATCGTCTCGCGGGTGATCGTGGCACAGCAGACCATTCCCATCGGGGTCGTCACCGCGCTTGTGGGCGTTCCCTTCTTTGCGCTCATCCTTTATCGAGCGAGGCCGCAGACATGAGCGTGCTTGCCGAGAACCTCGACTGGGGCGTCGGCCGCAAGACCATCCTCCACGACGTCTCGATCTCGGTCGCACCGGGCGAGACGCTGGGGCTGGTCGGCCCGAACGGGTCGGGCAAGTCGTCGCTTCTGCGCCTGCTGGCCGGGCTGAAGCGGCCGCGCGCGGGACTGGTCACGATCAACGGGAAGAGCGTCGTACAGGTGCCGCGAAAGGCGCTGTCGCGCGAGGTTGCTTTCGTGCAGCAAAGCGCCGCCACAGAGACCAGCGTCAGCGTCCTCGATGTGGTGCGGCTGGGCCGCACGCCGCACCGGTCGGCCCTGTCGGGCTGGTCGGCCGAGGATGAGGCCGCCGTCACCGAGGCGCTGACGCGGGTGGACATGCTGGGACATCGGGCGCAGTCATGGCAAACCCTGTCGGGTGGCGAGCGGCAGCGTGTCCATATCGCCCGGGCCCTCGCGCAGTCGCCGCGCGTGATGTTTCTCGACGAGCCGACGAACCACCTCGACATCCACCACCAGATCGAGATCTTGCGCATGGTCCGCGATCTCGACCTGACCAGCGTCATCGCGCTGCACGACCTCAATCTGGCGGCCATGTTCTGCGACAAGATCGTGGTCATGCGGTCGGGATCCGTGTTCGCCTCGGGTACGCCGGCGGAGGTGCTGACGGAGGAACTTCTTCGCGAAGTCTTTCGCGTGACGGCGGAGGTCAACTGCATCACTCCCGGTGCCGGACCACATATCCGCTTCACGCCATGACCATGACGATGCCCGGCATATCCGCCGCCCTGCGGGCCGCGGCGGCAGTCGGCCGCTCTTGAAGCCAACCCTCCTCGGCGATGTCGACAGGCCGCGAGGCGAAAGACCGTCTCGGTCTCGCCGTTCGTGTCCCAGCCGCTCTTGCCTTTGCGATCATGGGGGGCGGCATCGGGGCCCATGGCATGCGGGGCCCGTAGGACGGATCGCGGGGCTGTCGGGCCGCGGCCGCATATCGGGTTCCGGCGATGGCGCGGGGCGTGCACTGATGGGCTTGCGACCCGGTGCCCCGTCGGGGGGAGATTTCTGGCATGGCGTCACCCCACGCATGCCTTGACAGCCATAGGTAGAGCGACGGCGGAATGTAAGCAGGCGCATGCCTACGCCGCGATGGGCGACGACACGGACGCGCTCGCCGGCAGCCGGGCGCCCAATATCGGTATCGTCACCGCCTGCAACGACATGCTCTCGGCGTACCAGCCGTTCGAGGTCTTCCCGGCCCTGATCCGGGAAGCCGCGCCCAGGGCGGCACCGCGCAGGTCGCGGGCGGCCTGCCGGCGATGTGCGAGGGCGTCATCCAGGGCCAGGTGGGAATGGAACTGTCGCTCTTCTCAGCAGGAGGTTGAAGCAGCGGCCGCACGCACCTGCGTCGGCGGCGTGGCGGCAGCCGGCGCCCTTCTTGGTCCGAAGACTTTCGCAATATCGACGGGTGTCGTTTCCTGGCAAGTATGCTGGGAACTGGGCCGACCTGCGCGTGGCTGAATGCCTGGGTAACCGCAAACGACAGGCAATCTCTCAAATCAAAGTGTTACAAGCGTTGTGAGCTTCTTTGGAATACCGAGACAATTGGCGGTGGGGCGGAAGGTTTTGACAATTGACCGTATCGTTGCACTGACACACCGGCATCAAGGTCTCGAGTTCAATCTCTTCATGTCCGATCATTTTCCCGAATAATTTTCCGAAATCCGGATGGTTGGCAGAAAGGCTCGCCGCCGACGGTCCTGCAGGCGACCCATTCGTCCGTTTCAGGCTGCCTCCGGACTTTGTCTGAATCACTTTGCCAAGGCTGGGTCCGCGGACCATGCGCGGACATCGTGCAATCCTGAGGGGGTGCGCTTCGTTATTCTGACCCCTTTGACGTGTGTCGCCGATTGGGCCGACACGAGACACGTTCCGAGTCCGGTCATTTTTGTTGACGGCGGTACGGCCTTGTGGGCCAATTCCACCCATACTTGAACATATTTTAGGAGCGCTTCATGCCCAGCTTCATTTCTGTAGCCACGTCCCCGGCAGACGAATCCATCGGCAGCGGTTTCGGCGGAAGCCTTGAATGGCGCGTCGAGTTGTCCGAGGCGGCGTCGGACACGGTGTTCATCCCCTACAGGCTCTTTCCCGGTACGGCACAGATCGACGTCGATATTCCCACCTCGCAGGGCACGCTGACGTTCTCTCCGGGTACGCTGACCCAGACGCTGAGCATCAGTGCCAGGAGCGACAGCGTGATCGAGACCGATGAGTCGGTCGTGGTCGAGTTCTACGATCCCGTGGGCGCGGAGTTCTTCGGCGACAATCAGACGTTGCGGGTGACGAATTTCATCCTTGACGACGACGGTTCGGACACCGACCGCGCGATGCTGGTGTCCTCGCCGGTGATCGTGGAAGGCGATGGCGGCACGCGCGAGGCGGTGTTCACCGTCTCGATCTCGGAGGCGTTCTCGAGCGTCGAGACATTCGCGTACAGCACCCGGAACGGCACGGCGAGTGCGGGGAGCGACTACACCGCGAAATCTGGCAATGTGCGCTTCGTTCCCGGCCAGACCGAGGCCGAGATACGGATCGACATCTCGGGCGACAACGCTGTGGAGCCCAGCGAGTATTTCCACCTCGTCGTGGAGACCGATGCGCGCATCGCGGACGGCGGCATCGGGGCGACGGGGCGGGCCACCATCCTCGACGACGACGCGGGTGGCGCGGGGCCGACGGTGTCGCTCGCCGCAACGGGAGCGGTGGAATCGATCGGATCCGGTTTCGGCGGCATCGCGACCTTCGTGGTCCGGCTCTCCGAAGCGTCCGACGACGCGGTCACTGTAGGTTATCGCACCTTTCAGGGCACCGCGCAGAAGCATATCGACTACCCCCCGCAGGCCGACCGGCTGACCTTCGCCCCCGGCGAGACCTGGAAGGTCGTCACCGTGCGTGTGGACAGTGACGGCATCTTCGAGCCCGACGAGTCCTTCGGGCTGGAGCTGTTCGACGTCTCCGGCGGCGCCCTGGCGGGCGACGCGCCACTTCTGCGGGAGACGGCGTTCATCCTCGACGACGACGGCACCGGGATCGACCGGGGCCTGCACGTGTCCTCGCCCGTCCTCGTCGAGGGGGACAGCGGCTCGCAGAGGGCGCTGTTCGACATCACGATCTCCGAGCCGTCCGCCACCGCGCTGAGCTTCGATTACGCGACGCAGGGGGCGGGCGCGCGCGCCGGGTCCGACTTCACTCAGACGTCGGGCACGGTCACATTCGCACCGGGCCAGACCCGCGCCACCGTCGCGGTGGCCGTCTCGGGCGACACCGCGCGGGAGCCGACGGAATTCGTGCAGCTTGCGGTCACACCGACCGGTGCGCTCGGCGACGGCGGGGCAGGGGCCGTGGGCCTGGCGACGATCCTGGACGACGACGGCGGCGCGTTGCCGGTGCTCTCCACGTCGCCGGCGGTGGTGCGGGAATCGATCGGCTCGGGCTTCGGTGGCACCCTCAGCCTTGTCGTGACGCTCTCGGAGCCGTCGTCCGACGCCGTGACGGTGAGCTACCGGACGCTGGGCGCGACGGCGACGAGCCATATCGACTTTCCGCGCGGGGGCGATACGCTGACCTTCGCACCGGGGGAGACCTCGAAGACCGTCAATCTGCGAGTCCTCAGCGACAACGCGTTCGAGGACGACGAGGCGCTGTTCTTCGAGTTCTTCGACATCGCCGGCGCGACGTTCGCGGGCGGCGCCAAGGTCTTGCGGGAGACGGCGTTCATCCTCGATGACGACGATCCGGGCCTCTCGCGATCCTTGCAGGTGTCCGAACCGGTACTCTTGGAAGGTGACGCGGGCACTTCCATCGCCCGCTTCGAGCTGACGCTGTCGCGTCCGGTCGAGGCGTCGACGAGCTTTGACTGGGCGACGGCGGACAGCAGTGCCGAGGCCGGGTCGGACTATACCGCCGCCTCCGGAACCGTGACCTTCGCACCGGGACAGACGCGCGCCTTCGTTGACGTCAGGGTCTCGGGCGACACCGCGTCCGAGGCGACCGAGTTCTTCCAGCTTTCGGTGACGCCGACGAGCGCTCTGGGCGACGGCGGCGCGGGTGCCACGGGGCGCGCGTTCCTCATCGACGACGACGGCGAAGACGGGCTGCCGACGATCTCCATCGCCTCCACCGATACGCGGGAATCGATCGGCTCGGGCTTCGGCGGTACCATCGACTTCGTGGTGACGCTGTCGGAACCGGCGGAGGATACCGTCACCGTCCAGTATCGCTCGGTCGACCGGACCACGAGTGCCGGCACCGATTATGCCGCGTTCGAAGGCACGGTGACATTCGCGCCCGGCGAGACGTCGAAAACGATCTCTCCGCGCGTGACGAGCGACAACGTTGACGAGGACGACGAGTCGTTCTCGGTCGAGCTGTTCTCGCCCACTGGCGCCGTGCTGGCCGGCGGAGTTCCGGTTCTGACCGAAGCCGCCTTCATCATCGACGATGACGGGGTGGGGCTCGACCGGGCGCTGCACGTATCGGACGTCTTCATCACGGAGCCGGTGTCGGGCACCGCCACCGCGACCTTCGAAATCCGCCTGTCGCGCGCTTTCGACACTGCGACGACACTCGACTACGAGACGGTGGCGGGCTCCGCCTCCGCCGGCAGCGATTACACACCGGCTTCGGGTTCGATCACCTTCCTCCCGGGGCAGATCGAAGCCGCCGTCAACGTGACCGTCCGGTCCGACAACGACTTCACGGAAAGCCCGGAGACGTTCCTGCTGTCGATCCCGGCGCTGCCGTCGACAGTTGCGGGGGGTGCGGCGGGCTCGCTCGGCACCGCGACCATCCGGCAGCCCCCGGTTCCGCGGCCGCCCGAAGGGGAGGTCGTCATCAACGGCATCCGCCGCAGTGGCGAGACGCTGGAGCTCGACCTTTCGGATCTGAGCGACCCCAACGGCCTCGGCGCCTTCAGCTACCAGTGGCAGCGCAACGGGGTCGCCATCGCCGATGCCACCGCCGCGAGCTATACGCTGGTGCCGGGAGATGTCGGATCGTCGGTCTCGGTGGTGGTCAGCTACACCGACGGGCTGGGCACCGAGGAGGCCGTGTCAGCCAGCGCCGGGACGATCGACGTGGCTGCGCCCACGGCCGGGGACGACTCGATCGTTGGCGGACCGCTCGACGACCGCGTGGAAGGCGGAGACGGCAACGACACGCTCGAAGGCGCGGACGGGGACGACGGCGTCCTCGGCCAGGCCGGCAACGACAACCTCTTCGGCGGCCCCGGCGACGACAACATCGCCGGATCGGACGGCAACGACCTCGTGGTCGGCGGGCCGGGCGACGACTTTCTCGGCGGCGGAGAGGGCAGTGACACGATGCTCGGCCAGGCCGGGAACGACACCCTCGGCGGCGGCTTCGGAGACGACGAGATCGACGGTGGGGCCGGCGACGACGTGGCGGCGGGCGGACCCGGCGACGACCGCATGGTGGGCGGAGACGGCGGCGACACGATGGGCGGCTCCTTCGGTGCGGATACCGTTCTCGGGGAAGGCGGCGCCGACAGCCTCGGCGGCGGCACCGGAACCGACAGCCTGTCTGGCGGAGCGGGGGCGGACTCGATCGGCGGCGGTGAGGGCAACGACACGGTCGAGGGCGGCGGCGGGAACGATTTCCTTGCCGGCGGCGGCCGCGACGACGTTGTCGACGGCGGCGCAGGTGACGATACGATCAATGGCGGCGAAGGCAGTGACACCCTGACCGGTGGCGCCGGTGCGGACGTCTTCATCTTCCGTGATTTCGTGGCGGGCGATGCCGACGTCATCACTGACTTCGTGGACGGTGTGGACCGGATCACGATCGTCGGTCAGGGCGGCTTCAGAGCGTTGACCATTGACGACGGTGCTGCCGGAGCGGTGGTCACGACCGGTGGAACCACGATCACGTTCAGCGGGCTTGAAGCGGCAGACCTTGGGCCGGAGGACTTCGCTTTCCTGTGAGGTCAATGCCACTTCGTCAACGTCTCGGGCCTGCCGCTATCGGCTGGTCCGGTATCAGTCTAGGTGGATGACGGGTCTCGGCGCCAGGGCGTATGCCTGTGGCGCTGAGGGCCGACAGCCTTGTCGGCCAATCGGAAGACGACACGATCGTGGGCAAAGACGGCGCCCAAACGGTCCGGGGCAATGGCGGTAATGATGTCATCAGCGGCAACTCCGGCAATGACGAGTTGAGCGGCGGCGCTGGAGACGACGTGCTGGCGGGGGCGACGGGAACGACGCTGTGGCCGGTGGCGAGGGCGATGACCGCCACGGTGGCGGCGAGGGTCGCGACACGCTTCGCGGCGAGGCCGGCGACGATACGGTGGGCGGCGGCGCGGGACAGGACGTCTTTGTCTTCACCGAATTCTCCGCCGGGGAAACCGACCTGATCCGCAATTTCGTAGATGGTAAGGACAGCTTCCGCATGACGGGGGTGCAGAATTGCGCCGCGCACGGGGCTCGCGGGTCGGGTCGATACCTTGAGCATCACCGACATGTCGGTGGACGGTGGGGCCGGAGTCGAGATGACCTACCAGGGTCAGACGATCCTGATAGCCGAGGTCAGTGCGACCGATCTCGGGGTTGAGGACTTCATCGTTCCGTGACGCGCGGCGCGGCAGTCTTTACTCAAGTGGTGTTTTCGGCCGGTCGAGACGATGCGAAGGAGACGTGAGAGATGACCAGGATTTTCGAAGTTCCCGACGCTCCGAACGGGGTCCAGAGCCAATATTTCATCGAAGACCGTGACGAGGTCTTCGGCACGCTGGTCTACGATTATGACGAAGACGGCGAGGGCTACCCGGAACAGGATTTTTTCCGCACCTCGCTCGACACCGACCACGACTACATCTGGACCATCGACGCCGAGAACATCCCGTTTGCCGAGGTTGTGCAGTACATTCCGGGCACGGAGGACGACGACCCGGGCATGTTCACTGGCTCATATCACCCGGACAGCGATGGCGGGTTCTATCTCAAGCCCGAGGCGGCGGGCACCTCTTGGATCGTGGCGTGGTTCTTCGGACGCTCGGGCATCACGCGGGAGGGACGGATCGTGGAGGGCACTCAGGACTACACGCTGAGGATGTACGAGGACATCCGCGGCGACGAGGACACCGCGGAGACGCTTGCGCCTGGCGAGAGGATGCAGGGCACAATCTATCACCCGCTGGACAGCGATTTCATCCGACTCGATCTGGACGCCGGAGAACGCTATGGCTTTACCTTCACCGCGCGTTCCGGCAACGAACGGCTTTCTCAGTTCAATCTCGCGCTGCGCGGGGCGGAACGGGCCGAGGACGGGTTTCAGCTCGGTCCAGAGAACTATCCAGAAACCGGCAATGCGCTATCCTTCGAGTTCAGGCCCGCCTCGGACGGGCCGTTCTTCGCGGATATCTGGCCGGATCAGGATCTGGAACTTGGCGGCAACTACGGGGCCTATTTCACCTACACGCTGACATACGAGGCGCTCGGGCCAGTGCCGCGTGACACCATCGTAGGCACCGACGGGGACGACACACTTGTCGGCGACGCCGTGGGCGAGCGGATCGAGGGGCGCGACGGCGACGACCGGCTAGATGGAGGGGGAGGCGATGATGGACTGCTCGGCGCGGCCGGCGACGACGATCTCAGCGGTGGCCAGGGCAACGACACGATCGCGGCGGGGCCGGGTCGGGACCGGGCGCAGGGCGGGTCGGGCGACGACTTCGTCGGCGGCGGTCCCGGCGACGATGTCCTCCGCGGCGACGACGGCAACGACACGCTCGGCGGTGGGCAGGGCCTTGACCGGATCGAAGGCGGGCGCGGGGATGACGTGATCGCGGGCGGGCCGGGCGACGACACTCTGGCCGGCCTGCTCGGCGACGACACCATCGGTGGCTCCTACGGCGCCGACACGGTGAGCGGCAGCGACGGCGACGACAGCGTGGGTGGGGGCACCGGGACAGATTTCCTCGACGGTGGTTTCGGCGACGACTCCATCGGTGGCGGCGAGGGCGACGATACCGTATCGGGCTGGCACGGCGACGACTTCCTCGCAGGCGGCGGACGGGACGATTTGATCACCGGCTGGACCGGCGATGACACGATCAACCCCGGCGCTGGCAACGACACGATGCGCGGCGGTGAGGGCGCGGACACGTTCGTGTATTCCGAGTTCCATCCGGGCGAGACGGATCTGATCCTGGACTTCCAGGACGGGCTGGACAGGTTCCGGATGTCCGCTGTCGAGAACGGGCCCGGGACCGGCCTTGCCGGGCGGGTGGCCGCGCTCGACATCGCCGACACTATGATCGACGGCGACGCGGGGGTCGAGATGAGTTACCGCGGGCAGACTATCCTCGTGACCGGCGTGTCGGCGGCAGAACTCGGGCTCGCGGACTTCGAGTTTGTCTGATCGACGGGCGATGACCGGACACATTCCGTGGTGCCGGCATCACTGGTTAACGCGCTCCTCGCCGGGCGGGCGCGCCGCCCGGCGAGGAGCGCGGTCGAAGTTCATACGAAGATGAAGTCGTCCACGCCAAGATCGGCAGCTGCGACGCCCTTCAGGATGATCGTTTGTCCCTGGTACGTCAGCTCCGAGGCATCCGTCCGGTCTACGATCTGGAGCGTATCGACGCGGCCCTGGAGGCCGCTGCCCGCCGCGTTTTCGACATCGGCAAGGCGGAGGAGGTCGAGCCCGACCTGGAAGTCCTCGATCACGTCGGTCGCACCTGCCTCGCCCGAGAGCCAGACGAAGACGTCGCTACCGCCGCCGCCCATGAGGCTGTCATTGCCGTCGCCGCCGTTCAGGACGTCGTCTCCGGCTCCTCCGTCGATGAGATCGTCGCGGCCGCCGCCTGCAAGGAAGTCGTCGCCCGCGCCCCCGTCGATCACGTCATCGCCTTCGCCGCCGCCGACGCTGTCGTCGCCGTCGCCGGCGTCGACGCTGTCCCGGCCGGCGCCGCCCCCCAGGTCGTCGCTGCCGTCGTCGCCGCGCACGCTGTCGTCGCCGAACGAGCCGCCGATCACGTCGTGGCCGAAGCCGCCGAGAACCGTGTCCTGGCCGGCGCCCCCGGCGACCACGTCGTCGCCTTCGCCCGCCAGAACTGCGTCATTTCCGAAGCCGGCCCCAAGAGTGTCGTTCCCGGTGCCGCCATCGAGCGTATCGTTGCCGGTGCCGCCGCCGATGAAATCGTCGTCCTCGCCGCCCTCGACGAAATCATCGCCCCCGGAGGCGGCGATGGTGTCGTTGCCGAAGCCGCCGATAAGAACGTCGTTGCCATCCCGGCCGAGCAATCCGTCGTTGCCCGAGCCGCCGTCAATCAGATCGTCCCCGGGGCCGCCGTCGAGCCTGTCGTCGCCGCCCTGTCCGTAGAGGTCGTCGTTGCCCTCGCTGCCTTCGAAGCTTTCGTCGTTGCCGCTGCCATTGATCGTGTCGTCAGCGTCCGTCCCTTCGTTCGCGTTCGCCAGCGCGACCATGTCCGCGTAGGTGAGTGTGTCGCGGACGAAATCCGGATCGGATCCGGGACCCGGCTCGACGAGGGCGAACTGCTCCACATCGTCGCGCACCTCGAGGCTGTATTCGTTGACGACGACGGGGCCCGCATCCGTCGAGACAACAACGACCACTTCGATCAGAAGACCGTCGTCCAGCCGGGTGACCCGCGATAGGGGCGGCAGGTCCGGGTTCCACTGGTCCGGCCTGCGGAAGCTGAACAGCTCCACAATGTCAGTGCCGTCGCCGCCAGAGATCGTGTTGGCGCCGTAAAGGTCGCTGATCGTGTCGTCTCCGGCCTCTCCCAGATGCAGGTCATCGTTGATGTGGTCGTCGCCCCCGGCGCTCTTGTCGGTCAGCAGATCGTTGCCCTCCCCGCCATGCAGGGTGTCGTGACCGTTGCCACCGGCGACGATATCGTCGCCGGTATCGCCGAACACCATGTCGTCGCCGCGTCCGCCGTCCACCCTGTCGGCGTGGTCGCCGCCATGAAGTGTGTCGTTGCCGGTGCTGCCATTCACGGTATCCGCGCCGGCGTCGCCCCGGGCCAGGTCGTTGCCGTCGCCGCCAAGAACACTGTCGTCGCCCGCGCCGCCGAACACGGTGTCGTTGCCGTCGCCGCCCCGGACGATGTCGTCGTCCGCACCGCCGTTGACGGCGTCTTCGCCTTGCCCGCCGTTCAGATTGTCGTCTCCGGGACCGCCCGCGAGGACGTCGTCGCCGGTCTCGCCGAAGACATCGTCGTTGCCGAAGCCGCCGTCGAGGCTGTCGTCGCCGTCTTCACCGAACAGCTCGTCACTGCCGTCCTGACCGAGCAGGGTGTCGTTGCCGGCGCGGCCGTAGAGCGTGTCGTTGCCGTCGCCGCCGCGTATGAGGTCGTTGCCCGACTGGCCGAAGGCGCGGTCGCTGCCGCCGAGGCCGTCTATGGTGTCGTCTCCCTCGGTCCCGGAGAGGGATGGGTTCGCAGCGTCGTCGCCGATGACCTGTGTCAATGCCTTGGTCCTTCAATGTCGTTGCAAGTCTAACGAAAGCCGTTCGACCTTACGGGGCGGGGCAAGAAAGTCCATGATTGACAAGGGATCTTTTCGATCCCGGGGGAGCTTCTGGGCGGGCAGACCGGTGTAGTTACGCTGATCGGCCCCTGTGAACATGGTCGTTTGAAGCTGGAGTCTTCGGTTACGCTTTGCTGGCTGGGAGAGGCGCGGGACCGTATGAAGGCTTGGAGGCTCACGGAAGCACAGAAGGCGTTCAACCTGAAGCAGGGCGCGGGCTGGCCATCTTGGCCCTGGCCCTCTGCACCGGCCAGCGCCGCGCCGATCTTGTGGTAATGGGCAAGCAGCGGGTCCGTGACGGATCGCTGACCTTCACCCAGCACAAGGGCTGGAACCGGCAGCCGGTGAGGATGGAAATCCCCGTCATCCCGGAGCAGCGACACATCATCGACGCCACGCCGACGTGCGATCCGACCATCCTTGTCTCCACCTTCAATCGGCCCTTCACGTCAAAAGGATTCGGCAATCGCTCCCGTACCTGGCGCGACGAAGCCGGCCCTCCGCAGTGCTCATTTCACGAGCTTCGGAATACCGCTGCCGCGCGGCTGGCCGAGCTGGGCCGCATCGAACAGAGGATCATGGCAATCACCGGTCAAGCCACAAGCAACAAGGCCCGGTTATTGCCCAAACCACTTGATCCGGGAAAGACCTGTTTTTTCACCAGAACGCCGAATGCCCGGTTCGGCGATGCTACGCCTCAGCGGCGAAGTGAGAAGCGAATATCGGGAGCGACCGAGCCCCTGCCTAGGGCCGTCGGTCAAAACCGCTGCACCGCCTCATGTCTGCATCGAGCCTGGTATCACTGATGCTGCAAATGAGCATGTAGGTCGTGCGTGTCGGATTCATGCAGGTAAATACCTGCTATTGACATGCAGGCAAATACCTGCCTATTGTCACGTATGGCAGACGCTCCGAACGATGGCGACAAGGTGTTCAGGGCCCTGAGTGACCCCACGCGCAGGCGGCTGTTGGATCGGCTGCACATGAAAAACGGATGCACGCTGACCGAGCTATGCGTCGCCATGGACATGACGCGCCAGTCGGTGACCCAGCATCTGGGCCTACTCGAAGACGCCAACCTGATCAGCACTGCGCGTCAGGGGCGGGAAAAGTTCCATTTCCTCAACCCTGTCCCGCTGCACGATGTTTACGAGAGGTGGGTGCGCAAGTTCGAGACGGATCGTCTCGCGCTGCTCTACGACCTCAAGCATCACCTCGAAAGGAGGGAAGAGATGACCGACAAGTCGGCAAGCTTCGTCTATGTGACCTACATTCGCACCACACCGGACAAGGTTTACGAGGCGATCACCACGCCCGGGATCACGCGTCGCTACTGGGGGCACGAGAACGTGTCGGACTGGACGCCCGGCGCGACATGGGAGCACATTCGCGCAAACGAGGAAAGACCGGTGGATATCGTCGGTAGGGTCGTTCAGGCCGAACCGCCCCATCGGCTGGTCGTCACCTGGTCAGCCGCATCCAAGGCGGACGACCCGGACGAAGAAAGCCGCGTCACCTTCGACATCGAGGGGCAGGAGGACGGCACGGTCAGGCTCACCGTCACGCACGATCAGCTCCAGCCGGGCAGCGGCATGGCGCAGGGGATCAGCAAGGGGTGGCCGCTCGTCCTGTCCAGCATGAAGTCCTTCCTCGAAACCGGGACCGGCATGGATCTCTGAAGCTTGAACGCCACGCATCAAGGAGATCGGCATGAGCAAGGTCTATACGGGCCAATGCGCCTGCGGCGCCGTCCGCATTCAAGCAGCAGGTGAACCGGTGGCCGAACTGCACTGCCAGTGCAGGCATTGCCAGCTTCGCTCCGGCACGGGACACAGTTCCTTTACGGTGTTTGCCGGCCCGGAGGTGGTGAGGATCGAAGGCGACACCAGGAGCTGGTCGGTCACCGCCGACAGCGGAAACGAAAAGCACCAGGTGTTCTGCCCCGAATGCGGCACGCCGACACATGTGACCTTCCCGGACAGCCCCGGCGTCACGGCGATAAGCGCGGCGCTGTTGGACATCGCCAGTCAGTTCGCACCGAAATTCGCAACCTACGCCAACAGCGCCCTTCCCTGGGACAGTCTCGATCCGGCATTGACCCAGTATAGTGAAATGCCAGCCGGCTGACGCAACAGCGCACGCACCCATAGTCAGTGCTGGTG
>NZ_FOMS01000023.1 GCF_900112685.1 Roseivivax sediminis
CCGGCCAGGGGGGCGGGTTTCAAGGCAGATACCGCCGGGCGAGAGAAGACCGGCGCCAAACCTCCGCGCCCCGCGGCGCCTGAGTCGGCCGGGGAGAAGCCTGCTCCGGCGCCTAAACCCGTTCGAAAGCCCGACGCCCGGTCGAGCGAGAACCGCAAGGAGGCGGTCGACCGCACCCCTGCAGAGCCCCACGCTGCCGCCACACTGGACCGCAAACCCAAGGACGCGCCCCTGCCCGCGGGCAAAAAGGGGGCGCCCCCGCCCCCGGGCAAACCGAACAGCAAGAAGAACCGCGCGCGCGCCGCAGCGGCCGCGTCCGGCAAGGGGTCGGAAAAACCCCGGGGCAAGGCCGGCCCTCCCAGGCGGCGGCCCAAAGGCCCCAAGCCGGCACGTGGAGGATCGTAGACGGCGAAACACCTACAGCCCTCTTGCCTTCCTTGAAGCGGTTACCATCGGACGCCAGCGTGATGGCGCCCGATGCTATGTTCGAGACTCATTTTAAAAGAAGTTGCAATTTCACTGCGTCTGCACCCACTGTCCAAGGGCAAGTGAATTGCGGGTCTTATTCATGTCAATGTCTGCATGGGGAAAAGCCGACGTCTTTACCGGAGAGCGGCATCATCTCGCGCATCATTGTGCGGACGTTGCCGCTGTCACGATTGCATTGCTTGAGCTTCCAAAGTTTCGCGCTGCCGCAGAGAGATCCTTGGGTCAAGATTTGACCGTGGAGCAAGTTCGATGCATTGGCGCCCTTTCGTTCCTGCATGATATTGGCAAGCTGGCTCCCGCATTCCAAGCCAAGGCATGGACAAATCGCGACGGCATCACGCTCCGCGGCCATTTGCAGTGCGGCTGGTGGTGGCTCGACCGAAATGCCGCGGATACAGCACTGGGTGGCAACGCAAAGCACCTGGCAAACTGGCCCGACATTACGTCATGGTTCCCAATCCTCTTTGCACATCATGGCCGGCCGGTGCCGCACCCTGGTCAGGTCAACGGGTTGGATGCATTCGACATATTCGAGAACTACGATTGGCGGGAATCGGATAGCGTTCTTGGCGAGGCGCTACTGGCTTGGTTCCCCGAGATCCGCACCGCCGCGCCGCCGCCGGTAACCAACGAATTCTCGCATTATGTCGCGGGGCTCATCGCTCTCGCCGACTGGATCGGCTCAGATCGGAACGCCTTTCGCTTCGTACCGGAATTTGATCCCGAATACTGGCCGCAGGCCCTTGAAATCGCGCGACTACGCCTAGGAGATATCGGTCTCGATGCGAGGGAAAAAAGGCTGAAGGGATCCGCTGTCTGGCCGCTAATCTCGGACCATTCCGAACCTCGACCGGCGCAAAAGGCTGTGGCCGAAGTGGCCAACTCCGAACGCCTGATTATTCTTGAGGCCGAAACTGGCTCCGGAAAGACGGAAGCCGCGCTATGGCGGTTCGCGCGACTATTCGAGGCAGGCGATGTAGAGGGACTCTATTTCGCCGTGCCCACCCGCGCAGCCGCGCGGCAACTACAACAACGGGTGCATCACGCGGCACGTCGACTCTTCAGAGATGCCGCGCCCGAAGCAGTGCTCGCCGTTCCTGGCCAGGTCCTCGCGGGAGAGGCGAGCGGACAGCGGCTCCCCGACTTCGAGACCAGATGGGACGACGCCGGCGAGACTGCTCCATCACGGTGGGCCGCGGAGCACGCGACCCGGTTTCTTGCGGCCCAGATCGCGGTCGGCACTGTCGATCAGGCGATGATGGCCGGCCTCAAGGTCAAACACGCGCATCTTAGAGGGGTGGCACTTTCGCGTTCGTTGCTCGTCATCGATGAAGTGCATGCGTCCGATGCCTGGATGACCGAGATACAGCGTGGCGTCGTCCGCGACCACTTGGCACTCGGTGGTCACGCGATGCTAATGTCGGCGACACTCGGCGCATCGGCGCGCGCAGTCTGGCGGGATGAACCGACGCCGCCACTCCTCGAGTCGCAAACGGCGCCATACCCGGCTGTATGGACATTGCAAGACTGTCGTTCGGTGGCGCACGACGCATATGCGGACAAGACCGTGAAAATTGCGGCGCAACTCGGCTGGGACGGGGCCTCAGCTGCCGGCATCGCCGTACAGGCCGCGAAGAAGGGTGCCTGCGTGCTGGTTGTCCGCAACACGGTCGATCGCGCGAAGGAGACTTGGGCGGCGTGCATAGAAGCGGCGTCTGACCTCGTCTTCGCACTCAACGGCGTGCCCACGCTGCACCACAGCCGATTTGCGGCGGAGGACCGTGCACGCCTCGATGCGCGCGTGGAGCAAGTCTTCAAGGATCGTGATTGGAATGGAGGGTGCATTCTAGTAGGCACCCAGACACTGGAACAGTCGCTCGACATAGACGCCGACATGCTTGTCACCGACCTCTGCCCGATGGACGTGCTGCTGCAAAGGATTGGCCGACTTCACCGGCATGCGGATCGCGTTCGCCCCGACGGTTTCGAGACGGCAGCGGCACATATTCTGTGCCCGCCCGCCGGACTCGACCCGCTTACGCGGCAAGCCGAGAACGGGCTAGGAGTGTATGCCGGCCGAGGCACGCTGACCGGCGTCTATCTGGACGTGGCTATGCTTGCCGCCACGCTCGATGAGATCGAGAGGGCACCGGTCTGGCGCATCCCGGAAATGAACCGCGGCTTGGTCGAGCGCGCCACCCATCCCGAAAGGCTCGATGCGATTGCCGCCGAGTTCGGCTGGACGCAACACCGTCGCGACCTCTACGGCAAGGTGCTGGCCGAAATCGGAGCGGCTGAGTTGCAGCACCTAGATCGCCGCAAGCAATTTCCCTGCTCCTTTCCCGCCGATGAGATTGTCTACACGCGACTCGGCGCACCGGGGGCGCTGTTGAGACTCGACGTGCCTGCGACCGGCCCCTTCGGTCATCCCGTTCGCAGCTTCGCTTTACCGGCTCGGTGGTCGGACGGCATTGACCGGGATGCAGCAGTCTCGGTGGTGCAGACCAATCCGCTCGTGCTCGAAGTTGCCGGGCTGCGGTTCGTTTACGATAGTTCGGGACTAAGAAAACAGTGAAATGAAAGCTGCACGTTACACGTCGGCGGCATGCAGACGAGAACAACACGCTTGCAATGCACGAGACGATACTCACATACTGCAAACCAAATTCCTGATGAAAAGTTTTTCGTTAATGGAGAACCGACGGTGATGATCAGATTTGGCCTCGGTTTATGCGTCAGCAAACACTTTCGCGCCGCCACCGCCTTCCAATCCACTATCGACGGACTGGCGTTAGCCCTTGACATGCGCGGTTTCAGGCATGTCTCTCGAGACCTCGAGAATAGCCCTCAAATGCCTGACGTGAAAGACATTTCCCCGATGCCTCGGGGACAGATTGAGGGATGAATCACAATCTTCTGCGCGATCCGCTGATCGAGACTGATGCCGGCTGGCACTCCCTCCCCACGCTCCTTTCCGCAATGCGACGCGGGAAGGTAACTCGGTTTCCCGCGCTTCGTCCGCATCAGCGACCGGCCTGGCATATGTTTCTCGTGCAGCTGGGCGTCCTAGCGCTCGCAAAGGGTGGCCTGCGGACAATCCCCGAGGAGGAGGAGGCTTGGCGCGACGCGCTGTGCGGACTGACTACCGCGTTCGAGGACGAAGCGCCTTGGCACCTGGTGCCGGAGTCGCCGGATCTCCCGGCCTTTCTTCAGGCCGCCGATCCGGGTGGGCTGAATTGGTCGGACGTGGCGACGCCGGATGCGCTCGATATGCTCATCACCTCCCGCAATCACGACCTCAAGCGTGAGATCGCCCGAAGTGCCGCTCCACAAGACTGGATCTTCGCGCTCGTCAGCCTGCAGACGATGGAAGGCTTCGGCGGCGCCGGCAACTACGGTATCGCGCGAATGAACGGGGGCTCCTCCTCGCGGGCGCTTTTCGCGCGCGCTCCGGCCGCGAATGGCGGCAGCGTCGTTGATCCGTGCGCCTGGTGGCGGCGGGACGTGGCCCACCTGCTTGCGGCACGCGACGGCGTTTCGGGTAAGGCGCTGCTCTGGTGCGAGCCCTGGGCGGAGAGCGCGATGCTTGACTTCGACACGCTCGACCCCCTCTTCATCGAGATTTGCCGCCGGATTCGACTGCTCGAGACGCCGGAAGGCATCCGGGCGATGCGGACCACTTCGAAGGCTCCGCGTATTGAGGCTAGGGCGCTCAAGGGCAACACTGGCGACCCTTGGGCGCCCGTGCACATCGCCGAGGCGAAATCGCTGACGCTGGGCGATCGCGACTGGACATACGGGCTGGTGTCCGACCTGCTCTATGGGCGCGGTGGAAAGGCCGACTGGAAAATCCCCGAGCTGGCCAAGGACCTGCCCGCCGATAATGACGGCCCGATGCTCCTGATCGCCGAAGCCTTCGCTCGCGGCAATTCCAAGACCGACGGCTTCAAATCGCGGGTGATACCCATTCCGAAAGTCGTTCAACGTCAAGTGTTTGGGACAAAGGCAGTTGAATTGGCAAACGCGCAGATCACAGTGATCGACGCGGTCTCCAGCGCACTCGCATATGCTCTCGCCCTGATCGCCGCTGACGGCGACCGCGAAAAGGTTGACCGTGCAGCGCGAGCCCGCGCGTATCCAGCACGCGCCGCACTACAACGCGAGGCTGACGCTTTGTTCTTTCCGGCGCTTTGGGACAAGCTCGCCGTTGAAGGCCACGAGGCGAGGATGGCTGCACATCTAAGCTTTGTCCGCGCGCTTGCAGCCAGGGCGCGGGAAGAATTCGCCCATGCCCGGCCTAGCATACCTTCCACTCGTATCATGCGACCGCGCGCAGAGGTCCGCGGCGAAGCCGCGCTCAATGCTGGTATGTGGAAAGTGTTCCAGGAAATCGGAGCAAAGGAGCGAGCCGATGGCTGAGCACGAGAGCGAGATAGCACGATGGGCGTGCAAGATGGCCGAATGGCTTGCCAACTCTGATCCCGGAGATCGGGCCGCGGCGCGGCGCATGGACAACGACGGTGCGCCGATCTTCTGGCGCTTCGTTGCCGACAAGGCGATCGGCACACGCCAGGAAGTGAAATGGCTGCGGATCATGCGGCTGTTGGCGCTGCTGACCCCCGCCTCCGCGACGAAGACCGTGCACGAACCGGGCCGTTACTTCGGGGCGGTGCTTGCCGATGGCGGCGCCGCGGGTGCGCGGATCGAGCGCCCAGTGATCTCCGAAGCCCGGCTCGCGCGCCTTCTTGCCAGCCGCGGAGACGCCCGGCTCGACGCGTTGGAGCGGGCCGTAAGATCAGTTGCTCGGCAGCGACCGACGATCGACGTGCCAAGCCTTGCCTGGGCAGTGACCAAAGATGACGGCCGCGCCATCGCGCGCGCCTACTATACCCGGCTGGCCCGGCAAACCGAGACCGCGATGGAGAAGTCGACCGATGAGTGACCCGCGTTTCCTGCAAGTCCATTTCCTGGCGCCCTATACCAGTGCACTGCTCAATCGCGACGATGCGGGTCTGGCCAAACGCCTGCCCTATGGCGGAGCGCTGCGTACGCGGGTCAGCTCGCAATGCCTGAAACGGCACTGGCGGATGGCCGACGATCCCCATGGACTGCATCAGATCGACGGCGCGGACGCGGCATTTCGGTCGCGCGAAATCGTTGAGTACAAGGTGTTCGGCAATTGGTGCGCAGAAATCGACGCCGACGTTGCCTCGGCCATCAAGGACGCGTTTCTGAAAGTCATCTACGGGGATAAGGGCGACGTAAAGAAGTCCCGGCAGACCTTGCTTCTTGGCGAAGTCGAGGTCGCCTATCTGCGCGGAGAGGCGCAGCGGCTCGTGGCCGAAGCCTCCGGGGACGCGAACGCCGCGAAGACGCTCGCAGCGGACTGGACCAAGGCGCACAAGGCGAACCTGAAGGCGCTAAGCGAAGGTTCAAGGCTACCGGGCGGGCTCACCGGTGCGCTTTTTGGGCGGATGGTCACTTCGGATCCGAAGGCCAATATCGACGCCTCGATCCACGTCGCGCACGCCTTCACGGTGCACGCTGAGGAAGCCGAGAGCGACTACTTCATCGCCGCCGACGACCTTGCCCGTGCGGAGGACACTGGCGCTGACACGATCCAGGAGACCGAACTCACATCGGGCCTCTTCTACGGGTACGTTGTCGTCGACCTGCCGTGCTTGATCTCCAACCTCGGGGGGGATGCGGAGATGGCCGGCAGGGTGCTGTACAACCTCGTCTACCTTATCGCGGAGGTCTCGCCTGGCGCGAAGCTCGGCTCGACCGCGCCTTACAGCCGCGCCTCCATGCTGCTGATCGAGGCGGGCGACCGCCAGCCGCGATCCCTAGCCGAAGCTTTCCGCACCCCCTGCCCGCCCGAGACCGGTGCGGCGGTCGCGGCCCTCTCGGCGCACCTCAAGACCCTCGACGACAACTACGCGACTGGCGAGGCGCGACGCGTAATGGCACTAGCTGACATTGCGGTGCCAGGCGCTGAGCGCGGTATACTCGACGATCTTGCACGGTTCGCCGCCGATTTACCGGCGCGCCTTGCTCCCGAGCCGGTCGCATGACCCACCGCTGGCTGCACCTTCGTCTGGCTGCGCCGCTCATGGCGTTCGGCGATGTCAGTATCGACTATGTGGGTCCCACCCGCGCGCATCCCGCGCAGTCGGCACTGACAGGACTTTTGGCCAACGCCCTCGGCCTGCGGCGCCAGGATCGCGCGGCGCATGGCGCGCTGCAAGTGCGCCTGATCTTCGCCAGCCTCGCTGTCATGCCCGAGGGCAGACATAGCCCGCTCGTCGTGACCGACATGCAGAATGCCAAGCTCGAGAAATCTGACCGTGGCTGGACGACGTTCGGCGCCCCAGAAGGTCGTGCCGGCGCGACCTATGATACTCCGCATAGGCGCCGGCGCGATTTCCTCGCCGATCACGAAACCCGCGTCGTGCTCCGGCTGAACGGTACCGGGCCACCGACACTTGAGGATGTCGCCTTGGCGCTAGACCGTCCGGCCAGATCGCTCTTTATCGGACGCAAGCCCTGCCTGCCGTCGGGCCCGATCCGTGCCGGCTGGACCGAAGGGCGAAGCGCGCTCGATGCACTGCGTTCGCTCGGCTACGCCGGTCCCGCTCTGTGGCCAGACGACGACCACTCAGGACCAGCCGTCACCGGCGCGCTGTATCTCGATCGCCAGGATCTCCGGAACTGGCAAAGCGGCTTGCATGCAGGCAGCCGCGCAGTGGCCGAGGGATGGATCGCATGAACCTGCATCTGGTTGAGATGCCGCTCACTCTCTCGGCGCTGCACCGTTGGGCCGGTGCGCGGCGGCTTGGCCGCGGCAACTTGGACGAAGGGTTGGCGCTGCATCACTTTCTCGGCGAGGTCTTCGGTCCCGGTATCGTGCAGCCGTTCCGGTTGATGGTCGCACCGCGCGCGCGCCGCGGTACAATCTACGGCTACAGCGCCGAAACTGCCGACGCACTTCGGGACATCGCCAGCGCGGTCGCGCCCCCCTCGGAAAGCTCCGTTCTCGAACTGGCCGCCCTGCGCAGCATCGCCCGACCGCCCGGGACCTGGCAGGCCCGGATGCGCCTCGGCTTCGACCTGAGCGTACGGCCGGTGGTGCGCCTGAATGCCCCTATAGAAGGGCCAGAGGGCAGGTTCGCCGCGGGCGCCGAAATCGACGCCCTTCTGGCCGAGACTCTGCGGACAGGTGTCGCCCGGTCCCGCGAGGAAGTCTATCTCGACTGGCTCACGGCGCGGCTCGGCGACGCAGCCGACCTCGACAGAACATCGACCCGGCTCGCCTCGTTCCAGCGCAGACGCATCGTCCGCGGCGGACGTCGGCTTGACGGACCGGACGCAGTGATCCACGGCACGCTGAGCGTGCGCGATCCTGTCCGCTTCGCGGACCTGCTGGCGCGAGGAGTAGGACGTCACCGCAGCTACGGCTACGGTATGCTGCTGTTGCGCCCGCCGCAGCGGCTGGATTGAGGCGATGCTGAAAGGGCGGCTCGGACTCGACAGCGCCAAGGTCCCGCATGCTGACCGCGCCGGCTGCCTGTACCTGGCACGCGGCGCGCTAACAGCGCGGGACGGTACGCTAGCCTTCCTACAAGGTGCCGTGACCGCGTCGGACGCGCTGACCCCCGGTGACTATGCGATCCCACTTCAGGGTGTGTCGATGATCCTGCTCGGCCCCGGATCGACTGTCAGCCACGACGCACTTCGCCTGCTTGCACATGCCCGGACTGCGCTCGCCGCCGTTGGAGAGGACGGGGTTCGCATGTACACCGCACCACCGCTGATCCCCGACCGCTCCGGCTTGGCGCGCGTGCAGGCGCGGCTCTGGGCCGACGACGATTTGCGCGTGATGACCGCGCGTCGGATGTACGCGATGCGCCTTGGCGAAGTGCTGCCACATCGCGACCTCGACGTGCTGCGCGGGATCGAAGGCGCGCGGATGAAAGAGACTTACGCCCTCACCGCCCGTCGCATCGGCGTCGACTGGCGGGGACGGCGCTACGACCGCTCCGCGCCGCACGCATCCGATCTGCCGAACCAAGCGCTGAACCATGCATCCAGCGCAGTCGAGGCCGCCGCCGCGATCGCCGTCGCCGCCACGGCGACGATCCCGCAGCTCGGCTTCATCCACGAGGATCCCGGCCAGTCGTTCGTGTTGGACGTAGCGGATCTCTTCCGTGACAGCGTGACGATTCCCGACGCCTTCAGAGCAGCGCGGCAGGTTTCCGAACGGCCGGCGGAAAACGTCGAGCGAGTCACACGCCGGTTGATCGGGCGGACACTCACCAAAGAACGTATCATCTCCGAGATGATCGAGCGGATCAAGGCGCTGATCGAGGGGCGCGATTAATGCCGCTGACAATAGTGGTCACACGGGACGTAGAAGCCCGGTATCGCGGCTTCCTGACATCGGTGATGCTTGAGATCTCTGCCGGTGTCTACGTAGCTCCGGACATGTCGGCGGGCGTGCGAGCGCGGGTCTGGGAGGTCCTCCGTGACTGGTGGGAGATGCTGGGCCGCGGCGCCATCGTGATGGTCTGGCGGGACGGCGGAGCGGTAGGCCATCTGTCGATGGAGCACCTGGGAGATCCCCCCAAGGAGATTGTGGACGCGGACGGGATACTTCTTGTAAAACGAAAATGAAGGTGGATTGCTCGCTTCACTGCTCTTTGACATTCGAATAAACTCAGCACCTTAAGACGGAGGGGCTCCCCCGCGCTCGCGGGGATAGACCCGTCGGCCGCGTTGTCGCCATCAGCCCAGAGAAGGCTCCCCCGCGCTCGCGGGGATAGACCCGACTTGCACCACTGCGTCGTTTTCCTTGTCGTGGCTCCCCCGCGCTCGCGGGGATAGACCCTCGCGTCACAGCGCGTCGATCTGGTGGCACGTGGCTCCCCCGCGCTCGCGGGGATAGACCCTCGCAGACCGAAGGGATGATGTCTCCGGGCGCGGCTCCCCCGCGCTCGCGGGGATAGACCCCCTACAATTTCGATTCTGCCCTCCATGGGCAAGGCTCCCCCGCGCTCGCGGGGATAGACCCCTGACGCGCCAGCACGTGAACGCCGAGGAAGTGGCTCCCCCGCGCTCGCGGGGATAGACCCTATCACGGACACCGATGGGGTTGTGGCGGTGGGGCTCCCCCGCGCTCGCGGGGATAGACCTGGCGCATTCGAGATCCCGAGCTTCACGGCGACGGCTCCCCCGCGCTCGCGGGGATAGACCCCAGGTGCCCGATTTCGGTTCGAGTCCGAGACCGGCTCCCCCGCGCTCGCGGGGATAGACCCTGATCACGTGCCTCCTTGGGAAGCGCCGTGAAGGCTCCCCCGCGCTCGCGGGGATAGACCCGGGAAGCTGGCGGAGGACATCGGGCAGGGTCTGGCTCCCCCGCGCTCGCGGGGATAGACCCTCACGCCGGTTGGCATCCGCTCGGAGACTGCGGGCTCCCCCGCGCTCGCGGGGATAGACCTTCCGTTGACCCAAGAGCCGCCGTTTTCGTTCAGGCTCCCCCGCGCTCGCGGGGATAGACCCCCCCCTTGGATCGGATCAGGCGCACCACGGACTGGCTCCCCCGCGCTCGCGGGGATAGACCCGTCGCGACCGAGACACTCGACACGATGGCGGAGGCTCCCCCGCGCTCGCGGGGATAGACCCGTCGCGACCGAGACACTCGACACGATGGCGGAGGCTCCCCCGCGCTCGCGGGGATAGACCCCGGCTGAAGGACGATATCCGCGCTTTGCAGGTGGCTCCCCCGCGCTCGCGGGGATAGACCCGCCTCCAATGCCGGCTGCGGCTTCCTGCTGCGCGGCACCGGGCTCCCCCGCGCTCGCGGGGATAGACCCAACTCGAAAATCTGGTGCTTCAGCGGCGGCGGGGCTCCCCCGCGCTCGCGGGGATAGACCCAAGACGACCACGACGGCCTCCCTCGAGGACCAGGCTCCCCCGCGCTCGCGGGGATAGACCCTCGACACTGAGCGAATCCGCAGACCCGATAGAGGCTCCCCCGCGCTCGCGGGGATAGACCCGACGACCTGCTCGCCGACTAAAACCGGCGCCCGGCTCCCCCGCGCTCGCGGGGATAGACCCTTGTAGGCGCGCTCGAAGGGCGAGGTGCGGTGGGCTCCCCCGCGCTCGCGGGGATAGACCCCCGATCGGCGAGTTCGGTCCGGGTGCATCTCCGGCTCCCCCGCGCTCGCGGGGATGGACCTCGGCGCCGAGTTCTTCGCGCCTCTGGACCGGCGGCTCCCTCGCGCTCGCGGGGATAGACCCTGGGATCACTGGTTCTACGCGACGCAGACCGAGGCTCCCCGCGCTCGCGGGGATAGGCCCCACCTCGCCGCCCGCGCAGTTGCCCGGCACAAGGCTCGCGCGCGCGGGGGGATAGACCTCCCACACGCGCACGACCGCCGGCGCAGAAGCTGACGTTCCGTCACCAGCGAAACTCCAAGGTTCGGGGTGCCTAGCTCGGCTGCGGACCTAGAATGGGTTCCATGACGACTGCCGATCTTTCCAAGATCTTTGCAGGTTCTGGGCCACTGACCACGCTCGCATTCGCGAGCTTTGGAATCGTCTATTCCCCCGCCACCTCCTGTAGCGCTGAGAACGGGTCAAAGCAGCGAGTCGGCACGAGCCGACCCAGAAGATGGCGGGAGATGTCCGATACGAGCTTCGTATAACGTGCAACCATAAGGGCCGAGCACCTAGACCATCAGTGCGGCGGGCGGCGTCCATGCTCCCGCATTAGCCCCGACATCCCGGTCCCTTCGGACCGAACGCGGTTAGGACCCGAAGGCCCAGCACTCACCCACTGCGATGTGCCGACAGTGGGCGAGCCGGAGGTTGCGCTGCCGCAGCGCCTCCGTCCTTTTCAGCTTTCGCGCACTGCGCCAGGAGCTGGACCCGTCGGCTTCCACTGCCTCATAGCGCCGGTCATGTTCCCGGTATCACCGTTTGCATTAAGGTGGATATGCTGACGCCGATGGACTTCAGCGTGATGCCTCTATTATACATCAGTCAGCGATGACTTCAAAGTGGCAAAGAAACTCCAAGGTTCGGGGTGCCTAGCTCGGCTGCAGCCCGGGATGGGTTCCATAACGACTGCCGACCGTTCTAGGACTTCCTGTCACCGACCCCGCTGACCGGCCCACTATCACGCCCCATCAAGGACGCTCTTGTCGCCTTCTATCATCGTCTCATAACCCACTGAGACAACGAGGTTCTGATGACCGACAGCCCCACCGCCCGCATGATCGCCGACGCTATCGAGGCCAGCGGCAAGAGCCAACGCGAGATCGCCACCGAGATGGGCTACGAGCGCCCGAACGTGGTGTCGATGATGAAGAACGGCGACATGCGCATGCCACTCGAACGCATTCCCGCCTTCGCCGCCGCCACTGGCGTCGACGCCGAGCTCCTGCTACGTACCGCGATGCTCGAGTACATGCCGGCGACCTGGGAGGTAGTGGCAGCGTCACGGCGCCAGACAGGCCCGGAGCGAGCCTTTCCCGTGCAAGATGCCCAGATCAACGTCCGCGGCCCGGCACCCGAGATCGAGCGCTTCAAGCAGCTCTGCCAGGCGGAGCGCCGCACCTACTTCGACATGCTCGTGCAGCTCATGGACATCCGCGACGCGACCCTGAACAGGATCGTCGACGAGGCGTGACGATGCGACGGGGCGACGCCGGTCGACCCACGCTGTGCAGATGTGCTTCAGGAGGCTCAAAATTACCCCGTGACTGCGTCTATGCAATCTCGGAGGGCAAAGAGCCACCTCCGGTAGCAGCGGCGCTAACGCGGCGATTCTAGCCAACATTTCCCAAGTGATGCGCTGATTTCGCTGTGGTGAATATGGGATTTGCGATATTAATCATGGCGTTGATGGCTGCGAGGGGAGAGTCTCATGGATCCCCCGGAGGTTGCGGGTTCGCAGCGGGCAGATCGAGTGGATTTCGACCGCCGGACCCGGCTGGAGTTCCGGGGAGCTCAGATCAGTTCGGACGTTGGTCTGCTGGTGATGCGAGAGCTGGATGTCACGCTCGGGCTGTCCAGTTTGGCGTCGGCGGTCCTCCGCGATTCTCGCCTCGGCAGGAACACGGTCCACCGTCTTGACGGGTTATTCCGGCAGTCGGTGTTCGGGCGACTGCCCGAATACGAGGATGTCGACGATGCTGACAGTCTCGCGTTCGACCCGGCCATGCGTCAGGTTGACGGTGGCCGAGCTGTCGTTGCTCACGCGGGCTCAGCCTCGCAGATGGGGCGGTTCGAGACCGAGACACTTGCCTTGCCTGAGAACCGGGTAGCGCTGGCCGACCTGAGCGGGCGATGGATCGACCGATGCATCGAACTGCCCGAGGCCATGGCCGACTCGTCACTGACCAGCCTCCAACTCAAACTGATCAAGATCGGGGCACGGATCGTGCGCCATGCCCGTGCCATCACCTTTCAACTGGCCGAAGTCACCGTCACCGGCCCAATGGTACGCGCCATCCTCGCCGCGATCCGCCGAGTGCGAGCGCCTCCATCATGCGCGTGACCGCAGACACCGCTCGGTGCTCAAAATGCTTGCTTGGCGGGCTGATGCAGCCAACTATAGCCCTTGAAGACAGACCACCTGTGGAATGTCGGGTCAGTTGAGCTTTCGGAAGTGAGTGCGTTTGCAAAATTCGTGTGGATGATCTCGGGGGCAATCGTGCTGGTTGTCCTTCTCGTAGCGTGGCGCCACCTATACGAGCACTCAAGAGCAGCGACTTGGTTCCTTGTTCTCTGCTTTTGCTTGACCGTGATCGGCAACTTCCGTCGCCGATATGTACATCGCCGAGCATACTTGAACCGCGCACATATCAAGGGCTCCGAGCTGCAAGCGTTATCAAAAGGAATCATTTCATCTCTCGCATGGTCGGTTCTCGTATCGTCGGCGGCGTTGCTATCGGTTGCATATTTCCTAGTATCTTCAGATGCCTACCAAATTGCGATCTTAGCCGGGTCTAGCCTGATCTTTACGGTGGTAGCTTGGGGTGTAATGATGGTACTCGCCTACCAGATGAGACCCCCATTTCGCGAAGTAACAGCAATCGGCTTTTCCGTACTGGTCATTGGATCAATTTTCAGCGCGGGCTACGCATATTGGTTCTTCCACAATCACCCAACGCCAAGCTGGTGTGAGAGCCAGTCACTTTTGGACGCGACCACGGCTGCATTTCGGGACTTGCCGAGAGGACACCTCGGATTCCTAAACGAGATTTTTGTGTATTATCGCTCGATCGATGCTCTTGCGTGGTGCGCCAACTTGCCGGGTGAAGCAAACTCCATCCAAATTTTGGCTCTGGTCGCACATGCAGGGCTCACCTTCTTCGGTTTCATGTCCCTACTCGGTTCATTTCAGATGGCAACGATGGATGCACGCGCGGCATTTCACGACGCACAAGGACTAGGGCATTGACGAGACAACGGCGACGAGGGGGTGACGGTAAGTACGGCCAATGGTGGGACTTCCCTTCTGTTCCGAAACAAGTATGGATCATGATCCTTGTTTTTGCTGTCGGCATCTCAGCATACGCCTTGGTAAGCCCGAGACAAAGCCCAGAGCCTCGCTTGGGCGCGCCTGATACGGTCGAGGGGCAGCCACCGACAATCGTCGAGGGCACCATCCAATCGGGCTTGGAGGCGGATGCCGGGATTGGAATATCTGATCTTCTTGAAGCTCTGGTTCGCCATGCTTTTGAGGATTTGAAGGGCCCCGCTCTGGATTCATACATCGCGATAATCGGAAATCCATCCTTTCGGCTCATGCAATGCCTGGTGCCTAATAGCGCTGTAGCTACGCAGTATGAGTTGAAGCGCAGAGTGGCGTCTCTGCAGAACGTGCTGAGCGGTCCGATCATCGGCGATCAAAGAGCGCTGGGAATAGACTTCGCCGAAGTGTCTCCAAGCGCACTCCAGCCATCGACCCTCGTCGTCATGAATCATCAGCGTAGGGAGGCATGCTCTTGGCCGGTTTGGCTTACAGCTTTGCAGGTATCCATCGTCCTCGTGGCGATCTTCCTCGCCATCTATCTTGTGCATGGCGGTATCGTCGGACAAATGTCGTTTGTGGGGCTGGCCATCTCCGTAGTCGCCATAGGAGGGTGCTATGTATTTCTCGTCTCGGACAGATGGGCTTCGCATAACAGCACGCGCGTCGAGATACTCAAAGCCCTGAAACAAGACGAAGAGGCAATCATCGCAGAAATCCGCGAGAACCTCCGTGGCCGGCCCTTGTTGATCGGCGGAGGGCAAACGGGCACGCCCAGCGAACGGTTGAGATAGTGCTCAAGGGCGTTGTTGCTCAAGTCTGACGACGAAGGATTCACTTTGTGAATTCATGCGGTTAGACGCGCCGCATGAGCAAGCCATCACCCGCCCGCTACCGCACGACGAACTGGTCCAGCTACAACGCGTCGCTCAGACAACGGGGGTCTCTGCTGATCTGGTTCGACAAGAACATGACCTGGCGCGCGCCGCGTGACGGGCGGCTTGGGCGGCCAGCGGTGTTTTCCGATGCGGCGATACAGTTCTGCTTGTCCACTGCCCGGCAGGGCATTGCGCAGCAATGTCCCGAAAGGGGATCAAGATCCTGTTCAAATTGCCGCTGCGCCAGACTTCCGGGATGGTGGCGAGCCTGCTGAAGCTGGCGGGTCTGGACTGGCCTGTGCCGGACTTCTCCACGTTGTGCCGCAGGCAGAAGACCCTGGCCGTCCAGGTCCCGTATCGGCGTGCCAACGGACCGCTGAACCTGCTCGTGGACAGCACGTGCATCAAGTTCCTCGGCGATGGAGAATGGCAGGCGCGCAAGCACGGAGTGCAGGGGCGGCGCCAATGGCGCAAAGTACACTTGGCCATGGACCCGGCTACGTCCGACATCCGCGCCGTGGAATTCACCCCCGGCCGCGACGGCGACAGCCCTGTGGCCCGACCTGCTTAGCCAGATCCCGGAGAGCGAACTGATCGGCACAGTGACCGCGGACGGCGCCTACGACACGCGCCGCTGCCACAAGGCTATCATCGAGCGCGACGCGGTTCCGATCATCCCGATCCGCAAAAACGGGCGGCTATGGAAAGAAGACTGCCCTGCGGCACGCGCCCGCAACGACACCCTGCGCGCGACGCGATATTACGGGCGGGCATTCTGGAAGCGCTGGACTGGATACCATGTCCGCAGCAGGATCGAGGCGAGGATGCGCTGCCTGAAATCCTTCGGCGAGCGCATCGCGGCACGAGACCCCGAGCGCCAGACCGCAGAAATCCACATCCGCATCGCCCTCATAAACCGATTCAACGCCCTCGGCACCGCCGAGATCGTCCGCATAGCCTAACGTCAGCGGGGTAAGGGGCAGTCACGCCTCATAACGGAGAAATGCAACAACGCCCCGCGCCCGCGCCGCCCGGGAGGCGTTGGCGGTGAACGCCCGCGCCTCCGTCGGAAAGATGCAAAGCGAGACCCCGTCACAGACCATGGCCCGTCTCGCAAGCGAGGTGCAGTCGGTGAAAGCACGCTACGGCTGCATCAAGCTGGCCGCGGCCCTACGCGGCTACAAGGACTTCACCTTTGCTACAGCATCGCTCTACCAGACGCCACCGGCCAGCGGCGCGCGCGAAAGGACGATCCGCTGCTACTACGATCCGGGCGAAACATCCGCCGATGCCGCGTCGCGCGCCAGCCAGGCGATCCGCTATGCCATCGCCGAAGAGGAAAAGCGACGCAGCGCGGGCTCCGGCACATCCGAGTGGCACAACCTGTACCAACACGCGCGCAACACTATCCGGACGCGCTACAAGTGCAATCGTCCCCAGTAGCGGCCGAACCACAGCCTGCGCGACGGACAGGATGACAAGACCGCGTTCATTCCCTCGAAATGTTGACGTCACGACAATGTTTGCCGCAGGGTTGCGCTGCCGGAGCGGAAGGCTCGTTGTCAATCGGCGTCCAATTCTGACCCCCTATCGGCGTCGAAGATTGACCCCTCTGAGCGCACCGTAAGCTGGCCCGATGCGGTGTAGCCTTCATACAGCGCAACCGGATCGGGCCAGCGAAGATCCGGGTCTCAGGCTCGTGTCTTGAAGCGCCAACTCTCGTTGCCGGTCTCGACGATGTCGCAATGGTGGGTGAACCGGTCGAGGAGCGCGGTGACGCTCGGCCATTCACCGAAGTCGAGGTTTGTCGACACCAGGATTGAGGTGCGCTCGTAGAGGCGGCTGATCAGGTGGAAGAGCAGCTGACCGCCGGTCTGAGCGAAAGGCAGATATCCGAGTTCATCGAGGATGACGAAGTCCAGGCGACAGAGCAGATCGGCTGTGCGGCCTTGGCGATCGGCGCGCGCTTCGGCATCGAGCTTGTTCACGAGATCGACGACGTTGAAGAAGCGGCCGCGCTTTCCGCTTCGGATACAGGCCCGGGCGATGCCGACGGCGAGGTGCGACTTGCCGGTTCCGGTCCCGCCGATCAGCACGACGTTGCGCTGCTGCTCGAGGAAGTCTCCTCCGGCCAGGTCACGGACCAGCGTCTCGTTGACCGGCGTCTCCTCGAAGTCGAACTCGTCGATCTCCTTGGCCAGCGGCAACTTGGCGATGGTCATCTGGTATTTGATCGAGCGCGCCTGCTTCTCGCTGATCT
This sequence comes from Roseivivax sediminis, assembly GCF_900112685.1. Taxonomy (GTDB): domain Bacteria; phylum Pseudomonadota; class Alphaproteobacteria; order Rhodobacterales; family Rhodobacteraceae; genus Roseivivax; species Roseivivax sediminis. Next base: position 17,168 of record NZ_FOMS01000023.1, read on the forward strand.
CGGCGGTCAGCAGGTCTCCGACGATTTTCTGCGGCTCGTGCTGCCGCTTCACGGCGGTGGCGATGATCTCGTCATAGGCCGCTTTCATCCCGTAGAGCTTGAGCTGGCCCATCACGTCCAGCACCTGCGATCTTTCCATGGTCCGGTCTCCTGAGGCTGTCGTAGCGTCTGCAATCGGCGACCGGCTCGCAGCTCAGGCGCAGTGCATCCGGCGTTGCGATGGTCAATGGCGTCGCCGGCTCGCGGCGGCGGGCGAGGATGTTCAGGACGACGGCAGACGAATGGACGCCCTCGCTCAGAGCCTCGGCGCAGGCCGCGTCTACCGCGTCCAGGCCGTCGGTCAGGATCGAGCTCAGGATCTCGACCATCTGGCGGTCGCCGTTCGGCACCCGGCAGAGCTTGCGCTGCACGCGCCGCATCGCCGCCGGCAATTCCCAATCCTTGAATGGAGCCCCGTTCCGCAGCGCGCCCGGCTTGCGGGCGAGCACCGGGACGTAATGCAGCGGATCGAAGATGTCCTTGCCACGGCCGAAGGCGCGGTCGTGCTCGCCCACGATCTTGCCGTCCTGCCAGATCTCGATGCGCTCGGCGTAGGCACGAACCTCGACAGCCCGGCCGACCGCGCGGGCGTCGACCGAGTATCGGTTGTTATCGAACCGCACGAGACAGGTCTTGGAGACCGAGGCGGGAACAGCGTGGAAGCCATCGAACCGCCCGGCATAGGGCACGAGGCGCGGCCGCTCTTGCTCGAACACCTCCCAGGTCGTCCGGTCGCGCATCTCCGGATGGGGGTGCGACTTCGCCCAGGCGACGCAGCGGTCTTCGAGCCAGGCGTTGAGCTCGGCGTAGCTCTTGAACCGCGGCCGCGGCACGAAGAAACGCCGGCGGACCACGCCGACCTGGTTCTCGACCTGGCCTTTCTCCCAGCCAGACGCGGGGGTGCAGGCGACCGGATCGACGAGGTAATGCCCGCACATCTGCTGGAAGCGGCGGTTGTAGGCGCGGTTGCGGCCGACGAAGATCGTGTCCACCGCCGTCTTCATGTTGTCGTAGATGCCCCGGGCACAGGCCCCGCCGAAGAAGGCGAACGCCTTGTCGTGCGCGTCGAAGACCATCTCCTGGCTCTCGCGGGGATAGGCCCGTACGAACAGCATCCGGCTGTAGCAGAGCCGGACATGCGCGACCTTCACCGTCGTGGTCACCCCGTCGACCAGGACGACCTCATGGCTCCAATCGAACTGGTAGGCTTCGCCGGGATCGAAGCTCAAGGGCACGTAGGCGGCAGCCGAGGCTTCCCGTTCGGTCTTCGTCCACGACGAGGCATAGCGCCGAACGGCATCATAGCCGCCTTCGTAGCCGAGCGCCTGAAGCTCCTCGAAGATCCGGATGCGCGTGAGCCAGTCCCGCTTCGGTTTGCCGGCGTTCTCGGCCAGCATCCTGTCGAGCTCGTCCTTCCACGGCCCGATCTTCGGTTGGGGCTGCACGCTGCGCTCGTAGCTGAACTCCGTCGCCCCGGACCGGATCACCCTGCGCACCGTGTTCCGCGATACGCGCAGCTCACGGCAGATCTGCTTGATCGGCTTCTTGTCCTGAAAATACGCCCGACGGATCTTCGCGATAGTTTCCACGACCAACATCCCGCACCTGCTCCCGGTTGCCCAAGGAGCATCATGGCCACCGATGTAAGGGGGTCATTTTTGGACGCCGATCACCCCGCTACGGGGTCATTTTTCCACGCCGGTTCACAGCCATAGCCTCGTTCGATTGAAGAGCCCCGTCCAGCCGGCCCGCGTTACGTTCGCATCGGGGACCTCCCGCCTCGAGACGATTGTTCATCCCGCTGAGCCGGAGCGCTTCAGGGGCCGGAACGTGATCGTCACCATGTCGAAGGACAACGACCTCGTCTGGATCGAGGACTTCGCGCGTTTCCATGCACAGACGCAGGGCGCAGAGGCCATCGTCCTGGTCGACAACGGATCGACCCTGTATGAGCCTGGCGACATCGCGCGCGTCCTCGAACGCACCGGACTGGATGCTCTGGTGCTGAGCACGAGCCTGCCGTTCGGTCCCCGCGGTCGCAGGCCCTACGGGAATACCGAGCTGTTCTTGCAGACATGCGCCCTCAACGCCGTGCGCCTGCGCTTCCTCCAACAGGCCCGCGCGGTTCTGTGCTGCGACATCGACGAGCTGGTGCTCGGCCGGACGCCGAACTCCGTCTTCGACGCGACCTGGCACAGCCGGTTCGGTCTGACCCGTTTCGGCGGCGAGTGGCGTTATGCACGGCAACCGGCGCGTGGCGCCGTCGTGCGACATGACGACCATCGGTTCCTCGTTGCGAACAAGAAGCCCTGCCCCGCGAAGTGGTGCGTGCGACCGAGCGGACCGCTGGGCGATCTGCAATGGCGACCTCACATCCTCGACGAGTTCGTATTCAACTGGGCGTTCCGCTCGAAAGAGTTCACCTACCACCATTGCCGCCAGATCACGACGGGCTGGAAACGGGACTCCGTGGCGCCCAAAGCCGCGCGGCTCGTTCCGTCGAAGACCGCTTGGCAGATCGCCACCGACACGCCGCGCGTGGCGCCGGGACGCCAGGCACCGCGTCGGGCCGAGCGCACCTCCGGAACGATGCAGGCGGTCCGTCGCGTCTGCGTCGGCTCTTCCCGGCGCTTTTTCGCTCTGCGTCCCGCGCTCCAGGCCGCCAGCCTTGCCCTGGCCGCATTCCTGGGTCTTGCCGCCGAGGAAGCGATAGACAACGACCCGGTGAGCCAGGAATTCGCCTATCTGATGCAGGGGTTCTACGACTGAGATCCGCACGTCCAGCTAGCGCGAGCACCTGGTGCGCGGCAGGAGGTCGACGTGCAGCGTGGTCCGATCCATCGGCCACGGCGGGGCCGCCTGGTGGGCACAAGCACAGATGAGGTGGAGAGCCGAGCACACTGCTTTAGGCTGACCCCAAGAAAATTGTCAGCGCTTTGACGTTATCGGCCCAAGGCTGCCGCTCGACGCTTGAGTGACGCCTCGGTGCAGCTTCCTTATACCGGACGTCGAGGCCCGACGCAGCGAAATCAAGCAGGCATAGTCCGTTGTGCGGGACTATGCGGTCGGTGGCTTCAAAGAGTAAGGGCTGTGTTGGTAGATCGGCGAGACTCCTCGAAGGCTTTGCGCTGAATAAATTTTATGTATATAAGGCTCGCACCGCGCTTTAAACGCGATATCAATTTATGGAATGAGAAAATGGCCTACTTACTGGCTCGGGTAGAAAACTTCCCCCGATTTGACGGGGAGAGCCTAACCGCAAAGCCCGTCATGGGATACGGACAGAGCGGTAAACCTCCCCACGAAGTTCATAATTTTTCACTGTCATCCGATGGCTTCATCTATGGTTATCTTCCTAAGGAAGGCGGGGGTGACTTAGCTCGTTTGGGCGGACATAGAGGCGCTACAGAGGTCTCAGGCGTGACTGTAATATTTATTAGCAGTGGCGCATTGTGCGGTTACTACAGAAATGCCACAGTATTTTCAATTCCTGTCAGACACCCAGATGGCCTTATGGCTGGTGAATCGGAAATATATTGCAGGGTGAGAGTGGCCCCTGAAGATGCATATCTAATTCCAGCTGACAGACGAGACTACGTTATGCAGCCCAAGCCAGCAGGCATGTTCCCTGTTCTATATGGAGAAAATGGTTCGCCATGGGTAAAATGGTTTGAAAACTTGGCCACAGTAAGCCGTCAAAACATTGTAAACGAGAGAAAGCGTAGAAAATGGACTAAGGCAGTTGAGCGCAGCTCAAAATCTAGGGAAAAGGCTCTGACGAAGTATGGCTTCAAATGTGAATGCTGCGGAGCCTCTTATAAAGACCATGTTCGCGCGGCGATGTTTGAAGTTCATCATAAGGTGCCATACTCAGAGAACTTCGAGGCGCGCCCTTTGAGGGTTTCTGATCTGGCCGTCCTTTGCGCAAATTGCCACCGGATGATCCACAGGATGCCAGATCTCGCAGACGTCAAGGCTCTCAAGGATTATTTGGTGAGCGACTGAATGCTCACCATTCGATCGCACGGGCGGGATCGATCTATCTTCTTCTCACTTGGACCCGATGCGCCATTTCTGAATGACCGTAATGGGCTCTTCATGTCGATCTGCCGGCCCTGGCGACGGCACGGGGGCACGGCAGCCTCTGACCCGCGCACTCGGCCCATTACTGACCTTCGCACTTGCCGATATGCTGCGCCGCCGCAATGCCGAAGCAGCCGTTGACCCATGTTGCCAATATTGGATATGAAGCACTGGATAGATGAAGAAGCTGCCTCTATTGTGGCGGGAACCTCTGTAAGGTATCTCGAAACCAACGCCGAGGGTCGCCGCTTCCATAGCGATTTATGGCTTGTTGTGAGGGGTGTCCGGTAATACAAAATACCATTTGTGGATGGTCGGGCATCAGCAATCTGATAGCCCTCAAGGGGCCGCTATCTTTCCCTTTACGAACCAAGTGGGCATCATTGATTGGACGTCCTAAGCCGACGACAACTCTTGCGGCAACTGCCTGTAACTGATCGGTTAATCGACCATAATTACCCTGCTCGGCAATCTCTAACATTCGAGGTGTGGACCGCCCGTGCTCCCCCTTCCACTTGGCCTCCGAGTGAGAATTCATAAGGGTATAATCGTCAATATTGGTCGAAATAAAATCTTCCGGCTGCATTCCATAGACCTCCTTGTTTTGCAGGTCTCGCAGAACTTCTAAAAGGACACTGAGGTTCTCCCCCGACCGCCCGGCGAATGGGCGCTGTGGATTCGCCTGCCATTCGTCTTGTCCCGGGCATGCGCCGAGCAACACCAGATCTGCGTGCATGTCTCCGCGTCTAAAGTCTATGGAGTTGAGGCACATATAATTACCCTGTCAATATGATCGGCGGTTGAAGAGATTTCTTCCTCACCAAGGCGAATATTACTTCAATAGATTCCGTGGCCATCAATCTTGGAGAAACTGAGTGATCCGTCCGGGGCAGGTTTCCAAATATAGCCAGGAGGATCATAGTCGTAGGGTCGGTAGTCATACATGCGATCTGACTGAGATTCTACGTTTCGCTCCTCGCCAGGAAGGGCTTTAAGTGCGTCGTCCACCACTACGGCAACCTTGTAACCCCAGACTTCGGCTCCGGTAATGTGATGCGGAGAAATACGTTCCAGGACCTGCACCTCAGCGTGCGGGTCAAGCGGATGGCTCGGTGTCCGGTTGTCACCAATGATATACGGAACGTGACGCCCACGGCGGGTAAACATGTCCTCAAAAGCCTGGCCGTCACATAGCGCTCCACCCCGAAGAATTTCAGTCTTGGCCGCGTTTGTGTATGCAAACCGACAACGATTGCCCCAAAGTATCTCCGGACTCAAATGAAGCAGGACCCACGCAACATCCCCTGATAGATGGGAATATTTGGATTTCATCATCTCGAAGTTGGGCTGTTCGATAGACAATGAAATAGCGTCACGACGCCGGTCAATTCTCTCGGGGGCGCTCATTCGAGTGACTATTCCCCGGATAGCCATTTCAGCTCGCGACAGAAATCCATACCGGACGATTGATTCTACGTTCTCCAATGCCGTGAAGTGAAGGAGCTTCGTGATGCCGCGCCCCTGAGCGATTTTACGAATAGTGTCTGCTACACTCATGCTGCGATGCCCTCAGCCGATTTTCAGTGTATGCATTATCCCCATTTCATTCATTTCGCGAGGCGAGCGCTCGATATATACCAAGAATAAAAATGGCCAATATCACTGCTAAGAAAATGGTATCGAAGATATTGCTGCCTCCAAGTTGCCCTTCAATGGCCGAGGGAACACGCATCTGTCTATCCTAATTCTCTTGATTAGAAGTTATTCGAGCCGTAGCGACAATTCCGCAGCGTCTGGCCGACTGTGTGTCTGTGCACGTAGCACCTATGCCCGGAGCCGCAGTAATCCCGCCGGACAACTTGAACGTAACTTCCAATTGGAGAGAGAAGCAAGGCCGTCGGAGGTAGTGTTACCGAGCCAGGTGGTGCGAGTTCTCCTGTAGATCAAGCGAGTGCCGCTCCGCTGAGGATTCGCGGTTGAAGGTCCGCTTTCGCAGTGGTCCGAACGTGCTCTCGCACCTGCGGCCAACGACGGTAATCCGCCGTTCCTGGCGGTCAGCGTGACCTCCGATCGTCACCAGTCTGCGCTGACTTGCCAGCGCGAAAGAAACTCCAAGGTTCGGGGTGCCTAGCTCGGCTGCAGCCCGGGATGGGTTCCATAACGACTGCCGACCGTTCTAGGACTTCCTGTCACCGCCCCTGCTGACCGGTCCACTGTCACACCGCATCAAGGACGCTCATGTCGCCTTCTATCATCGTCTCGTAACCCACTGAGACAACGAGGACCTGATGACCGACAGCCCCACCGCCCGCATGATCGCCGATGCCATCGAGGCCAGCGGCAAGAGCCAACGCGAGATCGCCAGCGAGATGGGCTACGAGCGCCCGAACGTGGTCTCGATGATGAAGAACGGCGATATGCGTATGCCACTCGAACGCATTCCCGCCTTCGCCGCC
>NZ_FOMS01000024.1 GCF_900112685.1 Roseivivax sediminis
CTCGGCCCCATCATCGCCAGTTCTCCCATGCTTCAGGAGAATTGAATCAGCACCAGTGACGTCGCTCAAGCGGAGTTTTTCAACACCATCCGGACAAAGCCGACCTACTTCACCGAAGTGATCGCTCCAGATTTTGGGTCACGCAACCTCCCGCCAGAACGCTGGCACGAACAACACGTAGACCGTCAGCATTTCGAGTCGCCCGGCATACATCCCGAACGATAGCATCCATTTCGCGCCATCCGGTAGCGACGCGAAATTCCCGGCCGGACCGATGATCTCGCCAATCCCGGGGCCGACGTTCGCGACCGCCGTCAGCGCTCCGCTGAGCGAGGTGGTCATGTCGAGCCCGAACAGGCTGAGCGCGACGGCAAGACCCATGACCGTGGCACCGTAGAAGGCGAAGAAGGTCATTACCCCGCTCATCACATCGGATTCTATGGTCCGCCCCTCGTAGCGGATCGGGAAGATCCCGTGCGGTTGGTGGATGCGGTGCATTTGCGCGTTGGTGCTTCGCAAGAACACAATCCACCGCATCATCTTCGCGCCTCCGGCGGTCGATCCGGTGCATCCCCCCATGGCGGTGAGGCAGACGAACCCCGCACCAGCGAAGGGACCCCAGGTCGTGTAGTCAGTGGTCGCGTAGCCGGTCGTGGTCACCACCGAGACGACGTTAAAGGCGACGAGACGTAGGGTCTCGAGGACAGCCGTTCCACCAGTGACGACGCGCCAGGCCGTCAGGAAGAGAATAACCGCGATCAGCGTCAGGAATAACGCCTGGACCTGCTCGCTGCGCACGGCCCCGCGGTTCAACACCCGGATATACCAGGCGAAGGGCAGTGCGCCGGCGAGCATGAACACCGTTCCCATCCATTGCAGATAGGCGCTCTCGAAGAGCCCGAAGGACGAGTCAGAGGTCGAATAGCCGCCTGTGGACACCGTCGTGAGCGCATGTGCGATCGCCTCAAATTCCGTCATGCCGCCAGAGATATAGACGAGCGTGCAGATCAAGGTCAGCGCCAGGTAGACCCAGATGGTCGCCGAGGCGAAGCGCGCCGCGCTGGCGAGCTCCTTTTCGCCTTTCTCCGAACTCTCGGTTTGGAAGAGCTGCATGCCCCCTACGCGCATGATCGGCAGGAGCGCGATGCCGGCGACGATGAAGCCGACGCCGCCGATCCACTGGAGCAGCGCGCGCCACAGGAGAATGCCGCGCTCGGTGTCGTCGAGGCCGCTCATGACGGTGGACCCGGTCGTGGTGATGCCGGACATCGCCTCGAAGAAGGCGTCGGTTACCGAGAGGTCCCAGAGCCACAGGGGAAACGCGCCGGCAGAGGCGGCGGTGATCCAGGAGGTGCCGGTGAGTAGGAAGGAATGCAATCGGTCCAAGCTGCCGCGCCTGTGCATGGTGCTGAGGCAGATGCATCCTCCGACGGTGAGGGTCAGGAGCGCCGCCTCGAGGAAAACGAAGCGGGTGGCCGGAAACATCAGGGCGATGGCCGCCATGAGGGAGCCCATGCCGAGCAGCAAAAGCCCGTTGATGAAGGCAACGAAGGACAAGGCGATCTCAAGCGTCGCGGAACCGGTATCCGATCCCCGGTTCGGTGAAGATCCAGGCCGGGTCCGCCGCGTCGTCGCCGAGCTTGCTGCGAAGCTGACGGATGAAGACACGCAGATACTGGCTGTCTTCAGCGTGGGCGGGGCCCCAGACGGTCTCAAGCGCCATGCGCTGCGTGACGAGGCGGCCGGCGTGGGAGGCGAGGAGCCAGAGCAGACCGAACTCCTTCGGCGTCAGGGAGAGTTGGTGCCCCTCGAGGCGGGCGGAATGGTCCCCGGCATCGAGGACGAGCCCCCCGATCTCGATCCGCGACAGGCTCTCGCGCTCCGCCCCCCGATCCCGGACGATGCCGCGCAGGCGGGCGAGGAGTTCCCGCGTCCCAAAAGGCTTGGTCACGTAGTCCTGGGCGCCGAGATCGAGCGCCTCGACCTTTTCGCCCTCGTCCGCCCGCACAGAGAGCACGAGAACCGGGATCTCAGACCAGCCGCGGATCTCGCGCAGAACGGCCTTTCCGTCCCGGTCGGGAAGACCGAGATCGAGGATGATGACATCGGGTGAGGCCGTCGCCGCTTTGGCGACCCCCTCACGCCCCGTCGACGCCTCGGAGACCATGTGCCCCTCCGCCTCGAGCGTGATCCGCAGGAAGCGCCGGATCTGGTGTTCGTCGTCGATGACAAGGATGCGGACCATCAGAGCTCCGGATTGGCAAGCGGCAGCCTGAGCACGATGGTCGTGCCGCTGCCGTCTGAGTTGGTGGCGTCCGCGCGGATGCGGCCGCCATGGGCTTCGACAATGCCGCGCGCGATGGCGAGGCCGAGGCCGGTCCCGGCCCGTTGCGCGTCGCCCGTGGTGACCCGGTAGAACATCTCGAAGACCCGGTGCCGGGCCTCTGCCGGTATGCCCGGTCCCTGGTCCGCGATAGCAAGCTCGATCGCCGGCCCGTCGACGCGCGCCAGGAGCCGGATCGTCGTCCCGTCGGGCGCATGCTTGGCCGCGTTGTCAAGCACGTTGACGAGGACCTGCTCGATCAGCACAGGGTCGACCTCGATCGCGGGCAAGGCGTCTGGAAAGACCATCTCGAACTGGTAGCGCGCCAGGTCGTTGCGCAGGCGGCGCCGGGCATTGCCGACGATCTCGGACAGATCCGCCGCGATGCGCCGGGGTGTGAGGGCGCCATGGCTCAGGCGCGTCATGTCGAGGAGGTTCTGGATGTAGCGGTCGAGTCGCTCGCCTTCCTCGCGGATCGTCTCGGCCAGCTCGTGGCGCATCTCGGGTGTGTAGCGGGTCCCGGTGTCGGCCAGAGAGGATGCGGCGCCGATGATGCTCACGAGCGGCGTGCGGAGATCGTGGCTGACGGAGGAGAGGAGCGCCGAGCGCAGGCGTTCCGTCTCCGACGAAAGCCGCGCCGCTTCCAGCGCATCGGTGAGATCGGTTCGTTCGAAGGCAAGGGCCAGCTGGCTCGCGAAGGCCTCGACCAGACGGCGATCCTCGGCTGTCATGGGGCGCTCCTCGCCGGAGCGCAGTCCGAGCACGGCGAGGGTGTCCTCGGCGGCGCGGACCGGCAGAAATAGCCACGGGCTCGAGGAGAGCGTATCGGTCCCGCGCCCCGATGGGTCTCCTTTCTCGAGCGTGTAGCGGCCTGCGGTCCGGTCGCGCATGTCGAGCGGGGCGGCTTCCGGCTCCGAGGCGATCGTATCGATCCGGGACCCGACGCGACGGAGCACGAGGGCCTCGAGCCCCATCGCCGCGGCAATCTGCTCGACCCCGGCACGGGCGACAGCCTCGGAGGAGGGCGCGACGGCAATGCGGCGCGCGAACTCGTGCAGGATCGTCGTGCGCTCGACGCTGTCGCGGAGCGCGATGGCGCGCGCCCGCAGGCGGGCCGCCAGGTTACCGGTGACGATAGAGGCCACGAGAAACAGCCCCAGCGTCACCAGTTCCGCCTCGCGCACGACCCGGAAGGTAAGACGCGGCTCGGTGAAGAAGAAGTTGTAGGCCACGAAGCCGAGCGCCGAGGCGGCGATCGAAGGGCCCAGCCCGTAGATCGAGGCGACGACGATGACCCCTGTCATGAAGACGAGCGACAGGGCCGTGACCGGAAGCACCGTTTCGAGCGCCATCGCCGCCATGCTGAAGGCCGCCATGACAAGCGTCGCACGAAGGTAGGCCCCGCTCTCTGCTTGCGGCCGCCAGCGTGGAAGACGGCGCTTGCTGGCTTCCTCCTTCTGTGGCGGGTCCGCGATCAGCGTAACCTCGAAATCCCGTGCCTGTGCAACCACGGCGCCCGCTACGTCCTCGTTGAAAAGGGTGGTTCCGGTCCGGCGTCCCCGGCCGCGGCCGAGAACGATGCGGCTGGCGTTGATCCGCCGGGCATGCTCCAGGACAGTGGCGGCTACGCTCTCCCCCTCGCGCAGCGTCGAGGTCTCAGCGCCGAGGCGCTCGGCGAGCCGGAGGGCGGATGCTAGGCGGTCGCGCTCCTCCTCGCTCTTGCGGTCGCCGCGATCCGTGGCGACATGCACGGCGGTCCAGCCGACCCGGGCGCGGTCCGCCATCCGCTTGCCCGCGCGCACCACATCGCGTGCGACGGGGCCGTCGTCGAGGCAGACGAGAATGCGTTCCTGCACGGGCCAGGGGCCGCTCGTCGCGGTGGAGCGCATGTGCCGCATGAGCTGCGCGTCGACGCGGTCGGCCGCGGCCCGCATCGCGAGCTCGCGAAGGGCCGTAAGGTTGCCCTTGGAAAAGAAGTTCTGCACGGCCCGTGCCGCTTGGTCCTGCACGTAGACCTTGCCCGCCCGCAGGCGCTCCAGAAGGTCCTCTGGCGGCAGGTCGATCAGCTCGATCTCGTCGGCCTGCTCCAGTAGCCGGTCCGGCACCGTCTCGCGCACCTTGACGCCCGAGATGCGCGCCACCCGGTCGTTCATCGTCTCGAGGTGCTGCACGTTGAGGGTGGTGTAGACGTCGATCCCGGCGGCAAGCACGTCCTCGACGTCCTGCCAGCGCTTCTCGTGCCGGCTGCCGGGCACGTTGGTGTGGGCGAGCTCGTCGATCAGGGCCAGGTCGGGACGGCGCTCGATCAGGCTCTCGAGATCCATCTCGTGCAGGATGCGCTCGCGGTAGAAATGCGCCCGCTTCGGCACGACCTCGAGACCAGCGAGCAGGGTCTCTGTCTCGAGGCGCCCATGCGTCTCAACCACCCCCGCGACAACATCGACGCCTTCGGCCGCCCGTCTCCGGGCGGCCTCCAGCATTGCGTAGGTCTTGCCGACGCCGGGTGCGGCGCCCAGGAAAACCTTGAATCTGCCGCGTCCCTCCCCGGAAGCCTCCTCGAGAAGGGCATCCGGATCGGGACGCGCCTCATTGATCTCGCTCACTCGGCACCTCCCGGGAAAGCTGCATCGAGAGCGAGATTGGCCTCGAGCACGTTCACATGGGCGGGGCCGAAGATGCCGAGCCAGGGCCCCGTGGTCGCCTCGTGTACGATCCGAAGGATCTCGTCCCGCGGCGCACCGCGGGCCTCGGTGACACGCGCGGCCTGCGCGTGGGCGTTCTCGAGCGAGATGTCCGGATCGAGGCCGCTTGCCGAGGCGGTCACCGCTTCCAGCGGGACATCGCTCTCGCCGGTGTCCCGGCGCCACGCTTCGGTGCGCTCCTCGACCGTCGCGAGGAGCTCGGCTGAGGTCGGACCAAGGTTCGAGGCGCCGGCCGAGGCGGCATCGAAGCCTATGGCGGAGGGCCTGGGATGAAAGTAGCTCGGTGACGAGAAGTCCTGGGCGATCAACTCCGAACCGATCACCGTTCCCTCCTGTTCGATCTGGCTGCCGTTGGCTCGGACCGGCATCGCGACTTGGGCGACTCCGGTGATCGCAAGCGGATAGGCGACACCGGTCAGGAGGGTCATCAGGGCGAGAGTCGCCAGGGCTGGACGGAAAAACGCAAGCATAACGATCACCTTACGCGAGGTTGAGGGCACCGACGACCAGGTCGATCGCCTTGATGCCGAGGAACGGGACGACCAGACCGCCGAGGCCATAGATCAGGAGATTGTTGCGCAGGAGCGCCGAGGCCGAGGCCGGCGAATAGCGCACTCCGCGCAGGGCCAGCGGGATCAGGGCAACGATCACCAGGGCGTTGAAGATCACCGCGGAGAGGATCGCGCTCTCGGGGCTCGAGAGACCCATAACGTTGAGCGCCGCGAGTCCGGGATAGGCTCCGAGGAAGAGCGCGGGAAGGATCGCGAAGTACTTCGCCGCATCGTTGGCGATCGAGAAGGTGGTGAGCGCGCCGCGGCTGATCAGCAGCTGCTTGCCGACCATGACGATCTCGATGAGCTTCGTGGGATCGCTGTCGAGGTCGATCAGGTTGCCGGCTTCCTTGGCCGCGGGCGTGCCCGAGTTCATCGCGACGCCCACGTCGGCCTGGGCCAGCGCCGGGGCGTCGTTCGAGCCGTCGCCGCACATCGCGACCAGACGGCCCTGCGCCTGTTCCTCGCGGATGCGCTCAAGCTTCGCCTCCGGCGTCGCCTCGGCCATGAAATCGTCGACGCCGGCCTCGGCCGCGATCGCCGCCGCGGTCAGCGGGTTGTCCCCGGTGATCATGACTGTGCGCACGCCCATCGCACGAAGCTCGACAAAGCGCTCCCGCACGCCCGGCTTGATGATGTCCTTGAGGTGGATGACGCCAAGGATCTGGGAATCCTGGCTCACAAGCAGCGGCGTGCCGCCGGAGCGGGCGATGTTCTCGATATTGCCCGCCAGGACCGGGGTGGGGTCGGTGCCGGTATGCTTGACGATGGCGTCCACGGCGCCCTTGCGGATCGTGGTGCCGTGCTCGACGTCGACGCCTGAAAGGCGTGTCTGGGCCGAGAAGGCGACATGCTCCTCGATCGCGATGCGGGGGATGTCGTCGCCAAGAACGCGTGTCGCGAGCTCGACGATCGACTTCCCCTCGGGCGTATCGTCAGCCTGAGAGGCGAGCCAGGCGGCCTGGGCCAGGCGCTTCTCGGTCACCCCCTGGGCCGGGAGAAATCCGTCGGCCATCCGGTTGCCGAAGGTGATGGTGCCGGTCTTGTCGAGAAGCAGCACGTCGACGTCGCCCGCCGCCTCGACCGCACGGCCCGACTTCGCGATCACGTTCGCCTTCACCAGCCGGTCCATGCCCGCGATGCCGATCGCCGCGAGGAGCCCGCCGATGGTCGTGGGGATTAGCGTCACGAAGAGCGCGGCGAGGAAGACGACCGGGATCGACGTGCCGGAATAGAGCGCGAAGGGTTCGAGCGTCACCACGACGAAGAGGAAGATGAGCGTGAGGCCCGTGAGCAGGATCGACAGGGCGATCTCGTTCGGGGTTTTCTGACGCTCGGCGCCTTCCACGAGCGCGATCATCTTGTCGAGGAAGCTCTTCCCCGGCTCGGCGGTAACCTTGAAGATCAGCCAGTCGGAGACGATCGTGGTGCCGCCAGTCACCGAGGAGCGATCTCCGCCAGCTTCCCGGATGACCGGGGCGCTCTCGCCGGTGATGGCGCTTTCGTTGACCGAGGCAACACCGGCGACGGCCTCGCCGTCGGTGGGGATGAGATCGCCCGCCTCGACCAGCACGAACTGGCCCTTCCGCAGCTCGGTCGAAGATACAGTGTCGGCGCTGCCGTGATCGGCGTCGGCGGAGGCGAGCCGCTTCACGCGTGTTTCCTGCCCGGTGGCGCGGAGCGAGTCGGCCCGCGCCTTGCCGCGCCCCTCGGCGAGCGCCTCGGCGAAGTTGGCGAAGAGCACGGTGATCCAGAGCCACAAGCTGATCTGGATCGCAACCGATCCGCCGGTACCTGCAACAAGGTCGCGCAGGGCGAGAAGTGTCGTCATGAGGGCGACCACCGCCGTGACGAAGATGACCGGGTTGCGCAGAAGCAGGCGGGGCGAGAGCTTGGCAATGCTCTGCCGCGCGGCGGTGGCATAGAGACCCCGAGGGGCGGCAGTTTCAGTGCGGGACATGTCAGTCATCCTTGGATGAAGGAAAGGCCCGGAGCCGGTAGCCCCGGGGCTCAGCTCAGAATCGCGTGCCGGCGGCGAGGCTCACCTGTTCGGCGAGCGGGCCAAGGGCCAGCGCCGGAAAGAAGGTGAGGCCACCGAGGATCAGCACGGTCACGATCAGCAGGACCACGAATAGGGGGCCGTGGGTCGGGAAGGTGCCCGCCGTTGGCGCAGCCGGAATCTTGGCCGCAAGCGCGCCGGCGATCCCGAGCATCGGCACAATGATCGCGTAGCGGCCGAGGAGCATGGCGAGGCCCTGGAGCGTGGTGTGGAACGGGTCCGCGGCGCCGAAGCCCGCGAAGGCCGAGCCGTTGTTGCCGGTGGCCGAGCCATAGGCGTAGAGCACTTCGGAGAGGCCGTGCGGGCCGGCGTCCTGCACCGCGGCAAGCGCCTGCGGAACGACAACCGACAGCGCGGCGAAGACGAGGATGCCGAGGGGCATCGACAGGAACGCCAGGACCGCGAGGCTCACCTCCTTCGCCTCGATCTTCTTGCCGAGATATTCAGGCGTGCGACCTACCATCAGTCCGGCGAGAAACACGGCCAGCACGACGTAGAGGAGCATCCCGTAAAGCCCGGCACCGACGCCGCCGAAGATCACCTCGCCGATCATCATGTTGAAGAGGAAGACGAGCCCCGAGAGCGGCATGAAGCTGTCGTGCATCGCGTTGACCGACCCGTTGGAGGCCGCGGTCGTGGCCGTGCCCCAGAGCGCGGAGAGGGTCGCGCCGAAGCGCATCTCCTTGCCTTCGAGGTTCGGCCCCGCGCTGCCGACGATCTGCGAGACGAGCGGATTGCCCGCGGCCTCGGACCAGGCGACGACCGCAAGCCCTGCAACGAACATCACCCCCATGGCCGCGAAGATCGCGATGCCCTGGCGGTGGTCGCCGACCATGCGGCCGAAGGTGAAGCAGAAGGCGACCGGGATCAGCAGGATGTAGAGGCTCTGGAGCATGTTTGAGAGCACTGTGGGGTTCTCGAACGGGTGCGCCGAGTTTACGCCGAAGTAACCGCCGCCATTGGTGCCGAGCTGTTTGATCGCGATCTGGCTCGCCGCCGGCCCCTGTGCAAGCACCTGCTCGACGCCTTCGAGCGTGGTCGCGGTGACATAGGATGAGAGGTTCTGGACCACGCCCTGGCTGACGAGGAGAAGCGCGCCGATCACCGCGAGCGGCAGCAGCACGTAGAGCACCGATCGCGTGAGGTCGGTCCAGAAGTTGCCGATCCGACCCTCTCCGCGGCAGGCGAAGCCGCGGATCACCGCGATGGCGACCGCCATGCCGGTGGCGGCCGAGACGAAGTTCTGCACCGTCAGGCCGACCATCTGGCTGAAATAGGAGAGCTGAACCTCACCCGAATAGGCCTGCCAGTTGGTGTTGGTGACGAAGCTCACCGCGGTGTTGAACGCGAGGTCGGGCGCCATGGGCGCTATACCGGCGGGGTTCCACGGCAGGAGGCCCTGGAGGCGCAGCACAGCATAGAGAAAGACGAAGCCCGCGGCGTTGAAGGCGAGCACCGCGACGGCATAGGCGCGCCACGACTGGCTTTCGTCGGCGCGGACGCTCGCGACGCGGTAGATCGCTTTCTCCACTGGCGCCAGCGCGGGCGTCAGAACGGTGCGCTCGCCGCGATAGAGACGGGCCATGTGACGGCCGAGCGGGACCGCCAGGGCGACGAGCGCGGTGAGGTAGAGAAGGACGGTGACGAGAACCGGCGTCATGGCCGCACCTCAGAACTTCTGCGGTCGCAGCAGGACCGCGACGAGATAGACGAGAAGCCCCGCCGCCACGGCGAGGCCCAAGACGATATCGAACATGGGAATGTCTCCTCAGAGCCGGGCTATGGCCGGGACGGCGGCCGCGAAGGCGCCGAACGAGAGGAGGCCAAGGCAAAGATACAGCAGGTCGGTCATCGCACGCTCCAATCTGGTGGATTGGCGGAATGTGCGCTCGTGGGCTGTAAAGCGGCTATATGGAAGATGGGCAGTAGGCGTAAGGACGGCGTAAAGATCGCCGCCGTTAGTCGTTGCAAGCTACAATGGTTCACGAATGTCGTGGAAGGGCTCAACGCCGCTATCCGTCGAGGCCTGCCTAAACGGCCGTGATTGCGGCAGTAGCAGACCTTGACCGTAGCAGGTTTGAAGGTCCGCTCGATCCACTATGCAAGACTAGAACTTAAGAGCGATCCGGCAGCGGTCGGCGGGTGGTGTGACTCAGCGATGGCCCGATACGTCCGAGTCATCACACACCGTTCGTTAATCGAATCCGATCTCAATCCCAGAGGCGTTTCGGACTGCTAGGTCCACTGGGGTGTGTAGGTCGACCTCAACCTCGTCGGTTTTCAGCGATACTACAAGCGCGTATCTTGCTTGGCGTTCGCAGGTCGTGACACCTGCCCGATTGCGCCACCACCCCCCAATCGGGCGCACGCAGATCGTGTCACGCGTCAGCAGGCTCGCCGCCGGACCTGTCCACACGTCGCAGTGAAGAGAGCCCGCGGAGATGCTGCTGGGGCCAAACAGCCAGTGATCGCCGTCCACGACGCCCGTGATACGTTCCCCCTCACTGCGTTCGGCCATGTTAACCCGCTTCGCGAACTCCCGTACGGATTCCCCACGCCGCCTCAAATCGAACCGAAGCCCGAAGGACTGGTATCGATAGGGATCGATCCCCGCAGAGATCCCTGGATTGGGTTCAATGAAGTACGACAGGGTGATCTTCAGCTCGACATCGGCGTCTCCGAGCCGCTCGAGGGCCTCCCTCGGCCAAGGGAGTGGATAGAAGTGGCACTCTTTGAAGCCCCGTGCGGGGCGAGCGCGGTATGGCTGGATCGCCGCCTGGGAGACCAGGGCGACGTGGTTCGTCGCCGAGGCGTTCGCACGCTCGAAATCCGCCACTCCATACCCATAGCGGCGCAAAAGCGCGGCCGTCTCACGAAGCCCTTCCGCCCTGTCAAATGCGGCCCGCATGGGTGGTGTCCATTCCGCGCCGTGGACCATCAGCGCCCGGACTGTCTCCGGCCAATAGTCAGGATGAGCAGCCATTAGCCGCGCCGCCATGCGCGCTGCACTCGCCGTGGCCGCGCTCGTCGCACGGAATGGGATTAAGGGCTGTCGGTCCGTGTCGGGACCTGTCGACAGCAGTCCGAGCGAGTCTGCGTTCAGCACGTCTGTGCCGGACGGGCTGAGCGCCCGGTTGCCCGCTTCCATCAGGAGGTCTGGCTTGAAGGGCGACTTGCGCGCCCAAGAGGTCGACGTGCGGGTATGAGGGCTCAAATCTCCCGCCTCTGCGAGAGGCCGGTAGCCTGCGAACGCGGCTTCCGTGATCTCGATCTTGTCGGTGTATCCGCCGACGGTCAGTACGTTCCAAGCCTGCGCCGGGTCCTCGATTGGTATGTGGTCAGCGTCGACAAGCCGGTCACGTTCGATGTGGTTCGGCGCGTTCCCGGTAGACGTCACGATCAACCGCCGCGGTGTTCCCTCATCGCCGATCATCACGCCTGCGGCCGCCTGATCGAGTGCCGCGCTCCAGGTCGTTGGGCGCGCGCCCGACATCTTGTCGTTGGTCACCGCCATGCAGAAGACGCGCGCGCGCGTAGGTCTTTCGATCTCGGGAATGACAATGGCCGACTGCGTTACCGGGCCGTAAAATCGCTCTTCGGTCTTCGAATGCCCGGGCGGCGGGAGAATCTTCACCGACTCCAAGCGATGCTGCAGGTTCCGCGCGTCCATGCTCGCCAAATGCGTCGTCAGATCGCCATGGAGCGCCAAGCCGGCCATTCCCGTTCCGTGGCCGGCTCCAGTGTCGTTCACTCCCCAGCTTGCATTGACGGCGTGCAGCTCGCCTGACGAGACTGCCGGCTCGAGCAGATCGTGTGCCCGATTGACTCCGGTGTCCAAGAGGCAGACCGCGGGCGCATCACTTCCGGGCCATACGATCCGTTCTGCAAGTTCCCGGGACCAGCCGATTTGCTCGTCGCGGTCGGAGTCGAGAAAAACTGTCGGCGCATCGCTAGCGCGCCGCAACTCTGTGATCGCGAAACGCGAGAACAGCATAAGTTCAATCGTCACGCGATCAGTCAGGACAGGGACTACGACGGTTTCGGGAAAATAGAGGCGATGGTCCCGAGCGGCTGCGCGCGCGTCCAAGCGGTTGACCAGCGCGTCGAGTTCTACCTCCGCGCTGCGCACGCACCAGACCTCCCACCAGATCCGCTCGGTCGGATCTTCCGGTAGGCGAGCGTCGTCATCCGTCCAGAAGGTCTCGAACCGAGCGCGCCGAACTTGCTCGATCGGCTCGACGAAACCTTTCCGCTGCGGTTCCCCGGCCGGCGTCAGCGGGCCGGTCGCGTAGTCGCGAAGAATTTGATCGAGCACCGGCCGCGCCTCGTTCGGGACGAAGAGACCGACGGTCCGTCGGTCATCATTCTCCACGCGCGCTGCAGTTGGCGTCACTCCGTCCCTTTTGCGCTCCATCGCCTCCACTGGCGTGCCCCGTGCCAGTTCGAGTTCCAGGAACACGCCTGCGACGGGATCGACTCGATCGTCCTGAGGGCGTTCGCGATCAAAGGCTTCAAAGGCTGCCGCCAAGTCTCCCCGTAGTCGCCCACCATGCGCGGCTCGCGCGCGCGGCGTTCCTCCACCGCTCAGATCCTGACGGGGTGCGGTGAAGTTGCGGCGCGTAAAGCGGGCGCTGATGTCGATATGCTGGCGATCGTATCGGGATGGCATGAATATGGCGATCAGTCGTCGTTTGGCGCGAATGCCTCACGCATGGCCTGCCGTTCCGCCAGGCGCCGCACCACGTCCTCAGTTCGCAAGACATCTCGCTCATCCAAGATCGCAGTCTTCACCGCGTCCTCGGCCGCGCGGACGATCTCGGATTGACTGAGGCCATTCGCGGCAGCCGCGACCTGCTTCCAAGCGAGGCGTGGGTAGCGGAGCGGCCGAAGGTTTGCGCTGACGATCTTCCGGATTTCGTTGTCGGTCGGTGGCCGGAACTCTAGGATGGTGTCGAAGCGCCTCAGGAGCGCGCGGTCGAGGAGCTCAGGGTGGTTCGTGGCGCCGATCAGCACGCTGTCGACGCTGGTCGGCTCTTCCATAAACTGCAGAAACGAGTTGAGCACCCGGCGCATCTCGGCCACGTCGTTGGTCGCTGCCCTGCGCGCACCGACCGCGTCGAACTCGTCGAAGAGGTATACGCCGCGTCGCTGCGCGCTCTCGTCGAAAATCGTGCGGAGTTTGGCGGCTGTCTCCCCCATGAACCGAGTGATGAGCCCTTCGAGACGAATGACGTAGAGAGGGAGCTTCAACTCACCGGCCATGGCCTCAGCGGTCATGGTCTTGCCCGATCCAGGCGGGCCGACGAACAGTACCCGGCGGCTGGGTGTCTTGCCGTGCTCACGTAGCCAGTCCCGCCGGCTCTGCTGACGCACGAGGTCGTCGAGGCGATCCCGAATGGCTTCGTCGAGCACGACATCGCCAAGACGGTAACGCGCATCGCGATGGTCTAGGAGATCTGCCAGATCGCCCCGCGGCGTTGAAAACGGAATGGGGACTGTCTGGCCGCGACCGCCAGCGGCACGGGCCGCATCTACGGCGGCCCTCAGCTCCTCGGCGGTCGCCCGATGTCCTTGGCGCGCCTCAGAAGCTGCCACCTGTAGGGCGATGGAATAGAAGAGCTCGTCGTCGCCCTCGGCGCGGCTCTTAAGCATCGCCAATATCTGCTTCGAGTTCGACACCGTCCCACCTGTTCCTCGCATTGAGAGACTTGAACGCTTCGGGCCACCTCGGATTTGGGCACCTCCCGTCCCAGCGTTCGGTCCCCGTTCTCACAGATGCATGTGCCATAGTCGAGACATTTCGCCGGAGCCGGCTTGGCCCTTGGATGGCGTGAACGCCACTCCGTCTTGGTATTTGACCCATGCCCTTCGTTCGGCTGAGTGCGGTTCTGTTCTAATCTTGCTCTGTGGCGCGCATCGCCGTGTAGATCCGCACCCCCTCGCACGCTACGCAGTAGGAGAGGGTATTCACTACTGACCGAGCCCCAAGAAAATCTTGGCGGCGTACTGCAAAGAGGTCGGCATGCGCCCTGGACTGCCGACGAAGCCTAAAGAGCGTCATCGGATGTTCGGCCTCCAGTGGTGCGGTGTCGGGCAAGACGGCCAGTAGGTCGTAGTCGCTATCCTCGCGATGATCCCCGCGCGCCCTGCTGCCGAACAGGTAGACTTCGAGCGCGCCTAACTCTGTCCTGCAAAGTTCGACGAGGCGCTCGACCTCCGGGGCAAGTTCGGGCTGCCCATGTTGTGGCTGCTGCTTCATCGATGTCCTCCTGCGTGTTCACCGGTCAGAGGCAATCACTCTCAGGGCCGAGTGGGCAGCGGATCACGGCGGCGTTTGCTTCAATGCAGGAGGAGCCCCGGTGGCCGGGAGACGTCCTCGAGAATGCGTCGAATGATCCGCAGGCTCATCTTGCCGCGCGCCGCGGTACGCGTGACCTCCCTCCGCACCACTGAAAGCGTCTCCGCGTCGAGCTGCGGGAAGTCTCGCGCCATGGCGTCGACCATCATCCCGGCCACGCCTGGCGTCACCTCGGGCATGAGGAAGACGCGGCAGCGGTCGCGAAGGACCGCAGGGATGTCCTCCAGCACATTCGCCGTCAGGACCCAATTCACCCGCGACAGGTCGAAGGTCACTCGAAGAGAGGGGCACTCGAAGACCTTCGCTGTCGAGGGCTCCAGAAACGTTAGAAGGGCCGTGATCAGCGAGCTCGGGCTGCCCTTGGCCAAGTAGATAGTGCCCGCCTTGTCGATCTCGTCGACCACCATCACAGGGTTGGCGACCTTGCGATCGAGTACGGTTTCGGTCGGGACGCCGCTCTGGCGGCTGGACCAGCCCTTCTCGGTGCCGGCCACCCGGTGCGCCGAGGTACCGGAGCCGACGTCGATCTGGCGGACAGGTGTGCCGGCCAGCTCGCCGAGCTTGCGGGCGTAGTGTGACTTGCCGCAGCCTGGCGGGCCGACCAGGATCATCGGCGGCAGCGTGAGCCCGGAGAGCCCGGAATTAGCCGCCGAGCGCATGGCCCTCGTGAGGAACGTGCCGATATCGGACATCCAGGGACTCTCGGCATGCAGCGCCGCTGCCAGCTCGTCGGCGTGATGCTCTGTGCGAGGGCCATGGAGCACAGCTCCATCGCGGGCGAGGCGTTTGACCTGCAGGAGGTCCTCGTGCTCCAGCCGCGAGAGGCCCAGTTCGGCCGCGCGCCGCCGGTAGGCGGTCTTGCCGAGGATCATCCCACGACGATGTTCCAAGCCTTGGAGCTCAACCCGTTCCGGGTCGAGATTGCGCTTCAGCTTCAGCACGAAGGCCTGGAAGCGGGCGACGTAGTCCTCCTCGGAGGCCATGTTGAGTTCGGGCAAGAGGACCGGGTAGCGTGCCGGAATGAGGCTGTGCCAGCCAAAAGTCCGTGGTTCGATCAGCGACGGGTCTTCGGCGCGTGGGGTGATGCTGTGGTCGTACATGTCGTGCTCCGAGACGAGGGGGCGGTTGCACGAGGCTGCCGTGGAGCGTGGCGCTCCGGGATCGTTCGAACAGGTCTGGCAGGGAAGCCGAAACGGCCGCACGGATCATCCGCAGCCCCGGGCGTCGGGGTCAGTAGGTATTGGATACCTGGCGTATGAGGCGGCGTACGGTCACGAGGAGGTCCTTTCGACGCCTTGAGCTAGGCCGATCCGAGACAGCGGGTCAAGCGCAATTGCCCGGCGTCTTTATCGAAAAGGCAAACCGGCTTCGCGGCTTTCAAATTTCGCAAATGCGAATGTTGACGGAAGTACAGGCAGGGCTTTGGGATGCCTGAGCCGGGCGGATCTTTTCGCATAATTACGCTGTAGGGACGGCGGCACGCCTCGGTCGCGATCATCCCGCCTGCGGCAGGAAATGATAGGATGATCCGCCTGAAAGCGCTTGGATGGGCAACAGGAAAGACGACGAGTAGTCGTCCGATTCGAGAGCCATCGAGCGGTTAGGTGGAATGCCGGTACTTCACGCCCAAGTTGGCGGGCAGCGCGTCCAGGCCAGTTGGAGTGTCGTTAGCAACGATGCGCAACCGCGCCGGCAAGTTTGCTGGGCCGACTGGGCTGGTGTCGTTCCAAGCACCGATCGCGCTCGGATGATCACGAAATCGGCGAGCCACTGTCGGTCCCACTACGCAGGCCGCAGGGAACTCCCAGGACCAAGCAAACGTCACGAGGAACCGCATGCATGACGTATGAGGCCAACCCCAATGGCGTCCCGGCTACGCTGTCTGAAGAAGAGGCACATGCGGCAACCCGCACCACCTTCCGTCTGTTCGAAGTTTGGGAACTCTCGAAGGATGAGAGCCGCGAAGTGCTCGGGGGGCTCACCACGCGAGATTATGAAGCTTTACGGGAAGGCAACTACGCCCCGACAACGGGTGACCTTGCCAGGCGACTGGGCCTCCTGCTTGGCATCCATCGGTGTCTGCGGCTGATGTTTCGGACGGCTGCTCGGAGAAAGAGGTGGATCCGCGCTCCGAACCAGGCATTGGGCGGCGAGACAGCGCTTGCCCTCATGTCTCAGCCCGAGATCTCCGGCATGGCGAAGCTCTCCGCCTATCTCCATGCCGAGGTCTATGGCTGATGCACATCTTCGGCAGCGACGATGCACGTCCTTCGTATCGCTCGTCGCTCCCTAGCCGTGACAACACGGACCGGTGCCGGGCAGTAGCCGAGCCAGTCCTTTCTGGAGCTTGCGTGTCGGAAGCCGCCGCGGGGTCCGGGTACATCGCTCAGAAGACATACCTTGTGGCCGTGCGTCATGCGGTTGGCCCTGCGGGACGGTTAAAGGCGCGCTTGAAGGCGATTCGCTTCGCCGTTTCCGAAGTAGTTTGCGCGAAAGTTGCAAAGAAATTTTTCGGCCGAATTCCCTCCGTCCACATGAACGCCGCGTAACTCTGCGAAGATCCGGCCCTTCAAATTTTCGCATGAATTTTCTCGGCTTAATCCACATCTGTGTGTTGCTCCCCCTCTTTGTTTTTTCACGGCGTCGGTGAATCATGCTCAGGAGACGGGCGCCAACCGGGCACCCGCCAGAGACATGAGGAGCTGACCAGAAAAAAGGCGCGCTCAGCGAGCGCGCCCGTAGTTGAAATCCGACCGGTGCGGCCGATTCCGTCAAGAGGACACTAGACCCGGACCACGGGCGTCCGCAACTCCGCGACCGGTCATAGAGAGAGACAGGAAACTCGGAATCTGTCGATTCCGGGAACAGAGAAGTCATGACCGACGACATGATCATCGAACACGACGAGTGGCCCTACAGTCCGAAGCGACTTCCGCGCCAGGCGAAGATCCAGATTCCGGGTGGCCATGGTGTACTCCCGGCGCGCGCCGTCCGGAACACGCTGTCCGTCAGCTCCAGCACGCAGAAGACCGTCGTGATGTCACGAACCGAGGCCAACGATTACCGCCCGGAGGTGGGCTACTGTGACAGCGCCGCGGAGGCCGCCGTGGCGCACGAGGTGCTAGTGAGCCCGAACACCTATGACGTGGAGTTCCAGCCCTTCACGCTCCCCATCACTCTGGAGGGGAAGGACAGGGAGCACACGATGGATCTTCGGGTTACCCTGAGGAACGGCGAGCGGCGTGCGATCTTCGTGCGAAACCGCCGAAGCCTAATGAAGGCCCGCACGCAGGCGGAGATCGATGCGATCAGGCGCGCGCTTGGACCCGAGCATCGGGATCGCTTCATGGTCGTCGACGCGGACGACTTTTCGCGCGCGCGGCGGGAAAATCTGAGCCGCATGTACGACCTGGTTTTCAGACCCGACAAGGCGGCGGATGAACTGGTCGAGGAGGCGGCTTACGGTCTCGGCACTCTCTGGCTCCTGAGGGATCTGGTCGCGGTCCTCGACCTGCAGCCGGCGCGGGTCTGGCAGTCCGCCATGCGGCTGATCGCGCGGGGACGACTGCTGGCCGACCTCGATGCGGTCTTCTGCCACTACTCGAGAGTTTGGCTGCCCCAATGACGATTAAACCGCATTACGTCGTCCCGCGGGGAAGCGAGGTCTATGACGCGGGCCGCGTTCTCCGAGTGGTCGGATACTGGGAAGATGGGCTGTCGCTGGTCGATGAACAAACTGGTGACACCGAGCGCTGGACCTATGACGCTTTCGACGCGCGCCGGAAGTCTGCGAGCTTTTCCCTGATCGCTCCTCAGTCTGGTCGGCAGGGCCGCTCGAACGAATGCATGAGGTACCGTTACGTCGAAGAACTACCGCAGAAGCTGCAGGAACAGGCCGACTTCCGGCAAGCACTTTGCCGTGGTGTCGAGAGCCTCGTCGCATCGGGAATTAAGCCCACAGAAGGTCAACTCAACAAGGCGGAAAACAGGAAGAAGATCCGGCTTGTTGCATCCGCCTATTTCGAGCCGTTACGCAAAACCACCAGGGGCGGCGGCAAATCCACACAATGGGGCATGCCGCGCGGTAGGAGCCTTAAGAAATACTGGCAGAAATGGAACGACAGCGGCCGTGATCCTCTGTCACTACCAGACGCTGACTGGCGCAAGGGAAACACTGAGGCGCGGGTTCCTCACAGAGTTCGCTTGCTAATGGATCAAGCGTCTGAAATCTACCTTGATCGGAAGAGATCCACCTATGCGCTAGCACACCGAGAACTTGCCGTTCTTGTGCGAAATGAAAATCGCAAATACCAAATCGAAAGTGCCGAGCTCTTACAAGTTCCAAGCGCAACTACACTAGCGAAGCATATCAATGAACGCACCCTGAAGAACGGGATCGCCACCGCACGGGATGGTGAGAAACTTACCAACAACCGTAGAGCCTCCGGCGCCACTGACATTCGAGCTCTTATGGTCGGGGAGAGAATTGAGATCGACGAGGTAAAGCTTTCGGTTATCACGCCGATCAAACGTGCCGGGCGCTGGCAGGCTCTCTCGAACACGCACAAGGAGAAGCTAGAGGAGATCGAGGAAGAAGTCCGAAAGCGTCTTATCCTCGTCGTCGCCATCGACGTCGCGTCGCGAATGCCGCTTGGGTGGGTGCTTACGGAAAACGTCGGTGCTGAAGCGACTATCGAACTTTTCCGAATGATCACCAGAGATAAAACCCGTGAGAAGGTGATTTACGGTTGCAAGAGCGACCCCATGCCTGCCGTTGGAGTGAACAACATTGTTGGAGATAATGGGTCCGGCCTCCGTAACGCAGTTACAAAAGCGGCTGGAAGCGGAATCTCTAGAAATATGATTGACGGTCGGGCCTACGCGAGCGGCGACAAGCCTTACGTGGAAGCCGTTATTGGCACCTCGGAAAGTCAACTTATCCAGTGGCTGCCGGGGTACACGGGACGTGATCCGAACCATCTGACGGATTACGATTCAATGAAAAACGGCATCATCGATCCACAGCAGCTCTACGCGCTAATCAGCCGGTACTTTATCGACGTCTACCCAAATCAAAAACATCACGGGGTGGGGATGTTCGGCCGAACTCCGAAGTCTGTCGCGGAATTCCAGAATGAGCACTATGGCTGTCTTCCTGCACCGGACCCTATCACCCGGCGTATCCACCTAGGGCACAAAATTGAGGCCAAGCCGTCGGCTCAAGGCGTAAAGGCGTATGACCTTCCCTATCAAGCGATCTGGACTACCGATGATGCTGCGGCCGACGGCGTGGCCGGTGATGGCCTGATCGACTTGCGCGAATTCACATCCGAGAAGGTTAGTATCTACATCGACCCCGATCACCTGCGTTACGCTACGATTATCGTCCCCGGTCAGGCCGGACCGTTCGTGGCCGAGCTGACAATCACAGCGTTCCGCGACCTGTCGCTCGCGGAGTATTTAGGGGTGCTGGAGGAGTATTGCCGTATGCATCCCGACGCGGAGCAGTTGGCGGCGGAGACAATGCTTTCAGCGATTAGCGATATGCGGAAGCAAATTCATGAAGCCGTCAGAGAGAAGGGAACTCCGCGTAGCTTCATGACCATTGAAGAGGCCAACGCCAAGGCCCGAGCCTTCACGGCCGGACGGAATTTTGGTGACCGCGGATCTATTCCGGGCTGCGTGCCACCTGGCTCGATCTGTGGCGATCTTCCCGATGTCGAGGAGGCTGTTGCCGGCGATGAGCCAAGCGCCCAGGTGAATGGCGGACACTATGACGAGCACCGGGACGACACCCCTGACAACGAGACGTTTTCTCGCCCGAACACGAAAGGAAAGCTGACATGAGTTTCATCGATGCGGAGCAGCTCACCGCGAGGACGGGGTTAGTGGGAGGCCACTATTCCCTTGAGCGCCAGGATCGACTGCGCAGCCAGTTCACCGCGGTGCTCGAAGACTACTGGGTGCGCGCGAAACGAGGGGAGCAGTTCGAGGCGAAAGGCCTCCTGGTGACCGGCGCTAGTCGGGTGGGGAAATCGACCGAAATCCGGAAACTCATCCGGGACTTCAACGATAGTGAAACCCTGCTGCCCGACGGCAAACAGGCCTTCATCGCGTCCTGCGTGCTGGACGGCAAATGTACCTGGAAGGATCTCGGGCGGCGCACGCTCGAGGCCCTGAACTACCCGCTGGAAGCTCGGCGTACCCAATCCGAGATTTGGTCGCGGGTTGCATACCAAATGGAGGAGCAGGGGGTGATCGCGCTGCACTATGATGAGTGTCAGCACGTGTTTCCCAAAAAACCGAATGCGAACACTGAGACCATCCTGGACAGCTTCAAATCGCTCCTGAAGAATGCGACCTGGCCCGTCATCCTCATCATGAGCGGGGTCGATGATCTTCGCCACGAGGTAGAGCGCGAGGAGCAACTGGCACGCTTGCTGAGGCCGGTGAGGTTCAATAACATCGATCCCGTCGAGGATCTGGAAGAAATCAACACGATCTGCTTCACATATTTCGATGAAGCTGGGCTCGAGTTTCAGCACCTGGCCGGCCGCGAATTCAGCAAACGGCTGGCGTTCGCGGCGTCGCATCGTTGGGGGCTCGTGATCGAGCTTGTCCTAGACGTCTGCCGGCAGGTCAGCCGCGCTGGCCGAAAACGGGTCGAACTCGAAGATTTCGTAGAGGTTTTCGTCGAACGGACGAACTTCACTGAGACCTTCAATCCGTTCGTCTGGAAAGACTATCAGCGTGATTTCGACCCGGAGTTTTTAGCGAGTCGAAGCTAGCCCCGAGAAGTGCTGACCTCGATTCAGACGACCATGAGAGCTCGGTCCTGACCTGCACCTCGGTGCAGGTCTTTTTTTGTGAGAGCGGCAGCTTCGCTCTTCCTCTCCACCCCCTTCTCCAAGTTCGCACGCTTTCGGTATCGCTTCGCACACTTCTGGTTTTGATTCGCGCTTCATAGATCGTAACCTGCTGATAACAAATGGTTTATCGGCGGGGCCGTGGCGCGCCTCTTAATATTCTCGCACTCTTTTGGTTTGCTGAGTGCTGCACAGTCAGAAAAACCAAAAGAGTGCGCAAACGACGCCAAAAGGCTGCGCAAGCTCTGTCAAGCCGTTTTGTCAGCGTTTGTTCTAGGTTCGCACGGCTTTGTTGGGCAAAGGCGGGGTGAGGGATTCATCTCGTGAATCCAGCGTGGTAGCTGGTCTGCATGAGCAGACCTACGCCGCCGAGCTACAAGACCAGGAACTGGCCGGCCTACAACGAAGCGCTGAAGCAGCGTGGCTCCCTGACGATCTGGTTCGATCCCGACATGGTCTGGGTGCCGCCACCGACCGGCAAGCAAGGCAGGCAGCCGCAGTATAGCGATGCCGCGATCCAGACGTGCCTGACGATGAAAGTCCTCTTCGGTATGGCCCTCCGGCAGACGACCGGGTTCGTGGAGAGCCTGCTCCGCCTGGTCGGCCTCGACTGG
>NZ_FOMS01000025.1 GCF_900112685.1 Roseivivax sediminis
GATGGTGTTGAAAAACTCCCCAACCGGGCAATCACCGGGCTCCGACCAGAATTTCGTTCTGGTGAAAGTCAGATCTCCCTCTCTGACGCGGCATTTTAGCCCCAAGCTAGAACAGGCGTTCTGGAATTTCGTGCTGTGTTGGAGCCGCCCGAGTTTTTCAACACAATCGGCCGTGAGCGACAGAGGTTGATGTGGCAACCGGGCGCCAAGCCGCTGCACCGCCGCATGTCGGCTTCGAGCCCGTTTCTTCCCTCAGCCGGCTGGCACGTCCGCGACGAGCACGGCCGTGAAACGGAGCGCGAAACAGATCGCGGCCGCGGCGGAGGCGAGGGCCGCGCGGCGGTTGAGGATCGCGCTGCGATTCATCGCCACGACCATCCGATTGAGGTCGGCGTGGTTCAGCGTCTCGAAGCGGGAGACGCGTCGTATGGTTCGCGCTCCCGCTTGGTACCAGAGGCCAGCAGCGACGAGGGAGCTCAGGATCGCGGCCAGGTCGAGCAGGATGAACAGGGTCGGCATGTCAGTCTGCCTCGGTTGAGGACGGCGCGGGCACGGTATCCGCCTGAAGTCCTGCGAGCAGTTCGAGCGTGATTTCGCTCTCCAGCCGTTCGGCCTCACGGGACGGGCAGAAAAAGGTGATCTCGGCTCTCAGTTTTCCCAGGTCGGAGGTGCGGAACCGGACGACGGGAGCCGGATCTGGGAGATCTGTATGAGTTCGCCGTTCGATCGCGGCATTGGCCCGTATAGCTTCCTCGCGGAACGGCGCGTAGTGTCTCTGCACGATCTCTGAGACTAGGTTTTGCGTCCGCTCGAGGGGCGGGACCGGATCGATCGTCACCGCGAACCGGTGATAGGTGTAATCGCGCAGCGCGGTCAGGTTCCGAACGGTGGCGGTCAGCAGCAAGCTGTTCGGCACGGTGATCGTGCTGCCCGTCGGTGTGTAGGCATGGGGCCCCGTCCCGAACTCCTGAAGCGTTGTCGCCAGGACGGTGTGATCGGTGACCTCGCCCCTGTTCTCACCAACCTCGATCCAGTCGCCAACGGCGAAGGCGCGCGTGGTCGCCAGCAGCACCGCCCCGGAGAGACAGAGGATCAACTCCTTCGTCGCCACGACGATAGCCACTGCCACC
This sequence comes from Roseivivax sediminis, assembly GCF_900112685.1. Classification (GTDB taxonomy): domain Bacteria; phylum Pseudomonadota; class Alphaproteobacteria; order Rhodobacterales; family Rhodobacteraceae; genus Roseivivax; species Roseivivax sediminis. Next base: position 1,131 of record NZ_FOMS01000025.1, read on the forward strand.
GCGGTCAATGACAGCGCGAAGGTACGCAACTGTGGGGCCCAGATGAACACCAGCCCGACTAGCACCAGGATCAGGAAGACGTTGCGGCTGGAGGTGATCAGGCGCCGCTGGTCATGGGGGGCGAGATCGGACCGGGCGCGGATCGACCGCACCACCATCCGGCGTGCGATCCATAGCAGCAGCAGAAGAAGGAGCGAGGAAAGCAGATCCAGTTGCGCCAGACGCACAAGATCGAAGGAGAACAGCAACCGGAGATCGTCGAACATGGGCCGAACCTGTGCCACACAAGGGCGCACGGCAAGGGCTCCGGGCGCCGCGATCGGTCCCTGTGGTGCCGTGACCGCTCGATATACCGCACTACGGTGTGGGGCGGGCAATTGCATCCGGCGTGGATCGGCCCGTCCGGGGCGCGATGCGGAACCCGATACGATGACCAGAGAGGGATAAATAGATGCTGGACGTATGGTTACCCTTGATTGGCGGGCTCGTGCTCCTCGTTGCAGGCGGGGATCTGTTGGTGCGTGGTGCCGTCCGAGTCGCGGAGCGTCTGGGGGTCTCTCCCCTCGTCATCGGTCTCACCCTGGTCGGGTTCGGCACTTCCACGCCCGAGCTGGTGACCTCCGTTCAGGCCGCGCTCGCAGGATCTCCGGGCATCGCGTTTGGCAACATCGTCGGCTCGAACATCGCCAATATCCTCCTGATCCTGGGCATCTCTGCGATGCTCTTTCCCATCACCGTCTCGTCCTCGGCCCTGTCCCGAGACGCGATGGTGATGCTGGGCGTGGCGGTCACCTTCGCCGCGCTGTCGTTCCTGATGCCCTTCGGACGGTTGATCGGCCTGGTCTTCGTCGCCGCCCTCGGGGTCTACATCTACCTGGCGTTTCGGCAGGAGAACGTCTCGGCCGAGCATGGCGCCGTCTACGACAAGGCAGCGGCTCTCGAAGCCGCAGATCCGGCCGCAACGCCGGGAACCGGCGGCCGGGGCGGGCTGGTCGCCCCCCTCCTCTTGGCGGTCGGAGGTCTCGTCCTTGTCGTCCTCGGCGGGCGTTTCCTCGTCGGTGGCGCGGTCGCCCTGGCCCAATCCTTCGGGATTCCGGAAACCGTGATCGGGCTGACCATCGTCGCGGTCGGAACCTCCATGCCGGAACTCGTCACGTCGGTGCTGGCCGCGTTCAAACGACAGAGCGACCTCGCCTTCGGCAATATCGTCGGGTCCAACATATACAATATCCTCGGGATAGGCGGCACGACCGTGCTGATCGCGCCAGCGCGCGTGCCGCAGGAGATCGTGACCTTCGACAACCTCCTGATGGTCGCGGCCTCGCTCCTTCTGGTCATTTTCGCCGCAACGGGGCGGCGGATCTCGCGCGGCGAGGGCGCCGTGTTCTTGGCAGCGTATCTCGCCTACCTCTACGTGCTCTGGCCCTGACGGAGGTCTGGAACGCTGTTTCAGTTGCCGGATCGGGAACGACAGGTCTGTGCGCACAGCTGACATCCCACTGTCGCCGGGGTTCGCAAGCGCGGCGAACGGTGGCTTCGACGGGCCGCGCTGCAGCATCCTGGTCCGAGGCGGAAGATCGGCAAAGGGCCGATAGTGTGGGTCTGACCGCCCTCGAGAACGGCCGACCTGCCGGCGCGATGCACGTGCCCCGGTTCTAATGCGCCTGCGGCCTCAACGGCAAGGTCGCCTGGTCGATGACCGATACCACACCTCGCGACGGGATCTTGCGGCCCACCAGGTGCACGCGCTGCGGCCGACGGATGATAGCTCGACGCTCGGATTTAGTCGTAGAACCCCTGCATCAGATAGGCGAATTCCTGGCTCACCGGGTCGTTGTCTATCGCTTCCTCGGCGGCAAGTCCCAGGAATGCGGCCAGGGCAAGGCTGGCGGCCTGGAGCGCGGGACGCAGACCGAAAAAGCGCCGGGAAGAGCCGACGCAGACGCGACGGACCGCCTGCATCGTTCCGGAGGTGCGCTCGGCCCGACGCGGTACCTGGCGTCCCGGCGCCTCGCGTGCCGTGTCGGTGGCGATCTGCCACGCGGTTTTCGAAGGGACGAGCCGCGCGGCTTCCGGCATCACGGACTCCCGTTTCCAGCCGGTCGTGATTTGCCGGCAGTGGTGGTAGGTGAACTCTTTCGAGCGGAACGCCCAGTTGAATACGAACCCGTCGAGGATGTGAGGTCGCCATTGCAGATCACCCAGCGGCCCGCTCGGTCGCACGCACCACTTCGCGGGGCAGGGCCTCTTGTTCGCAACGAGGAACCGATGGTCGTCATGCCGCACGACGGGGCCATGCGCTGGTTGCTGTGCATAGCGCCACTCGCCGCCAAAGCGGGTCAGACCGAACCGGCTATGCCAGGTCGCATCGAAGACGGAGGTCGACGTCCGGCCGAGCACCAGCTCGTCGATGTCGCAGCACAGAACCGCGCGGGCCTGTTGCAGGAAGCGCAGGCGCACGGCGTTGAGGGCGCATGTCTGCAAGAACAGCTCGGTATTCCCGTAGGGCCTGCGACCGCGGGGACCGAACGGCAGGCTCGTGCTCAGAACCAGAGCATCCAGTCCGGTGCGTTCGAGGACGCGCGCGATGTCGCCAGGCTCATACAGGGTCGATCCGTTGTCGACCAGGACGATGGCCTCTGCGCCCTGCGTCTGCGCATGGAAACGCGCGAAGTCCTCGATCCAGACGAGGTCGTTGTCCTTCGACACGGTGACGATCACGTTCCGGCCCCTGAAGCGCTCCGGCTCAGCGGGATGAACAATCGTCTCGAGGCGGGAGGTCCCCGATGCGAACGTAACGCGGGCCGGCTGGACGGGGCTCTTCAATCGAACGAGGCTATGGCGGTAGAACGTGCGCACGCTTGCCTTCGCAACGACGCCGTCCAGATAGAATGTTCCCTGGCGCACGGCCGAAGCGAGATTGTTCAGTCGCGGACAAACCAGCGTGACGATGCCGTCATGCCTAATGGCGTCCAGCCAGAGCGTCTGATCGTCGAATGCCTCGGCATAACCGTCCTTGCGGTACTTCGGCGCGACACGTGACAGACGCCGGGGGCCACCGCGCTCGAAACGCGCGGTCGCGAAATCTTCATCCATGTAATGCGACCCCGTTCCTGCGCGCCGGTATCCAGGCGACAGATAACCATTCGGATTTTTTAATGGAAGTCTGAACACTGGACTTTCTGCCTGCGTCGTGGTCCGGGTTTCTCCTCCAGGCACACAGTTCCTGTCGCACGTCAGCCCCTCCCGCTACGACGGGCGGGCACAAGCACATGTTAGGACGCCTCGCTTCGGGGAAGACGGTTCAAAGCCTGCTTGCGGCGAGGCCACGCTTGCCGCAAGCAGGCTCTGCTTAGATCAATGCCCGGAAGTTTGGATTAGAAACCATAGCATTTATGGCCTCTCCCAAGGCGCGATTGAAAGCAGTTGCCGCGTTATTACACGCTGATACTGCAGTAAAGCTCGTACTAAACTCTGTAGTGGAGTTAACTTTGAAACTCCTCCCGGACTGCGACGACACCAAGAAGTTTATCTGCCAGTTTCCGGCGAAGCTATCGGGTTTCAGTTGAGTGACCGTGATATTGATTGGCTTGGCATTCGGGCTGAATAACCCGCCACCCAAGAACTCGGCTTGTATGGCCTGTTTGATTGTATCCGCGACGTTATTGCCGCCTCCCAAATCGAGCGGGCCGGCCAATCGGCACTGAGGGCGCGCTTCCACGTTTTCGGCTAGATTAACTTGACCGACGGACGCGCGAGCACCGCTAGCTGAGAGTTGTTGGAGTTCGATGACGTTTTGTGGGCTGGTTTGATACTGCTGCGACGTATATGTGTCACACGCTGATAGCATAAGTGTGAGCGCAGAAAGCGCGCCGGCAATCTTCAGTCGCATTAGTCCCTCATATTCATTTTTAGGAAGCTATTTTGGTTAGCTTCTCGATGAAAGTAGTTCAAATAGGGATCGCTTGTGAAGAGCAAAACCATCGCTAAGTCGTGTGACTGCATGCAACCGGCTGCGCGGGCTTTGAACCGCGCCGGGCCTGCCGGCGGCTGGTTTTCGCTATTCGCGTGGCGTCGGTATCGGCTTCCAAGGCCACGTAATATTTCCCTTCGGCTTCTGCGGGTGGAGTGCTCCCGATGTCTGCGAGGTGGTGGAAAGAGTTGAACCACTCGACCCATTTCGGGCAAATCTTTTACATCCTCGAAATTGCGCCCAAGGGCTGCGGCGGTAAATGACCTCGGTTTTCGACAGCCTTGATCGGTTGCGAGATTACCAGGGGATAGAAGTCTCCCACGCCACGCCACGCCACGCCGCGCTCGCAGGCGTGATGATATGGATAGGAGATGAGCCATGGACATGTTGGCGCTCGACTTAGGCAAGCAATCTTTCCACCCGTAGGGTGCGATGCTGTCGCGCAAAGGTGGCCCCGGAAAGCTGATAGCGACGCGCAAGCGGCTCGCCCTGCGGAACGTCGCGATGGAGACCTGAGCGACGGCGCATCACTGGGGGCAGGTCTTCGCTCCATTGGGATGCAATATGCGGCTAAAAAGCTCGCTCTTCTTGAGCGGCGCGACGAATGACGCGGTTCATGCTGCGACGAGCTGCGACGGGGCATGTCGCCCGTCGATGTGGTTCGTGAATGTGAATGCGGTAAAGTAGCTGGACCTGACATCGCTGCACCGGATGCGGGACCGACTGCTGGTGCAGCGAACGGCGCCGATGAGTCACGGTGAATACTGCCCGAGTACGGGATTGTCCACGCGACCACACCGACGGTCTCGCGCCGGGTCTCCCCGCAGGCGTTGATGGCGTTGACGTTCGGGAGCGCAGAGGGGCCGACTTTCTCACCGCCGTTCCCAGCTAAGCCGTTCACACCGGAACAACGTCCTTTCAGCCCAACTACTGTAGGAGCCTGCTAGCGCTGATCCGCTTCCAAACTGCGCGGACGGCGGATGCGGCCGTCGGTGTCGGCGCAGGTGAGCAGGTAGCTTGCCGCTTCCTCAATGTCTGCGACGATCTCGGCTCCGGCGGTGTCTGCGTCACCGGCGGCGATGGCCTCGACAATGCGCGCGTGATGGTCGGAGCCGCGGAGAGAGGTGACGTAATCTGGAATCACGTAGGTCAGGATTGGGCCGGTGCGCAGCCACAGGTTCTCGATCAGCTCGTTGAGCAACGACACGCCCGCGATGCTGTAGATCATGAAATGGAACTTGCGGTGCTCGTCGAGATAGGTGCCAAAGTCGCGGTCGCGGATCAGGCGGCGCATGATGTCGAGCTGGGTGCGCACTCGCGCGACCATCTCGGGGCTGGCCCGCGTAGCTGCATCGCGGGCGGCGCGCCCCTCGAGCTCTGTGCGTACCAGGAGGATCTCGCGCAACTGATCGGCGGAAACGTCGGGGACCACGGCGGCGTTACGCGGCCCTGCCTCGAGAATGCCCTGCGCTACGAGGTGGGTCAACGCGTCACGCACCGGCGTAACCGAAATGCCGAACATCTCGGACAGTGAGCGCAGGGTCAGTGTCTCGCCCGGCTCGAACCGCCCCGCTAGGAGGGCCTGCTTTATTTGGTGTCGGACCCGCATCCAGAGCGGAGCATGTTCGAGCTTCTCGAAAGGCTTGGCCATTGTCACCTTCTCGGGGTCAGGAGATCGCGAGTATAGGGGCTGTTGTGAGATTTGACAAACTCTATGCAACATGTTTGTTATAACGAACAACACGAAGGAGGAGAAACATGTTGGACAAGACGATTCTCAGGGTGGCCGTGGTCTCGCTCGCGTCGGCGCTGGCGGCTGGCCCGGTCGTAGCGCAGGACTACCCGTCGAAGGAGGTGCGCTGGGTGATCCCGTGGAACGCCGGCGGCTCCAACGACATCATGGCGCGTTACCTTCAACCGATCCTGGAGGAGCAGGGCGTCTCGGTCGTGATCGAGAACCTGCCGGGCGGGACCGGCGCTGTCGGCATGGGGGAGGTCGCGGTCTCGCAGCCTGACGGGTACACCATCGGCAACGGCACCAGCTCGACGCTTGCGATCATGGCGCAGGGTAAGGCCCCGCTGAGCAACGATGACTTCACCAATGTCATCCGCGTCTCGGTCGACCCGCTGATCCTCGTGGTTCCGGGCAGCAGCGAATTCGACACGTTGGCGCAGTTCCTCGAGCACATGGAGGAAAATCCGGGCGACGTGACCATCGGCACGCCGGGCACCAACAACCTCAACCACGTATTCGCGGCGATGACCGCGCAGGGCGCCGGCGTCGACTATCGCCATGTACCCTTCCCGGGTGGCTCGCGGGTGATCGCCGAGCTGATGGGGAACCAGATCGCCGCAGGTGTGCTGAAGCCCTCGGAGACCATCGAACAGATCAGCAACGGCGATCTCAAGGCGCTGGGAGCCTTCTCGGACGAGCGGCTTGACGTGTTGCCCGAGGTGCCGACCTTTGCCGAGGAAGGCGTCGACGTCTTCCCTTACGGTCCGGTCGTGCAGATGGCCTATATCCAGGCGCCGGCCGGGCTCGATCCCGAAGTCGAAGAGACGCTTGCCGATGCTTTCGAGGCGGCGCTGACCAGCGACCAGTTCCGCGAGTTCGCTGACAAGAACGGCTTCATTATTGACCCGATCCGGGGCGAAGAGCTGGACGAAGAGGTCGCGGGCGTCTCTGGCGCCATCGCGGAAGTGGCTGAGCAGGTCTTCACCGACTGATCCCGCATAATCCCGAAACTTTGTCAGAGTCCCGCGCCTCCGGCCCCGTGCCAGGGCGCGGGCAAGAAGAGGTCGAGCATCATGCCGAACCTGAATCTCTGCTCCAGCATCATGACCTGCCTGTTTCTGATCGGCCTGTCCGTGGTCCTTGCGGGGCCGGCCTTCGATCTGCCGGGGCTGGGCCCTAGGGGCGGGCTACAGGCCGGTACCCTGCCGCAGTTCGTCGTGGTCATGGTGGCGCTGCTGGCCACGCTTTCGCTGGTCTCGGACCTGCTAAAATGGCGCCGCGGTAGGCAGCCCGGCGCCGAGATCGAACCAGAGGTCGCGCCGTTGCGGCAGGTCGTGTTCGTCGGCGGGGGCATCATGGCGCTGCTGGCGGTCTACGTCTTCGCCTGGAGGCCGCTGCCATTCCCGCTGATCTCGTTCGTGTTCTTCACCATCGTGAGCGCGATCCTCGCACCGCCCGCGGCGCGCAATCCCAGGGGCTACGGCGTCATCGCTCTGACAGGTCTGCTGTTCTCGATCTGCGTGTGGGCGCTCTTCACTTCCGTCCTCAAAGTTCCGCTGCGGTGATCCCATGGAAATCCTGAGCAACCTTGCCGTCGCTTTCGGCAACGAATTTTCCAGCCCGCTGTCGCTTGCGCTGATTCTCGTGGGGGTGCTGGTGGGGTTCGTCTTCGGGGCGACCCCGGGCCTGACCGCGACCATGGGCGTGGCGCTGTTCATCCCGCTGACCTTCCCGCTGAATTCGGACGTGGCGATCAGCATGATGATCGCGCTCTACTGCGGGTCAATGGCGGGCGGGGCGATCCCGGCCATCCTCATCAACATTCCCGGCACGCCTTCGGCGGTTGTCACCACCATCGACGGCTATCCGATGACGCGGAACGGCCGCGCGGTCGAAGCCTACGGCTGGGCGCTGGTCGCCTCCGTGGTCGGTGGCTTCGTCGCCTGGGTCGCCCTTGTCAGCCTGGCCCCGGCGCTGGCGCGGCTCGCACTCAAGCTGGGCTCGGCTGAATATGCCGCCGTGGCCTTCCTCGGGCTGGCGATCATCTCGTCGGTGGTCGCGGCGCCGCTGGTCAAGGGCGTGCTGGCCACCATCATCGGCATCGGCCTGTCTGTTGTCGGCTTCGACCAGATCACCGGCGAGGGGCGCTGGACCTTCGACAGTCTGCAACTAACCCGGGGCATCGGGATCATGCCTGCTCTGATCGGCCTGCTGGTGATCCCCGAACTGATGATGACGCTGTTCCAGCGCGAGGCCCATGCCGAGGCGCCGAAATCTCTCAAGGGCATGTTCCCGAGCCTACGGAGCTTCATGGGGCAGGGGGTCAACATGATCCGCTCGGCGGTGATCGGCGTGGCGACCGGCATCATCCCGGCCCTCGGCGGCAGTGTCGGTGCGCTCATCGCCTACGACCAGTCCAAACGCTTTTCGAAGAACCGAGCCAATTTCGGCAAGGGAGAGCCCGAGGGGGTCGTCGCTTCGGAAAGCGCCAATAACGGCGTCACCGGCGGCGCGCTGATCCCGCTACTGACGCTCGGCATCCCCGGCGACACGGTGACCGCCATGCTGCTGGGTGGGCTAATGATCCATGGGTTGCAACCTGGCCCACGCCTCTTTGAGACCAGCGGTGACATCGTCTGGAACATTCTCGCTGCGGTACTGCTGGCCAACATGGCGATCATTATCGTGGGCGCCATCGGCTTCCGGCTTTTCGTCCGGGTGCTCGACGTGCCCAAGCACCTGCTGGCGCCGGCGCTCTTCGTGCTGGCCGTGGTCGGGACCTACGCGCTCGCCAACAGCTGGTTTGACGTCGTGATCATGCTTGGCCTCGGAATCTTCGGTTTCATTGCCACGCTGGGCGCGATCCCCGTCTACCCGATGGTGATCGGGGTAATCCTCGGCCCTCTGCTGGAATCCGAGACCAGGCGGGCGCTCGTCATCAGCGGCGGCGACTGGACGACCTTCCTCACGAGGCCCGTCTCGGCCGTGCTCGTGACGCTGGCCATCGCAATCCTGATTGGCCCGTCCCTGACCCGCTTGTTCCGTCGTCGTGCATCTGACGCTGCGACGGAGCCCCGAACACTCGACCCAAGGAGAGATCATGAAGATTAAGTCCGTCACCTGCCACCACCTGAGCGCCCCCGTGGAACGTCCGTTCACGTCGTCGCGCGGATGGCTCTACAAGACGCGCAACACCTGCCTCGTGGAGATTGAGACCGAGGACGGCATTGTCGGCTGGGGGGAATGCTATGGCCCCTCCGCGGTCGCCCGCGCCTTCATCGAGACGCAGCTCGCCGGGCAGATTATCGGCCGCGATCCCTTCGACGTCGAGGTGATCTGGGAACATCTCTACAACCGCATCAAGGATTACGGCCAGACCGGCATGGCCATCGCCGCGATCAGCGGTATCGACATCGCGCTGTGGGACATCATCGGCAAGGCCACCAGCAAGCCAGTGCACAAGCTCATTGGCGGCGCCTTCCGCACCGAGGTTGAGGCTTATGCCACCGGGCTTTACTTCATCGACATGGATCGGGTGACCGAGGAGGCCGTGGAAGAGGCGCAAAAATTCGTCTCGGAGGGGTTCCGGGCCATCAAGATGAAGATTGGCCTCGGCTCGCTGCAGAAGGACATCGACCGCGTGGCAGCGGTGCGCGAGGCCATCGGCACCGACATTCGACTGATGGTGGACGCCAACCACTGCTACTCCGTGCCAAATGCCATCCGCATCGGGCGCAAGCTGCAGGAGCTGGACATCGACTGGTTCGAGGAGCCGATCTCGCCCGAGGACGTGGATGGGTATGTCGAGGTCACACGGGCGCTCGACATGGCCGTGGCCGGCGGCGAGAATGATTTCACCCGCTTCGGCTTTCGCGACAAGATCGTGCGCAAGGCCATGGACATCGTGCAGCCCGACGTCTGCGCGGCGGGCGGGCTGACGGAATCCAAGAAGATCGCGGCCATGGCCAGCGCGCACGGGGTGGAATGCGTGCCGCACGCCTGGGGGTCGGCGGTGGGCCTCGCGGCAACCATCCACTTCCTCGCCTCGCTGCCCGACCAGCCGCCCTGTCTCGTGCCGCAGCCGGTGCTGCTGGAGTTCGAACAGGAAGAGAACCCGTTCCGCGATTTTCTCGCCACGGAGCCCATCGTGCAGAAGCAGGGTATTGTTGCGGTGCCGGGCGGGCCGGGCCTCGGCATCGAGATCGACCGCGAGATTATCAAGAAATACCGGGTGTCGTGATGCGCTTCGTGACTTTCGAAGAAGGAGGTCGCGAGCGGGCAGGGGTGCTTCTTCTGCCCGCGGGCACCGATCCGGGCGGGGCGGACCTGCTGGCTGACCTCGCGCATCCCGACCTGGCGGATTGTCTCGGCGATGTGCCCCCCGACCTGTTGGCGATGATCACCGCCGGGCTCGGCCCCATCGCCGAGCGTCTGACGGCCCGCTTCTCCGAGCGGCCCGGCGCGGGCGTGCTCGGGCCCGTGGCGACGCAGAATGTGCGCCTGCTGGCGCCATTACCGGCCCCTCCGCGCATCATCGGCGCCGCCCACAACTACGTCTGTGCGATGCGTGAACGTGGGTTGCCACCGCCGGACGCGCCTGTGCTGTTCGAGAAATCCCCCGCGACCGTCGTGGGACCGGACGCGCCGGTGATCCTGCCCGCCGGGGCGGGCGGCATCACCTACGAGGCCGAGTTCGCGGCGGTCATCGGCCGCCGCGCGGAGGCCGTCACCGCAGAGGACGCCCTGTCCCATGTTGCGGGCTACACGCTCTTCAACGACGTGAGTGCGAGCGAGATCATTCGCGCGGACGGTGGGTTTGAGCGCGGCAAGAACTTCCCGACCTTCGGCCCCATGGGGCCCTGGCTCGCCACCGCCGACACCTTCGACCCGACGCAGGGGCAGCGCGTGACGCTCTCGGTCGATGGCACGATCCGGCAGGACGGCACCGTGTCCGACCTCCTCTTCGGCGTAGCCGAACTGATCGTCCACCTGTCCCGGGATGTCGCGCTCGAACCGGGCACAGTGATTGCCACCGGCACGCCCGCCGGTGTGGCGCCGGTTCAGACGCCGCCCACTTGGCTGCAGCCCGATTGCGAGATGATCACCGCCATCGAAGGACTTGGCCAGCTCCGCAACCCGGTCCAGAACGAGGTCCCTACCGATGCAAGATGAGGTCATTCTTCTGACCAACCCGATCCACGATGACGGGATGCGCATTCTCGACGGGCTGGGTGAAATCGTGGTTGCCCCCGACACGAGGCCGGACACGCTGCGCGATCTCGCGCAGGGGGCCACGGGGATCATCGTCCGTGCCCAGCTGCCCGACGACATCGTGACTCACGCGCCACGCCTGCGGGGCATGGTTCGCCATGGCGTCGGCCTCGACTTCATCCCCGTCGCCAGCGCCACCGAGCACGGGGTCCCGGTCGCCAATCTGCCGGGCAGCAACACAGCCTCGGTGGCGGAATTCGTCTTTGCCTCGCTGCTGAACCTGCGTCGCCCGGCGGCCAGCTTCGACGCCCTGCTGCGGTCTGAGGGCTGGGACGTCAGCCGTGCCACCGCCTCGGGCACCGCTGAGATCGGAACCACCACCCTGGGCATCGTTGGGGTCGGCTCCATCGGCCGGCATGTCGCGCGCATCGCCGGTGCCGGCTTCGGCATGCGGGTTCTCGGGTCTTCGCGTCGGAAGGGGCGCATGCCGGAGGGGGTGGAGGAGACCGATCTCGACCAGCTCTTCGTCGAGGCGGACGCGGTGCTGCTGTCCTGCGCGCTCACCGACGAAACGCGCGGGATGGTCGATGCTCGACGATTGGGGCTGATGAAGCCCGGCGCGGTGCTTATCAACGTTTCGCGCGGGCCGGTCGTGGACACCTTGGCGCTCTGCGCTGCTCTCCGCGAGGGGCGATTGGCGGGGGCCGCACTCGACGTGCACGAGACGCATCCGCTGCCGGAAGATGCCGAGGTGCTGAGCGTTCCCAACCTGCAGCTCTCTCCGCACGTGGCGGCGATCACCTCCACCAGCATGCGCGCCATGAGCGTCGGCGCTGCAGAGGAGATGCGCCGCATCCTGACCGGGCAGGACCCGGAGCATTTCGTCAACCCCGAGATCCGCGGGCTCTGAGCTGCACCCCATTTCCGCGGCCCCGCGGCCGCGTCAGATCGCAGAAGGTACGAGAACACATGCGTATTACGGAAGTCACGGCCGTCCCGGTCTCGTTCCGCGTTCCCGAGGGCAAGAACGTCCGGCTCGGCATCGGCCGCGCCGTCAAACGGGATGCGGTGCTCGTCCGGGTATCGACCGACGAGGGCATCACCGGCTGGGGTGAGGCGCATCACGGGCGCTGCCCCGGCGCCATTGCCAAACTCATCGACACCACCATGCAGGAGCTGGTGCTGGGCGCCGACCCGCTCGATTCGAACGGGGTCTGGAGCAAGGTTCACCGGATGCAGCTTGCTAGCCACGGCATGGGGGCAGCGGCGGCGATGGCGCTGTCGGCCATCGATATTGCGCTCTGGGACATCCGGGGCAAAGCGGCGGGTCTGCCGATTTACCGGCTTCTCGGGGGGGGCAAGCGCCCGACGCCTGCTTATGCCGGGGGCATCTCTCTTGGTTGGCAGGCGCCCGCGTCCCTCGCCGAGGAGGCTGCGAGCTACGTCTCCCGGGGTTACCGCGCGTTGAAGCTGCGGGTCGGCGAGTCGCCAGGCATCGACATCGCGCGGGTCCGGGCAGTGCGCGAGGCGGTGGGCGATGACGTCGAGATCCTGGTCGACGCCAACACTGGCTACAGCCTCGACGACGTGCGCCGAGTGATGCCGGCCTATGAGGAGCTGGGCGTCGCTTGGTTGGAAGAGCCGTTTCCCCCGCAGGATTACCGCGACTACAAACTGGCAATGGGCTACGGCCGGGTGCCGCTCGCTGCGGGCGAGAACCACTTCACCCGCTTCGAGTTCACCCGGATGATTGAGGACGGCGCTGTACGCTACGCCCAGCCGGACCTGTCAAAGGCGGGGGGCATTACCGAATGCGCCCGCATCGCCACCCTGTGCTCGGCCTGGCGGATGAGTTTCAATCCGCACACCTCGGCGACCGGAATCAACATGGTTGCCTCGATCCATATGCTTTCGGCGGTGGATAACCCAGGCTACTTCGAGGGCGACGTGGCGCACCACAACCCGTTCCGCGACGAGATTTGCGGCTTGTCCTACAACGTCGACGTTGATGGCTGCGTTTCGCCTATGGATGGTCCGGGTCTCGGAGTAGAGGTCGATGAGGACTTCATCGCCGCGCATCCGTTGATCGAGGGGCCCTGCTACGTCTGAGTCCCCACGGACCACTTTAAAGGGGCTAAGCCGAGGTGTCGACGCGCAAAGGTGCGTGTGTCGTGCGCGGTGTAGGGCGAGCCATTGTCGCTTAGCATGTCGACGGAATGCGGCGCGCGGTAGCCTCCGAACCGGGCCTCGACGGCCTCCAGCATCATGTCGCGGACATCGGACCCGCTGATGCCGGCGCCCGCCACGGTGCGCCAGGAGATGATCTCGCGGTCGTGCGCGTCGATGATGAACGCGCCGCGGATGATGTCCTTGTTCCAGCAAGTGAGTGAACTCGAACCCGTCGGAGCACCATCGGAGGTTCGAGCGTATCGCCACGACCTTTCCGTCGTGGACGCGCTCGGGCCGCTCGGCATGTGTCCGTGCCAGCAGCAGGCCATGGCCTGCATGATGCGATATACGCCCTTGTGGTTTGCAGGCGTCGCGCCCACCCGCAGTCGCCGGTTCAGAAGCGCCGCGATGCGGCGGTAGCCATAGGTCGGCCGTGCCGCCACCAGCGCCTCGATCAACGGCAGCAGCGCCGCGTCTTGCGCTTTGTGATAGCGCTGCCGCGGCTTCGCGCTCCCGTTCATCCGGGCGTGCAGGTTCGAGCGGGCGACGCCCAGGGTCTCGGCAACGACCTTCACCGGGAACCGCCCTTCGGCCGCGAATGCACGAGCCACGTCCGTTCTTTTAAGCGCGTCTTGTCCAGCGCCTCCTTGAGGATCTCGACCTCGAGCGTCTTGCGACCGAGCTGGCGCTCGAGCTCGCGGATGCGATCCTCCATCTGCCGAACGGCGCGATTGCTGGTCACATCTTCATCCTCGGACACGGCCGCCGCTCCTCCATCCAGCATCAGACGACGCCAACGATACAGCAGGTTCGGAGCCACGCCATTCCGCCGCGCGACGACCGAGATGCTGGCGCCGTCCTCCAACGTCTCCTCGACGATCCGCAGCTTCTCCGTGGCAGGCCAGCGGCGCCGACGCCCGCCATCGGTGATGATCTTATCTCAGACATAAGCACGTGCTCAGGCATATGCCTAAGCCTCCATGACTATGCCCAGGTGTCCTGTCGAAACGGGGGCCAGTTCAGACGGCCATGCTGAACCTCGTCTCATGTTGTGTCTGGGGCAGTGATACGGGGCGCGGGCGTTGTTCGTGTTGGGGTGCGGAGCAGGACGCCCCGGATGATGGCAGGGGCGGATCGCAGATTGTTTCAGTAGGAAGTACGTACTTTGAACTGAATTATGCTTGACGACACCACCAGTCTTTGTTAGCCAAGATCTGCAACGGACGAGGCGGAGCGACGATGTCATCACAAGACGCGAAAGTGGAATTCCATGAGCGAGCCCGCGAGTTCGAAGAAACGTTCGGGGGCGCGGACTTTTTCGAGGATGGTTTCATCCAGGTGCTGGAGCGGCTCTTCACGCTTTCTGCGCTCATGCTTGGTGAAGATGTTGCAGAGAGATCTTTCGACAGCATGGTGCAGGCCGGCTTCTCGAGAAGGGAGGGAAGTTGGCGCGAGATCTTGGAGGAAGACTACAACGGGATCTACTCTGAAACGCGCTTGGGTACGTTGGTGCACGATCTGAGTGCTTATGCAGACTACGGCATCGTTCTGGCCTCATGTCGGTCTGATGAACATCGCGCCGAGCTGCTCGGTGGACAGATCGAGGCGGCGAAGCAGTACTTGTCGCTTCTACCCGTTGAGCTCTGGCATCTGCAGGACCAGCATCTCGTGCGTATTCTCGAGAAGGCGATCGCTAGATGGAAAGTTGAGCAGGGGGAGCAAATAAATGCCCATGAGCTTGCATTGCTCTCTGGCAAAGCGTTGCAAACCGTGAAGAACAACTTGGGTGCGAAAGGAAAGCCCATCCAGGGCAATCAGCACCAGATCGAGGCGAAAGTTGCGCTTGCATGGCTCCAAGATCAACGCGGGTTCAAGTCGTCCATATGGCGTCAGCAGCAGGACGAGGACGTTCCGTCAGATCTCGAGGTCGACATGGGTGAGGTCGCCTTTGTCCCGGTGGCCCCGGACGGCTCGATCTTTCACCCCGGCGTCAAACGGGACGGCAACTACCTGATCGACGAGAAGGGACGAGAAGAGCGCCTCGCGGACTACTGGCAGGCCCTGCACCGACTGCAGTCAATGCACGTCCCGGAATGGCGCCGACCAACGGCTGGCGGGTCCTGGACCCGCGTGCGCGGTGTGGATTGGAAAAGGTTGCCTGTCGAGGAGCTCAAGCAACTCTCCCACGACAGCGGCAGCTGACACTAGGGGAAGATCACCAACAAATCGGAAACAGCGACGCCGCGCAATGGCACGACCGCTGCGCACCGGCATTCTATGGCGCGATGTTTCCAGGGCAGCCAAGACCCCTTCCAAGATAATCACAGCTTGTAAGCTCGCTGTCTCACCACGGCCCCGCAAGGACTGGTAATTTCAGTAATTGTCAGGCCGTTCGACCCAGCGACGCCACAAATAAGCTGGCGCTGCAGTCGAAGTCTCACCCACGACCAGCAGTGATCTTCGTCCAAGGCCATAACTCTCCGAACGTCTAGAGAAAGGAGCCCTTCATGAACCAGATGAACCTGAATCTGGAGCGTGCGAGTATGCGCAAGTCACTCGCCCGCGGCTATGCTCGGCAAGTCTTGGATGCCGCGCATCGCGATGGATGTTGCGAACAGGCGCTGGAGAGCGCGCTGGGTAAGATGCCTCGGAAAGGCCGAGGTCTCGCGCGCTGGTGCCAACAGGTTCGGCGGCGAAGCGGAGTCCTGGCGGTGGCGCAGCGTAGCGATCGGACGCTGGTCATTGACTACCGTAAGAGCGCTTGTGGGCAACGAATGGACGCGGAGGGTCGACTCTTCAAAGAGGAAACACTGAACTACACTCGTTACCTCGTCACGGCATGGAGAGCGGGCTACGAATTTATCCCTGTGCGGGCATCGTTTTCGGCTCATGCCATTCAGCGCTTCGTTGAGCGCGGCACCGTTTCGCTCGGGGACGATTTCGGAGCCCAGCTGGATATGGAGGGGCGCCGTGTGCTTCAAGGGTTTGAGCATGGGCAGCACTTCGTCGATGGTGCAGACTATTTTGCCACCGTTCGCGATGACGGGGTCTGGGCCGGTGCATTCGAAGACGCCCAGGAAGAGCGCTGGTGGCCAACAGCCAAAGGATGTGTGTCTTTCCGCTGGATGGCTTTCAGAACATTCCTTGGTCCGGACGAAATGCGTCCGGTCATCTGGCATCGTTGGAACGAAGCGCGCCGCCATCAAGCTGAGTGAAATGCTGGGATAAGACAGTCGCCGCGCGTGCGAAAAGGCATCGCTTCAGGCTTGTCGGTGTCCGAGGATAATTCCGGCACAGGACCTCCCCAAAAACGCCAGACCTACCTGTGCGCAAAGCATGCCTGCTGCGCAACGGGCACGTATTACTCACCAACCCTGAGAAAGGACCACGACATGATGACCACCGCGTTCACCCCGCTCCTAGTGCCCACGCTCACCCCGTCGTCGCAGCTCCAGAGGCCCCGAATCCGCTTTCCGGGTAGCGTCCAGCGCAGTCAGGATGAGCCGGACTACTTCGCGGAACCCGATGTTACGTCGACATACGCGATAACCGATGCTCCGAGACAGGGGCGCTTCGAAAACCGCGTGACGCTGACCCCTCTTCTCAACCTTTCGCTCTACTCTTTCAATGCCAGGGTCGACTTTATGGAGATCAAGGCGAAAAGCCGCACACAAGTCAGCTCTGCTGACCTTTCCAAGTACATTTGGAGTCGATCTTATATTCGTACAACAGTGTCCGGCGATGCCCAAGGGAAGCTGATTATCAATGTGAAGAAACCGATGCGCTGGCATATCAAGGCGCTGATTAAATGCCTGAACGATCACCCGATCGTCGAGACAGAGGGCGAGATCAACGCGATTCAAGTCAGCCTGCAGGCAAACGCCGACCGTGCCTATTTCGAGGCGGACCCGACCCGAGCGGAACAGGAACGCTGGGCCCTGACGGAACTGTTGAGCCGGCATTTCCTGCCCCCGTCATACACGTGGGACTTCCCCGGGGGCCAGCCCAGGAGCGTATATGACGATGGCATTGGGGTGGGTCACTTTCTGTGGAAGCCGTCGGCGCAGAACGGGGTGAAGCAAACAGAATGGAGCCGGGCGCACACACGTATGATCCGGGAGGCCCGCGACGTCGAGTACCACGAGCAACTGGAGTTCGAGACGCGCCTTGACCCGTGGAACTACCATCAGCACGCGGTGAACGGCACGACCTGCTTCGGAAACAGGGCTTGCGCGCTCATGTTCAAAGTCATGCACAGAATAAAGGACACGCAAGATCTGAAGCACGGCAAGGAAACGATCCTCGACAACCAAGAGCGTCGGGCATGTGTCGAGGCCACCCTCCGCGGTGACGCACTGCGTCGCCACAGTCTGACTCATTGCAGCCATGTCGGAGCCGGCTTGCGCAAGCTGCGAAAAGAGTTGTTCAAGTTCTGGTTGCCCACGGTGAGGCTAACACAGGGGTGCGTCGTTTCGGCTTTCGAGTTGGAGCGGTTTCAGCGGGGTGGTGTCTATGCTGTTCGGCAGGCCGCTCTGGCAGCACGTGAACGGGAGGCGTACCTGAATCGCCGTGTCCGAGGCCGTAGGTTCGAGCGGAAGTGGAGGCGGGAGGCCAACGATGATCACGACGGCCTGCAGGCGTTCTCGTATCTCAACAAACGGTGCGCAGACGCGCTGAGAAGGGCTGAAGGGTCTTGGGCCCGTCTGGACTAGGAGGCCGAGACTCTCATGGTTCCTGGATGATGGGCAGGGGGAATGTGAGGGCGCGTTAAGTATCAGGTTTGCAATGACTGACTGCCGCGCGTCTTCCTTCGACCGCCTGCCCGCGCTGGATGCAAGTGTAATCTCTCGTGAGAGCGCCGCTGCTACCGGAGGTGGCTCTTTGCCGCCCGAGATTGCACAGACGCAGCCACGGGCGAATTCTGAGCCTCCTGACGCATATCTGCACAGCGTGGGGCGACCGACGTCGCCCCGCCTCATCGGCAGGCTTCGTCGATGATCCTGTTCAAGGTCGCGTCGCGGATGTCCATGAGCTGCACGAGCATGTCGAAGTAGGTTCGACGCTCTGCCTGGCAGAGCTGCTTGAAGCGCTCGATCTCGGGAGCCGGACCGCGGACGTTGAGCTGCGCATCTTGCACGGGAAAGGCTCGCTCCGCGCCTGTCTGGCGTCGTGACGCTGCCACCACCTCCCAGGTCGCCGGCATGTACTCGATCATCGCGGTCCTCAGCAAGAGCTCGACATCGACGCCAGTGGTGGCGGCGAAGGCGGGAATGCGTTCGAGTGGCATACGCATATCGCCGTTCTTCATCATCGAGACCACGTTCGGGCGCTCGTAGCCCATCTCGCTGGCGATCTCGCGTTGGCTCTTGCCGCTGGCCTCGATGGCATCGGCGATCATGCGGGCGGTGGGGCTGTCGGTCATCAGGTCCTCGTTGTCTCAGTGGGTTACGAGACGATGATAGAAGGCGACATGAGCGTCCTTGATGCGGTGTGACAGTGGACCGGTCAGCAGGGGCGGTGACAGGAAGTCCTAGAACGGTCGGCAGTCGT
>NZ_FOMS01000026.1 GCF_900112685.1 Roseivivax sediminis
GTTGGCAAAGACCAGCGCATTGGGCGCTTCGTGATACCGCAACGTGTTGATCACCGCGTTGTCGACATCCCGTTCGGCCACCATCGATGCGCGGTACTCGATATCGTCGTGCTGCGGCGTTTCGGACTTGGCGACGATCCGTGCGGCGTCGTTCTGGTAGCCTTTCGCAAGCGCCGCGATGGCGGGCGGAACGGTGGCCGAAAACAGCAAGGTCTGCCGTTCGGAGGGCAACTCGTCCAGGATGAATTCGAGTTCCTCTCGGAATCCGAGGTCGAGCATTTCGTCGGCCTCGTCGAGGACGACGGCGCGCACGGCGGAAAGGTCGATGGAGCCGCGGCTGATGTGGTCGCGCAGCCGTCCCGGCGTAGCGGCGACGATATGCGCCCCGCGGTCCAGCGCGCGGCGTTCGTCGCGCATGTCCATGCCTCCGACGCAGGAGGCCAGGACCGCCCCCGCCTTGGCATAGAGCCACCCGAGCTCCCGTTTGACCTGCAAGGCCAGCTCGCGCGTCGGCGCAATGACCACGGCAAGAGGCGTGGCGCCCGGCGTGAAGGCATCTTCGTCGCCCAGCAGCGTGGGCGCGATGGCAAGGCCGAAGCCCAGCGTCTTGCCCGAACCGGTTTGCGCCGAGACCAGCAGGTCACGACCTTTCAACGTCGGGTCGAGCACCGATGTCTGAACGGGTGTCAACGTGGTGTAGCCGCGATCGTCGAGGGCCGCGCGAAGGGCAGGGTGCATGGGAGACCATTACTCTCGGGAAAAGCTCGGGGCCATCCGGGCCGGCGAGCGGGTCGGTGTCGCGCCGGTAAGGGCGCAAAGCAAGTCGCGTTTAGGGCAATTGCGGACGTTTCGCCTACACATCGACCGTTGGACAAGATGGTGCCCGGGGGCGGAATCGAACCACCGACACGAGGATTTTCAATCCGTCCTGAGGAGTAAGGGTGGGTGTAGTTCGTACGCAAACGCAAAACAGCCCGGCGCATTGTCAGTCTTTTAAGCTACGTCTCAGACGACGTGCGCATTACTTCTCAACTCCTTGGCCGGGACCAGAATTCACTGTGCCGCTTCTGGCATGTCGCTTGACAATTGGACGAGTTACGATCTTGAGCGAGCTTCGTGCGAACTTGCCCGGGGACCGGGCCGCAAAGGGAGGCTGCCTTGCAGAGACGTTCTTTCCTCGGGATGCTCGGCCTCATGAGTTTGTCCGTTGCGGCACCCGCGGATTCGAGCGGGGCAGGGCTGGTGGCGGCGTGGAGGCGCTGGAAAACGCGTTTTCTCGAACCCGAGGGCCGTGTGGTCGACCCCGAACAGGCCGGTATCAGCCACTCTGAGGGGCAGGGCTACGCATTGCTGCTGGCCCAGGGCGCAGGCGACCGCGACGCGTTCGAGCGGATCGAAGCTTGGACACGTGCGCATCTGTTGATCCGCGAGGATGCGCTCATGGCTTGGCGGTGGACACCCGGCGGCGGCGTGATGGGTGAGGACTGGCACAACGCGACCGACGGCGATCTTTTTCGCGCGTGGGCGCTCTTGCGGGCGCGCCGCGATTCCGGCTGGCCGGTGGAGCAGGACATCCACTCGGCCATCACCGCGGATATTTCGGGAAGTTGCCTTTGGCCGGATCCCCGCGCCGGGGCGGAGCTGCTGCTGCGCCCCTCGGCTGAGGCACTGGCGACCGAGGAGCGCGTGCTGCTGAACCCGTCCTACATCATGCCGCGTGCGCTGCGCGAACTGGGCACCGACACGGGCGACACGCGGCTGGTCCGGGCGGCGGACCACGGCGAAACCTGTCTTGCCGAACTGGCGGCAACGGGGCTTCTGCCCGACTGGATCGACGTGACGGCGAGGGGCTACGAGAGCCCCACGGGCCACGATCTGCGCTCGGCCTACGACGCTTTGCGAATACCGCTTTACCTCGTGTGGTCGGGGCGGGATGCGCACGCGGCCGTGCGTCTTGCCGCCAGCCAGCTTGCCCCGGACGAGCCGTCGGGCGCCGTGACCGTCGCGCGTGGGGAGGCCGGTGAACCGACGGCGACGAGCGACCTACCGGGTTATCGCGCTGTGGCTCGGCTGGCCGCATGCTCCCCAGTGGAGCCGCCGGGCGCGCCTTCCCTCGACGGGCCGTACTATCCGGCGGCGTTGCACATGCTCGCAGCCTTGGCAGCACGGGAAAACAGTGCGTGCGCCCCGCCAAAATGACGCCAATTTCTCTCTACAGAAAAAGGGGAGATACGGGAATGCCTTAAGCGCTTATGCGCGCTAAGGTTGTGGTTGGACAGGATAAGGGCAAGACGTCATGCGGATCGTGCGACTTATCACCGGTCTCGTGGTGATACTTCTGGCCGGCTGGATCATCGTCGGCGAACAGATGTCGGGGGCCAGCGCCAATGCCGTGGTGAATGCACGGGTGAGCACCGTGCGCGCCGACGTTGCCGGCACGCTCAGCCTTCCCGACCGCGCCCTTGGATCGCTGGTGACAGAGGGCGAGGCGATGGCCTCGATCGATGATCCGCTGGTCGACAGCGTCCGGCTCGACGATTTGCGGATGGAGCTGGACTTCTCGGAGGCGGACGTGGAGCGCGCGTCCGCGTTGATCGCAGAGACCCGCGCCATCCGCGAGGATCTGCTGGACCGTACCGAGCTTTATCGAAAGGAGCGGCTCGCGGATCTGCGCACCCGCCTCCAACACGCGCGGACACGGCTCGACATGCTCGAAGACGGCGGGTCGCCCGACGCAGAGGCGCAGCAGCTCGCCGAAGGCTTCGACACCGACTCCGCGCGGGTGCAGTTCGAACCCCTGCGCACCGATCTCGCCCTGAACCATGCGCGCGAGCGGGTGGAGGTGCTGGAGATCGCCGTGCGCGCAGCCGAGCAAGACGTGTTTCTTGGCGACGGCTACAATGATTCCCCCAACGCCGAGCAGCGTGCGGTGGAGCTCGAAAGCGTGTTGGCCGGTCACGAGGCCGATTTCGCCAATGCCGAGGCGCGCCTCGCCGCGATCGAACGGCGCGTGCGGCAGGAGGAAGTACGCGTGAGCCGCTTCGGCGGCGGAGACATCGCCGCCCCGGTGAACGGCCGCTACTGGGAGGTGCTGCAGGCCGACGGGGTGACCGTGCAGCGCGGCGATCCGATCCTGCGGCTCGTCGACTGCGATTCCACCTTCGTGACGCTCTCGGTGACCGAGCGCGTCTACAATTCGCTGCGCATCGGCCAGTCGGCATCGTTCCGTATGCTCGGGGACGGGCAGGTGTTCGAGGCGACGGTGGCCCGGCTCGCCGGCAGCGGCGCCGAGACGATCTATCGCAACATCGCCATCGCGCCCTCGCAGCGCCACCTCGAACGCTACGACGTTGCCATCCTTGTGCCTGCGCTGAACGATCACCCCGAGCTTGGCTGTGCCGTCGGCCGCACGGGCCGCGCCTTCTTCGACGGGCGCCCGCTCGACGGCCTGCGCGGGCTGCTGAACTGAGATGTTTCACTATCCGCATGTCGGCGAGCTGGGGTCGGCCTACTTCCAGGTGGTGCTGGTGGCGGGCGTGGCGATGGTGCTGCCCTTCGTTGTCGACCGGTCGAACGCGTGGCACCGGGGGATCCTCTTCGTCGTCGCGATCGCCCTGGCGCTGCGCTACGCGTTCTGGCGCGTTACCGAAACGCTGGCCCCGGTCGGGCTCACCGTCGACTTCGCGGCAAGCGCCGCCTTGCTGACCCTCGAAATGGTGTCGCTCGTGGGCTCCCTCAGCGCCTTCGTCATCATGATGCGCGTGCGCGACCGCACGCCCGAGGCGGACGCAAATGCCGGCTGGTGGGGCGAGGACGAGCCGCGTGTGGCGATCCTGATCGCAACCTACAACGAGGAACTCGACGTGCTCGCCCGGACAATCATCGGCGCCAAGTCGCTGCGGCATTCCAACAAGGAGGTGCTGGTCCTGGACGACGGGCGCCGGGACTGGCTGCGCGACTATTGTGCCGCTCAGGGCGTGCGCTACATGCGGCGGCCGGACAACAAGGGCTCGAAGGCCGGCAACATTAATCACGCGCTGGCCCGGCTGGCAGAGGACCCGGTGGTGCCGGACTTCGTCGCCGTGCTGGACGCGGACTTCGTACCGCATCGGGGCTTCATCTCGCGAACGCTGGCGCTGTTCCACGACCCCGAAGTCGGCCTCGTCCAGACGCCGCAGCATTTCTTCAACGCCGACCCGATCCAGCACAATCTCGGCGTCGCGCGATCCTATCCCGACGAGCAGCGCTTCTTCTTCGACCACATGCAGGCGTCGCGTGACGCGTGGGGGATCGCGTTCTGCTGCGGCACCTCGTCGGTCTGTCGCTGGCAGGCCCTGCAGGACCTGGGCGGGCTGCCCACCGAAAGCGTGACCGAGGACTTCATGCTCACGCTCGCGCTACAGAGCATCGGCTGGCGGTCGGTCTATCTCGCCGAGCCGTTGACCGAGGGCCTCGCGCCCGAGGGTCTCAAGGAATACGTCACACAGCGCGCCCGGTGGTGCCTCGGCCTGATGCAGATCGCGCGCTCGTCGATGGGGCCGTTCGCGAAGAACGGCCTGCGGCTGCGCGACCGTTGGAGCGTGGTCGACTCAGTCTTCTACTGGATGACGACCTTCCCGTTCCGGATCGCAGCGGTGGTCTTTCCGCTGCTCTACTGGTTCTTCAACATTACCGTGGTCGACGCGCGGCTGCCGGACGTCATCAGCCATTTCGGCACGTTCTACCTGTGGATCATCGTGGTGCTGAACCTCTTGAGTCGCGGTATGGTCGTGCCGATCCTGAACGACGTCAGTCAGTTGATCGGCGCCATTCCCATCAGCCGCGCAGCCTTTACCGGGCTGCTGAAACCGCACGGTCATCCCTTCTCGGTCACAGCCAAGGGCGGGGACAGGTCGGGCATCGTCGTGCAATGGCGGATGATGGCACCCTTCGCCATCTTTCTCGGGCTTACGCTGATTGGCCTGTGCCTGGGGATCGTGTCGGACCGGTTCGCCTACAACGATGCAGGCGACGGCAAGTGGGTGGTGCTGTTCTGGTCGCTGTACAACGTGGTGGTGCTCAGCGTCACGATCATCGCCTGCGTGGAACTGCCCCGCCGCGAGATCCACATCGCCGATGCGCCCGAGCGCGTGACGTTCGATGACGGCGTAGAGGCCCGCGAGGTCTGGCTCACCTCGCTGACAGCCGATACCGCCCGGCTGCGAGGACGGCGCTATCCTCCGACCGCGCGCGGCACGCTCGAGATCGCCGATGTGGGACAGATCGAGGCGTTTGTGATCTCGCAGACGCGCGACGGCGCGCGGGTGCAGCTCCTGCCCGACGAGGCGCAGCGGGAAGCGCTTTTCGTGAAGTTCTACGCCGAAGGCAACGCACCGGGGGTGGGGAACGTGCGGCTGGCGGCGATGGCGTCCGATCTCGCGCGGCGGCTGTCGTTCAGTCGCTGAGCGGAATCGGGCTCCGGCCCCGAACACGGGAGGAGAGACCGGCAGACCGCCCCCTAATCCGTCGGCTACCGTTGGCCGCGCTCGTGCCTCACTCCCGCCGGTCACGGACGCGGCGATCCTGGAGGCGCGCCAGGGCGCCCGAAATGCGGGCCGCCTCGCGCGTGCCGCCGAATTCCGGCGGATAGACGAACTCTCCGTCCGCGATCCGATCGGACAGGCTGCCGAGAGCGCCGATGGGGCGTACGAAGATCAGCACGAAGATCGTCGTGAAAAGGGCGAGGATAGCGACAAGTCCCGTCGCCCCGAGGGTCAGCGTACCCCTCAGGTCCGACAGGCCCGCGCGGAACGAATCCGCGGGCAATCGGCCCACCATGCGCCAGCCGAAACTGGGCAGGTCGCCGTAGCCAACACTTGGGACCATCGTCGCGAAGTAGTCCTGTCCGTCGGGCCATGTCTCGCGCCCCGCGGTCAACGCGCCGGAGGGCGCGCTGCGCAGGATTTCAAGCTCCGCCGCCGAGGGACGGCCGCCGTCAGAGGAGACGATCACCTTGCCGTTGGGAGAGATGAGGTATGCGTCGATGCCCAGCGTCCGCGCGGTTTCGGACAGGGCGCGCTCGGCCCAGCCGAAGTCAATGTGCATGGCAACGACGCCGATCACGTCGTTCTGTGCATCGCGCACCGGGCGAGAGAGGTCGAGCAGGCGCAGCGGCTCATCCGGAGTGCCCGCATCGGTTCGACGGGTCAGCAGCAGCGACTCGTGCACGTCCCCGGCAAAGCCGCCGCGCATGCCGTTGCGGAACCATGGACGTTCGGCCACGCTCTCGCCTTCTAGCATTTGGTCGGCGGCGGACAGAACGGTGCCGTCGGTGTCGGCGTAGCCGATCCAGGTCAGACGCTGGCCGTTGCCCTGCATCCCTTCCATCAGTCCCTGGGCCGCCTCTTCCGGCATCGCGGGAATGTCCCGGGCCAGTTGCTCAAGGTCTAGCCAGTCCGCGTGCAGATGCCGAGCCAGGGTCTCGGCCGCAGCTTCCGAGCGTAGGCGCACCGCGCTGTCGAGCGCGGAGTCGAGAACCCGGTCCCAGCGGGCGGAGAACAGCGCCGTGAGCGCGATCAGCACCGCCAGAGCGGTGGCCAGAACGAAGCCGCAGATTGCGCCAGCCAGTGACAACCGGGGCAGGGCGGACCGCGGATCGGTGCGGCGGCGTTCGGAGACGCGACGCTCCGCCATCAGAAGGTGTTTATCGAAACGCCGACGAACGCCTGCTCGGAGATGAGCCGCCAGCCGGCGCGCAGGCTCACCGGTCCGTTGCCGATCCGCTTGTTTATCGCCAACGTCGCTTCGTCATAGGTGTCGCTGCCGCCGCGGGATAGTTCGGCCGAAAAGCCGCTGTTCCCGAAGCTGGTCTGCGCGAGCGCGAACCAAGAACTCTGGATCGTGTTCGCCTCGGCCAGCAGGTAAAGCCCGCCGAAGGATGTGGGCGTGTAGCGGTCGAGCACGACCTTGGCGCCCCCCTCGATCCCCTCGAAGCCGTCATCGTCGTCGCGCACCGCCGCCAGCGCCGGCCCGAGCTTGAGCGTCGCGATTTCACCGAGCGGGAGCGCATAGGTCAGGCTGGCCCCGGCTACCGAGCCGCCCTCGTAGTCGTTGAAGCTCAGGCCGAAATTCAGTGGTCCCCGCGCGACCGCTCCGACCGCGTTTGCGGTTTCCGGTGTCAGATCGACCTGCAGGAAACTACCGTCGGCGTGGGTCAGCGTCGCTGATGAGCTGAAGACGATTGCAACAGCAAGCGCGGAACGGGTCGTGCGCGTCATGGATGAAGCTGTACCTCGTGTCTCTGCGACCAGTATGCAAAGGGGTAGCTTCAGCCGAAAGCACAATCGCGACGGCACCTCCAAATTGGTGTGTAGATGACTCCCGTTTGCAACTTGAGCGTGGGGCGAGGCCCTTCCCACGGGAACTTGGAGCAGCAGCGTGTTTGATGCCAACGTCTGAGATAATGAAGATTGCCAAGGTGCCTCCTCGGAGCTGGTCGCGACGCGTTGACCAATGAAACAGGATTGCCCTCTGGCCGACCCTGATCTTTGCGCCGCGCGGCGCTTGTCGGGGGTTTTCGCCTCATTGCGGGTGTCCTACGCTGTTGCACGGGACCGTGAGCACGTGCAGGGAATGGCAAAAAGGTCCTGCGACATGCGTATCTGGATGCCGGCACGTGTCCGCTGCCGCATCAACGTGCAACGCCATCGTCTCAAGCTGCCAGAAGATCACTTTCCAGCTTCTCGAACATCGAGATGTCCTCCTCGGCGTTCTCGAAGAGGTGGCCGTAGACGTCCATCGTCATATTGATTGATGCATGGCCGAGAAGCGTCTGGATCTTCTTCGGATTCCAGCCTTGCTCGATGAACAGCGAGGCCGCGGCGTGTCGGAGCGCGTGGATGCCGAACTTGGCTTCGCCGTCGTCGTTGACGATGCCGTTAGCGACGAGCATCGGCTTGAAGATGCGATTGTAGATGTTCGCGTAGTTCTGGATCTTGCCGGCGCCGTTCGGGAAGACGAGGCCGAGCTCGGTTTCCGGCGTCCGCGCTTGCCACGCCGTCAGCTCTCTCTTCACCGCAGGTGACATCGGAATGTCGCGAACCCCGGCCTTGCTCTTCGGGGCGCCCAACCGGCAGTTCTCGTCCGCGCGCTGACGGATGCGGATCATGCCGCGCTCGAGATCGACATGCTTCCAAGTGAGACCGCGAAGCTCCGAGATGCGCATTCCGGTGAAGATGGCTGTGACGAACATCACCCGGTGCGATGCCGGAGCGTTCTCCAGGATCAGCCGGATCTCCTCTTTCGTCGGGATTACCCGCTCGTCGCTCTCGCTGCGCCGCCTACGGCGCATCTTCACATCTGTGGCGACGTTGTGTTCGATCCATTCTCGCTCGACCGCCTCGGCGAGCACAGCACGCAAGCTGACCATGACCTTGCGCACGAGGGCAGGGGAGACGCCGTCATCGAGCAAGTCGTGCATGAAGTCCCGCACCTGGCTCCGCGACAGCTCGGCGACCAGTGTCCTACCGATCCTCGGCTCGATATGCACGCGGGCATGGCTTCGATACGCCTTGAGCGTCGACCGCTCCAGATCATTGCGCTCGCAGGTTTTCAGCCAGCTGTCGCAGGCGTCCTTGACGGTCTTCTCGGTGGGCCGGGGCATGTGCACCTCTTCTTCTTGATTGCTCATGCTCCCATTATACGACGCGTGGACTCGTCCGTCGGGCAGGAAACCAGTTTTGCGTGAAAAAATGTTCGAACTCAGGAGCATGGCGTTCAGCCTCGCTGCGGTTCCCCCATGCAAACCCGACGTATCACCGCCTGATATTCGCGTTACCTCGTCGGGGTTGATGCGCGCACGTGTAGTGTATACGCAAATGCCGTGGCCGTAGTTGGATACATCCTCGTCACGTCCGGTCCACGTGACGTCAGCCCGAAGCATCCCGGCGCCAAGCGGCAGGTTGAGAACCTGCGTTGGTGGGCCGAAAGCAAGGGGGCCAAGATTCGTCTAGAATTCGATTACGTTAGAAAAATCCGAGGTCGACGCTCGCTGCCGAAGTTGATGCAATTGCTCGAGTCTGCCGAAAGGCGTGGATCTACGATTGTCATGGACGATACAAGCCGCTTGTTTCGGGTCTGCACTGACGACGAAGCGAAGTCGGACATCCTCGAAGCGCTCAAAGCGTACGGTGACCGCATTGTGGACTTACGGCAACGTGGAATATTCTCGAACTTTATCGATAGGCGCGAGGAACTCATCACCAGTGGCGTGCTGACGCCTTACTTCGACCTTGCCCCGCGCAAGAGGCGGGCCAAACCGAAGGAGGAACTGACAGAGCAGACGGCCGCAGCGAACAGTGCGTCGGCCAAGACGCGCAGACGAGCCTCCCGCGAGAAGGCACAGCAACTCGCCGATATACGATCGGAGGCCAAGTCCGCAGCGCGTCCCACGAGGGCGAGAGCGATCGCCGATGCCGCAAACGAGCGCGGACTGACAACGACCCGCGGCCGACCATGGCGCGCCGACACAGTCAGTCGCCTGCTGCGCAGCTACGACGACGAGAGGCAGATCGACGATCACGAGGATGGTTGAGCCGCGCGCTGGCGAGGTCCGCGACCACGGCGCAGTGGGGGAGTGCTGATATTGTGCGGAGCCAGCCAGCGAGCGACCTGGTGGGCCTCAGGGACATGGCGAGCGAGCAGGCTCCCTCAGTGCTTGGCGGCGGGTGCGACGCTCGCAGCCGGGCTCACGGAGTGGGCGAGGGCAGAGCGACTGCACACTGGAAGGGCGAGATGTCTCGTTTCATCCTGCCGCGGGAGGATGACAGCCGGAGATACTTTTGGTAGCGTATGTTCTTGAAATCGGCTCGGGCTGAGTCGTAAAAGTTACGCTGCATCGGGACGTGTAAAAGCTGTGATCGTGATCAGCTCCTGGTGACTTTTCGTGCAGTTTTTTCTCCGAGCCTGCGGTTGCCAGGACTTGCACCCGGCAGGCGATCAGCCTTGTTATAAAGGACTTTCGAGCTTCTGCTCGGCTCGATGGCGTAGCGCCTAGCACGCGCGCTCTAATAGCTCGCAGAAAACGCCTCTGTGTCGCTGAGGGAGTGAGCGTGAGAGCTACAGCTAGCGAGACGTACGGCTCAGGTGGTCACGAGCACACGTAGAACGTGCGACTTCCCGCAGTCTCAGCCCTCCTCGAAGGTGGTAGCCACCGCCTTGAGCGCGTCACGGATCTTGCAGTTCAGGTCCTCGAACCTGAGGTTGTGGGCCTTCTGTCGAACGGGCAAGAGCAGGCGGCCCGTGCCGTCGCGTATGCCCTTGGCGCGTTCAATTACTCTTCGTCCCTGCGCCATCAGCTTCAAGCCGAGAGATCCGGTCTTCGAGAACACGGCGAGCTCCTCTTCCGCCGGGTGCCCAGTCTCGTCTTTTGCTAACGTCGGGAGCTCGAAGTTGAACAAATCCCGTCTCAGCGTGTCGAAGCTGTAGCTCGCTATATCATCGATCGTGTTGATGCCGGTTTCATAGCGTTCTTCCAGACCCGTGTCTTGATGCGATCCTACCGTGATCTCGATACGGGTTCGCCGCTCGTCTACAGGCAGCGGCGGTGTCCGTTGGCCGCGTTTTCTCTTGTCCCTGATCTTGTCTTGCAGACGGTACTTTCCCACGCGGTACTTCGCCGCGATGTAGACCGTGTTGTCGATCGCAGCGGCACGATGATTGTCCGGGTCGGCGGCGGAGAGATGTAGTTTGTGAGTGTCTTTCAGGTGCTGGGCGCGTTGTCCAAGCGAGCCGGCAAATTGCGGCATAAGCTCCACGCCGTCGTGGCTGCGCATCCAGTCCTTTGGGTCCAAGAACATGCCGGTCATCAACATCGGCGAAGGGGCTACGTGTTTTCGGATGAGTTCGGACATCTGCACGCGGCGCGCTATCATGTCGTCATCGTCGCGTGCTCGGGTCCGCTTGGGGTATATGTCGACGGCCAGTTCCCACGACCAAACCTCGTGCTGAACCCATCCTTCGCTTCCCATCACGCCGAACTGCTGCTCGAGGACGTTGAAGATTTTCTCGAACCGGCGACGCGAAGGGTCGTGCAGCAGGATCAGCAGGTCGCGGGTCTCCTCCAACTTGTTGCGATTCAGCTTCGAGGTCACATGCACCCCGCCACGGATAGGGTCGTCGAGCGCCTTCTTGAGCTTGGGCTGGACGTCATGCACCGGCACCACTGGCTTATTGGTGCTGACGCCGATCTCGATCCAGTCGAACCTCGCCTCGAAGCGGTAGTCGCTCAGCTTCACGTCCGGTGTGGCCAGCCACCTGTCGCGAAGGACAGTTTGCCTCGCGTCAGTCGGTGTGAGCTTGTACCGGAGCGAGAGCTGATCTTCCGTGAGGTGGGAGGCATCGTGCAACTCGCGATCGCTGAGAGCGTCCATCGCAATGACCGCAGCGTCCTTTTCAGAATGAAGGATTTGATGTGTGATCCGGCGCACGTGCTGCTGCTTTATGTGTTAATGTGTTGTTCGATCTGAGCAGTTATATGCGGTGCTTGCTTGTCTCAAGACTCCGCGTCGCGGGACAGCGTCTTTGCTGTCCGGATCATTGCCCGAGTAGGTAGCCGCGGTATGTGAGCATTCCAAGAATGGCCGTCACAGTGAAGTTTCGCTCGCCGTGAGCGAAGGTCGCTAAAACGCTTCAAGCCTCACCACGGGGGCATCCTGAGGCTCTCAGGGGCGATTGTGCTGGATGGGGCGGGCGGCTGCAGTACCACAGCCCCACGGATAGGCGTGCTTCGACCGAGAGGCCCGGAACTCAGCCTCGATACGGTCGTGGTCGGCGATCCTGCCAAGCCCCTTTGCCGAAATCGGCGAGCCGTCGCGCACATATACCTCGTGCAGCTTCCCGGGGGCGTGGGGTCAACTTGCTTTACGCACGCCCCGGAATGGTCGATGACTGTCCCGCGCCTGGCTGGGCTTCATGGCCGGCATCACCACGCTCGCAGCTACAAGGAGTGGGCGTAGACGCGCTGAGCGCCGCGTCCGGTTCGTAAGGCGCCGAGGCTGACCTTGGACGCGCCGCTGCCATACCGGCCTTGGCTGGCTGCAGGACTTGGCGGTATCCGACCCCAACCTCCAAGATTTGCCCACACAGTGGCGTTTCGCTGTGGCCGTAACCCACAGGAATTCTAGCATAGCTCGCCATGGAACAATCCCGGCCTCTAAGGCGCATGCGCACCATATTGTACGCACTCCGGCGTGCCGGCTCGCATCCGCAGAGATCGTCGGAGTCCCGCGGTTCGCTTCCGCGACGCAACGACCGCGGTCCGTCTCGCCGGTCCGCGCGAGACGGACGCGGTCGACCGGGAAGAAGTCACGGCCGAGGCCCTGGCGGATGGCGCCGGCCAATGCATGGTCCTCGCCGAGGAAACGCGATGCCGACGCTAAGGTGACCGGCGTGGGCGCGCAGCAGGCTGACGCGTCGCGGACGACGACGGGGCAGATGCCGCCCGGATCCGGGGGACCGGCGTTTCTGGCTCGTGCGCGACCGGAGCGCATTGCGGGTCTCGGTTCCGCCGGAGCGGATCGTTGGTCAAAAGATGCGCCGCGCTCCGGCGTGTCCGCGGGAAGCTCAGAATCTTCGCCTGAGTGGCGTTCCGCTCGAGTGTCTCCCAGGTAGCTGCAGACACGCAGGCGCAGCCACGACACAAATCTCGAGCGCTGTGGGGTTTCTTTGGGCGGGCCTCTTGCGGTTGGTGATGTCCGACGCGTTGGGATCACGTCGGACGCGCGGTCGCGCCGACTGATGTGCGCGACGGCATATGCTCTGACGCCGGGTTCGCTAGGCGGGATGGCCGTCCTTGCGCCGAGAGTCCGGCGTCGCGACCGGCCGCGAAATCGGGAAAGGCTCGATCGGCGCCTTCTCAATTATCATCATCTATATCTGGAGCCTCGATGCGGGCGGGCATCGTGCTCGGCCCCGTTGCGCCCCGCGAAGTCGCAAGGTCGTTTCCTCTGTAAGCGCCTTGCCGACCCCCTCCCTGCCTGAGGTCGCCGGTCCGTGAGAGACCAGTCGCTGTTGAGACAGGCGATTGGACGGCAAAATGGACGACTGTTTGGACGGCTCATCCACCGGCTACGCGTGCCGGATGGAGGTGATCGAGGGGCGCAGCGGGCGTCGGCAACGCAGTGAGGCCGAGCGTGCCCGCATCGCCGCCGAGAGCCTGTGGCCGGGCATTAGGGTGGCCGACGTCGCCCGTCGGCACGGGGTAACGCGCTGGCAGGTCTACGACTGGCGCAAGAAGCTGGCGGCAGGGAAGCTGGCAGTCCCGGACGAGATGATGTCGGAGCCCGCCTTCGCCGCCCTGGTGGTCGAGACGCCACCGGAGGAGCCGGGGAAACCCTCCGGGCCATCACCGGCAAGACGGATCGAGCTGAGCCTGGCGGACGTCACCCTGCGCGTCGAGGCTGACATCGACGAGGAGCAGCTGACGCGGGTGATCCGCGCTATCCGGGCGGGGGCGCGATGATCTCGCCGCACGGGCAGTTGCGGATCTACGTGGCAACCAGACCGGTCGACTTCCGCAAGGGGATCGATGGTCTCGCCCTGGCCGTCCAGGAGGTGATGGGGCTCGATCCCTTCAGCGGCGCCGCCTTCGTGTTCCGCGCCAAGCGGGCGGACCGGATCAAGGTGCTGATCTGGGACCAGACCGGGATGGTGCTGGTCCACAAGCGCCTCGAAGGCGCCAAGTTCGTCTGGCCGCCGTGTTCCGCGCCAAGCGGGCGGACCGGAGGTCCGGGACGGGGTGATCCGGATGTCGCCCGCCCAGTTCGCGGCGCTGTTCGAGGGGATCGACTGGCGCCTGGTCCGCCCCGAGGCCGCTCGGCGTCCGGAGCTGGCGGGCTGACTGCGACGTAGTGACTCGACCGGGCTTTGGCGGTGGCAAGCCCGGAGGGGCTGTGCATGATCCGCCGCATGACCGACACCGCCCTCTCCGAAGAGAACGCCTCTCTGAAGGCGCGCCTCGCCGAGACGGAAGCCGCCCTCGAGGAGGCGGTGGAGGCGCAACGGCGGCTGGAGAGCATCGTTGGCGCGTTGCAGCGGGAGAAGTTCGCGGCGCGCTCCGAGAAGCTCGACCCGGAGCAGTTCAACCTGCCACTCGAGGATGTCGAGCTCGCCCAGGGCGTGCTGGAGGCCGCGCAGGAGCGGGCCAAACGCGCGCTGAAGGAAGGCGCCGCCGCCCCTCGCGCACCGGGCCGGAACCGGGGTCACCTGCCGAAGCATCTGCCCCGCATCGAACGCGTGATCGCCCCGGAGAGCACACTCTGCCCATGTGGGTGCGGCGAGATGACGAGGATCGGCGAGGACACCTCCGAGCGCCTCGACATCGTCCCCGCCCAGTTCCGGGTGCTGGTGACGCGCCGTCCCCCCTATGCCTGCCGCCGCTGCTCGGGAGCCGTCGTGCAGGCGCATGCTCCTGAGCACGTGGTGCCCGGCGGCCTGCCGACCGAGGCACTGATCGCGCAGGTCATCGTCTCGAAGTTCGGAGACCACCTGCCATTCTACCGACAGGCCGAGATCTACGGCCGTCAGGGGCTGACCCTCGACCGCGCCACCCTGGGCAGCTGGGTCGGCCGCGCCTGCTTCCACCTGCGGCCCGTAGTGGCGCAGATGCGCGAGCATCTGAAGGCCGCCGACCGGGTCTTCATGCCCTCTCGGCAGCATCCTTTGGATGCGCCTGCCGGGTAATAGACGAGACCCGGGCGCCGGTCCTGTCGCCGGGACGCAGGCGCACGAAGACCGGATACTTCTGGTCGGTGGTCGCCGATGACCGGCGCCACGGCGGCACCGGGCCACCGGTCGTGATGGTCCACTATGCGCCCGGACGTGGCGCCGCGCACGCGCTGCGCTTCCTGAAAGGCTATCGCGGCCGCTTCGTCCAGTGCGACGGCTACAGTGCCTATGACAAGCTCACGGCCGTCGAACGTCCGGAGGGCGCGTGGCAGCTGGTGCATTGCTGGACCCATGTCCGGCGCCGCTTCGTGAAGCGGCTGGAAACCGATGGCTCGCCCATCGCGGAGCAGGTCCTGCACCGGATCGCCGACCTCCATGCTGTCGAGAAGGCGGTCCGGGGCCAACCGCCCGCAACCCGGTTGGCCGCGCGGAGAGAGCACGCCGCGCCCATCAACGCCGCATTCCGCCCCTGGCTCGAGGCACAACTCTCGCGCATCCCCCGCTCGTCGAAGCTTGCCGAGGACATCCGCTATACCCTCGGCCTCTGGTCCGGCCTGATCCGCT
The DNA here is from genome assembly GCF_900112685.1 of Roseivivax sediminis. Lineage (GTDB taxonomy): Bacteria > Pseudomonadota > Alphaproteobacteria > Rhodobacterales > Rhodobacteraceae > Roseivivax > Roseivivax sediminis. Next base: position 15,268 of record NZ_FOMS01000026.1, read on the forward strand.
TCCTGGAGGACGGCCAGCTCGAACTCGATACCAACCCGGTCGAGAACCAGATCCGCAGTATTGCCCTTACGAGGAAGAATGCGCTGTTCGCCGGGCACGAGGTCGGCGCCGAGAACTGGGCGATGCTCGCCTCGCTGATCGCCACCTGCAATATGAGCGACGTGAACCCCGTCGACTACATCACCCAGACCCTGCGCGCGCTGCTCGACGGTCACCCCAAGAGCCGGATCGAAGCGCTCATGCCCTGGCGGTTCCAGGACCCGTCAAGCCTCGCCGCGTAGGGTCCCGGGAAGGCGCTTACTTTCCTCTGGCTCGATGATACCCAAACAGGGAATTCTGGAATCGCCGCGTGAGCGCCGCTGCTACCGGACGTGGCTACTTTGCCCTCCGAGATTGCATAGACGCAGTCACGGGCGAATTCTGAGCCTCTTGACGCATATCTGCGCAGCGTGGGGCGACCGACGTCGCCCGTAGCATCGTCACCCCTCGTCGATGATCCGGTCGAACGTCGCGTCGCGGATGTCCATGAGCTGCACGAGCATGTCGAAGTAGGTGCGGCGCTCCGCCTGGCAGAGCTGCTTGAAGCGCTCGATGTCGGATGCCGGACCGCGGACGTTGATCTGTGCGTCCTGTACGGGAAAGGCTCGCTCCGGGCCTGTCTGGCGTCGTGACGCTGCCACTACCTCCCAGGTCGCCGGCATGTACTCGATCATCGCGGTCCTCAGCATGAGCTCGGCGTCGACGCCAGTGGCGGCGGCGAAGGCGGGAATGCGTTCGAGTGGCATACGCATATCGCCGTTCTTCATCATCGAGACCACGTTCGGGCGCTCGTAGCCCATCTCGCTGGCGATCTCGCGTTGGCTCTTGCCACTGGCCTCGATGGCATCGGCGATCATGCGGGCGGTGGGGCTGTCGGTCATCAGGTCCTCGTTGTCTCAGTGGGTTACGAGACGATGATAGAAGGCGACATGAGCGTCCTTGATGCGGTGTGACAGTGGACCGGTCAGCAGGGGCGGTGACAGGAAGTCCTAGAACGGTCGGCAGTCGTCATGGAACCCATGTTGGTCTCGAGCCGTACTCGGCACTTGGAACCTTGGAGTTTCATTCTCGACCCAAATCAGCGCTCACTTGTGAAGATCCGAGGTCTCGCTTACCGGCAGAAAGGGCCGATGGTGTTGAAAAACTCCCCAACCGGGCAATCACCGGGCTCCGACCAGAATTTCGTTCTGGTGAAAGTCAGATCTCCCTCTCTGACGCGGCATT
>NZ_FOMS01000027.1:0-2500 GCF_900112685.1 Roseivivax sediminis
CTGGTTGCGGGAGTAGGATTTGAACCTACGACCTTCAGGTTATGAGCCTGACGAGCTACCGGACTGCTCCATCCCGCGCCAATTGGGCTTTGTCGCCCGTGCTCCGCGCCTGTTTTTGATTGGTGCGGAGGGTGTTTGGTGTCATCGTATTCGAGAGATACGTATTGGCGTGTCTTGCTAGGTTTGGCGGCGACCTACTCTCCCACGTCTTGAGACGCAGTACCATTGGCGCGACGGCACTTAACGGCCGGGTTCGGAATGGAGCCGGGTGTTTTGCTCGTGCTATGACCACCAAACCGAGAAAGACACGGCGCGCATCCGCGCGCCGTGTCTTTCTCGGTGGCCGGGAGCGTTTTTGCGAGGCAAAAGCGCGTGGCCACACCGCAGACATGCCGGGTGCGAATACGCTCAATCAACATGCGCTTATGGCGCGTCGTTGTCCTGATCTTGTTCACAAGGGGTATGCTTTTCGACCAGAGGACAGGGATGCCTGTCTGTTTCTGGATCGAACCAAGCCTGTCGGGCCATTAGTACTGGTCAGCTGAGCGTGTTGCCACGCTTACACCTCCAGCCTATCGACGTGGTCGTCTACCACGGCCCTCGGGGAGACCTTGTTTTGAGGGGGGCTTCCCGCTTAGATGCCTTCAGCGGTTATCCTGTCCGATCATAGCTACCCTGCACTGCTGCTGGCGCAACAACAGGTCCACCAGTGGATCGTTCAACCCGGTCCTCTCGTACTAGGGTCAACTCCTCTCAAGTCTCCTACACCCACGGCAGATAGGGACCGAACTGTCTCACGACGTTCTAAACCCAGCTCACGTACCTCTTTAAACGGCGAACAGCCGTACCCTTGGGACCTGCTCCAGCCCCAGGATGAGATGAGCCGACATCGAGGTGCCAAACACTGCCGTCGATATGGACTCTTGGGCAGTATCAGCCTGTTATCCCCGGCGTACCTTTTATCCGTTGAGCGATGGCCCTCCCACTTGGGACCACCGGATCACTATGGCCGTCTTTCGACTCTGCTCGACTTGTCAGTCTCGCAGTCAGGCTGGCTTCTGCCATTGCACTCAACGAGCGATTTCCGACCGCTCTGAGCCAACCTTCGCGCGCCTCCGTTACGCTTTAGGAGGCGACCGCCCCAGTCAAACTACCCGCCACAGAGGGTCCCGGAACCGGATGACGGTTCGCGGTTAGACACCAAGCGAGGCAAGGGTGGTATCTCAAGGGTGGCTCCACCGGAACTGGCGTCCCGGTTTCAAAGCCTACCACCTATCCTGCACATGCCTGGCCTGGTGCCAGTCTGAAGCTGTAGTAAAGGTGCACGGGGTCTTTCCGTCTAACCGCGGGTAGCCGGCATCTTGACCGGCAATTCAATTTCGCTGAGTCGACGTTGGAGACAGCGGGGAAGTCGTTACGCCATTCGTGCAGGTCGGAACTTACCCGACAAGGAATTTCGCTACCTTAGGACCGTTATAGTTACGGCCGCCGTTTACCTGGGCTTCAATTCGGAGCTTGCACCCCTCCTTTTAACCTTCAGGCACCGGGCAGGCGTCAGACCCTATACGTCGCCTTGCGGCTTCGCAGAGCCCTGTGTTTTTAGTAAACAGTCGCCACCCCCTGGTTTGTGCCCCCGGACATCATAGCCCGGGCCTCCTTCTCGCGAACTTACGGAGGTATTTTGCCGAGTTCCTTCAACGTCGTTCTCTCAAGCGCCTTGGTATTCTCTACCAGTCCACCTGTGTCGGTTTCGGGTACGGTCCGAAGGAGGGCTATTTCCAGGGACTGCCGCATATATGCCCCAATCCGATAAGGGACATACGACTCGGACAATCCGTCACCATCTCCTGGCCCAGGAATATTAACCTGGTTCCCATCGACTACGCCTTTCGGCCTCGCCTTAGGGGCCGGCTTACCCTGCTCAGATTAGCTTTAAGCAGGAACCCTTGGACTTTCGGCGGGAGTGTCTCTCACACTCCTTGTCGCTACTCATGTCATCATTCTCGCTGGTGATCGCTCCACCGGTAAACCTTACGGTCCGGCTTCTCAGCAAGCCTCTCTCCTCCAATGATCCCGAAGGATCGAAGGAGGAATGAGACTATGTCACACCACGCTCCGCTACCACGCTCTCGCGTCCTCAGCTTCGGCTCATGGCTTGAGCCCCGTTACATCTTCGCCGCAAGACAGCTTGATTAGACCAGTGAGCTGTTACGCTATCTTTAAAGGATGGCTGCTTCTAAGCCAACCTCCTGGTTGTTTTGGCCGTCTCACCTGCTTTCCCACTTAGCCATGAATTGGGGGCCTTAGCTGGAGGTCAGGGTTGTTTCCCTCTTCACTACGGACGTTAGCATCCGCAGTGTGTCTGCCATCTAGTACTCCCGGGTATTCGGAGTTTGGTTAGGATCAGTAAGCCTGTGGGGCCCCATTACCCATCCAGTGCTCTACCCCCCGGGGTATTCGGATGACGCTCTACCTAAATAGATTTCGCGGAGAACCAGCT
>NZ_FOMS01000027.1:7500-12166 GCF_900112685.1 Roseivivax sediminis
CAGGCCACCGCCAGTGCCGCCGCCGGTACGCCCATCTCGGCGGCGAGCGAGCGGAACCGGTCCGTGGCGGCCAGATTCGCCGACAGATTCGGCTCCACGAATCGTGGATTGTCCTTGAGGAAGGCCGACGCCTCGGCCCGCGTGCGGTCGGGCGGCGTATCGGTCAGCAGGCCACGCCCCACCGGAGAGAACGCCACCAGTCTCGTTCCGAGCGCCTCGCAGGCCTGGACGAGGCCCAACTCCGGCGCGCGGACACCCAGCGAGTATTCCGACTGCACCGCTGCCACCGGATGCACCTCTGCCGCACGGCGCAGCGAAGACGGCGCGATCTCGGAGAAGCCGAAAGCACCGATCTTGCCCGCGCGGACGAGGCCGGCGAGCGTCTCCGTCACCTCCTCGATCGGGCGTTCGGCCTCGCGGCGGTGGACGTAGAAGAGATCCACGTGATCGACCCCGAGACGCCGAAGGCTCGCCTCCAGCGCTTCGGTCAGGTGCGCGGCGCTGTTGTCGTAGTAGCGCGCGCCGGTGGCCGGGTCGCGGCAGATTCCCGCCTTGGTCGCCAGCCGGAAGACCGGACCGCGATCGGCGAGGTAGCGGCCGATCACCTCTTCGGAATGGCCCATGCCGTAGACATTCGACGTATCGAGGTGATCGATCCCCAGCTCCCGCGCGCGGTCGAAGAGGGTAAAGGCTTCCTCCTCGGTCGCCGGGCCGTAGAAGCCGGAGATGTTCATGGCGCCGAGCCCGATGGCGGAGAGCTCGGGCCCGTCGCGGCCCAGACGGCGGCTCTCCATCGCTCAGCCCTCCCCGCGCAGCTTGGTGACGGTCGTGCGGGTGGAGATCCGGTCGGGATCGGTCACCAGCTCGATCACCGTCGGCCCGTCATGGGCGAAGGCAGCTTCGAGCGCGGGGCGGAAGGCCGCCGTCTCGGTCACCTGCGCGTAGGCGGCGCCGTAGCCCTTGGCGAGCGCGCCGAAATCGGGATTCACGATGTCGGTGCCGACGACCCGGCCGGGATGCTCGCGCTCCTGGTGCATGCGGATCGTGCCGTAGGTGCGGTTGTTGAACAGAAGCACGATCGGCCGGCCGCCATGCTGGACGGCGGTGGCGATCTCCGCCCCGCTCATCATGAAGCCGCCGTCGCCGACGAAGGCGATGGCCTGCCTGGCCGGATCCTGCAGCGAAGCCGCGACCGCCGCGGGCACCGCGTAGCCCATCGATCCGCAGGTCGACCCGATTTGCCGCCCCGGCCGGCCGTATCGCAGGAAGCGCTGCGCCCAGCCGGTGTGGTTGCCGGCGTCGAGCGTGACCACGCAATCGGCGGGCAGGATGTCGCGGACGTCCGCCATCGCCTGCCCCATGTCGAGCGGGAAGTCGTGCGGCGGCGGTTCGCTGTCGGCGAGGTACTCGTCGCGCAAGGTCTGGCGCCAGCCGGCATCGGCCCGCGTTGTCGCGTGGCGCCCGGCCAGCACCTCGGCCGCCTGCCCTGCATCGGCCGCGATCCCCAGAGCGGGGCTGTAGACGCGGCCGATCTCGTCCGCGTCGCAATGGATGTGGATCAGTTTCTGCGCCGGCGTCGGCACGGACATGGTCGCGTAGGTCTTGGTGGTGATCTCCCCCAGCCGCGCGCCGATCACCAGAAGCGTGTCGGCCTCGGCCAGGCGCTTCACGAGGCTCGGCGCGACGCCGGTGCCGAAATCGCCCACGTAGACGCCCGAGCGGTTGTCGATCACGTCCTGCCGCCGGAAGGAGGTGGCGACGGGAATGTCGCTCGCCTCCGCGAACCTCTGCAACGCCGCCGCGCCCGCATTGGTCCAGCCCGGCCCGCCGGCGAGGATCATCGGCCGCTCGGCGCCCTTCAGCGCCTCCAGCACCGCATCAGCCTGCGCCTCGGACAAAACCGCCTGCGTCGGCGCGTAGGGCTGCGCGTCGGGCACCGACACGACATCGGTCAGCATGTCCTCGGGCAGCGCCAGCACCACGGGCCCCGGCCGGCCCGAGGTCGCCACGCGGAAGGCGCGCGCCATGTATTCCGGCACCCGCGCCGCGTCGTCGATCTGCGCCGCCCATTTCGCGACCGAGCCGAACATCTGGCGGTAGTCGATCTCCTGGAAACTCTCGCGGTCCATCGTGCCGCGCCCCACCTGCCCCACGAGCAGGATCATCGGCGTCGAATCCTGGAACGCGATATGTACGCCCACCGCCGCCTGGCAGGCGCCGGGCCCGCGCGTGACCATGCAGATGCCGGGGGTGCCGGTCAGCTTGCCGTAGGCCTCCGCCATGTCCGCCGCGCCGGCCTCGTGCCGCGCATTATAAAGCGTGAAGTGGTCGCCCGCGTCGTGCAGCGCGTCGAGTACCTCGAGATAGCTCTCCCCCGGCACGCAAAACGCGCAGTCGGCACCGTGTACGCGGAGCTGGTCGACAAGCACCTGCCCGCCGGTTCTCTGCTTCAGTTGCGATCCGTCCATCGCGTGATCCTCCCTTGGGGCGGTGCTCTCAGGCCGAGACGAGGCAGGCCGGGTCGATGGCCCGCCCCTCGGCATGGGCGCGGATATGTCCCGCCCAGTGCGACACCATGCGGTCGAAATTGTCCAGCGTGCGCCCGGCGACATGCGGCAGCGTCACCACCTCATCCATCGCCAGAAGCGGATTGTCCGGCGCCACCGGCTCCTCGGCGAAAACGTCGAGCCCGGCCGCCGAAAGCTGCCCGCGCTCCAGCGCGGCGATCAGCGCGGCCTCGTCCACGAGCCCGCCGCGCGAGGTGTTGATCAGCACGGCGCCCGGCGCCATCCGGTCGAAAGCGCCGGCGTCGATCATCCCGCGTGTCGCGGGTGCCAGCGGCAGGTGAAGGCTGACCACGTCGGCCTCGGCCAGCAGATCCTCAAGCCGGGCGAAGCGCAGCGGCGATCCCACCAGCGGACCGGAAGCGCGCGTGTAGATCACCTCGCAGCCGAAGCCGGCGAGCCGCTTGGCGACCTCCGCCCCGATCGCGCCCATGCCGACAAGGCCGACCGTGCAGCCGCCCAGATCCCGCGCCTCGCGCCACAGATCGGGCTGCTCCCATTGCCCGCCGCGCAGCGCGCCGTGCACCTGCGGCAGCCGCCGCAGCGTCGCGAGCATCAGCGCCAGCGTGCTCTCGGCCACGGTCGGCGCATTGACGCCGGGGCTGCGCGCCACGGTGATGCCGCGTGCGGTCGCCGCCGCAACCGGGATCCCGTCGACCCCGGTGCCCCATTGGTGGATCAGCTCCAGCTTCGGCGCCTCGGCAAGCACCGCCTCGGGAAATCGCAGGCCCCGGGTGACGACATAGCGCGCCTCCGCGACCACCTCGGCAAAGTCCGCCGGATCGCCGCTTTTCGGGAACGCCAGGTCGAAATCGGGACACAGCTCCGCCACCCGCGCGCGCATCTTCTCGCTCGCGGGCTCGAGAATGGCGACCGGGCCGATCCGCATCAGCCCTGCCCGTCGATCAGACGGCGCATCATCTCATGCTCTTCTTCATCAAGGTCCGTCAGCGGCGCGCGCACCGGCCCAGCATCGAAGCCGCGCAGCCGCACGCCCGCCTTGATCGCCGAGACGGCATAGCCCTCGCAGCGGTCGCGGATCTCGGCGAACGGGTAGTAGAAGTCGCGCAGGAGCGCCTCGCAGGTTGCGTCGTCGCCCGCGCTGAACGCGGCGTGGAACTTCAACGCGGTCTCGGGCACAAAGTTGAACACGGCCGAGGAATAGGTCGGCATCCCCGCCCCGCGATAGGCCTGCGCAAAGAGCTCGTGCGTCGGCATCCCGCCGATATAGGACAGCCGGTCGCCCAGCCGCACGGTCACGCGCCGCACCGTGTCGATGTCGCCGGTGCCGTCCTTGAAGCCGATGAGGTTCGGGCACTCGTCCGCCAGCTGCTCGAGCGTCGCCGCGCTCACCCGCGCCTGGCCGCGATTGTAGACGATGACTCCCATGTTGGTCGCCTTGCAGACCGCGCGAATGCGGTTCGCCACGCCCTCCTGCGGCGCGCCGGTCAGGTAGTGCGGCAAAAGCAGGATGCCGTCGCCGCCCGCTTCCTCGATCTCGCGCGCGAGATCGCAGGCCATGCGCGTGCCGTAGCCGCAGCCGGCGATCACCGGCGCGTCGCCCGACACCTCGCGCGCAGCGCGCACGACGTCCACGATCTCCGCCGGGGTGAGCGAGAACATCTCGCCCGTGCCCCCCGCGACGATCAGCCCGGCCACGTCGTAATTCGACAGCCAGTCGAGATGCGCCTTGAACGGCGCCGCGGCGAACCGGTCCTCCGCGTCAAAAGGCGTCACGGGAAAGGACAGAAGGCCGTGGCGGATGATCTCGCGCAGGTCCGAAGGGGCAATCATGGTATCGTTCTCCTGAGTGGTCGCCTGGAGAAAGACGCCGCCCCCGGTGTCCCGACCGGCCCGTCCCTCCCCGTCAATGTCTTGTGCAGGGCCGAAAAGCGCGCGTCGCCGCCCCGCGCTCCGGCCGCATCTTCATCTGCCCGGAAATATCCCGGGGTGAATGCGGCCCCCCTTCGGGGGCCGCAGAGGGGCAGCGCCCCTCCCTTCCCTTCGTCTCAGCGCAGGTCCTCGGGCAGGAGCGCATCCGGCATGTTCTGGTAGCACACGGGGCGCAGGAAGCGGCGGATCGCCAGCGTCCCCACGCTCGT
>NZ_FOMS01000028.1 GCF_900112685.1 Roseivivax sediminis
CCCTCCATCGCCGCGAGAGCCGAGCCCGCGATGATCGGGATGTCGTCGCCCGGGAAGTCGTATTCGGACAGAAGCTCGCGCACTTCCATCTCCACGAGTTCCAGCAGCTCCGGATCGTCGACCTGGTCCACCTTGTTGAGGAACACCACCATCGCCGGGATGCCCACCTGGCGCCCGAGCAGGATGTGCTCGCGCGTCTGCGGCATCGGGCCGTCGGCCGCGTTCACCACCAGGATCGCGCCGTCCATCTGCGCCGCGCCGGTGATCATGTTCTTCACGTAGTCGGCGTGGCCGGGGCAGTCCACGTGCGCGTAGTGGCGGTTCTCGGTCTCGTATTCCACATGCGCGGTCGAGATGGTGATCCCGCGGGCCTTCTCTTCGGGCGCGCCGTCGATCTGGTCGTAGGCGCGGAAGTCACCGAAATACTTGGTGATCGCCGCGGTCAGCGTGGTCTTGCCGTGGTCGACGTGACCGATGGTGCCGATGTTGCAGTGCGGCTTGCCGCGTTCGAACTTTTCCTTTGCCATGGCGGTGGCTCCTTGTTTGTCACGGGTGCCGGGCTGAAGCCCGGCCTACGGGTCATGGGTAGGGCGGGCTTCAGCCCGCCGCCCGGTTCACGCGTACTGCTTCTGGATCTCGTCCGAGATGTTCTGCGGCACGGCGTTGTAATGGTCGAACTGCATCGTGAACTGCGCGCGGCCCGAGGACATCGAACGCAGGTTGTTGATGTAGCCGAACATGTTGGCGAGCGGCACCATGGCGTGGATCGCCACGGCGTTGCCGCGCGGATCCTGCCCGGTCACCTGGCCGCGCCGCGAGGTAAGATCCCCGATCACGGAGCCGGTATATTCCTCGGGCGAGACGACCTCGACCTTCATCATCGGCTCCAGCAGCTGCGCGCCGGCCTTGCGAAGGCCTTCCCGCATGCACATGCGGGAGGCGATCTCGAACGCCAGGACCGACGAGTCGACGTCGTGGTACTTGCCGTCCACCAGCGCGACCTTGAAGTCGATCACCGGGAAGCCGGCGAGCGGGCCGGAATCCATCACCGACTTGATGCCCTTCTCGACTCCGGGGATGTACTCCTTCGGCACCGAGCCGCCGACGATGCGGCTCTCGAAGGAGTAGCCCTCGCCCGGTTCGGTCGGGGTGATCTCGAGCTGGACCTCGGCGAACTGGCCGGAGCCGCCCGACTGCTTCTTGTGCGTGTAGGTGTGGGTGATCTGCTGCGAGATGGTCTCGCGGTAGGCCACCTGAGGCGCACCGATGTTCGCCTCCACCTTGAATTCACGCTTCAGCCGGTCGACGAGGATGTCGAGATGAAGTTCGCCCATGCCCTTCATGATCGTCTGGCCCGACTCGAGGTCGGTCTCGACGCGGAAGGACGGGTCCTCGGCGGCGAGGCGCTGCAGGCCCGCCGACATCTTCTCCTGGTCCGCCTTCGTCTTGGGTTCCACGGCGATCTCGATCACCGGGTCCGGGAAGGTCATCGTTTCCAGGACAACCTGTTTCTGAGGATCGCAGAGCGTGTCGCCCGTGGTCGTGTCCTTCAGACCCGCCAGCGCGATGATGTCGCCGGAGCCGGCCCAGTCGATCTCCTCGCGGGAGTTCGAGTGCATCATCATCATGCGGCCGATGCGCTCCTTCTTGCCCTTGGTGGAGTTCAGGACAGTGCCGCCCTTCTCCAGAAGGCCCGAATAGATCCGGGTGAAGGTCAGCGAACCGACGAACGGGTCGTTCATGATCTTGAACGCGAGGCCCGAGAACGGCTGTTCGTCACCGGGCTTGCGCTCGATGTTGCGGGTCTCGGTCTCGTCGTCGGGCGAAAAGCCCATGTAGGGCGGCACGTCGAGCGGGCCCGGCAGGTAGTCGATCACCGCGTTAAGAAGCGGCTGCACGCCCTTGTTCTTGAACGCCGATCCCGCGAGCACCGGCACGAAGGACAGCGACAGAGTACCCTTCCGGATCAGCTCGCGCAGTTTCGGCAGGTCGGGCTCGACGCCTTCGAGGTAGGCCTCCATGGCCTCGTCGTCCTGCTCCACGGCGTTCTCGATCAACTCCGCGCGCATCTCTTCGGCGCGGTCCTTGAGATCGTCGCGGATGTCCTGGATGACCCAGCTCGCGCCGAGATCCTCACCCTTCCAGACCCATTCCTTCATGGTCACGAGGTCGACGATGCCCTCGAGCTTGTCCTCGGCCCCGATGGGCATCTGGATCGGCACCGGCGTCGCGCCCGTGCGGTCCTTGATCATCTTGACGCAGTTCCAGAAATCCGCGCCGATCTTGTCCATCTTGTTGACGAACACGATGCGCGGCACGTGGTAGCGGTCGGCCTGGCGCCACACGGTCTCGGTCTGGGGCTCGACGCCGGCATTGGCGTCCAGCACGCAGATCGCGCCGTCGAGCACGGCCAGCGAACGCTCCACCTCGATGGTGAAGTCGACGTGGCCGGGGGTGTCGATGATGTTGAAGCGGAACTTGGCTTCCTGCGGCGTGTCGCCGTAGATGCCGGTCGGGTTCTCGCCGTCCTCGGTGCGGAACCAGAAGGTCGTGGTCGCAGCCGACGTGATGGTGATCCCGCGCTCCTGCTCCTGCTCCATCCAGTCCATCGTCGCGGCGCCGTCATGGACTTCGCCGATCTTGTGCGACTTGCCGGTGTAGAACAGCACGCGCTCGGTGCAGGTGGTCTTGCCTGCATCGATATGCGCCATGATCCCGAAGTTGCGGTAGCGGTCGAGTGAATATTCGCGGGCCATAGGGTCGGTCCTCAGGTGGCTTTGCGTTGGGTCAGGCGTCGCCGACTATCTGGTCTGGCAGCGCGGCATTGCGGGGCGGATCGCCCGCCGCCCCGGCGCCGTATCACCAGCGGTAGTGGCTGAACGCCTTGTTGGCGTCGGCCATCTTGTGGGTGTCCTCGCGCTTCTTCACGGCGGAGCCGCGGGAGTTCACCGCGTCCAGAAGCTCGCCCGCGAGGCGCTCTTCCATCGTGTTCTCGTTGCGCTTGCGGCTTGCGTCGATCAGCCAGCGGATGGCCAACGCCTCACGGCGCTCCGGGCGAACCTCGACGGGCACCTGGTAGGTCGCACCGCCGACGCGGCGCGAGCGGACCTCGACCGACGGCTTGATGTTGTCGAGCGCCTCGTGGAAGATCTCCACCGGCGCGCGCTTCACCTTGCTCTCGACGCGGTCGAGCGCGTTGTACACGATCCCCTCGGCGACCGACTTCTTGCCGTCGATCATCAGGTTGTTCATGAACTTCGTCAGCACGCGATCGCCGAACTTGGCGTCGGGCAGGATTTCGCGCTTCTCTGCGGAGTGGCGACGGGACATCTGTCTATCCTCTTACTTCGGACGCTTGGCGCCGTACTTGGAGCGGCGCTGGCGACGGTTCTTGACGCCTTGCGTGTCGAGCACGCCGCGCAGGATGTGATAGCGCACGCCCGGAAGGTCCTTGACGCGGCCACCGCGGATCAGGACCACGGAGTGCTCCTGCAGGTTGTGGCTCTCGCCCGGAATGTAGCTGATCACCTCGTAGCCGTTCGTCAGACGCACCTTGGCCACCTTCCGCATGGCCGAGTTCGGCTTCTTCGGCGTGGTGGTGTAGACGCGCGTGCAGACACCCCGCTTCTGCGGGCATTGCTCGAGATGGATCGCCTTCGAGCGCTTCGGTTTCGGCTGACGCGGCTTGCGGATCAGCTGTTGAATCGTGGGCATTCCGGTCTTTTCCCCGTTATTCTCACATATGTGTGCGCAGGGCGCGCTCGCCCGTCGCGGATTGTGCAAAAGCCTGACCGCGCGTCCGCGGCGGGCCGGTTGATCGTCTGGCGCAGCCCCCCGTGGGCCGCCCTTGACGCAGGCCGGCCCGTCTGATCCTGCCCCAGCGCCCTCCGGCTTGCGGACGACGCAAAAAACCGCATCGGACCCTTTTCTTTCGGGAACGACGCGGGGGCATTCAGAGGATCGGGGCGCGAGGCCCGGATCGTGACCGCTGCGAAACTGCTGTTGTGGCGACGGGAAAGACACCTCCCCCGTCAGGATGGGGGGCGTATATGGAGAGTCGCGCAGCTTGTCAACAGCGCCCGCGCGGCCGCCCTTGCCCGGCGCCGGACCGCCTGCCACTGTGCCGCGGCGGGCCACGCCGGGCCCGGAGCGAGGGGACAATCCGCGATGCAGATCATCGGTTTCTGCCGGTTCTCCTACCCCGCCGAGGGCGGCTTCCAGGTGGAACACGCCAGCGTCGAGGACCGTATCGCCTATCTCTACGCCCCTGAACGGCTGGAGGAAAGATTCCGCCATTTCGAGGCGATCTGCCTGCCGGGCCTCATGGCCCAGACCGACCCCGACTTCACTTTCGTGATCCTTGTCGGCGACGCCATGCCCGATGCCGCCCGCGTCCGGCTGGAGGCGCTGGTGAAAGGCATGCCGCAGGCGCGCATCGTCGCCCGCCCGCCTGGCCCGCACCGCGCCGTGTGCCAGGAAGCCCTGAACGACGCCCGCGACTATGTCGCGGCCCCCTGCCTGCAGTTCCGCCATGACGACGACGACGCCGTGGCGGTGGATTTCGTGGAAACGCTGCGGCAGGCCGCCGCGGATGTGGCCCCGCTCCTCGCCCGCCACCGGCTCGTCGCCTTCGACTGGCACGATGGCTATGTCGCCCGACCGGGCGCGCACGGCCTCGCGGCAGAGGAGGTTCACCACCCCTACTGGGGCGTCGCGCAGGCGGTGGCGGTGCAGGGCGGCGTGCGCCAGTCGATCATGAATTTCGGCCACCAGAAGCTGCCGCGCTTCATGCCGACGCTCACCTTCTCCGGCCGGGCGATGTACGTGCGCGGCCACAACGACCACAACGATTCGCGCCAGAAGGCGCATGTGAAGCCGGTCGCCCTGCCCCGCCTCGACGCCACCGGCGAGGCCCGATTCCGCGACCTCTTCGCGATCGATGCCGATCACGTGCGCCGGATCTTCTCCGGCTGACGGCGCCGCAGCCGCCGCTCACGTCGCAGCGTGAACACCCCCGACGCCGCGATCAGCGCGACCCCGGCCAGCGTCACGCTCTCCGGCCAGTCGCCGAAGACGACCCAGCCCAGCAGCAGCGCCCAGACGAGCCCCGTGTAGCGGAACGGCGCCACGGCGGAGACCTCGCCCACCCGCATCACCAGCACGCTCAGAAGGTAGGCGCCGCTGACCAGCACAGCCGCGCCCAGCACCAGTGCCCCCTCGCGCGCAGTCACCTGGGCCCAGCCCTGCCCCACCGACGCAAGCGCGGCAAAGACCGTCACCGCCACCGACGCCGACAGCGTCACCAGGATCGACGGCACCCCCGGCGACATCCGCCGCACCACGAGGTCGCGCGCGGTCACGAACAGCACCGCCACCAGCGCGTAGACCGACCAGGCGTCGAACCCGCTCGTCCCGGGGCGCACGATCAGAAGCATCCCCGCGAAGCCCACCGCGATCGCGCTCCACCGCTTCCAGCCCACCGGCTCGCCCAGCAGGAGCGCCCCGGCCAGCGTCACCGTCAGCGGCAGCGTCTGCAGAAGCGCGGTGACGTTCGCGAGCGGCATGTTCATCAGCGCGGTCAGGAACAAGAACGCCGCGCCCACCTCCATCAGGCTGCGGAAGCCCACGAGGCCGATGTCGCGCGGCGACGGCCGCACCCGGAACGCCCCCAGCGCCCAGGCGAGGGCCGCCAGCGCCAGGCTCGCCACCACGCCGCGCATCACCAAGATCTGCATCAGCGGCAGCGCCTCTCCGGCACGCTTCACCAGCGCGTCGTTGGCGGTGAATGCCGCCATCGACCCCATCATCAGGACCGCGCCCCGCGCGTTGTCAGACAGCCGCGTCATCCGCCCCAGCGTCCCACCGCGGGCCGGCGCACCGCCCCCGCTTCATCTGCCCGAAAATGTCCCGGGGAGCGCGAGGGGCTGGCCCCTCGCTCCGCCCCTCCTCGCAATCCCGACCCTCAGAAGGAATCGTGCTCGCGATTGTGATGCCCGCAACCGCCGCAGATCGGGCTGCCGGCACGTTCCTCGAAACCACCGCAGCCGCTCCGCACACAGCCACCGCGGCGCGGGTTGTGCATCTGCCAGGCGACCCCCGCCGGCGCCCCGGGCACCGGCAGCCGCGTGTCCCGCGGCGGCACGTAGGTATAAAGCGAAGCCGGCATCGTCTCCTCCCGATGATCCCTCCGAACCTGCACGCTAACCGCAATTTCCGAACCCGCAAGCCCCCGCCCGCCCTTTTCGCACGCCGGCCGCTCTGCCATACTCCCCCGACCCAACGAGACAGAAAAAGAGCAGCGCATGGCCGAAGACCTCCTCTCGGGCGCCGAGCCCGGCGATTACGATGCGTCCTCCATCGAGGTGCTGGAAGGGCTCGAACCCGTCCGCAAGCGCCCCGGCATGTATATCGGCGGCACCGACGAACGCGCGCTGCACCACATGGTGGCGGAGATCCTCGACAACTCCATGGACGAGGCCGTCGCCGGCCACGCCAACCGGATCGAGGTGACGCTGAACGGCGACCATTCCGTCTCGATCAGCGACAACGGCCGCGGCATCCCCACCGATCCGCACCCCAAGTTCCCCGGCAAGTCGGCGCTCGAGGTGATCCTCTGCACGCTCCACGCCGGCGGCAAGTTCTCCGGCAAGGCCTACGAGACGTCGGGGGGCCTGCACGGCGTGGGCGCCTCGGTGGTCAACGCGCTCTCGGACAGCCTCGTCGTCCAGGTCGCCCGCAACCGAGAGCTGGTGGAGCAGCGCTTCTCCCGCGGCAAGCCGCTCGGCCCGGTGGAGAAGGTCGGCCAGGCGCCCAACCGCCGCGGTACCACCATCACCTTCCACGCCGACGAGGAGATCTTCGGCACCCACCGTTTCCGCCCCGCGCGCCTGTTCAAGATGGTGCGCTCCAAGGCCTACCTTTTCTCGGGGGTGGAGATCCGCTGGAAATCCGCCATCGACGACGGCGAGACCCCGAAGGAGGCGACGTTCCACTTCCCCGGCGGTCTCTCGGACTACCTGACCGAGGTGCTCGGCGGCGCCACCACCTACGCCGCGCAGCCCTTCGCCGGGCGCGTCGACTTCCGCGAGAAGTTCAACGCGCCGGGCAAGGTCGAATGGGCGATCAACTGGACGCCGGCGCGCGACGGCTTCCTGCAATCCTACTGCAACACCGTCCCCACCCCCGAGGGCGGCACCCACGAGGCCGGCTTCTGGGCCGCGATCCTCAAGGGCATCCGCGCCTATGGCGAGCTCGTGAACAACAAGAAGGCCGCGCAGATTACCCGCGATGACCTGATCACAGGCGGCTGCGCGCTGGTGTCCTGCTTCATCCGGGAGCCCGAATTCGTCGGCCAGACCAAGGACCGCCTCGCCACCGCGGAGGCCGCGAAGCTGGTCGAGGGCGCGGTGCGCGACCATTTCGACAACTGGCTCGCCTCGGACACCAAGTCCGCCGGCGCCATCCTCGATTTCCTCGTCCTGCGCGCTGAGGAACGCCTCCGCCGCCGGCAGGAGAAGGAGACGCAGCGCAAGTCCGCCACCAAGAAACTGCGCCTTCCCGGCAAGCTGACTGACTGCACGCAAAAACAGCGCGACGGCACGGAGATCTTCATCGTCGAGGGCGACAGCGCCGGCGGCTCGGCCAAGGGCGCGCGCTTCCGCGAGTTCCAGGCGCTCCTGCCGCTCCGGGGCAAGATCCTCAACGTGCTCGGCGCCGCGTCCTCCAAGCTCGGCCAGAACGCGGAGATCCGCGACCTCTGCGAGGCGATCGGCGTCGGGCTCGGCACGAAGTTCAACCTCGACGACCTGCGCTACGACAAGATCATCATCATGTGCGACGCCGACGTCGACGGCGCGCACATCGCCTCGCTCCTGATGACGTTCTTCTATTCCCAGATGCGCCCGCTGATCGACAACGGCCACCTCTACCTCGCCTGCCCGCCGCTCTACCGCATCACGCAGGGGGCCAAGCGCATGTACGTCGCCTCCGACGCGGAAAAGGAGGAATGGCTGGCGAAGGGCCTCGGCGGCAAGGGCAAGGTCGAGACCCAGCGCTTCAAGGGCCTCGGCGAGATGGACGCCAAGGACCTCAAGGAGACGACGATGGACCCGGCCACCCGCACGCTGATCCGCGTGACCATCGACGAGGACGTCGCGGGCGAGACGAGCGACCTCGTGGAGCGCCTGATGGGCAAGAAGCCGGAATTGCGCTTCCAGTACATCCAGGAGAACGCGCGGTTTGTGGAGGAGTTGGATGTTTGAGCCCGATCACGTTCGATAGTCACACTAATGAAAGATCCAATAACTATGCTGACTTAATCGACGCGGTTGCAAAGGTTCTTATACGCGTCGCAACGAAGCAAGTGTTGCTGGCACAGCATTTATCCTCGGAGAAGCAGAGACCATACTGTGTTTCTTCTAAACTTGCGCTTTCCTGCGCCGCAACCGTCTCAGTGATAGCGCCGCTGGTTAGGGAATTGTCCCTGAGGCTCC
The DNA here is from genome assembly GCF_900112685.1 of Roseivivax sediminis. Taxonomy (GTDB): domain Bacteria; phylum Pseudomonadota; class Alphaproteobacteria; order Rhodobacterales; family Rhodobacteraceae; genus Roseivivax; species Roseivivax sediminis. The sequence goes on from NZ_FOMS01000028.1 coordinate 8,493, forward strand.
CAACTGCTTTGCCACTCGCGAGAACGGTTTACGAAGGTTTACTGTCAGCGACATATACATTTGTCGACCCCGTCGCCTCGAAACGCGCGCAAGACTACCTATTGTTTAGAATTACCAAAGATCAAGTAAAACATTACAAACTAGGGCGGACCAGCGGGTTGATTCGTCAATCCTACCAAATAGATCGGAAAAGCTCGTTCTTGAAGAACGCCTTAAAGGAATTTGAAGGCAGCGGAAAAAAGAGTTCTGAGTTTGAAACATCGAGGAATGACAGAATAGAGGTCATTAGTGAAAAAAGTTACGAATCAGGCGGTGTCCGCATAGCGTGTTGGTGCGCCTTCATTTTGCCGGAAACGGCCAATATTGCACCTCCAAGCCTACTGGAGGACCCCCATGCACAAG
>NZ_FOMS01000029.1 GCF_900112685.1 Roseivivax sediminis
CCCAACGATGGCGGCGGACGCTGTGCTCTGCACCGATGGCCACGCCACCTACGAGGCGATCGCAAAGACCACCCGCATCACGCACTTCGCGCTGAACGGCGGGAAGCGGTCTCGCCGTATGCCGAAGACCCATCACATCAACACCGTGAACGCCCTGATCAGCCGCTACCGGGACTTCATCCGCCCATTCTGCGGCCCGGCTTCGCGCAACCTCAGGGCCTATGGCCGGTGGCACGCTGCCCGTGAGAATGGCGACCGCGATTACCTTTCCATCTTCAAGGCATTCCTCGATACGCCGCGGCCTGCCAACACGCTATGCTGACATCGCCGGAAGAAGTGCCGGCACGCTATCATGCCATAGTGCTCCGTGGGATACAGATCGCTCCTACTTGGTCCAACTGTCTTGCCTTCATTCAGTCTGAAAATTTCGAGGGCGACGCTCTCATCGCCTTCCTTAGCGATGACAAGGTCCGTGCCGCTCTTCTGGAAACCCCGATTCCAGAATCCAAAGAAGCACTCCCTCTTCGTCAGTTCATCATCGATGCAGAGGGTCTCGCGGATATCGTCTATCGTGGTTATATCCAGGCCCTTCCAAAGGAATTCAAAAAGTTTCCCGATGCCATAAGCGCCGGCAAGCGTCGAATACTCATCGAGGAGCGACGCGTCATGTTCAATGTAGGGAATCTGGCCACGCTTGACGACGACGTTGATCTTCAAACGGCGTTTGTCGCTCAGAACATCGCCTCCTATCTTAGCGACCCCAGTTCGTATTCGATTGACGATGAATTCCGCGAGAGATTGCTTTCCACCAATATCTCGGACGAGGAAAAGCGGGCGGTAATCGCTTTGATGGACTTGAGCGCGCTTCCCAATCTTCCTGAGCGTGCCGGCGTTGTCGGGCCTATCCTCTTGCGAACAAATAGCGCACTACCTTCACTTACGCCAGATATTGCCAAGGCGGTCATCGTGAACGCTGAGCCAGTAGGTACACAGGTCCAACTACTCAATCTCCTCCACGAAACGCTCGATAAGAACGATGTTCGTGAGGCCTTAGGGCAGCTTCCTTACCCATATTCGAAAATCCAAACCGGATATGCACGCCCCACGCTCGAGAGGACGAATGAAAACAGCGAACTTGTCAGATGGTTGGATGACCGCGACATCATCTCGTCGGTAGGAAAGCCGTTCTGGTCGAATGATATAGCAGTTAATCTATATCGGTCATAGAGTAATCGCCCACACCTCCGCTTCTTTCGCGCGCCATCTCGAACCCGCGTTTCGACAGTCGGCGGATACATGTGCTTGGGCTGATAGTAGATCAACCGCTTTTGGTTGTTCACGAGAAGGGTTAGAACGTCCGAAATGGGGCGTAGACAATCATTCTGCCGATTCCTCTGACGTTGCGCGATAGGTGATCGCGAACGAAGGGCGAGACAGATAAACTCATGCCCCTGATCAGCTCAGCCTGTCGCAACGGGGAAGGTTCATCAAGTTGCGCGTCCAGCTTACCGCCAGTGCGGTCCATCTTTGGTCGATGCGTTCGGTGCCACAACTAGAAAGCCCTCCGGGAGCGTTGGTCGGGATGTGTGCTTGAGTGCGAAGCGCAGCGTCAGGTCTCCGGCGAGGAAGGCCTTCACCGCGGTCGCGAGCGTACCCCTAGGAGGGTAATCTCGGCCAGAGATCGCGGCAAGTCAGCGGCAGACGAGGGAGCGGTCCTCGGCCGGCTGGCGCAGGTGATCAGGACGAAGATCGGCAGGAACACCACGATCATGGAGACGGGCCAGCGCGCGGAGCCGCCCCAGTTATGGGTGTCGCCAGCGCCGGGGGTCAGCTCCTCGACGGCGAGAATCCCGATCCGGGTGACGTGCCATGACAGGATGGCGAGCGCGGCGAAGCCGAGCCCATGCACCAGCGCATCGCGCGGAGACAGGGTCCGGCGCGGGCGCGGGACGGGCGGCAGTCCCTCGATCCGGTGCCATTGCGCGAGCCCGGCTTGGATCCGGTCCTCGGGCCGGCCGGCGTCCCGCCGGGCCGCGGCCAGATCCTCCGCGGCCCGGCCTTCGGCGAACCCCTCCCGCAGTAACCTGTTGATCTCGTCCTTGCCGCGCATGATCGGGTCACCTCGTTCAGGATGGGGCAAATGGTCAATGCTACGCTCTGAATGCTGCCATCCGAAGGCGCTACGCCTCAGCAGCCTTGGCTGCCCTGTTGGGGCGCCGCGTCGTGACCGTAATCGCAGCCACGCGCCATTTCACGCGCGTAGGCCCGGCCAAGAAGGGTCACGAGGCCATGCAGCGCGTTTGCAATCCGCTCCCGATCTTCCGCGCTGAGTTCCCGGCTCTGAACTTCGGTTTTGGCTGTATCAGTCATTGATGTCCTCATGTCTGCGAGACCTCTCATCAAGCGGGTTTGTACTGGGAGAAAGCACCCCAAGACCAACCGGAGCGGGGGTCTACGCAGTCGTTAGCATGTCGCGCGACCGCGGAAAGTCCTGCCCGTCGCCTTAAGGAAGCTGCTAGCCCTCCGATGATGTGCTTGACCAGAAGCTGCCTCGTCCTTCTATGGGCGGCGCTTGGAAGCTAGCGAGGGAGTTCAATCTGCCTGTCCTTGTCATCGCCGATCTTCATCTCGATCTCTGGCTTGACGCGAGACACGACCCGCTGGCGGCGGTCGCGCCGGCGACCTGGGATCGCCTCGACGCTCTGATCATCGCTGGCGATCTCGCAAACAAGCCGAAGGTCCGGTGGCCGCTCATGCTGCGCCATATGGGGCGATACCTGCCGCTCGACCGCGTTTATGTTGTGCCCGGTAATCACGACTACTATCATCACGTTCTCGACGGCGATGATCGACTGGCTGACATGGCACAAGTCGCAGGAGCGAACTTCGCACAAAAATCGGAGATAGTGGTCGGCGATCACCGTTTCCTCTGCTGCACGCTCTGGACGGACTTCCGACTTGGCAGCGATCGCCCAGCGGCGATGCAGAACGTGCGCGCTCGCATGAATGTGAAGCGGCGTGGAAAAGTAACCCCGTAGCGGGGTGATCGGCTTCCAAACGGGACCCCCTGATGCGGTGGTCCAACGTGCTCCCGAGAACAGTCGGGAGCCGTGTTCGGGATGCTGGTGGTGGAAACGATCGCGAAGATCCGTCGGGCGTATTTTCAGGACAAGAAGGCGATCAAGCAGATCTGCCGCGAGCTGCGGGTGTCGCGGAAGACGGTTCGGAAGGTCATCCGATCCGGCGCGACCGAGTTCACCTATGAGCGCAGCGTCCAGCCCCAGCCGAAGATCGGGCCCTGGCGAGACGAGCTTGACCGGATGCTGGCGGAGAATGCCCGCAAGCCGAAGCGCGACCGACTGACCCGCATCCGGATCTTCGAAGAACTCCAGGCGCTCGGTTACGAGGGCGGCTACGATGCGGTCCGGCGCTATGCCTCATCCTGGGCCAAAACGGAGCGCGAAGCCTCGGCCGCGGCCTACGTGCCGCTGAGCTTCGATCCCGGCGAGGCTTACCAGTTCGATTGGAGCCACGAGGTCGTCCTGATCGACGGCGTGACCACGACGGTGAAGGTCGCGCATGTCCGGCTCTGCCACAGCCGGATGCTGTTCGTGCGCGCCTATCCGCGCGAGACCCAGGAGATGGTCCTCGATGCCCATGACAAGGCGTTTGCCTTCTTCGGCGGCGCCTGCGCCCGGGGCATCTACGACAACATGAAGACGGCGGTGGACACGATCTTCATCGGCCGGGACCGCGCCTACAATCGCCGCTTCCAGCAGATGTGCGGGCACTACCTCGTCGATCCGGTCGCCTGTACGCCTGCCTCGGGCTGGGAGAAGGGACAGGTCGAGAACCAGGTCGGCGTGGTTCGCCGGCGGTTCTTCGTGCCGCGGCCGCGGTTCAGGAGCTATGCCGAGCTCAACGCCTGGCTCGAAGACCGCTGTGTCGCTTGGGCGAAGGTGCATCCTCATCCCGAACAGCGCGAGCGCACCACCTGGGAGGTCTTCGTGGAGGAGCGGCCGAGCCTTGTGCCCTACACGGGCCCGTTCGACGGCTTCCACGCCGTGCCGGCGTCAGTGTCGAAGACCTGCCTCGTCCGGTTCGACAACAACCGCTACTCGGTGAGTGCCAGCGCTGTCGGGCGGCCGGTCGAGATACGTGCCTACGCCGAGCGCGTGGAGTTCTGGCAGGACGGGGAGATCGTCGGCGAACATGCCCGCACGTTCGGTCGCGGCAGAAACATCTATGACCCGCTGCATTACATCCCGGTGCTTGCCCGCAAGCCCGGCGCGCTCCGGAATGGGGCGCCGTTCAAGGAATGGGAATTGCCGGCGGCGCTGCGGCGCGTGCAGCGCAAGCTCGGCCGTGTGCCGAACGGCGACCGGCAGATGGTCGACATCCTCGGTGCTGTTCTTACCGACGGGCTGGACGCCGTCGAGGCGGCCTGCGCCGAGGCGTTGAGCGAGGGCGTGCATTCCGCCGCGGTGGTTCTCAACATCCTCGCCCGGCGCCGCGAACCGGCGCCGCCGCTGACCATCGTGACACCGGACGCGCTGCGTCTGAGCTGCGAGCCGGTCGCCGATTGCAGACGCTACGACAGCCTCAGGAGACCGGACCATGGAAAGATCGCAGGTGCTGGACGCGATGGGCCAGCTCAAGCTCTACGGGATGAAGGCGGCTTATGACGAGATCATTGCCACCGCCGTGAAGCGGCAGCACGAGCCCCAGCAGATCGTCGGCGATCTGCTGCATGCGGAGATCAGCGAGAAGCAGGCGCGCTCGATCAAATACCAGCTGACCATCGCGAAGCTGCCGCTGGCCAAGGAGATCGACGAGTTCGACTTCGAGGACACACCGGTCAACGAGACGCTGGTCCGCGACCTGGTCGGCGGAGACTTCCTCGAACAGCAGCGCAACGTCGTGCTGATCGGCGGCACCGGGACGGGCAAGTCGCACCTCGCCGTCGGCATCGCCCGCGCCTGCATCCGAAGCGGCAAGCGTGGCCGCTTCTTCAACGTCGTGGATCTCGTGAACAAGCTCGATGCCGAGGCCCGCGCCGACCGCCAGGGCCGCACCGCCGATCTGCTCTGTCGACTCGACTTCCTGGTTCTGGATGAACTCGGCTATCTCCCCTTCGCCCAGACCGGCGGCCAGCTGCTCTTCCACCTGATCAGCCGTCTCTACGAGCGCACGTCGATCCTCGTGACCACGAACCTCGACTTCGGCGAATGGCCGAGCGTCTTCGGCGACGCCAAGATGACGACCGCGCTGCTCGACCGGCTCACCCACCACTGCGACATAGTCGAAACCGGCAACGAGAGCTGGCGCTTCAAGACCCGAGCCTGAGCGCCCAGCCCCCGCTGGCCCGATCCGGCTGCGCCGCCTGGGAGCTACGCCGCCTCGGGCCAGCTACCCGTGGAACAGAGGGGTCCCTCTTCGGCGCCGATAGGGGGTCCCGATTGGGTGCTTATTGACAATCATGGTCTGGCCCTTGGAGCGGCTGCCTTCCACGACCCAGTCCGTCGGGCAGAGTGTGGCATGCTTTGCCGAGACCATGGCCTTCTGCTTGTCGCGGACTTCCTTGATCTTTGCCTTGAAGGCTTCGCTGTCACCGAAGTCGAAATGGGGCTCGTAGACGCCGAGCTCGGCAAAGGCCAGCCGGTCATCGTAGACGGCAACCTGGTGCTCAAGGCGTTTCAGGGTCTCATGTTTCGCCGCGTAGGACGCGCGAAGCTCGTCAATATTGCCTTGGTGCGCTCGTGCCTGCGCATCCAGGCGTGCGACTTCCGCCTCCTTGTCGATGATCGGCGCGTAGCGTGCTTCCAGCTCTTGCCGCTTCTGGGTCTCTTCGTGCGTGACCTTTTCAAGTTCCTTCGCACCGCGTTGCTTCTCCTCCTCTAGCGTCTTTGCGAGCTTGGTCGCGCGACGGCGGGCTTTGATGTAAAGAACGAGGAATAGCGGAAAGCCGATCAGGAACGCTAATACGGTTACGACGGCAACGGTATCGGGGTTAATTGCGGGCATTGGAAATGTCCTCACTGGCTATAAACCGAGAAGACCCGGATCCGCTTTGCCAATCAAGCCGAACGTGTTTGTCATTCGGGTTCGGCCATTGGGAGGTGCAACGATGAAACGTATTGCGATCTTTTGTGACGGGACCTGGAACCGCTCCGATGCGCCCAATCCGACAAATGTCGTCAAGCTGGCGCAGGCGGCTCAGCGGACAAGCAGCGACGGTCACAAGCAGGTGGTCTTCTACCACCGCGGCGTGGGAACGGGGGCTGGCCTCGGCCGGGTCAGCAAGAAGGTCGACCAATGGTTCGGGGGAGCATTCGGCGCGGGGCTGACCGAGAACGTGCAGGATGCCTACAGGGCACTGGTCTTTGCCTATGAGCCTGGCGACGAGATCTACCTCTTCGGTTTCTCCCGGGGCGCGTATACGGCGCGCTCTCTCGCCGGGTTGATCAGGGCCTCGTCGATCTTCGACGTGGATCATGTCGGCGCGATCCCAGAGGCGCTCACCCGCTACCGCTCCCGCGACGAGGATACCAAGCCTGATAGCGAGGCGAGTTTCGAGTTTCGTGCGAAATACGCCCCAAGTGTCGTGACCAGCGAGAAGGAGGCCGATTGGCGCCGCGAACGCGGGAGGACCGACTTCCAGCAGCTGCGGATCACCTATGTTGGCGTCTGGGACACGGTCGGCGCGCTGGGGGTCCCTCAGCATCTGTCAGCCCTGGCCAAGGTCTTTAACAAGAAGTTCGACTTCCACGACACCTCCCTGTCGAGGAGCGTAGCCGCCGCGCGTCACGCTGTCGCGCTCGATGAGCGTCGGGTGACGTTTCCGCCAGCCCTCTGGGGCAACGTGGCGAAGCTGAACGCGGAGGCCCCCAGCGAAGGGGACGATGTGCCGTATCGCCAGGAGTGGTTTCCGGGCGATCATGGCTCGGTCGGTGGAGGCGGCGACGTCGTCGGACTCTCCAATGCGGCTCTGCTCTGGATCGCCGAAGGGGCGGCCACCCAAGGCCTGGAGTTCGACGTTCATGCATTGAACGCCTTCGAAACAGAGTGCGATCACCGCGTGTCGCTTCGGAATGTTTCGGAGCCCGGCTTCAGCGTCATGGACAAGCTCACGCGCCTCAAGCTCGAGGATCGCGATGGTCCGGAAGAGCCTCAACGGGCGGCGCATTCCACCGTCGCGCGCTATCGCGAGCCTGCACAGAACCTGTACGAGAGGGTTCCCTATCGGCCTGGAAGTCTCGCGCGGGTGGAGGCTTCGCTGACGCCCGCGGAGGGCGGAACTCGTAGAGCTTGATGGGCTAAGGCTTCGTTAGCGTGGATCGCCTTGTCGTCTGCGACGTCGCGCATCCGCCTGGTTGCCTTCGAGCGCCACCTTCACGATTCTGCCGCGGTCTTCCGAAACGCAGTGGAAATCGCTCCAGCCGTTCGCCGCGCTGCGCAACAGTGTCCGCAGTGCGGAGATGTTGTTGAAAAACTCGCCTCAGTTTTCCCGTGGACTGGATAGCCATTGCGGTCCTGCCAACTTCTCAGGCCACTGAAGGCCTCAGCTTGGCGAGTTTGCGGAGGTTCTGGACGGTTGCGGCTATGTGGAACTCGTCTTTGGCGCCATTTGGTCCCCTGAGGCGAAGGCGGTCGAGGCCAAGAATGCGCTTCAGGTGAGCGAAGAGCATCTCGACTTTCTTCCGGGCGTATCCCGAAGTGACATAGGCATCGGTCTTGGCGATCTCTCGGGCTTTCTGGCGCGCGTGCTCGTACCGCGATCGGGAGATCTTTCGCGTGGCCTGGTTAGGTGTGCAGTGCG
>NZ_FOMS01000030.1 GCF_900112685.1 Roseivivax sediminis
CTTATGCGAGCCGCGCGCCCCGCGCGGCTCTCTCCCGACTATTCAGCCGCCAAAGTGGCGGCGTCGCACAAGCGACCGTCACCCGAATGGGCCGAGACGGACCGGCCCGGGCGACCATCGCGGCCGCGACGGCGGGCGGCTCGGGACGAGACGCGCGCCGGCGCACCTGGGCCGCAGGGAGAACGGGGCGGGCAGGCTCGGGGAGGACCGAAGGGACGACTAGGGCGCGGTCCCGGCCGGGCGTGTCCTCGAGCGAACGCACGGCCGCAAGGACACCCACGGCGTGCCCTGACCTACGAACGCAGCGCCAAAAAACGCCATCCGCGACGGAAAGAACACCGGCCTTTAGATGGAAGCGCGGGACGATCCGCGAGGCGTGGGAACAAGTGCAGACGGTCAGCTTGCGCGGTCGCGGCCTCGACCCTTCCGCATGATGCGGGCGCCCTGCTGGATCGTGATTTCCGAGTGCGGCCAGCTCGTCAGAGCGACTTCCCAAGCGGCTTCGGCCAGCGTGAAGGCGCCGCCTGGGCCAGCTTTTCGTCGTATTCGCCGGCGTCAGTCCAGCGGCTCTCCGGCCTACCCTCGGCAGGGCAGAGGTTAACAGCCACACACCGCGATCGACGGTTCGTCCTGGTACAGCGAGTCCGGTGGGGCTGTCGCAGCTTAGAAAGGCAGCGGCTCCCGCGCGGACAGCGCGGGATCGGGCACGGGCAGGGCGCGGCCCTGGCAGCGCCCGATCAGATTCAAGCTGCGCGAAACGACAGGCGCAGGCCGAGTGCCTTGGAAACCTTCAAGATAGTCCCCAGCGTGGGGTTGCCTTCACCGGAAAGGGCCTTGTTGAGACCTTCACGGCTAATCCCGGTATCACGCGCAAGCTGGCTCATATTGTTCGCCCGAGCGACAACGCCGAGAGCGTGAGCGATGAAAGCAGGATCATCGCCGCCTTCTTCCATAGAAGCTTCGAGATATTCTGCGATGCGGGTTTCATCTGTCAGGTAGTCGGCGGAGTCGTAGCGGGTCAGTGTTTCAGAAGTCATAGCTGATCCTTCCATTTTTCAGCCAAAGCCTTCGCCGTCTTTATATCCCGGCGCTGGCTGCTTTTGTCGCCGCCACAGAGCAGCAAAATCACGATACTGCCGCGTTGCATGAAGTAGACGCGATAGCCGGGGCCGTAGTCGATCTTGAGCTCGGAGACGCCGTTCCCGACAGGTTTCACCTTACCGGGATTGCCAGCCGCCAGTCTGTCCAGACGAACAGCGATGCGAGCAACGGCCTGGCCATCTTTGAGACCAGAGAGCCATTCATCGAAGACGGGTGTTCGGAGCAGTTCGACCATGTGATAACTATAGTGCCCAACGTGCCGACGTGTCAACTATAGTTATCAGGCGTAGAAAAAGGCCCCGCGGTAGCGGGGCCAGGTTGATCCTTCACCACAAAGGAACGGAAACTGTCGGGGGCCTACGGTCAGGCGTCCTCGGCCTGCGGTCGGATTCCGGCGCGACCGTGGGGGTTGATGGTCCAGCCGTCCCCGTCACGCTCGATGCTCGCCTCGGGGCCATGCTGCTCGGCGAAAACGCTGTCGGCCTCTGCTCGGCGGGACAGGTGGAGTTCGTTAGCTCGGGGACCGCTGCGTCGGATGCACCAGAGGCCGGGCGCCTTGCCGCAGTCGGGGCAGCGCACGGCCAGAACAGGGTGACGGTGGGCGCGAAAATCAGGCATCGGGTTGATCCTCCTTCGGATGGGGCAGGGCGCTCGCGCGCCCTGCCTGTCGATCTCAGGCCATTCCCTCGGGCAGCCACTTGGCGATGCGCTCGGCCTGCGCCTCGGTCACGCCGAACGCCTCGCGCGTCTCGGCATCGGCAAGGAGCTTTTCGAGCCGGGCGGCCTTCTCCCCTTTCTTCAACTTCGCGAAGCTCGTGGCGGTCGGATGATCTTCGGAGAGGTCCAGAAGATCGCGCCACAGGTCGTTGAGGTAGGGGCCACCCACGCGGCTGAAAAAGTTGGCGGCGGTCGGGGTCCAGACTTCGCGAATGTCGGTCCCGGCCTCCTTATCGACCAGCGCGCCCAGCTTCTCGTCGCCCACACTGATGAGGGCAGCAAGGTGACGGGTCAGTTCCGCCATGACGTGATCCTGCCCCCGCTTGCGGAAGGCCCGGAAGCCTTTGGCGAGGTCCGAATTGAACGGATCGGAGGGCCGGTCAGCGGGCGTCGTCAGCCGCTTGTCGAGCGTGTAGCCCTCGGCTTCGGTGGTCGGAAAGTTCGGCACTTCATCTTCGCGGAGTCCAAGGGCGCGGCGATACCCCATCTTGCCGGTCATCTGATAGGCGAGCAGGGACAGGATCAGTTCGGGATCGCGGAGCATGGCGTGTTGCCGCGCGCCGGTTGCCACGCGGGCAAGATCGTCGGCCAGCTTGGCGGAAATGGGCGATTTCGGTGCGTCGTCGCCGGTCGTATGGTGAGACGGCTGGATCAACCCGGCTTCAATAGCCGCTGCCTTGTCCTCCTTGCGCACAAGCCCCTCAGTAGTGCGAAGTTCGCCGCGTTGATCGACGTAAACGATCACGCCGGAATGTGCCTTCTGCTCGTCGGTGAACGTGCCTTCGAGGATGCCGTGAAGCTCCAAGAGTTCGGCGTCTGCGGCCTCGTCCGTCGCATCGCGGTCGGAGAGTTCCATCAGTTCATCGTAACGTTCCACCTGCTCGGGCGTCAGAACCCCTTCTTCTCGGTAGAGGCGGGCCATCTTGGCGTCCTCGATCTGGAAATAGCCAATATAGGGGTCGGCGGTTGCCTCGGCCCACTTCCAGCCATCAGCGGTGCGCTCCTGCGCGGCCTCCTCCAGCTTCGCGGTGAAAACCGCGTCCAGAATGGCGGGATCATCCAGAAGCGTTTCGTCCGCAAATAGGTCGCCGCTGATCCGGCCTCCCTCGGCTTTGTAGGCGTCCAGCCCCACGAAAATCACGCGGCGGTCGGTATCGCGGATGCTCTCGGGCTTGAGTGCCTGCTTTATCCGGTAATCGCTGAGGTTCCGGCCCCTGCACTCGTCCAGCACTTCGAGGGTGCGGGCCTCGTCGGTACTGATCGTGAAGCAAGCGGCCATGCCAAGGCTGATCTCATTCGCGGCGAGGGCGTCGATCACGGCGTCGGGCAAGCCTGCCAGCGCGAGCCTCCGGTAGACGTGCTTTTCCGTCACCGCGAAGGCGCGGGCGATCACGGCGGGCGTGGCCCCGCCCTGCTCCATCTTGCCATAGGCGCGGATTTCATCGGCGGGATGCAGGTTGCGCCGGGCGGCGTTCTCGGCAACCGCCCACGCCTGCGCGGTCGTCTGGTCGGGGGCGATCTTCACCGTGGGGTGCGTCAGGTCCGGGTTCTTCACGCCGCTCTCGGGGTAGTGCTGCGCGAGATATTGCAGGGCACGGAGCCTCCGGCCCCCGGCGACGATTTCGACGCCGCCCTGGCCGTCCTCGATCCCGGCCATGTTCTGAATAAGGCCCGCCGTTCGGATGCTTTCAGCCAGTTCGGCAATCTCGTCCTCTGGTACGTGTTGCCGGGGGTTCATGTCCGACAGCCGGAGGGTGTCGAGGTGGAAACGGGTTTCGTCGGCGGTGATGGCGGTTTGCTTGGTCATTGGAGCATTCCTTGTGGCGATCGTCGTTTCTGGTTATTGCTGCCTCAGCCCCTTGGGGCTGAGGCGAGGGCCTTAGATGGCCCCGTGCTGGCTCAGGAAGCGGCGGCCTATGCCAAAGTGATCGCCCTTCCTGACAAGCGCCCAAGCCTCGGCAATGCGGCGCTTGATCGTGTCATCGCTAATGGATCTCACCTCCTTTCCGATCTGCGGATGATGGGGGGACGTTGGCCGTCCCTCCCGTTGGGCCTGCTCGACAGGCCAGCCTCGGCGCGGGGCAGGGAGAAACCCCGCTGCCGATCTCAGTATTCGCTAGGGAAAAGCAGGGTCAGGACACGGCTGGTCTTGATGTCGTCCAGTGGGTCGTCGGTGCCGTAGGTCAGGCTTTGGTCGTAGAGGTCGATCTTCCACCACACAGTTTGCCCCTCGATGGTGACGGCGCCGAAGTCGTGTTCGGCGTGAGGGTCGTCGTCCTCGGTGAAGGTGGTTTGCAGCGCCACAGCCCGGAGCGCGTAGCAACGGAAGGCCGCGCTCTCGGCGGCAATCCCGCGCGTCATAAACACGTGGCCGGTCGGGACGCCTTGCGTCTGGCCCGTGAACAGGCTGCGCCGGAAAGCGTCGTTCTTCGCCGCTATAGCCTGTGCCCGCGTCAGGTCCAAAACGGGGCTACCGCAGGCCGAGCAAGAATCGGGAACCGTGTGGTCCAGCGTCTCGACCGCACCGCAGATGATGCACTTATACTGCGCCATGATCCGCCCCCTTACTGGCTGAGGGCGGCATAGCTTGCCGCATCTTCGTAGCGCAGGATTGGCTCTCCGTCGTCGGTCGTGCCGCCCCAACAGGGACCGGCGAAACCGGATAGGACGGGATGGCCCTGCAACTCCGGCCGGGTGCGCGGGTTGGACGAAACGCCCGTGACGGCAACGCCCATATCCTCGGCCCACGCCTCAATGCACTCGGGCTGGATCTTCGACATGCCTTCGTCGTCCGTCATAACGATAACTTCAAAAGCCATTTGTGGCCTCCTTCGTGGTGAGGCGGCGGGGTCTAGGTGCCCTCGTTCCGCCGATGGGCTGCGCCTCGGCCACCTGATCCGACCGAAAACGCATGTTTTCGGCGGAACAGAGTGGGAGAGGGCGAAGCCCGACCCACGGTCCTGGCCCGGAAAGTCAAAGGATCGGAGACGGGGGTTGGTGCGGCCCGCAGGCGAAGCCGAGGACACGGCCCCCGGCGGAGACGACGCCGCAGGCGGCGCTTGTCTTTTGACTTTCCGGGGCAGGACTGTTGGGCGGACCAACTGATAAGAAGATGGCAGGGCGGGGGTGAGCGGGCGTAGCCCGTCGATCCCCCGCCCTGTCTCCTGATCTTATGCGAGCCGCGCGCCCCGCGCGGCTCTCTCCCGACTATTCAGCCGCCAAAGTGGCGGCGTCGCACAAGCGACCGTCACCCGAATGGGCCGA
>NZ_FOMS01000031.1 GCF_900112685.1 Roseivivax sediminis
TCTTGTGCATGGGGGTCCTCCAGTAGGCTTGGAGGTGCAATATTGGCCGTTTCCGGCAAAATGAAGGCGCACCAACACGCTATGCGGACACCGCCCTCCGGCAAGATCGACCACACAGAAGCCACCGGTCTCGTCTTCAACGATGGCGCTCTCTTGCGGCTGGCGGCGGTTCGGGGACTGGGCCTGGCTTACCTCTGGCATCACATGGTGCGCGATGATGTGCAGGCCGGCAGGCTGATGAAGGTTCTGGCCGATCATCTTGCGCCGGTGCCGGGATTCTTCCTCTACTACCCGTCGCGCGACGCGTCCCCGGCGATGTCCGTCTTCGCGGACGCGCTCATGGTTCACTGCCGGCGCATGTCCTGACCGCGAGCACAGGCAGCGCGTGCAACGATCTGGCTCGGTCTGAATTCGTTTCGATTAGTCCACCTGCTTGCCGCCGTAGCGTATCGTCCGCGAGGACGAGCCGCATAATCGGCGCCGACGGCGCATGTCGCGCAAATGTCTCGGCGGCGATGTGAGCCGGCCGGCCGGGGTGGAGAGTCGCGCGAGCCGATTGTCGATCGCCCCCCAGGAAAAGGGGCGACCGGGAAGGCCGGGATGAGTCGCGCCCTGCGGCGGTGCGGCGGGCGGTCTACGTGGGCCGGAGCGCGGGTTGCCTGCCGGATGGGAGGGGGGTGCCGGGTCGGCGGCCAGATATCGCACGGATATTGAGCGTGTTTCGCGGAAGTCTGATCTCTTCCACACACTCGCCGCCGTAATGCGGCGACCGGTCTTGTGCTTTTTGCCCTCGGTGGCTACGGGGCAGGCAGATCATCTGGACTTGGGGTGCAACTCCCCGGGTGGCTCTCCCGGCCGCCGATCCGCCGGGTCAACCAAGACTGTCTGAATTGATGACCGGCGCGGCGCCGCCGCAAAGCCGGCCTGGAACGGGACTTTTCGAAAATGAACCTCAACGCCTACCGGCGCCAATGGCTCGGTAACGTGCGCGGCGACCTGCTGTCGGGCCTCGTCGTCGCGCTCGCCCTCATCCCCGAAGCGATCGCATTCTCGATCATCGCCGGCGTGGACCCCAAAGTGGGTCTCTATGCCTCCTTCTCGATCGCCGTCGTCACCGCCATCGCCGGCGGCCGGCCCGGCATGATCTCGGCCGCGACCGCGGCGACCGCCGTGCTCATGGTGACGCTCGTGGCCGAGCACGGCCTGCAATACCTGCTGGCGACCACCGTGCTCGCCGGTCTGTTGCAGATCGCCGCCGGCTTCGCGCGCCTCGGGCACCTGATGCGCTTCGTCTCACGCTCGGTGATGACCGGCTTCGTCAACGCGCTCGCCATCCTGATCTTCATGGCGCAGATCCCCGAACTGGTCGGGGTGCCCCTGCTGACATATCCGCTGGTCGCCGCGGGCCTGGGGATCATCTACCTCTTTCCCTACGTGACAAAGGCCGTGCCGTCGCCGCTGGTGACGATCATCGTGCTCTCCGTGCTGGTGCTGGTGATGGGCTGGGACGTGCGGACGGTGGGCGACATGGGCGCGCTGCCCGACACGCTGCCGGTCTTCCTGATCCCGGACATCCCGCTCAATCTCGAGACGCTGACGATCATCCTGCCCTATGCCGCCGCCGTCGCCGTCGTCGGCCTGCTCGAGAGCTTGATGACCGAGAATATCGTCGACGATCTGACCGACACCAAGTCGGACCGGAACCAGGAATGCATCGGCCAGGGCCTTGCCAACACGGCCACCGGCTTCATCGGCGGCATGGCCGGCTGCGCGATGATCGGCCAGTCGATCATCAACATCAAGTCGGGTGGACGCGGGCGTCTGTCGTGCTTCGTGGCGGGGGTCTTCCTGCTGATCATGGTGGTGGCGCTCGGCGATCTCGTGGCGCAGATCCCGATGGCCGCGCTCGTAGCGATCATGATCATGGTCTCGATCGGCACCTTCTCCTGGTCCTCTATCAAGCAGCTCAAGACGCATCCGCGGTCCTCGTCCATCGTGATGCTCGCCACCGTGGCGGTCGTGGTCTACACCCACAACCTCGCCATCGGCGTGCTGGTCGGCGTGCTGCTGTCGGGCCTGTTCTTCGCCGGCAAGATCGCACAGCTTTTCCGGGTCACCTCTTCCATGTCGGACGACGGGCGCGTGCGCACCTACCGCGTCGAGGGGCAGCTCTTCTTCGCCTCGGCGGAGGACTTCATGGCGGCTTTCGACTTCCGGGAAGCCGCGGACCGCGTCGTGATCGACGTGAGCCGGGCGCATATCTGGGACATCTCTTCGGTTGCCGCGCTCGACATGGCCGTGCTCAAGTTCCGCAGGGACGGCTCCGAGGTCGAGATCGTCGGAATGAACGAGGCGTCCGAAACCATCGTCGACCGGCTTGCGGTACATGACAAGCCCGGCGCGATGGACAAGCTGGTATCGCATTGAGGGAGGAGACGTCATGACCAACAAGATCATCGCGCTGGTGGACGGCTCCACCTATTCCAAGAGCGTCTGCGACCACGCAGCCTGGATGGCCACGCGCGCCGATTACGCGGTCGAGTTGATGCACGTCCTCGGCCGGCGCGAGGGCGGGGCGGGATCCGACCTGTCCGGCGCGATCTCCCTCGGGGCGCGCAGCGCCCTGCTGGAGGAGCTGTCCAATCTCGACGAGCAGCGCGCGAAACTGGCGCTGACGCGCGGCCGGGCCATCCTCGAGGACGCCAAGGCGCTGCTGGACGGCGCGGGAGTTCGTTCGCGCGAACACCTGCGGCACGGAGACCTGATCGAGGCGATCTCCGAAAGGGAGGGCGACGCCCAGATGATCCTGATCGGCAAACGCGGGGAGGCCGCCGACTTTGCCAAGGGGCATCTCGGATCGAACCTCGAACGCGTCGTCCGCGTGTCGTCGAAGCCGCTCTTCATCGCGTCCCGAGCGTTTCGGCCGGTCGAAAACGTGCTCATCGCCTACGACGGCAGCGCAAGCGCCATGCGCGCGGTCGACTACGTGGCGCGCTCAGCGATCTATGCGGGCCTCGGTATCAGGATCGTTACGGTCGGCTCGGACACGGAGGCCGCGAAGAAGGGGCTGGCGGACGCGAAGGCCATGCTGTCGGCCGCGGGGCTCGACGCGGACACCGGCATTCTTCCCGGCCAGCCCGAAGAAGCGCTGGGCAAGCTCGTCGAGGAGGAGGGGTTCGATCACCTTGTCATGGGCGCCTCCGGTCATTCCCGGCTGCGTTCGCTATTCGTCGGATCCACGAGCATGGAGATGATCCGCACCTGCAAGGTTCCGATCCTGCTCGTTAAGTAACGCGGCCGGTGGGTCAGGAGCGCCACACGTCTACCCGGCGAGGGCCCAACCCACCGGCGCGTGTCGATCCCTGGCCTCCACCCGTAAGCGCGGTTCGTTTTCGCCTGAGCGATCCAGTGATCGGATAACCTCTTGCGGCCAGCGCCGAATGGCGCCGGCCGAACCTGAGGAACCGTCGGGACAGGGAAGGGCCGTCCGTACGTCGACCTGCGACGGGTGTATGGCAACGGTGTATCGACCCAGTGACAACCTGCTCATGGCTTTGTTGCGCAAAGAACGTGAAGTGCGGACCTCCCCTTTCCCCAGACGCACTTATCCCATGGGCTCTGTGACAGGTATGCCGAGCGCGGTGT
>NZ_FOMS01000032.1 GCF_900112685.1 Roseivivax sediminis
TAGAACAGGCGTTCTGGAATTTCGTGCTGTGTTGGAGCCGCCCGAGTTTTTCAACACAATCGGCGGAGAGCCGACCTTCGCTGCAGATGCATATCCTGACGCTCAGTTCACGCCATCACAGTCAAATAGTGCAATCTAGTGGAAATTCGTAGTTCAGCGGGTATATGTGCTTGCAATTGAAGGCTGAAATCTACCAACTTCGGTCGCGACAGAAGAGCACAGAGAGGTCTTTATGGCTGAGCAGTATGATTTTGGGAATCTTTCACCCATTGAATTTGAAGCTCTAGTCGCTGACCTTATGAGTGCAGAACTTGGAGTGCGATTTGAAACGTTCTCAGAAGGTGCGGATGGCGGCATTGATGCGCGACATAGCAGTGCAACGGGGAATGTAATTCTTCAGGCCAAACATTACAGAAATAGCACATGGGCTGACTTGGAGACCTCGGCAAAAAGAGAATCCCCTAAAGTTCATAGGCTTAATCCCAATACCTACTATTTCCTGACGTCTCAAAAGTTGACTCCAGATAGAAAATTCGCGCTTCAATGTCATTTAGGCCACCCTTCAGTTACAGTGTCGAACATTCTCGGCAGGACCGAGCTAAATGCTCTCATAAGAAAGCATAGTGAGGTCGAGAAGAGTAACATCAAGCTTTGGCTTTCAAGCGCGGCAGTGCTTCAGAGGCTACTCACAAACGACATAGCGGTTTTCACCGAAGCAACTAAAGAAGGCATGGAGCGCGTACTTAAGGTGTTTGTTGCTAATCCAAGTCTGCCGAAAGCTGCAAAAATCTTGAAGAAACAGCATTGCTTGATAGTTTCCGGTCCGCCCGGTGTAGGCAAGACCACGCTATCGCAGGTTTTGGCGGCGGAATACAGCGAAGAGGGTTGGGAACTTGTTGCGATAAGTAGCATTGAGAAAGGCTATGAAGCGTTCCATCCTGAAAAAAAGCAGGTCTTTGTTTTTGACGATTTCCTCGGCAAGATCAAACTCGATGCGAGGTCATTGGCGAAAGATGACGCAAAAATCGCTGGTTTTATGCGGCTCGTCTCTGGGCGGACCACAAAGCGGTTCATCTTAACAACGCGTAAGTACATTCTAGAAACGGCACGAACCGTTTCTGAGGCCCTGGATGATGATCAAGTCGAACTCACAGAGATGATCCTTGACCTCGACGTTTATACGAGAGAGATCAAAGCCCGAATTTTGTACAACCATTTGTATCATTCAGGTCTTGAAGAAAGCGCTATTGCGGCGCTGTTAGGGGGAGATACTGTCTCTCGTATCGTTGATCATCCGCACTATATGCCGCGTATCGTGCATTGGATGACTGACCACGTCCGATTTAGGGATTCTGACCCTGAAGAATACCCTCGCGCGTTTATACAAGCGCTCGATAATCCAGAAAAAGTATGGGAAAAGCCTTTCCAGCATCATATCAGTGGCGCGGCGCGTGTGATGTTGTACTGTATGTTTTTGTCGAGACGTGAGACCTTCTTTGGGAGCGGTGGAATTGAGAAGGGCATAAAGGTAGAAGAATTACGCGATTTATTTGAAAGCTCGCTATCGGCCTTTTCTATCGAGAGAGACGGGACCGTTCCAGAGAGCCGCTTCGAAGAAACACTTCGGGAAATCAAGTCATCGTTTATTGTGCTACAGGGCGGGACTGTGAATTTCATAAACCCTTCGGTGCAGGACTTTCTGTCGCGTAGAGTGAATAACCCAAATATTCTGGATCGACTTGCACGCTCAGTAACGACCTTCAACAATGCAGCAGACTTGTGGAAAGTAGCATCCGAATATTTTAACGGGAAACCGATGAAGTCCACCCAGATCGCAAGCGTGATCCTGTTACAGATCAAGTCTGGTGCAGTGGCGGGGCGGCTGCCTCTCGAAGATTTAGCTCCCTTGCTCGGTGATCTAATTTTCAAATCTGAAAGGTTTGAGTTCACTAGTTTTTTGCGCGGAGGTGGATTGTCCACCACCGCTTGGATCAATGAAGTAGAGCTGCCTAGCCTCATAGATGACCTGATGTTTGGGAAGTATAGTGAGCTTCAGCATGCACAGGCATTCGGCAGGTGGCTTCGGCTTCAACTATTCAAGTATCTGTCGAAGAGAGACTATGTTCTGGAAATCGAAGAACTAGGGCTACTTGCTGACAACTTGCCCATGTATCGAGAAGACCTGCCAGAATGCATACTCGAAAAGTTTGAAGAGGCTGCAACGGAAAGTATCGATAGCTTGGAGTCTTCTGGCATAACAGGCCATGAGGATCGCGAGACAGCTATTGGCACATGGCTGGAACAGATTGAGAAAATTGAGGGTTATCTGGGACGTCCGGTTGATAGCTGGAAGCGTAGCGAACTCGAAGGCGAAAAATGGAGTATACAACAGCTGCACGAGCAGCAGATGCAAGAATTCAAAGACAGTGGTGGCTTAAGGCGATCTTCTTCTAGTTCTGGCGAATCATTGAACTCGCCGCCTCCTGCAAGTCCTTCAGTGGCAGCCAGAAGTGGCTTTTCGAACGTAGATTTACGCAACATGTTTTCATCTCTTAGAAAGTGATTTCTGGATTGAAGATTAGCTATGCACATGTCGAAGTTTCGCGAATTAGCTACGAGTGAATGTCTCTTTTGACGTGCTGCCGTGCAGCGTTCAATACGGTTGCCGGAAGTCGGCTTTGGGCCGATGGTGTTGAAAAACTCCCCAACCGGGCAATCACCGGGCTCCGACCAGAATTTCGTTCTGGTGAAAGTCAGATCTCCCTCTCTGACGCG
>NZ_FOMS01000033.1 GCF_900112685.1 Roseivivax sediminis
CTTGTAGCTCGGCGGCGTAGGTCTGCTCATGCAGACCAGCTACCACGCTGGATTCACGAGATGAATCCCTCACCCCGCCTTTGCCCAACAAAGCCACCCGGAAGCGCTGGGCATTGGCGAACTGGTCGTGAACGAAGTCGACGGACCAGCGGCTGTTCGGAACAGTCGCCAGCGGGATCGGTGTTCTCGCCACCGCAAGCCGTCGGCGGGACTTTCGTCGCCGACGGCACGAGCCACCTGCAACGAGGGTCATGGCCGTGTCGAAAGCGCCGGTCATCGCTTCACTTCCTCGCAGCGCCGAATAAGCGCCCGGTCGGAACACTCTCCGTGTTCGGCGTGTTCGCCCAGCATGGCTGACACCAAAAAATCCGCGAAGACCAAATCCGCACCTGGAAAGACCAGAAACCAGACCCGGGCGAAAGGCGATGAAACCGTCATGCAGCCAGTCGTGAAATCGGACGGCAGGGTCGAGTCGTTCCGCAATCTCGCGACGCACATCGCCGAGGGCGCGCAGATCGTGCCGCCGCGGTTTCTGACCGGGCTGGACCGACGCCATCACGTCCGCTCCACCCTCCGCGAAGATCACCAGAACCGGATCGAGGCGCAGTCCCACGGCGCCCGCAAGAAGTTCGAGAAGCTCGCGAGTTCCCGGTTCAGCTTCTTTCGCGGGACCCAGCTTCTTTTCTACCGCGACATGGTCGGCTCGGACGCCCACATGCCGACCGTCCTGGCCTTGGGCGACGTGCATCCGGAGAATTTCGGCGTCATGCCCAACCGCGACGGCGTGCCGATCTTCTCGGTCAACGACTTCGACGAGGCGATCTATGCCCCCTTCACCTGGGACATGAAGCGCGCCGCCGTCGGCTTCTGGGTCGGTGCGAAGGAAGAGGGCGATCTCAGCCGCAAGCAGCGGCGCAAGATCGTCCGGGCCTTCGTCAACGGCTACCTGGAGGAGATGGAGCAATACGCCTCCAAGGAGACCGAGAAGGCCGATGCCTTCCGTATGGACAACTCCCCCAGGGTCATCCAGCGTCTGTTCGAGGAAGCCTGGGAAGAGCGCAAGACCTGGCTCTGGGACGATTACCTCAAGCCCTCGGGCAAAGGGTTCCGCGCCGACGACGAGTTGCAGCCCATCTCATCGGAGATCGAAACCTTCCAGAAGGCGGTGAACGACCTTGCCAAGGCGAACAAGCTCGACGTGCCCGACAGATCGCCCGATCTGCGCGTCAAGGATGTCTGCGTGCGCCACGGACAGGGAACCTCGTCGCTCGGTCTTCCGCGGTACTACGTGCTGATCGAGGGCCCGTCGAAGAACGCCACCGACGACCTGATCGTGGAGTTCAAGAAGGCGCGCAACTCGGCGCTTTCCGGCCTTACACCTCCGACCGATTTCCACGCCGGCGACAAGGGCGACCGCATTGCCCACGGCCAGCAGGTGCAGCTCGCCCACGGCGACGTTTTCTTCGGGTCGGTGAAGATCTGGGGCGAGAGTTACATGAGCCGGGAACGCGCCCCTTTCCGCGACGACATCGACCTCGACGAGTTGTCCAAGAAGACGTGGCGCGAGTATGCCCATGTCTGCGGCCAGGCGCTGGCGCAGGCTCATGCGCTTTCGGACGATCTTGGCAAGGTCGACTACGACGTGGAGCCTTCGATCATCGCGGCCTGCGAGCCGCGCAAGCTGTTCGTCGAGGATCTTCTGCACTTTACCGTGGAAACGGCCGACAGGCTGAAGCAAGACCACCTCGGTTTCATCGAGGATTTCAAGCTGGGCGCCTTCGACAGTATCGACATGGTCTATCGCTAGGCAGTCGGGTGGCCCTGGGGTTGTCGCCGATGTATCGACCCAGTGACAACGTGCTCATGCTACAACGAGGAAGGTAGCGATGAGTGTGACGATGGAAGATGGGATCAAGCGATGGACCGCGAAGCGCAAGAGCGCGCTCGTGGTGG
>NZ_FOMS01000034.1 GCF_900112685.1 Roseivivax sediminis
GATGGTGTTGAAAAACTCCGCTTGAGCGACGTCACTGGTGCTGATTCAATTCTCCTGAAGCATGGGAGAACTGGCGATGATGGGGCCGAGGCAGGTTTCGCAGGGCGCGCTGTTCTACGAGTTCGCAATAGAAGACCACGTCCCGGCGGAGCATCTGCTCAGGGGCATCGACCGCTTCGTTGATCTCGGAGACATGCGCCGCCATCTCGCACCATTCTACAGCATGACGGGCCGCCCCTCGGTCGATCCGGAGCTGATGATCCGCATGCTGATCGTCGGCTACGCCTTCGGCATCCG
The DNA here is from genome assembly GCF_900112685.1 of Roseivivax sediminis. Taxonomy (GTDB): domain Bacteria; phylum Pseudomonadota; class Alphaproteobacteria; order Rhodobacterales; family Rhodobacteraceae; genus Roseivivax; species Roseivivax sediminis. The sequence continues at coordinate 298 of NZ_FOMS01000034.1, forward strand.
GTCAGAACGGCGGCTTTGCGAGGAGGTTCATTTGAACCTGGCCTATCGCTGGTTCTGTCGGCTCGACTTGACCGACCCGGTGCCCGACCACTCGACCTTCTCGAAGAACCGGCATGGCCGGTTCCGAGAGAGCGATCTGTTCCGGCGGCTCTTCGAGGCAGTGCTGGCGCGGTGCATCGCCGAGGGGCTCGTGGGCGGTGAGAGCTTCGGGGCGGACGCTTCACTGATCAAGGCGGATGCCAGCCGCTACACCAAGACCGAATACTCGGAATGGTCAGCGGAAGATGACGCCAGCCGAGCGACACAGGAATACCTCGCCACGCTCGATGACGCGGCTTTCGGTGCGGCCACGCCTGTCAAGCCGAAGGCAATCTCGCCCACCGATCCCGCCGCACGGTTCACCGGAGCCAACGGGGACAGACCCTTCTTCGCCTATAGCACCAACTACCTTGTCGATCTGGACAACGCGATCATCGTCGACGTCGAGGCCACCGTTCCGATCCGGCAGGCCGAAGTCGGTGCCGTGCAAAACATGCTGACGCGAACCAGAGCCCGCTTCGATCTGCACCCCGAAAGGCTGGCCGCGGATACCGCCTACGGCACCGCTGAGATGCTCGGCTGGCTCGTCGACGATCAGAAGATCGAACCGCATATCCCGGTCTTCGACAAAACCGAACGCAAGGACGGCGCGTATCCGGCGACCGACTTCGCCTACGATGAAAAGGCAGACGAATACCGCTGCCCCGGAGGCCACGCGCTGAAGCCCTACTGGCGGGATATTTCGAAGGGACGACCGGAATACGGGAAGGACGGCTGCAAGAAGTACTATGCTCGGAAACAGGATTGCGCCGCCTGCGCGCTGAAGCCGCACTGCACACCTAACCAGGCCACGCGAAAGATCTCCCGATCGCGGTACGAGCACGCGCGCCAGAAAGCCCGAGAGATCGCCAAGACCGATGCCTATGTCACTTCGGGATACGCCCGGAAGAAAGTCGAGATGCTCTTCGCTCACCTGAAGCGCATTCTTGGCCTCGACCGCCTTCGCCTCAGGGGACCAAATGGCGCCAAAGACGAGTTCCACATAGCCGCAACCGTCCAGAACCTCCGCAAACTCGCCAAGCTGAGGCCTTCAGTGGCCTGAGAAGTTGGCAGGACCGCAATGGCTATCCA
>NZ_FOMS01000035.1 GCF_900112685.1 Roseivivax sediminis
GCGAACAGGCCGCACCCGAATGGGTCGCGGCCTTTTTGCTGTCCCCAAAGCTCAACAGTTCCAACAGCTTGCCACGGATCTCCAGCGTGTGGAGGTCCGCTTCCTCGTCCCAAGACACGACCACCGTCTCGACCAGCGTGTGCAACTCGTCAGCCGCCGGGCCCGCCACGGCCTCGTCCGTGAGCGTTCCCACCAGATCCTCGACATGGTCCCGGTAGAGCGCGGGAATATCCTCTGGCAGCTCGATCGGCGCAGGGACGAGGCTCTCCCGTTCCCGCCGTAGTTCCTTGAGCTTGCCGTCAGCCACTTCCAGCTCCTCGATCAGCACGTTCGAGAACCGGCCTTCCTTGACTGCCTGAAGGAGGTGGGCGCGTTCTTTCTCAACCGCCCGGATCCGAGCATCGTGTCGCTGGAGAACCCGCCCGCTTTCCTGCTCCTCGGCGCGCATCCTGGCAACGTAGCTCGAGCGAAACTTCTCGTATTCTCTCTCCTGCATCAGCCCCTCGCGCAGGCCGCCGAGGATCGTCTCGGCGGCGTCGGCCTCCGAAAGACCGGGCATGCCGGTGCAGACGGCCTCGCCCTTCTCCTTGGCATTGGCGCAGTAATAGCGCCGCCGGGCGCCCTTGCCGGCCACGGTGAGATTGCCGCCGCACTGGCCGCAGGTCAGCAGCCCCGAGAGCAGATACTTGCGCCGCCGCGCGCTCTGTGCCGCTCCGGCGCCGGTCTTGCCACCGGCCTCGGCCCGGGTGCGCGTGGTGTCGATCAGGCCCTGCCGCGCTTTGACCTTGTCCCACAACGCCTCGTCGATGATCCGCAGGTCGGGCTTCTCGGTGGTGCGCCATTCCTCGGGTGGGTTGGGCTTGGAGACCCGGCGACCGGTCTCTGGATGCTTGGAATAGCGCTGGCGGTTCCAGACGTGCCGCCCGATGTAGAGTTCGTTGTTGAGGATTCCGGTGCCGCGTGCGCGGTGTCCGTAGATCGTGTTGGTCTTCCAGTGACCGCTGCCAGCGCCGCGTCCACGCGGGGCAGGGACGGCGGCCGCGTTGAGGTCGGCCGCGATCTGTCGAGGCGACTTGCCGGCGGCATATTCCTCGAAGATTCGGCGCACGATCGCAGCCTCTTCCGGGTCGATCTGCATGATGCTGCCGTCCGACTTTCCGCCCCGGGGCGGGGCTTTGTTGCGCAAAGAACGTGAAGTGCGGACCTCCCCTTTCCCCAGACGCACTTATCCCATGGGCTCTGTGACAGGTATGCCGAGCGCGGTG
>NZ_FOMS01000036.1 GCF_900112685.1 Roseivivax sediminis
CTGAACGTCGCCGCCAACTGCATCGACCGGCACCTGGAGACCCGCGGCGATCAGACCGCGATCATCTGGGAGCCCGACGAGCCCGGCGACGCGGCGCAGCACATCAGCTACCGCGAACTCCACGAGCAGACCTGCCGCATGGCCAACGTGCTGAAGGAGCACGGCGTCGGGCGCGGCGACCGCGTCGTCATCTACCTGCCGATGATCCCCGAGGCGGCCTACGCGATGCTCGCCTGCGCCCGGATCGGCGCGATCCATTCGGTCGTCTTCGCCGGCTTCTCGCCCGATGCGCTCGGCCAGCGCATCAACGGCTGCGACGCCAAGGTGGTCATCACCGCCGACGAGGCGCCGCGCGGCGGCAGGAAGACCGCGCTGAAGTCCAACGCCGACAAGGCGCTCATCCACTGCGACGACCGCGTGCGCTGCCTCGTGGTCAAGCGCACCGGCGGGCAGACCACCTGGACCGAGCACGACGTCGACCTGACCGCCGCGATGAAGGACGCCTCCCCCGAGTGCGCGCCCGTCGAGGTGAACGCCGAAGACCCCCTTTTCATCCTCTACACGAGCGGCTCCACCGGCCAGCCCAAGGGGGTTGTGCACACAAGTGGTGGATATCTGGTTTACGCCGCCATCACGCACCAGATCACCTTCGACTACCATGACGGCGAGGTCTACTGGTGCACGGCAGATGTGGGGTGGGTCACCGGGCACTCCTACATCATCTATGGGCCGCTGGCGAACGGCGCCACCACGCTGATGTTCGAGGGCGTGCCCACCTATCCCGATGCGAGCCGCTTCTGGCAGGTCTGCGAGAAGCATTCCGTGGCGCAGTTCTATACCGCGCCGACGGCGATTCGCGCGCTCATGGGCCAGGGTGACGATTTCGTAACCGGATGCGATCTATCCTCGCTGCGAATCCTCGGCACGGTGGGCGAACCGATCAACCCCGAGGCCTGGACCTGGTACAACGAGGTGGTCGGACAGGGACGCTGCCCGATCGTCGACACCTACTGGCAGACCGAAACCGGCGGGCACCTGATCACCCCGCTGCCGGGCGCGCACGCAACCAAGCCCGGCGCGGCGATGAAGCCGTTCTTCGGCGTGCAGCCGGTGGTGCTGGAACCCGAGAGCGGCAAGGAGATCGACGAGACCGAGGC
>NZ_FOMS01000037.1 GCF_900112685.1 Roseivivax sediminis
ATTACTCTCGGGAAAAGCTCGGGGCCATCCGGGCCGGCGAGCGGGTCGGTGTCGCGCCGGTAAGGGCGCAAAGCAAGTCGCGTTTAGGGCAATTGGGCACGTATCGTCTACCCGTCAGCGTCGGCAAGGTAAGCATCGGGGGCGTGTCTGTGTCGTCATGTGGCGTGGTTCCTTGGCGGTGCTCGGGATTGCGGTATCTCCCGCGGTGGAAGATCTGGATGATACGCATCGGCTCACCGCAATCCGGGCACGGCGCTCGCAGCGTATCTGGTGGTGCGGTGCCGTCATCTGACGTCTCGGCGGTCTTTGATGTGCCAAGCAACTCGCTGATCTGCGCGACCGTGTCCTTTTACCCGGCTCCAGCGAGGAAGCCGTAGTGCCGGATGCGGTTGAAGCCGTGAAGCAGGACGTGGATCAGGAAGCTTCGGATGAACTCGTCTGTGGCCGGTTGCATCAACTTCTGCCGATCACCGCGCTTGCTCCTGTAATCCTTCCAGCGAAACGCCACGGTCTCGGCATTGGCGCTGCCAAGGCGAGCTTGCTGGAATCGCGTCGTAGGCGCCGCTGCTGCCGGAGGTGGCGCGTGGCCGTCCGAGATTGCATAGACGCAGCCACGGGCCAGTTTTGAGCGTCCTGAAGCGCATCTGCGCAGCGTGGGTCGACCGGCGTCGCCCCGCCTCATCGTCAGGCTTCGTCGATGATCCTGTTCAAGGTCGCGTCACGGAAGTCCATGAGCTGCACAAGCATGTCGAAGTAGGTGCGGCGCTCCGCCTGGCAGAGTTGCTTGAAGCGCTCGATGTCGGGGCCGGACCGCGGATATTGATCTGTGCGTCCTGTACGGGAAAGGCCCGATCCGAGCCTGTCTGGCGTCGTGACGCTGCCACCACCTCCCAGGTCGCCGGCATGTATTCGAGCATCGCGGTCCGCAGCATGAGCTCGGCGTCCACCCCGGTGGCGGCGGCGAAAGCGGGAATGCGTTCGAGTGGCATGCGCATGTCGCCATTCTTCATCATCGACACCACGTTCGGGCGCTCGTAGCCCATCTCGGTGGCGATCTCGCGTTGGCTCTTGCCGCTGGCCTCGATAGCGTCGGCGAT